>JARFXQ010000016.1 GCA_029194725.1 Nitrospira sp. | reverse complement strand
GAGTATAGATAACAGTTCACAACTATACTGACTCTGCGACAATGTCTTGCGCGGTACTTCCGAATGTGGTCCATACACCGAGCAACAATCATGCCATAAGCTCTATTTTCTAAATGCAGAAGGAAATTCAAGAAAATTGGTTCGAGCTGAGTCAAAGCGATTTATGGACTGTAGTCAGTGTAGGCTCAAATATACGGCGAGAGGTCTAGACTACCCCGAGTTATGGTCTAATCTCAAATCTATTCCTGTTTGATGGGGACTCCTGACATGGCGTTGAACCTCATCACAACCATGCAGGAGTTAGCCAATCGTCATAGGGAAATACGAGTGATTGGTGCTCATCGTTTTGCACGCTGTCAGGGAAAATGAAACCGTTTCTGAGATTATTACTTAAACGGTGATGTAACCGTCGTTCTGAAAGCGACCAAGTGTATAAGCTGGTCCTTGGTGAAATTCTTCCGATGCCCCTGCGCTTTCTGGCGGAAATGCTGCACAATTAATGTAATGTCATTGAACGGTGGTTCATCGATGCCCAGCGTAGGAACCCGTCCGATAATGTGCTTTGTGAGGGTATAGAGTGTGGAAATGGATTATCTTCTCCATCGTTGACCGGTTTAACTGGGCCTGGCGCCAGGACACCCTTCACCAATTTACACAAGTCGCGTGACATCGCTGCTTGGACGAGCACACTTGATCATGTTTCGTTGAATTCGTACAATTTCTAATAAGATTCGGATCGAATATCTCAGTGGGTTGGATTTGCGCCTCTTGTCGTCGACAGAAACGAAGAACGTCAATAGTCTCAATTAGTGAGCATTTACCCACACAATTTCCCAAAGAGCCGTAGTAAGGAACAAGCCGGTTGGCTGCGGGACATCCCGGCAATGCCTTCATGATTGTTGTAGGCCTGGGAGTGAGAATACTCTGAAGGCAAATAGGCTATGTATCTGTATGAGCAATTGACCGACGCCCGGGTCAGCAACGAAGTTTCTTCTCCTCCAAGGATGTTGAGGTTGGGCAAGACGATGACCCTGAATGAAAAGAATCACAGGGTCAATCTTGTCTTGCAGAGGCGTTCATAGATGAAATGTCGCCTTCTTTACCTAGTTGGCCAGTTGCGTTTGGGAGGGTTGGAAAGACAGCTTGTGTGCCTGATTCGAACAATGGATCGAGGGCGCTACAAACCTGCGGTAGCCGTATGGGGCAATTCTCCGGATGACCATTACGCTCGAGAGCTTCGTACACTAGGCGTACCAGTGATACGCCTGGGTGAGAGCATGACCCGGTCAGCCAAGCTACGAGCATTATGTAGCATGGTATCTTCTGTGCGACCGGAGGTGATTCATTCCTATACCTTCTACACGAATATCGCTGCCTGGTGGGCAGCTCAAGGCAGAGGAGCAATCCCTATCGGGTCGGTACGAAGCAACTTTACCCGAGACCGCCGGGAAGCCGGGCAGATATTGGGACGACTCTGTGGGCGATGGCCGTCCGGCCAAGTCTATAATAGCCTTAATGCGGAGCAGGAGGCCAGACGTTCAGCGATGATATATCGGCCTCGTCGCATTTATGTCGTTACGAACGGAGTCGATCTGGATCAGTATGTACCTAGGCCCCACCCTGAACGGGGATATATCCTAGCTGTAGGAAGCCTGTCGGCGGTAAAGCGCTGGGATCGGTTAATTCGAGCCGTCGGTTTTCTTGCCTCGAAGGGCCTATGTCTCGAAATCTTTCTTGCTGGGTCAGGACCCCTGAGAGGGGAACTAGAGGCCATGGCGAGAAGTCTTCATGTGGATCATCTAATTCGGTTTCTGGGCGCTCGACACGATATTCCGGATCTGCTCGCCGATGCAGCCTTCCTGGTACATACTGCCGAGAGTGAAGGTTGTCCGAATGTCATCATGGAGGCAATGGCTTGTGGTCGTGCTGTTGTTGCGACCGATGCCGGTGATATTTCTTATCTGGTAGACGAGGGCAAAACAGGATTTGTGGTACCAAGAGAGGATGCGAATACCCTAACCGGCCGTATCGCAACACTTCTTGAAGACCGTGAGTTGAGTCGTCGGATGGGAGCTGCCGGGCGAATCAAAGCGGAGCAAGCATTCGGACTCAACCGTCTGAGGTCAGAGACCTTTGCCGCCTACCGGGCTGAAGGTTGGGATGATAAGTAAGAGTATGCGGAATCAAGGGAGAATTGGAGGTGTACGGTGGTCCAAGCTTGGAAGGCACACCACATCCTAACAGGAATGTTGACCTTTGTTCCTATCTTGAATGCATGGCGTCAACGTCATGCATCGACGGGAGGATCTGACTCGGCTCGATACTGCTATTCCGTCTGGTTTCGCCATCTCATGATGCTCGATCGATGGGGCTTTAAGATTAGTGGGGCCCAAATTGGGGAGCTGGGGCCAGGAGACAGCCTCGGTATTGGCCTTGCGGCTTTGCTTTCTGGAGCGACCCGCTACGTCGGGTTAGATATTGTAGCGTATTCAGCCAAGACGGATTTGGAAAAGATGTTCGACGAATTGCTGCTGTTGTACTCACGGAAGGAGCGGGTTCCGGATGACGCGGAATTTCCTCGCGTTGGACCACGGATAGACTCATATGAATTACCCAGCCATCTTATTGACTGGACAAATCTCCCCGTCAAAGCCGAGGAGATCCGCAGCCAGATCCGGATTGGGATGAACAGTGGTTCTCTTCTAGGCTACAGAGTTCCTTGGATCTCGCTGCCTCAGATTGATGAAGCCTCACTTGATTTGATCTTCTCACAAGCTGTGCTTGAGCATGTTGATAACCTTGAAGAGACGTATCGTGCTATGTTTGCGTGGCTCAAACCAGGCGGCTATGCTTCGCATGTGATTGATTTTCGAGCTCATGGTCGATCGCCTTTTTGGAACGGACATTTGGCCTATTCCGATTGGCAGTGGAAGCTGGTCCGAGGGAAACGTGAATTTCTATTAAACCGAGAGCCGCTGAGTACACACCTCATTCTCGCCAAGAAAGTGGGTTTTGAATTACTCCTAACGAAGCGAGAACAAGCTCCTCATGGGCTTGAAGCACCGGCTCTGGCCCCGAGATTCCGAAAAATGGACGCAACTGACGCTCTAACAAGCGGCGTCTTTTTGGTTCTCCAAAAACCCAAACCAGTACACACGCTCGGCTAATAGTCTCACGGAAGGTATTCTATGCGTGTTTTGGCGGTGACCAATTTATATCCCACACCGAGATACCCGGCCATGGGTACCTTCATCGAACAGCAAGTCCTTGGGCTAACACGTAGGGGCCTGGATGTTGAGGTAATGCATGTTGATCGCTGTGAGAGAGGTATGCGCTCTTATTTCACCATGGGAGCAGAACTTCGGAGTCGCATCGAACAGTTTCAGCCCGATGTGGTTCATGCCATGTACGGAGGGGTTCTGGCAGAGCGAGTGACAGGAATCGTTAAGGATAGGCCGACGGTGGTTTCATTCTGTGGATCTGACCTTCTAGGGGAATATCTATCGGGATCACTAAGAAGAATCAGTAGTGAATATGGGATTTTGGCCTCGCATATTGCGGCCAGAAGAGCTGTTGGCATTGTGGTCAAATCTCGAAATCTCGAAGAGGCTCTTCCTAGCACCGTCAATCGATCGAAGGTTCGAATTATTCCAAACGGTATTGCTCTTGAGCGGTTTAGACCGCTCGACCAGGTGGACTGCCGCCACAGGTTAGGATGGGACCCCGACAAGTTCCATGTGTTATTCCCTACGAACGCTGGTGATCCTCGTAAACGTCTCTACTTGGCACAAGCAGCAGTCGACAAAGTCAACCGATCGGGACTGAATGCAGAGTTGCATCAACTTCGAGGCGTACCTCATGAAGAAGTTCCCATCTGGCTCAACGCCAGCGATGTTGTGCTCCTAACATCTTTGCACGAGGGGTCGCCAAACGTCATCAAGGAAGCTCTTGCGTGTGATCGCCCGGTTGTTTCTGTTGATGTAGGTGATGTGGGTGAAAGGCTTAGTGGGATCGAAGGATGTCATATCGCGATGCCAGACCCTGATGACATAAGAGTTAAGCTGGGCTTAGTTAGGGCTAGAGGGGGGAGCATAGCAGGCCGTGAAAAGATGCAAGCTCTCTCCTTAGAACAAACCGCTCTACATTTAGGGAACTTCTATCACGAGGTTGTGGAGTCGCATAAAAGACAGGGTGTTGCGAGGCGCATGCAGCTCAATCCTAATATACTATTAGACTTTTGTTTATCCATATTGGCAAGAAGGAGAAAGTTCGGTGGGCAATTAAAGAGCCATTGAAAACAGGTTATTCATTGACCTTGGAATGTAGATTGATCGAGACGGATGAGTACAGCATTACGCCATGTCATCTGACCTATGTTCCATCGGCCGCGTAGTCCCACAAGAGCGAGGAGTTCCATTCGTCACCTTTTCCTCATCTTAGATAGTTCATATGGAAGTGTAACGATGGATCAATTGGAGGTCGATCTGGAATCGGAAGAGACGCGTATTAGATCGGTTTACGCGAAACGGCAGGGTGCACTTCGATATTCATGGTTCAATCAAGCACATGTTTTTCGATTCCAGGAGCTGGAACGCGATATCTTGGCTGTCTTGAGAGCAACAGATTTCCAACATCTTCAAAAAAAAAGAATTCTCGAGATTGGATGTGGACAGGGGCAGTGGCTTCGTCAGTTCATTAAATGGGGAGCGTGCCCCGAAAATGTGACAGGGATCGATGTTCTTCAAGACCGCGTGATCCAAGCAAGGCAGTTAAGCCCTCCGGGAATGCAAATTCACTGCGGCAACGCTACGAGGCTCTTGTTCAATGCCGCAAGCTTCGACCTCGTTGTACAGTTTACGGTCTTTTCGTCTATCCTCGATATTACCGTGAAAGAAATGATCGCTCGTGAAATGCTCCGTGTGCTGAAAGAAGAAGGCCGTATTCTTTGGTATGACTTTCTCCTCAACAATCCGTCGAATCCCGATGTGCGAGGTATACGAAAGCGTGAGATCGTTCATCTATTCCCAGACTGTCATATAGACTTCCATAGGGTGTCGTTGGCACCGCCGTTGTGCCGCTTACTTGCGCCTTATACCTGGTTGGGGTGTTATGTCCTCGAACGAATCCGACTGTTTAACACACATTATCTTGCGGTAATTAGCCGAAGTTAGTGGAAGCTTTGTTATATAGTGATGAAGAGAGGATGAAAGGCTGGATGTCGGGTAAGTACTATTCGCTCAAGCTGGTTTTAAGAATTTATGCCGCGCATACTTCTGTTAACACAATATTTTCCGCCTGAGATTGGGGCTGCTCAGACACGCCTCTTTGAGCTGGGGCAAGAGCTTTCAGGCTTAGGGTGGGAGGTGGAAGTTCTCACCGCGTTACCTAATTATCCGACAGGACGAATTTTTGAAGGGTACGATGCGAGAAATCCCGTGAAGGAAGTAATGGGACAGCTCTCGGTGGTAAGAGTACCTCTGCGTCCAGCTCAAAGCGGTTTCGTCAATCGGCTCATGTGTTATTTCTCATTTGTTCGATCGGTAGTTCATTGGGGGCCACCTCTGTGTGCCAAGCCGGATGTATTGTTTGTGGAGTCACCTCCCTTGTTCCTCGGGCATGCCGGTATTCGCTTGGCCCGACAATGGGCTGTGCCGATGGTCTTTAATGTGTCAGATCTGTGGCCCGAATCGGCCAAATACATGGGAGTGGTCAACAATCGACTGATCCTTGCCGGAGCTGAAGCTCTTGAGTTGTCATACTACCGACGGGCTGCTTTGGTGACAGGTACGTCGAACGAGATCGTCGAATCAGTGCGACGTCGATGTTCCTCGACAGATGCGGAAGTTATCACGAACGGTGTCGACGTTGATAGGTTCGGCCCACAATTTGCTGATGACGAGGCTCGATCTCTGCTCGGGGCTACGGATCATGTCACCTTTACGTATGCCGGAGTCATGGGGATGGCACAGGGCTTGGATGTGGTCCTCGAGGTTGCCGCGGCAGTTCGCGATTTGGAACATGTTCAGTTCGTGCTGGTGGGTGAGGGGGCGGAGCGTGAGTCCTTGCAGCGCCGAATCGAGGTTGGAAATCTGCTCAATGTGCGACTATTAAGAGCACTACCCAAGGAAAGAATTCCTGCCTTGCTGGCGGTATCCCAGGTAGGATTCCACGTGCTTAAATTTTCAATACCCGGTTCTGTGCCCAGTAAGATTTATGAAGCGATGGCCAGCAGGTTGCCCATTCTCTTTGCCGGTGGAGGGGAGGGTGCTCGGCGCGTGCTTGATGCTCGCGCTGGTTTGGCGGTTCCCTATGAAGATGTGCGAGGTCTCGAACAGGCTGTCCGCAAGCTAGCTTCGACCCCTGAATTACGCCATGAACTGGGGCGAGCCGGGCGCTGTGCCGCAGAGAGACTGTACAATCGGAAAGAAATTGCCAGGCGGTTGCACCAGCTGCTAGTTGGTGTGATGAGTCGTGCTCCGCGTACTCGGAGGCTAGATACATCCACATCTGGAGTCCAAGCAGATAGAAGTTAACTTTTCACTGGTGTGCGCTGGATCTGGTTGTACGGTCTTGCTCCAATCATGTAAAGATGCTTTCATTGAGTCGTTGATGGGACTCTACGCGACGAGTATTTGAACATGCACCAAGTTGCCTTCCCGACCGAGGCACAGACCATTTATTGAAGCCTGGCGGCTTGGCCTGAATGCATTGTAGATCGGCTTTGGCGTTACTAACGGCTATTAATGCCAGCTTCAATTAGGAGATTGATATGCCAGTTCCACTACTCGATTTGAAAGCACATCACGAACCGCTCCATAAAGAAATCATGGGGGCCCTGGAGCAGACATTCCAAAGTCAGGCATTTATTCTTGGTCCTGAAGTGGGCAAATTAGAGGAACGCGTGGCCGCTTATTGTCAGGCTAGGTATGGCATTGGAGTAACCTCGGGAACCGATGCGCTCCTGATTGGCCTCATGGCTCTCGGCATCGGCCAGGGTGATGAGGTCATCACCACGCCTTATTCATTCTTTGCCACGGCCGGGGCAGTCGTGCGATTGGGAGCCAAGCCTGTACTAGTAGACATCGATCCTGTCACCTATAACATCGATCCCGCCAAAATTAAGTCGGCTCTGACGGCCAAGAGCAAGGCGATTATTCCGGTCCATCTCTATGGGCAATGCGCCGACATGACTCCCATTATGGATATCGCCAAGCGGCATAATCTGAGCGTCATCGAGGACGCGGCCCAGGCCATCGGCTCGGAATACCACGATGGGCGGCGAGCCTGTAGTATCGGGACCATCGGCTGCCTGTCGTTTTTTCCAAGCAAGAATCTCGGATGTTTAGGCGATGGCGGGATGACCATCACCAACGATCCGGATCTCGCGGAGCGGATACGAGTCCTGCGTGTTCACGGGAGCAAGCCGAAGTACTATCACAAGCTCATCGGAGGGAACTTCCGGCTTGATACGATTCAGGCTGCGGTTCTCAATGTAAAGCTCGATTATCTCGATGGGTGGACCAAAAGACGGCAGGAGAATGCCACTCGATACGAGACTCTGTTCAAGCAGAGCGGCCTCACGCAGACTGGGAGAGTGAAATTGCCGGAGCCTGTCTACCGCAGCTCTGGCGCTAAGCACTATCACATTTATAACCAGTTTGTGCTCAGAGTCGAGCAGCGAGATGCGCTCATGGCCCATTTAAAGCAGAAAGGAATTGGTGCCGAGATCTATTATCCGGTCCCATTCCACCTGCAAGAGTGTTTTCTCTATTTGGGGCACAAGCAAGGTGACTTTCCTGAATCCGAACGGGCCGCCAATGAGACAATCGCGATTCCAATCTATCCAGAGTTGACACCGGCTCAACAAACAGAGGTAGTCGAGACCATCAGCGATTTTTATCGATAGTCTATCATACGTATGCATTCCTACGGACCCATTCTAGTGTTGTGCGCCTAACGCGTATTGATCTTTCTCGTTGGCCCCGGGCTTGTCGAAAGGCGAGTGATTTCCATGACTTTCATTCATGCTTCGACAGGTCTTAGCACGAACGGACTGTAAAGCGAGTTCTGAGGCACTACCCTGGAAAATATCTCAAGGCAGTTGTTCCTTGCACCACACCTAATTGCTTGGAGACCGGAATAGTCATGTTCGACCCGCCCCCTGGTTCGCATCGCTCAACGATCGTCCGTCTCGAGGTAGTTGAGGTCGCCATGAGATCCCCATCCACCTGTGGAGGGGTACGGAACCCACGTCGTTCGACCAGCCACTGTTCATTGCAGGTCACCAACCAAGCCAGGAGCGCGTGGCGCAGCTCCTCGACCGTGCGGAATGGTCGCACAGGCTGGAAGATGTTCCTTGAGCGTACAAATACATCGTTCCGCGAGGCCGTCCTCAATTTGAACAGCCGCGCATTGAGCATGACAAGAATCCCTCCGATGTACCGAGGGCTCGCTGCATCGAGGAACATGGCGCCCTCGGGCGTATTGAAATACTTCGCCTCTGGGCCGTTACCCTCACGATCGAGAAACTTCATCGCCACGAGGGCGTCAAAAAAGTCGGGATTGGCACGTGGATGGAATTGCAATTCCTTGCCCAACCCAGTCCCGGTGAGCCGACGGTTTGCGAGTGTGGTGAACAGACCGACCTCGACAGCTGTAAGCAGGACCTTGGAACCCCAAAAACCGAAGGCAGTCTGCAAAATGGAAGAGGGGTTTGGCGTCGCATTCATAGGAAGACCATTTCCTTGTTTGTGGTCGTAGGTCTCTCATCGGGGAATTTTACCCAGCAATCTGCGTACCTCTCCTCCTCAAACGTCCACGAGAAGTCCGGAGATACTGATGAACACCCGTACATGGCCTGTAGCATCCTTACGTGCGACCGAAAAGAGGATGCCGGATTTGGGATCTGCGTAGAGGGTTGTTTCCTGGCCCCCAAAAAATCTGGTTGGAAATTCGGGCTCAGCGATTTCTGAAATACCGGCGACTGCGATCGGATAGATGCCTACTTCTGATCGTGTCGTCACGTGAATGGCGTAGAAGAGGGATTGATTCGGCTGACCGAAACCATTGATGTCGAGAAATTTCACATCGAACCGTTTCCTGGCGGGCACGGTATAGATCACGACATCCTTGCCGTTTTCTCCGTCATTCGAATTGACGACAATCCCCGTTTGAAAAGGTCGTTGAGCCATATGAGCTGTCTCCTTCACTGATCCGGAACAAAGAGCCAAAGGTTTCAGTCACCCAAACAAGTAAGAAGTCTCAACAGGCGCTGAGCGTACGGGGGAGGGAACAGAGAGTCGAGCGAGATGGCAAGGTGTCGAGTTTGTCGCCTCAGCCTATGAGAAACCATCGGAGTCCTTGCCAAGGAGGTTCACGCTCAAGAAGCGACTGAACATCCCTATGAGAAAGTGCGGGATCTCATCGGTAGCGTGAGCGGGGGACCAGCGGACCTCTCTATGAGGACGGGAGAAAAGTTTCGCCGCTCGCTGGCTGGTCGACCCGGGAACCCCGGACGATGATGCTGGTGGATGCCGGGCCGCTCATCGCCCTCATCCATAAAGACGATGCGTATCATGCCCGCTGCGTCCAGGTGTTGCGGTCCCTCACCGAGTCATTGTGTACCGTATGGCCTGCATTGACCGAGGCGATGTATTTGCTGAGTTTCTCCTGGAAAGCGCAAGAGGCCTTGTGGGAGATGGTGGACCGAGGCGTCGTCGAATTGGCGACGCTTGATGAGCGGGATCTCTCGAGAATGAGAGAGCTGATGAAGAAATACCGCGATCTTCCGATGGACCTCGCCGATGCCGCATTGGTCGCGGTGGGAGAGCGGGAGAGAATCCGACGAGTCTTTACACTCGATCGCCGGGACTTCGAAGTCTACCGCCCTGCCAAGCTTGGCCGCTTCATCATCGTGCCGGACTAGCAGACCGGTCCTGCCCAACGCGGTGCCTCGTTTCGGTACCGGGGTGCTCCTTCTTTGCTTGCACGCGCCCTTCCTTTTTAAAGGTCAGCACACCAGAGGACTGGTGTGTTCAATGCTACAACCAAGAATGAGAGAGGCAAATAAAGGTATCCGACCCGAATGGCACTTACTTAACGGCTACATAGGTGATGTGCCGCACAAAAGGCTGATTCCAGTGATACGGTAGGAGGCCCAAACACCCATCGACCTTTCACCCGAGGAGCGAGCCTGAATGCATCCGAAGCATAGCCCGCGTGCACAGCAACAACGACGCATTCGCAGTCATATCCACCGCAGCGATGCGGATACGTTCTTCAACCTGTTGACACACCCTGAGTTGTTGGATGAGGTCGAGTCGCTGGTGCCGCAGCATCGGAAACGGTTATTCCCCCAACCGAGACGCTGTCGATGTTTCTCGCACAGGCGCTCAGTGCGGATCGGTCATGTCAGAACGTCGTCAACGACACAGCCGTCAAGCGCGTGACCCGAGGCCTGCCGCGTTGCAGTACGCATACCGGGGCATATTGTCGTGCTCGACAACGCTTGCCGACGGAGATGCTCTCCACTCTGGTGCGACAGACTGGGCGACGGCTCACCGCACAGGCTCCTGAGCCCTGGCGTTGGCGGGGTCGTCCGGTACGGCTGGTGGACGGCACGACCGTGGTCATGCCGGACACGCCCGCCAATCAGGCGGCCTATCCACAACCGCAGAGTCAGAAGCCCGGCCTGGGGTTCCCCTTGTGCCGGGTGGTGGGCATGCTGTGTCTTGGGAGCGGGGCGATGCTTCATGCCGCCATCGGCCGCTATCAGGGAAAGGGCGGCGATGAACAGACCCTCCTCCGTTCAATACTCGATACGTTGGAGCCTGGGGACCTGCTCATAGGCGATGCCTTTTACGCGACGTATTTTCTGTTGTGCACCTTGCGCACACGGGGCATTGATGCGGTCTTTGAACAATACGGGGCGCGCCAACGCCGGACCGACTTTCGGTGCGGTCAGCGATTGGGGCCGCGCGACCATCTGATCGTGCTGCACAAGCCGACCAGCAAACCTGACTGGATGACTCAGGCGGCCTACGATCAGGCACCCGCGACGCTGATGGTACGGGAACTGCGCACCGGCGGCAAAATCCTGGTGACGACGCTGCTGTGCCCCAAGGACACGCACAAGTCCGCCTTGAAGGCCCTGTTTCGAAGCCGATGGCATGTCGAGCTCGATCTGCGCAACATCAAGAGCACCTTAGGCATGGAGCAGTTGAGCTGTCAGACCCCAACCATGGCCATCAAGGAGATCTGGATCCATCTGTTGGCCTACAATCTTCTTCGGGTGATGATGGCTCAAGCGGCATTCCTCACCGACTGGCTGCCACGCCAACTCAGTTTCAAGCACACCCTGCAACTCTGGAACGCTTGGACTCATCATGGCTCTGGCATCGATCATGATGAGCTGCCGTATGGCCTGTTGGTCCTGATCACTCAGCAGCGCGTAGGCAACCGGTTAGGCCGTATGGAACCCAGGGCCATCAAGCGACGACCAAAACCCTACCCACTACTCATCAAGCCCCGTGCGATCGCCAGAAAGGACGTCCGGAAATATGGCCATCCCAAGAAGCTTAAGTAAGTGCCATTCGGAGTAGACCCCTTGGTTTTTTTGCTCGATGACGATGCCAAGTGGTGGGCGAAATACGATGAACAGAAAGAAGATCCTGCCCTGGAGACATGGCGTCGCAGCCTTATCAAGAAGCACGGAGTGAAATGCTTTACCGATGACCCTCGCTCCGTTGACGTGACGAGTGCCCTGACCCGCTGGCTTGCAAAGAAGAACGGAGGCCAGTCTGAGCCAGAAAAGATTAAGCGATCGACTGGCCCGACGGCAAATCGCCCTATCGTGGGTTGCTGTGCTTTAACCAGGACTATGCGCCCCTGTTCTTCGGGCGGGATCGCGAAGTGGATGAGTTGATCGGCAAAATGAGCGAGCCGGGAGGACGTGCGCTGCTCGTGATCGGGGCGTCTGGGTCGGGGAAATCGTCAGTGGTTGCCGCAGGAGTGTGGCAGGCAGTCACCAAACAAGGGCGATTGATAGGAAATGCACAATGGATATGGCAGCGAATCCAGCCGAGCGATGGCGACACACCTGGTGGTGCGCTTGCCCGAGGACTGAAAGATGCGCTCGAACTCTCCGCTCGGCCGCGATTGACGGACAAAAGTTCCACGCTTCGAGCTCTCTTAGCTCAGCATCTGAGCCAAGGCCAGGAATTAATCCTCTTCATCGATCAGATGGAGGAGTTGTTCACGAGTGACTTCAAAGAGCCGGACATTCAGACGTTTCTTGAGCAACTGATCGGTACGGCACAGGACTCAGCTAACCGACTCATGGTCGTCGCCACCATCCGCAGCGAATTTCTCGGAAAACTGGAAACGTATGAATCAACGCTGAAGCTCCTCAATAGCCCCTACCGGTATCATCTGGGCCCCGTGTCGCCACGCATGATGCAGGATATGATCGAGAAGCCGGCTGATGCCACCGGATATACGTTTGAGCCAGGGCTTGTCGAGCGGATTTTGCAGGACACCGGGCAAGAGCCGGGGAACCTGGCACTCGTCGAGTATGCCCTCAAGCAACTCTTTGAGAGGCGAAAGGACCGCATGTTTACCATGGAGGCGTATGAGGACATCGGGGGAGTGGTCGGTGCGATTGCGACGAAGGCAAATGATGTCTTGTCCGGCTTGGAGGATGAGGTGCACGGATCGTTCGACCACGCCTTTGCCGAACTCGTGCATGTCGAGCGAGAGCGCCCGCCGACAAGACGCCGCGCGGCTGTTTCGACGTTCAGTTCAAATCCGGCTGCTGTGCAGCTCATCGACGCATTGGCAGGGCAAGATTGCCGCGTCTTGGTCACGAGCGAGCCTGGACAAGGGGTCATTGTCGAGGTCGCCCATGAAAAGCTGTTTACAGCGTGGCCCAAACTCATGGACTGGATCGACAAGAGCGGGGAAGCCCTGCGTGATATCGAACAAGCGGAAGAGGAAGCACGGAGGTGGCAAAAGGGTGGCGACAACCCACAAGAGCTGTGGCTTGGTTCACGTGCCGAGAAGGTTCTCGCGGCGGTCCAGCGGTTCGGGAAGAGTATCTCTCCAGAGTTGTGGCGGTTTTTGAGACCTCAAGAGGTGTTGATAACAAAGTTGAATCATAAAGAGCTCTCCCATCAGTGACGGCTGTTGATTGGCCAGAAACTCGCCGAGTTTGGCGATGCGCGGATCGGCGTCGGGGTAAAGGACGGTGTGCCCGACATCAAGTGGATCGATATCCCTGGAGGGCAGGTGAGATTGGAGGATTTCAATCACTTCTTCAAGGTCAAACCCTTCCGTATGGCCAAATATCCTGTGACCAATGAACAGTTCGAGGCGTTTCTCAATGCCGAGGACGGGTATCGAAACAAGGAGTGGTGGAAGGATATCGAGCAGAGTAAGGAAGCTGGAAAGCCGTCATGGCGAGAGGCCAATTGTCCGCGAGAGACGGTTTCCTGGTACGAAGCCGTTGCCTTTTGTCGGTGGCCTAGTGCCAAGACCGAAACCAACATTCGTCTTCCCGCCGAATGGGAATGGCAGCAGGCAGCGATAGGAGGGGATCCACAGCGCGAGTACCCGTGGGAAGGCGAGTGGGATGGTTCCCGGTCCAATAGCACCGAAAGCCGACGGAACCGAACAACGTCTGTCGGGATGTATCCACAGGGAACTACAGAGCAAGGTGTGCATGATATGGCAGGCAATGTCCGGGAGTGGTGCCTGAACGAGTACGACAATCCCGATCGACCGGAGGCAATGCCTATCGACAAAGTTGGCGGCGGGCGCGTGATCCGGGGCGGGTCCTGGACCACCCTGCCGGTGGACTTGCGTGCGTCAGACCGGGACTGGAGCTTCGCCGGCGCCCGGGACAGCGACATCGGCTTCCGTCTTGCCCAGGACCTTGAGTCCTAACCCTGTGCCCTTTGTTCTTTTACCCTTTGCCTCCGATTCCGCCGGGCGAGTGCAGTTTTCAAGGGTGTTGCGTCCTCATCCGTTCGCCCTGAGTTCTTCGACAAGCTCAGAACAGGCCTCTCGAAGGGCGTGTCATTTCTTCAGTCCGTTCATGGTTCGACAAGCTCACCACGAACGGAAAACCTCAGTAAACTCAATGACCACTCCGCTCGCCCTGAGGCTTTCGAAGGATGAAAGAAGGGTTTTTCCGCAGCCTGCGAACGCGGCTCGATGAAATGATAATAGTGTGAGGCAATTCGATCGGAGCTAGTTTACGCGGCGGTGCCGATGAGGCTTTCCAATGGTATGCGGAGTTTTCTATGCAACCGGCGGATCATTTCTAACGAAAGGGCCTGTTTTCTCGTCAAGATTTCAGACACTCTCCCGCGCCCACCGAGTATCGCTTCCAGATCTTTGCGGGTCATGTCAAGTTGATCCATCCTAAATTTGATGGCTTCTACGGGATCTGGAGGGCAAACGGCGTAGTGCTTGGCTTCATAGGCTTCGACGAGTGTGGTAAGCACGTCGAGCTCATCTCCGGCTTTGGTCCTTGGCTTGGCATCCATCAGCTCTTCGATACGTCGCAGCGCTCGTTCGTAGTCTCGCTTTGATCTGATCTGCGTAATGATCATAGTTTCTCCGAGCCATCATCATATTGTTGTACCATCCATGGGAGCAAGGCGTTTGGCGCGGCAGTGGGAGCAATTCTGTTGACGAGTCACCTTATTCTCACGTATCGTGACCAGTTACGTTGACAGTAGGACCATTGTAGAGCCTGGCCGAAGGAGCTACGACGACTATGAAGATTTATCTCGCCAATCCCCGTGGATTTTGCGCCGGTGTCGATCGGGCGATCGATATCGTGGATCTGTCTCTTAAGAAATATGGGGCACCGATTTATGTTCGTCATGAGATCGTCCATAGCCGCCATGTCGTGAATTCGCTCCGACAAAAGGGCGCAGTCTTCGTAGAAGAGTTGAACGAAGTCCCGGAAGGGTCCGTTGTGATCTTCAGCGCACATGGCGTGGCCAAGTCGGTCTGGGAAGAAGCGAATCAGCGTCGTCTGCACGTGATCGACGCGACTTGTCCGCTCGTGATCAAGGTTCACAACGAAGTGAACCGCGATTATACACAGGGATACGATCTGATCCTCATTGGTCACGCCGGCCATCCGGAAGTGATCGGTACGCTAGGGCAGATCCCGGACAAGTTTCACTTGGTGTCCTCGGTCAAAGATGTCGAAGAATTGAGAGTGGACAACACCGTCAACCTCTCGTATGTCACACAGACGACGTTGAGTGTGGATGAATGTCGAGACATTGTGGGCGCATTGCATAAGCGGTTTCCGAACATCAAGGGGCCGCACCAAGAAGACATCTGCTATGCGACGCAAAACCGGCAGAATGCCGTTAAAGAATTGTCTCGTTTGGTGGACGTCATTCTGGTCATCGGGTCACCGAACAGCTCCAATTCCAATCGTCTGCGCGAACTGGGAGAACAGTGCGGGATTCCTTCTTACCTCATCGATTCAGCCGCCGACATCGATCCCGCGTGGCTGCAAGAGGCCGAGGCAGTCGGGATTGCAGCCGGTGCCTCGGCCCCGGAAATTCTGGTTACGGAAGTAGTCGCGTTCCTGAGAGCCTCGGAACCGTCCGATGTTGAAGAACTCACGGTGATCGAGGAAGATGTCGAATTCCTCCTGCCGAAGGAACTCGTCCAGATAGAGTCCTCGAAGAAGCCGGTAGCCAGCATTGCCGGATAGCTGGCGTTCTCATCCGTATATATCCCCAAATGGCTCTATATGCTGTAGGGCCATATCATTTATTCCACTATGGAATGTGGTTTATTTTGATTTCTCAAAACCATTGTGGTACAAGGACCACCGGTTCGTAATTCTTGGAAAGTGCGCTGCGCCTGTTCGTAATTTTAAGGTGAGCCGATGCATTTGAAATCGTTGAACATGTTGGGTTTCAAGTCGTTCGCGGAAGCCAAAATCGAGTTTCCTGAGGGAGTTACCGCGATCGTTGGGCCGAATGGGAGCGGAAAGAGCAACGTCGTCGACGCCATCCTGTGGGTGTTGGGCGAGCAAAGCACCAAGACGCTCAGAAGCGAAAAGATGGAAGACGTCATTTTTAACGGCACCGAACTCCGAAAGCCTTTGGGGATGGCGGAGGTGTCGTTGGTGATCGGTGGGCTTGATCCCGCAGTGATGAAACTGGATGGGAGCTCTGGACTTCCGAATGAGCTGACTGAGGCGCATGAGATCATGATCACCCGCCGTTTGTACCGCAACGGCGAGAGCGAGTATCTCATCAACAAAATTCAGTGCCGGCTGAAGGATATACGGAGCTTGTTGCTCGACACCAGGGCGGGGAGTAAAGGACATACTGTCATTGCTCAGGGTCAGATCGATCAGATCTTGAATGCATCGCCACAAGACCGGCGCGAGCTGATCGAGGAGACCGCTGGCATCGTCCGTTACAAGAAACAAAAGGCCGAGGCGCTGCGGAAGCTCGAAGCGACGCAACAAAATCTCCTGCGTGTCCGAGACATCGTGGCGGAGGTCAAGAAGCAGCTCAATTCTTTGGAGCGTCAAGCTCGTCAGGCGCGCACTTTTCAGACCTTGCAGGGTGAGGCACGCGGAATCGAAGTGGCATTGTTGACGAGGGAATTCAAGGCATTGAGACAGTCCTTGCAGGAGGCGGAGACTGAAGTTCTGAATTTGGATCAACAAGAATCTGAGAAGGCGGCCGAACAGGCTCGGTCCACGGCGGAACTCGAACAGGCAAGGCTTGATGCGATTGCGACCGCCGATTCCATCGAGAAGATTCGAGAAGAACTGGCGGCTGTCGAACAACAGCAGGCTCAGGCATTGACCGCGGCGGAGGTTGAACGAAACCGAGGGCTGCTGTTCAGCCAACAACAGGTACAGGAATCGGCTGAGCTGGAAGAACTGGTCCGATCACGGGAGAATCTGGCTGCCGCGCTTCAAACCATCGAGTCGTCATTGACATCGGTCGAAGAGGAGATGGCGATACGAGATCGCGCCCTCGGGGAACTCGATGAGGAGATGGAGCGCTTGCTCCGCCAACGAGCTGCGGCCGTCGCAGAGGAGGAGCGAGGGCGCAAAGATGTCCTGCAGCTGGCTGTTCTTGTCGCAAATACAGAACAAGGCCTCTCGCAATTGGCCCAGCGGATGGAAGATCTTGCAGGCCGCGGGACTCGCTTGTCGTCGGAGCGAGATGAACTGCAGACCCAACGTGCAGCGGCGATCGATCGCCACGAGGTTTTGCGCAAGGAATATGGAGAGGCGGATCGCCTTGTTTCGCAACTGCGGATGGAACGACGAACTGTGCAAGAGGAGGCCGCTCAAGCGACCGGCGCCCTCCAGTCGTTGGATCAGGTGATCCTACGACGTTCGGAAGAGCTGGCGGGAATGGATTCGCGTCTTGAGGCGCTACAGAGTGTTGTTCGTGAGGAGATGGGCTACGGGCGGCAGGGTACTCAGCAAGGCCCCGCCCTGAAGTCTTGTGACGGGGTGCGGGATGCGGTGGCTGAATGGCTGGTGATCCCGTCAGGGCTGGAACGGGCGGTTGAGGCGGTGCTGGGGGAGCGCGTTCGAGGATGGTTTGTGGATGAACCGTCTGTCGGGCGGCAGTTGATCCGTTTTCTTCAAGAGGAGGCATTGGGGCGAGGCAGCTTTATTCCGCAGCGCCCGCGATGGGAAGGTGGGCGAGCTCATGACTGGTGGCCGTCGATAGCAACGCAGCCCGGCGTCCTCGGGCTTGCCAAGGATCTCGTCCAAACGGACGCGGCCCGAACGGCGGCTCGCGATTCGCTGTTCGATCGCGTCGTCATTGTTCGATCATTGGACCAGGCGATGCAGTTGTGGGAGCAACAAGCGTGGAGCGCTCCGAACGGTCCCATCTTGGCGACCCTGGATGGTGAAGTAGTGGATGCATCCGGCATCGTGACAGGTGGCCAGGTTCAAGGCACGCCGGGTCTGCTCGAACGACGACGAGAGGTGATCGATCTTGAAGCCAAACGTCTCCTGCTTGTCGCGGAGCTCGAGCGGCACAAACAACAGCGAGACATGGTGGTTGCCCAGATCCAGTCGCTCACCCAACGGGACCGTCAACTCGGCGATGCGCTTCGTGACGCTGAAATGCAGAACCTGTCGCTGCGGAAGGATGAAGAAAAACTTCAGCATGTGCTGAACGACCTTGATCATCGACTCACCGGGATGGAGACGGAAATTCAAGAAGGTATCAGCGAAGGTCAGCGGTTGGAACAAGAAGCGCATTCGGTCCAGTCTCGATTGGGGCAGTGGCTGGCTGAGAAGAGCGGGCAGGAAACGATGTTGGGAAGGGTGCGCGAACGGCTGGGGCTGCTCGATCAAAATATGAGAACGCACCAGGAACGTGTGACAGAGGCGAAGCTGACCGCGGAAGGGTTGCGAGCCAAGCGGGAACATGAGCAACTGAACCGGTCTCGTGTGGCAGAACAGATTCAGGAGACGGAAGATCGGCATGGTGCATTGGGCGAGCACCTGAACGGTTTGCAGGGACTCATTGAGCAGAGCCAGACAGAACAAGCCCGTCAGGAGGCCCTCTGCGAAGAACTCGGAGGAACCGCGGGGCGGGTGAAGGGGGAATTGATCGCCGCTCAGGAACGACAGGCGCAACAGCTGGCGACGAGCCACAGGCTTGAATCAGGTCTGGAAGAATTGCGACGAGCGATCTCAGTCATTCGGGATGCTCGGATGACGGGAGAGGTTCGACGAGCGGAAGTTCGTACGCAATTGAGCACTGTCGAAGGAACGTTGTCGGGAACGTATCAGCTGGATCCAATGACGCTGGTCGACAATTCGTTGAATTTGAACGACTCAGCGACCTCGGCTGACGCTGCGGCAGAGCAGGAGACCGAACACCGCTCGGACACCGAGTTGAAAGAGCAGTTACAGAAGCTGCGTGATCGGTTGGATCGTATGGGGCCGATCAACCTAGCCGCCATCAGTGAACACCAGGAGCTGGAGGATCGCCACAAATTCTTATCCGCCCAGGAGCAGGATCTGTCGACCTCGATTGCATCCCTCAAAGAGATTATTCAGCGGATTCATCGAACGACGAAGGAGATGTTCGCGGCCACGTACGAGGAATTGCAGCAGAGGTTCACCGAGGTCTTCGGCCAATTCTTTCCCGGTGGGCGGGCCGAACTGCAGTTGATCGATGAACCGCCTCCGGAAAACGGTGAACCGGTCGGCAGTCAGGAACCGGGCATTGAAATTGTGGCTCAACCACCCGGCAAGAGACTGAAGAGCATCGCCATGCTGTCGGGCGGAGAAAAGACACTCACAGCGATGGCGTTACTGTTTGCGAGTTTTCTGATCAGGCCGACGCCGTTCTGTTTGTTGGACGAAATCGACGCCCCGCTGGATGAGGAAAACATCGGTCGGTTCACGGGAGTCTTGAAAGAGCTGGCCCAGAACGCGCAGTTCCTCGTCATCACACACAATAAGCGGACGATGAACATAGCCGATTCCCTCTTCGGCGTCACGATGGAAGAGCCTGGGGTGTCCAAGCTGGTGTCCGTTAGGCTCGGCGATCTGCAGCCGGCCTAGGAATAGTCCGCCATCAGAATTCGATGCCGAGTCGGAATTGTGGGATCATGAGCTCAGGTCCGGCTGAGCTTCATGAGCAGTACAAGCCGTTGAACACGCCCTTCTTCTCCACTACGCTGAGTAGACCCATTTCGGAAGGTGTAGCCGGCTACCGAACAGACTTGGTTGGGAGACGCTCGCTTAACACCGGATAGTTTGCTTGATCCATTCCTGAATTGCCTGTCGACAGGTCCGTCGCGATCACTCGAAGCTTGATCCCGTCGGGAACGTCCTTCCACGGCGGCACAAAGAACGGCGCTTCAAAGGTGCGGCTTCCTTCATCGTAAAACATTTGTAGCCGCTCGATGATTCGGTCTCCGATCAGCACTTCTCCATAAATACGGATCTTCCGAGAGTCCCAATCTCCATGAGGGCGGACTAATGAGCCCGACAGGGTTCGGATTGAGGCTCGGAGTTTCACGTCGTCTTTCGCGATCAATGCCTCACGTGGCTTGGGACGCTCGATCTGAACGAGGTAGCCGGAGAGATGCAGGACAATGCCGTCATTCGTCAGGTCTTGTCCTGGGATCAACAGCAAGGTTTTGCTGGTCCTCTGTAATGCGGCAGGATAGGCGAGAGGTCCTTCTGCGGAGATTTCCACCAACGTCGGTTTCTGCAGCTCCAACGTGGTGGTGAAGGCAGCGGAAGGACGAGAACTGTAGATCGGCTCTTCCATCATGTGGGGGGTACGCATGATTTGATTCTGATCTCCTGACTCGCCCTGCTGCAGGCCGGTTGCCAGAATATGGCCGCTTGCGACATCGGTAATCGTCACGCGCGCTCCACCGACTTCGCGGCCCAACACCATCGCCCCATGCGCGACGACCCGCACGAGGACCGTGGTCGGTTGAGGCCCGTTGAGGGGTAGCGCAGGAAGTGTCTGACCTTTTGCCGATGATGTGAAGCAGGGGAGCAGGATGAGGGGGAGAATCAGTCTAAGCGGGACGAGGAACGATCGTGTCATTTCACCTTGGTGCCGGGATCGACTTCTTCCTGAATGGTGATCAGCCCCTGTACATCGGCATCCCCAGCGGCAAGCACCATGCCCTGCGATTCAATGCCCATGAGTTTGGCCGGTTTCAGATTAGCCACGATTACGATGGTCTTGCCGATCAGCGCGTCCGGCTCGTACTTCTTGCCGATGCCGGCCACGATCTGGCGCTGTTCAGTACCAAGGGACACTTGGAGCTTGATCAACTTCTCCGATTTCGGAACCCGCTCGGCGGAGAGCACCTTCGCCGTCTTGAGCTGTATCTTCATGAATTCGTCGATGGTGATTGGGGGTGGAGTTGGAGGTGTCGGAGCGGCCGTGGCGATGGGTGCTGCTGCGGTTGATTGAGAGGGAACAGATGATTCGGTCACTAGGCTTGCTCCTGGTTTTGATTCGATGCGTGGGAAAAGCGACGGTCCTTTATGGATGATGGTGCCGGGCTTCAGGCCACCCCATTCGATCTTGCTGGTCAGTAGCGGACTTGTGAATTCGGTTGCAATGCCAAGCTGGTTGCAAATCGACTGCGCGCTGTTCGGTATGACGGGATACGTGGCAAGGCTGAGGCAGCGGAGCGTCTCGGCCATGGTGTAGAGGACGGTCCTCAGTCGTTCTGCCTCATCTTGGTGTTTTGCTAGATTCCAAGGGGCGGTCTTGTCGACATATTGATTGGCAAGTTGAACGACTTGCCAGGTTGCTTCGAGGGCTCGGTTGAACTCCAGCTGCTCCAGATGACGTGGTAAAAGGTCATTCAGGAGAGACCCCGTAGCTTGTTCAATCTCTCGCTCTGCCGGTCCGATTGTCCCTGGAACCGGTATCTGTCCTGTTTGAGTTCGTTCGATCAGAGTCAGTGTGCGACTGAGCAGATTGCCCAGGCCATTGGCAAGGTCGCTGTTGACACGGGTGATCATGGCAGCGTGAGAAAAGTCTCCATCCTGCCCGAACGGCACTTCGCGCAGGAGGAAATACCGAAACGCGTCCGCGCCGAATTCGTCGGCCATCTTGTAAGGATCGACGACGTTGCCGCGGCTCTTCGACATCTTCTCGCCGTCGACGGTCCACCAACCGTGAGCGAAGATGGTTTCGGGCAATGGAAGGTTCAATGCCATGAGCATTGTGGACCAATAGACAGCATGTGTCGTCAAAATGTCTTTCCCGACAAGGTGGACACTGGCCGGCCAGAATCGATTGCCAATCGGTTTCTCGCGAGGAAGATACTCCAAAGCGGACCTGTAATTGACCAAGGCATCGAACCAGACGTAGGTCACATAGTTGCTATCAAATGGTAGTTCGATGCCCCAGGAAAGTCTGGACTTCGGGCGAGAGATCGAAAGGTCTCCAAGTTTTTGGGTTTGTAAGAAGCCGAGGACTTCGTTGCGCCGCGACTCTGGGCGAATAAAATTCGGCTGGGTCTTGATGTGCTCGATCAAGCGATCCTGATACTGCCCCATCTTGAAGAAGTAGTTGTGTTCGCTGATTTTCTCGACAGGCCGCTTACAGTCTGGACAGAGTCCGGACTCTATGTCCTTCTCGGTCCAAAACCGTTCATCGAAGGTGCAATACCATCCGGTATACGAATCCTTGTAAATCAGACCCTTGTCATGGAGCTTATTCAGGTATTGTTGGACGATGGATGTGTGCTCGGGATCCGTCGTCCTGATGAAGGCGTTGTTGGAGATGCTCAACTTTTTCCAGAGCGTCTCGAATTGCGGCGCGAGTTTGTCGCAATGGACTTGAGGATCGATGCCGGCTTTGGCGGCAGCCTGTTGCACTTTCTGACCATGTTCGTCGAGGCCGGTGAGAAAAAAGACCTCGCATCCGCGCAGGCGCCAATAGCGGGCCAGCACGTCGGCCGCTACGGTAGTGTAGGCATGACCGATATGAGGGACATCGTTGACGTAATAAATCGGGGTGGTGATGTAAAAGGTGCCAGCTCCAGACATAACAAAGGCAAGATATCAGTTGGCAGCGGTTATTGCTAGGCGGGAGCTCGGGCTGGGAAGAGCCCGAGTGCCTCGCGCAGGCGAAGGAACGTCGTTTCCAGCGTCATCTGCACGTTCAAGTGCCGCGTAGCTTGCTGTTCGGTCCGCTCGATGTCATTTAATAGGGTCAGGAGAGTATCGACGTCCGCTCGTTGGGCGTATCGTCGTAAGTCGGCGAGTTGGTCGAGGTGAAGGATCTGATCCTGCTCTCCGCCCACTATGACGATGACAAGATCACGGATCCATCGCGCAAGCCAGGTGAGCGTTTCTTCTCCACGGTCTGTTTTGGCCAAACTTTCTGCTGCAGAGAGAATGGTTGCGCTCGATTTCAAGGTTTCCGGATTTACCAAAGTCAGGCATTCTTGCTGTCTTGCGCGAACTTCTGCCAGATTCGCCGTGAGCGCTTCTCCGATACGGCCGTCGGCGAAGACCGCCAGGAAACGGGCGTCGGCAGGAGGAACCTCACGCTTCAGTATCAACGCCGCCTCAACTTGCGTGCGGGCAGGCGTGGTGAAACGGAGGGCTTGGCAACGGGATCGAATGGTGATCGGGAGCGCATGGAGCCGGCTGGTGATCAGGATGAAGAGACTATGACCAGGGGGCTCCTCCAAGGTCTTGAGGAGTGCATTGGCTGCCCCGATCGTCAGTCGGTCCGCGTCGTCAATCAAGCAAATCTTCCGTTCCCCGACGAGTGGTCGATAGACGAACTGTTGTTCGATCTCCCGCACTTGTTCGATCTTGATTTGCGGCGTTGTGGCTTTTGGGTCTGGCTCGATGACGAAGTAATCCGGGTGCGTCCGCGCCCCTATCTGCAGGCAGGATCGGCAATGCCCACAGCTGTCCCGAGCCTCCGTCTGATCGGTCTGCTCGCAGTTGAGGGCCTGAGCCAGCCTCACGGCGGTCATCAACTTTCCCACCCTTGGTTCACCATAGAATAGATACGCATGGGCGAAGCGTCCATTGTGCAAGGTCGCCCGAAGGAGGGAGATAGGTTGCTGGTGGCCTGTGATATCGACGAAAGGCATGGGCTATCGGTGTCTCGATGTACTGGCGGGATAGGCCTTGAGCCAGTTCATGACCAGTTCTTCTACGGTTTGTGCCACCGATTCGAGAGGTCGTGAGGAATCGAGCACCTTGATGCGTCGAGGTTCTCGTCGTGCCAACGTGTGAAATCCCGAACGGACTTTCAGGTGAAATCGTTCGGTTTCTCGATCGAGCCGGTTTTGGGTAGCGGCGCCGCCACGGCGTCGCCTGAGTCCGAGAGCGACTGGGACGTCGAAGAGCAACGTGAGTTGGGGAGTAAGTTTTCCGGTCGCCCAATCATTCATCGCGCGCAACAGACGGAGATCCAATCCCCGCCCATACCCCTGATAGGCCATCGTCGAGTCTGAGAATCGATCACAGACGATCGTCATCCCGCGTGCAAGTGAGGGTTTGATGACGTGATCCACATGTTGGCGTCTTGCCGCGAAAATAAGGTAGGCTTCCGTCTCCGGAGCGATCGATTCCACCGCATGGTCGAGCAGGAGACTCCGCAGACGTTCAGCGAGAAGCGTCCCACCCGGCTCTCTGGTATGCAGCACGTCCAGGCCTTGCTCGCTCAGCCGCTCACAAAGTCTTCGAGCTTGTGTTGTTTTTCCGCTTCCTTCACCGCCTTCCAGCGTGATGAACATGCCAGTCGGTTTTCTAGATGTTCTACCCATTGGCGATTTTCATTTCAGCCGTGATCGGGAGCGATCCTATGTCAGGTCGCGGTGAATAGCAAGAGCGGTACCTTTCTGAAATTTGGCTCCATCTGAGCACATAACCCATTGAAATTTACAATAAAACGCTTGCGAGGTTTGTCTGGAACTCTGTAAGATGAACAGCTGAGTACTCTGCCTGTGGCTGGGTGGTGGTGATTGATGCTCAAGACCGCGCTAAGACGGTATTTTCTAACAGGACTGCTTCTTGTCACCCCTATCTGGGGCACTATTCTCGTGCTGAAGACCCTGTTCGTTGCGGTAGACGGCATCTTAGGCGACGTCGTCGCAGAGTTGGTGCCTGATCATTATATTCCCGGCCTAGGGATCCTCACTCTGGTGCTGCTCATTTTTTTGGTCGGGTTGTTCGCTGCGAATTTCATCGGCCGCCAGATTGTGGGGCACTGGGAGGATTGGCTTAACCGACTGCCCCTTGTACGAGGGATTTATTCCACGCTGAAATCCATGATGGATATTCTGTCCTTTTCGGAGCGGGGGTCGTATCGGCGTGTCGTCTTGATCCAATTCCCGAAGAACGGCCATTATTGTTTTGCGTTCGTGACCGGCATGACGAAAGGCCAGACAACGGCATTGGGCCAGGAGGCGCTGGTTCACGTCTATGTGCCCACCTCGCCCAATCCGACGTCGGGTTATTTTCTATTGGTGCCGGAAGGGGAAGTGACATCTGTTGATATCAGTATTGAAGAAGCGATGAAGCTGATCGTGTCAGGCGGTCTCTATACACCCTCCGGAACGATAGCTTCGGCCCTGAGCGGCGACTCGAAATGGAGTCAAGTCAAACAACCGGATGCCGGCGTGCCGATCGGATAAATACGTGTCCTAGAGTCGATTGCGATCCTCTCATATCCGGAGCCCTCGATGAAACAATCGGTAGAGCAGCACAGGACGGTCTCGCATATTCCCGGCTTGGGAGTAATCGTCATGGCGGCCGGGTTGGGCAAACGGATGAACTCCAGCCAAGTAAAGGTGCTGCACCATGTCGCAGGGCATCCCATGGTTCTCTACGCCGTTGATGTGGCGTTGCAACTGGCGGGCCATTGCATTGCGGTTGTGGTCGGACATCAATCCGACAGGGTTCGGCAAGTGATTGAATCGGGTATCTCGGGCAGGCCGGGATCACAGTTCGTGCGCATCGTCGAGCAAGCCGAACAACTTGGGACCGGCCATGCCGTGATGCAAAGCCGCCCCGTGTTTTGTCATGGCGACGAGCCGAGTCCGACGAATTATCTTATCTTGAACGGTGACACTCCGTTGCTGAAAGAGGAGACGGCGCGCGAACTTTTGAGAGTCCATCAAAGGCAGGCCGCGACCGTGACGATTCTCACGACGGTGCTCGATGATCCCAGCGGCTATGGCCGAGTCATCCGCCGACAGTCCGACGGCGATGACCAGGGTGAAACAACTCCATCCCACGTGATAAAAATCGTCGAAGATCGTGATGCCACCCCGGTAGAACGGGCCACGCGGGAAATCAACGCAGGGACCTATGTCGTGTCCGGAGAATTTCTCTTTGATGCGCTCGATAAGCTGGAGCCGCGCAACGCACAACATGAATACTACTTGACTGATATTGTTCGAATGGCAGTCGCACAGGGGCGGTCGGTTGCGGCTGTAACCCTTCAAGATCCCGAAGAGGGGCTGGGAGTCAATACCAGGCAACAGCTGTCGGTTGCGGAACGGGTCGTCCGTCAACAGATTCGCGATCGCTGGCTTGAGGCAGGAGTCACGATGCGAGATCCTGGCTCCGTGTGGATTGATGCCGGAGTCACCATCGGAAGAGACACGGTGCTCTACCCGCACGTGACTCTCGAAGGCAAGACAACGGTCGGTGAAGGGACGACGATCCGTTCCGGGGTCCGCGTCACCGATTGTGTGATCGGCAATCACGTCGAGATCCTGGACTCTTGTGTGCTCTCAGAGTCGGAAGTGGATGATGACGCACATTTAGGACCGTTCGTGCATCTTCGTCCAGGTGTGGTGGTCAGAAGAAAAGCAAAAGTCGGAAATTTTGTCGAAATGAAGAAAACCGAATTGGGCGAAGGCTCCAAGGCCAATCACCTCAGTTATTTGGGTGATGCCGTGATCGCAGAAGGCGTCAACATCGGCGCCGGTACCATCACCTGCAATTATGATGGAGCGCGTAAGCATCGAACTGTGATCGGCAAGAATGTGTTTCTCGGCAGCGATACCCAGCTGATTGCGCCGGTCACGATTGGAGAGGGATCGGTGGTGGCCGCAGGAACGACCGTGACGCAGAACGTGCCCGCCGATTCATTGGCGATCGCCCGTGTTCAGCAAGTGAATCGAGTCGGGTGGGCAGCTAAACGTCGGATGTTGCTGACCGCCGGTCCCCCGAGCGAAAATTCAACGAAAGCTTCCGACAAGCAGGGAGACCGAAACGCCAAAAGGACTTCGAGCAACATGAAGAACGGGCGCGTGAAGCCTTTGAAACGCTGATGGCGACGGGAGAATTGTTTCCCGATCAGTCTCGTTAGACCCGGAGCAACCGTTATGTGTGGAATTATCGGATACGTCGGCAATCAAGATGCAGTTCCAATTCTCATCGGGGGACTGGCGAAGCTGGAGTATCGTGGGTACGATTCTTCGGGAGTAGCCATCATGCAAGGAGAAAAGATTGCCGTCAGACGGAGTGTGGGCAAGCTGGTCAATCTTCAAAATTCGCTCAAAACCAACGAGATCAAAGGAGCAGTCGGAATCGGCCATACTCGGTGGGCGACCCATGGAAAGCCCTCGGAACAGAATGCCCATCCGCATCGGTCGAAAGGATGTGTGTTGGTGCACAACGGGATTATCGAGAACTATCAGGAGCTGAAGCAGCAGTTGCAAAAAGACGGGTACAAATTCGCGTCGGAAACTGATACGGAAGTTGTCGCCCATTTGATCGATAAGTATTTGCAGCAAGAAAACAAGCTGGCTGATGCGGTGCGGCTTGCGACGAAAGACGTGCGGGGCAGTTATGCGCTGGCAGTGATTTCTGAGCGCGAACCCGGAACGTTGATTGCCGCCCGGTCCGGCTGCCCGCTGGTCGTCGGCCGGACGAAGGACGCCTCTTACGTCGCTTCCGATGTCATGGCGATGCTTGCGCATACGCGGGAGGTGACCTATCTCGAAGAAGGGGACGTGGCGGTGGTCACACAGCACCGAGTGGACCTCACCGACGCCGATGGCCATGCCGTCTCGCGCAAGTCGTCGACGATTACGTGGGATGCTTCGGCAGCGGAGAAAAGCGGCTATCCCCACTTCATGCTGAAAGAGATTCACGAACAGCCGCAGACCATTCTTGATACCATGCGTGGACGGTATTCTTATGAAACTGGGGAGGCGGATCTTCCTGATATCGGCTTGACGCCGAAGGAATTCGCAGCGGTTGAGCGCATCTGGATTGTCGCCTGCGGCACATCCTGGCACGCGGGCCAAGTCGGAAAGTATCTGTTCGAAGAAATGGTCCGTACTCCGGTTCAGGTGGATATCGGGAGCGAATTTCGGTATCGCGACCCGCTCGTCGGGAAAAGCGACCTATTCATTACGATTTCTCAATCTGGTGAGACGGCCGATACGCTGGCAGCTGCCAGAGAGGCGAAGCAAAAAGGTGCGCGTGTTGTCTCGATCGTCAACGTCGTCGGCAGTACCTTGGCTCGTGAGTCGGATGGAGTACTGTATACGCACTGCGGACCGGAAATCGGAGTTGCTTCTACCAAGGCATTTACCGCGCAACTCACTGCGCTGTATCTCTTGGCCTTGCATTTTGCGCGAGTTCGTAATGTGATGAAGGTAGCGGACGGGAAAGCCTGGCTCGATCGGTTGGTGAAGTTGCCGGTGTTGGTCAAACGTGTGCTCCAGCGAGAAGCCGAAATTGTAGCAATCGCCAAGCGGTATTACAAAAAGCGGAATTTTCTGTTTTTGGGGCGCGGCATCAACTACCCGATCGCGCTGGAGGGGTCGCTGAAGCTCAAGGAAATTTCCTACATCCATGCCGAAGGCTATGCGGCGGGCGAGATGAAGCATGGCCCGATCGCGCTGATCGACAAAGATATGCCGGTCGTGGTTCTGGCGCCTCGTGATCGACTCTACGACAAGACGGTCAGCAATCTCATGGAAGTGAAAGCGCGCCGCGCGCCGGTGATCGCCTTCGTCGCAGAAGGAGAGCGGGAGCTCGGCAAGATCGCGGATGCGGTGTTTACCATTCCTGACACCCATTCCTTGATCTCGCCGATTTTGTTTACTATCCCGCTTCAACTTCTCGCGTATCATATTGCAGTGTTGCGAGGGGCGGATGTCGATCAGCCGAGGAATCTGGCAAAGAGCGTGACTGTGGAATAGGTGAAGCAGAAGAGGAACAGAGCAACAGATGGAAATCACTCAACAGGATGTAGAGAAAGTAGCGCAGCTGGCGAGATTGGCGGTGAGCGCGGCTGAAAAGGAGACCTTCGCCAAACAGTTGACCCAAATTCTCGCGCATGTCGATACGTTGAACCAGTACGACACTGCGGGAATCGAGCCGATCGCCACCGTCATGGGGCAGGTGAATGTGTTTCGCGAGGACCTTGTGCGTCCGTCGCTCCCTTCGGAGATGGCCTTAGCGAATGCGCCAGAGCGTGAAGCGGAGGGGTTTGTGGTACCTAAAATTATAGAGGAGCGTTAATCGTCAACGACGGTCTCACACGCGGAAGCCCACGGGTGACGAACGACGATTGACGAATGACGAGAAGATAGATGTTTCGACAAATGTTACGTTCAAAAATTCACCGTGCAACGGTGACAGGAGCCCATCTCGAGTACGAAGGCAGTCTGACCATCGACCAAGATTTGATGGAGGCGGCCGGGATCCTACCGTATGAGGCCATTATCTGCTCGAATTTGAATAACGGAGAGCGATTCATGACCTACGCGATCAACGGTGCGCGAGGGAAAGGGGAGATCATTTTGAACGGACCCACGGCGCGAAAAGCCGCAGTCGGGGACCAGATCATCATCTTTTGTTACGAGTATTACGGCGAAGAAGAGATCAAGAAGCACACACCCAAGATCGTTCGGGTGAATGAAAAGAATCGAATGGTGACGGTGAGCTGAGAAGCCGAAAACAGACTGATCGGTGAGCTCCGGTGTCAGTCTGAGTTGCGCGCACTCGTCAGTAGCAGGAAATTCATGTCCCTCCAGAAACTAGGCCTCGTCGAGCTTCATAAGAAATTCAAGGCAGGAGAGGTCACCGCCACAGAGATTGTTCGCTCCTACTTTCTGCGTATCAGCCAGGTGGAACCGAAAGTGAAGGCCTTCGCCACCCAAGCGAAGGAAGCGGCGCTCGTACAGGCGGAAGGCTTGGATCGGAAGCTCAAGACATGGAGAAAGACCAATCCGCTCACCGGAATGCCGCTTGCCATCAAGGACAATATCTGTACGGAAGGTGTACTCACGACCTGCAGCTCTCGAATGTTGCAGAATTTTGTGCCGCCCTACGACGCGACGGTGATCGCCAAGTTGCGGGCGCAGGAGTACATTTTATTGGGCAAAACGAATTTGGACGAGTTTGCGATGGGATCGTCGACGGAGAACTCCGCATTCGGCCCCAGCCGAAACCCTTGGAACCTACACTGTGTGCCGGGAGGATCTAGCGGAGGATCCGCCGCAGCAGTGGCGGCGGAGGAATGTGTGGCGGCACTTGGCTCGGATACCGGCGGGTCCATCAGGCAACCGGCGGCGTTCTGCGGAGTGGTGGGGCTGAAGCCGACCTACGGGCGGGTCTCGAGATATGGGTTGGTCGCGTTTGCCTCCTCGCTGGATCAAATCGGGCCGATCACGAGAGACGTGGCTGATGCGGCATTTCTTCTGCAGGCGATTGCAGGTCACGATCCGATGGACTCCACTTCGGTCGACCGATCCGTTCCGGATTACATGAAAGCACTGCAAAAACGGGATCTCAAAGCTCTGAAGATCGGCGTACCGGTCGAATTTTTTACCGAAGGGCTCGATCCGGATGTCGAGCAGGCGGTCAGGGTGGCCATCGGGGAGTTGAAGAATCTGGGAGCTGAGATTAGGGAAATCCATCTCCCGAGTACCGGTGCCGCTGTTGCTGTGTATTATGTGATCGCGACGGCGGAAGCCAGCTCGAATCTCGCCCGTTTCGACGGAGTGAAGTTCGGTTTCCGCGCCAAGGAAACCAAAGATCTTCTCGAACTTTACATGAAGACGAGGCAGGAGGGATTCGGACCTGAAGTCAAGCGTCGGATCATGCTGGGGACGTACGTACTCAGTGCCGGTTATTACGATGCCTATTATGGGAAGGCCCAGGCTGTACGAGCGTTGGTCTGCCAAGATTTCGCGACTGCGTTCAAAGAAGTGGATCTGATCGTAACTCCGGTCACGCCGACTCCAGCCTTCAGGTTGGGGGAGAAGAGCGAAGACCCATTGCAGATGTATCTATCGGACATTTTCACGATCTCAGCGAATTTGGCCGGGTTGCCGGCGATCGCCCTGCCTTGCGGCTTCAGCAAAACAGGGCTTCCCATTGGCCTACAGCTGATCGGACGAGCCTTTGAAGAAGAGACAATGCTCCGGGCCGCCCGCGCCTATGAGCAGGCGACGCAATGGCATCTCAAGAAGCCGAATATACGGTGAACCGTGAGACGTGGAATGTTGGCGGGAGGACGAGTAGTACGCGACATGCCGAATAATCCGAATAATCTCTTACGAGGCTTCGCGTTTCGCGGTTTATGCTTCACGGAGGTCGCCCCATGACGATCGTTGAAATCGCCGCGCTCCTCGTAGCCGTGGCGTTTGCTGTGCTGGTCGGGTATCTCGTGCCGGTCTTGATGCAAGTCCGCAAAACGGTGGCTGAGTCCGAACAGCTGCTCTCGAAGATGAATGTCGAGGTGCCGGCTCTTGTGGCTGAACTTCGAGCCATGAGCCAGAACTTGAATGACGTGACCGCCCAGGCGCGTGAGGGGGTCGAGCATGCAGCGGTATTGCTTCACGCGGTGGGTGAAGTGGGTGAGTCTGTGCAGCAAGTCCATAATGTTGTTCGTGGATCGAGTGGGACGCTCTTAAACAATGTGATGAGCATGGTGGCGGGTTTCAGGGCGGCAACTCACGTCGTGCGACAACGCATGAAACAAGAAGGGGGGACACACAATGGCGGATGATCGAGGAACATCAGCGCTGGTTTTCTTGGCATTTTTGAGCGGAGCAACGATGGGTGCCGTCGCGGCACTTTTACTGGCACCACAAGCAGGCGACGAATCGCGCGACCAAATCCGGAAATACGCTCGTCGCGCGGAGAATGATCTCCGTGACCTGGCCGGCCGCGCCGGTGAAGCATTTGAAGAAGTCGTCGGTCAGGGCAAGGAGTTTGTCGAAAACAAGCGATCGGTCTTGCGAGAGGCGTTCGATGCCGGGCGCGAAGCGATAAAGCGAGAGCGAGGTCGTATCGACGAGGGGTCTGATCGAGGATGATCTTTGAGACGGTCATTGGAGTGGAGGTCCACGCCCAACTGCGGACCAACTCCAAGATGTTCTGCGGGTGCGGCACGACATTCGGTCTGTCGGCCAACAGCCAGACCTGTCCGGTCTGTCTTGGTCTACCGGGCAGTTTGCCCGTGATCAATCGAACGGCGGTCGATATGGCGATTCGTGCAGGCTTGGCGCTGAACTGCACGATCGCGACGAACAATCGATTCGCGAGAAAGAACTATTTCTACCCGGATTTACCCAAGGGGTATCAGATTTCACAATACGAGTCCCCGATTTGCCAGCATGGGTGGATTGAGATTCGCGGTGGTAGCGGAACAAAACAAATCCGCATCCGTCGCGCTCATTTGGAAGAGGACGCCGGGAAAAACATCCATGAAACCGGCACCAGTGGGAGCCATGTAGATTTGAACCGCGCCGGCACGCCGCTGTTGGAGATCGTGACGGAGCCGGATATGTGTTCGGCTGACGAGGTGGTGGCCTACCTCAGGGCGCTGCGGGAAATCTTGATGTACCTTGAGGTCTGCGACGGCAATATGGAGGAAGGGAGCTTTCGTTGTGAGCCGAACTTGTCGCTGCGTCCGTCTAGGCAGAAGGAGTTTGGAACGAAAGTTGAGCTCAAGAACATCAACTCCTTCAAGTATGTGAAAGATGCAGTCGAGTATGAGATCAAGCGACAGACTAAGGTCTTAAATGAAGGAGGCACGATTCGCCAGGAAACGAGGCTCTGGAATATTGAACGTGGTGAAACGGCGGTCATGCGTTCCAAAGAAGAAGCCCATGACTATCGGTACTTCCCGGACCCTGATTTGGTGCCGTTGAAGTTGGACGATGAGTGGATTGAAGGATTCCGTGCCGACTTGCCAGAACTGCCGACCGTGCGGACGAAGCGATTTATGTCGGACTATGGGTTACCTGAATATGATGCGACCATCCTGACGGCCTCCAAGGGCATGGCGGACTACTTCGAAGTTTGCGTGAAGCAGTTTAATCAACCCAAGACCGTGAGTAATTGGGTGATGGGAGAGTTGACGAGAGAGCTAAACAATTCCAGGACAGATATTTCAGCCTCGCCTGTCACGTCTGAACGACTGGTGAGTCTTTTGCAGATGGTGGACAAAGGCACGATTAGCCTAAAGGTCGCCCGTGAAATCTTTCCCGATCTCTATAGGAGTGGGAAGACTCCCGAACAGATTGTGCAGGAAAGAGGATTGACGCAGGTCTCTGACGAAGGGGCGTTGGCAAAGCTCATCGAAGAGGTCCTCAACAAAAATCCTGCGCAGGTTGCGCAGTTCAAGGAAGGCAAACAACAAGTATTGGGTTTCCTCGTTGGACAGGTGATGAAGGCGAGCGGAGGGAAAGCGAATCCAGGAAAGGCGAATGATTTATTGAAAAAGAAGCTGAGCATCTAACCAGAGAGGGATAAGCGGTATGAGCGCGATCAGAGAAATCAAGGGCAGGCAGATTATCGATTCACGGGGCAATCCGACGATTGAGGCCGAAGTGACGCTCGAAAGCGGGGCGAAGGGGCGGGCGGCCGTTCCATCCGGGGCTTCGACGGGGGAAAAAGAAGCGATCGAACTCCGCGACGGTGACAAGAAACGATGGATGGGAAAGGGAGTCTCAAAGGCGGTCTCGAACATCAGCAAGGTCATTGCCCCGGAATTGCTTGGCAAGGAAGCCTCCGATCAGACCGGCATCGATCGAGCCATGATTGCGTTGGATGGGACGAAGACCAAAAGCAAGCTGGGGGCCAATGCAATCTTGGGTGTTTCGTTGGCCGTGGCGAAGGCGTCGGCGAATGAAACAGGGCAGCCGCTCTATCGTTATCTCGGGGGGACGAATGCTCGAGTGCTTCCGGTACCGCTCATGAACATCATCAACGGCGGAGCCCATGCCGATAATCGTTTGGACCTCCAAGAGTTCATGATCATGCCGGTAGGTGCAAGCCGATTCAGCGAAGCCCTCCGAATGGCCACCGAGGTCTTTCATTCGTTGAAGGCCCTCTTGAAGAAGAAGGGGCTCAACACGGCTGTGGGGGATGAAGGTGGGTTCGCTCCGGATCTGCAATCGAACGAAGAAGCGCTGGGCCTGATTTCTCAAGCGATCGAGGCTGCTGGTTATAAGGTCGGGCAGGATATCGCTTTGGCATTGGACTGCGCGGCGAGCGAGTTCTACGACAAGGGACGGTATGTTCTCGAAGCGGAAAAGAACCCGGAACGTTCGTCGGATGAGATGATCAGCTACTATGGCGAGCTTTTGGATCGTCATCCGATTCTCTCCATCGAAGACGGGTTGAGCGAATTGGATTGGAAGGGTTGGAAGATCCTCACGGAACAACTGGGTAAGCGAGTGCAGCTGGTCGGAGACGACATCTTCGTCACCAACGTCGAAATCTTTTCGAAGGGCATCAAGGAGGGAATCGGGAATTCGATTTTGATCAAGCTCAATCAGATCGGGACCTTGACGGAGACCTTGGACGCGATCGAACTTGCGAAGCGATCGGGCTATACGGCAATCATCTCACACCGCTCCGGTGAGACCGAAGACACCACGATTGCGGACGTGGCGGTCGCGACGAACAGCGGATTGATTAAGACGGGATCCTTGTCTCGAACGGATCGCGTAGCGAAATATAATCAATTGCTCCGAATCGAAGAGGAGCTGGGAGCCGTGGCGCTCTATCGTGGTCGTGAGGCAGTGGCGGCCAGGGCTTAGCTGGTATGTAGTCGGTGGGTGAATAGAATGATTATCAAGCAAAATCGTGGACGGCAGTGGCTGGAATGGCGGCAACGAGTGCTTATCGTCGTGCAGGTGATCGGCGCTGGTGGCTGTGTGTGGCTATTCGCGTCCTTGTTTTCAGGAGAAATGGGCTTGAGTCGGTATCTCTCTATGCGGGACCACGCTAAAACTTTGGAGCAAGAACTCTCCGCTTTACGCCGAGAAAATGCCGCATTGCAGCGAGATATTACCCGCCTCCAGCATGACCCCGCCAAGATCGAGCAGTTGGCTCGAGAGCAGTTGGGCTATGTGCGCAAGGGTGAAACCGTGTATCAACTGGCGCCAGATCCTGAGAAAAAGATGGAGTCATTTTCGAAGCCATGAAATTCGGAACAGTGGCCATCATTGGCCGGTCAAACGTCGGCAAGTCGACGCTGCTCAATCGGTTGCTGGGTGAAAAAATCTCGATTGTTTCGAGTAAGCCTCAGACCACAAGGACACGCATTATGGGCATCGTACATGCGGAGGGAGCGCAAATTGCCTTTCTCGACACGCCGGGGCTTCATAAACCAGAGCACTTGCTGAATCGTCGAATGGTGCGTACTGCCGTGGAGACCATGGAAGGTGCGGATCTGTTCTACATGCTCATGGATGCGACGAGCCGGCCGGGTCCTGGAGATCTGACCGCTGTAAGACATATGAAGGACGTATTGGCCAAACAGCCATGCCCGGTCATCCTTGTCCTCACGAAAATCGATCTCGTCAACAAGCAGAAGCTGCTCCCGATTCTCGACAGTTATAGCAAACTCTTCGCGTGGACGGAGATCGTGCCGGTTTCCGCCAAGGTTGACGACAATGTTGACCGGTTGTTGGCCGTGACGGTCCCCTATCTTCCGTCTGGAGAAGGAGCCTACGCGGACGATGTCGTGACAGATCAGACGATGAGAACGCTGGCAGCTGAGATGATCCGTGAAAAGGTGCTGCAAGAGACGGATGAAGAAGTGCCGTATGCGGTTGCGGTCGAAGTCGATGAGTTCGTCGAGCAGGGGAAATTGGCGAAGATTCGGGCGTCGATTTTGGTGGAGCGAGAGACGCAGAAGGGCATCCTCATAGGCAAACAAGGAGAGCGTTTGAAATCGATCGGCACGCAGGCCAGACTGGACATGGAACAGCTATTCGGCATGAAAGTGTTTCTTGAACTGTGGGTGAAAGTGAAGAAGGCGTGGCGCGAGGACGAGCAGGCCTTGGTGCAGTTAGGGTACTGACGAAACGGACATGCAGACGGAACGATCGAGAGAGCCGCGGGTGACGGAACAGCAACCTCGCCAGTCAGAGCGCGACGTGCTGCGCGAAATCTTGCGGGATCAGGCCGAACGCGGGCAGACGAAGTCGGACATTATCATCCAGTCGGTGCAGAAGTTGTTGCGACGCGGAGCCATTACGAATCTTTCCAAGATGTTGGGACGTATGCATCCCGCGGACATCGCCAAGGTAGTAACCCATCTCTCCTCTCCAAAGGAAAAGCGCGAAATTTTCGAGCTGGTCCGCGGCGAAGGCAAGCGCGGGCAAGCGCTCAGTGAACTCGACGGCGATAGTATCCAACAAGTACTCGCGGATCTGTTGCATTCCGATATCGCATGGCTCTTGAAAGACCTTGGTCCCGATGATGTGGCGTACATTCTCGGATTCCTTCCCGAAGAGCGCAGCAAAGAAATTCTCGCTTTGATGAAAACCGAGGACTCGACCGAGGTTGCCGATATCTTGAAGTATCCGAAAGATACGGCAGGGGCGATTATGACCACGGAGTTCTTCTCCTTGCCGGAAGATGCCACGGCACAGGAAGCGATCCGTCGGTTGCAGCAAGCCACCGAAGCCGAAATGGTCTTCTATATTTATGTGACGGACAAGGAGGATCGTCTGGTCGGTGTCCTCTCGCTCCGGCAACTGATCACCGTTCCTCCGACAACGCCTCTGAAAAATATCATGGCGCGAGAGGTCATGAGTGTGGCGATCGACATGGACCAAGAAGAAGTCGCGCGTCAGGTGGCCAGCTATAACTTGCTGGCTATTCCGGTCGTGGAACGAGACGGCAAACTCGTGGGCATCATCACGGTTGATGACGTGGTGGATGTGATCCGAGAGGAAGCGACCGAAGACATGTTGAAGATGGCCGGGGCGATTGAAGAAGAAACCGGCTCTAAGTCTTCGAGTCTCGGCTCAGCAAAACTGCGGCTGCCATGGCTCTTTACCAACTTGGTCGGCAGCCTCCTGTCCGGTGCGATTCTCTGGTACTTTCGTTATACGATCCAGGAAGTCGTGGCGATCGTGAGTTTTATCCCCGTCATTGCGGCGATGGGCGGCAATGTGGGATTGCAGTCGTCGACGCTGATCATTCGAGGATTGGCCACCGGCTCTGTGGACCTCACCCATGTATGGCCTGTCTTCTTTCGGGAAGTGAAGATCGGTCTGGTCATGGGACTGGCCTGCGGGGTGACACTGACACTGGTCGCCTGGGTTTTGCATCAAGGGTTTTTGGGGATGGTCGTCGGAGCTTCGCTGGTCATCGCATTTCTGGTGTCTACGAGCATGGCGACGATTATGCCAATTATCCTCAAACGCGTGGGCGTCGATCCAGCCGTTGCGGCCGGTCCCTTTGTCACGACGGCGAACGACATCACCGGGATCACAATCTATCTGACTCTGGCCACTCTTTTCTTGGAGTATCTCCGGTGACAGGGACTGGTGCGTCCTCACGCTTCTATCGCGGATGGGAGTGGAGAGAGCGATGCCTCTGGTAAAGACGACGGCAATTGTCCTCCGGAGCCGCAAGTGGGGCGACGCCGATCGAATCGTAACCTTGTATTCCAAGGATCTGGGTAAAATCCGAGGTGTAGCTCGTGGTGCCCGTCGTCAGAAAAGCCGTTTTGGGGGTGCGATCGAACCGTTCAGTGTGTGTCGCCTGAATCTATTTGAGAAAGCGGGAGATTCGCTGTTTCGGATTTCGCATGTCGATCTGGTACGGTCGTCTCAAGCGCTGCGGGAAGATCTTCGCTTGATGGCCTCGGCGGCGCGGATGGTCAACGTCGTAGCAGCGATCACGCCGGATGGAGATCCGGACCCGCTCTTGTTTGATACCCTGGAGCAGGGTCTCGCCTCGCTCCAGGAAACAGAAGACTCGACCTTTACAGCACTCCTTTTTCAGGTCAGGCTGCTCGGATTGACGGGGTTTCGTCCGCAGACGGATCATTGCGCCGCCTGTGGGAAGACGCATTTCATCGGAGAGCCCCAATTTTCTCCGACTGCCGGAGGTCTCATCTGCCCAACCTGTGCCTCACGTCAACGAGTTCGATGTGTTGCATTCTCACGAGGCAGCCTTTTGTTTCTCCAACAAGCCATTCGACTGGCTCCTACGGTAGTCACACGGTTGAGAGCTACGGGGCGAGTGCGGAATGAGGTGGAGGAAGCGATTGAAGGGTACGTCACAGTTGTTGCCGGGAAACGGTTACCACCGGTTGACTTCCTATCGCTTCCATCGCCAGGATGAGCCAGACATGATGAGAGGTGAAGACATGGCCGCCACTACTCTGGAGCCTCGAGATATGGAGTGGCTTGACAAGGGAGTGCTGGGCATCCAGTGGAGCGATGGCCACAAGGGCCGCTATCCGGTTCGTTATCTGCGGCAGCACTGTCCCTGCGCCGCCTGTGTCGATGAGTGGACAGGGGAGCGGCGTCTTAAGTCAGAGGATGTACCGATCTTGATTATGCTCCAGGACATCGAGCCGGTAGGACGCTACGCCTTGCAGTTTAAATGGAGCGACGGTCACGATACCGGCATCTATGCTTATTCATTACTAAGAAAATTATGTCAGTGCGACATCTGTCAGCCGGTGAAACCTGTTGAGTCAAAATCCCGGCGGCTCATGTGAGGCTTGGATACAAGATGACCAATATTTCTGTTGCTGCGATTAAGGCGACGATAGGGTGTCTAGGTGGAGTTTTGATGCTCGTATTGATCGTAGGTTGCAAGAGTATGCCGACGCTGGAGCAGCAAGAACAACTGGTACAAGCCAATAATCTTGTGCTGGATCAAATCACTACCAGGGCAGTTGTGAATGCCTGGGGAAAGCCGCCGTATTATCACAGCGAATTTAGCCATTTTTTTGTGATGCCGGACGACAGTGTCGTTCCGCGATCGCGCGTCGCAACGGGAGAGGCTCCGAGGGGGTGGAAAGCCGGTGTGCATGCGGGCGAAGGAGTTTATTTCGCATACCCCGATCGTGGGTGGCTCTTAGTATTCCTCGATGATCACCTTGTTTACAAGGAAGAGCTCAAAACTGAGGAGTTGCATGCCCTTGCAAAATCCTGGGCCTATGAGGATCGCTTCAAAACCCGGCTTGACGAATTTCCCAGACCTTAGATCCTCCGCCCCTACTACCCCGCATGACATCAACATCAAGAGATGGATTGAACATCGTGATGGCAACTTCCGAGGCCGTTCCGTACGCCAAGACGGGTGGATTGGCCGATATGGTCGGCGCACTGACGATTGAGCTGACGAAGTTGGGGCATCATGTGACATTGCTGATGCCGGGGTACGGAGGCCGAGCAAGCCGTGAGTCTTGTCAGCCGGCCATGCGATTTTCAGTTCCGATGAATGGAAAGCTGCTAGACGTAACGGTGGAAGAAGAGAGAGAACCGGCTATTGGTGTATCACCGCGGTTGAGGGTGCTGTTCGTGCGGTACGATCCATACTTTGATCGCCCGGGCCTCTACCAGCAAGACCATCGCGATTATCCGGATAACCTCGAGAGGTTTGTCCTATTCTGCCGAGCAGTTCTTGAAATCGTGCGTAGGCTGATCGAGACTCGAGGAGAGAAGGTTGATGTGCTGCACCTGCACGATTGGCAGACAGCACTGTGCGCGGTGTATCTGAAAACCCTTCCTCATGAGTATAAGGGACTTGACCAATCGAAAGTGCTTCTTACTCTGCACAACATGGGATATCAAGGAACCTTCCCTGGCGAGGAGTTTGTGAAGACGGGGCTCCCTTCATCGGTATTTTCACCGAGCGATCTCGAGTTTTATGGGCTAGTTAATTGTCTGAAAGGCGGCATCATCTTTTCAGATGCCGTTTCCACGGTCAGTCCTACCTACGCAAAGGAGATCATGACCGCAGAATATGGATGTGGTCTTGAAGGTGTATTGGCAAGTCGTGCGGATGGCGTCAAGGGAATTACGAATGGCATCGATGTAGCTGCCTGGAATCCTGAGAGCGACCCCTACTTGCCGGTGCAGTATGGGGTTGCTGATTTGTCAGGAAAGCAAACGTGCAAGCGAGCGCTACAACGGGAGTTTGGGCTGGCGAATTGTGATGCTCCCTTGCTGGCTGCAATTGGTCGGTTGACCTTTCAGAAAGGTTTTGACCTGTTGATCGATGTGATTCCTGAGCTCCTGTCCTTAGATACACAAATCGTAGTGCTTGGTACGGGAGATCATCACTTGGAACAGCAACTTAGTGCAACCCAGGCAAAATATCCTGATCGCATCGGCCTGCATCTTGGTTTTGATGAACAGATGGCGCATCGCGTTGAAGCTGGCGCCGACATGGTAATTATGCCTTCTCGCTATGAGCCATGTGGTCTCAGTCAGCTGTATAGTCTTCGGTATGGCACGGTACCTATTGTTCGCCGTACCGGAGGATTGGCGGATACCGTTGTTCCATTTCGACCTTCAACGGTCAAATCTGGGCAGGCAACTGGCTTCCATTTCATTGATGCATCGGCCGACGCTCTGCTCTCGGCGCTCTTGCTCGCACTTCATGTGTATGAAGAGCGGCAGACATGGCGATCCTTGATCCACGCTGGGATGAAGACCGATCTGTCTTGGTCTCGATCGGCCAAACTCTATGTAGACTTATATCGATGCCTGCAGAGAGAAAGAAGAGAAAACTAGTGAACGTTGAAGGAGACGTTAACCACCTGCCCAAGTCTTGCCAGCAACGTCCTTGCTCTTAGAACGTAGTAAGAGCGTTCTTGTTTATGGAGCCTGATGACAGAAACCAGAAGATCACGAGCAATATCGGTCTTCCCTTGATTAAGAGCTAGCTCTCCGCTGTATAGGGCGCAAGAGGCTGCCATTGCTTCTACATCAACCGCCACCCGGCTCGTTGGGTTAGCCACTAGCCGCTCAAGATGAGTTGGCAATGGCAGGACAAACCCTTCGTTCACCTCTTGGTTAGCGGAACGCAACTGTTTCAGATCTGAACTTGCCTGAGCTAAATCAGAGGTTGATTTACAATCGGCATAGGCATTCCACAAGGACATGAAGCCGCTATTTTTTACTTCTGTCAATTGGGATGGGGGACCGGTTGTACAACCTGAGGCAAGAAGCGCTACCCCCAATAACCCCACCAGTAGCTTTTCTCCGAACACGCCACTCGTCATTTTATCTAGCTCCATGTAGTACGAGGATGCAAATAGCAGGCCTGAGAAATATTGCCTGGAATCGTAATTAAATGAGAGAGTTTGACGGGTTCATCTGGTAACAATGTGTCAATATCTACGCACTGTTGCATCATTGACACAACGATGTGTTCAGGAATTGAAGATTTGGACGAGAATTCCGGTGCGAGTGGTAGCGTTGGTCTTTCGCATGATGTGCTTAATGTGTTCTTTTACAGTTTGTTCAGTAATCTGGAGAGCATTGGCAATTTCCTTATTGGTCCAGCCTTTTGCCAGATTTTCAACCACTGACTGCTCACGGTTAGTCAACTGAAAACGTTCTCGAGCATGTTCTGTATTGAGGTTTTGTTTTCGCCCCAACTCTTCCATGGTAACCACAAGCCGAGCATTTTGAATGCCTCCTCGATCCGGCAAACCAAAACCTCTCAAAAGAATAGGCTGATTAGGGTCACCCGTGACGCGCTTGAGTTCGAATTGTTCCCAATCCTTGGCTTCCGTGCGTATGTGAAGGGCTTTGATAATTTCTGCACAAAGCTCAGTTAGGGCTGTTGGGAGCACCCCATGGGCTGAGATCGTAGTAGTTCTCCCATGGTCGACTGCATTGATCTTTTTGGCTAGTTCCGTAGCTTGCCGATTCATATGCAGGAGTTGCATGGATGCCGACAGCACCACTATCCCAGATCCAGCCCTCTGATCAGCAAGCGCATCCGTTTGGTCAATGCCTTTAACTGCTTCTGTCATAAGATTTGATCAGACATCACAAATGATTATATTGAGATATAGACGTTCAAGAGCGATTGACCGTAGCTGGACCAACAACAAATACCAGGATGATGCAGGAATATTACCTAACCCTTCCGAGGGAGTCAACATATACCTTTGAAGAAGCAGCCTACGTTCTTGGTATTGTTGATCCACGAAGCGATAAATATATTCCCCATAGATTTGACATGAGGTGACAGAGCTGGTTCGGACAGGGCCTGTCGCCATCCGGATAGCCAAATATACGGTTTAAGAACACAGACTCAACCCAAGGAATAGAGATCTTACTGAGGGGAGGAATGGACGTGGGGTCAATAGAATGGGAGTGGTCGATAAGAGATAGCCATGAGAACCATAGCGAGCGGGCGGCGCTGCTGCGGCCAATTCTTTACGAGATGACGGCGTCGGAGGCAGGGAATGTTGGTGTCGTCAAAGGGGGAAAAGCGCTATCCCTGAATATTAGTAGCGGAGGCATGTTAGTTCTTATGGACCGTGCCCCGGATATCGAGCAGGTATTGAAAGTCTATGTGCCGACACCTATAACGATTGCTGAAACGCCAACGCTTGCTGAAGTGCGCTGGACAAGAAAGCTCCCAATTGGAGATTCAAGTAACCACGTCACCTATTTTGTAGGGCTGAAGTTCATATTTTAGTTTTGCATGGACACACTTCACAAGTAGGGAAATCGATAGAGGTCGAAATCACAGGCATCTTTTTGAGGAGTGCTCCCTCAGCATCCACATGCCCCGGTCCATGTCGGCGTTCCCGTTCGGGTTGTTGTCATTCGTGAACAGCTCGGAGATTCCGAACGTCGCGCACGCCTTCATGAAGGCTGCCGACATAGGCTGACACCCATGGTCGCTCATCACTGAAAGCCCCTGTCCCTGGATCCCCGCCGGGCATTGGTGTTGCGACGCCTGCTCCAGCATCAGGAACCAGTGGGTGCTCTCCGCTTACCTCGCGGCATCGTGCCCGACAATCTTCTTCGTGTGCCAATCCAGGACCGGGACAAGGTAGGTTCAACTCACCGGCTCCACCAGCGCTATCCTCGTGCCACCGATGCTGAGAATTTCGCATCGTCGTGGTTCTGAGATCCGCATTGACTTGTCGCACAGGCGCTTGCCAAAATATACGCGTTCTATGCTTCTTGTCTGGCTGTGAGGAGACGAGCAGGTCGATTTCATTTTATACGGTTGCAATACTCCCCACGATGCTGCTCAAAGGGTTGAGCGTATGCGTGGCAACATTGGAAGGGGTAGAACGCCATGCACCAACGGATCAAAATGATGATCGTCAATGGCGTCAAGTAGAACGAACTTATGTCGCCCCCTGTGTCGCAACAACTTCTCGGCAGAGGCCCGATCCTCAGATTCGCGATATTCCAACATCCGCGCAAGTGGTCAATCCCAACCGCATCGACGATCAACGAGCCGTGACTGTCGGCGTCGCGCTTCGCAAGAGCAGCGGGATCCAGGTGAGCGGACGACGGTAATCTTCACGGCAATACTTAATTTAGACATACTTTGGAATGCGCCGTGTTACTACACCTGACATAGTTGAGCTAGTAACACGAGTCTGACACAAGCAACTAAAAGCGGTGGTGTTGCCCAACACAATGGAGTACAGCTGACCATGAACAGGAGAGGACCGAGCGCGCAGAAGGTCGTGACGCGATGAAATTGATACGGAGCTACTCGTTCTTGCCAAACTCGCTTTCGTGGTGTCTGCCAGTGGTGCTGTTGGCCGCGAACTTGCCCGGCGTTGTCATGGCAGCGTCGGCTGACGACGAAAAGGCGCAAACCATCGTCCACATGCTGGATTATGTCAGCGTAGATTATCCGGGAGTCGTGCAGGATGGCAAGGTGGTGAACGTCGAGGAGTATGCGGAACAGCATGAGTTTGTCACTCAGGTCGTAGCCCTTCTAGGTCAGCTGTCCGCCGTTCCTGAGCAGCCGATGTTGGTGGAGCAGGCTCGTGGGCTGCTTGCACTCATCGAGGCCAAGGTGCCTGGCAGCGAGATTTCCGCACTCACGGGCCGGCTGCGCATAGGCGTGATCCAAGCGTGGAAGCTGAGTGTGGCGCCACAACAACCTCCTGACCTCCAGCAGGCCCCGAGACTCTTCGCGCAACACTGCGTCGTGTGCCACGGCGCACAGGGCCGAGGCGACGGACCACTGGCCAAGGGTATGGAACCGGCTCCCAGTAACCTGCAGGATGAAGCTCGCATGCGCCAGCGCAGCCTGTATGGCCTCTACAATACCATTACGCTTGGCGTGCGCGGCACGCAGATGCGTGCCTTCACCGAACTCTCCGAGGCCGACCGCTGGGTACTGGCCTTCTTTATCGGCGGCCTGCGCGCCGACTCTAAAACAGTGGCGAAGGGGGAGGCGCTCTGGCGGCAAGGCGAGGGCAAAACAACTTTTGATAGCCTACGCGGGCTGGTGACAGAGACGCCCAGTCAGCAAGCCGCTACTGGTTCTTCGATAGACGCCGTGCGTGCCTATCTGACACAACAGCCACATGTGCTCCAGGCCGTCGCTCAGAGGCCGCTGGCTTTCTCCCGTACTAAGCTCAACGAGGCGGCGCAAGCCTATGCGAAGGGTAATCGAGAAGATGCACGGCACCTCGCGACCGCGGCCTACCTTGACGGCTTCGAACTCATCGAATCGGCACTGGGCAATGTTGACGCGCCGCTGCGTCTGGAAATTGAGCGGGAGATGACGGCGCTGCGCACGACCATCGGCGAGGGGCGACCATCCGAAACCGTGACAGCTCAGGTGACGAAAGTGAGGGCGCTTCTCATCCGTGCTGATGAAGCGCTCTCCGGAAGCGTCTTATCGCCGAATACGGCCTTCGTGAGTTCTCTCCTGATCCTGCTGCGCGAAGGATTGGAGGCGATCTTGGTGGTTTCAGCCATCGTGGCTTTCACCGTCAAGACGGGGCGGCATGATGCTTCGCCCTACATCCACGCCGGTTGGATCGGAGCCGTGGCGCTGGGCGGTATCACATGGATTATCGCTCGCTACGCGTTAAGCATCTCGGGCGTCAGTCGCGAAGTGACCGAAGGCATCACGGCGCTGCTGGCTGCGGCCATGCTGCTATATGTCGGGTGGTGGTTGCACAACCGTGCGAACGCGCAAGCCTGGAACCGTTTCGTCCGCGAGCAGGTCAATACCGCGCTGGGCAAGCGCACGCTGTGGGCGATGGCCGGCATCTCGTTCCTCGTCGTGTACCGCGAGCTGTTCGAAGTGATCCTGTTTTATGAGACCCTGTGGTCGCAGGCCGGTGTGGCAGGGCAGGGCTCGGTGCTGTGGGGCATTGCCACCGCAGCCTTGCTGCTGGTGCTGATCGGCGGCATGATCCTTCGCTACAGCGTGCGTCTGCCGATCGGGCCGTTTTTCATGGTCACCTCCAGCCTGCTGGCGATGATGGCTGTTGTCTTTGTGGGTAATGGGGTCGCGGCGTTGCAAGAAGCTGGTGTGCTGGAAACAACGACGGTGCGCTTCTTTTCACTGCCGATGTTGGGAATCCACCCAACCGCCCAGAGCCTCATGCTCCAGGCGTTGACACTCGCGTTGATCGCCGGTGGGCTGTGGTCCAGCCGAGTGAAGGCGGCATAACCAACGCACCGCATCTACCGTCAGCCTTTGGTGTGGTGAGGCGGTCCTCGACTTTGCACATGACGAAGAGCGCCGCAATCGAATCCTTTGCAATCTGCATGTTCATCTCGGCGTTGGCCGTGCCCTCCGGGGTGAGGGGTTCCGCATTGGCGGGAATGACCGTGACGTTGGTGGCAACAGGGTACCTGGTGGTCGTCGCAAGAGACGGGCTTCAGCGCGTGTCGGAGGTGGATTTGAAGCTATGGACTGGCGTGTTGCTTTCATCGATCGGCCCCTGGTGGGTCTACGAAGGATTGGTCAATTGGACGTGGGTGACCCCTCGTCCGAACCAGCAGCCTGGCGCTCACAAGCTATATGGCCGGAGAAGACAGAGTTTAGAAAACCGGCTTTGGAGTGATTGCTGCGGCGAGTTCGGTCAATAGACGTTCGGTCTCATCCCAGCCAAGACAGGCATCGGTAATGGAGACGCCGTGAAGGAGTGCGACGCCTTCTTTCCACACTTGTTTGCCGGGATTGAGATTGCTTTCGATCATCAGCCCCATGATCGCCTGTCGGCCCTCACGGAACTGCCTCAGAACTTCACGAGCGACGAGGCTTTGGCGCGTATGGTCCTTACGAGAATTGTCATGCGAGCAATCGATCATAATGGGACGAGCGATACCTTCGCCGGTGACTGCGGTCTCGGCAGTCGCGACCTGTTCCGCATCGTAGTTAGTCCTTCCGCCTCCACCGCGCAGCACGATATGGCGGTCGGGATTGCCCATGGTTCTGATGATCGCCGTTTGGCCGTCGGCGTTGATGCCGACGAAGTGGTGCGGGGCGCGGGCGGAGGTCATGGCATTAATCGCAACCTGCAGACTGCCTTCGGTCCCGTTCTTAAAACCGACCGGCATCGACACACCACTGGCCATTTCTCGATGGGTTTGGCTTTCCGTGGTGCGGGCCCCGATCGCCGTCCAACTGATCAGGTCGGCGATGTACTGCGGACTGATTGGGTCCAACAATTCGGTGCCGCAGGGAAGGCCCATCTGATTGATCTTGAGGAGAATCGTTCTCGCCAGTTCCATACCCGTCGCGATATCGCAAGTACCGTCAAGGTGCGGATCATTGATGAGGCCTTTCCATCCGACGGTGGTCCTGGGCTTTTCGAAATATGTTCGCATCACAATCAAGAAGCGGTCACGTAATGCATCGGCGACCGGCTTGAGCTTGGCGGCATAGTCATAGGCGGCATCGGGGTGATGAATGGAGCAAGGTCCGACGATGACCAGGAGCCTTTCGCGATCCTTTCCATGGAGAATTTTGCGAATCGCTTCTCGGGTTTCGACGACGAGTGCCCCAGCCTGATCGGTAATGGGTAACTTGATCTTAATGGCGCGTGGGGATGGCAATGCCTTGATTTCAATAACATGCTGATTGTCGATCGGTCTATTCATGATCATGAATTGTAATGTCCTTGAGCGATCCGAATGGCCCTATGAGCGATCCAATTGGCTCTATCTTCGGGGGTAGCAATGTAACGAATCACACCGGAAAAGTCCATACCGGTCGGCTCGATCGATGCATCAAGTTTGGTGGTGCTCTGTTCCGACAGTTCTTGCAATTCTGACCATGGATGCCTATTCTACCGCCATGTTTTCGCTCACAATCAGATCTCTTTCCATACTAGTCCGTGCCGGAATCGCGTTGGGGATGGTTTGTATCATCCTGGGATTGGCTCCGTTCGCCGTGGCCCAGGATGTCCACCACGAACTGGCCGGAGCAGACTCGGATGGTCACGAACATTCGGATACCGACATCTGTCAGTGGGTCCAACATCATATCGCCGGTTCGGTTGATCTGGATATCCCACGATTAACCGTCTGCGATGTCGTCCGGCAGCAGGAACTTCCGTGTGATTCCATTGTCCTAGCAGCTGAGCTTTCCCTCGTCGGCCCTTCACGCGCTCCTCCTCAAGTATAGCTGGTCCATCACGCTAAGCAGTCAGTCTGGTAAGCCCTGGGATTCCAGCGCGCCCCATCCATCCGTCCATTAATGATGGGTTTGTGAGCGCGGAGGGACATGATGTACCCAGTCGTGAGATGTGTGTTGGTGGCCACGTCCATAACGATCGTTATGGCACTCGCATGGGGTATGTGGTCAATTGTTTCTGCGCAGGACAATGACCAAAACTTGACCATTCAGGGGGTTGTCCAAAGCCAAGATCTTCGTCGAGCGGACCAGGCTATGGTCCAGGTACGTGATCAGGAAGGGAGCGTGGTCTCACAAGGAGTGACGAATCAGGCGGGGGAGTTCATCATCACGGTGCCGCAAGCGGGCACGTATTCCATCAATGCCGCTCAGGGTACGTACAGAAGTGAATATGTCATCCTAAAAATTGGGACCGAAAAGCCGATCCCTGTGACGCTTACGTTGGCGGTGACGCAGGAAATTGCCTTGGAAATCGTCTCGCAGCTGCCGGCAATTCAGTACAAAGCTTCCAGCGAGACCTACCAATTAAGCCGGAAAGACATCGAAACCCTTCCGCGCGGCAACAATAACACGGTAGCGGATGTTCTCCTGACCATTCCGAGCGTGGCCTACGGTGCCTTAGGCCAAACGCACATCCGGCAGGACCATGCCAACCAGCAGTTTCGCATCGACGGGATTCCCATTCCCGACACGGTGACCGGCGCCTTTGCCGACATCGTGCCGCCTCGTGCCTGGGAACGGGCCGATATCATCCTGGGTGGGATGGAGGCTCAGTATGGCAACAAGACGGCCTTGGTGGTCGACATCACGAGCAAGAGCGGCACGCGGCCGGGGTTCGGATCACTACAGGGTTTCGGCGGATCTTATGAAACAATGAACCCTTCGTTTGAGTACGGAGGAACGATTGGTGAGAAAGTCCGCTTCTACGCTCTGAATAGTTATGTCCGCAATGCAAGAGGGCTCGACCCTCCGACGTTGGGCACCGAGAGTTTTCATAATCAGAGCGAGAAGAACAATGCGTATCTCCGAGGCGACTATCAGCTCGACAATCGCAACAACTTCAGCTGGATTCTTTTATCCTCTGTCGGAAGGTTTCAAATTCCCACGACTCCCGATCTCGCCGCTAATCAAGATGTGTTGACCCTGTTGCAAGCCCAGGATCCGACCTTCAACCCTGTCAACTCGAAAGACGTCAACCAGTTCCAAAACGAAAACAATCAGTATAGTCAAATGGTCTGGAGGCATGATGTGAATGCGAGTCGTTTCTTCAACCTGGGATTCTATTTCCGACGTGGAGTGGCGAATTTTCAGACCGACCCGTTGAACGCGTTATCCTACGCGGACGATGTGAACTCGGCTCAGACTTCGAACCAGGGCCGAACGGCCTATTCCGGGGGCTTTCGCTTGGATCATACCTGGGTACTCAACAACCAGCACCTGATAAAAGGGGGAATGCAGTTCGACTATAGCCGGGCGAGCAATGTGACGCAAATCTTTGCGTTTGGCGACAGTGGCGGCGTGCCCGCCGGACCAGTGATTACGCGGGAGGCATCCAACCAAACCATTCAAACGCGACAAGAATTTTGGCTGCAAGATCAATGGACGCCGCATGAGCAATGGACGTTCAATGTGGGTGTGCGGGGCGATGCGATTCAAGGGTTCTACAATGAAGGACAGGTCAGCCCGCGGATCGGGGTGACCTACAAATATGATCAATCCAATGTGTTTCATGCCTACTACGGTCGACTGTTCACACCGCCCAACATCGAGCAGATCGCGTTCGTCAATCTCAATACCCAAGACACAACGGCCGCTCCGGACGATCCGACGGGGTTTCGTCCTCGGGCCGAACGCGCGCATTATTTTGAAGTGGGGAGCTATCATGCCATCGGCCGCCATGTGACGCTGGAGCTGGTGGGCTATTACAAACTGGCCAATTTTCTCTCCGATGCTGGTCAGTTCGGAACAACCCCGCTCTTGAATTTTTTCGCATTCGAGCAAGGCTGGCAGCGCGGGATCGACGCCGCTGTGAGGGTGAAGGCGGGGGAGAAATTCACGTTACGCGGAAATGCCGCATGGGGACAATGCAGGGGGTATGGTTTGCAGTCAGGACAGTATTTGCTCGGCCAGGCGGAAATCAACGACATCACGTCAAGCAGTGGAGTCTGGTGCGATCACTCACAGTTTGTGACGAGTTCGGCCGTGCTGACCTATCGCCTCTTGGAGCGGACCATCATCACCGGACAAATGCTCTACGGCTATGGATTGCGAACCGCGGAGGAAGATGCAAAGACCAATTCCTCGCACGAGCCCTCATATACGGTCTATAACCTATCCCTTACGCACACGATTCCATTACCGTGGCACGAGCAGAAACTGCTCTTGGGGGTCGATCTTATCAACCTGTTTGATCGACAATATTTCTACAACGGTGGCGAGGGCAGCATCGGGCTCGGTGTGGCCCATGCGGGGATGCCGCGTTCGTTCTTCTTTCGTGCGCAGTGGTTTTTCTGAGGTGGAGAAGGTTGAGGATCAGGATTAAGGTTCGGTCAAGATGGCTGATGGTTGTAGGTGCATTGGGCTCAGGCGCAGTAGAACGGACAGCATGGTTGCGCGATACCTAAGATGGCTGCTGGCCGGTGGAATCATCGGTTCCTCCATCCTGTCGGTTGCTGCGCATGCAGTGGCCGGCGATGAAGCGACGCATGCCTCTGATCATGAGGAAGATGTACTCGAACTTCCCGAGGTCCATGTCCACGGTTTGTCGCTGAATAAGGATCAGCAACTTGGTCCAGTGCCGAAATCGACTCCGTGGCCCGGCATTCCACCGTCGCTCGAAGGCCAGGAACTCGATGATTGGATGAAGGCCCGCCTGCTAGTCTCCAAAGACGCGAAGGTCACGGTCGTGGTACTCGAACCATGCAAACATCGAGAGCTCACCATCGCCGGAATGAATGCGCTCGGCAAATGGACCTTCAAGCCGAAAATGAAAGGTGACGAGCCGGTCGACGGCGAGCTGACCGTTCGCATTCATTTCAGGACGCAATGAGGTTGCTCTGTGTCAGGTGCCATTCGTCAGTCGGGTAATAGATCGGTTCATGCTTGACGGTTAACAAGTAACGCTTTATCGTCGCACGCATGGGCGTGGACGAGGCTCTCTTTCTGGCCATCAACGGGTTGGCGGGCAGGTCAACGACTGCTGACCACTTCTTTGTTCAACTAGGGAACCAGAGCCTTCTCTATCTGCCAGGAGCCTGTGCCATCACCTATTGGATTTGGAGCAATCGGCGCGAGGCTTTTCTGGGTGGCCCGGTTTTGGGAGGAGCCGTCGGACTGTCCGATTTCTTGGGTGGCCAGCTCAAATGGGTCTTTGAACGAGTCCGGCCCTGTCGAGCGCTCAGCGAATCGGTCAAGATGGAGCCGAATGGGTGCGGAGGATTATTCAGCTTTCCGTCGAATCACGCGGTCAACACCGCCGCAATTGCCTCGTTCCTACAAGTCCTCTATCCCAAGTCCGGCTGGATCAGTTGGCCGATTGTTGCGCTCATCGGGTTCGCTCGGGTGTACGTCGGCGCACATTATGTCACGGATGTGCTCGGTGGATGGATGATTGGCGGGCTGCTTGGCGCAGGAGCGGCATTGGCGCTGCTTCGATGGTCACGATTCAGGAAGAAGGTAGTGTCGGCCACCGCACCGATCGAGGAGGTGGAAGCGAGGTCAGAGGGATTAAGCTGATTGTGTGGGCTCCTCGATCGTCGCTAAGAGCTCAGTCCGCAGAATCTCTACATCGTACCCTCGTCCGATCAACACCAGCGCCGGCTCCGGTTCATCCAAGAGAGTGAGCGGTGTGATTGTGGCTTGCCCCGGCGGCGCATACTGGAATTCCTGTAACTCCGGTTCCTGCGCAAATCGGAAATAGCCTTTCGCCCGTTCAAGTTCTTTTGGGAAGGTTTTGACCCAGGTCAGAAAACGCCGACGATTGAGCGGGCCTGGCAACGAAACCGTGGTCGCAATGGGATGGTAGGGTGCACGTTGCGAGGGGCCGGGTCGTGACTTGCTGAGCAGCACATTCGTCGGTGCTGGCTGTTTCGCCGAGGGATATGGAGCCAGAAGGTCGGCGGCATTGAGCCGCGCGTGCGACGTTTCCCACAGGCGAGCGTAAGGGTTTTGATCAAGGATGGCGGTGCGGAACCGCTCCCAATGGCCTGGGACATAGAGGTCTCTCTTGTTCAAGATCAGCTCATCGGCACAGCGGATAGCTTGTGTCGTCACATAGACGCTGGAGTGGCTTTCCTCCGCTGAGACCGGATGCAGAAGCGCCATGATTCGTTCAAGAGAAGCCAACCGGGCAGTAAAGGCATCAGTCACTGCATCGATCACTTCAGCCGGATCGGCGAGACCTGAGCATTCCAGAATCAACACATCCGATCCATGATCGTGCACCAGCTGCGCAATCCCCCAGGAGAGATCTTCTTTCGTGTCGCAGCAGACGCAGCCCCCGGCGAGGTTCATGACTTGCTCGGCGAGCGTTCCGGCCCGAGGGCCGTCAATGCTGACGGTCCCGGCCTCGTTCATCAGTACGCCGGTTCGTCGGCCCTGTGCTTTCCAATATTCCAGCAGTCGCATCAAGAGCGTCGTCTTTCCGGCACCAAGCGAGCCGCAGAGGATGTAGAAGGGGACCGGTGTGAAGGTCATGCTCATCCTTGATCAACCACGTGCCATTGTACCGGGATAGGTCCAGAACATGAAGGGCGAGAAAGTCGAAGATTCTTCTGCTCCGGTTGTCCAACAATGGCCCCACCAATAGCCGGCGTCGTGAGACTGTACCAAATGGCATCCATCATTGACGACCCAGCTCACCCCATGCTCAATAGAGTTGTGGATATGACATATTTATACCTACGCATACCCACTATACTGCTTGCAACCGCACTCACTTCGCACCGAGAGGCCTGAACCCATGTGCGGCATTCTCAGGCGGTTTTATCGACAACCGGCTCATCGATCGTCCTTTACCAAGAAGGACTTAACCACATTGGCCCATCGCGACCCTGATGGATCGGGTGTGTAGAGCGATTCTCATATCCAGTTCGGACATACCCGGTTCGTCATCATTGATTTGACTGAAGGCGGGCATCAGCCGATGACCTACGAGGGTGGCCGCTATGTCATCACGTACAACGGCGAGGTCTACAATTATCTCGAAGTTCGCGCGGAACTCCAAGCCAAGGGCGAACGGTTTGTCGATAATTCCGATACCGAAGTTCTCCTGTCGCCGTACAAGGTTTGGGGACGGGAGTGTGTCACATTTTCGCGGGATGTTTGCGTTCGCATTGTGGGATCGAAGAGAGAAAAGTCTTTTCCTGGCGCGCGATCAGCGAACAGAATCCGTTTAGACCGACTGATACCGGCCCACGCAACGTGGAGCAAATGCCGACCGTGGTCATCCGGATGCTGTTCGACACGTGGCTTGTGTCCAATTGTCCCTCACTGGGTGATCGTGTGAGCATGAGTGTCGGTGTTGAAACGCGCTTGCCATTCCTTGATGTGGGACTCGTTGAACTTGTCATGGCGTTGCGCAGCAAGCAGCCTGATCATACCTTTTGGTATAAAGCTTGGTTGCGCGCGGCTTTGATGGGTCTTCTCCCCGAGGAAGTGTTGGGGCGGAGAAAAACCGGCTTTCAACCTCCGACATGGAAATGGTTATCGGGCGTTGTTGCGCGTTATGGTAACAATCTGTACGAAAACAGCTAACGAGAGCCGGTATCATGGGTAGCGCGAAAATTGATCATGTTCTGGAGATGGATAAACGGCGCTTGGCGGATCTCTATTTCGTCTACAAACTGGTCCAGCTTGTAGAATGGCACAAGGGTGTGGTGGGGGCCGATAGTTCGCAACATTTCGATGCGTGACCACACACTGTCCGGAGGTGAATCGTCTCACCAGACGACGTCTCGCGAAGAACTTTGCACGATCATCAAGAAGACAGATGTCACCATCTGCAAGTCTACTGAGGGAGCCAGATAGAATCTGGCAGTTGGCAGTGCGTACTTGCAGATACATGCCTAGCCGGGCGCACGGTATCGCGACGATTCCCGCTGGTATTCACGAACGACCGATGGAGGAGCTCCTCCAAGTCTCATCTCGTGCGAAATGCCAAATTAGCCTGATTTGCAATCTAAACGCATCAGTCAAAACCTGTATAAGCCCCGCTGCTTGACCAAACCAAAAAATAGAGCGTCTTCAAAGAAGGAGAGGATTGACAATTCTTCGTACCTAGGATACTGCTCCCGGTCAGATCAAAATAATGGTCCCGGATAGGCAGGCGACGGAATCGCTCCGCATGTCATTAGGAAAAAAGCTGACGAGAGTAGGATTCACTAGCCCGTGAGAAAGGAGAGCTGTAGATGAAAACGTTGGTCCTAGCCAATCAGAAGGGCGGCGTGGGGAAAACGGCGATTGCCTGCCAACTTGGGTACTTTCTCGTCGAATACCTCAAGAAACGAGTGTTGATCATTGACTTAGATCACCAGGGGAACACGTCGAAAAACATCATTATGTCGAACCTGGCCACCACCTCGGCGATCACAGCCAATCGACTGTTGACCGAACATGTCACCAGTATTGAAGAGGGAAACTTCGTGGTGATCCCGTCTCATGGTGATCTCTTGAGACTCGAAAGACGTGAAGAAGATCACAATCAATTCGCGACGAATCTCAAACTCTTCCTGAACGAAATCGATGACCGGTTTGATGTGGCTATTATTGACACGAATCCGAACCCTGATATTCGCGTACTTGCCTCGCTCGTGGTGGGTGATTTTGTGCTGTCACCCATTCAACTGAATCAAGAGGCGGTCGATGGTATTGCCGCGCTACGGGCGCAGGTCTTAAAGATACAAAGTACATTGAATAAAGACCTTCGGTTCATTGGTCTCCTTCCGAATCTTGTGGAGCCCACTCCATTTCAACGCGCCAATTTTGAACAGCTTTGCACCGCGTTTGCCTCGCTGTTCATTCGACTGGATGATGGACGCATGGCCGCCATTCCCTCACGCACGGCTGTGGCTGAAGCTCAGGCAATGGGGGCGCCCATCTGGACATTGCAAAAAACGAGTTCACGCGATGCGTGGATGCATCTCAAACCGATCTTTCATAAAGTTGCTCATACGATGGGGGTTACAGAATGAAAAAACCAATGACAGCAACGCTGGATCTCACGGCTCTTGATCGTACCGCTCCTGCTCCGACTCACGATCCGATTGCCAAAGAACGGACCGTGACGGCCGAAGTCTTAGGGCGTCCACTTCAAATTCCGGTCAAGGACATTGATGAAGATCCAGCTCAGCCACGCCAAGAATTCGATGCGGAAAGTATGGAGGAGTTGGAGAACAGTATCAGGCTGCACGGAGTCAAAACGCCTGTATCGATTCGTCCGCACCCTATCGAGCAAAAACGATGGATCCTGAATTTTGGCGCACGTCGGCTCAGGGCCTCCAAGTCAGCTGGGAAAACCACAATTCCCGCGTTCGTCGATCGGTCGCATACTGATTATCAGCAAGTCATCGAGAATTTGCAGCGGGAAGATCTGAAACCGCGTGAGCTGGCTATGTTTATCAAAAGGAAGATGGACGAAGGGGAGAAGCAGGCTCAAATTGCCGAACTCCTTGGGGTAAATCGGTCCATGGTCACGAATCATTTAACACTCATCGATCCACCGGCCTGCATTGATGAGATTTACACGTCGGGGAAATGTCTCTCAGCTAAGACGCTCTACGATTTGCGGAACCTGCACAGGGAGTTTCCAAAGGATGTCGAACGATGGTGTGCCACTGCTCAGGAGATTACGCGTGCGGCGGTATCGGCGTTATCCGCCAAACTCAGAGGTCCACGAAAGCAAACAATCACCTCGTCGAAGGGTGAGCAGGGGAGTGAGGAGCGGATGCTCAGTTCAGCGGCAGCGTTTCCTTCGTTAGTCGTCATCTTTCAGGATCGATCAGGAACGGTGGATCTGCATCACCCACCGCAACAACCTAACCATCTGATCGTCCATTTTGCGGATGGGAAACAAGAGGAAGTGCCTGCGCGGCAATGTCAAATTGACCAAATTATTTTTCAGTAATACCAAGTCGCTGATCCCCCTCTCCCATCCTAGACGGCGAGGGGGGCGATCACTCATTACACCGTAGTCGTTTGCCACCCACTAGCTTTTCAGATCGGTATCAAATAGCTTCCTGCCATCCAAGCTAGATTCCGTCGCGAGTAATATGAGCAGGTCGACTTGTTGTTGGACATGTCCAACAAGACACCTCGCCATTTTTGTCACTCTTTACGACTTAGCCTGACTTTTCAAGTGAGATGGCTAATCGGTTTGGAAGGTGTGTGAAATGGACAGCGATGCGGTTAGGCCAGCGCGGTCTATATCGCGGCCGTGGTTGCGGATGGAAGGAAGATGGAGTCGGTCCGGGATCAGTAGTGGCTATAGGTTTGGCGCTATGTAGCGAATCAAGGGGAAAGTGTGGCTATCGGAAGTTGGGGGATGGACATCGAGCATCTGAATGCCGGCGAGGCAATTGGGCACGAGACGCGAGATGAGAGTCGGCACCAAGGACTTGCGTTGTGTCCTCAAGGTGATGGGCAGACAAGAGGCCATAGAGGCGACCAAGATGTGCGTGTCGACGCGGCGTTCGAGTTGGTGGTAGGTGAGGCATAGTGGCAGACCATGCGTGATGGTTTTGAACGCCTCCTCAACGTCGGTGAGCTGGATAGCGAACTGCCAGGGGGCTTCGTGGTCTCGTCCACAGAAATTGGTGCGCAATTGAAAGCGGTCTTTGCGTCGACGCACCTCTCACAGCTTCTTCCGATTGAGGCGGAAGGAGAAACTAGGGCGTGTCATCAATTAAGCCATGTGATTGCGGCGGCGAGATAGATCGCGCCAAGGAAATTGGCCGCGCGTTTATCGTAGCGGGTCGCGATGGCGCAGAACTGCTTGAGCCGGGCAAAGAAGTTCTCGATCAGATGCCGCGCCTTATAGAGGTCTTCATCGTATGCGCGGGGGGCCGTTCTGTTGGATTTTGACGGGATCACGAGGGTCTTTCCTGCTTTTCGCAGAGGCTCGATGACTCGCTCATCGGCATCAAAGGCTTTGTCGGCAATGATCGTGTCCGCGTCGATGCCGGGCAACAGCGCATCGGCCCCGTCAAGATCATGCGCCTGTCCCGGCGTGAGATGGAAGCCTGGGGGATTACCCAACGCATCGCAGACGGCATGAATCTTGGTCGTCAGGCCGCCCTTGCTGCGTCCGATGGATTCTTGTTCGCGGACGTCTTTGGTTGCTTGCCCCCTTTTTACGCGCCCCCGCCGCGTGCTGATGAGCCCGGACAATGGTGGAGTCCATCATCGCGTATTCATCCCGGATTCCGCAGTTGAATCACGATCAAGGGGAGGCTCCAGCGGCGTGGGGCGTGAATGGGAGGGCGGGCACGAGCGTGTGAGCCTGGTTTGGTGGAGGCGGAGACGCCTCATCGGCCTCGCTGAGGTCCCAGTCCAACTGCGCCGCCATCGGGAGACCCTCCGAAAGTGCCCGCAGACGCTGGAGAAACTCCGTCCGCTCCTCCGTGGGCACTGCGAACCGGACTCGCAGCCGTCGGGCGTCCGGGACTAAATCGGCTCCCACCAGGAACACTCGGTCTCGCACGGCCCGCAGCCGCCGCTCAAACCAGCACGAGGGAAAAACCGTCTCCCGAAATCCCATCAATAGGTTGTAGAGGACACAGCCGGTCCGAAAAGCGGCATCAGTCGCATCGAACGACTGGAGACAGAACGTGTCCAGGCTCAGATCTTCCTTGAGTTCTTTGATCCGATTCTCGCTATCGGCCCGGCCCGCGTACATCCGGGTGACCAATTCCGCCGCATAGGGGACACTCGTGACGAAGAGGCGGTACGTGTAGCCGGGACACTCGATGAGCCGTCGGCCGCTGGCCTCGGGCCGCTCGGTCAGGGTCTGGCGCAAACAGACGAACCGCCGCCGCTGCCCCTGCCAGGCTGGCAAGGACGCCGTCATGTCCGCGACCGCGATGCCACGAGCGACCGGCCGCCACTCGCCCTCGGGAATGCGGTGCACCACCACCTTGCGCACGAGCCGGGTCAGCCGGGCCACGATGATGTAGGGTAAGTCGCGGGCTTCCAGGGCCGCCAGGAACGCGGTCACACAGAAGCCCGCATCGGCTCGCACCAATCCGATCCGGTGCCCCGGTGGCAGCATCGTCAGCGCTTGTGCCAGAAACTCCCGCGCACCATTGGCCGTGCCGGCATGTCCCGCCCGCAACGTGGCCCACAAGAGGCGCCGCCGTTCGCTCAGCCAGGCCACCAACGGATGATGCGAGGGCCGACCCGGCTTCACCGGATTGTGGCCCTTCCGACTGCCCGCCTGCTCGCCATACCGACAGAAGACCGTCGAATCTAGATCCAGCGTGTGTCCGAGCAGGATCGGCCGCATGGCGGCAAGCGACATCCGCATCAGGGCCTCCGACACGTCGGTGGTCCGTCGGTACGTGAAGCTCGTGAAGAACCGCCGCAGCGTATCGGGCGACGGGAATCGCGACAGCCCCAGTAAGCGCGGCAGCAGTGGATCGCGGCGGTAGCGGGTCAGATGCTCAAACCGTTCGGCACCCAAGGAGAGCCCGTACCACCAGGCCAGCAGCACGTCCATGGGCGGGATCTGATTGTTCGAGGTCTTCGTGAACGGTGTGAGCACCGGAGTCAGTGTCGCGCGCAGCCCGATCAATTCGAAGTACAGTCGCAGCAAGATCGCTCCGGCCCAGACCGTGATCGGATGATCAGTAAAAGCAAAGCGAATCTTGGGGTAGAGCGGTGACGTGAGAGCCTGACGAGCGCGCATGCCAAACCTCCTGTGTTGACAAGAGAATTTGGTCGCCTACTCTACACCAAACTCGGCCAACTGCGGAATCCGGGTTCATTGTCGGGATCGTCGGCCAGACGTTCAAACACCCGCTTCCAGACACCGCTCTTGCTCCAGCGCGTGTGGCGCGTATGGATGACTCGAAAATCCCCGAACCGCTCCGGCAAATCCCGCCACGGGATCCCAGCCCGGTACCGATAGAACACCGCCTCCACAAACAGCCGGTTGTCCTTCGCTGTCACACCCACCGTCTCTTCCCGGCCCGGCAACAGGCCCTCGATCTTCGCCCACTGGTCATCGCGCAACCCGTAGCGTCTCGCCATTCGCAGGCCCCTCCGTTGGCCTACGAATAGTGAATCATATCCTTGCGGCTCTGTGAATCCTGAAAATTAATTGATGACACGCCCTAGGATGGCTCAGAGAGGGCTCACCACAGGTCGCCCTGTCACCAGGGCAGGAGGTCTCGGATTGAGGAAAATGATGTCGATCATCCGCCAGATGGTTCACTCACGTCATTTAGCTGCACCGAGCTTGAGCAGCAGCGGTCGTGCATGGTTGAGTCGCATCACCTCGAGTGGCTGCAGTCGTTTGATGACCGTCTTGAGCTGTCGCAGGAGTACGGCGCGTTCCGTGTGGATACTATCGCGACTTTCGGCGAACGGAGGCCGTTCGCCCTCTCGCGGCAATCGCTTCTCATTGACGACCTGGAGCACCGAGAATCAAGTTAAATAGAGGAGATCGTGCTCCAGTTTGGTGAGCCGGTCTTCGTGTGTGCCAACCAAGTTATAGGTAGGGAGATCAGCTGCCCACATGTCCTCAAACACCTCCTCGAAGTGGATGCCGCGGTCCATCGCCCAGATCCGTTTCGCTTTGCCGCATTGCGCCTCAATCTGTTGCAAGAATCATTTGAGTGTAGTCTTGTCGGCGATGTTCACCGTCAGCACTTCGCAGGCGAAATAGAAACCCTCCGGGGTGACGACCAAAGCGATGACGACTTGCGAACAGTCGGAGCGTGTATCGCGGCTGGAACCATGGCGGAACTCGTCGCCCTCGCCTTCCGGTGATGGGGATTAAAAGCAGGGACTGGTCAGGTCGTAGAGCAGGATCTCGAAGCTGGCGCTGGAGATGTCTTGCCAGGGTTCGGTCAGATGATGGAATAGCACCTTGGCGCTTTGCTCGAACCACAGCCGGTGCCGATGTCACTCGCTGCCGGGATCGAGCAAGCGGTACGCTCCAGCGTCTGCAGGATGTGCTTCCAACCGGTGCCGTGGTTACTGTCGAGCAAGCGTACTTGCCAAGAGCGATAGCGTCCTACCTGCTCGTACAGTGACGGGGGAACTAACAGGCACCCCTTGTCGCGGCCGATGTCACTCCCTCGCATCAATCCGTACCCGGACACCATACTCCTTGGCATGTTCGATCGCCGCACGGTCGATGAGGAATATGATCCGTTGCGTATGCCGTTGAGCATCGTCTTTGAGCGCCTCAGCCATCCTTCCTGTCGTCATTTGGTCATGTGATGAACAGGCGAGGCTCGTGCGGACCACGTTACGAACAAACCAGACTGGTACAGCCAACCGCGTGCAGGAATTTCTGGACAAAGCAGTCCCGTCGCTGCCCGCTGGACATCGGATCAGTCTGATGCTCATCCATGCCGGATGCCTTGTAACGACCTTCTTGCTCTACGTTGAAGGCGCGCAGTCTCTCTCGATCATTGTGATACGTAGCGTATTCCGGAGGGTTGCGTATGGGCTGTCGGCCTCGGTACCTCGACAGGGTGATCTGGCTGTCGATCTGACGAGGACAGTGGCGCCGGTTTGTGTGTCTGCCAGTCATTCATGGAGTAGCGATCCGTGTCTAGTGAGCGGTGGCTGATTATGCGTCGTGGATCTTAAGACCGTGTCTTTCGTCGCCAGTACTCTTCATGCTGTTGAAGGAGTCAGATAGATACACGAGGAGCTGCCGAGCAATGAACATCTGATCAAGAAGCTGAACCGGGACTTGAATCTGGACAGGAGCTGTCTCTATAGCTAAGTCCACGATCATTGATAGGCCTTGACGATGTCGTCGAGAGTCGCTTGCTCCTGATACTCCCGGCGCTTCTTTAGGGTGGCGAAGTCCTGCTCGATGGGGTTGAGGTCGGGGGAGTATGGCGCGAGGAACAGCAGGGTCGCGCCAGTTGCCTCGATGAGCTGTGCCGTTTCGGGCGAGGTATGAAATGCGGCGTTGTCCATGATGACGAGATGGTGCGCGTTCAGACGCGGGCACAACCTTGTCTTCAGCCAAGCGTTGAAGACCGCCATATCGCAGGTTCCTTCGAACAGACCGGGCTCTGCAAGTCGCCCATCCATGCGAGCGGCAATGAGCGAGGTGCGTGGCCGTCGATGTCCGGAAACCAGGCCATCTACGCGCTGGCCTTTCGGTGCGTATCCATAACGCCGCACCGTCGAAGGCGCAAACCCGCATTCATCGATGTAGATGGGCGGTTTGCCGCGTCGCAGGAACCGTTCGCGAAGACGGAGAAACCATCGTCGTCGGAGAGGGTCGCGTTCTTGGTAGCCCAGCCTTTTTTTTATGAGTGATCGCCATTTTTTGCAGCGCGTTCCAGATGCAATGCCGGGAGACGTGGAAATGCCGCGCCCGTTCTGCTTGCGTCCGATCGGGATGGTCCTCCACATGACGGCGTAACTGCTCCCAATCCAACTTGTGGGCCCGGCGAGGGCCGGGGCGCTGGTACGCCAGGCCGCCAGGCTTGAGCCAGCGATACACGCTCGCCTCCCCCACCCTGAATCGCCGAGCTGCTTCGGCCTTGCTTCCACCGCCTCGGACAAAATCCACGACCCGTTGACGCAAATCTGATGAGCATCGCATGCCCCCATCATCGTCAACCTTCACTGTCAATGTCAATCAGTAATTGAGGGCTTGAATATAATCACTCGACGAGACCGATGCGACCTATCGAACCGACTCTGTCCTCTGCCGTTTGTTGATGGATCTCGTGAGACAACCATCGCGATGGTTTGAGTGGCTGCTGCGAGCCTGGTGCGATCTCGTCTTCTTGACGGTATCAGACCGGTCACGACCAGGCCAGACGACTCCGCTATCAGTCCGCCATGTTCATTCATGAACGAGTGGGGTGCCATCAACGACCGATGGTCGCCTCAGTAGGACTTCCGATTGCGGTATGATTGGAGTGGGAATCTTATTGAGCCTCACGATAGGACTAGGCCTATCCGCTGCAGGCAGGTCCTACTGTACCGACCGTTCCGCCTCGGTCAAACACACCTGATACTTCTCTTGATCGTCATTCAACTGCCAACTCCTGTTCGGTCATGAATAACGTGAGTTGGTGGAAATGTTGTTGGACATGTCCAACAACATCCCGCCGGATCCTCATCGCTCTTCATGACTCGGTTGGGACTGCGGCTTGTGCGGGAGTGCCACGCTCTGCAGGGTAGGGCTTGAGCTCTACGACACGATGCTGGATCAGCGGGCCGTCATCATTCATATCACGTGATCTAGGAAGGGCTCTTCTCAGTTGGCAGGTGGGTACACGAAGCGTCTAGCTAGACATCTTCGTGAGAAGAGGGGCGTGAAAGTTGTGTGTGATGGGATCGGGAAAACTAACGGGATGGTCGGACGTACACGCATCGACACCTCCTAGATGCCTACCACTTGCCCGACTGTGTGTCGATTCAAAAGGTTCCGAACACCTTCGGTGCCACGAGGACCCACGTCATTCAGCTATGCAGACTGAGGAAATCAGTATGTTGCACGTGGTGGTAGGTCGTTCTGTTCTGATACGACCGTGTGATACGGTATGTACGCGACCTGCCTCGCTGGAACAGGCAGGAGACTGCCTGGAGGTGGAGATTCGTCTTGTCGAGTGCAAGACGTGCGGCAAGGTGAAGCAGAAAACATCGGATCGGTTGACTGACCATCCGTTCGACACCCAACGTTTTGCCTCTCTCGCGAGGGGGCCAGTGCCAGATCATGACGAGCAAGGGCGGCTCCGAGGAAACCGAGCTGAACTGGAGCATCATCAAGATCCCAGACAAGCCGTAAATGCGGGAGCCGTTGTTTCAACCTTGCGCTTCGGTTCAGCTCAGAGTCGGGATCAACGAGGTCTCGATCCGCACGAGGCGTACCTATCACCTTGTGGTCAGCGACTGAGAACGACGACAGTCAATCTGCTTTGAAGGTAGGTCCACTCGAAGCAAGTAGGGGCGAGTTCTGTCAGTGGACCGACGTGGCGAAGGATACGAGGACACAGCTGGCAGTGAGGGACATGGGAAAAGCACTCCGCAACTCGACGCGCAAGCCGGAGCATGCGTCGCAAGCCATCACCATGTTCGACAGGCTCCAGCTGTCGCGGCCTCTCGGCGGAACGCTGGGCGCAGTGACCAAAATCGAGTGTCACTGGGGACGAGACATGCTCGGCGGTTCGTCAGGGGCCAGGCGTCCATGCAGCACTCTCACCGGAAGAACCTCCAGTCAAATGGTCGGTGAGGCCTACGGGTGCTACTGAAGGCCGCCAGCGGTTGAGCCAGGCCGACGTGAGCAAGAAGGAGTTTGTGCATCACTGCGACGACGAGCGGAAAGGCTGGGCTCGTCGCTTTTTCGAGACCTGACATGCATAGCTGAAGCGACAATGTCTGAAGCTCTACGGGAAGTTTGCTGACGTGATCGACCTGCATTGGGGTGGTATTGTGGCCTACTGCAAGCCAGTGAACAACATCGTTCTAGGATTGGTCGAAGGAATGAACAAGAAGATCCACGTCATGTAGCGGTGGAGTGACGGCTTACGCGACGAGGGGGACCGGCGCCTGATCGTCTTCGCCTGCCTGCTCGATCGCATATGACGACTGACCGAAGGAACCAACTCTGGAAGGAGAAGACTCTCAAAAAGAAAGGACAGAAATCGTACGAACGGGAGATTATCATCGAAGGGGAGTCGAGGGAGGAGCCAAGATTCGTCGAAGGTTTCATAGGGCAGCGTAGCGCGAGACCTTGATCGTTGAGGGGCTTAGAACGATGCGAGCATTAGAGGGAATGAAGCAGGTGAGGTTAGCTGATCTTGCCGGAGTGCAGCGAGGTAGAGATCGCTTGTTCGTGAAGTAGTGCCAATTCCTCCGCCTCGTAGGCTGCAGAGGTTTCTGGGTGTATTCAGTGGAAAGGTAGAACTCAACGTCGATACCTGTCGTCTCACCGCACCGTATATCAAGGTTGTCATGGCTCGGAGATAGACATCTCCCATGGGTTTTGAATTTCTGAAGTCTCCAATGGCCCGAGTCATGGCTCTGCCTCCGAGCTGTAGAAATTCTGAAACGATAAGATTGGTCATTCATCCACGCAGGGAGCCGAGGTTCCCAGCCTCTCCGCAGTAGTCTGCTATGGAGGATGGATCGAATCGTAGAGTTCCGCTTTGGCAATGGCTGACCGACCTCAATTGGACCATGCCGTTTCTGTTGGACCAGGTTATGGCAGCGTGAGGAGATGAAATCTTGTTGGACATGTCCAACAATCAGTTTGGTCATCCCCAATTCTGCCACGTCGCGCGAATTTCGTTATGGATCATATGAATCGAGTAATCTACGCGGCTTCGGCTAATCAGCCATCCAATCCTGGGGCCTCCAGATGGTCATCGCGAAGGCTCCTTGCGTAGAGTGCCCGTTGTAACTTGATATGGCAGAGGTTCTCCACCTTATGTCAGAGTAGATAGGGTAGATGCAATGGGAGGTGCTACATAGGAGTCAATCTCCACTCCGCCAACGGTGTGGTGGTGATTGATGATGCGGATCGGGTGCTATATCAGAATCGCGTACGTAATGACCGCTCACTGCTCCTGATGGCCCTCAATCTCTATCGAGCTGCTGTGCAGATCTTCGCCATCGAATTCACCTTTAGCTGGTAGTGGTTGGTGGATGGGCTGTGCGCGAGCAGGTGCCGTCTGAGTTGTCCTGTAACTCTTGTTCGATTCAAGGGGCTTGGAGTCGGTAAAGGTGTGATGGTTCATCCTCGTACTCACGATGAGCCTCAATCTCTAGTCTAGTATCACTCTTGTCACTGGCGTGAGGACTGAGATGCCTCGACCATGAACCAGTGCGTGGGGACACCCTGGAGGCAACCACATATCCCATTCTGGTCTCATAGGGATGTGGTCGGATGGCGACAGCTCTCTGGGGTAGGGGATGGTAGGTGGTAGGGGTCGAAGTGGCTTCTAGGCGAGGATCATCCACGACTTGATCTTGATCTATGACTGGTGCAACTCAATTGCAAGGTGATACGACTGACAAGGACAACCAAGGTGCGACGAAATCACGCGCTCGAAAGGCAAGGGGAGACGACGTCGTTTGAGACCTCGCAACGTCTGAAGAAATAGAGAAGGTAGGATGGATTGCTCACCTTTGATCGGAGTCTTCGAGATGGTCGATCCTTTAGGCGTGTTAGATTCGTCATGGTTTTCAGATAAAGCAATCATCCTAAAAACGGCAGTTGAAGGAGCAGACAACTGCGGTATAGCTTTGCCGGATGCGGACGGGCGACATATTTCTTCGTACGAAGGGAGTCACCCAATGGGTGAAGCACCACGCAAGGCCTTGGCAGGACAGAACGGGGCGATTGCACTCGATACGTTCGGGGGGCGAATCCACGTCGAATGGGATCCGGTCGCGGCCGTCACGCCGCTCGGCCAGTTGCCATTTTTCATCGAATTTCTCAAAGTGAGCGGCGTATTCGAGGCGTGGGTGGCCGATTGCCCGCTGGCCTACCAGAGCAACCACGCGTCGGATAAACGCGCGGTGCTCGCGACCTTGCTGCTGTCGATCCTGGCTGGCCACCACCGTTATGCGCAGATCACGGCGATTCGCTATGACGGGATTCACCCCGAGTTGTTGGGCGTTTCGAGACTCGTCTCGGAGGATGCCGCACGGCGGGCGCTCACACGGATAGACGAATCGTCGGGCGTGGCCTGGCTCGACCGGCATCTGGCGAAGACGACGCAGCCGTTGCTGACCACGCCGTGGATCCTGGATCTGGATGCGACGGTGAAGTGCCTGTACGGCAAGCAGGAAGGCGCGGTGGTGGGCTACAACCCGAAGAAACCGGGACGACCGTCGCACAGCTCTCACAGCGCGTTGATGGCGCACACCCGGCTTGCATTAGCGGTGGACGTATTGCCGGGCAATGAGACCGCCACGCTGCACAGCATGCCGGGGCTCTGGGCCTGGCTCGATGCGTTGCCGAAAGCGGCGCGCCCCGCCTTGCTGCGAGGTGACGTAGCCTATGGCAGCGAATCGATGCTGTGCGAGGCTGAGACCCGCGACCAGCCCTATCTCACCAAGCTGCGCGTGACGAAGAACGTGAAGGCCCTCATCAAAACGTTGTTCCGCTCCAACGCGTGGGAAGAGGCAGGCCACGGATGGGAAGGGGTCGAAGATACGCTGCTGCTGTCAGGCTGGAGCCGCGCGCGACGCGTGGTGGTGCTGCGCCGAGCACTCACCGGCGAGATGCTGCTCACCGGGCAGGACGACGATCAGGAGCGGCTCGCCTTCATTGAGAGCGACGTGCCGACCAAGCGGTACGAGTACGCCGTGCTGGTCACCTCGACTCCATACGAGATCCTCGCCCTCGCCCAGCTCTATCGCGATCGGGCCGATGCCGAAAACACCTTCGACGAGCTGAAGAATCAATGGGGCTGGGGCGGCTTTACGACGCAGGATCTGGCGCGCTGTCGGCTCATGGCACGGATGGTGGCGCTGGTCTACAATTGGTGGACGCTGTTCGTGCGGCTCGCCCAGCCGCACAAGCACTTCGAGGCGATCTCCAGCCGGCCTCTGTTGCTGCATGGCGTCGCCACGCAAACCCAACACGCCGGGCAAACACGTCTCACGATCACCAGCCTGCACGCCAAGCAGTCAACGATCCAAGCCATACTGACCAACTTGGCGGGCTTCCTGCGTACCCTGAAAGCGACTGCGGAGCAATGGACCGATACCGAACGCCTGCGGGCGATTCTCATCCGTGCGTTCGCCAAATTCATGCTCTCAACAGCGGGCCATCCGACCTTGTTGCTCTCAAAAACTGCGCCGACATGACACGTTGACTGCCGTTTTTAGGATAATGGCCCGCCAGGTCCACAAACCGTGGATGGAACCGAGCAGGACCACCCCGCGGATGCTCAAGCACCGCCGCCTTCTGATTGTCCACCAGGACCTCCTCCGGGACACCGCCGAACCATTCGAAG
>JARFXQ010000034.1 GCA_029194725.1 Nitrospira sp. | reverse complement strand
TATCATGAGACAGGCCACCTAACCCCTTGCCTACAGCGCAAATGGGTGGTCCAGCCTTAGGAGGGGGCAGGTATACTCCTGCGGGGGTTGTAAGTCAAGATCAGCGGGGAGGTTGCGTGGTGTCAGACCGGCTTGCGGGAGGAGGTGAAAGGCCTGTCTGGTGCAATGAGGAGAAATCAGAATAACTACTTAAATACAGGGTGTTCTTCAATGAACGTGATCACCTGGCGGAGGCAGGATTTCTCGCTCTTGATTGAGCTGTGCGATCTGCTGTGTGAGCATGCTCATATCCGTCCACCCCGATCCGTCTCCATTAGGAATCCATCGTCCCCGCAGATAACCGAAGCGGTCGATGAGAAATTCCATGTGCTTTGGGCTGGTCCCTTCGCCGATCAGGTCCGGAATAGAGAGTGTTCTTCGGAACAGAGCGTAGCTCCTGGAGATCTCGTGCGCTCCCTGTGTGACGACAGGGAAGGGCATACCCCGTACGAGTGCGGCTAGTTCGTCCGGAGGCAGATCCGTCATGGGAACTGCCAAGATGGCCGTATTCTTTGCGGCGATCGAGGCGGCAGCTGCACGGAGTTGATCGAGCCGAACACGCGATTCCGGCCAGGAAAAGAGGACCAGTAGCACTCCTTGCCTCCCGCGGAAATCTTTCAATGTGCCGCTGGAGCCGTCGTGCGCGGCATACGAGAAGTTCGGAGTAGCCAGAAACGGTTGTTCAGGTAGAATACGAGGGGCGATGATCCTTGATTGATACCCTCGGGAATTGGCATGAAGAAAGTTCAGCAAGTCCCAGCGCTCTTCTTCGGAAAATTTCTCGCCGAAGGCCGGCATGATACCGTTGAATCGTCCGTAGGTCAGCCAATGGAAGAAGTCACCGGCCGTGTGCATGGCGGTATGTGGTTCCGTCAAAAGGTCCACCGGCTGTTTCGGCAAGGTTTTGGCCAGTACGCCGTTCCCCTTTGCTTGCGGCCCATGACAGGGAATGCAATTCGCGCTAAACAGCTCGGCTCCGTTGGCAATGGAGATGGCGTCGAACGGCACCGGCGTCTTCCTGTATGTTTCCGGGTACGATTGTACGGAAATGGGATAGAGCGTCGCGCCAAGTCCAAGGATCCCCAGTACTGTCGGAGCAGTGATTCGCCACGAGGTACCCCACTGTTTCTTGCGACCAAGAACGATCATCATTCCGGCTATGATCAGAAGCACAAGGCCGGTGAGCACGATAGTTTGTACGAGCCAGTCGCCCCACGTGGCGTCGATGGAGAAGCGGAAGGGGTAGGGCCAGTTATCGATCACGTCGTGCTTGGCCGGCACGGCGCTGGCCAACAAGGTGGCGACGATCACCAGGAAGACGGCGAGGACAAACTCGATCCTTACCCAAGTCCTGAGCTTCTGACTGCCCGTTGCGGCTGTGTCCGGAATCTCCTTGAGCGACGGCACCCAAACAGACTTCGCGCGCGAGGCGATCAAAAGAATGATGGCCAGCAATGTGAGTTTTATGATGAGGAGCCAGCCATAGGTTGTGGCGACGAGTCCGGCATAATTGGTGTCGATCATACGATTGGCGAGGAGGACACCTGATATGACGATGACGACCATCGTGGGCAGGGCCAATGATGAAAAGCTGGTCAGTATTTTCCCGGCACGGGATCGGTCGCCAGCTGATCCGGTTGTGGTGGTGGAAGCAACAAGGATCACGCCCGGGAGGCCGCCGAACCAGACACTGGCTACGATGAGATGCAGCGCATAGGCCACTGTAGCCAAGATCGCTGGCTCTTCGGCCGCCGAATGGCTGGCGAGAGAACCGATGGCTAGGGGCAGCGCCGCAACTGACGCACAGGCGACGTAGCGCCATTGCGCTGGAGGAGAAATTCGAACGTACAGAACGATCACAAGGACAGCGAAAGCGGTGGCAGCGCGCAGTGCCCAAATAAGCCCGACGCGGGTCCTTTGCAGGAAGTCTAACCAGGCCTGAGGATTCCAGGCATTTTCAGGAACTCCGGTCGCTTGTGCCGTCGTTGTAGCTAGGAGGCCGAATAATCCAAGCAAGAGCATGACAGCCAGCCATGGAAAGGTCTGTTTCAGACGAGTCGGCCACCCATGTCCGGAAGCGGAACCCTTCTGCTCGGCGATTGTCAAAAAAACGCAACCACCCATCAGCAGCATAGCGGAGGCCAGCTGCAGACAGCGGAACAGCGCACCGGCAGCCTCGATCATTTCTCTTGTGCTACGCCCTTCACGGTGAAGTCGAAGTAAGACTCGACCACATGACCGTCGACTGAGAGGACCCGGAATTTGACGGAATACTTGCCGGGGGCCAGCTCCGGCAGCGGCAGGACGATCGATTTCTGATCGTCATGAGCCAAGGTGGGCTTTACATCGGTGACCGACTGTTGCTTGGCATCGAGGACAACGAGGGAAGCGTAGTCTCCCTCGATTTTTTCGTTGAACCACAAGCGCACCTGAGCCGGCGGCTTGGTGAGAACCGCCCGTCGTGGTGGTTCCGCCTTCACCAACATCGAATGCGCAAAGGCCGAGGTGACGGAGACTCCCGAGGCGAGCGCCGCGATCAAGATGACACGTGTACAGGCGTGCCTGTCTGGTAAGCCGATCATTAGTCCTCCATGTGCCCGACTATAGCATCCAAAGAAATCGTGACGGATCAGGCCGTTGAACGCTGGTGGCCCAGCGAGTGTCGGCGTCTATGACGACACAGGGACACTCGAAGGTTTGCGACGATCTCGAAATGAGAAGAATACGGCCACAGCGATGCCCACCAGGACTGGCACAATCACCATTATGTAGTGTGTCAAGTGGGACATCACGCCTGTTTCACCGATCGAAATAGAGAATCGCGCGAGATGCTCACGTTTTTCACCGATCGAAACCAAGCCGATGTACTTGCCGGGCTTATCGAAGTTATATTTTACGTCGATGGATCCCGTGGCGTAGACCTTGGCTGGGAAATGGGTGACAGTCACTGCTTCGAGATTCTCCTCCGAGCCGGTGTCTCGAATGACACGCACTTCTACGGGTATTGAGCGAAGTTCTTGCTCAACGAAATCTAGCACCAAGACGGAGTTCCCCGCTCCTGGTAATTCTTGGCAAAATTTCCGATCGTAGTATGTGTCAGGCTGGTAACTGGCGAAATACATCTTATAGGGTCCGATGTGGAGCACGCACGTATCAGCTGCCAATTCATGCCCGTGCTGGGCCTGCGCCGAGAACGGGGCTAGGACTAGCAGGAGCAAGCAACAGACCCAAGCACGAATCAGGAAGTGACAAGACATGTTCGACCTCTTCTTTCTCTGCTTCCCATGGTCCATAACGGTCTCGCCGTCGTCTTCCACTAGGAAGCTGCGATTTGCGACGGCTTGCCGCGGTCGCGCATGAAAAAAACAATCGCACCGACAATGACTACCGCGGCTACCGGAATCATATAGATATTCAAGAATTTGGAAAAGACCTTCGGTTCCCCTACTGAGAATGGGAACTTTGAGATATGTTCCATTTTGTCGCCCACAGTGACTATGCCGACAAATTTCCCAGGCTTGTCAAAGGTGTAGGCAAAGTCAATAGAACCATTCGGATACACCTTGGCTGGAAGGTGAAACACCGTAATGGTCTCAAGATTGTCTTCTGATCCCGTGTCTTTGATGATGCGGACTTCAGCGGGGAGCGCACGAAGTTCTTGCTCGATGTAATCCAGCACGACGATCGTTTGGCCGATCGCCGGGATGTCTTCGCAGAACTGCTTTTGCTGCGAGTTCTCAGGTTGGTAGCCGCTGAAGTGCATCATATAAGGGCCCACCGTGAGTTTGCACATGTCTTCAGCCATAGAGAGCCCGCCATGAGCATGGACCTGTGAGGATGCGAGGGCACCCATCGCAAATACCGCACATCCAACCGTGAGTTTCAGATATGTGAAAGGCCTCATGAAAAATCCCTCTCTTGAGTGATGGAATGAATGCTCGCGTGCGACATGCAAACCTGTGCTCACGAACGACGACGAGAGGTAAACCAACCCCGCACTCGGCTCGATTTTGAGAGCTCATACCCGACGATCCCGAGTACCAACAGCAAGGCCAACGGTCCTAGCGCCGCGCGCCCGAGTTTTGAATAATCGATCTGCTGCACCCGCAGTAAGTAGGCGGAAGGGCTGAGCCCTTCTGCCGTTATGATCAATTTATAGAGACCCTTCTCCAACTTCGCTTCTCCCCTCACGACGCCATCAGGGTGAGAAACTGGCTTCCAGTATGCTATAGTCTTGGCCTCGTCTTGCTCATTTTCATTGATGCCCTGAATGATCTTGACTCCCACCGGCAGCTTGCGCAGGCTCGGGTCGACCAGGTCCACCACGAGAAAGGTGTCGCCCACATCCGGAATATCCGTGCAGTATTGAGCCTTCGGCTCAATTTGTGGTTGGTATGCGCTGAAATGCACCATATTCCCACCGATCCTTCGGACGCAGATGTCCTCTTCCATCGATACATTCCCATGCGCGGCGGCTATACAGGGGCTGAATGCGGCGACAAAAACCACTAGGAGAAGGGGGGGGCCTATTCGCCTTGCTTGCTCGATCATATTTGTCAACAACATGATGTGATTGCCCGAGGTCCCTGCGGAGTTTATCACCCTGTGGACTGCTCTTTCAAGTACTCGAACCACGCCCATCGGTCCAGATCGAACGAATGTCGGTTGGGTGTCGACACGGCCGCATAATACTGAGAATTCAATTCATCGAAATTGAGAGCCGTTATCGCAATGCGTGTATTTAATAGTTGACGACCCGTGCAAGACGTGATGATAATGAGGCAACTGATGAGAACTTATTCGGAAGGAGGCCAAAGATGAAAGCGAAGGAAGGGGTCATCAACATCCTCAACAAGATTCTGACGGCGGACTTGACTGCCATCAACCAGTATTTTGTCCATGCCAAGATGTGCAGCAATTGGGGCTATGATCGGCTCCATCATAAAGTAAGGGAACGCAGCATCGATGAAATGAAGGATGCCGACGAGCTCATCGGCCATATTCTCTACCTGGAGGGCGTGCCCAACATGCAACGCATGAACGCGGTCCAGGTGGGTGAGACTGTGCCCGAACAGCTTAAATTGGACTTGAAGGCCGAGCAGGAGATGCTAGGGTTGTTGAATGAAGGGATCGTGCACTGTACGAAGGTCACCGATTTTACGACCCGTCACATGCTCGAAGATATGGCGAAGGATGTCGACGAGCACATTGATTGGCTCGAAACCCAATTGGAAACCATCAAGCAAGTGGGTGTGGAGAACTATCTGACGGAACAGATCAAGAAAGAAGAATGAGGGGAGCTTGATAAAATGTGAGCGCCTCCGAGCGCCTCGCCAAGACCCTTATGATATCTAAGCCAGGAGGCATGCCATGAAAGCGAAAGAGGGCGTACTTGAGTTTTTGCAAAAAGTGGTGACGCTGGAGCTGACGGCAGTCCATCACTATCTCTTGCATGCTGGGATGTGCGACAACTGGGGCTACGAGCGGCTGAAGCACGAATTGCATGAGCGCACGACCGACGAGCTCGCGCATGTGTCGAAAGTGATCGATCATATGCTTTATCTGGAGGGGGCTCCGGACGTCCAGAAACTCGACGCAGTCCATTCCGGGGAGAGCGTTCAGGACCTGTTCACGGCGGATCTGAAACTTGAGCAGGAAGACGTCAAGTTGCTGCGGGAAGCGATCGCTCACTGTGCTACAGTCGGTGATTTCACGACGCGGCACCTGTTGGAGGACATGGTTGTGGATTCGGAAGAACATGTCGACTGGTTCGAAACCAAACTGCGGACGATCAAACAGGTGGGGCTGGAGAACTATCTGAGTGAGCAGATCAAGAAATAAGAGTCGTCAACCTGGGTTCGGCCCTCTCTTCTTCATGCCTGCGCGCCGACCAGCAGAGGCAGAAGTATATTTGGTGGCTACATGAGCCAATCGAGAGGGGTATTCTCGTTCCCGAACGAGACGATGAGGCTGATGAGCGCTCCGAGGTTACTGCCCGGTTTGTAGGGTGCCGCTTGATCGTCACAGTCCTCGGAAGGGATGCTGTTTAGAAGCTCCAGCTGTCTTCCGGCTCGCGGTCGGCCTGCCTGCGTCTTTCCAGCCTGAGTATCGGTTTGCTCGATGAACAACGCCTGCGTAACCGCATGGTTGCACATCGCGCAAGTCGACGATGTTTCCATCGGAGCACCGCCGGGGCTTGGTGCGACCCGATGCCGGCTCCCTTGTGATCACCTTCCTCATGGCGTTGGAACCCTGGGCCTTGCCGTACATCATCGTGGCCCGACTGCCGCCGCTGCGCACGGCGGTGCTCCATCGGATTGCGGACACCGACTGGCGGCCTGTCGCTCGCTGCATCGCAGTCGTCGACATGACAGCCACCGTGCCGGCCTGGCATGGGCAGCACCGGCGGTTCGTCGCCTCCGCCAGACACTCACGCAGCGGCCGGACGCCAGTGGGCGGCGGTTGATCGAGTGGACGGGCTCTACGGACCGCGTCTTCGTCACTAGGAATCCAGGATGAATGGGAGCATGTCATGCCGAGAAAAGTGTTGCGGCAAGGCCTGTGTCGAGAGCTTCATCGGCATCTTGAAAGGGAAACTCATTCATCGTCGCCAGTACCGGGAGCTGACGGAGACGGAGCAGAAGATCTTCGAGATCTCACGGCGGCTGTTGCGTAACCAGGTGTCCGCAAAACCCGGGATCGTGCGCTGGTCAAGGGCCTCCCGAACAAGAATTACTGTTGTCTTGTAAAGTCAGCTTTCCCGTTGCAAGTTGACTTGAGAGGCATAGTTTATTAGAAAGTTAACTATCTCGGTGCATACCGGGAAGACAGCAGCCCATTGAGGGTATAGATCATGCAGATGGGAAGCATGATCTGTAAGTAATTCTTTTTTTCGATAGATTGAGGTGCTACGAGAGACGATGATACGTATTTTGTACGAAGTCAAGCCACGAGAGACCAGCAGAATATTCGACGAATCGGAGTGGAGTAGTTCTTACCTCTGTTGAAGGAACGGACGACTATTCGACCCAAGGTAAGAACCATAATTTGTAAAGACCACAGACTTCCAGTCAATGCGGAGAGTTGCTGATCAGTCGAAAACTGATGCAGCTGGGCTCGTTCCTGTGTGAGTTGGTTTTTCCCGGGTAGCTATTCGTCCGAATCACTTGCTGGGAGCATTATCGAACGGAGTCCTGCGCCAAAGCGGTTTGGAAAATCGCAGAGTTCAGTGCGTTTCAGGTGGAGGTTGATACGACGATAATTCTTTCCATTAAGAGTGAAATGACCAATTCTGAAGCGTGCTCACTGGAGAGGTCGAATGAGTGAAGAGTGTCCTACGTCTTCACATTCAAGACGGTCCATTCGTCGGACTTGAGGCCGTGTTTATACGAGAGATGCTCGGGCATCAACAGGCGATGGTATCTTTGCGCGCACTCGTGCTCTAGGCTCAGGTTGTGTTGGCAATCAACCACCTGATTCCACCTGTCGCACCATTGAACTCCGTAGGTTCCGATTATCGATTCGTTCCTAGAATTTTCGGCGGGATTCCTTCCAATGTTGGAGTCTGACGTAAGGAGGAGATGAGCATGAAGGCAGTAATTCTCGCAGGAGGATGGGGAACTCGACTGTCCGAAGAGACCACTCTGCGACCGAAACCTATGGTGGAAATCGGTGGAAAACCGATCCTGTGGCACATCATGAAGATTTATGCGGCGCATGGCATAAAGGAATTTGTGATCGGTCTTGGCTACAAGGGGGAGATGATCAAGGACTACTTCCTCAACTTCTATGCTTTCAATAAAGATATTTCGGTCGATCTTGAAAGTGGGAAGACGACGATTCATGATGGAAAACCGCACGAAGATTGGAAAGTGCATCTTGTCGATACCGGTTTGCACACTCAGACGGGAGGTCGGCTTAAACAGCTGAAAAAATGGATAGGCGAGAACGAAACGTTTCTGTTTACGTATGGCGACGGAGTCTCAGATGTCGACATTCAAGCCACTATTAAGTTCCACAAGTCTCACGGAAAATTAGCCACGGTGACGACAGTTCTGCCTCCTGCTAGATTCGGACGGCTTGTGTTCGATCAAGATCACATCGTCGACTTCAAAGAAAAACCTCATGGCGAGGAAGGCTGGATCAATGGTGGTTTCTACGTTCTCGAGTCTAAGGCCATTGATTACATTAAGGGTGATGAGACTGTGTGGGAGAGGGATCCGATCCAGCAGCTCACAAAAGATAATCAATTGATGGGCTATCGGCATGATCGTTTCTGGTCCTGTATGGACACTCTGAAAGAGAAGAATTATTTGGAGGAGCTCTGGCAATCGTCGAAGGCTCCCTGGAAGGTCTGGTAATCCGTTGGTTTCACGATCGGTTCATATCCTTTCGTCCGTCATGCCATAGGACAAGGGATTGCTTACTTACTCAGGATGTGTCTGCTGAAAAAACAGGGCGGTTAATCAGGGAGTGAGAACATGAAGATCCTAGTTACAGGCAACATGGGCTATGTCGGCCCATTGGTACTGCGTCGTTTGAGAGAATCCCATCCTCAAGCAACACTCATCGGCTATGACATGGGTTACTTTGCACATTGTTTAACGGGTGCTTCCCGACTCCCTGAAAGTCTGGCTGACAAGCAATGTTTCGGGGATATTCGCCACGTTCCTGAGCAAACATTGCAAGGAATCGACGCCATCATACATCTCTGTGCCATCTCAAACGATCCTATGGGCGCCACTTTTGAAAAGGTTACTCTCGATATAAACCATCGAGCGAGTATCGATCTAGCCGGGAAGGCAAAGCGTGCAGGTGTGAAGAAGTTTGTGTTCGCTTCGAGCTGCAGTGTGTACGGATTTGCCGAAGGTGGTCCTCGCCGAGAAGAGGATGCTCTGAATCCCCTTACAGCATATGCCAAATCGAAAGTTCAAACTGAGCAAGACCTGGCAACGCTTGCTTCAGAATCCTTCACAACGACATCACTTCGGTTTGCAACAGCCTGCGGCATGAGTGATCGGCTGCGATTGGATCTTGTGTTGAATGACTTTGTGGCCGGCGCGCTCGTGTCAAAACGCATCAATATCCTGAGTGATGGGACACCATGGCGGCCGTTGATTCACGTCAAAGATATGGCGAGAGCGATCGATTGGGCCGTGCAGCGGGACCATCGAGATGGCGGACCCTTTCTGACAATCAATGTGGGAAGCGACGCATGGAATTATCAGGTAAAAGATCTAGCGGCAGCCGTAGCCAATCTGGTGCCGAACGTCGAGATATCGATCAACAAAGATGCACAACCAGATAAGCGCTCCTATCGAGTGAACTTTGACAAGTTCTCTAAGCTGGCGCAAGGATTTCTCCCGATGGTTGACCTTCAGAGTGCGGTGAAGGATCTCCGTGATGGACTCCTGACCATGCAGTTTAGCGACCATGAGTTCCGCACGGGTGAGTTGATACGGCTCGTCACACTAAAACGATTGCGGGAGAGTGGACAGCTGACAGACGACCTTGTGTGGAAAGAGCGAAGCAATGTTTGAGGGCGTGGTCGGTTATCGCGTC
>JARFXQ010000033.1 GCA_029194725.1 Nitrospira sp. | reverse complement strand
GACGCGATAACCGACCACGCCCTCAAACATTGCTTCGCTCTTTCCACACAAGGTCGTCTGTCAGCTGTCCACTCTCCCGCAATCGTTTTAGTGTGACGAGCCGTATCAACTCACCCGTGCGGAACTCTTGGTCGCGAAACTGCATGGCCAGGAGTCCATCACGGAGATCCTTCACCGCACTCTGAAGGTCAACCATAGGGAGAAATCCTTGTGCCAGCTTAGAGAACTTGTCAAAGTTCACTCGATAGGAGCGCTTATCTGGTTGTGCATCTTTATTGATCGAAATCTCGACGTTCAGCACCAGATTGGCTACGGCTGTCGCTAGATCTTTTACCTGGTAATTCCATGCGTCGCTTCCCACGTTGATTGTCAGAAAGGATCCGCCATCTCGATGGTCCCGCTGCACAGCCCAATCGATCGCTCTCGCCATATCTTTGACGTGAATCAAGGGCCGCCATGGTGTCCCATCGCTCAGGATATTGATGCGTTTTGACACGAGCGCGCCGGCCACAAAATCATTCAACACAAGATCCAATCGCAGTCGATCACTCATGCCGCACGCTGTTGCAAACCGAAGTGATGTTACTGTGAAGGATTCCGAAGCAAGCGTTGCCAGGCCTTGCTCAGTTTGAACTTTCGATTTGGCATATGCTGTAAGAGGATTCAGAGCATCCTCTTCTCGGCGCGGACCACCTTCGGCAAATCCGTACACACTGCAGCTCGAGGCGAATACAAACTTCTTCACGCCTGCTCGCTTTGCTTTCCCGGCCAAATCGACACTGGCTCGATGGTTGATATCGAGAGTAACCTTTTCAAAAGTGGCGCCCATAGGATCGTTTGAGATGGCACAGAGATGTATGATGGCGTCGATTCCTTGCAACGTTTGCTCAGGAACGTGGCGAATATCCCCGAAACATTGCTTGTCAGCCAGACTTTCAGGGAGTCGGGAAGCACCCGTTAAACAATGTGCAAAGTAACCCATGTCATAGCCGATGAGTGTTGCTTGAGGATGGGATTCTCTCAAACGACGCAGTACCAATGGGCCGACATAGCCCATGTTGCCTGTAACTAGGATCTTCATGTTCTCACTCCCTGATTAACCGCCCTGTTTTTTCAGCAGACACATCCTGAGTAAGTAAGCAATCCCTTGTCCTATGGCATGACGGACGAAAGGATATGAACCGATCGTGAAACCAACGGATTACCAGACCTTCCAGGGAGCCTTCGACGATTGCCAGAGCTCCTCCAAATAATTCTTCTCTTTCAGAGTGTCCATACAGGACCAGAAACGATCATGCCGATAGCCCATCAATTGATTATCTTTTGTGAGCTGCTGGATCGGATCCCTCTCCCACACAGTCTCATCACCCTTAATGTAATCAATGGCCTTAGACTCGAGAACGTAGAAACCACCATTGATCCAGCCTTCCTCGCCATGAGGTTTTTCTTTGAAGTCGACGATGTGATCTTGATCGAACACAAGCCGTCCGAATCTAGCAGGAGGCAGAACTGTCGTCACCGTGGCTAATTTTCCGTGAGACTTGTGGAACTTAATAGTGGCTTGAATGTCGACATCTGAGACTCCGTCGCCATACGTAAACAGAAACGTTTCGTTCTCGCCTATCCATTTTTTCAGCTGTTTAAGCCGACCTCCCGTCTGAGTGTGCAAACCGGTATCGACAAGATGCACTTTCCAATCTTCGTGCGGTTTTCCATCATGAATCGTCGTCTTCCCACTTTCAAGATCGACCGAAATATCTTTATTGAAAGCATAGAAGTTGAGGAAGTAGTCCTTGATCATCTCCCCCTTGTAGCCAAGACCGATCACAAATTCCTTTATGCCATGCGCCGCATAAATCTTCATGATGTGCCACAGGATCGGTTTTCCACCGATTTCCACCATAGGTTTCGGTCGCAGAGTGGTCTCTTCGGACAGTCGAGTTCCCCATCCTCCTGCGAGAATTACTGCCTTCATGCTCATTTCCTCCTTACGTCAGACTCCAACATTGGAAGGAATCCCGTCGAAAATTCTAGGAACGAATCGATAATCGGAACCTACGGAGTTCATGGTGCAACAGGTGGAATCAGGTGGTTGATTTCCAACACAATCTGAGCCTAGAGCACGAGTGTGCGCAAACGTACCATCGCCCTTTGATGTCCGAGCATCTCTCGTCTAAACACGGCCTCAAGTCCGACGAATGGACCGTCTTGAATGTGAAGACGTAGGACACTATTCACTCATTCGACCTCTCCAGTACGCACGCTTCAGAATTGGTCATTTCACTCTTGATGGAAAGAATTATCGTCGTATCGACCTCCACCTGAAACGCACTGAACTCCGCGATTTTCCAAACCTCTTTGGCGCAGGACTCCGTTCGAATGCTCCCAGCGAGTGATTCGGACGAATAGCTACCCGGGAAAAACCAACTCACACAGGCACGAGCCCAGCTGCATCAGTTTTCGACTGATCAGCAACTCTCAGCATTGACTGGAAGTCTGTGGTCTTTACAAATTATGGTTCTTACCTTGCGTCGAATAGTCTTCCGTTCCTGCAACAGTGGCAAGAAATACTCCACTCCGATTCGTCGAATATTCTGCTGGTCCCTCGTAGCTTGACTTCGTACAAAGTACGTATCATCGTCTCTCGTAGCACCTCAATCTATCGAAAAAAAGAATTACTTATAGATCATGCTTCCCATCTGCATGATCTAAACCCTCAACAGGCTACTGTCTTCCCGGTATGCACCGAGAATAGTTAACTTTCTAATAAACTATGCCCCTCAAGTCAACTTGCAACGGGAAAGCTGACTTTACAAGACAACAGTAATTCTTGTTCGGGAGGCCCTTGACCGGCGCACGATCCCGGGTTTCGCGGACACCTGGTTACGCAACAGCCGCCGTGAGATCTCGAAGATCTTCTGCTCCGTCTCCGTCAGCTCCCGGTACTGGCGACGATGAATGAGTTTCCCTTTCAAGATGCCGATGAAGCTCTCGACACAGGCCTTGCCGCAACACTTTTCTCGGCATGACATGCTCCCATTCATCCTGGATTCCTAGTGACGAAGACGCGGTCCGTAGAGCCCGTCCACTCGATCAACCGCCGCCCACTGGCGTCCGGCCGCTGCGTGAGTGTCTGGCGGAGGCGACGAACCGCCGGTCCTGCCCATGCCAGGCTGGTACGGTGGCTGTCATGTCGACGACTGCGATGCAGCGGGCGACAGGCCGCCAGTCGGTGTCCGCAATCCGATGGAGCACCACCTTGCGCAGCGGCGGCAGTCGGGCCACGATGATGTACGACAAGGCCCAGGGTTCCAACGCCATGAGGAAGGTGGTCACAAAGGAGCCGACATCGGGTCGCACCAAGCCACGGCGGTGCTCCGGTGGAAACATCGTCACGACTTGCGCGATGTGCAACCATGCGGTTACGCAGGCGTTGTTCATCGAGCAAACCGATGCTCGAGCTGGAAAGACGCAGGCAGACCGCCTGCGAGCCGGAAGACAGCTGGAGCTTCTAAACAGCACCCCTTCCGAGGATTGCGACGATCAAGCAGCACCATACAAACCGGGCAGTAACCTCGGCGTGCCCATCAGCCTCATCGTCTCGTTCAGGAACGAGAATACCCCTCGGATTGGCTCATGTAGCCACCAAATATGCTGCAGGCTCTGCTGGTCGGCGCGCGGGCATGAAGAAGCACATGGCCGAACCCATGTCGACGACTCTTACTTCTTGATCTGCTCACTCAGATAGTTCTCCAGCCCCACCTGTTTGATCGTCCGCAGTTTCGTCTCAAACCAGTCGACATGTTCTTCCGAATCCACGACCATGTCCTCCAACAGGTGCCGCGTCGTGAAATCACCGGCTGTAGCACAGTGAGCGATCGCTTCCCGCAGCAACTTGACGTCTTCTTGCTCAAGTTTCAGATCCGCAATGAACAGGTCCAGAACGCTCTCCCCGGAGTGGACTGCGTCGAGCTTCTGGACGTCAGGGGCCCCCTCCAGATAAAGCATATGATCGATCACTTTCGACACATGTGCGATCTCGTCGGTCGTGCGCTCATGCAATTCGTGCTTCAGCCGCTCGTAGCCCCAGTTGTCGCACATCCCAGCATGCAAGAGATAGTGATGGACTGCCGTCAACTCCAACGTCACCACTTTTTGCAAAAACTCAAGTACGCCCTCTTTCGCTTTCATGGCATGCCTCCTGGCTTACATATCATAAGGGTCTTGGCGAGGCGCTTGGAGGCGCTCACATTTTATCAAGCTTCCCTCATTCTTCTTTCTTGATCTGTTCCGCCAGATAGTTCTCCACACCCACTTGCTTGATGGTTTCCAATTGGGTCTCGAGCCAATCAATGTGCTCGTCGACGTCCTTCGCCATATCTTCGAGCATGTGACGGGTCGTAAAATCGGTGACCTTCGTACAGTGCACGATCCCTTCATTCAACAACCCCAGCATCTCCTGCTCGGCCTTCAAGTCCAATTTAAGCTGCTCGGACACAGTCTCACCCACCTGAACCGCGTTCATGCGTTGCATGTTGGGCACGCCCTCCAGGTAGAGAATATGGCCGATGAGCTCGTCGGCATCCTTCATTTCATCGATGCTGCGTTCCCTTACTTTATGATGGAGCCGATCATAGCCCCAATTGCTGCACATCTTGGCATGGACAAAATACTGGTTGATGGCAGTCAAGTCCGCCGTCAGAATCTTGTTGAGGATGTTGATGACCCCTTCCTTCGCTTTCATCTTTGGCCTCCTTCCGAATAAGTTCTCATCAGTTGCCTCATTATCATCACGTCTTGCACGGGTCGTCAACTATTAAATACACGCATTGCGATAACGGCTCTCAATTTCGATGAATTGAATTCTCAGTATTATGCGGCCGTGTCGACACCCAACCGACATTCGTTCGATCTGGACCGATGGGCGTGGTTCGAGTACTTGAAAGAGCAGTCCACAGGGTGATAAACTCCGCAGGGACCTCGGGCAATCACATCATGTTGTTGACAAATATGATCGAGCAAGCAAGGCGAATAGGCCCCCCCCTTCTCCTAGTGGTTTTTGTCGCCGCATTCAGCCCCTGTATAGCCGCCGCGCATGGGAATGTATCGATGGAAGAGGACATCTGCGTCCGAAGGATCGGTGGGAATATGGTGCATTTCAGCGCATACCAACCACAAATTGAGCCGAAGGCTCAATACTGCACGGATATTCCGGATGTGGGCGACACCTTTCTCGTGGTGGACCTGGTCGACCCGAGCCTGCGCAAGCTGCCGGTGGGAGTCAAGATCATTCAGGGCATCAATGAAAATGAGCAAGACGAAGCCAAGACTGTAGCCTACTGGAAGCCGGTTTCTCACCCTGATGGCGTCGTGAGGGGAGAAGCGAAGTTGGAGAAGGGCCTCTATAAGTTGATCATAACGGCAGAAGGGCTCAGCCCTTCCGCCTATTTACTCCGGGTGCAGCAGATCGACTATTCAAAACTCGGGCGCGCGGCGCTTGGACCGTTGGCCTTGCTGTTGGTACTCGGGATCGTCGGGTATGAGCTCTCGAAATCGAGCCGAGTGCGGGGTTGGTTTACTTCTCGTCGTCGTTCGTGAGCACAGGCTAGCATGCCACATACGAGTATTCACTCCATCACTCAAGAGAGGGATCTCCCATGAAGTGTTTTCTATGTCTGCAACTCACATTCGGTTCTGCCGTACTCGCCATAGCTGTATTTTTGTCGACTCAGGCCTATGCTCATGGTGGTTTGGCTATGTCTGAGGACATGTGCAAACTCACGGTCGGCCCGTATATGATGCACTTCAGCGGTTATCAGCCGGAGAACACGCAGCAAAAGCAGTTCTGCGAAGACATCCCGGCCATCGGCCAAACGATCGTCGTGCTGGATTACATCGAGCAAGAACTTCGTGCGCTCCCTGCTGAAGTCCGCATCATCAAGGACACAGGCTCAGAGGACAATCTTGAGACCATTACGGTTTTTCACCTTCCGGCCAAGGTGTATCCGAACGGTTCTATCGACTTTGCGTACACCTTTGACAAGCCCGGAAAATTTGTCGGTATGGTCACTGTAGGTGACAAGAAAGAACATATATCCCGGTTTCCGTTCTCAGTAGGCGAACCGAAGGTCTTTTCCAAATTCTTAAATATCTATCTGGTTCCGGTAGCTGCGGTAGTCATCGTCGGCGCGATTGTCTTTTTCATGCGCGACCGCGGCAAGCCCTCGCAAATCGCGTCTTCCTAGTGGGGGGCGACGCCGGGATCGTTACGGATCATGAGAGGCAGAGAAAGAAGAGGTTGACCATGTCTCGTCACTTCCTGATTCGCGCTTGGGTGTATTGCCTGTTCCTGCTGGTTCTAGCACCTTTCCCGGCACTGGCCCAGCATGGACATGAATTAGCGACCAATACCTGTGTCCTCCACGTCGGACCGTACAAGATGTACTTCAACAGTTACCAGCCTGACACCCAGTTCGACAGACAGTTTTGCCAGGAACTCCCAGGGACAGGTAACACGGTTTTGGTGCTGGATTATGTGGAGCAGGAACTTCGCTCTCTCCCCGTTGAGGTAAGAATCATTCGGGATACCGGCTCAGAGGAGAACCTCGATGCAATCACGGTCGCCCATTTGCCCACCAAGGTCTACGCCACGGGATCCATCGACATAAAATATAACTTTGATAAGCCCGGCAAGTACGTCGGTTTGGTTTCGATCGGTGAAAAGCATGAACATCTCTCGCGATTCCCTATTTCGATCGGTGAAGCAGGGGTGATGTCCCACTTCAAACACTACGTCATGGTGATTGTTCCCGTCCTGGTAGGCATCGCTGTAGCCCTGTTCTTCTCCTTTCGAGATCGTCGCAAACCTTCGGAAATTCCCGTGTAATCGTAAGCCGCGGGATACAGGCTGGAGCACCGGATGAGGCGGCCAGATGCAGTATGTTTTCTTTGGATACCATAATCGGGCACATAGGGAATCAATGACCGGCTCACCTAGCAGGGGCACGTTCGCGCGAGTCATCTTGTTGGTCGCGGTGTTCGCCTTGGGAGTCCCCGCCACCTCGGCCTTCGCACATTCCATGTTGGTGAAGGCGGAACCACCGCGGCGGGCCGTCCTCACCAAGCCGCCGACTCAGGTGCGCTTGTGGTTCAACGAGAAAATCGAGGGAGACTACGCTTCTCTCGTCCTCCTCGATGCCAAGCAGCGGTCGATCACCGATGTGAAGCCCACCTTGGCTCCTGATGATCAGAAATCGATCGTCCTGCCGCTGCCGGAGCTGGCCCCCGGCAAGTATTCCGTCAAATTCCGTGTCCTCTCAGTCGACGGTCATGTGGTCGAGTCTTCCTTCGACTTCACCGTGAAGGGCGTAGCACAACAGAAATGATCGAGGCTGCCAGCGTGCTGTTCCACTGTCTGCAGCTGGCCTCTGCTATGCTGCTGATCGGTGGTTGCGTTTTTTTGGCAATCGCCGAGCAGAAGGGTTCCGCTTCAGGACATACATGGCCGACTCGTCTGAAACAGACCTTTCCATGGCTGGCCGTCACGCTCTTGCTTGGATTATTCGGCCTCCTAGCGACAACGACGGCGCAAGCGACCGGAGTTCCTGAGAATGCCTGGAATCCGCAAGCCTGGTTAGACTTCTTACAAAAGACCCGCGTCGGGCTCATTTGGACCCTGCGTGCTGTCAGTGCTTTCGCTGTCCTTGTGATCGTTCTGCACGTTCGAATTTCTTCTCCAGCGCAATGGCGCTACGTCGTCTGCGCGTCAGCTGCAACGCTGCCCCTAGCCATCGGTTCTCTCGCCAGCCATTCGGCTGCCGAAGAGCAAGCGATCTCGGCCACCGCCTCCTATGCGCTGCACCTCATCGCAGCCAGTGTCTGGTTCGGCGGCCTGCCGGGCGTGATCCTGGTTGCCTCCACCACCACAACGGAATCCACTGCCCAACGGTCCCGCGCAGGGGAAGTGCTGAGCCGCTTTTCAGCATTGGCCCTGCCTACGATGGTCGTCATCGTCGTATCAGGTGTCATCGTCGCCAATCGCATGATCGACACTAATTATGCCGGACTCGTCGCCACCACCTATGGCTGGCTCCTCATCCTAAAACTCATGTTGCTGGCCATCATTCTTGTGATCGCCTCACGCGCGAAGTCTGTTTGGGTGCCATCACTTAAAGAGATTCAGGACACAGCCGCAGCGGGCAGTCGGAAGCTCAGGGCTTGGGTGAGGATCGAGTTCATCCTCGCTGTCTTGCTGGTGATCGTCGCCACTTTGTTGGCCAACGCCGTGCCGGCCAAGCATGACATGATCGATAACTGGCCCTACCCCTTCCGCTTCTCCATCGACGCCACGTGGGGCGACTGGCTCGTACAAACTATCGTGCTCACCGGCCTTGTGCTTCTGATCATAGCCGGAATGATGATCGTTCTTGGTCGCAAGAAACAGTGGGGTACCTCGTGGCGAATCACTGCTCCGACAGTACTGGGGATCCTTGGACTTGGCGCGACGCTCTATCCCATTTCCGTACAATCGTACCCGGAAACATACAGGAAGACGCCGGTGCCGTTCGACGCCATCTCCATTGCCAACGGAGCCGAGCTGTTTAGCGCGAATTGCATTCCCTGTCATGGGCCGCAAGCAAAGGGGAACGGCGTACTGGCCAAAACCTTGCCGAAACAGCCGGTGGACCTTTTGACGGAACCACATACCGCCATGCACACGGCCGGTGACTTCTTCCATTGGCTGACCTACGGACGATTCAACGGTATCATGCCGGCCTTCGGCGAGAAATTTTCCGAAGAAGAGCGCTGGGACTTGCTGAACTTTCTTCATGCCAATTCCCGAGGGTATCAATCGAGGATCATCGCCCCTCGTATTCTACCTGAACAACCGTTCATGGCTACTCCGAACTTCTCGTATGCCGCGCACGACGGCTCCAGCGGCACATTGAAAGATTTCCGCGGGAAGCAAGGGATGCTACTGGTCCTCTTTTCCTGGCCGGAATCGCGTGGTCGGCTTGATCAACTCCGTGCGGCTGCCGCCTCAATCGCCGCAAAGAATACGGCCATCTTGGCAGTCCCCATGACGGATATGCTTCCGAGCGAGCTGGCCACAATCGTACGGGATATGCCCTTCCCTGTCGTCACACAGGGTGCGCACGAGATCTCCAAGAGCTATGCTCTGTTCCGAAGAACACTCTCTATTCCGGACCTGATCGGCGAAGGGACGAGCCCGAAGCACATGGAATTTCTCATCGACCGCTTCGGTTATCTGCGGGCACGATGGATTCCTAATGGAGACGGATCGGTGTGGACGGATATGAGTATGCTCACACAGCAGATCGCACAGCTCAATCAAGAGCGAGAAATCCTGCCTCCACCGGGTGATCACGTTCATTGAAGAACACCCTGTATTTAAGTAGTTGGCCCGATTGCTCCTCATTGCATCGGACAGGCCTTTCACCTCCTCCTGCAAGCCGATCTGACACCACGCAACCTCCCCGCTGATCTTGACTTACAACCCCCGCAGGAGTATACCTGCCCCCTCCTAAGGCTGGACCACCCATTTGCGCTGTAGGCAAGGGGTTAGGTGGCCTGTCTCATGATA
>JARFXQ010000015.1 GCA_029194725.1 Nitrospira sp. | reverse complement strand
CTCTGCCTGGCCATCCATTGCTTTCTGAATAGCGTCCTGCCATCCCTGCAAGAATTTCTGACCCTCTCCCGCCCAACTCATCCCCGTTGTCGCGGTGGGGTCCAGCTTTCTCACGACCTGGAACCAACTGGTCCAGAGCTGCCTCTGAGTCTCGGTCCATCGGCTGCTCATTTCCTGGCCTTGCTTGGCCCATTCCACCATTTCCTTGGGAGTGCCCTGGCTTGCGGTGAAACTCTCCGTCCAGCGCTTGCTCCAATCGCTCTGGGCGTCCAGGATCTTCTTGATTGATTCATCCCACGCGTCAAGCGTCTTGTCCCACACTTGACTGGAGGGAGACTTCCCGAATCCTTGGATCGCCTTCAACCAATCATTCCACATCTTCGTCTGGGTGTCGGTCCAGGTCTTGAGCATCTCTTCTGATTGTTTGGTCCATTCCATCGTTTCCATCGCTCCTCCGTTTTCCGTCTTTGTTGTGATTGCCTTCTGTAGCGGTCCGTTCATGCATGAGAGCATGGCTTCTCACATGTACAGGCCCCCGTTGACACTTAAGACCTGACCGGTCACGTAGGAAGATTTTTCATCCGCCAGAAACGCAACCGCTCGGGCAACTTCCCATGGTTCGGCCATCCGCCCCACGGGGATCGTCTCGACGATCTTCTCGATGATCTCCTTTGGAATCTTGTCCGTCATGGCGGTCTTCACGAATCCCGGGGCAACGGCGTTCACGGTGATACCCTTCTTGGCTGTTTCCAGCGCGAGGGATTTGGTGAAGCCGATAATCCCGGCCTTGGCCGCCGCATAATTCGTCTGTCCCACATTCCCCTTTTCTCCGACCACGGAACTGATGCTGATGATGCGGCCATACCCACGGGCGAGCATCTGATTGATCACCGCCTTTGAGCAGTAAAAGACCGAGGAAAGATCGACCGCAATCACCTGCTCCCACTCGTCGGGAGTCATGTTCTTGAGGGTTCGATCCTTGGTGATCCCGGCATTATTGACGAGAATATCGATCTGGCCGAAGTCTTTAATGATCGTTTCGACCAGAGCCGTAACTGCTTCATACTTAGCAAGATCCGCTTTGTAGAGCTTCGCTCGATATCCTTCTTGGGTAAAGCCCTTCAGAAAATCCGCAGCCACGTTGTCCGGTTCGACAAGATAGTGGAGGGCGAGGGAGGCCCCTTCCTTCGCCATCTGGGACGCGATCACCTGGCCGATCCCTCCCACTGCTCCGGTCACCAGCGCCACTCGACCCTTTAACGCATCCCCCATATGTCTGCCTCTTTTTGTCCAGTACGGTTATCGTTCGCACGGCCGGTCGCACCGACCATGGTGAAGACGGTTCAGTTCAAGAGTTCGACCGCCAACGCGACCGCCTCTCCGCCGCCGATGCAAGGGCTTGCAATTCCCCGCTTCAGACCCATCCGCTTGAGCGCGTACAGCAACGTGGTCAACATTCGAGCGCCGGTCGCGCCGAGCGGATGACCGAGCGCAACGGCGCCGCCATGGACGTTCAATCTGGTCGGATCGATCCTCAACTCTTTCATTGCTGCCATCGGCACGACCGCGAACGCCTCATTCACCTCATAGAGATCGATTTGAGCCGCATCGACTCGCAGCTTGCTCAATAAGGCCGAGATGGCCTGGATCGGCGCGATGGTGAACCACTCCGGCGCGATCGCCTTTTGCGTGTACCCAAGGATTCTTGCCAGTGGGACCACACCCATTGCCTGGGCGCGCTCTTCCGAGAGGAGCACCATGGCGGCCGCTCCGTCGTTCATGCCGGAGGCGTTGCCTGCCGTGATGGTTCCGCCCTGCTTAAAGGCTGGCTTGAGCTTGCGCAATTTGGCCTCGTCGAATCGTGCAAGCCGTTCATCATCGCTGACAACGATGGGCTTCGGTTTCCCCGGCACCTCAATCTCCAGGATCTCGCCGCGGAACCAGCCTTCCTGCCTGGCCTTCAGCGCTCTGCCATAGCTCTGCACCGCAAAATCGTCCTGTTCTTCGCGCGAGAGTTGATACTTTTCAGCGCACAATTCGCCGCAGGCGCCCATGGAGAGGTTCCCGTACGGATCCCAGAGCCCGTCCTTGATCATGCTGTCGGTGAGTTCTCCATGCCCCACTTGGTATCCGGACCTGGCCCGCTCCAGGATGTACGGAGCCCGGCTCATACTTTCCATACCACCTGCCACAATGACTTCGGCGTCTCCTGATTGAATCGACTGGCAACCCAGCATGACGGCCTTCAACCCTGATCCGCAGACTTTATTGACCGTCGTGGCACAGACTGTATCAGCGAGCCCCGCTCCCTTTGCTGCTTGCCTGGCAGGAGCCTGGCCAAGGCCTGCTGAAAGCACATTTCCCATAATGACTTCATCCACCGCTTCGGGCTGGACATGGGCCCGCCGCAAAGCTTCCCCGATGACACGACCCCCCAACTCGGTGGCGCTCACGGTGCTCAGCGACCCGTTGAGATTCCCGATCGGCGTGCGTACTGCCCCAGCTATGATTACCTGTCGCACAACCCACCTCCTTGTTTGAGATTCGAGCGCTGATCCATAAGAAGTGTTCCTAGATTGCTGCGACGTAGGATGTAGAGTGAGCGAGCCAATACTAGACTCATCCGATCCTGCTGTCTAGATCCTGTCCGTCGCGAGCAATTAGACTTCCCCCTCACTCAGAAGTGTCGGTTGCCGGATGACCTCTGAATCGATAAACCGAATAGTTAGGAAAGATGCCGAAATGCTGAGGAAAAGTTCACGAGGTCCTCGATACCGACGAACCGGCAGCACGCTGACATAGATGGCATCACGTCACAGGCTAAGGGGCAGGCCCGGTCGCCCCTTAGCCATACACCACTGTTCTAGCAAGTTTCGGATTTACGAAGGGATCATCACGTTCAACACTTGCTTGTTGATCTCACGGACGTATGTCCTCGATGGGGCCGCCACCGAGCGCTCATAATATCCAAAGGAGTTCTCGGCAATCGTCTCCGAATGTTTGAAAATCGGTTCGATCGCCGCCAGGACAACGCCGGTCGACTGCTTTGCCAATCCTGGAATCGGACTTGTCACGCTCGACTGTCTCTGGGCCTCCTCTTGCTTCTGCGCTTGATCTTCCACCCAGTCCTTCCACCAAATCAGAACCTGACGCGACCCTGACAAACTCTGTTTGAACGAATCCCTAATCAGGCGCTCGTTGTCTTCCTGCCATTGCAGGCAGAGGTTCAAGCCTTGAAGATATCCGTCCTTCCAATTCTTTGCGATTTCTCTGTACCCTTCCGTTGCTCTTTCCCCGTTTGTCCCTTCAATAGCCATGTCTGACCTCCTCAATTCTTGTGTAGGTGATGGTTCTAGTCGGCTCGTCTGCTCTGCTTCTTTTGTAGCTACTGTAGCTACGGGAACCGCCGGCTCGAGCCGAGAGCCCGATTCGGTTCCTTGGCCCTTCCCGATTTCTTTGCCGATTTCTTTGTCGCCTTTCTTTGTGTGTTTTGCTGCCATAACCACCCCCTCTATCAACTACCCAACTACCAGCAATCAATTGGAACCGACGCTTCTCACGCAAGCCGTCGCGAGCGGCAATCGCGAATAATTTGCACTCCTAACACATCTCTTGCCTACGAGTCCAGAAAAATATTTCGAGGCTGATTCGCGAGACAGGTGTGAGAGTCTGACTCAGATGGGACCACGGTCCTGACGCATCGACTTTCTACCCTAAAAGACTATCGCAGGTCAAGTACCCCGCATCACGTTGGGGCCAGGGCGGAGGCCAACACAATATAGGAGAGGGGACCGTTCCGCCCTGGCAGTATTTAGCACTATCAGTATTTAATACTAGCTTGTAGGGAGATCCTTCCCTATACTATTGCGTCATCAGGCCAGGGACATTTGCCCCTACGACAGCAAGTTGGCGCGCAAGTCTTGCTCATGCCCCAGCGAGGGAAGTCAACCTCAGTCGCCTGAAAACAATTGACCAAGTAGGAGGGCTATCGCTCCACTTCCAATCTAACAGACCGCTAGGAAAAAGTAAGAAGTCCTGTCGAGAGGAGCAGTCATGGCGAAGTCAAAGTCGAGGCAGCGAAGACCGTCCAGCTCATCTAAACGCCAGCGGCCTGGTCGCCGAGACGCAAAGGATGTGCAAGGTCGGAATGCCTTAGCCGCCTATTCCTACCGCGAAGACCAGATCGAGGACGCTTTGGCAACGGGCAAGGACGCCGACCTCCTGAAGTCGTATTTCGGCGAGGCTCAGTATCAAGAGCTGCGAGGGCTGGCGACAGAGGCTCAACGTAGGACAGTCCGAGGTGGCCAGCGGGTGCTGATTTTGCCCGGCATCATGGGGTCGACGATCGGAAAAGGTCGTTCGATTCGTGACGATGTGTTGTGGTTTGATCCGGTCGATATTGCGCGGGGGAGGCTGACTCAGCTCGCCCTCGATGGGTCGACCAACAATTTCACGGCATTGGGGGCCATTCCACTAGCCTATACAGGGTTGAGTTTGCGATTGAAGTCGGCGGGCTTCGATGCGGATTTTCACTATTACGACTGGCGAAAGGGCTTGGATGTCCTGGGGAAGGAATTGGTGGCTCAGCTGCAACAAGAACCAGCAGCACAGGTAGCGCTTGTGGCACACAGTATGGGAGGGTTGGTCGTGCGAGCGGCTGTGGCACGAGACTCGTCCGTGACAAGGAAGATCAGTCGTCTGGTGATGATTGGAACCCCGAACCATGGATCGTTCGCGCCGGTGCAAGCGATTCGGGCCGTCTACCCAGTGGTCAAGCAAGTCGCCGCCATCGATCTGGTGCACGATGCGGAGGAGCTGTCGTCGCTGGTGTTCACGACGTTCCCTGGTCTGTACCAACTGCTCCCGACCAAGGAGGTGTTCGACGACATCGATCTGTTCGATGTCGATTCCTGGCCGACCGAAGGTCCCAAGCCGCAGCAGTCCCTCCTGACACAGGTGCCGCCGGTTCAGCAGTCGCTCGCGCCGGCTGATGATCGATTCTTCCTCATCGCCGGCGTGAACCAGGAAACGGTCGTCGATGTGGAGCTGCGTGACAATGAATTCGTGTATGAGCAGTCCAACGAGGGTGATGGAACGGTGCCGAAAGCGTTTGCTGAACTGGAGGGAACGAAGACCTATTATATAGAAGAATCACACGGCAGTCTGCCCAACAATCGCACCGTCGCTCAAGCGACCATTGACATCCTGCAGCAGGGCGATACCTCGCTGTTGCCTCAGCAATGGGCACCGAGCCAGCGCAGCACGGCCCGCGCCCTGCCGGAGCAGGAGCTCCGCATCCCGGCCTATGGGGGTCGTAAAGGGAAGGAGTTGACCGAGCAGGACATTCGGCACGCTCTGGACGGCTTCATCGCCCCTGACAGCCGAGACCGGGCGGTTGCAGGGGAAACGCCGCCTGCCACGGCAGTAGCGCAACCCAGTCTCCTTGAGCAGCCGTTGAATCAGGTGATTGTCGGCCGTCGAAGACAGCATCGCCTCGACATCCGACTGGCGTTGGGCAGCATCACAGAGTTGGACAGTCGCGCCTACGTGTTGGGTATCTACCGCAATGTCGCTCCCAGCGGCCCGGCCGATGCCCTCGATGAACGGATGGGTGGGGCCATTAGAGATTTTACGGCAAGACGAATGTTCGGCGGCAATGTGGGCGAGGTGTTCGTGATGCCGACCGGCCGCCATCCGCTCCAAGCGGACTTCGTCATCTTCGCCGGGCTCGGCGATTTCGATCAGTTCAGCGGTACCGTCCTGCAGGTAAGCGCAGAGAATATCGTTCGCACCTGTATCCGAACGAGCGTCGAAGAATTCGGCACGGTATTGCTGGGGGGGCGGAGCGGCCAGGACATCGACAGGGCCTTGCAGGATTTGCTGACCGGCTTTTTCCGTGCGCTGAAAGATACGGACGGGGACCATTGGTTCAGACGAATTACGGTGTGTGAGATGAACCAGCAGCGCTATCAAGACATTCGCTCGGCACTCTTGCGGCTTGCGACCACTCCGCTCTTCGATGACATTGAAGTCACGTTCGATGAGGTGCGGCTCAAGCCTCCGTTGGTACCCAGCGGGCTTCGTGCTCCGAAAGGTCCCGAGCCGGCCTACTTGCTGGTCCGGCAGGAGACGCCCGATCAGGACAAGGGCATGCTCAGCTTGACGTCATCCATCCTGACGCCGGGATCCAAGGCCAGCGTCATCACTGATACGCAACAGCTTACGAGCGAGGACCTGGATCGACACTTTAAAAGGTGGAGTCGTCGTCCTTCAATCTTGACATGCTGACTCGATTCGGCGATGAGTTGGCGCAGCTCGTGCTTCCGCAGCGAATCCTCGCGGTGCTGCCACAAATGAAACAGCAACATCTGGTCGTGGTGCATGATGCCCCATCCTCACGTATCCCTTGGGAGACGATCCAGATCGACGGATGGGCACCGGCGATCAGTCAGGGTTTGAGCCGGCGTTATCTTGCCGGTAACTTGTCGGTGGCGAAGTGGTTGGAACAGCGGCAGCGTACCGATAAGCTCAAACTCCTCCTCGTCGTGAACCCCACTCAAGATTTGCCGGGAGCCGAGAGGGAAGGGGAACGGATCGAGAGTCTCTTCAGCGCTCAACCGGGGGTCGTTGTTGAAAAATCCATGGCCCACAAGCCACGAAGTCGGCGTTGCTGACGAAGTTCCAATCCGGTGCCTACGATGTCGTCCACTATGCCGGACATGCGTTCTTTGACCCTCGCATGCCGGCTCGCAGCGGCATTCTGTGCCACGGGAAAGAAATACTAAATGGCGCGGATTTGGCGGCTATCGGCAATCTTCCGAGCCTGGTCTTCTTCAATGCCTGTGAAGCGGGCCGTATCAGAAAGCCGCCGGAAAGGAAGCGGCGAGACCTCGATATGGACCAGCGCATCGAGCGAGCGGTGGGATTGGCGGAGGCATTCTTGCGCGGAGGCGTGGCGAACTATGTGGGAACCTATTGGCCAGTTGGGGACCAATCGGCTGAAGCCTTTGCCCAAACCTTCTACATGGAATTGCTAGGGCAGAAGACGATCGGCGCCGCGCTCCTGGCCGGCAGAGAAAGGGTCCGCACCGAGCTCAAATCCGTCGATTGGGCCGACTACATTCACTACGGAAGCTACGATTTTGCGCTGAAACAGACGTAAGGACACCCGTCATCGGTGATGTGCCTTAAATAACAGGGCCGCTTCGTGGTCTTCGCTCATCAAGACGAGTCGTCCGTCTTCGGCCTTCCAGTATCTCGTCCTTTCAAGACCGTTTACAAATGCCCGCTCCAGTTCCATGAGCCCTGGGCAAAGCTTTCGCGTGGTGGCCAAGCCGACAAACCTCACATTTCGGCCCGCCAATTCGTAGTGACCCTGCAAGCGGTTGCAGCCTGTAAAGCCCTCTAGCTTTCGGCCATCTGAAACGAAGCGTACATGGGCCCTGGGTCCTGAACCTGCCTGGACTAGGCGATCCTCGATCTTGATGAGCCTCCACTCAGTTTCGAAGAGGTCCATCTGCTCCATTGTTTCATTCTCGATTCTGGTGGCCGTTCCGTCGTGCGATGTGACCTCACCGGAAAAGGCTGAGAGATTTTCCCCGAGCGGCCGTATCAACAGGCCGCTCGGACCAGCGGCATGATCCACCAGGACTAACCGACCGGCGTCGATGCCCGTGATTGCCATGCCGAAAATAGTAAGGCCGATGAACAGAGGCGTCATGGCTCACTTGGTATGGTCATTGATCCACTTCACATATTTCGACACGCGGGCGTAGACGCCCGGCTTATCCTCTCTTGCGCAACCTTCTCCCCAGCTCACCACACCAGCCAGCGCATATAGGTCGTTGTCTACCTGTACCGCCAATGGGCCTCCGCTGTCCCCTTGGCATGAATCCACCCCACCTTCCTGATGTCCCGCGCAGAGCATATTGTCGGTGATGGCACCGTCATAGGAGCCCTGAGCGTTGCATGTTTTCCTGTCCACAATAGGCACGGTCGCGCGCTGGAGCTTCGGTGACACCTCACCATTCTCCTTTGTGTATCCCCATCCGGTGATGAGGACCGTTTCACCGGCTTTTACCTTCGATTTTTCTTCCTGCGCGGTGATCAGGCGTATGGGCGCACGCAGGCTCGAGGCTTTCACGCGTCTGGTGAGCTTCAACAAGGCCACGTCGTTGTCATTGGTATTCGCGTTGTATTTACCGTGAATGATGATTTGCTTGACCGAGCTTCTTTTCCCGCCCGACCTGAGATCATCGGTCCCTGAGATGATGTCGATTTGATCCGGCATGGTGCCTCGACTGACGCAATGCGCCGCCGTTAGGACCCAGTTGGGCTTGATCAGAGATCCGCCGCAGAAGTGTCCGGTCAGGTTTGAGGTGGATTCCGCCGCGACGATCGACACCTGCCAGGGGCTGTCCTTGATCACCGCGTCCTCGCCGCCGACGATCCGCGGGCGAAACCGGATTCCTTCCAAGTGTCCCTTGCCCTCCGACCGGCTCATGGCGTCGATGAGCAGTACCGACCCTTTTTCTTCCAGTTCAGCCACGGCCTTTTTGTAGGACTCTTCCTTGACCGGTACCCCAGCGATGGCCGGAACACCGATCAACAATGTGACGATAAGCATCAGGATCAACATCGCTCTCCTCCTTTTTGGGAATTTGCCCGCGTACCGCTTGGTGCCCGATCACGATACCCTGCCCAGGGTAGAGGTCACCTCTATAGGTGATTCATCCTATGAAGTCAACCGCAGCAGGGTACGTTCATCGAGGCCGTCGGATGGCTCGGCGGGCAAGTGGGTAGAGCAGCAGACGGAGGATCGGTTTCGTGTAGATCTTCGACCAAAAGGTTCGCTGATTCCGTGCGCGGCGGCTGAGGCGCACGAGGAGGTCATACCCTGGTTGTCCCATGAATTGGTACCAGTAGCGATTGATCAGCGAGGTCCGCAGCTGACCGCCTAAGGCGGTTCGGCACAATCGATCGTACCGCGAACCTTCAATGATACTGCGAGCGGCGAGGTGGCCGGAGACCATCGCCTGCCTGATGCCGAAGCCGAACAGATAATCCTGTAATCCCGCCGCCTCGCCGACATAGCGTCGCCGGCCACTAACCAACGGCCTGGTCAGGTCAAACGTGCCGTAGCCACCAAAGTGGTGAACGTTGCGCATCGTGAAGCCCACGAGATCCTGAACACGGGTTATGGTTCGCTCCAGACAGGCCTTGCCCGCTGAAAACTGATCGTAGAGCACCGTGGCCAACGTGCCTCGTCCCTCCGCGACCAACAGGTAGGCATAGCCCTTGGGGGCGAGCCGGTCATCCAGCAGCACGGCCGCCTGCTCATTCATGCCTGTGTCGAAGACACAGCCGACGGCGATCGCGCAAATCTGGCGGGGTCCCACAGCGACAATGTCTGTTTCTGTTTCCGTCGCAACACTCTCAAAGCGTATATCCACCCCGAGATCGAGCGCCTGCCGCTTCAGCGCGCTGTCCAGAGAACCGGGCTTCGCGCCTCGTCGAATGAGGTAGGCATGGGGTTCTGCAAACGTCACGTGCGCGGCGCTGCGCGGGCCGTAGGACGACAAGCGGGTGATCGGTCGGCAGTAAAAGTCAGGCTGGATTCCGAGTCGGCGAATCGTGTCCAGGGTATCTTCTTCCGAGGTCCAGTTCTCCAACGCCTGATAATCTTCGCAGAACCGCATGCCCACGTCCTGCCGGCGCTCGTGCACGACGACCTGCTGCCCTGCACGGGCTAAGGTGATCGCAGCGGTTAAGCCGGCGGGACCGGCTCCTGCGACAGAGATGGGCTGAGACTGCTGCATGGCGGAGGATTATAGGCAGCCCCGAGGCCGACGTAAACGGAGTACAAGAATACATATTCCGTTTTGGATCGCCACATTGTTCTGTCCTTGACCAGGGCGTTGCCCGAAGATGAGAGGCCAAGGAAAGTGCGATGGAGAATTGACTTCGCTTCGGTGCAAGAGCCAGGATGCACCGATGCACCAGATCTCAAATCCTCCAAACCCATTTGAGTCGCGACATCGGGACCTGCTTGAACCGGCCGGCCCAGCCAAGCTGACCCTCTACGCGGACGACAGTCGGGAGATTTTGAGCCATAACGACAGCCCGGATTTACCCTTTCGGTGGAGCGTGAATCCCTATCGGGGCTGCTTTCATGCCTGTGCCTACTGTTACGCGCGTCCTTCGCATGAGTATTGGGGATTCGGCGCCGGAAGCGATTTCGAGACCAAGATTGTAGTAAAGCAGGATGCGTCGCAGCTGCTACGGCGTGCCTTTGACAAGCCGTCATGGCACGGAGAACTCGTCGTCTTTTCTGGAAACACGGACTGTTATCAGCCGCTTGAGGCAGAGTACGGATTGACCCGTGCCTGTTTGGAGGTCTGCGTGGACTATCGGAACCCTGTCGGTATCATCACAAAAGGCGCGTTGATTCTTCGTGATCTGGACCTGTTGCTTCGGTTGCACCGAGAAGCTTCGGTACTCGTGTATTTCAGTATTCCCTTCGCCTCGGAGGAAGTGGCTCGCAAGGTTGAGCCGCATGCGCCGTCGATCGCCAAGCGGTTCTCCGCCATGAAGGCAGTTGCCGATGCCGGTATTCCGACCGGAATTTCCATTGCCCCTGTCATTCCCGGCCTCAATGAAGATGATATTCCCTCATTGCTGGATCGTGCCTATTGTGCCGGATCCCGTACCGCTGCCTATAGTCTGTTGAGACTGTCCGGCAGCCTGGAGCCGGTGTTTCTGGAGCGGATGCAGGAGGCGTTTCCGGGGCGGATCGGAAAGATCACCAATCGGCTCCGTGAAGTCAGGGGCGGAACGTTGACTGAGAGCCGATTTTTCAAGCGGCAAGCGGGGCAGGGACCTTATTGGGAGCTGATCGAGCAGTTATTCGCTCTTGCGAAACGGAGGGTGGGATTTCCGGAAGATGACATGAGCACCATCCCTCAAACGTTTCGACGTCCCGGCGTCGAACAGGTATCGCTGTTTTGAAGAAAGCAGAGGAGACATGAAACATAATTCAGGGTTCTTGCAACTTGTCGAACAGGCGAAACGACGTATCAAGGAGTGTGGTGTGGCCGAGGTGAAGGCTCGTCTCGACCAGGGCGAACGGTTCCATTTCATCGATATTCGGGAAGATCATGAATTCGCCAAGGACCATGCCCGGGGCGCTCGACATCTTGGGAAGGGGATCATTGAACGGGATATCGAGTCGGTGGTTCCTGATAAGCAGGACTCAATCGTACTCTACTGTGGCGGCGGATATCGATCGGCGCTGGCGGCCGATGCGTTACAGCAGATGGGGTATGGGAATGTGCTCTCCATGGATGGAGGGATCAGCGCGTGGCGAGAGGCAGGGTACCCACTGGAATAGCTTGACTATCATCCCAGGTTACTTGCCAGGTTACTTGTTCACTCGATCGAACTCCTTAATTACCTGCTCGGTCAGATCAATCGTGTCCTTATTGTAGATCACGATCTTGACGGTCTGCTCGCTGCCTTTATCCACAACGAGCGCGACTCCTCCTTTTTCAGCGACCGTTTGTGTCGCAACGGAGATCTTCTTCATGTACTCGTCCACCAGCTCCTTCTGTTTCTTTTGGAGCTCCATGTTGAATTCTTGCGCGCGCTTTTGGAAGTCCTGGACCTTCGTTCGGAACTGACCTTCCTTCTCCTTCTTTTCGGCATCATTCCACTTGGGAGCTTGTTCTTTCAGTTGCTTTTCATAATTGCGAAGGTCCTCCTCATCCTTAGCCAGGAGCTTCTGCCTGGTCGAGACATATTCTTTCAGTCCGTCGAGAGCTCGCTTCCCTGCCTTGGATTTTTCTAAGACGGACTGGGGGTCTACCACCCCCATCTTAAATTCCGCGGCTTGGACGGATGTCGCCAAGAGCGGAACAAGCAGAAAGAGCAGCACTGTCAGCAAAGAGGTTTGCAAAGCAGGAATACGCATATCGTCTCTTGGGCCTCCTGACCTGAATGAGTGAACCGCGGCAGAATAACCGCGCCCCATGGGTCTGTCAAGCGATGGTATTGCTACCACGAATCAAAACTGATCGATTCTTCTGCGATCCAGATTTCGACGCCATACTGCCACTTCAGACGCCGGGCGACTGCTCTCATGGCGTACTCATCCGCGTGGTTCGGATCGAAGGGATCCCGGATTTTCTGTATCTTTTCTTTCTTGAACGGGGGAGGGTACCCAAGGTCCTTCATGGCAAGCGCCAATATGTTCAGTTGAAAAACGCGCGGCGTTTGATTCAGCTCTACCAATGCGACTTCCGCCGAACCATCTGAAGCGCGATGCGTTTGGAACAATTCAATAACCCGGCCTTTCAATTGAGTGCGCTGAAGTTCCGTGAGTTCGGGAAGAGCCAGTTCTACCAAGAGCGCGTTGGTGGCGCCATTGAACGACGGCATGTCGAGAAGCCTGCTTAGAAATCCCATCGGAATCCTCGTTGCAAGATCGTGAAACTGTGAGACGGTAGTTGTTCCTTCCGACGAAGCGGCTGGGATGTGGAGAGTGTACTGAAACGGGCGTGGATTTTCCAGACTGCAAAAAGAGGGGGGTGGGAGTGTGACAGTAGTCTATCGCTATCACTGATGACGATTTGGCTTTCGGATGTTACGCCTTCAATCCGAGGCGACGATCCCAACTACTTCGAGGATTAGCTATGGGAAGTGGAACCTGGCCCGCGATAGTCAGACAAACGAGTAGGTAAAGGTTCGCTCTCCAGAAAGACCATCGTCCTTCATCGAGGGGTCGCTCATGCTGCCTTCTTACCCTTTAGGGCGTTCAACACGGTAAGGTCAAAGTCAAGACGGGAAAGGTTGGAGTGCAGGCTGTCGAACGACTCTGCTTCTTCCCAGTAATCTGGTTGGTCTTGCAGGTAGCCTAACCACTGTTGCTCATCCTCCAAGTAGTAATAGTTGATCACTTTCACGGAGCTCCCTCCTCAGCAGATTAAAGCGCCCGAAGGAATGAAAGGGAACGGGAAACTTTGGTGAGAACACCCGCAAGGTTTGTACCAAGGACCACAGGAAAGGTCAGTGCTGATTTTTCATAAACATACGAACGGATGGAGCGGTTGGGGTACATGATCGAGTAAGAGAACTGTATCTGAAACGATTTGGGCCCTGTATCAAAAGAGATCCTAAGATGGAAAGGTAATAGGGGGGTCGGGAACTATTTCTGTTGGGTGTCGTAGCATCCCTATCGTCGGATAGAGAACATTTCTATGGAGACAGAAGCGGACATTTCCCCTGCGAGATTACCGCTCGCCTGCCCGCGTCAACCACGTGCAGCTCTACCCGCTGCAGTTCGTAGCCACTGTGAACATGAATTCCGACAGCATGGGGGATCAATAAAACCGCTGACTAAATGTGTGAGGTTTTGCACTGGTCCACTGTGCGAACCAGCTAGTTCTTGTGCTCGAGCAGGAGGAATCGAGCCGTTTCGTCATACTTTTGTTTTGGCGCGAGGCTTGCACACTTTAGTGAGTAAATTGAAGTGGTGATGGAGTTCACCAAGAACCGTCCTCTCAACCGAGAGGAATGATAACTCCTACCTGACATCATCTGGTAGGAGTTTTTTTATGGGCCCCCTCGGTAGAGCCCTTTCCGCTTTTTCCGTTCCCCTTTCATTCGTACATTCTCCCGAGAGACATCACCTCCGTTCTGAAGTCTCACATCGTCACGTCGTTTTTGTCTGCATCAATGCAATCAATGTCGTTTTCCCCTGTAGGTCATTCCGAGTCTCTTTCCAAAGAAGGAGGTTCTCATGAAAGCGGTAGCCAAAATTGTGTGTACCGTCGCGTGCGGTTTTGTACTGGTTGTTGGCCTGTCAGATCAGATCACGTGGGCCGGAGACGAGACAAACGTCTCCCGTTCTGCTCAACGAATCGGCGGACAGGCCGGGCTGCCATACGATCACGTCAAACAGGAGTTCGCGCCTGTTCAAGCTGAAGAACGAATTGGGGGGCAAGCTGGACAGCCCTACGATCATCCCGAACAAGCACAGGTCCAAGCTGAAGAAGGAGTAGAGGGACAGACCGGGGCACGAATCGGCGGACAGGCCGGGCGCCCATACGGCCACGTCAAACAGGAACACGCATCTGTCCTACCTGAAGGACGAAGGGAGAGCAGGCTAGAGGGGGCCATGGTATCAACCAACTAGAGTAGCGTGTCTCACTGTCGAGAAGTCGTGTAGCTGAAGTAATATAGCCTCTTTGGGATGACGTCAGAGGCGTCACATTTGCGCCAGCAGGATGAGGAGTCACGAGGCAGGAGAAGTACCATGTTATCGGGTGTCGGATGGGATCGCTCTTGCTTCGTCAGCCTAGCGCTTCTGGCTCTTTTGTTCATGCAGGGGTATTCGAGCGAAGTTGTAGGTGCTGAGACCTCGGATGTGGATCAACCGGCTAGCAGCCCGGAAGGTTCGGAGACGAATGCCACAGAGGAGGCAGGGCAACAATCGACGAGCCGAGGGTTATCCACTGCGGGGCGGATTGCTGGGCGTGGATACCAGCTTTTTCGGTACAAAGGCATCGTCATTTCGCCCGGTGGTTTTTTCGACGGAACCGCTATCTTCCGTTCTACCAATGAGAATGCGGACGTTCAAAGTACGTATGGTAACATCGCGCTCCAAGGGTCGGCCAACAGCCACCTTTCGGAATTTCGAGGAACGGCTCGTGGCTCCCGTTTGAACCTCTTAGTCGAAGGGGAATATCGGAAAACTGCGGTCGCCGGTTATGTCGAATTCGACTTTCTCGGCGGCTCGACCTACTCGAACGAGTTGGAGACGAATAGCTGGGGTCCGAGGCTGCGCCAAGTGTGGGGTAATGTCGATCTTCCTAATGGCCTCTCCGTCTTGTTCGGCCAAAGCTGGTCTCTTCTCACCACCTATCGCGACAGAATCAAGCCGAGACACGAGTTCATCCCTCTTAACACGGACCTCCAAACAGTGGTGGGGAACAATTGGGCGCGGCAATGGGGATTGCGTGTCACCAAAGCCTTCGGTCCCAGTTTCCTCGTGGCTGTTTCGATCGAAAATCCAGAAACCAATGTGAACGGAGTCGTTCAGCCGACCGGCGTACAGGGTTTCAATACCTCCTCCAATGCCCAAAATCCCTCTAATTTTTTCACCACCAGTGCCACGCCGGGAGCCAATGGTATTTCGACTGATCTTGCACCGGACATCGTAGGGAAGCTGGTATGGGAGCCCAGATATGGGCACTGGGAAATGAAAGGCCTTCTCAGATTTTTTCGGGATCGATTAGGTGGTGAGAACCATGTCGCTGTCGGTGGCGGGCTAGGACTGGCTGCCGTGCTTCCCGTAACACCAAGGCTCACTCTGATTGCTGAAGGTCTGGTAGGACAAGGAATTGGTCGCTATGCCTCCACGATCGGGGCCGATGTCGTCGCCAGCCCCTCAGGGAGGGTTGTGCCGATCCCGGCGGTCCATTTTATGGCAGGACTCGAATGGCATCCGGGAGATGATTGGGATGTCTACGCGTACTACGGGTTAGAGCATTATGCGAGGACAGCCTATGCCGGCACATCGATCGGATACGGTTCTCCCTTGGCTGACCTCAGTGGTTGTGGAGTCGAAGATCCGGGAACTCAGCCTTGTCACGCCGGCAATCAGACCGTCAGTCAAGTTCAACCTGGGTTTTGGTATCGGATGATCAACTCAGATCTTGGGATCGTCGCGCTTGGACTCTCCTATCAGTACACGCATCGCACTGTGTGGTCGGGATTAGGCGGGATACAACCTTGGGGGGAACAACATACGATCATGACAACGATTCGCTATTATCTCCCGTGAAAAGCGTTCAATAATACTACAGTCAGCATCGTGCAAGGAGCGGCTGTGTTGCGGCGATCGACAACATGGCAGAAAGCGCCGACGAAAATCTCCCTTTCTTGACCTTCCTCTCCAGCGGCACCTATAATCCCCCTGAGTCTCGCTACGTATTGGTTGCAACATACTGATTCAACAGGCAAAAATGGACGAATTTACCCATTTCAATGAATCGGGACGGGCGCGGATGGTCGATATCACTACCAAGGATTCAACCGAACGGCTTGCCACAGCCCAAGCCAAGGTGCTCCTGCTCCCCGAAACTCTTGAAAAGATTCAACGAGGCAAGATTGCCAAGGGCGATGTTTTGGCGGTTGCGCAGGTTGCCGGTGTCATGGGTGCGAAGAAGACGCCGGACCTGATCCCCATGTGCCATCCGATTCTGCTCACGAGCGTCGATATCGCCTTCAAGGAGGAGCCGCAGCCGGACCAAGAGGGACGCTGTGCCATCACCATTACGGCAACTGCCAAGACGACCGGACCGACGGGAGTTGAGATGGAGGCCATGACGGCGGCCACGGTCGCGGCACTGACCATTTACGACATGTGTAAGGCGGTGGATCGTGGGATGAGTTTCAGCGATGTCTGTTTGATGTCAAAATCAGGAGGGAAGTCAGGGACATATGCCAGGAAAGATTATGTTTCAGGGTAAGGATGAGAAACGATGATCACGGTGCGATTGTTCGGCATGACGAAGATGCTGGCGGGAAATCAAAGTGCACTGTCGCTGAATGTGGCCAATGGTCGATCGGTTAAAGAACTGATAGAGCTCATTGAAACTCGCCATCCCGCGATCGGCGAACTGATTCGGAAGAAGAAGGTGCTTCTGTCGGTGAATCAGGAAATCGCGCAGGAAGAGACAGTGATTCGGGATAACGATGAGGTTGCGTTGCTTCCGCCCTTTGCCGGGGGCACAGGGGTGGAACAGATTCACGATGGTCAATTCGTCCGTGTGCAGCGGGAGAACTTCTCCATCGATCGGGAACTCGATCGGGTGCGCAACCGATCGAAGCGAATCGGTGGAATTGCGACGTTTCTAGGCATTGCGCGTGATCGGTCCCGCGGGCGGGATGTCGATGGCATTACGTTCGAGCATTACGAAGGAATGGCGGAGAGGAAGCTGCGTGAAATTCGGGAACGAGCGCTGAAAGAGTTCGATATCCTAGAGTTGCTCATCATCCATCGATACGGAGAAATCACGATTGGTGAAAACATCGTCCTGATCATCGCCGGGGCCGAGCATCGTGCCGAGGCCTTCCGAGCCTGTAAGTGGGCGATCGACGAGTTGAAACAAATCACGCCGATCTGGAAGCTGGAGCATACGCCGGAAGGGGAGGTCTGGGTGGAGGAACATCCCTAGAGGATGGTGAAAATGGCACCCAGCTTCGTTCTCGCATCGCTCAGAGGCTCGACGTACCAAACAATGTACGACTCGCCTCTTTACTCGCTGCGGCCTTGCCCGGTGAAGGGCGCGTCTTGGCGCGCTGGGGTGGGCGGGTGAGAACGACGACCATTTTGACCATCCTCATGAGAGACAGATGAAAGAAGATTCTTCTCATAGTGATCTTGTGGAGGGCGTAACTGATACATTCGGTCGACCACTTGGCAGTCTGCGGCTATCTGTCACGGATCGCTGCAATCTTCGCTGCCGGTATTGCATGCCGGAGCCGGAGTATGTCTGGCTGCCGCGCGAGGATATTCTCAGCTTCGAGGAAATGGCGACACTCGTCGGCTATTTCGCTGATCTGGGTGTCGACAAGGTCAGATTGACCGGTGGTGAGCCGTTGTTGCGGTGTAATCTTGCTCGGTTGGTGCGGTTACTCCGACAGGATCGGCGGATTACTGAAGTGGCCTTGACCACGAACGGCGTACTCTTTACCGAGCATGCACAAGCACTCTACGAGGCGGGACTTGATCGGGTGACGGTCAGTCTCGATACGCTCCGACCGGAGCGGTTCCGGCAACTGACCGGCCGGGATGAATTTTCACGAGTTCTGGAAGGTATCGAGTCGGTCGAGAAAACGGGCTTTACCAACTTCAAACTTGATACGGTCGCCATTCGTGGGTTCAATGAAGATGAACTGGGCGCATTAATCGAATTTGCTAAACATTGTCACGCTGAGGTTCGGTTCATCGAATATATGGATGTCGGGGGAGCGAACGAGTGGAGTCTGGATAAGGTTTTGTCGCAAGACATGATTCTGGATTTTTTAAGCCGACGGTATGGTCGAATTACGCCCCTTCCTGGACGAGGAGCCGCCCCAGCACAGCGATTTCTCTTGCCGGATGGCGCGATCTTTGGGATTATTCCTTCGACGACGACGCCGTTTTGTTCGCATTGTGATCGCAGTCGTCTCACGGCCGACGGCTTGTGGTACCTGTGTTTGTATGCGGGATCGGGAGTTGACCTCCGCAAACCGCTTCGCATGAACGAGCACCCAGAGCACATGCGGGAAATCATTCGATCGCGATGGGCTGCTCGCCGCGATCGCGGAGCGGAGGAGCGTAAGGCGCTGGAACGAGTGGGGCTTCGGGATGGAGGGCTGATCGAGATCGATCGCCTCCGGGAAGATCCACACTTAGAGATGCATGCCCGCGGTGGATGAGATTCTCTTAGACGGATCTGCTACAATAGGTGCCCGCCATCAATGGTTCTGTTTCCGCAGACGATTCAAAAGAAGGTCGTCCGTGGGTTTGATTGCCTAGAACATGCTGCCTGACCCTCAATTTGTGTCGCTGCTGGGCGTCGGGTTCCTGCTGGGACTGCAGCATGCTTTGGATAGCGATCATCTGGCCGCTGTCTCGACCGTGCTTGCGGAACGACCGTCACTTCTGGCATCTGGGGCAGTAGGACTCTGTTGGGGCATCGGGCACACACTCACTCTATTGCTGGTCGGATCGGTCGTCCTTGCGTGGCGAGTTCGGATTCCTCAGGAATTTGAATTTATGGCCGAATCCGCGGTGGCAATGCTTCTGATCGTTCTGGGCGTTTCCTTGGGGCTGAAACTCTATCGAGCGCGATGGCATGTGCACAGCCATCACCACGATGGTGAACGACATACCCACCTGCACAGCCACCAGTGGCAGGAGGATCACCGGCATCGGCATTGGATGGTTCAGACAATCCGACCACTCTGCATCGGTATGGCTCATGGACTGGCTGGATCAGCGGCGTTGATGCTGACGATCCTTGCCACCACGAAGGAGATGGGAGCCGGACTTCTGTCCATCCTCGTCTTCGGCGTCGGCTCGATTATCGGCATGATCATGATCGGGCTGACGATCAGTGTGCCGGTGATTTGTTCACGTTCGATGAGTCAGCGCCTGTTCATGGCGGTACAGGGTGTGGCAAGTGTTGCCAGTGTTTCGATAGGCATGTGGATGCTGCTCAAGTTGACGCTGTCGGCCGCGGGAAAGTGAAACCATTGTCCCATGGATATGGCACGCGTACTCGAAGCCGGACACCGCTTATGAGAAGAACGGAGTGCAAGACTCGATAGGAGAGCGCGATGGCCTGGTTCAAGAAAGAAAAGCCGGCAGAATCTGGCCCGCCGCCACGCTCGAAAGGCAGCGAGGGGATGTGGCTCAAGTGCAACCATTGCCGGGAGATCGTCTATCGGAAGGAAGTCGACCGGAACAGCAAAGTGTGCCCGAAATGCGAGTATCACTTTCCGATCTCGGTCACCGAGCGAATCGGGTTACTGATCGACCTCGGGACCTTCAAAGAATGGGACGCTGAACTCGAAGCCCAGGATCCATTGATCTTCCAAGACACCAAGTCCTATCGAGATCGGGTGAAGGCTCACCAAGAAAAGACGGGACGGAAAGATGCCCTCGTCATCGGCGAAGGTCTGGTCAATGGGCGCGGGGTGGTGCTCTGTGTCTTCGATTTCAGCTTTATGGGCGGAAGTATGGGATCCGTGGTCGGCGAAAAGCTCTGCCGAGCGATTGATCGCGCATTGGAACTGAAGCTGCCGGTCATCCTGGTCACCGCGTCCGGGGGCGCCCGGATGCAGGAAGGTATTCTTTCCTTGATGCAAATGGCCAAGACGTCGACCGCGGTCGCGAAGTTAGGCGAGGCCAAGCTGCCGTTCATCTCGATCCTCTCCGATCCCACGTTCGGCGGCGTCACAGCCAGCGTGGCAATGTTGGGGGATGTCATCATTGCCGAGCCGAAGGCGCTGATCGGGTTTGCCGGACCTCGTGTCATCGAACAAACCATCAAGCAACAGCTGCCGGATCAGTTCCAACGGGCCGAATTTCTTCTCGAGCACGGCATGATCGATATGATCGTCGAACGTAAACGTCTCAAGGAGACGGTCGGCACCCTCGTGAGTCATTTTTAGTTTTCTGCGTCCTCCCGACTTGTTGATGAGCTACTCCTTCGTCATTGAGTATCTCTACGCGCTTCAGAAGCACGGGATCAAGCTGGGTCTGGAGACGATGCGGATTCTGTTAGACAGGGTCGGCAATCCCCATCGCTCGCTCCGCGTGCTTCACATCGGAGGAACCAACGGCAAGGGTTCGACGGCGGCGATGGTTGCGTCGGTTCTTCAGCATTCAGGCCGGCGCGTTGGACTGTATACGTCTCCCCACCTCGTCGAATTCCGGGAGCGGATCCGTGTCAACGGATGCATGATTACGGAGAAGCAAGTTGAAAAGGTGATCGCGCGTTTACGAGTCGCACTGAGGGACGACCTGGAACCGACCTTTTTTGAGATGACGACGGCCTTGGCGTTCCTCTATTTCGCGGATTCAGAAGTCGACGTCGCAGTATTGGAAGTCGGGTTGGGTGGACGGTTCGACGCAACCAACGTTGTGGGGCAACCGCTGGCCACTGCGATCACCACGATCGGCTTGGACCATCAGGAGTATTTAGGGCAGACGGAGGAGGCGATTGCGTTTGAGAAAGGGGGAATCATCAAGCCGTGCATACCGGTGGTGATTGGACGGATGGGGCAGGGAGCCGAACAGGTCCTGCGCCGGATTGCGCGGGATCGATCGGCCCCTCTGTGGCAGCTTGGCCGGGACTTTGCTGTTGACGGCCGTCGTCCCGAGCGATTCACATATCGGGGAGTGACTCGCGTCTGTGAGGATCTGATCTGCGGCCTGGAAGGGCGTCACCAGCGGGATAATGCCGCTTGTGCGTTGGCGCTTCTTGAAGCGGCTGGTCGAGTAGGAATCGACACGGATGAAGTCGCCGTTCGTGATGGCCTGCGAATGGTCTCATGGGAAGGTCGTTTGGAGCTGATCGATGAGTATCCAAAGGTCATGCTCGACGGCGCCCACAATCCTGCTGCCGCCCATGTGCTCGCGGAATATCTCAAGGACTTTTCCATCAGACACCCCACATCTCGGGTCATCCTCGTATGGGGCATGATGCGGGATAAGGATCGACAGGGATTTATCGCTCCACTGTTACCCTTTGTGTCGGAAATCGTGCTGACACAGGCGACTCTCGCGCGGTCTGCGACGGTCCAAGAACTTCGTGCAACGCTGCACGAATGGCAGGGGCCAGTGCTCGAGGCCGTTCTTCCCATGGACGCGATGACAGCCGCCAGAAGCCGAGCCATGCCTCACGATCTCATCTGTATTGCCGGATCGTTGATGCTCCTAGGGGATATCAAAGCGGCAGTGCGTGGCTGTGGACTGTCACCGATTCGTGGTTAGAATGACGGGTCCTCTCGTGTGGGTCCGCTGGCGGCTCGTTCTCGCCGCCGTTGCCCTCGTTTTCGTTCCGTTTCCTGGATCAGCGGCGGACAACCGAGTGGGTGCCGGAATGTCGCCCGCTGGATCTACTCCTCTCGATGTTACGGCAGAGCGTATCGACTATCGAAAAGATCAAGACGTTTACGAAGCAAACGGATCGGTCGTGATTCAGCAGGGAGCGATCAAGCTGACGGCGGATCACGCCACCATTCAGGCCTTGCCTGGAATTCTCACTGCCGTCGGCCATGTCCATTTAACAGACCCGCAGGCCGACGTGACGGCTGAGCGGATGGAGCTCAATGTCAACACTGAGGCCGGCGTTGTGACGCATGGCCGGCTCTACGTTCCGACGACAAACTCATCCATATCCGGGGGCCTCCTACAGAGATTTTCCGAATATCATTACCGAGCTAAAGATGGAAGTTTTACGAATTGTGATGCGCAAGATGGAGAAGTGCCGGCATGGCGCTTTCGGTTCAAAGACCTGGACATGACCCTGGGGGACACGTTGGGATTGAAGGGCACCTGGTTCTGCGTCTTAGACGTGCCCACGATTCCATTGCCTATCTTCTCCTATCCCATGAACAGACGACGAACCGGATTTCTGATGCCGATCCCGACGTATGATAATCGGTTCGGATTTCACGTGAAACAGAGTTTTTTTTGGGCCATCAATCCCAGCCATGATTTGACGGTGACTCCATCGTATTACAGTAACCTAGGGTATGGGTCCGATTTTCTGTATCGGTATGCCTTGGATCGGCGATCGCGCGGGCAGTGGTTTGTGAGCTATCTACAACAGATGGAGCTTCCCAACGTCTCCGGTGCCACCGAAAGCGGGCAAAGTGCACAAGAGGGACGGGCGGCGCTGACCGGAACCCATACGCAATACATCACCGATACCCTTTTACTCCGAGCCAACGCGAATTTGCTTTCAGATCCACAGATTTTGAATCAGTTGAGCAATTCCGGAGCGCTCCGAGCGTTACCGAATTCCGAATCAAACTTCTTGGCGAGCCAGCGCTTGCGTTACGGCAATCTCTATCTCCTGGGACTTTATCTACAGCCGTTACAACAGGGAGGCGCGGACACATTCCAACGTCTCCCAGAGGCCGGCTATAACCTGCCCTATGTCTCACTGTTCAATTCACCTGTCCTCTTTGGCATGGACGGGCAACAGGTTTATTGGTACCGACAGGAGGGATTTGCGCTCAATCGGATCAATGTGGTTCCGGGTATTTCGACCGAAGTGTTTCATCTCGGCCGGATGGTTGGAATCCGCCCCCAGGCGAAGTTTCGTGAGGTGTTCTATACCAGAGGCATACAAAATAATGAGGCGCAAAATCGAGAAACGTTTTGGCTAGGGCTGGATGCGACTTCGAAGCTGGCACGCCGGTTCCCACTGGCTGATGGAAACAGTCTGCTGCACACGATCGAACCGGCGGTTACCTACGAGTACGTTCCGGTGACCAACCAGTCCAATCTGCCTCAAATCGACGCGGTCGATAACCTGCCGGGGAAGAATCTGCTGACTTATATGTTGCGCAGCCGTCTATTGGAATCAGGCAAGCGGAATGCCTTCAACTGGCTCGATCTGATGGTGGCCCAGAGCTATCATGTCGGTGATGTGCAGACGTTGGCGGCTGATTACGCCATCCCTCCAGCCATCGGAACGACTACTCAGCCACTCCAACCGGCGACCGTGCCTATTCAAGGGAAAAGGTTTTCTGATATCTGGATGCGGGCCGTCATCGGCAACAACCTCCCGTCGCAATTCGGACTCTCCCAAATGGGTGCACCGATATTCGGGCCCGCGTCCCAGGCCTGGGCGTTGCGCCCGCCGATCAATCGGTATCTGACGATCGATGCGTTCGTCGATCCCTATCGACTGGAATTCAGTCAATTCAACACCGACCTTCGTTTCCAAGAAGGAACCAATTGGTATGTCGAGGTGGGTCAGCGTTACGCACGAGACGGCAGTCGAGTACAGAGAGGGGATATTTGGAATGCCATTTCGTTCAATCAAGTGTTTGCTCCGGCCAATGGAATCCTGTTTGCCACGATGGGCGGCGCATTCCGCACCCCCTGGGGATGGACCTTCGGGGCAAAGGCCTATTATGACATCGAAAGCGGACTATTTCCTGAACTGGATACGGTTGCGCTTTATCAGAATCCGTGCAAGTGTTGGTCGGTGGGGTTCTATTTTATGAAATTCCCCGACCGCGAGCAGTACAGCTTCATGTTGAGCCTGACCGGGATCGGCTGGACCGAGGATTCCGGGACGCGTGTGATACGGACTCTCTTGAGCCCGCTTCTGTGGGGTGAGCGTGGTCTTCCTTGGGCGGCACCAGGAGGTCCCTATGGCTTGCCTCCGCAGGCCGCGGAAGAGGGCGACACAGTGCCCGGAGCTCAAACCGGCCGATGACCGTATTTGACAGTAAAAACAATGGTGGGGTACGATGCCCAAGTTAGTGAGTATTCATGATCTCAACCTTGAAGGAGGACGCAGACGTGGCTGATGACGTCTTGAAAGTCGAAGATTCCACCTGGGATGCCGAAGTCATGAAGGCTTCTGAACTTGTCATGGTTGATTTTTGGGCCGTGTGGTGCGGCCCCTGCCAAATGGTGGCTCCCATCGTCGACGAATTGGCAAAAGAATATGCTGGAAAGCTCAAAGTTGGGAAGCTGAACACCGATGAGAATCCCGAGGTCGCGGGTCGGTACCAGGTGATGAGTATCCCCACCATTCTTTTCTTTAAAAACGGTCAGATGATCGAAAAACTGGTGGGTGCCAGACCCAAGCGCCAGTTCAAAGAGATGATCGACTCATTGCTGGCTCAGCATGCGGGAACTGCCTAAGAGGCCTCCTCGCAGCCATGCTCACTGAGCTGCGCATCACGAATTTTGCTGTGATCGAACGACTGAGTCTGAGCATTGACTCAGGGTTTACCGTGTTGACCGGCGAGACGGGGACCGGGAAGTCTTTGTTGATCGATGCGGTGGCCCTTCTGGTTGGTGGGCGAGCCTCAAGCGACCAGATTCGATTTGGGGAAGACGAAGCCCAGCTGGAGGCGTCGTTCGAGATTCCGCTCGCACATCCTCTCCTTCAACGGCTGCGGGGCCGAGAGGTCCTAGGGCCGCAAGATTCTCAACTCATCATTCGGCGCATCATCGCTCGTTCAGGAAGAAACCGGGTTTACTTGAATGGAGTCTTAAGCCCGGTCCATGTGCTGGAAGAGTTCGCTGGTACGCTCATCGACATTCATGGCCAGCACGACCAGCAATCGCTCTTGTCCAACTCCGCTCAGCTTGAGGTTTTGGATGCCTACGGCCGGCTCCTGGAGCTGCGGTCTCAGTATCGAACGATCTACTGTGATTGGGTGCGTTTCCGTGAAGAACGCGCTGAGTTGGCGGCCAGGCTGCAGCAGCGGGCCCAGCAAGAGGACTTATTGCGGTTTCAACAGCAGGAGTTGGATGAGGCTGCCTGTCGAATCGGAGAGGAAGAGTTGCTGCAAGCCGAACGCCATCGGTTGGGGGCATCGCGGCGTCTGGCCGAGTTAGCATCAGAAGCTCAGGGACGCATCCACGATGACGCGCAAGGTATCTTGGCGAACCTGGTGTCGATGGAGCGGGTATTGGCAGAACTGTCTCAGATTGATCCTGAGATGCAGCAGACCGTTCGATTTGCCTCCGAGGCCAAGGTGCTGCTGAAAGAAGTCGCTGATTCCCTCCGTAGTTATGCCGAGGGCTTGGACGCTGACCCTATGCGGCTCACCGCGATCGACGATCGTCTGGCTGTCATCCAGAGGATGAAAAGGAAGTACGGAGGGACGATAGACGCCGTCCTGGAGACGCATAGCCGAGTGAAACAAGACCTTGATCAACTGCGGGGATCGGAGAGCGAGCTGGATCGGTATGATCGTATCATTGAGGAGCAACAACAGCACGTCTTGGTGATGGCCCGAGAGCTCTCAGACAAGCGAACGGAGGCAGCGAAGCGGTTGACGAAATTAGTGGACAAAGAGCTCAATGCGCTGAAGATGGGATCGGTGCAGTTCCTTGTTCAAGTCATGCCGAGCGGATCTGCTGATGTCTATGGGCCTGACGGAAGCGATCGTGTCGAGTTTCTGCTGTCGGCCAATGCCGGTGAGCCTTTGAAGTCGATGTCTCGTGTGGCATCAGGCGGCGAACTATCGCGTGTTATGTTGGCGTTGAAATCCGTCCTTGCTGATGTCGATCATGTGCCGGTCCTGATCTTTGATGAGATTGATACAGGGGTCGGAGGGGCGGTCGCGGCGATCATCGGGAAACGGCTAAGGGAGTTGGGCCGATACCATCAAGTGCTGTGCATCACGCATCTCCCCCAGGTCGCCTCCCAAGCTCAGCATCATTTCTCGGTTGAAAAGTCGGAAGTGAAGGGACGGACGGTCACGACGATGCGTTCGCTGACCGGTACGAGTCGGGAGGGAGAAATTGCGCGTATGCTTGGTGGAGAGCGGGTCACCCAAAAGACACGATCTGCGGCAGCAGAGTTGATCGCCGGAACACATGAATAGATCAAGCGGCGGGAGCGATGTCCATGGCGGGAGGCGAGAGGGACGAGTCCTTCACGACTTGTAGGAAGAATTCCAGTAACTGCGGATCGAAACGCCCATGGGATTGGAGGGAGAGCTGGCGGGTTGCGACGTCCAGTGGGAGGGCGACGCGCCCAGGTGCGTCGGCGGTCAGATGATCGAACGTTTGGGCGATGCCGACAATGCGGGCCAATAGTGGAATCTCCGTGCCTCTGAGTCCACGAGGGTAGCCTTGTCCATCCCATTGTTCGTGATGGGATGCGATGATTTGCCTCACCTCAATAGGTAAACCCAATGGGGCAATCATCCGTGCGCCTCTGTCGGGGTGTTCCCTGCAGAAGGATGCTTCGCCGGACGGAAGGATCTGGTCTTCTGAAAACCTATACGACGGGAGGCTGGTTTTCCCTATGTCATGCAAAAAGGCTCCCAGTGCCAATGATTTTTGCTCGGAGACGGTAAGATTGAGTCTGCTGGCCATCAACGTGGCATGGAAACTCACTCGGCTGGAATGGTTGAGTAATTGACGGTCTGTAGCTTCCAGAATATCGGACAAGAGTGGAAGCAGGCTCAAGTCGTCTTGCCGTGAAGCGACATTGGCTTGTGCGTCGGACAGCGCGGCATATCCTGTCTTGACCTTGTCCCATGCTCGTGCACTCTCCTCCTCTGAGCCCCAAAGGTCCGTCAGTGTCAGAAGACAGTGGCGAAGAAATTCGAGGCGACGTTTCTTGTCCATCGTTTGCCGAATGAGGGTGGTCAGTTCATTCACGTTGAAGGGTTTAAGCAAATAGCCAGCGGCTCCGTTGCGGATACCTTCCATGGCGGACTTCAGGCTTCCGTATCCCGTGACGATAATGACCTCTACGCCGGGGTGATCGCGCTTTATGTCTTTGAGGAGATCGAGTCCATGACGATCCGGAAGTTTTTGGTCAAGAGTGATCACGTCAATGGGTTCCTGGGCGAGGACTTCGAGAGCTATCTTGGCATTTTCGGCTGAACGAACCTTGCAGAAGGTGCGAAGTATCACGTTAAGGGCATCGCGAGGCCCAGCCTCATCGTCAATTACGAGGACTGTCGGTTGTGTTCCCGTCTGACAAGAAGCCGTGACCATGCTCGCTCCAAATCGTGTGCGTGGCAAGCAATTCTCATTCCTTTTCATGATGTTATGGAGTTTTTCAATATAAAGTGGTGGGCGGATGGATGGGCAACTATACGTAGTCTACAGTAATAGTAGGATACCTACATTTAATGGGTGATAGAGAGGGCAATGTGTGCATAAGTGCGACATATTTGTGCGCAAGTGTGTCATTCTTGCATGGGCGGAACATGCTCTTGAGTGGCGGAATTATCTGGACGACCAATGCCGAGGGTGTCCATTCGATACTTCAGCATCCGGCGGCTGATTCCCAGTAAGTTCGCGGCGTGGGTTTGTACGTGATTGGTTCGTTTCAGCGCATCGAGGATAATCTCCCGTTCAAACTCCATCACGGCTTTTTCAAGCGACATGCGACCGGCGAGAGTATCGTCTCGAAGCGACGCTGAACGAGAGTCGCTCTTGATCAGTGTCGGCAAATGCTCGGGAGTGATTTGCGCAGCATGTTGAGACCAGATGAAGGCCTGCTCGACGAAGTTTTCGAGTTCGCGAACATTGCCCGGCCAAGAATAACGAGTCAGAAGCTCCAGTGCGTCTTTCCCGAAATCGATCTGAGGCCGACGTTCCGCTTCCAGCCGTTTCTCGAGGAAATGTTTGGCCAGGAGGGGAATATCCTCGCCGCGTTCACGGAGCGGGGGGAGAAAGAGCGCAATGACATTGATGCGGTAGTACAGGTCTTCTCGAAACTGCCCCTTTCGCACGAGTTCGTCAATATTCTTGTTCGTCGCCGCTACAATGCGGACATCGACTTTGATCGGCTGAACCCCACCGATTCTCGTAAATTCGCGCTCTTGGATGACACGCAGGAGTTTAGCTTGTGTGACGGGACTTAAGTCGCCGATTTCGTCCAGGAACAATGTGCCGGTGTTCGCCAACTCGAACTGTCCGACGCGTCGGGCTGTGGCATCCGTGAATGACCCCTTTTCGTGGCCAAAGAGTTCGCTCTCAATGAGAGTTTCAGGCAGAGCAGCGCAGTTCAATGCAATGAAGGGGCGTTCGCGCCGGGAGCTGTTGTAGTGCAAAGCTCTCGCCACCAATTCCTTTCCCGTGCCACTTTCTCCCGTTATGAGCACGGTGGTACGGCTGTCGGCGACCTGCTCGATTTTTGAGTAGATCTCCTGCATTCCCTGGCTTTTGCCGATCAGATTGTGGAAGGCATAGCGCTGGACGACTTGAGCCCGGAGTTGCTTGACCTCTCGCTCCAATTCGGAGGAGTTCAGAGCTCGATCGATGATGATACGGAGTTCATCGACGTCGAAGGGTTTTGAGAGATAGTCAGACGCCCCGAGCTTCATGGCGTCGACGGCTGTTTTGACAGATTTAGTGCCTGTGAGCATGATGACAGGGGTCATCTTGCTCTCCATCCGAAGTGTTTGAAGCACCGCGAGACCGTCGGTTCCGGGGAGAATAACGTCGAGGAGGATGAGGTCGGGCTCATCCTTCCGAAACACATCGAGCCCCTCATGTCCATCACTAGCTTGGAGAATGTCATAGATCGGTTCGAGGACCATCTTCAGAGAGGCACGGACCCGGGGATCGTCATCGATCAACAGAATTCGTTGCTTAGCAACCGAGCTTTCCACAAGCGCTCCTTGCCTTCTACCCCTGATGGAAGGGAAGATTGATGCGGAAGGTTGTTCCGATGCCTTTCGTGCTCTGAACTTGAATCTCTCCTCGATGTTCTCGAATGATTCGATGAGCAATGGTCAGTCCCAGCCCCGTTCCTTCGTTCATGACGCTCGCGTGTTTGGTGGTAAAAAACGGGTCGAAGATGTGGTCAAGGTTTTCTGGTGAGATACCGTGCCCTGTATCTTCGATCTCTACCTGAGTCCATACCTCACGGTCCGCTTTCTCGAGCCTAATGGTCCGTACACGGAGCGTTCCGCTTTTTTCGCTCATGGCATCCATCGCATTCAAGAGCAGATTTAAAAGCACCTGCTTCATTTGTTGCCGATCTAACATGCCACGGGGCAGCTCAGGCGCCAAATCTTTTTCGATCTTGATCCCTCGACTGTCGGCTTTTACCTGGATGAAACACAGGCACGATGAGACGATTTCATTCAGATCCTCATCGGTCAACCGAGGTTCCATGTATCGAGCGTAGTCGAGAATTTCCTGAATCAACCTTTCAATTCGATTGACGTCATCGAGCACAATTCGACTGAATTCACCGATAAATTGACTGTCATCCTTACGTTCCGGAGCCAGCTGGATGAAGGTCTTGATCGACGTCAAGGGGTTTCGGATTTCATGAGCAAAACCTCCGGCGATGGTTTCCAAAGAGCGCAATCGATCAGTTCGTCGCATGAGAGCTTGGGAATGTCGGAGGTCCTCATACAGGAGAAAGGAGTCGATCACGTTGGCGGCGTTCTGGGCCATCGCAGCCATGAGCTCCCTCGTATGGCAGGGAATGGCAGTGGTCCCAAGCCGGGATTGAAGCAATGCGAAGGCGATCAACTTTCCCCGATTCAGCAGCGGGATGGCCAGATTGATGGGGAGAGTGACGAACTTGGCACCCGCCGTATCGTCCAGCGATGCGCTGCATCCCGAATCGGCCAATGGGGACAAGTCGAGGATATCTTGGTGGTGAGCCAGTTGTTGAACAAGGGGATGATTGAGAGGAATGATGGGAGGCGCCGCAATGGAAGGGATCTGCGATTGTGAAACCACTCGGCGGAAACAGTCGCGTTCGCGATCAAACACATATAGAACCCCTAGAGAGTATCGGGATACTTCCGAGAGGCCGGAAAGAATGCGCTCTGCGATGACGGGGAGGCTTGTTGCGTGCCCCATGTCCCGCGCGAACTGCGTGAGTCGTTGCAGCGATGCCGTGTCTGATTGACAAGGGGACGCTTGCGGAGCCGTGCGATCCGTCATGAGCGTGGTGTGTGAGGTCTTATGCGGGCTCGTTCGTCGTGGCGAAAACGTGTCTACGTATCATCACTAGGTGAAAGTATACACCCGAGAGGCTGTTTCATCCAGTGGATTTGGTCTTCCGTGCAGTGATGAGTAAAAGTTGGTTGTCGAGGTTGGGAAAAACTGGATTGCCTCCGCCCCTCCGGATGCAGGGGGCCAAGTAAGGCAATGAAGGGAGGAGGGGACATCGAAGAGCGAATCAAACCGAGGGCAGCTTCTTTCGTGCGAACCCTCCTGGGGAGTACAGAAACTGCGAACTTCTCGCAGGCCTGTCGGTGATTCCTGCCGACAAGCCTGCGAGGGGAGCTTAGTACGCGGCAGCAGTCTTGCCTTGTTCCGAGCAAGCCCCTGGAGTCATGTAGAGCAAGTAATTACCCATGCCATGTTGGAGTTCGGTTCTCTGAAGAGAATGGTGGTAGACCATTACCATCTCATAGTCATCCTCTTTGGAGATGGGGAAACCCTGGACGTCTTTATAGACTTGATGGGGTAAGAATTCGCGGAGCGTTCCATCCCGCTCAACATCAGGCACAGTCCGGAGGAGGGTCTGGTTCTTGGTCTTATTCTCCAGTGCAATCAGGAGCAATTCATCATGGCCGTGCGGATACGCGTATTTGACGCAGCCATCCATACTAAACTTCAATGGTGCCGTGCGGACTTGGACACCCGCACCGAGTTCGATCCCTTCGTCTGTCTGATCAGCCGGACGGTCGCCGAATTTGGTGAAACACACGATGTTGACACCGACCTGATAGATCTCCATCTCCTTGACGAGTTTGGTCTTGGGAGCAAAATACATCGTGAACGTTGTAATGACGTCCTTGGTGGGAGGGGCGCCGTGATAGAAGGCGACGACCGTCATCAATTTGTCGGTTGCCGACAGCTTCACGCCGTATCCATCGGGGAATTGGGTCTCGGACATTTCGAGTCCGGCTCCACCAAAGAAGAGCGGCTCACCGGGACAGGACACGCTCGGTTTGGTGTTGTTGATCATCAAAATATGGTGCAGATAATTTTTCGGTAATTCCTTCCCATCGACCGTGGTAATGGCCGACTTGAAGCCGATCAAATATTTATCTTCTGGCAACTGGAAGTGGAACCGAGGCATGGAATCGCCCATATCGCCTTCGCCATGGCCGGTCGGAAGATCGATGGGGCCGAAGGTCAGAATCGCGGTGTTCTCTCCATAGGTGATCTTTGAGCCCACGTGTTTTTTCAATGTGGGAATCGCATGGTGGTCATGGCCCCCATCGGCATAAACTGACGAGGCCAGGAGAAACACGGAGAGTAGAAGAATAAGGAATCTGCGCATAGGACCTCCCAGAGGAAGTGAAGCAGTGATTGGAACCGGACTCCGACTTGGTGGCATGGTTGAACAGGTGAACTGACTCTATTGAGTGTTGGCGGGGATCGGCGTGAGCCGGTTCCATTGGTAGGTACCGCCATGTTCGCGCGGCGGAATGTTCTTATGCGTGCCCACGCGGGTGTACCACCATACGCCTTTGGCTTGAGTGCCGTCTTCTGAGAGGAGGACTTCAAAACCTCCCTCACGATCGTTGCCGGGTTGTTGCCAGGTGCCTTGCCACAGACGATCGGCAATCTTCGTGGTGACGAAGCGGCCGCCATGTTGCGTATACGGCCCATTGCCGTTCTTGTCCAGTGTGGCCTTGTATCGTTTTTCGTCCTCGACCTCGAGAATCTCCCATTCTCCACTCAGGTCAGGCACTGTTGCGGCACCATCATTACTGACGAGCTTTTGCGATCCCATGGTCATCGATGGTGAGGCGAGAGGACCTCCTAGCTGAGCAGATCGAAACGACTCGTGCCACGACAGTAGCTGCCAGCGGCCGGCACGACGTTCGAGGACACCAGTTTCCCTCAAAGGAAGCACGGTCCGTTTCACCTCGGCCCCTTCACCGACGTAGCGGGTATAGTCGAGCTCCATCGTAAACCAGGCCAGGTCACCTTTCGTCCAGACCTTGAGTTCATTGATCGGAATCTCAATCTTCCTGGTGTTGATGAATTCCTCCCGCATTTCCCGTTCGAACTCCGGCCAGCCCACGTATTTTCGACCACCGACCGAGTAACTGACGATGTCGGCATCGTGGGCCATGAGCCGAGAAAGAGTCGGGAGGTCTTTTTCCGCATTGGCCCGGATCATTTGACGAATAGCCGTTTCTGGGTCGGGGGGGTCACCGCCGTTCGCCACCGGAGCAAGGCCGATGACAAGGAACAGACTCCCACAGACGAACCATCCCAGACGGGGCATAAGGAGCTCCATGTTTTGACAAGGTTCAAATGACGGGAAAAACTACACGGCCTGACTGACCTTGTCAACAACGAAGTAAAATCAGGACGAACGAGGAGCGACCACCACCACGGTGACATTGTCTTCGCCGCCACGATCGAGCGCCGCGGTGACGAGACGGTTGCAGACAAGGGTCGGATCGAGTTCGCCGGGGGCGAACAAGGTTCGGATGTCCTCGTCCTCCAGCATCTTGGTCAGTCCATCCGAGCAAAGCAGAACCAGGTCTTCCGGAAGTATGGGAAAAGCAGTGATGGTAGGTTTCACCGTCGCGCCTATCCCCAAGGCACGCGTCAACACATGCCGCTCTGGATGTGTTTTCGCCGATTCTGTCGTGAGGATGCCGCGTTCCAGGTATTTTTCAATCAACGTGTGGTCCTTGGTCAGGGGGGTCAACGTGCCCGATCGAAATCGATAGGCACGGCTGTCCCCGACATGGGCGAGATATGCGACCGGCGCAGGGCCGGAAATGATCGCCAGCAGCACGATGGTCGTGCCCATTCCTTTCAGCTTGGATTTTGATCTGGACCGATTGAGGATGGCGTCATGCGCTCGGCTGATCAGGTCCGTCAACACATCTGCGGGAGACGTTTGGCCGTTACCGAGCAGGCGGCTCGATGCTGCAGCCTCGGCCTGTATCGTGGCGATCGCGGTCTGAGCGGCAATTTCCCCACCAATATGCCCACCCATTCCATCCGCGACGGCCCAGACACCCACCTCATCGATGACAGCGAACGCATCTTGGTTGAGGGTTCGTACGAGTCCGGTTTCGCTCCGACCGATGCCGATCCAAGTACTCATTGAGAATAGGCCGATTGAAGAGTGGTCGACAATGAGGAGAGTCTGAACCGAACCAGGCTCGTCTCGATTCCCTCGCGATGAAGTCCCAAGGCCGTCACTTCTCCAGATTCGGGCGAGGCGTCGGTCGTTTCAATGTCGAGATAACCTGCCCGAGATCGGCAAGTCTCATACGCCTCTAGCAGCGCTCCATCGTACCAGATCTTGCGATGTTCGGACAGGGCGTCTACGGAAGGTCGATTACGCAAGCTTCGCCGCTCGAACAAACCCTCTTGTTACCGGCGACGGACTGGTCCAACACCTGGTAGAAAGATGAGGCTGACGGTCGGCATCTAAGCGATTGTAGCCTTGATTTCGCCTAGGAGACAAGTTACAGTTCTCAGCATTACGAAGAATGCAGTGAAGAGGCGGGTGGATCATCGATCGCATGACCGTGCCGGCGAAGCGGATTCGCATTACCGTGGGGGGAGTTCAGCTCGAGGCTGAACTCAGAAAGACGAAGACGGCTGACGAAGTCTACGCGGCGCTTCCGCTCACGGCAGCGATCAGCACATGGGGAGAAGAGTTCTACTTCCCGGTTCCCGGAGTCCGCGACTATCGGGAAACCGCGACGACCCAGGTGAAGGTCGGAGACATTGCCTTCTGGGGAGCCGGGAGGGTCCTGGCGATTTTTTTTGGAAGAACCCCAATGAGTTTGGGTGCCGATCCGGTTCCAGCTGATCGGGTGAATATCGTCGGGAAAATCGTTGGCGATGCGAGCCGATTTCGGCAGGTCATGGAAGTCCCGACGATTCATCTCGAACCTGGGTGAATGCGATGCGGCTGTCGAAAGAGCGGGGGCGGCATATAGCTGAACGCCTCACCGGTCGCCTCCAAGAGGAAGGACACCTCGAACTCGTCGGAGATCGTAAGGGATTCGTCGAGGCATTGGATCAGGCCATCATGCATGAGTTATCCGCCGAGGATCGTGTGAATGAGGAAGTGCGGCGGCTGCTGAAGGCCTATGAACATCAGATTGAGCAGGGACAGGTCGACTATCAGAAGATGTTCCAGATGGTAAAACAAAAGTTAATACGTGAACGAGGCATCATCTTATGAAGCGCATTTCGCCAAACGCTTGCGAATGACGAGGCATGAGCGATCCACGACGTGTGTTGCATGTTGAGCGAGGACAAAGTCAGTCATCTGTCCCATGTGATCCTCAATGCCGTCAAACAATATGCTGGAGCGAGAGTCAAGAGCGATGATGCAAGGTTGTTAAAAGAGATCAAGCGCGTGTTGGCTGCCGAGTTGGCCCAGGAACAGGAGCTCGATCGAAAAGTGAAAGCCAAGCTCGCGTCGTATTCACGAGGCATTATTGAAGGGAGTAACGAGTGGGACGTGCTGTATCGAAAGATGTTCGAGGAAGAAACGCGCAAGCAGATGAAAGTCTGACGGTTGAGGTCTCGTTATCATGAAACAGACAGTACAGCAATTGGCAATCTTGAGTATCGTGCTGGTGCTTGTCGGCATGACCGCATGTGCGCAGAAGCGCAAGCCGCTCGTGCCGCTTGCCGTTGACGGTGAGGTAAAGTCTCAGGCTGTGGCCCTGACTGAACAGGGAAGGCTGGCATATCAGGCCAAACAGTTTGAGGAGGCCAAGCAATACTTTGAACAAGCGGTTGCCGCAGCACCACAATCCGGCCCGGCCCATTATAACTATGCGTTGGCGTTGAATGCGCTTGGTGATTCTGAACTCGCGCGGCAACACTTTATCACTGCTGCCGACTTGGCACCAGGAGACAAGGTCATCTGGGACTCGCCGGCGCTTTCGCCCTACGGGAATCCAGAAAATAGAAACAAGGCCAACATGCGTCCCAATGTGCCGCGCCGGTCGTCGTTCGGCGGCGGCATGCCCTCGGGAGGCTATTAATCCCGGATTCCGCAGTACCCGCTGCACCTCAAAAAGCAGGTCAACGAACATTTTGATAATCAATGGTTTGAGTTGTCAATCCTGAACTGTGCTGCAGTTGAATGTGGTGAAAGTCGGTTTTGCCGGTCGTGCAGGAATTCATTTAACTGGATCTTACTATTTCGACATACTTCGACATACACTGTACGTTGTACGGCTACTGAGGAATCCTGGTTAATTCCCGAATGAGGATGGACCTATGAGCAAAGATCTTGTGGTAGGGGATCAGGCACCGGAACTCTCGATCCCGGATCAGCATGGAAAGACGGTGACTCTGAAGAGCTTCAAGGGCAAACAAATCGTGCTGTACTTCTATCCGAAGGACGATACGCCGGGGTGCACGAAAGAGTCTTGCGACTTTCGGGATGTGGAGTCGCAAATTCTGCGGGCGGGAGGTGCAATCGTCGGAGTGAGCCTGGACGGGAAGGAGTCCCACCAGAAATTCATCAAGAAATTCGGATTGCCGTTTCCCCTGCTCAGCGATGAAGATGCGGCGATCTCCAAGGCCTACGGTGTGTACAAGGAAAAGAACATGTACGGCAAGAAGTATTGGGGTATCGAGCGGAGCACGTTCGTCATCGATCCCGAAGGTAAGCTGAAGGCGATCTTTCGGAAGGTAAAGGTCGACGGTCACGCGGACGAAGTGCTCAAGGCGCTGAAGGCCTGACGTTCTCACGCGAGTTCGTGATCCGTCTTTTCTTGTCCAGTAAGGCTATGCGGCAGATAATGAGCCACACCCGCAGAGCCTGTCTCTCCCTCTTCATCCTCATCATTGCCTTACCGAATCTGATGTTTGCCGCGGAGAAGAGTTCCGCCGTGATCCTCGTCAGAGACGCGCTGACGGCTCCTGGCCAGCCGGCCACCGTAGAGGCTAAACTTATCTCGAGACGTCTCATGCTCATTGCCGCACTTGGTGGAGAACCGCTTGAACTCGTGGTGGCTGGGAAGGTTGTCGCCACAGCTTTGACCGGCGGAGATGGCAGGGCGTTCTTTACCTATACCCCGAAGGCCCAAGGTCTCGCACCAGTCCAAGTCCGTGTCGGCAACAGCCCACGAGTCGACCAGGCAGAAGGCCAGGCAAACCTGGCAGTGTGGGAAAAGCGGCAGCCCATCCTCGTGATTGAACTATCGTCGCTGCTCGAAGAACCGACGCCGCGTCCTGTCCCTCCCATGGGGATCGCGTTCGAATTGGAACGGAAGCCGATGCCTGAGGCAGCCGCTGAACTTGGGAAACTCACGCAGTTTTATTACCGAATCATCTATGTTGTGACAACACCTGCGAGAGGGGATGGGTTTCAGGCAACCACAGAGGCCAGAGAATGGTTGAAGACGCACAAGTTCCCAACCGGCTATGTGATGGCGCTCCCACCAGATGCCCCGGCCTTAGGGGCAAGGATCGACGAATTCCATGCTGCGGGCTGGAAAACCATCAAGATCGGAGTCGGCCGTTCCAAGGCCTTCGTCGAAGCGTTTTTGCAACGGCGTCTCGATGCGATCATTGTGCCTGAACCAGCGAAGGGTGACGTGCCGCGCAAGGCCAAAGTGGCGAGGGATTGGAAGGATGTGAGGAGGAAATTGTAGCTGACTATTTGCCGTATTTGGTCACTTGAATTCAAAGGAGGCATGTCATGCAAGGTCCGAAACCAGTATCCCGACGTCAGTTCATGTGGCTTTCAGGACTGGTGGCTGGGGCGGCCGGTCTCGCCATTTCGCCGATGGGGCGGGCGGCCGATCCACCGAGGGGAGACCGGGACGCGGATACGGTGCTGACGCAATTGCTTGAGGGCAACAAACGGTTTATGAGGGGTGAACTCGCTCATCCGCGCCGGAAGCCAGAGGACTTCGTGCCGCTTGCGGATGGGCAAGCTCCGCTCACCGTTGTCGTCAGCTGTGCGGACTCGCGGGTTGCACCTGAATTGATCTTCGATCAGGGTGTGGGAGACCTATTCGTTGTCCGCGTAGCGGGGAACGTGATTGCCGGCGCGGGCGCTTCCGTGAAGGGAAGCATCGAATACGCGGTTGCGGAACTCGATGTACGGTTGATCTTAGTACTGGGTCATAGTCAGTGCGGTGCGGTCAAGGCTGCCATCAAGCATATTGACGATAAGGATGCCCTGCCGGGTTCCATCGGCGATCTTGTCGACCTGATCAGGCCGGCCGTCGCGATGGTAAAGGATAAACGGGGTGACATACTCGATAACGCCATCAAGGCCAACGTTGAGCAGGGTGTAAACCGGTTAAAACGTTTGGAGCCGATCCTGGCCGATGCGGTAAAGAAGGGAACACTGAAAGTCGCCGGCGCCGTCTACGATTTGCACAGCGGCAAGGTCACATCGGTCGGATGATGAGTCGGTGTAATCATTGGGTTCAGATATCTCGACGTGTTTCTGTGTGAAGCGGGAAGCAACAGGGCGTCATTGCGTAGGGCGACCCGCTTCAAGGCACCGAGAGGATCACTTGCAGCCAGTGCTCGTCCCGCATCTGTGATCAGCAAGCCCATTCCGGTTACTTTCGGATTACGCTGCGGAAGCTGATCAAGCCGGACCTTTTGAGCTGCTCACCCAACGATCACTATGGATACCATCGAGCGACAGCTGTCACAGACCTTTCAACGGTTTTTTGATTCCGAGAAATCGAGCGGAATGCTGCTGCTGGTCTGTACGGCGGTGTCGCTGTCGATTGCGAATTCTTCCATCGGCGCGCGGCATATGAGTGCGTGGCAGATGGATGTCGGAGGCCTGAGTCTCGAGCATTGGGTGAACGACGCGCTGATGGCGATTTTCTTTTTGCTCATTGGATTGGAGCTCGAACGTGAGCTGTATAGCGGTGAACTGTCGAACTTTCGGAACGCCCTGCTTCCGATTGTTGCGGCGGTCGGTGGAATGACCATACCGGCTGTCATTCATTTCTCTCTTAATTGGGGGGACACCGACGCAAGCCGGCATCGGGATCCCGATGGCAACAGCCATCGCCTTTTCTCTCGGCGTGCTGGCCATGCTCGGTAACCGCATTCCTCCATCGCTGAAGGTCTTGGTTGTGGCCTTCGCTGTCATCGACGATCTAGGTGCGATTGTCATCATTGCGACCTACTACACGGCAGAAATTTCCGTTTGGTTTTTGGTGGATGCTGTCGTCGTGTGGGTTCTGCTTTTGATATTGAATCGTCTCTTCCGGATCATGTCCCTCGCTCCGTATGTGTGCGGTGGCGCAGTGATGTGGTTTCTCATGCTGAAGTCAGGGGTTCACGCGACGATGGCCGGAGTGATGCTGGCCTTTGCCGTCCCATTCTCCGCACAAGACGACGACGAAGTCTCATCCTCGCACAGGCTCGAAAATATATTGCACAAACCCGTCGCATTCATCATCTTGTCGATTTTCGCGCTCGCCAATACAGGCGTGTTTGTGGGCGCGGATTGGATACAAGGCTTGAGCAGTCTTAACAGCATCGGTATCGCCGCCGGTTTGATTGTCGGAAAACCTTTAGGTGTGACGTGCCTGTGTGTCGTAGCCGTGACAACCGGTCTATGCCGCTTGCCGCTTGGCTTGCATTGGCGGCATATTGTCGGCGCCGGGATGCTTGCGGTATCGGATTCACCATGTCCATCTTCATTACCAATCTCGCCTTCGCGGGAAACACCGAGCTCATCAGCGCTTCGAAAATGGCCATTGTTCTGGCTTCGTTGACGGCTGGAGTCATTGGATTTCTGTGGCTGAAGCTCTTGAGCGAACCAGAGGTGGAGTACACGCTGCCTTAGCAGACTGCGGAAAAACTCGATTTGCCTGCTTCGATAGGCTCAGTACGATCGGAAAACTTCAGGATATTCAAGGACCGCTCTGTTCGTCCTGAGGCTCTCGAAGGATGAACGGAGGAGTTTCCGCAGCCTGTTAGACAGTTGCTTCCGCAAGAGCCGCAACTCGGATTCTTGTTGCGCAGGGCTCAGCGCAGGCCGGTCTGACGCATGTAAGTCTCCTTCTCGTCCGAGCTTTCCGGAGAGATCCGTGCCTGCTCCAGCGATCAATCGACCCATTAGTTTGGACTTAATGTTGGTTTCCACTTTTGCGCAGTAGAGGGCTGAACCCACTGCTTCGACCTTTTCTAGCGGTCTAATCCCCTGATCAACTAACAGCGCTGTTGATTGCCAATATGGAACAGATAACATGGGATCCTTACCGACCCAGACCCGCACCGGCGCGCACCCAAACTGATTCGGTTCGACCACATGGGCTGCTGCAAGCAGGTCAAACGGATAGAACCCTTGACGTCCGATGTCCTCGTGCCAGTAGCTTAGCCAGGGGCGGGCACGCTCTGCTAGCCACGATATCGCCCTACCAGATGCGGTAAGTCGATCAAGATCACCGGCAGTCATCTCGATCCCGCGAGCGGCGTTGTAGGGAATCAACGTTGTGGGGAGATTCAAGTCGATAATCTGCGAGGAAGCACGCACATCCATCACAAAATTGAAATCTCGGAACACCGGCCCATGGCCGAAGAGTATTCCTGAATTGGCTCCTTCTGTAGGATGGAAAATATGCCCTTGGCGTCTGCCCATTACTGACACCAGGCGAACCACTTGCGATCGCAGCGCCAGCCGCTCGCTGAGCACAGCTGCGAGATTCGTCAGTGGTCCTAAAACCACAATAGTAAGTGGGCCCTGCTCAAGAGCTTCCACCAACGCTTCGTAGGCGGGTGGTCGGGGAGACGACACAATTTGAGCGAGAGGCCCAGGATGCCCGCGATGAACAGGAAGCGTTTGGCCGATTTCAACCGACAGCCTGCTTGCGAGCTCGATTGTCGTTCGGTCCACCACATCGATCGGCGCGTTGCCAAATACCGTGGAAATCCCGACGATCTGAAAATCCGATGAGTAAGCAAGAAGGGCAATGGCGAAGCAATCATCCGAGTCTGTTCGTCGGCTATAGCCACATGAAACATCGGTATCGATCCACAGCCTTCGCGGAACGTCCGATTCTGTCGAGACTGGGGTATACGTCAAGGGTGTCAGGCATTGGTCACCAGTACGCCACTCCTCGACCGGAATAGCAAAGGTGGTGAGGAGGCCAGCCAGAAGAACAATCACTGCAACGCCGATGATCTGCGCTATCATCGCCCTTCACCTAGATATCGGTACCGTTCGCATAGAGGCGTGTTGCCTGACTTCGTGCTCATTTGTCACTGAGTCCTACAACCAAAGGCAGGACCTGTTGGATCATGATTTCGTTAAACTTGTCCGGTTCCTCAAATGGCGGATTATGTGCGGACTGCTCGAACCAAACGAGTTGTTTACACGGTGCCTGGATTTCGTGAAAATATTCTTCGGCTAGAACCGACGGTATGATCTGATCATGACGCCCCAGCATGAAGAGGATCGGCACATCAAACGATCGATACTGGTGCTTCAGCCTGAGCGATGAAAATTCAGGCCACAAGTGAGTAAGCGAAAACCTGTTACCCTGCCCGAATTTGATCAGATCAATAACGTTCGCTTCATCGGTCTGTAGCGCCGTCCAGATCAACTTTCCCGTGGAAAGCTCACCGTGAAAAGCACCTCCAAACCTCTCGCTCCATTTCCGCAATGCGAGCATGGCATCGACAGAATGCGGGGGAGGCCCAATTCTTTTAAGTTCGTGGAGGGCATTCCAGTCGTTCCGTTGGATTGCTTGAGCCAATGCGAAGTCATAGGAGAAACGCTCCCCCTTTGGGCCATCGGCGACCTGCCCTACCCCGACGTAGGCTGCCACCTTATCTGAATAGGTCGAGGCGTAGATCGTACCGAGTACAGTGCCCCAGGAGTGACCTAGAAGAATGACTTTGTCCTTGCGGAATCGAGACCGGACAAGTTCGACGACTCCATCGAGATCGATCACAAACTGTGCGATCGTCATGGATTCCTGCGGAATATCGTTTGAGTAAGAACGGCCTGTTCCACGCTGCTCCCAGTACACAACCAGGAAATGTTCTTCAAGAGCTGCGTTGTAGTGTCGAAAGAGTGCTGATTCGTTGGTTCCAGGTCCACCGTGCAGGAGGATCAATGCCGGCTTGTTCGTGTCGATGCCGCGGAACCAGATGCTTTGAGAGATACCTCCAATGGTAACGGTTTCCATTGTGGCGATGCTGTTTGGGATTATGAGACCGTTGGCATCTCTGAAATCCTTCGTACGAACACAACCTATAATCACGCTCAGCTCGATGAGGCCGACGAGCAACGGAATGGCTGTTATCAGGGTTCTCATGAACAGCTGCCGTGCAAGGGCGAAGAGTTTCATTGGTTCCATGCATTCAAACATTCATGATGAATGTGGAAAGAATAGTGAGGGGCTGGGCCCGCGGTCTTGGAAAAACCCGACATTGCGACGGCTACCTGGGTCCTACCTCTGTCTAGGCTTTTTGGATGAGAGTGCGTCGGTACTGCGCGGGGGTACTGCTTGTAAGAAGGCGGAAGTCTCGATTCATGTGAGCTTGATCGCTGTAACCAAGGGTACCTGCAATGTCTACAAGGCTGATCTGTGGCTCGCGTTGAAGAGCGGTGATTGCTGCCTGGACACGCAGGATCCGCATCAGGAGCTTTGGTGATAAGCCAATGGCGGTTTTCACGCTGCGCTCCACCTGGCGAAAGCTGAGTCCGCACATGTCAGCGAGCGTCTCAATCCGCCAGATTTCCTGTTTCTGCTGCACATGGTCGATCGCCTGATCCAGTGGCGTAGGCGTGATGTCATATCGGTGAAGCGTCTTGATCAGTGTTTGTTCAACCAACCCACTCTGTGCGGAGAAACTTGCAGCCTCGACCACTTCTTCAGGGCGAAGACCTAGGAAGATCGGCAGATCAAGATGGCGATCTGTCAGTTCGTCCGGAGGCAGATTGAGCACATGCCTGGCCATGCCCGGACGAAACCGAATCCCAAAATAGTTCGCATCCGGCGTAACATGAAAGGATCGCGTGTGACTGCTCGTGCCGAACACGAGACTACGGACGCGACCAGCGACTTCTTCATAGACCACATCGACGCATCCATCTGGAACGATCGTGTAATGCTGAAAACTGCCGTTTTCTGCAGCCGCCGCGTGCCAGAAGCGATCAATAAAGGGCGTTAAAGTAGCAAAGGGAGCCATCTCCCTATATCCTGTCACCGTTCGCCGTTCTACTCTTGATTTGACCCCACCGGTCATGGGATATCCATCGATCGCTATCTCTATCGTATGGCGACTAATGAAATCAATCCATTGCCGGGCCATCAGCGGTCATCGACTCTTGTGAGTACAGCCTTGATATCAACGATGGGTGTTCCATCGATGGCCTCCATCGGTCCAACCCGTAACCGGTGCCCAGCGATCTCCAAGACGGATACTCGGTGAAGTCCGATAGGGTTGGGGCGATCCGGTGATCGTGTCGCAAACACGCCGGTCAACGGCGCTTCGATCTTCCCCCGTGGATGCACCTGAAGGACCTTCCGCTGCGCGCAGTGAAGCCATGTGATCACGATGAGCTCGTCGCCAACCGAGATACCAACAAGTGCTTCTGCGACCGAAGCTCTGAGTTCCAACCACGCGTCGGGTGCACCTTCATCTCCCTGGTGAGGTGCCTTCTCGATGTCAGTTAAGCCGGAACGGATGATCCCGATTGGTTCGATTATGTAGTTCTGTTCATTCATGACTCGTTCTCGAGCGAGGAATCGAATAAGGAATGATGAGAGAACTTCATAGGGCTATTTCCTTTCAAGATCGGAGTCCGGCCTCTCGAAGATCTGCCGAATCTCGGTCTCTCCTTCCCAGCCTGGCCAATGTTCTTTGTGCAACTCCATGAAGCGCAGCGTCTGTTCGATCGCTTCTTTCTTCGACTTGACTTCAAACACGGCGTAGCCGCCGACTACCTCCTTTGTTTCGACGAACGGACCGTCGATAACGGTTAGTTTGCCGCCAGCCAGCCGGACGCGCGCGCCCGCCACGCTTGGGAAAAGTCCTCCCATTTCGGTCATGACGCCTGCTTTGGCGTTTTCTTCGCCGAGCTTTGCTATCGCCTCCATGAGTGCCTGTGGAGGAGGGCCGGAATTTTCGCTGGACTTGACCATTGTCATGAATCGCATGGCAGTGTCTCCTTTCGCGTGTTGAGTATTGGTGAATTGACCGTTCACACCTTATAGTCGTTCGAGAATGCTAATATCGACATCACACTCCTATTGCAGGATCTGACAATTGACACACCCGTGCAAGTGGATGATATTTCTAGGGGACCCGGTGCATACACGTGAATCATCATGGCGCGAACGATCCACACAGATCGCACTACGAGGCTTCTACCTGCTACGGATAGAGGTTTATCACGATGAGTGTTGGAAAACCGAACCCGATCCTTCGAGTATTCGACGAAAGGAAAACGAAGGAGTTCTACATCGATTTCCTAGGTTTCAGAATCGATTGGGAACATCGTTTCGGAGAGGACTTACCGCTCTATATGCAGATCTCAACGGATGACGGCATCTTTCATTTATCGGAACACCATGGAGACTGTTGCCCTGGCGCGGCGATGAGGATTGAAACGGACGAACTGGAGGCATTCCAAAAAGTTCTTCTAGGAAAGAACCACAAGTACATCAGACCGAGAATAGAAGAGATGCCGTGAGGCAGGGATATGTCAGTGACTAATCCCTTTGGGAACAGATTGACGGTTACCAGTGCTGGCAGGTCTTGACCGAACCGGGACGCACTGCCGACTCACGAGCTCACCGGCGTTCACAGACGTGGCTTGACTTATTCGTCGAGCCGCGATCCTGGCTTGGCGACTGCGCGATTTCGTCCCCTCGACTGTGCTCGGGACCCTGAGCTCATCGAAGGATGACGAACCGTCGTGAATAATGCGCGCTAGGTTTTCCAACGTGCGGGGTCATGTCCGAAAATGGCGAGCAGGGGTTCATCTGCTGTAGCTATAATGGCACCCATGATGCTCGATTCTGTCACCAGCTACCGCGCGCTACGGGCGCGCGATGCTCGCTTCGACGGGCGATTTTTTGTCGCGGTCTCATCGACGCGCATCTATTGTCGTCCAGTCTGTACGGTGAAGCCGCCCAGATTCGAGAACTGCCGCTTCTACCGGAGCGCCGCTGCGGCCGAAGTAGCCGGTTACCGACCTTGTCTGCGTTGCCGTCCCGAACTCGCGCCGGGCAATGCAAGCGTGGATGCGACCACGCGCGTGGCGCAGGCAGCGGCGGGCTTGATCGAGGACCGTGCGCTCGATTCTGGCGGATTGGTAGGCGTCGCATCGAGCCTGGGCATCACAGACCGGCATTTACGCCGGGTGTTTGGTGCCGAATTCGGTGTCTCGCCCGTTGAGTTTGCTCAGACACAGCGCCTGCTGCTTGCCAAACGCCTGCTCACCGATACCGGTTTGCCGATCACTGAAGTGGCGTTCGCCAGCGGTTTTGGGAGTCTGCGGCGCTTCAACGCACTCTTCAAGCAGCGATATCGCTTGCAACCTGGACAGTTGCGCCGGCGTGTGAACGGCAAGACAATGCCGGTTGCCGATGCGCTGAACTTCGAGCTAAGTTTCCGCCCGCCCTACGACTGGCCGGCGATGAGAGCGTTTCTCGGCGCACGGGCAATTGCCGGGGTCGAGATGCTCGATGACTCTCGTTATCGCCGCACGGTGCGTGTGACAGCAGAAGGCAAGGACTATTTAGGATGGGTCGAGATCGGATTGTCGCCGAAAAAGCCGACGCTGCAGGTCGTCGTCTCTTCATCACTCACCAGGGTTCTGCCTCTGGTGCTTGGACGTATCAAGGCGCTCATGGATCTGTCCTGCAATCCGACCGAAGTAGCGGGTGCGTTGGGTGAATTGGCGCAGCGTCGTCCCGGCATGCGCGTTCCTGGTGCGTTCGACGGATTCGAAGTCGCGCTACGTGCGATTGTTGGGCAACAAGTGACTGTTGCAGCGGCACGGACCATCGCCGGCCGCTTTGCCGCAGCGCTCGGGGAGTCGATCGAGACGCCGTTTGTGACACTGACGACGGTATTCCCTTCCGCGACACGTGTGGCCGGCATGGGCGTCGACCTCGTCGCACGACTGGGCATGCCGACGGCGCGTGCACGCACAGTGATCGCGCTCGCTCGTGTCGTAGCGGACGGGGACTTGGTCCTGACGCCTCATGCAGATCTCGACGCAACGCTGGAGCGGCTGCGTACGCTGCCCGGCGTAGGGGAGTGGACAGCGCAGTATATCGCCATGCGGGCGCTGGCATGGCCGGATGCATTTCCTCATACCGATCTCGGCGTCATGAAGGCGCTGAAGGAGAAGAATGCGCGTCGCGTGCTCGAAACCGGTGAAGCCTGGCGGCCGTGGCGCGCGTATGCCGTGATGCAGCTCTGGCATTCACTGATCAAGGAGTAATCATGCTGTACTACGACTATTATCAAAGTCCTCCTGGGCGCATATTGTTGGTTGCCGATGACCAGGCGTTGACGGGCCTCTATTTTGCCGGGCAGAAATATCACCCCCGCATCAACAAGCAATGGAAACGAGCTGACAAGCATGAGCCGCTGCGACAGGTCAAGCGCGAGCTGTCGGAATATTTCGACGGCAAACGGACCAGGTTTACAATCGAGATCGCGCCGCAGGGCACGCCGTTCCAGCGCGCGGTGTGGAAGGCAATTGCGGACGTCCGATTCGGTCAAACCATCGCCTATGGCGAACTGGCAGAGCGCGCAGGCTATCCCGGTAGCGCGCGAGCGGCCGGTGCAGCCACCGGTCGCAACCCGATCAGCATCATCGTGCCCTGCCACCGCATCGTCGGTTCGAACGGTTCGCTCACCGGCTACGCCGGAGGCTTGGCGAAAAAGCGCGCGCTTCTGGCGTTGGAAGGGTGTGGTTAGACCCTGTGGCGGATATCTGATTTTCAAGAAGCATCGAGCTGACATCGTGAAAATGACGGAAGTCTTCGATGCGACACAGGGCATAACCTGTTCGATGACTTCGATGAGGTTGGATGATAGAGACGCCGCGTCCATCCACTTTTTTATGGAGACCAGAGGATGAATAAGCCCATGTCCGAGCGATTCGATCAGCAAGTTTCTCATACGACAGCCCACGGCTGTCCAGCCAGCACGGATCACGACCGGGAAGTCCCGGAGATCGATCTGCTCAGTACGCTGACAATCCGGGGGATTACGCTTCGAAACCGGATCGTGATGTCTCCCATGTGCCAGTATGTGGCGACGGATGGACTTGCAAGCGATTGGCATCTGGTCCATCTCGGCAGCCGTGCCGTCGGTGGGGCGGCGCTGGTGATGGTCGAGGCTACCGCTATCACTCCGGAAGGCAGGATTTCACCGGGAGATATGGGGATCTGGGGGGATCAACATATTGAGCCGCTCGCGCGCATTGCAAAATTTGTTCATTCACAGAGTGCGGTTGCCGGCATTCAGTTGGGCCATGCCGGGCGAAAAGCCAGTTGTGAGCCTCCTTGGAAGGGAGGAGCCAGCCTCAAGACGTCTGAAGTGGGTGGCTGGACGGTCCTCGGTCCTAGCCCGATTCCGTTCAATGACGGTGACCCGAAGCCGATGCCTCTCGACGAAGCTGGTATCGATGAGGTAGTCGCTTCATTCGAGGCAGCCGCTCGTCGAGCCGTCATGGCCGGATTCCGGGTGATCGAGATCCACGCGGCCCACGGGTATCTGCTGCACGAGTTCTTGTCACCCTTGAGTAATCACCGAACGGACCGTTACGGTGGAAGTTTGGAAAATCGAATGCGGTTTCTGCTCCGAATCGCCGAGCGTCTGCGGCGACAGGTGCCAGCGGAACTTCCGCTCTTCGTACGGATTTCGGCCACTGATTGGGTAGAGGGTGGCTGGGATGCCGAGCAGTCGGTGGTCCTCGCCAGGCATTTGAAAGATCTCGGTATCGATCTCATCGATGTTTCCTCCGGAGGGTTGGTTCCCAAGGCACGTATTCCGGTGGCCAAGGGGTATCAAGTTCCCTTCGCTCGGAAGATCCGGGACGAGGCAGCAATCATGACTGGTGCGGTTGGGATGATCACTGAGTCTCACCATGCCGACGAGATCGTGACCGGAGGGGATGCCGATGTGGTGTTCATCGCTCGCGAACTGCTCCGGGAGCCCTACTGGGCGCTCAAGGCGCAACAAGAACTCGGTTCGGAACCTTCATGGCCTATCCCCTATGGGTATGCCGTCAAACGTCGAGCGAAGTAACAATCGACCGCGACTTTGTCTGTATGTCATCGCCATGCCTGACCTTGAACATTCTGCAAGATATTACCGCGACATGCTGGGATTCAATGTGAAAGAGATCCGTGATCTTGGATGGCGTCTCTTCGTGAGGGATCAGTGTCTCATCATGGCCGGAGAAGGTCATGATGCTTTACCTCCTCAGGAACTGTGCCGCTTGACAAATGGGGAGTACTCCATGACATTGAGTAGAATGGACTGTTTTGAGAAGCATAGTCCGCGTAGCCTGTTTGGGAGTCACGGCGCAACCACGCATAAGAAAATCCATGATAGAACCAAGTCGGACAGCTTTCCCGCGAGTGAGTTGCAACAGTCTGGCAGTATCGCAGTTCAGGATAGAAAAGCGTAATCTGAGGGTTGACAGAGACCGAAGATTTCCAGCTAGAGTCACCACAAGCAGATCATGTATCCAAGAATGCGCCTCAATCATCTAGGTAGCGATCGATACTCCATATGACTCACCAGTCCGACCATACGATCCCCGATTCTACATTTACATTCATCGGGTGCAGCGAGGTTCAGGAAATCCTTGGCCAACAGGCGGAGGACGAAAAAGAGCTTGCCGAAATCGTCGAAGAGGTCCCCCTTGATTCCATCCATTTTCATACCCATAGCTATTTTCTCCGCCATCGGTTCATTGAGCGGGCCTATCCGAATGATTTTGCGCAATGGGTCGTGATGCAGATTGGAGACCACGTGCTGGGCGAGCGGCTCGCTGTGGTCGACCCCTTCGACTATCCGAACCTGGAGGACTTGCGGGAAGAGATTATTTCGATCATCGACGACCATCTGTCGCGGATGTCCATTATTCCCCGTGTGGTGTTCGGCGAGCCGTTTCATTTCAAGCGGTCCCGGATTCTGGAGGTTCCGATCGGTCTGGAGGCCAGGTCTCTCGCGGAATTTCGACAGGCGGTGTCGGAAGTCGATGTCAGTGCGATCTATTTCCACATGTTCGAAGCGCATTTCCGGTTGGGGCGTGAAGAAAGCGACTTCTCTGCTTGGATCAGATCAAGCCTGGGTTTAGAAGAATTGGCGAATGCCATTCGCTCCATCAACCCCTATTTGGGAAGCCTCGAGCGTCTGCGGTCGAGCCTCCTGACGGTGTGCGACGAATTTCTCGCGAGAGTCTGAGGATAGTGAATGCTGAACCAAGATCCGCTTTGGTACAAGGACGCCGTGTTCTACGAGCTGCACGTGCGGGCCTTCAACGACAGTAATGATGACGGCATCGGGGATTTCACCGGCCTGATCGAGAAGCTCGACTATCTCGAGTGGTTGGGAGTGGACTGTCTCTGGCTGCTGCCCTTTTATCCGTCGCCATTGCGGGACGATGGCTACGATGTGGCGGATTTCACCACCATTGCGCCTTCGTACGGCTCCCCCGAAGTGTTCCGGAAGCTGCTGGATGCGGCCCACCAGCGCGGCATGCGCGTCATCGCCGATTTGGTGTTGAATCACACGTCCGATCAGCATGCGTGGTTTCAGGAAGCCCGTATGTCGCCGCAGGCTCCGACGCGGGATTACTATGTCTGGAGCGAGACGGATCAGAAATACACAAAGGCGCGTATTATCTTCGTGGATACGGAAAAGTCCAATTGGACCTGGGATCCCGAGGCGAAGGCGTATTATTGGCACCGGTTCTTCAGCCATCAACCTGACCTGAACTACGACAATCCAGCGGTCAGGGAGGCGATGCGGGAGGTCATGGAGTTTTGGCTGGATCAGGGCCTCGACGGGTTTCGTTGTGATGCAGTCCCTTACTTGTTCGAGCGCGAAGGCACGATTTGCGAGAACCTGCCCGAAACCCATGTCTATCTGAAGGAGATCCGGAAACGAATCGATGACCGCTACAGCGCCAGAGTTCTCTTGGCGGAGGCAAACCAATGGCCGAGCGATGTGCGTCCTTATTTCGGCAGCGGCGACGAATTCCATATGGCCTTCCATTTTCCGCTGATGCCGCGCCTGTTCATGGGATTGCGGAGCGAGGATCGCCGGCCCATTCTCGATATGTTCAAACATACGCCCCCGATTCCGGCGAATTGCCAATGGTGCCTCTTTCTCCGGAATCATGACGAATTGACGTTGGAAATGTGCACTGGAGAAGAGCGGGATTACATGTACTATGCCTATGCCCGCGATCCTCAGGCACGCCGAAACATCGGCATCGCGCGCCGTCTCGCGCCGTTGCTCGAGAACGACCGACGCAAGATCGAACTGCTCAATAGCATTGTGTTCACCTTGCCGGGCACGCCGATCATCTATTACGGCGATGAGATCGGCATGGGCGACAACATCCATTTGGGCGACCGCAACGGCGTACGGACACCGATGCATTGGACCGCGGATCGGAATGCCGGATTCTCCAAAGCGGATCCTGCGAAGTTGTTTCTTCCGCTTGTCACTGATCCGGTCTACGGCTACCAATCGATCAATGTGGATACGCAAAAGCAGACGCCGCATTCGCTGCTCCATTGGATGCGTCGCATGATCGGCATTCGCAAGCGGCACAAAGTCTTCGGACGGGGCACGTTGGAATTCTTGACGCCGTCGAACGAGAGGATTCTGGCTTATCTGCGGACCTACGAAGGAGAGACCGTGCTCCTTGTCCATAATTTGGCGGAGTCGGCGCAGGCCGTGGAACTGAATCTGACTCGGTTCAAGGGTATCGTTCCGATCGAGCTGTTCGGCGATTCTCGATTCCCGCAGATCCGGGACCATCCCTATGTGCTCAGTCTCGGTCCGTACGGATCCTATTGGTTCACCCTGCCGGTGGTCCGCTCATGGGACAGCACCTACGACCTTGAGTGGAGCGCCATTTGACGCCGGAAAAGAATAGGTCGGAAGAGGATAGCGCCATGAGTACTGCGCTTGATGAATATCGGGAAGTGTCGCCGAAGGGAACGGTCGATTTCCTGTACCGGTTGAGCGACCTGGTCAAGGGGCGAAGCATGGTGCATGTGAACGCAGTTCGGTACGGTGGAGGGGCGGCAGAGCTCTTGCGACGCTTGGTGCCGATGATGACGGCGTTGGGTGTAGAGGCCCGTTGGGAGGTCATTGCGGGGACGCAGGAGTTCTTTACGGTCGTGAAACGGCTCACCGATGCTTTGCAGGGACGCGACGAAAAGGTCACCGAGGACATGTACCAGACCTTCCGGGAGATCAACGAGGAGAACGCGAAGGCGCTGAACCTCGAGGCGGACATGATCATGATCCACGACCATCAGCCGGCCGGCTTGGTTGAGTATCGGACGAGTGGGGCTTGGGTATGGCGCTGCCATCTGGACCTGTCCCAGCCGCAACGGCGTGCCTGGACATTTGTGCGGCGGCATGCATTGAAGTACGACGCGGCTATATTTTCATTGTCCGGCTTTGCGCAACGGCTGCCGATCCCGAAGTTTCTCATGTATCCCTCAATCGATCCGCTGAGCCCGAAGAATCGGGAGATGACAAGATCGGAAATCAATCAGATCGTGGATCGGCTGGGCATTCCGCGCACTAAACCGATCATCCTGCAGGTGGCAAAGTTCGAGTGGTTCCAGGATCCGCTCGGCGCCATCCAAGCCTATCGCATTGTGAAGAAGAACCACGATTGTCGATTGGTTCTTGCTGGATCCGGGGTCATGCATGACGCGGAGGGAGAAGCGGTGTTGGCCGAAGCGCGTGAGGCGGCGGCGCGGGATCCTGATATCCACCTAGTGCAACTGCCGCCGGAGGCCGATCTGGAAATTAATGCTCTGCAACGGACGGCTACAATCGTACTCCAGAAGTCGCTTAAAGAGGGGTTCGGCGTGACCGTCTCGGAGGCCATGTGGAAAGGAAAGCCGGTGGTCGGAGGGACAGCCGGAGGAATCGCAGCTCAACTCATCGACGACGTGACCGGATATGTCGTTCATTCCGCGGAAGGGGCGGGATTCCGCCTGCGTCATTTATTGAATAATCCTGGTCTGATCACCCGCATGGGAGCAGCGGGACGGGAGCACGTCCGTCGGAATTTTCTGATCACTAGGCAACTGGCCGACTTCCTCACGCTCCTGAAGATCATGCCGCCGCAATAAGCGAGGAAGTTCTGAGTGCTGAGTAGAGAGAGGATGTTGCGGTATCAATGAGTTACCGAAACACTGTTCCAATCAGCACCTCTCGCTTCATGCTCGCCTCGCGGCGAAGCCCAGGGCCTCGCATGCCTCGCGAAGTCGGCGAAGCGGGCCTCACGCCTCACGATTATACCGATGGCCGACCGGTCAGTCATGAGTGAACCAGCCGGGCAGGTCCCCGATCAGGCCATGACGGTCGATGTCGTGGTGGGTCTTTTGACTCTGAACAACGCTGGGACGATTGAGCAAGTGGTGAAAAGCATCATTGAAGGGCTACAACGAGCCTTCGCCGGCGCCTCGATGATGATCGTGAATTACGACGGCGGGTCCCAAGACGGCACGCCGGAGATCGTTGAACGGCTTGCCACCGGCCAAGTCGCCATGCGCATCGTTCCCGGGGCGGCGGGACATTATGCAAGCCTGGGGACGGATTCCGGTCTCTCGGGACGAGCCGACGATGTCCGCCGCCTGTGTGAGACGGCACAGTCGCTCCAAGCAAAAGTGTGTCTCATCATCGAGGGCAATCTGCGCTCGTTGTCTCCCCAATGGGTGGAATTGCTGGGCGGTCCGATCTATCGCGACGGCATGGATTTCGTCGTCCCGCTGTTCCGGCGGCATCGGTATGAAGGTACCTTGGTGAACAATCTACTCTATCCCTTGATGCGGGCGCTGTATGGAAAGCGGTTGCGGTATCCCAGTGGCGGCGGCTACGGTCTTTCAGGTCACCTCGCACGGAAGTTGATCAAGAACCCGTTCTGGTCACAGGATGCGACCCGCATCAGCTTCGACGGGTGGATGACGACCGTCGCCCTCGCCGAGGGCTATCAAGTGTGCCATGCGTTTCTCGGTGTCAAGGACCAGGATTCCAAATTAGGAACAGCCGATCTGGCCCATGTGCTGGCGACTGCCGTCGGAGCGATCTTTCATTCGATGGAGGACTACGAGTCGGGGTGGGAACGCACCCATGAGTCGACCGATGTGCCGCTTTATGGGGTGGTTGAATATGCGCCGCTCACCGGTTCGATTAACATCGCCCGCATGGTCAGTGGAATGCGACAGGGGGTGCGCGATCTGTTGCCGATGTGGGAAGTCATCCTCTCGCCGGAGACACTAAGCCAAATCCTCACGCTTGGAATCCAGGAGTCCGACGAATTCCATTTTCCCGAGGATCTCTGGGTGCAGGTCGTGTACGAGTTTGCACTGGCGTATCATGACCAGGTGCTGCACCGGGAACATTTGCTGAAATCGCTGACCCCATTATATCTCGGGCAGACCGCTTCCTTTGTCCTTGACACACAGCGCGGCGGTAGCGGACAGGTGGAGGCGTCAGTGGAGTCGCTCTGTCGCCGGTTCGAGGCGATGAAGCGTTATCTTACGGATCGATGGAGGTGGCGGGATGAGTGACCTCTGGCGCGACACAATGATAGCCGGATTTCGTGACGCTGTGATGCAGATTCTGTTGGTATTGCCGAGACTTCTGGCGCTCGCCACGTTCCTTTTGGTCGGATTGGCCATGGCATGGCTGGTCAGAGCGCTGACGGTGCGTGTCCTCACGGCCTTTCGGTTCGATCGTCTCTGCGAGCGGTTCGGGCTCAATCAGCCGTTGGCCCAAGCAGGCATCAAGCAACCGGCATCGGTCGTTCTGAGTCGCATCTTGTTTTGGACTGTGTTTCTGCTCTTTGCGTTCATGGGCGTGGACGCGGTGAATCTGCCGGCCACAGCCAATCTCATCAGCCAGATTGTGGGTTTTCTGCCCAATGTGCTCGCAGCCGCGTTGGTATTGCTGATCGGCGTACTATCCGCAAATTTCTTCGCGGAGGCGGCGCTGATCGCGGCGGTGAATGCGCAACTGCATGAGGCACGCATCGTGGCGAGCCTGGTTCGTTGGGGGATTCTGTTATTCACATGTGCCATGGTGCTGACGCAGCTGGGCATCGCCAAAGAGATCGTCATCTCGGCGTTTTCGATTACATTCGGGGGGGTCGTCTTCTCGCTCGCACTTGGCGTGGGTCTCGGAATCCGGCATCTGATGCGTGAGGCTATCGAACGGCGTCTGAGAAAGGGAAAAGAAGAAAAGATCGACGAGCTGTCGCATCTGTAAACAACGGAAGAGATGAAACAATCAAAGCAAAAGCCTAACCCTCCGACGGCTGTTACGTTGGAGACACAGTTGACCAGCACACGTCTGGCCGGCGACGGCAGCGATTTGGGTATCGATGGGCGCCGCCGTGTCGTGATCGAGGGGGTCCGGCCGGAAATCGACGGTGGCCGGTTCCCGATCAAGCGGGTGGTGGGACAGACCGTGGTGGTGGAGGCGGACCTGTTCACCGACGGCCATGATGAGATCGCGGGCGTCCTTCGATACCGCCATGAAGGGGAACAAACTTGGTCCGAGTTATCGCTGGTTTTCGTGGAGAACGACCGGTGGCGCGCCTCCTTTGAGGTTCGGCATCAAGGCTTGTACTATTACACGGTGACTGCATGGATCGATCACTTCCGCTCCTGGCAGCGAGATATGCGCAAACGCGTCGCTGCGGACCAAGATGTGACCGTGGATCTCCTAATCGGTCGGGACTTGATCAAGGCGGCTGCTCTTCGTGCAGATGGGGGAGACGCGGCGCGGCTCAATGCGATCGCTGCAGCGATGGGACATGGCGAGGAGCGTGAGCGGACGGTGAAGACAGTCCTGGAACCAGAGCTGGCTGATCTTATAACACGGTATGCGGACCATCCTTGGCCGACCATCTATGACAAGGAATTAGCGGTCATCGTGGATCGAGTTAGGGCTGGATTCGGCGCCTGGTATGAAGTATTTCCTCGCTCCTGCGCATCCGACGCCGGACGCCATGGCACGTTTAAGGATTGCGAGGCCCGCTTACCCTACGTTGCCGGCATGGGATTTGATGTCTTGTACCTTCCTCCGATTCATCCGATCGGCCGGACCTTTCGAAAGGGCAAGAATAACGATCCAAACGGAAATTCCGATTCGGTGGGAAGCCCTTGGGCCATCGGGGCTGCCGAAGGGGGCCATACGGCCATTCATCCTGACTTGGGGACGGAGGAGGACTTTAGGCGGCTCGTAAGGAAAAGCGAGGAGCATGGGTTGGAGGTCGCGTTGGACCTCGCCTTCCAATGTTCGCCCGATCATCCTTACGTCAAGCAACATCCCGAATGGTTTATGCATCGGCCGGACGGCACCATTCAATATGCCGAGAATCCGCCGAAGAAATATCAGGACATCTATCCGCTGAATTTTGAAAACGACCAGTGGACTCCCTTATGGCAGGAACTGAAAGATGTCGTGGTTCACTGGATTGATCAGGGTGTCCGAATTTTCCGGGTCGATAATCCCCACACCAAACCGTTTGCATTCTGGCAGTGGCTGATCAGGGAGGTGAAGCGCGACCATCCAGATGTGCTGTTTCTCTCGGAAGCCTTCACCAGACCCAAAATTATGTACCGCTTGGCGAAGCTCGGCTTCACGCAGTCGTACACCTATTTTGCCTGGCGACAGTCCAAGTGGGAATTGATCCAGTACTTCACGGAATTGACCAAGACGGATGTGCGGGAGTTTTTCCGGCCCAATCTCTGGCCCAATACCCCTGATATCTTGACGGAACAATTGCAACACGGCGGGCGTCCCATTTTTATGTCCCGCTTCATCTTAGCCGCCACTCTGGGGGCGAATTACGGCATCTATGGGCCGGCATTCGAGCTGATGGAACACCGTCCGCAAAGGCAGGGGAGTGAGGAATATCTCGATTCAGAAAAGTATGAAATCCGCGCATGGGATCTGGATCGACCTGATAGCCTGAAAGAGTTGATCTGTCGAGTCAATCGTATTCGCCATGAGAATCCTGCCTTTCAAAATGACCTAAGCCTCATATTCCACCAGGTTGACAACGATGAACTGATCGCCTACAGCAGGCGTTCCGCCGATGGAAAGAACACGGTGCTGATCGTGGTGAATCTTAGCCCCCACTATGTCCATTCCGGGTGGGTGCAGCTGGATCTCCAGGCGCTTGGACTACAAACGGGCAACCCCTATCAGGTGGTGGATTTGCTCACCGACGCCTCCTACAGCTGGCAGGGACCACGGAACTATGTGCAGCTCGATCCGCATTCGATGCCGGCCCATATATTCAGGATCCATATGTAAAGTGAATCGAAGCGAATAGCCGATGACCTGTGCCGTAAGTCAGACAGGATTCTTTCACTGTTCGTGCGAGAGGCTATCGGCTGGCTGCTCTTGATCATGTTGACCGTCAAAGGCAATTGGGAACGGCTGTTCGATAAGGATACCGTCGGCGCGCTTGAAGCTCTGCTGCCGTCGGCCCTCTTGTCCGCTCGATGGTACGGAGGCAAGGCAAGGACGATTGCGACGGTTCGCATCAACGAGACCATTCCTCTTCGCACAGCGGCCACTTCAATGGTCATGGTTTTCATCGACGTCTCTTATAATGGCGGCGGCCATGACGTCTATACAATGATACTCACCGTCTCGATGGGCGAACGAGCATTGCAGATGCAGCAAGCCCATCCGGAGGCTGTATTGACGGAGCTGATAATTGTCGGCCGGAGCGGGGGCCGGCGAGGATTGCTGCACGACGCCCTTTGGGATCACGCCTGTGCCGGCGCGCTGTTGCGCGCTATCTGCTACGGAAACGGCTTTCAGGGTGCGAGCGGAAGGCTTCTCGCTTCATCCACCCCTACCTTTTCAACAGCTTTCGTGGAAGCGGCATCGGCGGAATCGTCCGTCATGAAGGGGGAGCAAAGCAACACTTCTGTGAGGTTCGGTCGGCATGCAATGCTGAAGCTCTATCGGCGTTTCGAAGCGGGAATTAATCCTGATCTGGAGATTGGCCGAGTCCTAACGGCGCAGGGATATGCGCACAGTCCTGCAGTGCTCGGTTCATTGGAATATGCAGGATCCAACCAACAGCCCGGCACTGTTGCGATTGTACAGGCGTTCGTCGAAAATCAAGGCGATACTTGGCAATACACATTGAGCGAGTTGGAAGCAGAACTGGCGAACAGCTCAGGCTTAGCCATGCCTGCAAGCGGTACCTATACCGATGCTGCAGCCCTGCTTGGGCGTCGGACGGCCGAATTACACCTTGCCTTGGCGCAAGACACTGTCGATCCGGCGTTCGTGCCGGAGCCCTGCGATCCGGGCTACTGGCAATCGTTGCGTGATCGAATGACACGCTCTGTCGAAGACTCGTTGACATTGCTTGATGGCCACCTCCAGGCACTTGATGAGCCGAACCGGCGACTGGCGATCCTCTTGCTTGAATCGAAAGCCGTGTTGCTGTCTCGTCTCGAAGCTCCGGCCAAGCGAAATCCTCAGGCAGTCAGAATTCGATGCCACGGTGATTTTCATTTGGGCCAGGTCTTGTATACCGGGCGAGATTTCGTAATTATTGATTTTGAGGGCGAGCCGGCCAGGCCATTGGCTGAGCGGCGCGCAAAACATGTCCCCATCCTCGATGTGGCGGGGATGATCCGATCATTCCACTATGCCGCCTCTGTGGTGCTCGATCGGATGAGAAGTCGGCCGGATGCCGATGAACGGCGATCGGAGCTGGAACAGCGGGCGAGGCAATGGTATCGGTCGACGACGGAGGCATTCTTATCAAGCTATACAGAGACAGCGGGCAAGGCTCCTTTCCTCCCGGAGCAGGCCGAAGACCGCGCCCTGCTGCTGGATGCCTATTTGATCGAGAAGGCCAGCTATGAATTGAGTTACGAGCTGAATAACCGGCCTTCCTGGGCAGGGACTCCGATGAGAGGGCTCCTTCAACTCACACAAGCTGAATCGCACATGGTAAAGTGTTCATGACCCAGGCTCACCGTTCGACCTGCGACATTACACAGTTCAACATTCCAATTGCGGAGTAGGCGGATGACACAGCACATGACGATGAGCGTTGATGAACCGACGAGACTGACGCGCGACGATCTCTATCTCTTCAATGAAGGATCATTGGTCAATCTATACGACAAGTTGGGGGCGCATCCGGGTCACGTAAACGGCCGGGATGGAACTTTTTTCGCCGTGTGGGCTCCGGATGCCGAACGGGTCTCCGTAATCGGCTCGTTCAATGATTGGAAGCAAGACACGCATTATCTGTCTCCCCGCGGGCACAGTGGGATCTGGGAGGGATTTGTGCCCGGCATCGGGGTTGGCACTCTCTACAAGTATCACATCCAGTCTCGCTTTCACGGGTATCGCGTGAACAAGACCGACCCGCTCTCGTTTTTCAACGAGATTCCCCCGAAGACGGCTTCGATCGTCTGGGACTTGACCTATGAGTGGAACGATGCGGATTGGATGAAGCAACGGCGGGATAGGAATGCACTGACGGCGCCGATGGCGATCTACGAAATGCATGTCGGTTCATGGAGACGGGTGGTCTCGGAAGGCCATCGTTCCCTCAGTTATCGAGAGATGGCCGTGCCGCTGGCAGAATATGTCAGGCAAATGGGCTTCACCCACGTGGAGTTTCTTCCACTGATGGACCACCCGTTCTTCGGTTCATGGGGCTACCAAACCACCGGGTATTTTGCGCCCTCCGGCAATTACGGTACCCCTCAAGACCTCATGTACCTGATCGACATCCTGCACCAGCACGGCATCGGGGTCATCCTGGACTGGGTGCCGTCGCATTTCCCCACCGATGAACATGGTCTCGGGTACTTCGACGGGACGCATCTGTATGAGCATGCGCACCCGAAGCAAGGCTTTCATCCAGAATGGAATACCTTCATCTTCAACTACGGACGTAATGAGGTGCGCAGCTTCTTGATCAGCAGCGCGCTGTTCTGGCTCGAGAAGTACCATATCGATGGACTGCGGGTCGATGCGGTCGCCTCGATGTTGTATTTGGATTATTCGCGCAAGGAAGGCGAATGGATTCCAAACCAATATGGCGGGCGGGAGAACCTGGACGCGATCTCTTTCCTGCGCCGATTCAACGAAGAAGTCTATACGCGGCATCCGGACGTGCAGACCTCGGCGGAGGAATCCACGGCCTGGCCGGCTGTCTCGCGCCCAGGCTACGTGGGAGGGTTGGGCTTCGGCCTGAAGTGGGATATGGGCTGGATGCATGACACGTTGAAGTACATGCAGACCGATCCAATCTACCGGCATTATCACCACCAGAACCTGACGTTTCGCATGCTCTACGCGTTTCACGAGAATTTTATCTTGCCTCTGTCTCATGACGAAGTGGTGTATGGGAAGCGCTCGCTGCTCGAAAAGATGCCGGGAGACGACTGGCAGAAGTTCGCGAATCTCCGCGTCTTGTTCGGCTACATGTACGCGCAGGCGGCCAAGAAGCTCCTCTTCATGGGTGGAGAGATTGCCCAGCGGGCGGAATGGGCGCATGACGGCCAATTGGAATGGGAGCAACTCCAACATGCGAGCCATCTGGGTATTCAGCGATGGGTCGCGGATCTCAACCATGTCTATCGGGCCGAACGGGCCCTGCACGAGGACGATGTGACTCCCCATGGATTTGAGTGGATCGACTGCAACGATGCCGAGTCGAGCGTCATCAGCCTGATGCGCAAGGGCCACACGACGCAGGACATCATCTTGGTCGTGTGCAATTTCACGCCGGTGCCGCGACCGAATTATCGGGTAGGGGTTCCACGCGGAGGATACTGGCGCGAAATTCTCAACAGTGACTCTTCCTGGTATGGAGGAAGCGACTGGGGCAACGGAGGCGGTGTCGAGGCCGTACCGCTGCCGCTGCACGCGAGGTCTCATTCGTTGACCGTGACCGTTCCTGCCCTGGCGGCGTTGTTTTTTAAGAGCCAGGGATAGTGTCTATCAACCAGGAGGTATCCGATGAGTAGCGATATCCGCCCCCAGATCGAATCGGCGAACGCCCAGTTCGTGAGCGCGTTCAAACGTGGTGACGCCACCGCCATGGCAAATATCTATACCGCGGGAGCCCAGTTGCTCCCGGCGAACAGCGACTTCGTGCGCGGCACGGCGGCCATCCGCACATTTTGGCAGAGTGTGATCGACAGGGGCCTCAAGGGCGCAAGCGTGGAAACGGTCGAGCTAGAGGTTCACGGCGAGACGGCGATCGAAGTCGGACGATACCGACTTCTCGCTGCCGGCGATGCCGTTGCCGACCAGGGCAAGTACATCGTCGTGTGGAAACACGACAACGGCAAGTGGAAGCTGCATCGTGACATCTGGACGACAAGCCAATCGCCTCCGGCAGCGTGAGTCTGCCTGACGAGCGGCGCCGTTCGGCGACGGTCGATGGGTGCGCGGTAGGACGGTAAGCTGCCGGTTACACACAAAGTGTGATGGCAAGACCGATCATGCATTGTATTGTGCGTCGCACTACAGTGAGTCGGCGATTGAAGCGGGTGAAGCAGAAACCCTGTACGACTGCAAGACCTTCCATCTCGTGCTCGACTCCTCAAGTCGATGCTCACTGGTATGTACAGTGCAAGTCTTGCCCCCGATTCTCTGGGGCACCTCCCTCCCTTTCGTTGACAGTCTGCAGCCTGTAGACCTATAGTGAAACGGGCTCAAACCTCTAGGGAGTTGCTGTGGCCGTTGTCAAAGTCAAATCTCGCTACCAAGTGACACTCCCACCACAAGTTCGGTCTAAGGCGGGCGTGGCAGTCGGAGATCTCTTTGAGGCCAAGGTCGAAGGGCGAACAATTACCCTAATTCCAAAGCGCATGATCGACCAGGAACTGAAGTTGGCCCTTGACGAGGTCAAACGGGGCCGTGTGAAGGGGCCATTTCCTAGTGCGCAGGCGACCATCCGTGCCCTCCGCCGTCGAACTGCATGACGGCGTCCTTCACTCTACGTTTTCGGAAACAATACCGGCGGTTGTCCTCGGAACGCCAAGCCAAATTCGACAAGCAGTTGACTTTCCTCCTATCCAATTTGCGTCATCCTTCGCTACGAGCAAAGAAGTTCGATGAAACGAATGACATCTGGCAGGCGCGCGTGGATGATGACTATCGGTTCTACTTCCAGATCGACGGCGAGACCTACCTATTGTTGTCCATCATTCCTCACCCCAAATAACGCAGGGTATCGTCACTCAATGGAGTTATATTGAAGTCCGTTGAATTTTGAATGAGTGGCTCCCTCCGTGGAATACTCCACGGGAACCATAACCAAAGGAGCCACCGATGAGACGAGACACGAGGCAACGGAAGCACGCCATGGCGGGACTGCGGGCGATGGCAGGCGAGGAACGGATGTTAGGGACCATGGTCCGCGTCATCAACTCGGGCAAGCAGGCGCTGGATGCGGTGATGCTGGAGATGGGGCGTATGGTGGCCGAGAGTGTCATGCTGATTGAGCGCGAAGAGGTGACGGGACCTGACTACTATCCGACGGACCCTGCTCTCCAGAAGTGGGCGCATGAGGACGGATCGATCTTCATGGGTGACCAGAAGGTCAAGGTGACGCGCCCCCGGCTGCGGCACGTGGAGCAGGGGGAGGTGACCCTCCAGTCTTATGCCAGGATGCGTGCCCCTGGGGCGTTCTCTGAGGAACTGCTGGAGAAGATTCTCAGGGGAGTGTCGGCCCAGCAATACGCCGACACCGTGCTCCATGCGGCTGGGGCGTTCGGGGTGTCCCCCTCCACGGTCTCACGCAAGCTCGTGGAGCTGACGGCCACGAAGCTGAAGGAATTCCAACAACGATCGCTGGCCGACTGCGCACCGTTCGCGGTGTTCCTCGACACGATCCACCGGGGCGGCGAGGCGTTCCTCGTGGCGCTCGGCGTGGACCGGAGCGGGGAGAAGATTGCCTTGGGGTTCTGGCAAGGCTCCTCGGAGAATCACGAGATCTGCGAGGCGCTGTTCGGGGACCTGGAGCGTCGAGGGCTGGCGCTCTCCAAGCGGATCCTGTTCGTCACTGACGGCGGCAGCGGGCTACTCAAAGCACTCCGGGCACGGTTCGGCAAGAAGCTGGTGCACCAACGCTGCGCCATTCACAAGAGCCGGAACCTGCAGCGGCACTTACCCAAACAGGATCGCAAGGCCGCCCATCAGCAGCTCAAGACGGCGTTGGAGCAGACGAGCTACGCCGATGCCAGGCAGATGTTGCGAGAACTGGAAGCGTGGCTGCGGAGCAAAAACGAATCGGCCGCGGATTCGCTCCTGGAAGCCTTCGAAGAATTATTGACGCTGCATCGACTGAAGGTGCCGGCACTACTGCGCAAGACACTGATGTCCACCAACCCGATCGAGAGCATGTTCTCACTGGTCCGGCACAGCGAGCGCAACATCAAGCGTACGCGTGGCAGCCTGATGCTCCAGCGGTGGCTGGGGACCGTGCTGCTCTCCTGCGAGAGCCGGTTTAAGAGGGTGAAGGGCTATGCCGAGATTGCGCAAGTCATTACAACCATTGAGGCGGTGCACGCGGAGCCGCAACTGGTTCAGACGAAGAAGGCCGCGTGAGACAACCATGGAGGCCGCTCAGGATATTTCAACGGACTTATTGACAACTTCCACTCAATTGTCACTGACGCTTCCTGAATGATGAGCGACAGTTCACGGACTTGCAGAAAATGGGCAACCGGTTTCGACAGGGATACTGGATATTGAGACCCCTGTCGCAGTCGATTGCTCGGAGACTCGTAACTCTCCGGGAAAATGCAACTGCCGATCAAGAACTGGCACGCACAGCCTGATTTAGGCTGAGACGTCGTTCCATCTGAGGCCCACGGGGGAACATTATATGATTGCAAGACCTGCCATCTCGTGCTCGACTGCCAAAGTCAATGCTCACCGGTATGCACAGAACAAGGCGTGACCCCAGTTTCTCTATTGCTCGGAAGGAGATCGCCGCCTCATTCCACTCATACACCTAGTGACAAGACCTCTTTCCGCATTTCTTTCCCCGCTATTTTTTTGTGCAAACGCAATTGCAATTTGGCGGAGGTGAATTTGGGTTACACGCAAAATGATTGCTCTCACAATAACAGTAGTCATCCAAGGCGGGTGTAGCTAGATCAGACTCCTCACCCTGACGGTTCATTGCTACGTGGTCTTTCATTTCGCAACTTGATCTCTTGAAATTCTCTGAGGCAGCTTGCTTCACATTAAGTTTATCTATGTGCTGTTCTGTCATAGTGGGCGGGATTTCGGCATGTACAAATTGAGCCATTGCGAATGTTGACGTGATGGCGATGAGAATGAAATACTTCATGATCTCCTCCCTCATATCAGTATCAGTGAATGTGAAGAGATTGCTGTCGCGACCTGAACTATCTCACCAAGCAGACCCACCTCATAAGTCCTACTGACAAAGAACGCTCACCAGATTATGTATGTCTGAGGGCAGCGTTCGTTATAGTGGACCGATGATATAGGTTCCTGATGTACCGCTCCCGATTTCTTGACCGGTTGGTGCTCTGAGGTGACCTCGTCCTGATGAAAATACGGTAGCTGAATATGACCCTGTGTTATTCCAGCACCACTGGCTCCCGCCGAGCGGGAATTGCTGACCAGGGAATACGGTAGCCTGGGTCACTCCACCTTCTGAGATTTAAAAGGTGGCAGGAGCCTTTTATTGACCCGAGTGACCGAGATTTATGATCATCAATGTATTTCCCAGGGTGCTGTACGATCAACAGAGTCGGCGAATGTTGCCTGATGCTGCATATTCCAGCCATTCCCCCAGAAGTCGTACGCCAAAGCGCGTGCGGGCCGAGTTTCGACCGACGTCGACAGTGACCGCCATGGCACGCTCCACTGGTTACAGGCACTTGCCGAAGTCATCGATTGCCCATGAAATGCACCATGGCCGCCGTACGCCTTTTCACGCCTAACTTGTTGTATATCCACTGCAAATGCTTCTGGTACGTTCGCGGACCGACCACGAGCTGTTGAGCCATTTCACGATTCGACTCTCCGTTCGTCCGCAGCTCCAGCACTTCGCGCTTGCGGTTGGTCAAACTTGACAGCTTGCTATTCATCGACTGTGCACTGATGTTTGCCCGTGTAAGTAAGGAGTATCTCTGCTCCTGCGTACCTTTACGCGATTGCTTTTAGTGGAAAGGCTGAGATAAAGGAATACGCCTTTCGGCATATGGGTTACTGTGGGGGAATCACGGACCTTCTACAAAAGGCAGCGGCTCATATGGCAAGGGAACGACTGGCTGGGAAGGACTTTCGTCACGTTCTCGAGTTCATTCACGAGTTGTACATTCCTCGCGACAGCGACACCTTCACGACCCACCTTGTCTCAGCATTGCTGCGGCTCGTGCCTGCCGATGTGCAATCGTACAACGAGGTCAACGCGGTCCAGCATCTCGTCGCATATAAACTTGATCCAGAGGATTTCTGGCAAGTCCCCAATGCAAATGAAATCCTTACCCGGTACCTCGACCAACATCCGTTCGTGCAGCATGTGGCTCAGACGGGCGACGGCAGCCCCCGCACTTTTAGTGATTTTGTGCCGATGCGGCAGTTCAAGAACACGGACCTCTACCAGGAGTTCTATGGTCCGATGCGGATACCCCATAACCTCTTCATGGATGTTCGAGACCGAGATACATCCGGCACGACGGTCACGCTCGGCGCGCACCGCGGCGGACGCGAGTTCGCTGAACGGGATCGGATGGTGTTGACTCTGATCCGACCTCACATTCGACAAGCCTTGGCCAACGCCCACCTCACGACGCGCCTCGCCGCTGAAAACTCAATGCTGCAACAGGTCATAACCGACCAGTCGATGAGCGTCGTGACATTGACGGCGCAGCAGACGATCTTGTGGGGAATGCCTCGGGCTCTCACACTGCTCAAGCAGGTCCGCGGTTGGAATCCTCACCGGCCGGATCAGCTTCCGCCCGTCATCCTCGATTGGATTCGGAGCATCGAACGAGGATTCGATAAGCCGAAGGAACTTCAATCGCCATGCACGCCGCTTGAGCTCGACTGCAGCCCCACCCGTGCGCGTCTGAGGTTGTTGCGGAAAGGCAACCACCGGATCCTTGTGATAGAGGAAACGGGGCACAGCGTCACGCCGGATGAGCTGGCCTCGTTAGGGCTCACAAACCGAGAAGCGGAAGTGTTGAGCTGGGTCGTGCAAGGCAAGACGAACGAGGAGATCGGCCACATACTTGGATGCCACCTCCATACGGTGAAGAAACACCTGGAGCGAATCTACATGAAGCTCGGCGTTGAGAACCGGACCGCCGCCGCTATGATGGCAGCCGACGCCGCTCGCACCCAGCGGCTTTCCACAACTGTTGATTCCTAATGCAACGCTGTCCGTCCGACTTCTCGCTCTCGCAAGAGAACCATTGGAAGTAAGTTGGGAGCAAATCTTGTTTCGCGCATCCCTGTGAACCGCATCACATGCCATGGCACGTCCAATTCCCGTTCCTTTCTGCTGTTCCTGCCGGCAGCCTGCATTTGCATCGTCTGCCTAGGCGGTGACACAATAGCGATGGAACTTCCGCGATGGCTGAGCTGAAACTATACGCCGGGTCCTCCACTCCAATCCGGCTCCGGGGCCATACTCTCCTCTGTCTGCAAGGGTTTCGTGGGGAAGGCTACAGCCCTGGTTTTGTTGCCAATATGGCGGCGATTCATCAGACTCTATGTAATCAGCCCGAAACCATCGTCCAAGTCGCGACATCTCCCGATGCAGTGTGTGCCGCTTGTCCACATCGGCAAGAGTCCTCCGGTTGTACACTGAACGGGGAGCCGTCGGAAGCGGACATGATTGACCAGGATCGGGTCGTTCTTGGGAGGCTTGGTCTGAAAGCGGGCGAGCAGCTTGCTTGGCAAGAGGTTCTCGCGCGGATCAGCAGGTCGATGAGCGGCGACGACCTGCCTTCTATCTGCGGCAGTTGCCGGTGGTTGCCGCTCGGCTATTGCCATGCGGGAATCGATCGGCTGCGCAACCCCATCCGAAAACGAAGCAACACCCCTCATGTTCGACTCCTCGGGTCACGGCTCGCCGGTCTGCACAGGCACAACTTGAGCTCGACTCCTTGACTCCGATCTTTAGAAAGATCGCTTGAGCGGCAGGCTGAAGCCTGCCGCTCAAGGTTGGTTTAGACACCGTGGCCGAAGTCGTTATCAATCGTGTTCAACAGCCAACCACCAAAACGCGTGCCATTTGGCGCCATGGTAGGGGCAGCCATTGTTGTTCCAACCTGCTCGAGGATGCCGATGCCCCACGGACTCGTGACGAGGATCTCTGCGCGAAGATCTGCGTCGTAATCAGCACAGGTCGCGAGCCGGTTATCCCCAGTGTTCAGCAGCCATCCGCCGAAACGTGTGCCGTTGGGAGCCATCATGGGCGCTGCCAGGTTGTTGCCAGCCAACTTGAGGATCCCAACGCCCCACGGACTCGTGACCAGGATCTCAGCATGGTGATCACCATCGAAGTCGCCAGCGCGGCTGAACAAGTTGTCTGCGGTATTGAGTAACCATCCGCCGAACCGTGTGCCGTTGGGCGCCATCATCGGAACCGAGAAACTGTCACCTGACAATTTCAAAATGCCGATACCCCAAGGGCTGGTGACTACAATCTCGATACGCCCGTCGCCGTCAAAATCGCCGACCGGGCCGAAAGAATTATCTCCCGTATTGAGCAACCAGCCGCCGAAGCGCGTGCCGTTGGGGGCCATCATTGCCATTGTCATTGTGCCTCCGGATAGCTTCATGACGCCGATCCCCCACGGACTGGTCACGAGGATCTCGGCCTGGCCGTCCCCGTCAAAATCGCCGATCGGGCCGAAAGAATTATCTCCCGTATTGAGCAACCAGCCACCGAAGCGTGTGCCGTTGGGGGCCATCATCGGCGCGTTGAGCGTCGTCCCGGCTAGCTTCAGCACTCCAAGACCCCAGGGACTCGCAACCAGGAGTTCAGCCTTGCCGTCTCCATCGAAATCCCCTGCTGGGCCAAAAGAGTTATCTCCCGTATTGAGCAACCAGCCGCCGAAGCGTGTGCCGTTGGGTGCCATCATCGGCGAAGTCATGGTCGCGCTAGACTGCTTCAGCACGCCAATGCCCCAGGGGCTCGCTACAAGGATTTCCGCGTGCCCGTCGCCATCATAGTCTCCAGCAGGACCGAAATGGTTGTCGGCTGTGTTCAGCAACCAGCCTCCGAAGCGCGTGCCGTTAGGGGCCATGGTTGGCGCGTTCATCCAAGAGCCTGCCTGTTCCAGGATTCCCATTCCCCAGGGACTGGTGATCAGGATCTCGGCCCGGCGGTCACCATTGTAATCCGCGCTGCGGGACTGATATCGCGCCGCCTCTGGGATCAATTCACGAAGGTTTGGCCTCGTACCAATACGCTGGCTCGCCGGTCGGCCGGGAGCGTCTTGCTGTGGCGAACCACATGCACGGACCAACAACCGGGCACTGGCTGAGTTCAGACGGCGATGCCCTCGTGCCCGAAGTACGCCCTGCGTGGCGGCAAGAGCCCCGACCACCACCGGTGAGGCACTGGATGTGCCGGAAAATTGGTTTGTGTACCAAAGATCCTGGTTCGAGCCGCCCTGGAGATCACCATACCCGGTCGTAGTAACCTCCCGGCCCCAGCCCTGCACATCCACGCGAGCCCCGTAATTCGAGAAATCGAGGCGAGAACGGTCCGGTCCGTGGTCACGACCGTGTGTCCCCGCCGGCGGCGCTCCCGCTCCCACCATAACTGCACCCGACGACGGATTGCTTGTGTCAAATGGGTTTGTCCAACTGGCCGGGAAACCGGTAGGCCGAGTGCTATAGATCGGATCGTCGAGATCCTGGAAACCATTGCCCGCGGCCTCCACAACGATGATACCCTTCAACACCGCATAGCGAATGGCCGCGAAATCGTCCGGCCACCACTCGATGGCGATAAATCCCAGTTGCCCCTGTTGAGGGTTGGGCGTTCTGGGGCCGGGGCGGTGGATCTCCAGCAAAATGATGTCGCCTGTTCCCAACTTGTCGGCGGCGGCCTTGATCGCTTGCGCGCTTGATTGATCACTGAAAGAGGATGCGCTGATTGTTGCGTCCGGGGTAATACCGGTTATCCCGATTGAGTTTCGATCGCCGCTGATGACACCGAGGACGGCGGTTCCATGGTCGGTATTTCCCATGCTGGTGCCGGCCACTACGCCACCCTGATTCTGCAATAAATCCTCGTGAGTGAATCGCCACGCCCATTCGCAGTCGATTATCTTGACTCCTGAACCGCCTCCACCAGGGATGGTCCCGGCGAACGGCGCATCAATGCCACCCGGCGCTACTGCGAGATAACCCTGGTTGGCAACGAAATCTGGCGTGACCGGAGGTGTGTCGGCCGCATCCGGCTGCATGTCATTCAAACGTTGAATTTGTTGCGCTTCCGCGACAGCCGGCGGCGCCCCGGCCGGTTTCACATAGGCGGCTTCAACCAAGTCATTAGCTAGAAGTTGTTCGGCAAGGCGCTCTAGCTTATCCTCCGGTGCCGCAATCCGGTAGAACATCGGAAGATCGAGGACGAGTTGGGTGTTCGGCGTGACATCTCCTTGGAGAGATTCGACGAGGGTCTCGACGTGAGCACGGGTACGATCCTCGCTGAGGCCAAACATGGGGTGCATTACGGCGTCATGGGAAGAAAGCAGGGATGAGAGCAAGCTGGTGTCCGCCCCGGTTACCGAGGCGACATCCGCCCCACCCGCGCGTAGACCTGCCTCGCGCTTGGCGAGTACAACCAACTGGGGACTGTCGCCGCTTCCTTGAGACGAGATGCTGATGATTTGTGGCATTTTCGATTCCTCCTTTCGGCTGATTTATCCAGGTGGGTTACCACGAGGTTTTGCGTAGGCACTGTCAACGCCTTCGCAGGAAAGTAGTTGTTCGACAATATTTGCGAGCTTCGCCGGATCAACGTGGGCTATGAAATATGTGGCTAATTCTGCTTCCGAGGCCGACTCGTGAAGGGGCTTTATCGAAACGCCAGCCCGAGTCACGCATGCTTGAACCGCACGATGTGCGGGGCTTCCCGGCGTCGCTGCAGCGGGAGCGAGCTTGACGATGAGTTCCACCGGATCCGTCACACCGGACACTGAATTGTTCCTCGGCAATCTCTTTGAGAAACCACTTACTGCAAACCCATGAAATTGAACAATGAGCACCAGAGCGTCTAGCACAGTGCACTAAGTCCGGCCAGATCCTGCATCGTGCATGCCGGTTTCGGAGCTTCTCCCTCATCCTTGGGATGAAATGGGATCCCATCTTGTTCTGTGTGTACCAGTGCTCTCTCCTTCATCTGGATGTTGAGCAAATCAAGCTGATGGCCGATGCGGTTTTGAGTGCCGCCACTCGACGCACGCGCTCTACCAATTCGTTGAACAGCAAACGAGATGCCAGCATGGACTGAGAATGCCGATTCCATCAGCCAATGCGCATTATTAACAATTTCAATGTTCTACGTATGTCTGATCTATCTCCATAAAAAGGACACTGCTCGCACGATCCCCGTGCGATGTATCGAAATGGATTCAAGAGGTGAATCCAAATAGATTCAAATCCATCCGAAAACAGGAAACCACCCCATAGAACCCAGGTGAGCCGTGGCGCTGTGACTCACATCCGACCGAATCCCGTCCTGCCGGAAGTCTGACTCAGATCTATCCACCTGCAACTTTAGGCGAGCGATGCTGTATCGCAATGGATACGGGACTGTATCGCTTTTGATACCTGTGGGTGTAGAGATCAGAGTGCAGTGAGTCACTACTAGGAACTGCTTAGCACACATCGCCTGCAATCTCCAAGGCTGTTGAGCCTCCGGCTACTTGTGCAGCCCCTCCTCTCGTAACGGTGGCATTCTTGCATAAGTAGAAGGTCATTGTTCGGCTTGACCACGAAAGCAAGATTGTTCCCTCGTGCATTGAGGTCGACCTATCGAAACCTGAAGCCCTGTGGGTGAGTATCATGACAGAGACTCCTCCGGTCCACATGAATCAGATGCCCCGGGTTCCCTCCACCTGGCGCTCCTGCCTCATTCCCCGCAGTGACACGATTCGATCTTGGCTGACCGCGCCGTGGGTGTTTCGTCTGTTCAACGCGATCTTGAGACGATGGGCGCCGGTGCTGGAACTGGGCAAACTGGTGATTGTCAGCCGGCATGCGGATGTGGTCGACGGGCTGGCACATGACACCGAGTTCACGATTGCCGAAATCAACGCGGAGCGCACGAATCGCGACAATGGCCCGTTTGTCCTGAGCATGGATCGTTCCCCGCAACATGACCGTGAAAAGGATCTCTTGAACGACGTCGTGTATCGCACGGATCTTGAGCGCATCCGCGCCATTGTCTCGACCAGGGCCGAAGAATGCATGGAACGAGCACGCCGGCAGGGGTGGCTGGACGTGGTCGGCGGACTGACCCGTATCGTCCCACTGCGCGTGGTCGGTGAGTATTTTGGAGTGCCAGGGCCGGACGATGCGATGATGTTGCGCTGGATGAGGGCACTGTTCAACGATTTGTTCCTGAATCCCCTCGACTGTCCACGGACCGTGCACCAGGCTGAGGAATCGTTCGAGCAACTGCGGCCCTATCTCCTTGGATGGATCGCTCGGCGCAAGGACGAGATCGCCTCCGGCCGTCAGGATCTGCCTGATGACGTGCTCACCCGCATGCTGCATCGACAGCGCGAACCAGGTATGGAATGGCTGGACGACGACGCGGTGCGCCGAAATATCTCCGGGCTGATCATCGGGGCGCTCGACACGACCAGCGCGTCCGCGGTTCGGGCCATCGACGAACTGTTGCGACGTCCCGCCTCATGGGCCGCTGCTCGTGAGGCAGCATTAGCCGGCGACGAGGCGACTGTGGCGCGGTATGTGCTCGAAGCCTTGCGATTCAATCCGCATAATCTGTTCGTGACCCGATACAGCCAGGAAGGGGCCACCGTCGGTCGCGACAGCCCGCGCGAGCGCCGACTACCGAAGGGCAAGATCGTCGTCTTCGGCACGTTCTCCGGGATGTTCGACCCAGCGGTGTTTCACGAACCCGGGGAATTTCGGACCGACAGGAATCCGACAGAGTATCTGCACTTTAGTTCGGGCCTCCATGCCTGCCAGGGACGCTACATCAACGGCGTGCAGATCCCACTACTGGCGGCTGCCGTGCTTCGGCTTGGCAAGGTCTCCCGGGCCTGCGGATGGGACGGACGCATCGCCTGGGATGGCCCTTTCCCGGATCGGCTGCTCCTCACGGTGGCTGGTTGATCGAGCCTGGCGTCATGTAGAAACCGGTGAAAGACATGGCTGAACAACATGCGTTGACGGTGATCGTGCCGGTGCCCGATGAGAAGATCGAAGGGCTTCGAGCGCTGTTGAATGCCGTCGGCCAGAACATTATCAACCCTGGTGAGCCAGGTGCCGGCAGCGTCAAAGTCGAAAGGGTTCGTGACTATCTCCCTCCATCGCACATCATTCAACCGGGTCCAAACTTCATCGAGTTCGGGCGGCTGACGACGGTGCATTTCCTTCGTTGGGTGCTCCTCGAACCGGCACGCGATGCGGCGGGTGGACCCATTGCGGCCAGCCTGGCTTTCTCGACCGACTATGACGGCCCATTCGAAGAGCACCTGAACGAACTGGTCCTGGTTGCCGAGCCGGCCCTGCGCACGATCTACTCCTTTTGCGACCCTCCGCCTGGGAGTGAGTCGCTGCAGGTCTACTTGTCGGCGCACATACGACAGGAGGCGGCTTTCTATCGAGGCCATCCTGGGCGGTCGGCTCAGCAAATCCTGACGCTCGACGATCAGAACGAAGAGGAACTACGTCTGATATTGGAGCTGGAGCTCGATCGGGTTCATGCCACTGGGTCGGCAGCTCCGGCCACCATTGTTGAGCGATTACGTGAAGCGACAGGCCGAAGCGGGTGGAAATCGGCGCCTTCAAGCGGACTGCCGCCTGAGATCGCGATAAGAACGCTTCTCCTGGTGCCCCTCGCAGGACTGATTCTGTTGGGGATACTGTATGGAATCGGGACGCACCTCTTCGATCAGATTCCGGCTCGCGTGCTCTTCACGGTATCGGCTCCAATCGTGGCGTTCGCGCTCTTCGCCGCCCTGGTGAACCTGCTCGATCGGATCGAGCATGGGCGTGAACAACGAGTTTTTCAACGGGAAGGGCCTCCGAAGCAGGTGGATGGATCAATCGATCCCTATGTGGCCGACCGGAGCGACGTCCGCCTCCGGCTGGTGACGGAGCTCGAAGACCGTGGCCCCTTGGTGCAAAACCAAATGACGCATGTGGCGAACATCAAGCCCGGTATGTTCAGGCTTGTGCTCTTGCGCGGTCTGTTGGCGATCACCAACTTTCTGGCCCGCACGCTGTTCGTGCGCGGCACCTTGACAGGGCTCTCAACGATACATTTTGCCCGCTGGGTCTTGATCGACAATAATCGGAGGTTGCTCTTCTTCAGTAATTATGACTTCAGCTGGGAAAGCTATCTGGGCGATTTCATCGACCAGGCGTCGGACGGACTCACTGGTATCTGGTGCAATACGACCTTTTTCCCACGGGTCCGGTTCCACACGGTGAGTGGGTTGGTGCGCCTCACGGTGCTCGTCCTCCGATTCCTGCCTTGGTTCTCCCGGCTGCCAGCGGTGCTGGTATCTGAAGGCGGGGCGCGACGAGAGCAGGAGTTCAAGCGGTGGACCAGAGACCATCAAGTTTCGACTCAGGTCTGGTATAGCGCCTATCCTCGGCTCAGCGTCACTAACGTGAACGGCAACACCGACATTGCGCAGGGTTTGTTCCTGCCGTTGACCGGCGAAGCTCAAGCGGCTTGGTTGCGGCGTCTGTAACGGTGCACATGTGATGAGAGGTCGAAGATGATTCCGTCCAACGAACCTCGGCTGGAGTATCACGACATTCAAGGATTGGTACAGCACGACTATGTGGAGCTGCCCTCGGCGAGCTTCGTCCTGTGTCAGGTGACGGATCCTGAGCGTGCCCGCGCATGGCTAGCCGGTTTGGTTGAACAGATCGAACCGGTCAGCCGGCTCGATCTCGATCGTCCCAGGCGCACAAGCGCGGTGCATGTGGCCTTCACCAGCCATGGGTTAAGCGCGTTAGGCGTGGCTGTGGAGGTGCTGAATCAATTTCCCCGCGCATTCCGAGAGGGGATGGCCACCCTGCAACGGGAACGATTGTTGGGTGACCGTGGGGAGAGCCGCGCCGCCAACTGGGAATGGGGAACCGAACGTGATTCGACGTGGGCCGACGACCATCCGCGGCCGGATCCGAGGCTGCACGTGATGCTGATGCTGTACACGCAGGATGTGGACATGCTGCGCGATCGGATCGAGACGCTAGCACCTCGTGGAACGGAGCAGGGACTCCGTGAACTCAAACGGCTCGACACGGTGTTTCTTGCCGGCCCTGAGCAGGAGGCCGACGGACGACCGGTCGGGCCGAAGGAACATTTCGGTTTCAGGGACGGAATCGGCCAGCCGCATGTGGCGGGGATGCCGCCGAGCGATCCGCATGTGACCCAGGCGGAGGGGAACCGCATCGCGCCCGGCGAAATACTGCTCGGGTATGCCAACTCCTACGGCGAAATGCCGGAGGGGCCGACGGATGCCCAGGGCCTGGGGTTCGGGAGGAACGGTACGTTTCTCGTGTTCCGGCAGATGCGGCAAGACGTCAAACAATTCTGGGACTATGTCGCGGCCTGCTCAAACAGTGAAGCAGACGCAGCGATCAAGCTGGCGGCGAAAATGGTCGGACGCTGGCCGGATGGCACCCCCCTGGTCGCGTCCCCGGATCATCCCAGTCCTGAGGCACGGACGTTTGATCGATTTCTGTACGCGAGCGATCGAGATCATCCCGATCCCTATGGCGTACGTTGTCCCATCGGGGCACACATCCGCCGAACCAATCCGCGCGACTCGCTGGGCGATGATCCGGCCCGGGCTTTGGGACTGGCCAATCAGCATCGCATCATCCGGCGCTCCAGGCCCTATGGACCACCGCTGGTCGAGAATATGGATCCCAAGAGTATAATGCGTGCCGTCGACAATGGGATGGAGCGCGGACTTCATTTTCTCTGTCTGAACGCCGCCATCGACCGCCAGTTTGAATTTGTGCAGAGTCTCTGGGCCAACAATCCAAAGTTCGGGAATTTGTACGAAGATCCGGATCCCTTGATCGGC
>JARFXQ010000057.1 GCA_029194725.1 Nitrospira sp. | reverse complement strand
GAGTTCCGCACGGGTGAGTTGATACGGCTCGTCACACTAAAACGATTGCGGGAGAGTGGACAGCTGACAGACGACCTTGTGTGGAAAGAGCGAAGCAATGTTTGAGGGCGTGGTCGGTTATCGCGTCAGGTATTGAGCACGGCGTATCATCCTTCGCAAGGGGGGAAATATCTGTATGGGGCAATCAGGATGTCGGGCTTGCGGAGCGATGCTTGAGCGTACCTTCGTCGATCTCGGCATGTCTCCATTGGCTAATTCCTACATTAAGCCAGACCAGTTGAATCGTATGGAGCCTTTCTATCCGTTGCATGTGTATGTTTGCGAGAAGTGCTTGCTGGTTCAGTTGCAGCAATTCTCAACCCCGCACGATATTTTTTCCGACTATGCATATTTTTCATCGTTTTCAGACTCCTGGCTGGCACACGCAAGAACCTATGTCGACATGATCGTGAATCGATTCCGGTTGGATCGCAGCTCTAAAGTAGTGGAGATCGCCAGCAATGACGGATATCTTTTGCAGAACTTTGTTTCTCGGGGCATTCCTGTGCTGGGAGTCGAGCCTGCGTCCAATATAGCCGAGGTGGCGAAGCAGAAGGGGATCCATACGAAGGTGGCCTTCTTCGGAGAGAAGACCGCTCTGGATTTAGCTGCCGAAGGATGGGGCGCTGATTTGATTATCGGGAACAACGTGCTGGCCCATGTTCCTGATCTGAACGATTTCGTGAATGGGCTCAAGGTGCTGCTGAAGCCGATGGGCCTGATCACCATGGAATTCCCGCACCTGCTTCAGCTGATGCAGCAGAACCAGTTTGATACGATCTATCATGAACATTTTTCGTATTTTTCTTTCTTAGCGGTCGAGCAGGTGTTTGCTCGTCATGGAATGAAACTGTTCGATGTAGAGGAACTATCGACTCATGGGGGCTCGCTGCGAATCTATGCTTGCCACGATGAGGACCCTTCCAAGCCCGTAGAAGCGCGGGCAAAGGAACTGAAATCGCGAGAAGGAACTGCTGGATTCGGTCAGCTGAATCACTACCTGTCGTTTGGTCCGCAAGTTGAGGTGACCAAGAGAAAGTTGCTGTCCTTTCTCATCTCTGCGAAACAAGAAGGCAAGCACGTTGTAGGGTATGGTGCTCCCGCAAAGGGCAATACGTTACTCAACTACTGCGGGGTTCGGATGGACCTGATCGACTACACGGTAGACCGGA
>JARFXQ010000056.1 GCA_029194725.1 Nitrospira sp. | reverse complement strand
CGCTGGGAGAGGATGAAGGGATCCGTGGTCTCCAGCACGCGCTGCAGGGCCGCGACCTTCGCCGGATCTGCCGCTGGACACACTCGTACCCGCTCGAACGGCGTCTGTGGGGCATCATAGCGGCGAATCCGTCGCGAGCCCACGCGCTCCTTGCGCACGAGTTTCATGGAGGGCTGAAAGAGGTTCTGAAAGAGCCGCAAGTCCGCATACAGGGCGTTCAGCGCCGCCAAGGCTTCCCGACTCTCGTACCGCTCCCAGCCGACCAACTTACGCACATGCGTCCAGTTCTTCTGCTCCACATGCGCGTTGTCATCCTTCTTGTAGGGCCGCGAGCGGGTAAACTGGACCTGCCGACCGGTGGGCCGCTTCTGACACCAGGCCAGCAGATGGTCGTTGATAAACTCGCTCCCGTTGTCGGAATCCACGCCCCGCAGAGAGAACGGGAGCTGTGACTCGATGATGGTCAGGGCCTGCACCACCCCGTGCCGACTCTTGCCCCGCACCGCCTGCCGCTCCACCCACGTGGTGTGAATATCGACCCCGTCCAGCGTGTGCAGAAACTCCCCGGCGGCCGAGGCGCCGGAATGCGAGACCAGATCGATCTCCAGATAGCCCGGCTTGCTGACGTCCCAGTGCTCCGTTTTGATGGGAATCAGGTGCTTCAACAAGGACCCTGGCCGCGTCGTCCCATACAGCCGCCGCTTGATTCGGCGCTTCCGTTCCCCTAGCCGTCGGTCGATCTGCCGGGCACTGATTCGCCGAAGCTGGGCTTCCAGCGCCGGGGGGACTGTGGTTCGCCGTTTCAACCAGGGCAGCCAGTGCGGAATCGCGGCCTGCAACCGTTGGCCACAGAGATACCCGGCGGCTTGCCAGATCTCAGCAAGCAGGCGGATCACTGGCTCGCCATAGGTCGGTCGCCGTCGGCCCGCCCGGCGCACCGGCGGCTGGGGCGGCCGCTGCTGGCGCAACACCCCGATCGCATATTTGCGATGATACCCACACACGCGCGTCACTTCGTCGAGCAACGCCGAGCGCTCCGAGCGACTGGCTCGTTGATACCGCTGCCACATGATTCGCAGATACTCGCCCTTCGCCCGTCGCGCCATCGGCTCTGCCTCCATCGGCCCCCTCCTCTGGGCCCGCACCATGCGGCCCCGGAGGGTAAGATTGACAAATGACGCAACGATCGGTGGCCCGGTAAGATTTTAGATGACTCAATACG
>JARFXQ010000055.1 GCA_029194725.1 Nitrospira sp. | reverse complement strand
GTCGTAGTTGATCTGGCTCAGTCGGCTGATGGTGGCGTCCACGCCGGCATTGTACACCATCGCCAACTGCTTGCCCGGAATTGCGTCGGTGCCGGGGTAGGTCATCGACGTGGGCCGGCTGGTGTTGTCGGAGGTCGCGTAGGCGTAGGACTTTATCATTGAGCTCCGTCCCCTTTGCCTTTCCCCAGATACAGCAACACCAGCATGCAATAGTTGTCGAAGTGGAGCGAGCGATTCCCGGCGGAATCCCTGTCGCAGCCCACGTCGTGCAAGCGTTCGAGGAGGGGCGCGAGCTGATCGAAATACTTCAGCCCGCGCACATCGCGCTCGCGAATCTTCGGCTTGCTCGTCGGCTTCGCCTCCATGCTTTCTGAGGCGCAAATCTCGTGCCAAACGCTGTTGGCTGCGTCCGCTATCGCGCGACTCTGGACATCAGGATCACATAGGGCACGCGATAGCAACCGGCGGGCCGAACACTGTTGGCTGCGTCCCCTTCTCTTCCTTCTCTTCACCTTCCCCTTCTCTTCACCTTACCCTCTCCTTTTCTTCTCTTTCTTTTACTCCGCGTTGCCCATTTCCATTTTCCGATTGGCCTATTCCATTAGATGTCCCACACCCCCGAAATCGTCATTCGGCATAAGTCGCTAACCCGTATTGGCGTCAATCCGAGCACCTTATGAGGCTCACCACCTTTCAAGATGACGTGAATGAAATACTTCCACGAAAATACTGGTCCGCCCATTACCTCCCGGCCGAAGTATTTCGTATAGCTGACAGTCGAAAGGTCCATTCCTGTCATTGCTGCATAATCATCCAGAAACACCTTACCATCAAGACCGTTAATTCCATAGTCGACAAAGAGCGTCTTATCACCATCCGATGTTAGATTGACCGATCTGCCGCTATGCCGCGTAATCAGCTCATTCAACGCTCGTGTTGCTACTTCCACGACGACTCACTTAGCGTTAGCACACTTGACAGTGCACGCCGTGGTCGCCACAGCATCATACGCCAGCAAGGCGACGCCGACGTATGGAACTAGACGGCCAACCGCGCCGCCAATGACATTGGTGCCAAGAACGCGCACCGGCGTCCCAGCAGCTGTATTGTACCCGTCCGGCGAGGGACCTGTGGCCGAGCAGGTTGGGTCGAAGTCGAGGAGTGTTCAGGCTTGAACGGGCGGGGTGGCGGCCCAGCGGTCGGGTAGCAGCGTGGGGAGTTGGTCGATGAGTTG
>JARFXQ010000054.1 GCA_029194725.1 Nitrospira sp. | reverse complement strand
CGGCCATGCTGCAGGTTTGACAGGCCAAGCAGCGATTGATGTTAAACACAAAGGCAAACTGCCACTTCGGATGCCGTTCCTCGTAGGGATACAGCATCTTGCGTCCCAGCTGCCAATTATAGACTTCAGGCATGGTTTCCTCCGTTACACGTGAAACGGTAGATGGTAAATGTGCTGCGAGAGATGAAACGCGGAACGCTGCCTCTCGCGTCTCATCTCTCACACGTCATGCTGCTACACCTTAATCTTAATATGTTCGCCTTTGAGCCACTTGATCATAAACTCGTTCTCTTGTCCGGGTGTAAAGCCGGTCCGCACCGGCTCCCACGGCCCCCGAGCACCGATGCCGCCGTCCTCCGCCTTCGTGATGCGGATGAGACATTCCTTCGGCACGGTATTGACCGCATGGTGGTCGATTTCAAACCCCCATTTCATCCGGAGCCCGTTCGCATATTTGCCGGGCAGCGAGTCGGTTTGATGCATCGGCATAAGCCAACTGCGCGTAAAGGACTGTTGCGCGCCGTACCGGAAGTTGGACTGATAGCCGGTATCGATCGCAATGGCCCGCCCGTCCGGCCTGGTTTCATGGCCCTTGACCGACTTGGGTGTCGAGACGAAGGGTGCGTGCTTGGCCATCGTGACATGGTACGGATACGACGGGTTGTACTTCGCGCGAATCATGAGACGCGCCACCTTGTAGTAGGGATCGCTCGGCTTCCAGCCGCGGTAGGGGCGATCGACCGGATTCCCATCGACGTACACATAGTCGCCGTCGTTGATGCCGCGGTCCTTGGCCGCTTGCGGATTGATATGCACTTGGTGTTCCCCGACGCCCGGCGTCCGTTTGTCCATGCGGTACGGATCGCCGAAGTTCGACTCGTAAATCTGCACCCAGTCGTTCACCGACCACTGACTGTGGACCCGGTGCCGAGTCTTAGGTGTCACGCAGTAGAACTGATACCCCTTCTCCCACAAGGGGTTGCTATGCCGCTTGATCTCCGCCCAGGACAGCTTGATGTTCCGAATCGTCTTGTCGTCGTGGTGCTGAGCCGTGATGGGAATGCCATAGTCGTCCGGCCGCACATAGGGGTTCGTCGTGAAGATGGCGTTCGGCAAGTAGGGGGTCGCCTCCGGCCCTTCGCGATGCACCACGAAGTTTTCGCCGTACTCGATGGCTTCCGGTTCGATGCGGTAGGTCTCGATGCGCCCGGACCTGGTCCACATCGGTTTCGACTCGTTGGTCTCTTCCCAGA
>JARFXQ010000053.1 GCA_029194725.1 Nitrospira sp. | reverse complement strand
CGGCCATGCTGCAGGTTTGACAGGCCAAGCAGCGATTGATGTTAAACACAAAGGCAAACTGCCACTTCGGATGCCGTTCCTCGTAGGGATACAGCATCTTGCGTCCCAGCTGCCAATTATAGACTTCTGGCATGGTGTCCTCCTCTTTCAGGGCTGAGTTCTAAGTCCTGAGTGCTGATTCTCAGTGCCGGGTGCGGCATCCCTCGGATGCGACACCCAGCACTCGCACTACTGCTTACACCTTAATCTTAATATGTTCGCCTTTGAGCCACTTGATCATAAACTCGTTCTCTTGCCCGGGCGTAAAGCCGGTCCGCACCGGCTCCCACGGCCCTCGCGAGCCGATGCCGCCGTCCTCCGCCTTGGTGATGCGGATGAGACATTCCTTCGGCACGGTATTGACCGCATGGTGGTCGATTTCAAACCCCCATTTCATCCGGAGCCCGTTTGAATATTTGCCGGGCAGCGAGTCGGTTTGATGCATCGGCATGAGCCAACTGCGCGTAAAGGACTGTTGCGCGCCGTACCGGAAGTTGGACTGATAGCCGGTATCAATCGCAATGGCCCGCCCGTCCGGCCTGGTTTCATGGCCCTTGACCGACTTGGGCGTCGCCACGAAGGGCGCCTGTTTGGTCATCGTGACATGGTAGGGAAATGCCGGGTTGTACTTCGCGCGAATCATGAGACGCGCCACCTTGTAGTAGGGATCGCTCGGCTTCCAGCCGCGGTAGGGGCGATCGACCGGATTCCCATCGACGTACACATAGTCGCCGTCGTTGATGCCGCGGTCCTTGGCCGCTTGCGGATTGATATGCACTTGATGCTCTCCGACGCCCGGCGTCCGTTTGTCCATGCGGTACGGATCGCCGAAGTTCGACTCGTAAATCTGTATCCAGTCGTTCACTGACCACTGACTGTGGACCCGGTGCCGGGTCTTGGGGGTCACGCAGTAGAACTGATACCCCTTCTCCCACAAGGGGTTGGTATGCCGCTTGATCTCCGCCCAGGACAGCTTGATGTTCCGAATCGTCTTGTCGTCGTGGTGTTGGGCCGTGATGGGAATGCCATAGTCGTCCGGCCGCACATAGGGGTTCGTCGTGAAGATGGCGTTCGGCAAGTAGGGGGTTGCCTCCGGCCCTTCGCGATGCACCACGAAGTTTTCGCCGTACTCGATGGCTTCCGGTTCGATGCGGTAGGTCTCGATGCGCCCGGACCTGGTCCACATCGGTTTCGACTCGTTGGTCTCTTCCCAGA
>JARFXQ010000032.1 GCA_029194725.1 Nitrospira sp. | reverse complement strand
CGACCCGCAACCAATACGTGTGGACCCCGGCGTACATCGACGGCCTGGTGGTCAAGCTCACTGACTCCGCGGGCGACGGCACGTACGAAACCCGCCACTACGCGCTGACCGACGCCAACTGGAACGTGACGGCGATCACCGACGGCTCGGGCGTGGTGCTAGAACGTTTCGTCAGCGACCCGTACGGCCGATTCGACGTCTACAACGCCGACTGGTCCACCCTGCAGCCGTCCGGCTCGGCCTACGCCTGGGACTACTTCCACCAGGGCGGCCGCTACGACTACGCCACCGGCTTCTTCCACTTCCGGAACCGCGACTACTCGCCGACGCTGATGCGGTGGGTGGGGATGGATCCGATCGGTTTTGAAGGCGGCGATTCGACCCTTTTTCGCTACGAGGCTGACAATCCTGTAAACCGTTCGGATCCCAGCGGGCTGCAATCGCCATTTCCCCACATTACGCCGGGCTATGTTGCTGGCGAAATTTGCAAGCAGAAAGCAAATCCACCACGACCAAAGGAATGCGACACAAAGTTTGATTCGTTCATTGACGAGCACCTAAAAAGCTGCTGTCCACCCGACAAACTTGAGAAGGCAAAGGGCGTCCTGAAAGACATGAAAGCCAAGGCCAGCTTTTCGTGGCCCCACACAAAAGGGCCACTTGGCAAATGCGGAGAATGGATGGACGCTTATATGAACATGGTTTTAGGTGGCGATCTCAAGCAGAGAGCAAATGAGGTCAGCGAGTGCATCAAAGGGGTCGACAAGGTGACAATGGACAATTATGCGCTTCAAATCGGTCCTCCCGTGGCCATCGGTCTGATCACCGGCGGACTTGGGTTTTTTGCAGTGGGGGGAGCCGTCAGTCTCGGAGCAATTGGTAATGCTGGAGTGTCGGGGTTCTTTGGCGCAAATATCGCCGGAGGAATGCTAAAAGGCGCGGGGCACAATGCAGTTCGAGTCACACTTTGTGACGGATCTGTGTTTTACATGGACGATGGCAACATGGGGTCATGTAATCACGTGTTCTACGACAGTGATATTCCGGCCTACTATGGTAGCCCACGAAAGAGTGACTAGCTGCCGACATCGATGTTGTGATTGCCCAACAAACTGTCGCAGTCTTGCGCCCAACGGTTTGCAAACTATTCATCCACGGTGCTTGCAGCGAAATGAAAAGGGAAGCCAAGTTTGCACTATTACTATCTCGGTTTCGCAATCGAGGGCTAAAGCAGAATGAACTATCTCCACCGTTTTTTTTGTTGTTGTGGCGCTTGGGTTTTTCCGTTAGGCCGCCTTTGTTCATGTCGCTAGTGCCCCTTTGTATAATTCAGACGATTTATTTTCTCATTCCATTTGTCACGATAGCATTAGGACTTAGTCTGGCTGTCAGAGACAATCCGGTGCTTGCTGCGAGAACGTGCACGCTGTTTGCGCAGGTGCTCGGGGCTTCGGTAGGATTAGGGGTATGGACGGCTGTTGGCAGCCGCCGTAGAGCTCGGCACCTTGGGCTGCCTTTATGGGATGATCAAGAGTTTTTTCGGCAAACCGACACGAATGACTCAGAGTGGAGCATATGACATGCTGTGTGGTTGCGAAAGCGTACCCGTCCGTACCCGTCCGGCGAGTGACCTGTGGCCGAGCAGGTTGGGTCGAAGTCGAGGAGTGTTCAGGCTTGAACGGGCGGGGTGGCGGCCCAGCGGTCGGGCAGCAGCGTGGGGAGTTGGTCGATGAGTTGCGTTTCGGGCAGGTTGGGCAGGATCGTCAGCACTTCGGTGGAAGGAAAAACGGGGACGCAACTCAATGAACGCTAGTCGGGCCATCGCCACCGTCGGCACCAACGGCGGTTCGGCGTGGACCCGGCCGGGCAGCGTGCCATCCGGCTCCGACACCGTCCTGGTCACTAGCCAGACCTACAACGACGCCGGCTGGACGTTCACCACCACCGACCCGCGCGGCATCGTCAGCCACACCTATTACGACGCGCTCGCGCGCGTGACCAAGACCATCCAGGCGTACGTCAACGGCACCGTGTCCGCCCAGGACGACAAGATCACCGAGTTCACATATGACGGGTCCAACCACCTCACCGGCTACAAGGCGTGGCTGAACTCCACCACGGCAGAGATCACCGAATACGATTACGGCGTGGCCGCCTATGTCGATGGCTGCTATGTGTCGTCGAACGATCTGCTGTGGAAGGTCTATTACCCGGACATCTGGTCGCCCGGCTCCCGGCCGCCGCAGTTCCACAACGCCTACGACGCGGCCGCGCGCAAGGTGCGGATGACCGACGCCAACGGCACGGTTCACGAATACGGCTTCGACCGGACCGGCCGGCCGACGACCGACGCGGTGACGACGCTGGCCTCGGGCGTGGACGGCTCGGTGCGCCGGCTGGAGACCGCCTACGACTCGGCGGGCCGGCCGTACTTGTTCACCAGCTACACCACCGCCACCGGCTCGACGGTGTACAACCAGGTGCAGCGGACCTTCAACGGCTACGGCCAGGTGCTGCGCGAGTATCAGAACACCGTCACCTCGGTCAGCCTCTCGACGACCTTGTACGTCGCCTACGGCTACGCCACGAGCGGCAACACCAGCCGGCCCACGTCGATGACCTACCCCGGCACCGACGCAATTCCGGGCAAGCAGTTGGCGATGGTGTACAATGCCGGCGTGGACGCCACCATCAGCCGGCTGAGCCAGATCAACTACGACGGCTCGTCGCTGGAAGAGTACCAGTACCTCGGCCTGGGCACGACCGTGCGCCGCACGCAGACCGCGGCGGGCCTGCGTCAGACCTTCTGGGAGACCGGCGCGACCAGCGACAGCGGCGACGTGTACAACGGCTTCGACCGATTCGGCCGAGTGGTCAACCTGCTGTGGGAGACGACGGGCGGCACGGACCGCGCGCTCTTCAAGTATGGGTACGACCGCGACGGCAACCGGCTGTACCGCACCAACGAGTTGAACCACAACTTTGATGAGTTGTACCACGTCAGCGGCAAGACGACCGACACCGACCGCTACGACCGGCTCAACCAATTGACCGGCTTTGCCCGCGGCACCCTGTCGGACAGCAACAGCGACGGTGTGCTGGACACCGTCAGCACTGCCGGGCGGACGCAATCCTGGACGTTCGACGGCGTGGGCAACTTCCCGACAGTGGCGACCAACTCCGCCACGCAAACGCGCACGCACAACATCCAGAACCAGTTGCTGACCCTGGTGGACGGCAGCACGACGACGACGCTGGACTACGACGACAACGGCAACATGATCGTCGGCGAAAACGGCGTGGAGTTGGGTTACGACGCCTGGAACCGCCTGACCAGGTACGGCTCGACGACCTACTTCCGCTACGACGTCACCGGCCGGCGCTCGCTGGTGATTTACTCCAACCCCTCGACGGGCACGCACTACCGCAACCTCTACTACGACACTGGTTGGCAGCTCCTTGAAGAACGCGGTACCACCACTGACGCGACGCGCAACCAATACGTGTGGACCCCGGCGTACATCGACGGCTTGGTGGTCCGCCTCACTGACTCCGCGGGCGACGGCACCTACGAAACGCGCCACTACGCCCTGACCGACGCCAACTGGAACATCACCGCCATCACCAGCGATACCGGCACCGTGCTGGAGCGCTTCGTCAGCGACCCGTACGGCCGCTTCGACGTCTTCGACGCGACGTGGACGACATTGCAGACCGCCGGCTCGGCATACGCCTGGGACTACTTCCACCAAGGCGGCCGCTACGACTACGCGACCGGGCTGTTCCACTACCGCCACCGCGACTACTCGCCGACGCTAATGCGCTGGGTCGGGATGGACCCGATTGGCCTACGTGGAGGCGATACTAACCTTTACCAGTACATTTCGGCAACTCCTGTCAGCCATGTGGACCCGTGGGGCCTAGAGAAGGACTTCATGCGCGGTCGGGATTACGAGCGCGAATGCCGACCTGGCTCAAATGATTGTTGTGGTCTATCCAACGGGGGCAATCTTAAGCCATCGTTAGGGGCGCCAGTCCCTACCGAAGTGCATAAAGGGATGATTGCTCTGTATTGGGAAACCGGACGGTGGACTGAGAGTTACGGCTTTCCGCTGTGGCATCCGGTGTTGTGTATAAAAATCGGGGATGAAGTGCATTCTGTGAGCTATGCCGGCAACTGGGAGTGGGATCAAGGCGCGGACAGGCAAATCTGCAAAAAGGAAGCAGGCAACAGAACAGTTGAGAGTTCCGGTGTTCATCAACTCAACTACTATGAGCTGTTGACGTCCCTGCACCACAAGGAAAGTGACGATTGCGGCCGGTATAACTTCTTTCATCATAATTGTCAACATGCGATGTCGAATCTGATCAAACAACTTAATGCGCGCTCTAGTAATCGCCAAATGACATGGCATGACCGCTGAATGCAGTAATCGGGGATAAAACATGGCCATTTCAACGCGCCCTACAGTCGTACTCATCGGACGGTGGTTGACTGTGTCGGCTGTCAGGCTAGGCTCCCATTACTTGCTGGTGGCACTACCACGACGCTTTCGAATGTCGCGGGACCCACCAATCGGCTATGGCGGTGGCATCAACGATGGCAGGGCAAGGAGACGATCACAAAAGTTCATTACTGCCTCATTCTCAATATGTCGTTTCAAGGAGTGCAGTTAATGTGGCGGTATGTCGTTGCTTCTGTCGCCTTCGGTCTAATCGGCTACGTAGTCGGCATGAGCATGCATCTCCAATTGAATGCTCGGCTTACGGGAAGCTACCTGGAGAATTTCCTAGGGAATTGCCCAATACTTCGGCTCACAGGGGCTGTTAGCGGGGGAGTAGTTGGCGCCGCCTTGCCGTGGCTGGCCTACCGGGCGCGCCATTGCCGCTGATTACGAAACGGGCTCTTCTGACCTCCTTGAAGGCGGAAAGGGGACGCACCTCAATGGAGAACGCAAAGGGGACGCAGCTCAATAATGAATGCTAACGCCACCGGCGTGGACGCCACGATCAGCCGGCTGAGCCAGATCGACTACGACGGCTCGGCGTTGGAAGAGTACCAGTACCTCGGCCTGGGCACGACCGTGCGCCGCAGCCAGGCGTCGGGCCTGCGTCAGACGATTTGGGAGACCGGCGCCACCTCCGACAGCGGCGACGTGTACAACGGCTTCGACCGTTTCGGCCGGGTGGTCAACCTGCTATGGGAGACGACGGGCGGCACGGATCGCGCGCATTTCAATTACGGGTACGACCGCGACGGCAACCGGCTGTACCGCACCAACGAGCTTAATCATAACTGTGATGAGTTGTACCACGCCAGCGGCAAGACGACCGACACCGACCGCTACGACCGGCTGAACCAACTCACCGGGTCCGTTCGCGGCACATTGAGTCACTCCAACAGTGACGGCGTGTTGGACACGGTCAGCGCCGCCGCGCGGACGCAATCCTGGACGTTCGACGGCTTGGGCAACTTCCCGACGGTGACGACCAACTCCGCCACGCAAACGCGCACGCACAACATCCAGAACCAGTTGCTGACCCTGGTGGACGGCAGCACGACGACGACGCTGGATTACGACGACAACGGCAACATGATCGTCGGCGAAAACGGCGTGGAGTTGGGTTACGACGCCTGGAACCGGCTGACGAAGTACGCCTCGACGACCTACTTCCGCTACGACGCCACCGGCCGGCGCTCGCTGGTGATCTACTCCAACCCCTCGACGGGCACCCACTACCGCAACCTTTATTACGACACCGGCTGGCAACTTATCGAGGAGCGCGGCACCACCACCGGCGCGACCCGCAACCAATACGTGTGGACCCCGGCGTACATCGACGGCCTGGTGGTCAAGCTCACTGACTCCGCGGGCGACGGCACGTACGAAACCCGCCACTACGCGCTGACCGACGCCAACTGGAACGTTACCGCCATCACGGACTCGTCGGGCGTCGTGCTGGAGCGCTTCATCAGCGACCCGTACGGCCGATTCGACGTCTACAACGCCGACTGGTCCACCCTGCAGCCGTCCGGCTCGGCCTACGCCTGGGACTACTTCCACCAGGGCGGGCGATACGACTACGCCACCGGGCTGTTCCACTACCGCCACCGCGACTACTCGCCGACGCTGATGCGGTGGGTGGGGATGGATCCGATTGGATGTCAGGGTGGCTGCAATCTTTACGAGGCATATTACAACTCCCCGATCGTCAAAATTGATCCGCAGGGATTACAACCACCTCCGCCCGTATTTGTGGTTCCGCCGCCGGCGTGGGTTCCCATTGCGGGAGGCGTGATTTTCGGCGGATCGGGTGTCGGCCTTGGCTACGGCATTTCCAAACGCTGCGGTTTAGGCGAGTGGCTCGGTGACAAAATAGTCGATGTATTCTATCCTCCGGAACCGAAGCCCGAGCCGCCGAAACCACCTGGAGGTGGCGGCAGCACTAAGGACCCGCCAAAGAAGAGAGTAGACGTGGATCCCGATAGCCCATGCGACTTCTATTACTTGTGGTGCAGTTGGGGTGTCACCTGCACTAAGGGAAGTCCAAGCTGGACCCGGAACGTCCGGGATTGCGAAAAATGTTGGTCAGAATGCAAGAAAACGGGAAGCTGGAGCTTCTCGTCGTGCGCGATTGGGAAAATCAAGCGAGGTCAGCAACCACCGCGTTTTCCTGGACCAAAGGATTACTGGAAACCTGTATATCCTGACCGCAAAGATGATGGCACATGGAATTGCCAACCCTGACAAAGCCTCCGCCGTCGCTGAACAGTCGCCCAAATTTGGAGTGTTGTGAGGCCCAATAATATGGAAAGGCTGAATGAAATGACCCAGGATGAGCAAATTGTGCTTCGGGCGCTTGCTAACGGGTGTGATTTCGATACGAGCAGCTTCGAGTTTGCTTCAGCAGTGATACGGAGAGCACTTCGCCAAAGCGGGCAATGGACGCTTGACATTGAAGAGTCGTTCGAGGATTTTGACGGTGATCTACATCCAGCCATTCTCAAGTTGGATGAAGCTTTGGTGAACCTTGTGTTATTACCACAAATGACAGGACCACTTGTAATCGGTCAGGGGAATTATGGAATCATTGGAATGCCAGAAACAAGGGCAGATCCACGGTTCCGAAAATGCATGTTGTCGTCGGCAGGATGGCAGTTCCTTCGGGCAAACACGCTTTTGGGGTCACAATGGAAAGGCGGAAAGGGGACGGAGCTGAATGGCATGTAGTTAAGCCGCAACCAGATCGCGGGCCAGTAGTTGGGAATGGTCTGGATTGAAAACTTGGCCTCCTGTCAGAATGCGGGTGCTACAAACCTCACCCCAACAGGAGGCCAAGGATGGCCCGTAGTATCCTCGCCGCCGTGCGGCAAATCAAGGCCGACGTGGCGAGGGAAGGCAAAACGGGGAGAAGGCAAAACGGGGACGCAACTCAATGAACGCTAGTCGGGCCATCGCCACCGTCGTCGTCGGCACCAACGGCGGTTCGGCGTGGACCCTGGTAATCGGCACGAGGACGGGAAACACGATCGGCACCAAAAAGGGAAACACCGGCGGGGTGACGGGGCAGGCTATTTCCCCTTCTTGGGGTCGCGATCCTTCTTCGTTTTCATCGACTCGCGGAAGCGGTAACTTTCACCGTTCATCTCGAAGATGTGGCATTTGTGGGTGAGTCGATCGAGCAGGGCGGCGGTCATCCGTTCGCCCTGGAAGACTTGGCCCCATTCGCCGAAGGGCAGATTGCTGGTGATCAGCAGGCTCCGCCGTTCGTAGCGATCGGCGAACACCTGGAACAGCAACTCGGCTCCGGCCCGGCTGAACGACAGGTAACCCAATTCATCGACGATGAGCAGGTCGAGTCGATCGAAGTGCGTCAGCAGGCGGTCGAGGCGGTGCTGTTGCTGCGCCGCTTCCAACAGCGTCACCAGGCTGGCGGCGGTGGCGAAGCGCACCCGCTTGCCGAGCCGGCACAGCGCCAGGCCCCAAGCGATCGCCAAATGGGTTTTGCCGGTGCCACTGCCGCCGATCAAGCAACAGTTCCAGTGTTGGTCGATCCATTCGCCGCGGGCGAGTTCGAGGATTTTCTGTTTGGGCAAGGTGGGAGCTGCGGTGAAGTCGAAGGTGTCGAAGTCCTTCGCCAGGGGGAAGCCGGCGGCACGGATGCGGGCGGCGACGGCGTTGGCGGAGCGGGCGGCGACTTCCAACTCGGTGAGCCGCAGCAGATAGGCGTCGTAGGGTTCGTCACTGTCGGCGGCTTCATGGGCGAGTTTCTCCCACTCGGCCAGCATCGTGGGCAGTTTCAACTGCTTGAGGTTGGCCCTCAGCAGCAGGCCAGGCGCGGGGCTCATGGTTCACGTCTCCTTGCGAGGATCGGGTCAGGAGCAGATCGAAGCGGGCGAGGTCGGGACGCGGGACACCGACCCGTGCCATCCGGCTGTCACGGGAGCCGGCGGGCGGGTCGGACGTCCGGGCCAACCGCTCGACGGTCGCGGCGATCCCCGCCGCGTCGGGCCGGCCGCGGGCCTCGGCGATGGCTTGCTCGACGCGCTCGAGCGGGTGGTGCGCGAGCAACTGCAGGACGCGAATAAAGTGCCGGCATCCGGTTCGGGCCCCGAGCCGGTCCTCGAGCGCTTGCCGCAGTGCAGGGAAGGCGGGCGGCAAGTGCCAGTCGCGGTAGACCGGGGCGTGGTCGAGGGCCGCCGGCTTCTCCGCCAGAACCGCCAGGAAATGCAGGGGATCGAGCACCTGATCGCGATGGCCATAGCTCCGGGGATGCGACGCGATCGCCTGACCGTCGGCGACCATCACCACGCGATCGATGTAGCCCTTCACCGTCACGGCGCGGAAGGCCCATCGCCGGGGAACGCTGTAGCGGTTGTCGTCGAAGCGCACGGTCTGGTACTTGTCCACCTGGGCGGGTTGCACGATGCAGGCATCGAAGGCACGCTGCGGGACGGCCCAGGCCGCCGCCCGGTCGTGCCCGAAGCGGTCCTCAACCGTCAGGGTCTGGTCACCACAGGTGCGGCCGCGGGCGCTGACACAACACTGACGCAGGTGAACATTCAACTCGGCCAGATCCTTCACCTGGGGCACGGGCGTGGCCCATTGCCGCTGCAAGTCGTACACGCGGTTCTCGACTCGCGGCTTCTCGGTCGCGGTGGCCGGGAGGCAGAACTTGGGCGTGAACGGGTAGTGGCTGGCCAGGGCCGTGTAGCGTGGATGCAAGACCCGCTCACGGCCACGCAGGACGTGAACGGCGACCGTGGCCGGGTTGTCCCACCACAACTCCTTCGGCACACAGCCGAAGAAGGCGAACGCCTCGACCAGCCCGTGCAGAATCGCCTCAGTCCGTTCGGTCGGCAGGGCCAGGGCGAACGGCGCGTTGGAGTAACTCCAGGTAACGATCAAGACCGGCACCGATCGACGGCCGTCGGGGAAATCGACCTGGATGTGGCCGAAGTCGGCCTCGGCCCGAACGCCGGGCCGATGATCCAGGGGGATGAACGTCTCGCGGCGGTCGAGCCGGCGGTGCTTCAAGTGGCGGCGGATCGGGTCGTAGCTGCCCGTGTAGCCGTGCTCAGCCACCAGCCGCCGGAAGATCTGCTGGGCGGTGTGCCGCTGCTTCCGGGGCGCCGTCTCATCGGCCGCCACGATCGCGTCCACAACCGCGCGGAACGGCCCGAATACCGGGGCCGCTCGTGGTCCCGCACGAGTCTGCCGAACCGGTTCGGGATGGTTCAACGCCTTGAGGATCGTCTTGGGCGAGTGATGCAGCTGGTCAGCAATCTGACGGATGGTCAGCCCGTCACGATGAAGCTGACGCATGCGGGCAAAGTGGTCCACCGAGAGCATCCTTGTCCCCCTGCGGCAGCGCCGTGGCCGCACGCAAGGGCTGTGCTACGGTGTTTCCCTTTTTGGTGCCGATCGTGTTTCCCGTCCTCGTGCCGATTACCA
>JARFXQ010000014.1 GCA_029194725.1 Nitrospira sp. | reverse complement strand
TGAAGCCGACCGCCTCGTCGGTAAATCCGATCCGCAACAAGCCGTACAGGGTGAAGGCGGCATCCCTGATCCACGTATAGCGATAATCCCAGTTCCGGACTCCACCGAGAGTCTCCGGCAAGCTGCATGTCGGAGCTGCAATGATGGCCCCGGTCGGTTCGAACGTCAGCAGCTTCAGGGTGAGCGCCGATCGATAGACCATTTCCCGCCAACGACCGGTGTAGGTGCATTTAGACAGCCAGCGACGCCAATAGTTCACCGTCTGTTCGAATAGTTCATCGCTTTCTTCCGCCGCTGGACAAGAGCCGCAGCCCTCATCGGATTGAATGCCTCCGAGCACGAACACCGTCGACTGCTCCTCGTCCAACGTAAAGACCGCCGTTACGCCGCGACCATCCGTCACGAGCGGTAGCTCCGTCGCAAGCCCCAGGCTGAGGCCGGCGGAATGGAAGCTGGCTCCTTGCTTGGTAATGACTGTGTGATGAGTTGCCCTGGCATAATCAAAGGCGGGATGGCATCGCAGGCGAAACTCCACGCTGCCCTGTCTGACTCTCACCCGGCGAATGAGCGAATGCCGCCAGACCGAATCGTTCGACAGACCCGGCGGCATGAAATCCTCGATCTCGGCGATTCCCCCCGCGGCGTAGAAGCGTGTGATCAGGATATTCGTGTCGGGCCAATAGAACTGTTTGGTCCTCACGTCCTCATGGGTAGCGGCAATCTCGAATCGGCCGCCTTTCTCGTGATCAAGAATGGCCGCGAAGACGCTCGGAGAATCAAAGTGCGGAAAGCAGAACCAATCGATCGAACCGGCGATGCTGACGAGCGCCGCCGTGCGCATGTTCCCGATGATGCCGTAGTTTTGGATCGGTTGGTAACTCATCGACGTTGCCTCTCTGAATCGCCCAAGCAATTGTTCCCGAACATCGGACTGCCTTGAGCTGTTTCCCTGGCTGAACAGCACGATTTCTCAGCTGTTCGTTGATAACCTCTTCTGAAGAGTTCTTGCACACTTCACTTCGACAAATCCACCGCATCGTTGCGGTCATCAAGGGATCGAATGACGCGGGCTGGGTTACCAGCAACCACCTTGGCCGCCGGGACGTCATGTACCACAACGCTGCCTGCGCCGATGACGCAGCGGTCACCGATGGTCACGCCTGGAAGAATGATCGCGCCGCCTCCGATCCACACATCGTTGCCGATGTGGATCGGACGAGCATATTCCAGACCGGCCCGCCGTATATCCGCCTCGAGCGGATGCGCCGCAGTGTAGATTTGTACGGCGGGTCCCATTTGGAGATTGTCCCCAATCTCGATCGGCGCACAGTCGAGAAAGACACAGTTGAAGTTGATGAAGGCGTTTCGTCCGAGCCGGATGTTATAGCCATAATCACAGGAGAAGAGCGGCCTGATGACCGCGCCGTCCCCGACCGAACCACAGATCTGACGCAACAGTGTCATACGGGCTTCCGTGGCTTCGCTCGGGGTGGCATTGTACTGGGTCAACAGGCGCTGGACCCGTTCTGTGTCAGCGACGAGCTCCGAGTCAACCGAACGATAGAGCTCTCCGGTCAGCATCTTCGCCTTTTCTGATTTTGTCCTCATGGAACCCTGCTTGTCGAATCGATCCGCTCACCGTCGTAACCCACCGCGTACAGGCTACTGCTCCCCCAGCCGTTCAGCTTTCCGGCTCTCCTGTCGGCAACGACTTCCTCAGGCACACAGGCTTTGCCGACGCTCTGTGAAACAGTAGCCTCAACGGTAGCCAGGAGTTACGTCGAGCCGGGAGAGTTCGGTTTGAGCACTACGAGGCGTGGCCTCCGATACCATGTGAGGGACGGTTGAGACTCCTCATCTCTTGGGTGATTGGCTGGGGCGGATTCTCGACCGCGTCCCGGCTTTGATCGGTTGCTTGCGCCTGCGATTCAGGCTTCGGCGCACGGCCCGCTCCGTCCCGACCAGGGCACTGCCGATCGCAGTATCCAGGAATTCGTCCTGCGCTTCGTACACCACACTCGGAAGACCGCTCAGAACCACTTTGATTCGACAGACTTGATCGATGCCGCCGCGCGGACCGTTCACGTCCTCCACACGGACGCTGATCCGTTCGATAGAGTTTGCAAACTTTCCGAGCTTCATGCCCAGCTTTTGTCGAATGGACTTTCGTTGCTCCTTGCTGAGATCAGCTCCCAACATGCGGATGTGCGCCGGAACCAACGGCACATCCGTCCGGCCGGACTTCCGCTTGACCGCTCTGGGAACCCAGCCTGGAAAGGACCAACGTATAGAGTTGCGGCCGAGTTCATCGAAAATATTCGTGTTCACCATGCCGTCGAGCCGCGCGAGGAAACTATTCGCGAGACTTACACCTGAACTTCGCGTGCCTTCCATATCCACCTCCCTTATCTGTATTCGCTTCTGACGACGGGACCCAGCCCAAAGAGCCCACCGAACAAGCCGCCTGTTCGATCCGGCGCTCGGCGTTGCCCGTCTGCCCCACTACACCGATCGCGAGGCCAGTCGTTACACCCCTTGTATATTGAGGAGCAACAGCTCGCCTTTCATCTTCGGATGAATCGAGCACTTGAATTCGTACCGACCCGGGCGCTTCACCGTAAAGCGGATCACAGCACTGGCATTGGGACCCACGAACAGCCCTCCTACTCCTCGCCCATACGTCGTCACTCCACCGGCCTCGACTTCCGTTAGAATGCCTTCAAAGAGCGGTGATTCAAAGTTATGCCGCTCGCTATCTTCATTGCGAATTGTGATGACGGCCGGGACATTCAAGACCAGCGGAGTCTGAGTGGCAATGAAGGTGAAGTCGTGAATCCGCACATCGATCCGTTGCTCGGTCTGAGCATCGGTCTGGGCTGCGAGACCGACTGCCAAACAACCACCGAGCACGAGTCCTCGCATCCAACTCCGTATGTCGACTCTCTTTTGACTGCTCATCGTTCCTCCTTCAGAGATAAACAAGTGATACTCCAACCCTTCGCTCTACGGTGCTCATATCAGAATACCTTCAGGATGCTCAAAAAGGCCGTCCAGCAAGGCCGCAGCAAGCGAAGAGGCGAGGCGTACGCTTCGGTACGTTGAGCCTCTGAGCGATGCGAGAACGCCGCTGGTGGGCTTTTTCAGCATCCTGCTAGATGTGAAGCGCTCGTCCCTGCACCGCGAGCGCTGCTTCTCGGAAGGCTTCGGCCAGGGTCGGATGCGCGTGGCAGATCCTGGCAATGTCCTCGCTGCTCGCGCCGAAGGCCATCGCGGTGGCCGCCTCGGCAATCAAGTCACCGGCTCGAGGCCCGAGGATGTGGACCCCAAGCAGGCGATCGGTCTTCTTGTCTGCGAGCACCTTGATGCGCCCCTCGGTCTGGCCCAGGGCTCGCGCGCGGCCGCTCGCAGAGAACGGAAAGACGCCCTTTCGGTAATCGATCTCCGCCTGTCGAAGCTCCTCCTCGGTCCTTCCAACCGATGCGATCTCTGGGTGCGTATAGACCACGCTGGGGATCGCCTCATACTGCACATGTCCGTAGCCGCCTGCGATCGTCTCTACACAGGCGATTCCTTCTTCCGACGCCTTGTGGGCGAGCATCGGACCACGGATGACATCGCCGATGGCGTAGATGCCGGTTGCGCTCGTGGCGAAGTGCTCGTCCACGGGGATGCGCCCATGCTCGTCAGGTGTGATGCCGACGGTCTCCAGTCCCAGATTCGCCGTCATCGGGGTTCGCCCCACTGCCATCAACAGGCGGTCACAGCTGATGGGTTCGGCCCCTTCGCATTCCACGATACAGTGATCGCCCTCAACTCGTGCCCCCGTCACACGGCTGCTGAGGCGAAAGTCGAGCCCCTGCCGCTCGAGCATCCGTTTTGCCTCATCGGCAATCTCCACGTCCATGCCCGAAAGAATACGGTCGAGATACTCAACAACCGTGACCTTGGCACCGAGCCGGCGCCACACTGACCCGAGCTCGATGCCGATATATCCCGCGCCAATGATCACGAGATGGTCCGGCACGTTGGGGTAGCTGAGCGCCTCGGTGCTCGCGCCGATGCGGTCGCCGTCGAGCCTGATTCCTGGCAGGTTTGCCGGCGTGCTACCGGTCGCGATCAGAATCCAGCGAGCCCTCAACGCAACAGTTTCCTTGTCGGTCTCGACGACGACTGCTCCTGGCTCAGAAATACGTCCGTGCCCGAGGTACCGAACGATCTTGTGTTTCCGGAAGAGGCCGTCGACGCCTTTCGTGAGACGATCCACGATTTCATTCTTCCGACCCAGCATGGTCGCAAGATCGAGTGTTACGTCGGCAAGTCGAATGCCGTGCACCTGGAAACGCTCACGGGCAGCGGCGAAGAGCTCGCTCGACTCGAGCAGCGCCTTACTCGGGATACATCCCACACGGAGACAGGTCCCCCCGAGCGCTGGTTCTCGCTCCACGCAGGCCACGTTCATCCCAAGTTGCGCAGCCCGGATGGCGGCTACGTAGCCTCCTGGACCGGCGCCGATGATGATCAAATCATGCTCACGCTCAGCAGCCATCTTTTCGCTTCCTTTTAACGGGACTACGCTCTTCTAGACCTTAACCTCAACCTTCCGTTAAATTTCTAAGAGGATGCGGGCCGGCTCTTCAATGCAAGCCTTGATGTGCTTGAGAAACGTCACTGCCTCGCGGCCGTCCACGATCCGGTGATCATACGTGAGGGCGACGTACATCATGGGCCGGAGCACGACCTGCCCATCCCGAGCCACTGGTCGGTCTTGAATCACATGGAGCCCAAGGATGCCGCTCTGAGGCGGATTCACGATTGGGGTCGAGAGCAGCGAGCCGTACACTCCGCCGTTCGAAATCGTGAAGGTGCCTCCCTGCAGCTCCTCCAGAGTGAGCCGGTTGGCCTGTGCGCGTCGAGCGAAATCGGCGATAGCTGTCTCGATTTCAGCAAAGCTCAGGCGTTCAGCGTTCCGCAACACCGGCACAACCAGACCGCGCCCGCTCCCAATCGCGATCGCGATATCATAATAGTACCGATACAAGATCTCCGAGTCTCGAATCTCGGCGTTCAGCTCCGGAATCAGCTTGAGCGCCTCGATCACTGCTTTCACGAAGAACGACATGAGGCCAAGCTTGACCGCGTAACGCTGCTGGAAGCTCTCTTGAAGGTCTTGTCTCAAGGCTGTCACTGCCGTCATGTCGATCTCGTTGAATGTCGTGAGCAGGGCGGCAGTCTGTTGAGCCTGTACAAGCCGTTCGGCGACACGACGCCGGAGCAAGCTCATGGGTACCGCTTCTTCGTCGCGGCTCCCTGTCGGCTGGCGCGGCGCGGACCTAGGTGGCGCAGTCTCCACTTCGGAAACTGTCTCGACAGTGGAAGCTGGTTCCGTTTGGGACCGATGCTTTTCAAGCCGGCGGAGGACGTCTTCTTTGAGCATTCTGCCGCCGGGCCCGGTTGCGGTCACCTCCTCGACGCCAAGCCGGTGCTCGTGCAAGAGGCGGCGGGCGGACGGCATCACTCGCGTCTGGTCGGGTGTCGAGACCGGCATGGGCTTGGAAGCAACGGTGCTTGTGGTCGTCTTGCCGGAAACTGCTGGGGAGGCTGTATCTTTTGGAACCGCCGCCTCATCCAAATACGCGATCACTTCGCCGACATGGGCCATCTCGCCCTTCTTCTTGAGCACCTTGACAAGAACGCCCGATACGGGCGAGGGCAAGTCGAGTGAGGTCTTCTCCGTCTCGAGCGCGACGATCGGCTCATCTTGGCGGACGGTGTCACCGGGTGATTTCAGCCACTCGTCGATCTGGACCTCCGTAATCGATTCCCCGATCGTCGGAATTTTCAACTCAATGGACATCGAATGCCGCCTTGAGCAGCTTCTGCTGCTCGATCTTGTGGAGATCATGCCATCCGGTCGCAGGGCTGGCCGAGGCCGGCCGGCAAACCGCAGAGAAAGACCAGGTGTTCATTAGCCTCTCGCCGAATCGTGCAAACAAATACCGCCAGGCCCCCATGTTCGCTGGTTCCTCCTGAACCCAGACCACCGCCGCCTTCGACGGATAGGACGCTAGGCCCTCGCGCAATTCCGCATCTTGTAAGGGATAGAGCTGCTCTAATCTCAGGATCGCGACGTCGTCGCGCTTGAGCTCATCCCGCAAGCCCACCAGGTCATAATAGACCTTCCCGCTGCAGAGCAAGACACGGCGGACTTGCTCCGGCTTGACCGTCCGGTCGAAGAGGATTCGTCGGAACCGGCCTTGCGCGAGGTCCTCGAGCGTGGAGATGGCCTGCGGGTGGCGAAGCAGGCTCTTCGGCGTCATCACAATCAGCGGTTTTCGCCATCGGCGCAGCACCTGGCGTCTGAGCACATGAAAGTATTGGGCCGGTGTTGTCGGGTTTACAACTTGGATATTGTCGTTGACGGCAAGCTCCAGGAAACGCTCCAGACGCGCGCTCGAATGCTCCGGTCCCTGCCCTTCGAACCCATGGGGAAGGAGCAGCACGAGCCCACTCAGCCGACGCCACTTCTCTTCGGCGCTGACAAGGAACTGGTCTATGATGACCTGGGCCGCATTGACGAAGTCTCCAAATTGAGCCTCCCAAAGAACCAGTCCGTTGGGGCAGTCCAGGCTGTACCCGTACTCGAAGCCCAACACACCCGCCTCCGAGAGGGGACTGTTGTAAATTTCCACCGGCGCCTGATCCGCCGCGAGATGCTGAAGCGGCACATACATCCGACCATCCTCGGTATCGTGCAGGATGGCGTGCCGCTGGCTAAAGGTTCCACGAGACGTGTCCTGACCCGATACACGAACCCGGTGCCCTTCCACAGCCAGCGTGGCGAAGGCCAGAGCCTCGCCGGCAGACCAGTCAAGGTGACGCGCGCCGGTTGCCATTTCGCGTCGACGCTCCAGCCACTGGGCGATCTTCGCATGTGGATGAAACCCCTCAGGCAATCGGGTGAGCGTTTCCATCAGCGCGGTCAGACGGCCTCGTTCAACCCCGCTGCCGATGTCTTCGGCATCTCCGTCGAGTCCTCCATGGTACCCCGCCCATATCCCGGTCGACTTCTCTCGCAGCGGAAGGTAGGTATGACTCCGGGCCTCGGTGAGATCGTGCTCCAGCTCACGTCGGCGCTCCATCGCAATCCGATCCGCCTCGTCACGATCTACCTCGCCGAGGCGCAAGAGATGTCCAAGATAGTATTCGCGGAGGGGCCGGCGCTTGTCGATGACTCCATACATGAGCGGCTGTGTAAAGGCGGGCTCGTCTCCTTCGTTGTGGCCACGCCGTCGAAAACAGTACATGTCTATCACAACGTCGCTGTGAAAGGCCCGCCGGAAATCCATCGCGAGCCGCACGACTCGGGCGACGGCTTCGGGATCCTCCCCGTTGACGTGGAAAATCGGGATCTGAAGCATCTTGGCCACGTCCGTCGCGTAGTGCGATGACCGGCCGTCTTCCGGCGACGTCGTGAAGCCGATCTGGTTGTTGACCACGACATGCAGCGTCCCGCCCGTGCGGTACCCCTCAAGCCGACTCAGATTGAGCGACTCCTGCACGACTCCCTCTCCGGCGAAGGACGCATCTCCATGGATGAGAAACGCCATGCGGCGCGCGCGAGTCGGATCGCCGGTCCGATCTTGCTTCGCGCGGATGCGTCCGAGCGCGACCGGATTGACGAATTCCAAGTGGCTAGGGTTGAAGCAGAGGGACAGGTGCACCGTTCGTCCTGATGCAGTGAGCCAGTCCCTGCTGTGGCCAAGATGGTACTTGACGTCGCCGCGCCCATCTCGAAGAGGGTCGATCACGTTCTCGAATTCATGGAAAATCTCACGCGGTCGCTTCCCGACAATATTCGCCAGGACGTTGAGTCTGCCTCGGTGGGCCATCGCCAACACGATCTCTTCCACACCATGCCCGCCCGCGGTCTCGATCGCCAGGTCGAGCAACGGGATCAAGCTTTCCGCCCCCTCGAGTGAGAAGCTCTTGGCGCCGGGATACTTCTGCTGGATGAACTCTTCGAAGATGACTGCATCGGTCAGCCGGGTGAGGATACGGATCTGTTCCTGCCGCTTGAGACCTGCATGGTTCTCCGGCCTCTCCATCCGTTCTCGGACCCACACCCGCCGCTTCGGATCGTCGATATGCATGAACTGCGAGCCGATCGATCCGCAATAGGCGGCCCGCAGCCGGTCCAAGATTTCACGCAGGGTCAGGAAATCCGCTCCTGCAGTTCCATGCGTGTAGAATCGCCCGTCCAAGTCGTGTTCCGTGAACCCATGGAAGGCAGGATCCAGCTCGGGATGAACCGGACGCGGCAGCTCCAGCGGGTCGATGGCAGCAGCCATGTGCCCCCGAACTAGGTACGCGTGCACGAGCTGGGAGACACGAGCTTGTTGCCCGACGATGGTGTCTCGCGCGAGTTGACTGGTGCCTGTTTCTGAAACACCACCGCGTTCGGGGTCGAAGAGAGATTTCGGCGGACGAGAGGGGCCGCGCCGCAGAGCCATGAGGCGATCGCCATCGTTCCCCACATCCTTAAAATAGTCCCGCCACTCCGGCGAGACCGAGGCAGGATCCCGCAGGAACTCCACATACAGATCCTCCACGAAAGGGAGGTTGGCGAGAAGGGGTAGTGGAATTCGCTGGCTCATGAGCTCGTGAAATTCATGCTGCTCGACCCTGTTGCTTCCTCATTATACTTGCATCAGCCCACGATGGAAGCCCCTTCTGAACAAGGGTGCCGGCCGCCTTCCAATCGATAAAGCAAGAACAGCCACCGGTAAGTCTAGAAGGAGCATGGTTATAAGTTAGTCTTTGAGGGGCAAGATCCCCAGTATTTTAGTAAAATCTGTCGGGCGGTCCTCTTCACGCCGGCACGGTGAATACCTTGGGTACATTGTCGAACATCAGAATGACGGCGACTGCTAGGGTGACGGCGGCGAACAGCTTGGCGGTGATTTCAGCGGAGAGCCACCGTCCCACTGTCGCCCCTAGACCGATCCCTGCGGCACTACCCAGCACCAAGGTGGCCAGCAGCCCACCAGGGATCTCCCCAAATTGGAGGTGTCCGACTATCCCTCCGATGGATGTGAACGCAATGATCAGCAACGAGGTCCCGATCGAGGCCCTCATGGGAAACGCAAGGATAAGCGAGAGGGCCGGCACAATCACGAACCCGCCGCCCACACCGAAAAACCCGGACAACATGCCGACGATCAGCCCGATGGAGCCGACCTTTACGAAACATGAGGGAGGAAAGAAATCCGCACAAGCAAGAGCCCCAAGCCGCTCCATCGACTCGAAACGACTGTGTCGCCACATGTGGATAGCCATCACCATCATCAGCAGGCTGAACAGGAGTAAGACGATTTCAGATCGAACCAATTGCTGGCCCTGCGCCCCAAACCATCCCCCAACCGCGCCCGTTGGACTGAACACCAGCGCCGTTTTGACTTTCACATCGCCGGCCCGGAAGTATCCTACGAGACTGAGCGCAGCCGACACTGCGACCAAGATCAAGGAGATCGCGGTGGCTTCATGCAGGCTGAGTTTCAGCACGTAGACGAGGAGCGGAATCGCCAACAGCGAACCGCCGGCTCCGGTTAGGCCGAGCGACAGACCGACTATTGCGCCTGAGAGCAGGGCGAGCCCTGTTTGGTCATGACCGAGGAGGCTCATGTCCCGCGATGCCGCTCAGTTGCTCGCTGTGGGGTAACCGGCCTGCTTCCAGGCGGTCATGCCGCCCGTCATCACATGCACCTTGGGAAAGCCCGCTTGCATCAGAATCTGCGCCGCCGTATGGGCTCGCCCGCCGCTTTTGCAGACCGTAACAATTTCTCGATCTCGGAAGCCTTCCATTTCACCAAGCCGGTGCGCCAAGTCCGTCACTGGAATATGGATGATCCCTTTCATGTGACCCAGTTCGCCTGTCAATTCCTCTGAGTTCCTCACATCGAGTAACAGAGGGGGATTGTCACCTTCCAGCGCCCCCTTGACTTGATCAGGCGGAATCCCAGCGACCAACTGGTCGTTCGTTCCTTGGGCGAGGGTGCCTTTGACCTCGCAGGCCGGGACATCCATCGGTATCCAAGCAGCCTTGGGATCACGAGCGCAGGCGTAGTTCGCTTTCAGCACGTCTTTCATCCACTCGGCCGGCCCGAGTTTCAACCCGTCCAGGTAGTCGATGTACACTTGCTTGCTCCTGGGTTGCAGGTTCGGATTGCGCTGCTTCTGCTGCTTGAGGGTGGAGGGTTGGCGATTCCGGTACTCATGGGCCGGATACACCACGAGATGATCGGGGAGTCCGAGAATCCGTTGTAGACTGTCCCAATGTTCACCCGGGTCGCCTCCCGGCAGGTCAGTGCGGCCGGCACCGGCATCGTCAAGAAAGAGCACATCGCCGGTGAGCACTCGATCCGAGAGGATCAAGCTCACGCTATCCCTGGTATGACCTGGTGTGGAGAGGACTTTCACAGACATATTGCCAAGACGGCATTCGAATCCGTCGGTCAGGTGAAAGGTCACACAGCGCGCCGGAGCTTTGGCGTGCATGACATAGTCGCATTTGAGCTGATCCTTGAGCGACGCGCCGCCTGAAATGTGGTCGGCATGGGTATGGGTGTCGATGACGTGGGTGAGGGTCAGTTTTTGCTGCTCAATCGTCTTGATGTAGTCCGGAACCTGTTCCAACACCGGGTCAACAAGAACCGCCTCCTTGCTCTTCTCATCAGCAATCAGATAGGTCCGGCAAGAGCCGGGATTGAGCTGTGTGAAAATCATACGGTCCTTTCTTCTCGACTTGCGAGGAGGTGAACTATGTAAATCGGCTCTCCGTGACAGACTCCCTCCCCGTTCTCACGAGCGAGCTGACGGTGCCGCTCCAGAATAGAGCGCCGCGCCTCGCTTCAAACGTTCCTCCGCAGCTTTCCAGTCCACGTTTGAAAAGAACGCGTCGATATACTTGCCTCGATCGGACGGCTTGTAATCGAGAATGAACGCGTGCTCCCACACATCCATCACCAGCGCCGGAACAAAGCCTGCCACGTTGCCGATTTCGTGCAGGCTGACCCAGTGGTTCGACAACCGGCCGTTCATCGGATTCTGAAAGCAAATTGCCCAGCCGACTCCGCGCATCTTCCCGACACTGGCGAAGTCCGCCTTCCAGATGTCATAACTCCCGAAGCTGGATACCGCGGCCTGTACGAATGCGGAACTTTGCCCAGGATCGCCGGACCCCTGCTTTGTCATGTTGTCGAAGTAATATTCATGCAGCACCATACCGTTGTACTCGAACCCGAATCGACGTTTGAGTTCCGAATAGGCCGGCATCTCTTCTTGGTCCACCTTCCCATCCTTCAGGAACTCCATGATACGTTCGGTCAACCGGTTGGTCTCCTTGACATAGCCTTCATACAGTTTGAAATGGGTCTCCAGTGTTCGATCGGAGATGCCATTGAGTCCGCTGAGATCGAACTGTCTCGCGCGATACTGTTCCCCTGGTAGCATACCTGTCTCCTCCTTGATAAGACTCCATTTCGCCACGCATCAACGTCTTCGAGAGCCCTCGCGTCCAGTCCACCTGCGCTGCTAGGGCTTGCCCGCCGATATTGCACCGCTTCCGGTGCCGACGGGAATCGTAGCCCCGTTGATCTGACCGGCTTCATCCGAGGTGAGAAAGAGCAGCGTTTCGGCGATGGACTCCGGCTTCGCCCATGTCGACGGATCGGTTTGGGGCATACTCGCGCGGTTGGCCGGCGTATCAATGGTGGTGGGCAGCACCCCATTGACCGTCACGCCCGAGCCCTTTAGTTCGAGCGCCAACACCCGGATCAGCGCGAGCAGGCTCGACTTGGCGACGAGATAGGCGGCAGCACCGGGAAACGGCTCGACCGCCGCCCAAGCCGCCACGTGCAGGATGTGACCGGTTCCCCGTTCCACCATATGGGGCAGGACGGCTTTCGACAACAGGAACGCCGACGTGACGTTCATGGTCAACATCCGCTGCCACAGCGACACATCGGTCTCCACGACGCGCCCCATGGCAAAGCCTCCGACCAAGTTCACCAACACATCGAGACGGCCCGCCGTTCGTATCACGTCATCCACCAGACGACGGACAGCCGCTTCATCGGTGACATCGGCCTTCATCGCCTTCCCTGCTGCCACCTGTTCCGGCGGCGGATTGCGGTCTGCGGTAATGACCCGTGCGCCCGATCGCGCAAAGACCGGTGTGACCGTCCCGCCCAGCGCGCCGGTTCCTCCGGCAATCAACACGACTGTTCCCTTTAATGGCATAGACCTGTTCCCATTAGGTTGACGGCCTTAACCCGTGAGTTCGTTACCGAACTGATGGGTCTTGGGCCTGCTCGTTGGACAGATATCTCGTTTGGCGCTTTACCGTTTCGCGCCAGTATCGTAATAGAACCGCTCGTGGACGATCTTGCCGTTTTTCCACTTCGCGACGGACACCTGTTCCATGTGAACCGGCTGTCCATTCGTCGCGATGAAATCCATCGTACATTCATAGAACGTGACGTTGTCACCAGTGCCGCTGGCTTTCACGTCAAAGCCCTTCCATTCCTTCACCCCGCTCAGAAACTGTTTTTCTCGCTCGATGTTGGCCGCTAACCCCTTCGTCGGAGGATTCGCGTTGTCTTGCATCACCGTATCCTTATCGTAGAACTCGTTCATCGCCTCGACGATCTTGCCCTGGCGGATATGGCCAAACATGTCGTTCAGCCGTTGTTGCAAATTGTGATCGCTCATCGTCGAACTCCTTTCATGTGTTTTTTTGATGTGAACATAATCCCGGCTTTCTGCACCTCCTGATAGGGCAGCAGCCAGACCAACGACTCATCGCTCAGGTCCCCAACCTGAATCCGGTTTCCCCAAGGATCTCGAAAGTCGCAGCGAAAATCAGGATGGAGCTTTAGCTTGTACTTCTTTGTCAGTTTCCGACGGACTTCCTTGATCTGTTCTGCGTCGCGCACTATGAGCCCGAAATGCTTCGTGCGATCGAGCTGCAACTCCTCCACTTCGAAAATCGCCATGAACTGGTGCTCACCGAGCTTGCACCAGGCCGCCCCTTCCCCGCCACGTAGCATCTTCAGCCCGAACACGTCCTGATAAAACTTCACCGCTTTCTTCGCGTCGGTGACTTCGATCACCACATGGTTGCATCCGTAGACTTGGACGGACATCCATCACCTCTTCTGACTACTGAGATCCGCCGTCGGTGGAAACGCCGGTCCGAACTCTTTCAAGGGCAGAAACGAATACTTCGACCGGCTGCGCGCCCGAGATTCCATAGGCTTTGTCGAGAACGAAGTACGGCACTCCTCGAATGCCCAACTCATGACCAAGAGCCTCTTCGCGCTTGACCTCTGCAGCTCCCTCTTCGCTCATGAGAAACTCGTTCACTCTCAGCCCTGCTCGATCGGCCGATTCCACCAGTGTCGATAGAGAGCCGATATCAAGACCTGCTTCAAAATAGTCTTTGAACAGCTGATGGACCACCGCGTCCTGACAGCCTTGTTGTCCGGCATACCAGATCAATCTATGGGCCAAGAAGGTGTTCGGTGTCCTAGCGATCTTCTCAAAGGCAAAGGGAATCTGCTCGGCCTTCCCTGCTTCTAGCAAGCGCTGCTCCATTTCCCTAAACCTATCCAGACTGCCGAACTTGGTTTCCAAATAGATCGTGCGATCCATCCCGTTCTTCGGCATCGTAGGATTCAACTGAAACGGTCTCCAGTTCACTTCCACCGAAGAGTCATCACGCCATTCCCTGAGCGCCCGTTCGAGCCGTCGCTTGCCGACATAGCACCAAGGACAGATGACATCGGAATAGACGTCGATCCGGAGCTTTGAGTCTGTTTCACTCATCAAACGCACCCATTCAGTATCGCTTTTCTTCCAGATCGTACACGTCAAACCATACATAGACCGGACGATGTTGCGGCAAGAACTTCGGAATGTACTCCTCCAAGTATTGTTGGCCCTGGAGACTCATGTCGCTCAATCGCATGTCCCGCATCGCGTTGTTCCACTTCAGCACTTCGTTCTGGTCCTTGACCTTGGAATTCCCCGTGATCCACGTTGTGAGTTCTTCGTCGGTTGCTCCCGTCGCAACAACGTCCTTGAACTGTTCAGGCGTAATACCGGTGAATGCAAACCACTGGCTCGCCAACGAACAGGGCCAGTAGCTGTACTCGCCATTCATGCCCAGCAAGAACGCCCGGCATTTATCCGCGCAGCGAGCCGCAATCACATAGCCGCCGAGCTTCGCGCGAGGACTCCGGGGGTAGCCTTCTCGGAGGTCTTTGGCCAGCTTTCTCACTTTGTCGAGGTCCGGCTTCATGATGGTCTCCTTATGTCTTACCCATGCTCGCGCAACGTTCATCCGGCGTTCACGAGCCCCTTCAAGGCCTCGGCCAGTGTAATTCGACCCCGAATCACAGACGCAGGATGCTCGTAGTGAATCGTGCCGGTCGAGAAGGCGGTATACATCTCTTCGAAAAGCCTTGCCGCCTCCTCCGAAAATCCAAACGACTTAAACGTTGGAACAACGGCATTCAGGGGCGCATGTTGAGTTGTTACCGTTTTCCCCAAGATCCGGCCTAGCGCTGAAGCAACCTCATCGGGGCTGTACTCTGCCGGACCTGCCATTTCCACGATCTGTTTGGCCAGTCCGCCGGCGATCAATTGCTCCGCTGCGATCCTGCCGACATCCTTGGTTGAAATCATGGGAACCTTGGCTTGAGGCGCGATGAATGTCGGGAGAACTCCCTCTGCTTTCGCCGCGCCAATCACCGGCGCCCAGTTATCCATAAAATAGCAAGGTCGAAGAATGGTCAGACGCTTGGCAGCCCGACCAAGAGCCTGTTCGCCATAACTCGCGGCTCGGATCGGGCCGGTCTTTCCGGCGATATGCCCGCCGACCGACGACAGAAAAACCACATGCTCCACCCCACTCTTCTGAACGGCCTCTGCGACCCGATCCATCCGCGCCTGTTGGCTCGTCAACCATGGCTCGGCACCGTAATTCGGCGGCACCAACAAATAGACCCCTGTCGCTCCTTCAAATGCCTTCGTCAGCGCCGATACATCGTCGAGTGATGCGATGGCTACCTCCGCACCCTTGGCTTTCCATTCGGCGCCCTTCTCCGTTGTACGAACGACGACTCTGACCGGTTGCTTTCTACCGAGTAAAGTCTCTGCCACCGAAGACCCTGTGTGTCCTGTCGCCCCTACAATAACAAACATAATATGTCCTCCTCCGGTTGCCGAACTTCCAAACCATCACTCAGGAACACTGCGTGATGGAGTCTCAAGTCTTAATTGAAAAGCGCCTCACAATCCTGTCTGAAACCTGTAACTGGAAACTTCCTTCCTATTTGGCAACTCGCATTCCAGGCAGACCTCTTCAGCATGGAATCCCCGATCCATCTGTAACTTGTTGTATCTTATAAAGATGAGCCGAACTGGAATCGTTGATTAGGAGGGAGTAAGACTCACGTCCGATGCCGAATTAGCGGCACGGTGCCGAACGACCGGCTCATACATACAGAGTTTCATGCGTGGTCTATTGAAGCCTTATTTAGGAAGGGCGTGTCGGATTCGGCTCGATTTTCATAGGGATGAAGGACTCTTCATTATTCTTTCATGATTTCTTCATGATGCCTGTATTATGATCCCTTCATGAATAATTCATCACATTTGCAAAAAGCCGTATCATCCAACTTCTTTCGCATGCCCAATTCGGAAATGAAAGGTGATCACGACATGCAGCTAGGTAAGTTCGACGGTATCCGCTTGTGCTGTTTGATCGTATTGAGCGGGCTCACATTGACTCTTGATGCCTGTGGATTGCATCAGACGGTCCTGCTTGAGCTGGCGAAACAAGAACGTCTCGCGCCACAGCAACAACACGAGCAGACTTTAGCTGAGATCAGACAGAAAGAGCAAGCGGCTCTTGCAGCTCAGAAACCTATTAAGGCAGGCGATACAATTCCGAAAATGTACGCGCAGGCGCTCCTCCAAGGTGCGTGGGCAGGTGGTGCTTGTAATGAACGCTCTACTATCGAGATCGAACTTGCCACCGCCAATCACGAAGCTCCTTTCAGTATGTATGTTGAGCCGGCCGATGTCGTCGGAACTTTCAGGGCATTGGACCACTCAGTACCGGCGCAACCACGAATAATCGAAACAGGACTCAAGGGAACCTTCGATTATCAGAAGGGAATTCTTCGTATGGAGGCTACCCCAAGACCCATTGTTCCAACGGCAAAGGAGATGGAAGAAGAACATCGGCTACGGGACAATGCAGCAGTGGAAATGGGACTTATTTCGCATGAGCTGACCTACGGCTCGCGTGGTCCTTGGGGTATCGAGAACAGCGAGTTGGTGAAAAAGAACAGGAAGGCGTTGGAGGAACTTGAGATGCGGGAGGCTCTCCGGCAAAAAGCCAAGGCAGAGGAACATGCGGCGAAGGTCGCCGCAGCCAAAGCTGAGCTCGTCCCGTTCCAATTCTCCATTGCACGAGATTGGGAAGGAAAGGGTTGGGTAGGGACTATTGATGGCCAACCCTTCAAAGGGTGCGAACTTCGTCTTGCGAGCAAACAAGGAATTACAACCGACAAGTTGCCATCGATACAGATGGCGCTGCACAGAGCCAAGAATCAGAATTAGGCTGAAATTGTCGCGTAACAAGGAAATCTGTTCGATATTGCCGCAAAGAATGTCAGGAAGAAGATTACCTTCATCCCGGTCAACTATGCCGAAGGCAAGCGGCCGGGTCACATTCGAGCATTGCGATTGTCCGTCTCATCTCTTAGGATATGCAGCATAGGGAACGGAGCACCATGGCTGCCTGGCTGATCTCCTGTGCGACCTGCTGAACCCTCTCTTCTATCCATTCGAATTTGATTTGGAACATGCTGACGGTTCTGTCAGGATGGCTGCTGATATATAATGAGCGCGAACTCCCTGCGCATCGCATCGAGGCGAACTTCTTTGGCACGGCCTCCGTGTTAAATGGGAGAAGAGCATTGTGCCGCATGAATCCAGGAACCACCACGTGCTCCGTCGGTCAGGCCTAGCCTTCGTTGTTGTGATTCTCGCCTTTGGATGCGTTATCCTGACGGACGCACGAGGCGAGGAGAACAAACCAAGTCCCTCTACTTATCAGTTCGAGCCTATTCCCAGAGTAGCGGAAAAGATGACCGTGCGGCGGCTGCTGTCGGACGTTCTGAAGGTGCGGTTCACCGGCTACTTCCACGTCTCCTATACGCAGAACTTCAACGACCCGTCAGACGATATCAATCAACTCCGCGCTTTCAGCGTCAACTCCAATCAGTTTCGGGCAAACGCGATCCAGGCTGCGATAGAACGACAGGCTAAAGCCGATGGTTCCGCTCTCGATCGGCTCGGCTTTCGTGTGAAATTCAACGCGGGGCAAGATGCAGACTACATCAGCGGGCTGAATCTAAATCCTTTCGCGGGCTTCCAGGAACTCTATGCCCAATATCTCGTTCCAGTTGGTCGTGGGCTTGACCTGCAAGTCGGGCTGTTTAACGCCCTGGTCGGCTATGAGCAGGTGGGGAATCCATACAGCCCGAATTACTCACGATCCTATCTGTATCTGGGGCAGCCTTTCACGACGGGGGGCATCGGCGCTACGTACGAGTTCAACGAACAGGTAGTGCTGTCGGTCAGGGCGATCCCCTTTATCAACGCGGCTCAAGCGAATGCACATCTCGAGCCTTTGGTGGAGACGCTGCTGATGGTCTTTCCATCTGAAACGGTGAGGGTCATGGTCTATGGGTTGGCCGGGCCCAGGTCTGGTGCGCCCGGCACGCCGGGAGGGACACTCCTGCTGGGCGGCGGATACGCAAGCTGGCAGCTCGGCGCGCAGACATGGGCGGTCGTTGAGGCTTACTACGCTAATCAGGCCAACAGCAGCCTGATCAGCGCTGGACATAATGCGCGCTGGCAAGGGGTGGCAACCTATCTGTTTCATGACTTCACGAAAGAATGGGGTGTCCGTTTACGAGGGGAGATTTTCGAAGACGCGGGAGGTTTGGTGCTCTGTCAGGGAACAACGGCCTATCAACCAAGAGCCAACGTGTGCTTCGGCGCCACATCAACACAAGCTGCGCCGGCCGTCGCGCAGACCGTATGGGAAGTTACCGGCACGCTCGAGTACAGGCCCTTTCCGTCGGTGAAGACCAGGCTCGAATACCGTTATGACAAGTCCAATCAGAATGTCTTTCAGCTCGGCGACCGAGCGACGAGCTACCAGCCGACCCTCTCGATCGATCTTGTGTATATCTTCTGATCGGCCAACAGATCGACCTGTTGCTGTAGTTCATGTTTGTAAGGGCCGCCGATCAATCAACACCGGCTTTGGATGTCACCATTCGTTTGCTTGATGCTATTCGAGCCTGACCGAGTGCCTGGATCTAACCGATCCTCTGCCACGCACTCCCAGGCCTTGACCTTGTGGCCTTACTCATTTGTAGACCCCTTTACCATCGCATCGGTATAAGCCGGCTCCACTTCTCGGAGGTCCCTAATCCAGGGTCTGGCGGTACCGTTTCACGCCGATCGCCAGGGCGACGAGGGCAAAGAGGGCGATCTGCCACAACTGGAACATAACCTCGTGCGGCCCATTCCCCTTGAGCATGATGCCCCGCACGATTCTGAGAAAATGCGTCAGTGGCAACAGTTCTCCGATCGCTTGCGCCCATTGAGGCATCCCGCGGAACGGGAACATGAACCCCGAGAGTAACAGCGACGGCAAAAAGAAAAAGAACGAGAGCTGCACGGCCTGCAACTGGTTCTGTGCCATGGTCGAAAAGGTGATTCCCATCGCCAGGTTGGCTGTAATAAAGACCAACGCGGCGAGGAACAGCATCGGGATGCTGCCGTACACCGGCACCTTGAACAGCAGGTGAGCCGCCAGGAGAATGAGCGCCACTTGGACATATCCCACAAGAATATATGGCAGCACCTTGCCGATCATGACCTCGAACGGCCTTGTCGGCATCGAGAGTAGATTTTCCATGGTACCGCGTTCGCGCTCACGGGTAATTGCCAGGCCGGTGATCATCACCATCGTCATGGTGAGCACCACGCCCATCAAGCCCGGCACGATGTTGTATTGTGTGATGGCCTCTGGGTTGTATCGCGCATGGATACGCAAGTCGATCGGATCTTCACCTACAGACAGAAAGGTGAAAGGCCCCTTCAAATCTTGCCGGAGTGCCGTCCCCGCCAACAGGCGCAGAGAGCCAATCGCATTGCTGGTTGCCGCCGGATCTGTGGCGTCGGCCTCGACAAGGATAGCAGGTCGATCGCCCCGGACTACGTCACGCGAAAAGTCGGGCGGAATATTGATCACGAACTGCACGTCGCCCCGCGCGAGCACCTCATTCGCTTCCCGCTCGCTCATCACCTGCCTGGTGAATTCGAAGTAGTCGCTGTTCCGTATGGCCTGGAGGAGCGTTCGTCCGTGGGGGCCGTAATCGGCGAGAAGAACCGCTGTCGGCAAGCGCTTCGGGTCCGCGTTGATGGCAAAGCCGAAGAGGATGAGTTGAATCAACGGAATGCCGATCATCATCCCGAATGTGACCCGGTCTCGCCGCATCTGAATGAACTCCTTGACGACGATGGCCCAGAAACGGGAGGGAGAAAATGTCCATCGCAGGCTCATGACGTGACCTCATTTGAGGATCGATGCATGAGATGGATGAACACGTCTTCCAGACTCGTGTCCACTCGTTGCCAGTCATAAGGCGCAGTACGAAACGCCGAAACCGTTGCGTCGAGCGCGACAGGGTCGTCTCCGCTCACATGCAACCGGCCACCGAACGCGACGGCTTGTTGCACGCCTGGCTGCCGACGCAAGATTCCGGCCAATTGCTGAAGATCCGGCCCACTGACGGACCAGGTGGTAAGCTGCGCCTGAGTGATGACATCGGCGACAGTTCCATAGGTGAGCAACTTCCCATGGGCGATGTAGGCAAGGCGATGGCAGCGTTCGGCTTCATCCATATAGTGGGTGGTGATCAAGAAGGTGAGTCCTTCGGCGGCCAATTCGTGAATCTGTTCCCAAAATTCTCTGCGCGCTTTCGGATCGACGCCGGCTGTCGGTTCATCCAAGAGCAATAACTTTGGTCGATGGATCAAACAAGCGGCCAGAGCGAGTCGCTGCTTCCACCCTCCCGACAACTGACCGGCCAACTGCTCTCGACGATTGGTGAGGCCCAAGCGTTCGAGACTCCGCTCAACAGACTCGCGCCGACGATCAACTTGAAACATCCGGGCAACGAAATCGAGATTTTCGGCGATGCTCAGGTCTTCGTAGAAACTAAACCGCTGGGTCATATAACCAACGGCGGCTTTGATGGCTTCGCTTTCGGTGATGACGTCGTAGCCAAGACAAGTACCGCTCCCTTCATCCGGGCGCAGGAGACCGCACAACATGCGGATGAACGTCGTCTTGCCGCTGCCATTCGGCCCGAGGAAGCCGTAGATCTCGCCACGACCTACACGAAGGTCGATGTGGTCGACCACGGTCCGCGACCCAAATCGCTTCGTCATGCCCCGTACGTCAATGGCCAATTCTTGTCCGTTAACAGCCTGTTTCATGGGGCACCGTTGAATCGTACATCCACCGGTTGACCGGGGTGCAGATTGCGCGCGGTATCCCGGTCAAACAGCGCTTCAACCATGAAGACCAGCTTCTCGCGGTTCTCCTGGCTGTAGATAACCGGTGGGGTATACTCTGCCCGAGGAGATATGAAGCCCACCTTTCCCTGAACCGTACCCTGCACGCCATCCACCGTAATCTTGACCAAGTCGCCGAGCTTGATGGTCCCGATCTTTGTCTCTGAAACAAACGTGCGTACTTTGATATGATCGGGCGGCAGCAAGACAACCACCGGACGTCCGGCCGCTACCCATTCTCCTTCACGGTACAGGGTGTCGAAGACGAGCCCTGTCTTCGGCGCCGCTTGTCGTTTCTGCGCAAGTGCCCATTCTGCTCCGGCCAACGCCGCTTCTCTGGCATGCACCTCTGCTTCAGCAGCCGCGACTTGATCCACGCGAGCCCCTAACAGTGCCGTGTTCAGATCGGCCTTCAGCTGCGCGACTCGCTCTTGATTTTGTTCTCGTGCCGCGTAAGCGCGATCCACTTCCAGTTCCACCGCGGCACCAGGCAGAGACTTGAGCCCTTCCTGTCTCTTGGCTTCTTGCACGGACAATCGGAAGGCGGCCTGTGCTTGTTTCAGTTGCGCCCTGAGCGATTCGATCTCAGAAGGCCGTTTTCCCTTCTTCGCATCCCCAAGGTTGGCCATCGCCTGACTGAGTTTTTTCGCTGCTTCGTCACGGGCGGCCTTTTCTGACTCCTGTTCCAGACTGAAAAGGGGATCGCCCGCATTAACCTGTTCTCCACGTCGTACGGACAAGGATGCAAGCGCACCGGCATAAGGTGAAGCCACGTAGACGTATTCACCCTCGACGTAACCCTGAACTTGATCAGACGAAGATCGCCCGCAGCCCGCCTGGACCATGGCAATCACCAGCGTGATTGCCAGGATCAGCCCCTCTGTGGTTCCTGGACGACCTACACCCATCGATTCACCGATTGCGTCGTGTGGTCAGTGCCCCTTCGAGGATGATTCCAATGATTGATGAGTATCCAGTCTCTAAAGTCAGGCCAAGTTCCGCCAGTTTGGGAGGATTCATGATCGTCTGCACCGCCCCGAGTAGGATCTCGATAATGAGGCGAACTGGGATATCATTTCTGATGAGGCCGGCCTTCCGTCCTTCTTCGAACAGTTCGCCGAAGTGATGGCGGATCAAGTCTCGACGTCGCTGTTCGATAACCTGAAAAAGCTCGGGCAGCTCGCGTCCGATGTCACGCACAAATGGTGGTTGAATCTCAGCTGTGTGTTGTTGCACACAATCCAGTAGGTTCCGGAGCGTCGTCTCGACGCTCTGCCCGGCTTTCGTTTTCAGGCGAGAGAGGTCTGCTTCGACTTCCCCAAACTTCTCCTGCATGATGGCTTGGATGAGCACGGTCTTGCTGGGGAAATGGGCGTACAACGTCTTCTTGCTCATCCCAAGTTCGGCGGCAATATCATCCATCCTGACCGCTCTGAATCCATGGGTGAAGAACTGTCGCCGAGCCGCGCTGACAACCCTGTTGGCTGGAGAACGGCTAGAGATCATTTTGTCTGTTGGCATCTTCGTAAGGGACGGATCATGGCGAGCACTGAGGAAACCAGTGTGGTTTTATAGGTTTCCAGCACAAGTTGTCAATCAGGAAATCTTCTCCTTGAGCAGGCGACGGAAAACCCATCCGTTCATCCTTCGGAAGCCTCAGGACAAGCGAAGCGGCATTGAATAGGCAAAGTTCTTCCCACTCGTACCGAGCCGCTCGACAAGCCTCAGGACAGGCCTGCCGAAGCAGGCAAATCGAGTTTTTCCGCACCCCCTGCTAAGTCTTCCTTCAGGGGGTCTAGCGTTGATCCGGGAGCCTGTTGGCTCGCAGTGGTAGAGGTCAACTGAAGATGAGTGGAGTGAGGATGAACAGGCTGGATCGCCAACCGCACCAGCTGATGTTTGCTCTTGCCGCTTCTAACCGCGCGATCTACCGGACGGATCTCGATCGATTCGCGCCTATGGTGAAACCTTTTGTTCTTAGCAAACCCGGACTCCACTCTGGCTTGGAGAGATATCCGTTACAATTACAACCCTTCAGAATGAGTTTGTTGTTTGTCACCTCGGCTCTCGCTAATGGTCAAGGATGTCCCGCTGTCATCTCCCAGGCAGAATGTCCGCTCTTCCGCCGGATGATGTCCCATCGGACCTCCATAATAAGAAAAGTCCGCTGTTTCCGCTTCCCGGTTATTCCAGATATGGAGACACTGTGCCAGCAGGTGCGGCAGCACCCTCGGAGCTCCACCGATCATTTCTGTGCCGGCTCTCTCGGTCATTCCAACAACGACAAGCCTGTTGCCTCTCTGCAACATGCTAGCCTCTGGAGAGCCGTTGAAAGCAATGGCGTACCAGAATGAGTCCCCTCGATCCACACTCTTAGAACCATATGCCGCATGGCTCCCGACGGGCTGTGCCTCGACAAGAAGGACGACACCTTCCGGTTTCCGAATTACCTCTATGATTTCTCCTCCCAATTCCACTTTGTGTGGGACAAAGCCTGCGATCGACGGATGATAGGTCTGCTTTTGCCAAGCCTCGACGTCAAAGGTGTTGATTTCGACGTTTTTCATAATCTCTGAAGGAAACATCGGTGTGATTGTGCAAGCTTCCAACAATGCACACATGACAACCAGTCCGATCATACGCATGGCGAATCTCCTCTTTCTATCCAGCACTCTTAAAGCGACGTTCTGTGAGAGTGCAAAACACATCGTCATTGACCTTCGTCTCCTTTAACCTGCGCAAAGTATATCGTTCGTATATGAATGGTCCATGATGAGATCGTGAAGAAATCTTCACCACAAGTCCTGTATGAAAATTGACCGGCCCACGATCCGAGTTTCTCAATCTTCGATATGCCGTAGCGTCAGAACGCGGCTTTGTCACGCAACAGACTGGAAATCCTCAGGCAAGCACAGGAACATCGGCAAGAATACCCTTAGGAGGGTGAACCGGGTCAGACCTGGTCGAAGTCACATGTCCGTTGTGGTTCTTGTAGACTCGGAGAGGGGCTGTAGTGGCTCACGGCATGCCTTGCGTCTGCTGACAGGAGGTCAACGATCTTGGGGACTACTCCCAACCGCTGACTTCATAGCCTTTTTCCTTCAGACAGTTTGTGACGGCATCGGCATACGGTGGTTCGGGTTCGAGAGGCTTAAACGTTCCCCCGAGGAATCCAACGACCATTCCAAGCCCGCTACCGGCAGCGGCCCCGATCGCCACCCCTGGTAATCCACCGATCACTCCTGCCGACGCGCCGACCGCGCCACCGAGCGTCAGGCCAAGTACAGCCCCAGTCGCCGCATTCGCGCTCTGACGCACGCCAGGTTGCAACCCTGTCCGCTCAACTTTCTTCCGACAGGATTCAACCTCTTGCTGAGCCATCTGTCTTCCATACAAGTGGAGTTGTTTATTGGACCGGAAGATCGGCTGCGGCTCACCACAGGAAGTAAGACTTATGAGCAGTGCGCACACAACACAACGATGCCACAATCGATTGGCCACGGAAGTCTCTTAGCGAGTTTTTCTTTCCGTTCCTCATTTCTCACCCTTTATGGAAAAAGTCGAGGTTTTTTCAACTACGCACATCATTAATTTTGCCTCGTGCGGGTGATGCACGAGCACAGGAATTCCTCGTGTACGCAGCCCTCCCCTCTCAGTCACTGCCAGCCTGTCACTTCATATCCCTTTTCTTGCAAGCAGCGGTTGACGAAGTTCGTGTAGGCTGGGCTGGGTCGAGAAGGACCGACGGCATGAAACAATCCGATTAAGAGTCCCCACACCGCGCCACTTGCCGCGCCAATCATAGAGCCCCGTCCTGCCGCTCCGGTAATCGCTCCCCCCACTGCTCCGCTCGCAGCACCGGCACCAGCTCCCACGGCTGTACTCGTGGCGACACGGCCGGTCTTGCCACCGCCGCGTTCTTCCGCACCTGCCGACTCCGCCAACCGCCGACAGGCTTCGACATCGCGCTCTGCCCCGTCTTTTCCGACCGACTCCAGCTGGGCATTGGGGTAGAGCACCGGGCGCGCGCTGGAACAGGCTGAGAGCATCAACGCCGCGAAGATGGCGCTGCTGATTCGTAATCTCTTCATGTCTACTCCGTGTCTTGCTTGTTTCGCGGCAGCAATCGAGCCAACAGTACCTGAGCCGAGACCCCCTTCACACAGAGGTGTTTGCGTCGAGCTCCTGCCCCGGCGTGAATTCGTACGTTTGCGAGCGGCACGTCACACTGATCAGCGATAAAGCGAATCAGTTCGTCGTTGGCTGCACCGTCGATCGGGCGAGCTGCCAGGCGGATCTTTATCGCGTCGCCATGAATTCCGACGCACTCGGTACGTGAAGATCCTGGTTGAACATGTACGGTCAGGAGCGCCCCGCGCTCACTATCCCGTGCGATGGCAGGAAGGGAACCCACGAGAATCGATGGATTCAAAAGATCGCTTTGACGAATTCGAGTATCGCGCGTTGCATGTCCGAATCATCGGTGATCGGACGAGCGACGGCCACATCACAGGCCCGCTCAGGCGGCACGCCTTGCTTCATCAGGGTACCGGCGTAGATCAAGAGTCTGGTGCTGACTCCTTCCTCCAATCCGTGGTTTCTCAAGTTGCGGACCTTTTGCCCGAGTTTGACGAGATTTCCAGCGATGATTTGATCGATCCCCGCTTCCCGCTGAACCACCATCGTTTCGATGTCAGGAGCGGGGTAGTCGAATTCAATCGCCATGAATCGCTGCTTTGTGCTTTGCTTCAAATCTTTGAGGACACTCTGATAGCCGGGGTTGTAGGAGATCACCAACATGAACTCGTCGGCGGCTTCCACAATCTGGCCTTTCTTCTCGATCGGGAGGACTCGCCTGTCATCGCTGAGTGGATGGATAATGACGGTCGTGTCCTTTCTGGCTTCCACCACTTCGTCGAGATAGACGATGGCTCCATGTTTCACCCCAGCGGTCAAAGGCCCGTCCATCCATACAGTATCCTGTCCCTTCAGAAGGTACCGGCCCACTAAGTCTGATGCCGTGAGATCTTCGTGACAGGCGACCGTGATCAACGGCCTGCCGAGCTTGTACGCCATGTATTGAACAAACCGGCTCTTGCCGCAGCCGGTCGGCCCCTTCAGCATAACCGGCAGCTTCTGTTCGGCGGCAATGGTGAATAGGCCGATCTCCCCACAGACCTCCGCGTAAAACGGCTCCTGCAGGATGCGGTACTTGGCTACATCGACTTCCCGCGCTTGTTGTGTCACTGCGTCACTCCCGGTCCATAAAACTACTTCCGCCTGACGAAACGGTCAGCTCCGCAGCCGTCACAATAAACGGAACAAAGACCGAAGTTCAAGCAAAGGGCAAGATATCGTATTTAACTCTGTCCCGCTGCGAGGTGAGATCGGTGCACAGTGGACCTTGCCCGTGGTAGCATACCGATTGTGTCCGCTGCCATGTAACACCGCGATGTTCAGACCAATTCCAGAGACGACGTTCTTTCGAGCCGTTCCCTATCGGCTGGTCGCTTCCCTGCTCCTGGTCCTCGCTTTGATCGCCTCCGTCATTTTGCTTTTCAGCCTGGAACGGAAAAAACTCCTCCTCCGAGGCTTCACCGAAGGCGAGAACGCTTCTACCCAATTGTTCCATGCCCTCTGGCAGTCGCGCGGTGATCTGATCATTGAGACACTCCTTGTCTTCTTAGTGAGTTCGATCGGTATTGCGGCCGTCATCACGTTTCTCCACTACGACACCGCCCGAAAAACGCTAGAGGAAGTGAAGGGGCTGGCGAGGAATATTCTACAGAGTATTCCGACGGGGGTGCTTACGATTAACCAGGGAGGCATCATCAGCGCGATGAATCCCGCGGCTGAGGCGGTCTTGAATCGCGCCTCATCGGAGTTGCTCGGGATAGGCTATGACGCCGTATTTTCAGAAAAAGATCCGATCCGCCGGATACTCGATGGGGCGTTGAAAGAGCACTCTCATGTGAATCAGAAAGACTTCGTCTACGAATGTGGGAGCCTCAGCCCGAGGACAATTCGCGTGAGTACAGCAGAGCTCACCGGGGACGATAAGAAACCGGCCGGAGTGATCCTGCAGGCGCAGGACGTCTCAGAGTGGCTCGGACTTGAACGACGCGTCCATGTCGCAGAAAAGTTAGCGGCGTTGCACACCTTGTCTGCAGGGGTAGCGCACGAGTTGCGAAACCCCTTGAGTGCCATGGATCTGAACCTCCACCTTTTAGAAGAAGAACTTCAGGAAAGGAGAGCACTGACAGAACCGGGGGCACGGTATCTCGGAGTCGTGAACGCCGAATGCCGAAGACTTTCTGGGATTCTCGATAATTTTATGAAGTTTGCCCGCCCTGGACCTGTGGCTTTGCACGAGGTAGATGTAAGGACACTGATCGACCACATCATGACGTTGATGCGCTTCGAGGCGGAAGAACGTGGGATTCGACTCGAACGAGTTATGGACGAACAAATATTGCCCGTCCTGGGCGATGCAACTCAGATCAGTCAAGTATTGGTCAACATCATTGTCAACGCGTTTCACGCCATGCCGAACGGCGGGCTCTGTCGGATTTCAGCGGCGCAACGAAAGGCTGATGAGAAACACTGGATAGAGATTACCGTGAAGGATAGTGGAGTCGGGATCACCACAGAGCAGCTCTCCCATCTGTTTGAGCCCTTCTATACGACCAAGGCGAGCGGTACTGGCCTTGGTCTTGCCATAGCCTATCGGATTATGCAGGATCATAGCGGTACGATTCAGGTTGTAAGTGCGCCTGGAAGCGGAACAACGGTGGTAACCCAGTTTCCCGTGGCTCTTGGTCAACCTCAGAAGGTGAGCGTGGGATCATGACGCAGGCCTTTCAGGTTCTCATCGTTGACGATGAAGTGAATATTCGCAATGCTCTGGTGACCATGTTGGCGAAAAAGGGTTACCGGGTTTTCGGGGCAGGTACGGGAGCGGAAGCTCTGCAACATCTGGAAGAAGCCCGAGTGGGTCTGGTGATCACCGATCTTCGGATGCCGGGGATGGGCGGCCTAGAATTCCTGCGTCGGCTGAAGGATAAAGGGTCGGATACGGAGGTTGTCGTCATGACGGCGTTTGGTTCAATCGATACGGCTGTTGAAGCGATGCGTCTAGGAGCCTACGACTATCTGACGAAGCCGATCGATCGCGAGCGATTTGGAGTGGTCGTAGAGAAAGCCCTGGAGCGCCATACGCTGACCTCCGAAAACAAGCAACTTCGCGACCGTCTTGAAACGAGAACACGTTTCGATCAAATGGTCGGGGAAAGTGACGCCATGCGGGGAGTCTATGCCTTGGTGGAGATGGTGGCGGACAGTGATGTGGCGGTCTTGCTCACGGGGGAAAGCGGAACCGGGAAGGAGCTCGTCGCGCGCGCGATCCACCACAAAAGCCCGAGGGCCGACGGGCCGTTCATTGCCATGAATTGCGGCGCATTGCCCGAGAATCTCTTTGAGAGCGAGTTATTCGGGTATGAGAAGGGCGCTTTCACAGGAGCGCTGTCAACCAAGGTCGGGCGGTTCGAATTGGCGGACAGGGGTACTCTCTTGCTGGACGAAGTGGGGGAACTCTCGCTCAAGTCGCAAGTCGATTTTCTACGCGTTCTTGAGACGAAGGAATTCAGGCGTCTGGGTGGCACAAAACTGATCAAAGTCGATACAAGATTCCTTGCAGCCACAAATCGCAATCTAGAAGAGGCGGTGAAGCAGGGGGTGTTTCGGGAGGATCTTTACTATCGGCTGAATGTCGTGCCTATCCGTCTCCCGCCGCTCCGCGAACGGGCAGACGATGTTCCGCTGCTTGTGGATCGATACCTGTCCGCATCTTCCGCACAACATCACCGCGGACCGAAAGAAGTTTCGCGGGAAGCCATGCGGTTGTTACGGCTCTATGGATGGCCAGGAAACGTTCGGCAATTACGAAATCTCATGGAGCGGCTCGTCGTCACGGTGAAGGATACTACGATTCAGCCATCGCATCTCCCTGAGGAAATCCAGGTTAGCAAAGAGGATGCACGGACTATGCTGATCACATTGGGAACGTCTCTGGAACAGATTGAACGACAAGTGATTGAGCGAACTTTGAAGGAAGTCACCAACCATCGAGAACATGCTGCAAGGCTGTTGGGCATTAGTCTTAGGACTCTCCAGTACAAGATCAAGGAATACGGAATTCGCGATTGATTGTTGTCGCTTGAATCATCTCTCTATTCCCGGCCCTCCAGATCGCGTGACTCACGACGCAAGAAATGCACCTCAAAATCGCCACAGAGTTGCGCAAGCCTGCAATTCTTGCACAAGATACCTTGTGACTTGAGGACTACGGTCCGAGCATCTCCTCATAACAGCTGTAAACCCGCGATAGAGTTCATTCCTGCAAAACCTCCCGATACCTGTTCAGCAGCGGCACTCTCCCTGCAATGGTTTGAGCATAGCGATTTGCGCGCAACCGCCTACCGAGCAACTTGGGGCTGCCAAGAAAGCAAAGGGATTAGGGGCATGACCAACAAGAATGGGGACGCGCCGGACAGCAGGCTGTGTGCGAGCCGCCAACCAGCGATAGATTGGTTCGAGCACCTTCAACGGCTATCGGATGCGCTCGTGCTCTGCCCTGCGGATATTGCGACGCGATGCGAACTGGCTGCATTGCTTGAACAACTCGATCAGCACGAAGAGGCGTTGGTGAATTGGAACAGGGTTCTGGCTTCCGACCCCAACAATCTACGAGCACGAGAAGGGTCGGCTCGTTGTCGTCGGCGGATGGGCCGTTCTCTCCAATCACCCAGCTAATGGGATAGGAATCAAGACGACTTAGTGAGCTTTGTGGCAGCTCGAAAGCGGTATCTCGGGAAGAAGTGCAGGAGTTGCTCGCAGAGCCTTAACAGAATATGGAAAAGCCGACAAGGTCGGTAAGAAGCATAAGGTCATGTCAGAGCACGCCGACATCGTAGCGGTGCAGCACACGAAGGGAGTCACGGCGCTGGTTTGGTTGGATCTCTCCACAGGGGCGGTCATAACGACTCATGCTGGAATGGGGGAAACGTTGCGTCGCGGATTACGAGACTGGGCGGGCAACGTCGTGCGCCCGCAAGACGGACACGCCTTTCTCTCGGCTGTCTATGACCATTTCTTCCTCAGCGGATATTGTGTTCATTGGCTCAGTGTCTCGGGGTTGAAAGGTATACAGAACGCGTATCGTGTGTAGTACGAAAGGAATCGACTTGACTCTCTTCAGAGCGTGGCTGCCGGCTCGTCCTCATCAAGCCATGCCTTTCAATCTATTCTCAGGATAAGGGGAACGCCATGCGATATTGCGTGAATACAATGCTCGCCATTCTCATCGGAACAGTCTCGCCAGCTTGGTGTTACGAAGTTACTGCGGTATCCGACGGAGGAACTCTCACAGGCATGGTGCGCTTGGAGGGCCAGATCCCGAAGCCAAAGGGTTACAATCTCACCACCTTGCCCGATCCTTACTATTGCGGGCGCATTTCCGATGGGCAAGGCTGGCGCATTCTTCAACCGTTCAACATCGGGCCAGGCGGCAAGTTCCGAGACGTGGTGGTCTATCTCGAGGGAGTCAAGAAAGGGAAGCCCTTTGAGGGCGGCGGGGTTCCACAGATCGAAGCGAAAGATTGCCTCTTTCTCCCCTTCACGACAGTGGTGCGGGACAACAAATCGGTGACGGTCGTCAACATGGACCCGGTCATGCACGACATCCAAGCCTATGAGACGTCACATTTGGGTGCGCGCGTCCTCTTCAACGTCCCGCTTCCGATGAACCCACAACATCCACGAAACTTCAGAGACCACGGCGACGCTGCGCTGTATCACAAACACAAGGCCGGAGCGCCGAAAAAAGAATTGGTCATGCTCAGCAAAGATCGCCGGGTCTTCGTCATGCAATGCGGCTTCCACGCCTATATGGAGAGCTGGGGTCTGGCCGTCAACAATCCCTACTTCGCCAAGACGGATGAGCAGGGCCGTTTCACCATCACCGATGTGCCGCCCGGCACCTACAAGCTGGTGGTGTGGCATCCCTATATCCGAACAGTCAATGAACAAGCCGTCACGATTGGACCGAAAGGAACCACGGAAGCAGACTTCGCGGTCTTGGCACCGACTGGGCGACTCTACGTAAATGAAGCAATAGAACACGACTACATGCAGTACAGCGTGACAGCGGAACAGAAGAAAGAGATTGAGCCAATGGTCCACATACAGACGCACTAATGAGCGGACCGCGCGTTGAGTGCCGTAAGCCGAACGGCATTACACATGCTCACCACTCAAGTTCGGATTCTAGTAAGCAGGAGGTTGATCGTGAAAAACAATGAAACGCGGGCCTGGCAGGATTTGAAAATGACTTGCTACACGATGCTGGTTATCGCACTGTTGGTAACGGTCGTACATGTAGTCGCGGGTGGTTGAGACGCAGCATTGGTGGCCGGCTGAGCAACTCGGCATGCGCCAATCGCGGATGAGCGATCGCTCCTGTATCTCAGCCAATGTTGCGGATAAACCGCAACATTCAATCGTCCTGAGGTAATCCGACAAGAGCACGAGGACCTCAACCGATCGCATGCTGAACCTGTTATGGATTCTTCTCGGCAGCTATGTCGTCGGTATACTGCTCCCATTCTGTCTCCCCCGACGAGCTGAAGTTCAAAGTCTCTCTGCCGGTGTCCCCGCCGTCGTGGCAACCAGCGCAGGTGTCGTTCTCGGGCTCCTTGGCCTCACGTCTTCGGGATTCATCACCGGCTCACTAGCATCGACGATTCCCCTGCTCGCCTTCGCGATTCGAATTGATCCACTGGCCGCATTCTTTCTTTTGACCATCTCCCTCGCGGGTCTCGCCGCTTCGATTTATGCCCTTGGATACGTGCGGCATTTTGATGGGCGCGCATCAGTCTCGACGATTGGATCCCTCTTCAATGGGTTTCTTTGTTCCATGACCCTGGTGGTGCTCGCGGACAACGGCTTCTTTTTCCTCATCGCATGGGAACTGATGTCGTTGCTCTCCTATTTCCTCGTGGTGACGGAGCATGAAAAAACCGAGGTCCGCTATGCAGGATTGTTCTACTTGATCATGACGCATGTCGGAACGGCGTTCATCATCGTGGCATTCCTGATCCTCTTCCAGGGTGCCGGGTCGTTCTCCTTTGAAATTTTCCGGCATCCTAACCAGTCCCTACCGGAGGGCATGAGAACGCTCGCCTTTCTGATGGCCTTGATCGGCTTCGGCACAAAAGCGGGTATCGTACCGCTCCATGTCTGGCTGCCCTATGCTCACCCCGCGGCACCGTCGCATATTTCGGCTCTGATGTCCGGCGTTATGATTAAGACCGCGATCTATGCCCTGATTCGGGTGTATTTCGATTTTCTCGGTGGCCAGTTTCCCTGGTGGTGGGGGTTCACCGTGCTGTTCCTAGGAGCAACATCAGCGTTGCTGGGCGTGATGTACGCGTTGATGGAGCATGACCTCAAGAGGCTCCTCGCGTTTCATAGCGTAGAAAACATCGGAATCATCTTGTTGGGCATCGGATCCGGCATGATCTTTCACTCCTACGGATTGAAGGAACTGGCCGCTCTCGGACTGGTGGCTGGGCTGTACCATACGATCAATCACGCGATGTTCAAGGCCCTGCTGTTCCTGGGCGCCGGCTCGCTGCTCTATGCAACTCATGTACGTAACATCGAAGAATATGGTGGCCTGCTTCGGCGCATGCCCTGGACAGGAATCTGTTTTTTGATCGGAGCCGTTTCCATTTCCGCTCTCCCTCCCACGAATGGGTTTGTGAGTGAGTGGTTGATCTTCCAAAGTCTCTTCCTCAGTTATCAACTTCCGACGGCGTTTCTCAAGCTGATGCTGCCGATCGCCGCCGCTATCCTGGCTCTGACCGGCGTACTGGCTCTGGCTTGCTTCGCAAAAGCTTTTGGGATTTCGTTCCTCGCATTGCCGCGGAGTACCCATGCACGCCACGCTGAAGAAGTGCCGGCTCCAATGCGTGTCGGAATGGGGATCTTAGCCGTCTTCTGTGTGGTGCTGGGAGTCGCGCCGATGGTGATACTGCCGCTGCTGGACCAGGTCGTTGCTCCTCTGGCCGGAATATCGATTCAAGGTAAGGTGCTGGCGATGGATGGATGGGCCCTTGCGCCTGTAAATGTCGACTTCTCAAGCTTGTCCACTCCGACGTTGGCGCTGCTGCTGATGGCTCTGGCGCTGCTGGGATGGGGGCTAGCCGTCACGTTCGGCGGCCATCGCAGAAAACGTCGTTACAAGACGTGGGGCTGCGGGATCAACCTCACACCTCGGATGGAATACACCGCAACCGGTTTCGTCCAGCCGATCAAGCGAGTCTTCAGCACTGTTTACCAGCCGACGGTCAAACTCGAGACGGAGTTTCTCGATGAGTCGCGATACTTTGCCAAGCGACGCCGCTTTGAGTTTCACATCGAACCGATTTTCGAGAAATATCTCTACGATCCCCTGGTGGCCTTCTTCACGACGCTGGCCGACCGGCTGAGAGTGATCCAGGCAGGAAGCCTGCATCTCTACCTGACCTATATCTTCGTCACCCTCATCCTCTTATTGTTGCTCGCGGTGTAATTGATGTTACAAGCGATCATTCTCGTTATTGCTCAAGTGACGGTCTTACTGACCGTCTCGCCGTTTCTTGTAGGTCTGATCCGAAAGGTCAAGGCACGTCTGCAATTGCGACGAGGCGCGAGTGTCTTCCAGCCTTACGCTGACCTGGCCAAGCTCTTCCGGAAACAGCCGGTGCTCTCGACCACCACCTCATGGATTTTCACTGTGACACCCTACATCGTGTTCGCCTCCACGCTGACTGCTGGTCTACTGGTCCCGACGTTCATCTCGCAGAACCCCATGAACTTTGCGGGAAACATCATCGCGCTTGTTTATCTCCTTGCACTGGGGACGTTTTTCCTGATTCTTGCTGGGCTCGATGCCGGATCAGCGTTCGGCGGGATGGGAAGCAGTCGCGAAGCAATCGTTGCATCCCTGACCGAGCCGGCCATGATCCTTTCTATCTTTGCGATTGCTCTGACCAATGGTTCGACGAACTTGAGCACGATCGTCCACAAGACCGCGCTGTTGGATGGAGTCGCAACGGACCCATCCCCCCAGCTGATGGCGTTGGCATCCCTCTTTCTCGTGGCACTCGCAGAGACAGGGCGGGTGCCGATCGATAATCCAGCGACACATCTTGAACTCACGATGATTCATGAAGCCATGATCCTGGAATACTCGGGGCGCTACCTCGCCTTGCTCGAATGGGCGGCAAGTCTGAAGTTGGCCGTCTTCCTCTCTTTGATTGCCAACGTCTTCGCTCCTTGGGGAATTGCGACCACGGCTGCGCCTGCCGCAATGATGATCGGGGTCTTGGTCTACCTGGCGAAAACCGCAGCACTCGCGACAGTGATCGGAATGATCGAATGTATGTTCGCAAAATTACGGTTGTTCCGAGTAACGGATCTTTTGGGCGTTGCGTTTATCCTCGGGCTGCTCGGACTGCTGTTCTTTTATACTCTTCGGAGCTGATCGGATGCAGGTTCTTTCCTACAGTGGATCGCAACTTGTCGACCTGTGCTCGGCCTTGCTCTTGTTGACCTGTTTCGCGATTGTGGCGCAACGGCGGCTCTCGGCCTGCGTCGACCTGTTTGCGCTTCAGTCTGCCTTTCTCGTTGTGACGGCGGCACTGGTGGCCTATTTGACCGGAAATCAGCACATCTATATTGCGGCGGTACTGACCGGTGTCATCAAGGTGATCATCATTCCTCGGGTCCTCAAGAAAGTCATTGACCGTCTCAACGTCAAGCGAGAACTGGTGATGTATGTCAATGTTCCGGCGGGACTGCTGATCTGCGGCGGACTGGTCATGTTGGCCTTCTTCATCTCAGAGCCGATCATTCCCTTGGGCTTTCTGCTCACGAGAGATTCTCTGGCCATCGCCCTCGCGATCGTGCTCATCGGATTTTTTACAATGATCGCGAGACAAAAGGCCGTGACGCAACTGGTTGGTTTTCTGGTGCTGGAGAACGGTTTATTCTTAGGCGCCACCGCCGCCACATATGGGATGCCGTTGATCGTCGAATTGGGTGTGTTCTTCGACGTACTCATCGCAACATTGATCGCGGGGATCTACACGAACCGCTTACAAGACGCGTTCGACAGCGTGGACACGAATCGACTCACCGTGCTGAAAGAATAGCGGAGGATCTGTTGATGATCGAAGTCGCGGCGTTGGTAGCGGCACCGCTATTCGCGGGAGGGTTGAGCTTGGTCGTTCACCGTTCTGCACTGCTCCACGCGATCAACCTCACGAGCATGGCCATTCTCGTGACGGCCGAGATCATGATAACCAGCGCTGTGCTGAAAGACGGCCCATTCACGGCTTTGGAGCAGTTGGTGTACCTCGATGCGTTGTCGACCTTCATTCTATTCATCATCGGAGCGGTCGGACTGGCATGTTCGTTCTATATGCGATCCTACATGGATGAACAGGTGGCGCGGGGCATCGTCGCGCCGACAAGACTCAACATGTTCTTCTTCCTTTTTCATATGTTCTTGCTTGCCATGGTCGTTGCAACCATCGTGAATAGTGTCGGGGTGCAGTGGGTCGCCATTGAGGCGACGACGCTCGCCACAACCTTTCTGATCGCCTTTTGGCGACGACGAGAGTCGCTGGAGGCCGGATGGAAATATCTCATCTTGTGTTCGGTCGGAATATCGCTCGCATTGTTTGGTGTCGTCCTCTTGTACTACTCGTCGCTCCATGCGCTCAGCGATGTCGGCCAGGGGTTGAATGTGACCCAGCTGCTCATCGTGGCCGATCGACTCAATCCGCATGTGTTGAAGCTGGCCTTCATTTTCATTCTGGTCGGCTATGGGACCAAGGTGGGGCTTGTCCCGATGCATAGCTGGTTGCCGGATGCGTATACGGAAGCGCCGGCTCCGGTGGTGGCTATGCTCGCAGGTGTCCTTGAGGTGGTCTCGGTCTATGCGATTTTGAGGATGAGGGTGATCGTCGACCACGCAGTGTCGTTTGCCTTCACCGGCGGGTTGTTGGCGTTGTTCGGATTTGCCTCATTGGTGACCGCGGCATTCTTTATTCTTATCCAGCACAACTACAAACGATTGTTTGCCTATTCCAGCATCGAGCACATGGGGATTGCCATGATTGGATTCGGAGTCGGGGGAGCACTGGGAACCTTCGGCGGGCTGTTTCATCTGCTGAATCATGCGTTCGCCAAGTCGATGGCGTTTTTTGCTGCGGGCAACATTCATCGCCGCTTTCACACTGTAGAAATCGGTCAGGTGCAGGGGGTGGCGACTGCGCAGCCATGGACGGCAATGGCGCTGATGATCTCGGGGTTGGCGCTATCGGCGCTTCCTCCGTTTTCATCGTTTGCCAGCGAAGTCCAAGTCGCCACGGCCCTCGCCTCGCAAGGGGTTCCGGAAATGTGGTTCACCAATACCGAGGGCATGGTAACCATTGCATTATCGGACCAATTCGGGCGTCTAGCAGTGACTGCGGTATTTCTAATGTCTGCGATTCTCGCATTTGGTGGATTGATGTATCGCATAACCGGGATGGTTTGGGGTACGCCGCCGGAAGGAATTTTGAGGGAAGAAACCTGGACAGTGGGTCATCTGCCGGTCATTCTTCTCGCCGGAGCGCTTGTGGTATTCAGTGTTTTTCTGCCACCGCCCATACGGCAACTCTTGGAACAGGCAACGACGCTCCTTGTAATCCAATAGAGGAGAACGGTCATGACAGAGCCAGGGTCCTGTGACAACTTGCTCAAGGCCGCGTTCCCAGTCATTGTGCAGGGAGACGCGATCTGTGGAGAATCTTCTCATTTCCTTGTTCCTAAGAACCTCCTTCCGGCAATCACTCGCTACCTGCATACCCAGCCGAGCTTGCGCGGCCGACTGACACTCATTTGGACCTGTGATCATCGTCCTGTTCGCGACACCTACGGGCTTCATTACCTGTTCACTCTAGAAACATCTCACCACTGGGTGTTGTTGTCCAGTGAGCTCGCGGGCAACGATCGGCATTTTCCATCCATTACGCCGCACGTTCATGCCGCCAAATGGTATGAGCGAGAGATTCGCGACATGTTCGGGCTCATTCCCGAGGGGCACCCGGACCTGCGACGTCTGGTTCGGCACGAGCACTGGCCGAAGGGGACGCACCCGCTCAGGAAAGACTTCCCCTGGAACCGCGTACTGGGCCAACAGCAGGGTGAGTATCACTTCCGGCGCATCGAAGGGGAAGGGGTGTTTGAGGTGCCGGTGGGCCCGATCCACGCCGGGATCATCGAGTCCGGACATTTTCGGTTTTCCGTGGCCGGCGAACCGATCATGCAGCTCGAGCTGCGCCATTTTTGGAAACACCGCGGCGTGGAAAAGCTGTTTGAGGAGCAGACGCTGATCGGGGCGGTACCGCTGGCCGAACGTGTGTCGGGAGACACAACGGTAGGACATAGTCTCGCCTATTGCCAGGCGGTTGAAACGCTTCTGGACCTCCAAGTGCCTCGGCGAGCCAGGTACCTTCGTGCTCTCTTTTTGGAGCTGGAGCGACTGTACAATCATCTCGGCGACATCGGCGCCATGTGCAATGACACAGCTTATGCGCTCGCCCATGCACATTGTGGTCGGATGAAAGAGCGGATCATGCAGCTCAATGATCGGCTCACAGGGTCACGGTTCCTTCGGAATGTCATCCGGGTCGGGGGAGTGACTCGGAACATCGAGAACCGCCAACTCACCGCCCTTGTAGATGAGCTGAACCGAATCCAGCCGGACTTCTCCGAAGTGGGGGCCATCATTTTTGCGAACGCTTCCCTCACGGATCGTTTGGAGGCGACGGGAGTTCTTGACCAGCAAACGGCATGGGATCATGCGGTGATGGGTGTCGTGGGTCGCGCATCGGGGATAGATTGCGACCTGAGGCGTGATCGCCCATTCGCCGCCTATGATGAATTACCTGTGAACGTGGCTCTGTATCGCTACGGGGATGTAAGAGCCAGGTTACGTGTTCGTGGCGATGAGATCCATGAATCCATTCGCCTCATTCGCGAGATTCGCGCCAAGATTCCGGACGGGCCGGTCGCAAATGAAACAAGTTGCTCGCCAAAGCCAGGTGACTGGACCCTGTCAGCAGTTGAAGGTTGGCGAGGGGAAATCCTTTATATGGTGATGGCGGGAGAAGATGGCCGGATTCATCGTTGCAAAGTCCGTGACCCTTCATTCGTAAATTGGCCCGCGATTCAATGGGCTGTACCGGGGAATATTATCCCGGACTTTCCTCTCATCAACAAGAGCTTCAACCTCTCATACGCAGGAAACGATCTGTAGGAGGCAGAACATGTTCCGTATCATCAAGAAGAGTTTGAAAATCGGGGTTGTGACGGGTCAGTATCGAGGAGAGGAGAAGCCTCTGCTGCCGGTTATCCCAGAGGCCAAAGAAAAAGCTACGCTCTTCAAGCGGTCGCTCGCGATCCGCGAAGTAGATACCGGCTCGTGCAACGCCTGTGAGATGGAGATGAACGCGCTCCTGAACCCTGTGTACGATGTCGAACGGTTCGGCATTCATATCGCAGCCTCGCCCCGCCATGCCGATGCCTTGGTGGTGACTGGACCGGTCACCGTCAACATGGAGCGCGCGTTGAAAGACGTCCACAAGCAAACTCCTGACCCGAAAATTGTCATCGCGCTCGGCGACTGTGCGATCGACTGCGGCATGTTCAAAGGCAGCTATGCAGTGACCGGGCCTGTGGAACGGCATATTCCCGTGGATATCCGTATCCCCGGCTGTCCGCCTCGTCCAGCAGAAATTCTCAATGCCTTATCGGAGTTGCGCAAGCCAACGGTATGAGGTGTCACAGCCGGAGGTCTATAGGTAGGTGCTCACACTCCGACAGGTCGAGGGTTAGGAAGTATCACATAGTTTCTTCAACAGTCCTCTACGCCACCTTCTTTCCATCGAGCACTTCACGAACTTTTTGGGTCAATAGATTGGGCGTGAAGGGTTTCTGAAGGAAGGCCGTGTCCCGTTTGACCCCACCCTGTTCGAACACCGGATGATCGGGGTAACCGGACATGTACAAGACCTTGATCTCGGGCCGAACAACCATCAGTTTTTCTGCCACCTCCGGCCCGCTCATCTGCGGCATCGCGACGTCCGTCAGCAACAAATGGACCGGGCCCGGGTGCTTTGCGCCGGTCAGGAGCGCTTCGATGCCGTGACGCGCCACCAACACTTCGTACCCACTGAGGCGAAGAGCTTCCTGCACAAGTCCGCGCACAGACGGGTCGTCCTCAACCACGAGGATAGTTTCTCTCCCGATTGCACCAGCCACTGGCCCGCCGAGGATTGGAGCTTCCTGTGCTGCTTGATCTACCTTTGGGAAAAAGATCTTGCAGATCGTTCCCTGTCCTTGCTTGCTCTCGATCCCGATTGTCCCACCACTCTGTTTGACGATACCGTATACAGTGGACAACCCAAGTCCGGTCCCCTTCCCTTTTTCCTTCGTGGTAAAAAACGGCTCGAATAAATGTGATTGGGTTTCTTCGCTCATCCCATGGCCGGTGTCCCTGATCACCAGGAGCACGTAGGTTCCCGCATCGAGCGTCATCGTTTCATGCCGAGGACCCTTTCCGATCGTGACGTTCCTGGTTTCGATCGTCAGCTTGCCTCCGGTAGGCATGGCGTCTCGAGCATTCACGGCCAGATTCATAATCACTTGTTCGATCTGCCCTGGATCTGCCTTGATCGCTCCCAGCTGCGGCTCCAAATCGGCGCAGAGTTCAATGATGTCCTCCCCCAGCAGCCGCCGCAGCATCCCATCCATGTTCATGACGATCGCGTTCAGATCGACGATCTTGGCCGCCACAAATTGCCGGCGGCTGAATGCCAGCAGCTGGCTCGTCAGGCCGGCGGCACGATCGGCGGCTTTTTTGACTTCTGCCATCTCGCGTCGCGCAGGATCCACCGGCGCCAAGCGACTCAGAACCAACTCGCTGTATCCCCGAATCACGGTCAGCAGATTGTTGAAATCATGGGCGACACCACCAGCGAGCCGCCCCACAGCCTCCATCTTTTGCGATTGACGCAGTTGCGCCTCCGTCAGGCGCAGCGCCTCTTCAGCTCTCGTGCGTTCACCGAATTGCCCGATTTTCAGGCCTACATCGGTGATCATACTAAGCAGCTCGCTATCCGGCTCGCGTACCTGATGGCTGAAAAACTCAATGACACCTTCGACTTCACCGGCGATACGAATCGGAAACCCGAACGCCCCATGAAGCCCGGCTTTAACAGCCACATCGGCCAAAACAAACACGGGGTCGCATGTCACATCTCTGATCCACATCGGCCGCCCGCTCTCCCAAATTCGGCCCGGCAGCCCAACCCCCAGCTTGAAGCTCTGGAGCTGCTTCGCTGCAATGAATTCTTCGGCGCAGATTGCCTCTGCATGCCAATGATGGAGCCACCGCAATGTTCCCGACTGTTTATCCAACCTCCAAAATACACCAAGATCCCATTCGAGACTCTCACCGACCGCTTGAATGATTTTCGGCACCGCTTCTTCCAGTGTCAGCGCCTCGGATAGGACTCGCGTCACAGCATATTGAGACGCCAGTCGCCGCTCGGCACGACGGCGGTCCGTAATGTCGCGCACAAACGCGCTGAAGATATAGGCTTCACCGATACGCGCCGGCGAGACGGCGATCTCGACCGGAAACTCGTGGCCTTCCTTATGTCGCGCAGCGATCTCGATCCGACGATTCAGCACAGGGCCGACTCCGGTCTTGAGATACTCCCTGATCCCTTGACTGTGCGCCTCTCGATCCCGCTCAGGGATGATGGTGTCCGAGAGCAATCTTCCCATCGCCTCTTCGCGAGTCCACCCGAAGATGACCGTCGCTTGGGCATTCCATTCGGTCACGATTCCGGCTGCGTCGATAGTGATGACTCCATCAAGCGCCGTATCGACAATCGCTCGATTGCGTTCCTGACTTTGTAGTAAGGCCGCCTCGGCGGCACGAGCCCAAGCGCTTTCCTGTTGAGCCTGACGATATTCAGCGCGCAATCGAATCGTTGACCATAATAAGAGCACCAACAGCGGGAGCCAGACAGCCGCCACGATGCTCCGCTCAACATGGCCGAGCAGGAATGTTCCCACACCCAGGGTGAACAGTGTGAGCAAGACCATCACGAACATCAACCACTCATACCGCTGAGCTGTTGACCCGGTTCGCTCTTCCGGATGGGTCATGTGGTCGTCCTTGTGATGGTCCAGGTATCGAGGAGTGCGGTTGGATGGTAGGCCGACTTGGCGGCACGGAGTCCTGGAAGATCTGCATCATCCATGGCATTGATAGAGACCGCCCCTTGCGCCATGGCAGTTCTACAGGTATCGCGGAAGACCCACTGAGCCAGACCGGAAATGGAACGGTCCGCGACTTCCAACAAGACGCACCAGGTTTGAGGAGTCAACCAGTAGCCGAAGGTATAGGCAGCGATGTCACCGTTGACTCGCACGATCGTACCCGACAAGCCGATCCGTTCATGCTCTTGGAAGACGAGCGCATGGGCCATTTCTGCATCCTCCAGAAGCAGCTTCCCCATCTGATCGAGGGTTCCCCGGCGTTTCTGCTCGGCCCACCGCCGATACAGAAGCGCGCAGCCGGCTTGATGGTCAGCACGATACGGTTCGCTCGTGATCACCCCTTCTCTGGCCACACGATTGCAGAGCGCCCGTTGAGATTTGTAGTGGTCTCCTGCCAAGGCAACCAGAGCGCCGACGGGATAGAGATAGTCTCCCGCTTTCCGACGGAATTGGATTCTGTCACACTCCAGCAGCTGCCTTTGGGACTCCATCACGTTTTCGATGCGACTCACCGGCGACGGCCCGTTCCACGACTGCATCAGCCCGAATGCTCGTTCCACCGCCTGATCCAGAGGGCCGGCTCCGAGTGGTGGAAGCGGCATGAACCATCCGTCCGGAGACTCGGCAATAAGAAACAGCGTGTGATCAGACTCCATCCACCAGTAGGGAAGCAGCGATGTCCATACATAGTGGTAGGGAAATGCAAATGCGGCCGGCGTGTCAGGACCGATCACTTGAGCACACTCGAGCGCCTTTGCGAAACGCGCTGCATCCTGCAACGCCAACGGACGGAGCTGAGGGTCCACCGGCTTAGGACCAAGCAGAACCGTCAGGTGCGGGAGCGCCTTGAGAACGACCACATCCTGCTGAAACCGACCAACGAGGCGAGGATGAGCCGCAATCGCTTCCACGATCGCCTCATCCGCAAGGAAGGTGGCAACACGGTCCCCGTACTCGCGAATTGCACTTGAGGGCGCGTCACGGACGAACGGACACTTGGAATCCCAACCAAGCTGGACTTCTCGACCAGCCGCGTCCCACATCAAGGCCAACGGGTACAGGCGACAATCCAATGGGCGATCCTCGTAAATTCCACAAAGGCCTGACTTCGGATCAAACGCAGGACAGAGATACCCTTCGCCGATGGGATTCTCGACAAGATCGACCTGCGAGCCAGACCTGTTAGGGAAAAACGACTCAGGAACTCCATGTGCCACGGCATCGCTGATTTCCAGATGTGTAAAGTATGGGCGAAGAAAGCTGTCTGCTTCGGGAAAGCGACAACAGACATCACAACGAAAACAGGCGGAATCGGGAACCAGCTGAGGCAGGACCTTTATTGTTTGTTTCGAATCCACTGGACTGAGATCCATCGAGATCCAATCATACGATGCATGCTGGACGGTAGCAAGGAAGGTTCGCTTCCGATCATCTCGGCTGATCATCGCGACGCCGGGCAATATTGCTCTCCCCTTATACTCATCAGGCCATCCACCGGGCTCTTGTCGGTCTCTGATGCCCGTGCTAGCATGAGTCTCGGTGCAACGTCTAATACCGCCTTTCTGCAAGCTGAAACGTAGCTAAGGGTTTTCTCATTGACCCAGACCGAAGCCTCCTGCCAGACGCTTTCTCCTGAAGCAGCACGCGATCGGTGCAACGCCATCCGCGCACGATTGTGCCAGGCCAGTCTGTTTAGCTTTCCAGCTGCCGCATCTTCTGAGCAGCCCTCTTCGGGCTTGGGAGCGACGACCTCTTGGCGAGTCAGCCCCTGTCCGTTTTACTTGTCGCCTGATCACCTGAAATTCTTCACCGATTTGGGGCCACAACTACTCTCGTTCTATCGAGTGCTGAACCGGCTCTACAACGAGAGCGTCAAAGGAGTTCAACCAACCTGGGTTGCGCGATACCTTGATCAAGGTAAGCCGGAAGTCTTGGTGCAGTACAGCCGGATGAAACGGTTTCGCGATGCCCTGCCCGCCGTCATCAGGCCCGATGTGATCCCCACAGAGGACGGCATGGTCATCACGGAGCTGGATTCGGTTCCAGGTGGCATCGGTCTCACCGCCTGCCTCTCGTACATCTATCACGACCTTGATGGCAGTGATTCACAGCTCATCGGGGGACGAGACGGGATGGTACGTGGATTCGCCCGCATGTCGCAATCGTTGCAAGGCCGGCGCGAAGGCTGCATTGCGATCCTGGTCTCGGAAGAATCCAAGGACTATCGGCCCGAAATGTCGTGGCTGGCCGCTGAACTCCGCGAAGAGAAGCTGCCAGTATGGTGTGTCGAGCCGCATGAGGTTCGATTTACAGAGGAAGGGCTTCGGCTGCATATAGACGGCAGCGATCAAGCCATCAGCATGGTCTATCGCTTTTATGAACTGTTCGACCTCTTGAACATTCCCAAGGCTGAGCTCGTCCAATATGCCGCGAAGAAAGGCTGGGTGTCCGTGACGCCGCCTTACAAGCCGATACTGGAGGAAAAATCTGCTTTCGCGCTGCTCCACCATCCTGTGCTTCGTCCATTCTGGGAGAAGGAACTGGGGCCCGACTGCATGTTTCATTTAAGCACCATCATGCCCAAGACCTGGCTGCTCGACCCAGCACCGCTTCCTGCAATTGCGACGATCCCAGGCCTACGGATCGGCGGACGCGCGGTTGCAAATTGGGCCGATCTCGAGACTGCCACGCAAAAAGAGCGTCGTTTCGTCATCAAGCCTTCCGGATTTTCAGCACTCGCTTGGGGAAGTCGAGGCGTGTCGATCGGACATGACATGCCTCAAGTCGAATGGGTCCAGGCCCTCGGGAAAGCGCTCGCAGCTTTCCCGACTACACCCCATGTCTTGCAAGAGTTCCATAAGGGGCGGCTATTTGAAATGGACTTTGTGGAAAATGACCAACAAACCATGGTACGCATGTCAGGCCGCGTACGCCTCTCTCCCTACTATTTTGTGTCCGATGGTCAGATAGAGCTCGCCGGCATTCTGGCGACCCTCTGCCCGGCTGATAAGAAGATTCTTCACGGGATGATGGACGCCATTATGGTTCCTTGTGCCCTTCGACCAGGCTGATGCGCGCCTTCACAATCAACCATAAATTGGACGTTTCACTTTCTGCCTTTTTCCTGGTAGCCTAATACGATTGTGGCTGTGACTCTTTTCCATGTCGACTGGTGCCCTGACTGTCATGAGGTCCGCCAAAAACTGGCTGATTTGGGAGTGACCTATGAGGCGGTCGTCGTGCCGGACAGCAGGCGGATGCGCACGCAGGTTTACGAGGTATCCGGCCAATACTATGTGCCGGTCCTCAAGGATGGCGATCTCGTTCTGACGGAAACCGATGACATTCTGGCCTATCTGAACGAGCGATATGGCGCCGACCGGGCGGGAGCCCAGGCGGCAACCGAGTTTCAGCCGCAAGCCCGCACCACACCTGATGTGTTAGACCAAGACGACGAACACCCATCTTGCCGAATTAACTGACCAACCGAAGGACAATTCATGGAAGACTGGAGACAAGTCCTGGCTAAGAGCATCGTGAAGCCCAAGGACTTGGCCGAACGGTTCGGAATCGATGAAAAGGAGGTCGAGGCGATAGTCGGCCCTTATCCCATGCGGATTACCCCGACCGTGCTCGAGACGATCAAATCGAAGGATGACCCGATCTGGAAACAGGTGGTGCCCGACGCGGCGGAGCTGGACGATATTGCGGCCGATGACGATCCTTTAGAAGAAGACCTCATGAGCCCGGTGCCGCACCTCGTGCACCGCTACCCAGACCGGGTGCTGCTGATGGTCACGAACCAATGTCCGATCTACTGCCGGTTTTGTACCAGAAAGCGTCTGGTCGGCAAGCCTGGATTTCTCAAGAAGGGCGAGCTGGACCGCGCTATCGAATATCTCCGTGAGCACAAAGAGGTGCGCGATGTGATCCTCTCTGGAGGCGACCCGTTGCTGCTTCCCGACCATCTCCTCGAACGTGTACTGAAGGCGCTTCGAACAATTCCTCACTTGGAGATCATCCGTATCGGATCGAGGGTTCCGGGAACGTTGCCGCAACGCATCACATCCCATCTCTGTGACATGGTGAAAAAGTACCATCCCATTTACATGAACCTGCATTTCAATCACCCGGACGAGCTGACGCCAGAAGTGAAATCCGCTTGCGGCCGACTCGCGGATGCCGGCATTCCACTCGGAGCTCAAACAGTTCTCCTCAAAGACGTGAATGACGACCCAGCCGTCATGAAACGCCTCGTCCATCAGCTGCTCCTGGCGCGGGTGAAGCCCTATTACCTCTATCAGGCCGACTTGACCAAGGGAACGAATCATTTCCGGACGACCGTCGAAACAGGCCTGAGCATCATCAAGGCTCTCCAGGGTCATACAAGTGGCATGGCCGTGCCCCATTTCGTGATCGATGCGCCGGGTGGGGGCGGTAAAATCCCGTTGCTGCCCGACAACTACGTGGTCCATCTGGATGAGGACGGAGCGATCCTCCGCAATTATGAGGACAAGACGTTCCACTATCCTCAGCCTAAGTCCGATAACCGACGGGAGCTTCCGATGATCGATGCACGTTCTTCACTCGGCGATCCAGAAGAAGCCTATGCGGCTTGCAGCGACAGCTACCCCGATCGCGACGGTTACGCCGCCTGGGGTAACAGTTGCGGCGGTGATGCGGACAACCTGTGACCACTCTTTCTCCCCGAGCCGGTATTCTGCCCTATCAGGGCATCAAACGCTTGATCGCGAGTCGCGCCATCAGCGCTTCTCCGACGGTCGAAGAGAGACAGATCCAGCCTGCCAGCCTCGATCTCCGTCTGGGCCCCAAAGCCTATCGACTGATCAGCAGCTTTTTGCCGGAACTGTCGGCCATCTCCTCTAGACTGGACGTGCTGGATTTCTACCAGTCGGATCTCGTGATGTACGAGATGGATCTGACCGGCGGGGCGATTCTGGAAAAGGGCCATGTGTATCTCGTTCCATTGCTGGAGCAACTCGCCCTCCCGAAGAATATCCGCGCACGGGCGAATCCAAAGAGCACGACGGGCCGACTGGACGTCTTCACCCGCGTGGTGACGGATCTCACCTCCGGATTCGACGAAATCCGTGCAGGCTATCGTGGCCGGCTGTTCCTGGAGGTCGTCCCACGCTCGTTTGCCATTAAAGTTCGCACCGGGCAGTCGCTGAACCAAGTCCGATTTGTGTGCGGCGAAGCCACGGTGCCGGACCGGGCGCTTCAGGCGCTGCATCGACACAGGCCGTTGCTGTATCACAATATGGCATCCCATAAGGCAGTAAGCAGCCGAGACTTTCGCGTTGAGCGCGGCCTATTCCTCCGCATTGATCTCGCCGGAACGGATCAAGGAGACACTCGTGTCATCGGTTACCGGGCAAAGAAAAATAGCCATGTCATTGATCTTGAGAAAGTCGGCCATTATGCTGCGACTGATTTTTGGGAACCGCTCCATCGCCATCGCCACGATAGCTTGTTATTGGAGCCGGAAGAGTTTTATATCCTTGCCTCGAAGGAGCGCATCCGTGTGCCGGCCGGCTACGCCGCCGAGATGGTGGCTTACGAAGCAGCCTGCGGAGAGCTACGGACTCACTATGCCGGCTTCTTTGACCCGGGGTTCGGTTATGGATCGAAGGGAGAGATCAAAGGCACACAGGTTGTGCTGGAAGTTCGTCCACATGACGTGCCATTCTTGATCCATGATGGACAGACCTTTTTTAAGGTCGTCTATGACAAGATGATGGAGATGCCGACACAGCTCTATGGGTCCCTGTTGGGATCATCCTATCAACAGCAATCCTTGACACTCAGTAAGCATTTTAAAGTCTAGCCATGACTCCGTCCGATCTTCCACCTCCTCAAGACGAACCTCCGCACCAAGTACGTCCGACCAAAGCGGGTGAGCAGGAAGGTGGGAACGAGCATCACATACACGTCATTGGCTTGATGGTCGGATCCGCGCTGATGTTTATCGGTTTTCTCAATGTGTTTCTGTCCATTAGCGGCGGCTTCGAAATCAATGTCATGCCGTTTCTCGTCTATTTCGGTGGCCTTGCGATCTGGGCCAATGCCGCCATTGAAACTCCGATTCTCCGCTACGGAACCATGGCCGTTGCGATCTCCCTGGCCCTAGGCCTCCTTCAATACGGAGAAGTGCTCTTCTGGCACAAGCAGGTCCTCTTCTGGGTCACCATCATCATTGTCATGTATTTCATGTTCGTCGAGCCCAAGAAGCCCACAGCGTGACCTCCAGGGTGGCGATCTCCGTCATCATTCCGACTCTGAATGAAGAGAGAACCATTGGGCAAACCCTTTCATCCCTACCGTTGTCTGAAATCCTCGAAGCCATCCTTGTTGATGGAGGAAGCACCGATCAGACGATCTCGATTATCGAAGTCTCTTGCGTGGGCGCACCAAACATTCGCCTCGTAACCGCTCCGGCAGGACGGGCAGGCCAAATGAACGAGGGGGCCAAGGCCGCCCGAGGCGACATTCTCCTCTTCCTCCATGCCGACACGCTATTGCCGACTGGAGCACAACGGATGATCCAAGCAGCACTCACCGACCCGGCGATAGTGGCAGGTCGGTTTGATGTCACCTTCGACTCTCGTTCTGCTTTGGGAACCATGATCAGCACATTCATGAACTGGCGTTCCCGATTGAGCGGTATCGCCACGGGCGATCAGGCCCTGTTCATTCGTCGTCATGTCTTTGAACAGCTCGGTGGCTTCGCCGACATTCCGCTGATGGAAGACATTGAGTTCAGTCGGAGACTGAAGCGTGCTGGACTGACGGCGGCCCTTCATCAGAAGGTCACCACATCGTTCCGACGTTGGGAACAGCAGGGCCCCTTGAGAACCATCCTCTTGATGTGGACCCTGCGATTCTTGTATTGGATCGGAGTGAGTCCCCATCGCCTCAAGGACTTCTACAAGGCAGTACGATAGGATATGGGCGACTCAAAACTCAGCACTGCCTTAGTGGTCTTCGCGAAAGCACCGATCCCGGGACAGGTGAAGACCCGGCTTTCCCCGCCCCTGACTCCCGACGAAGCGGCCACACTCCACGGCAGTTTCGTGATCGATACTTTGGAGAGAACAAAGATGGCTGCCTCGAAACTGAAACTGCCGCTTGCTCGCTATCTTGCCTGTGCGCCCTCAGCAACCCATGTCTTCTTCAAGATCATGGAAGAGCGGCAGGCGGTGAAGCTGCTCGACCAAGTCGGCGACAACCTCGGCGCGCGCATGAACCAGGCATTTCAAACGCTGTTCGCGCAAGGATACAGACAGGTCGTACTCATTGGAACGGACGTACCGACCCTTCCGCTCGAGCATTTCAAACTGGCTCTCACCTCGCTGGAGAACCATGATCTTGTGCTCGGTCCAGCTTTTGATGGAGGCTATTATCTGATCGGCCTCAAGCGGATGGCACTAGACCTGTTCGACAACATTCCTTGGTCAACCGATCAGGTTCTGAGGCTCACACAAAAGAGAGCAGCGGAGATCGGACTCAAGACTTCCCTGATCCCGCCGTGGCGCGATGTTGACACGCTTGCCGATCTTGAAGCCCTCATTGAAGCCTGCGCCACCGAGGCCAACAAAACAAAAACCGAGCGGTCCTTTTCAGCCCGTACCACTGGTGTCCTTGAGACACTCGCCAAACGATTGCAGTCGAGAGCATAATGAGCCACTCATCGATCACCCGAGGACCAATATGAGCCGGCAGGTCGCACTGATCACCGGAGGAGCGAAAGGTATCGGACGAGGGATTGCGCTCGACCTGGCGTCGCGGAAGTGGAACATTGCCTTCTGCTACAGAACCAGCGAAGCCGAGGCCAAAGCAACCGCGCAGGATATCACCCAGCGAGGAGGACAAGCGTTGGCACTTCGATGCGATGTTTCTGACCCGGTAGCGGCCAAGAACATGGTCACGCAGGTTGAAAAAGAATGGGGCCGAATCGATGTCTTGGTCAACGGCGCCGGCCCCTACCATCGAAGGAACCTGTTCGACGAAACCATCGAAGGCTGGAACGAGATGTTCAGCAGCAATTTGCATCCTATTTTCTATCTTGCTCACGCTGTCGCACCCGGCATGAAGTCCCGTAAAGCCGGTCGCATCATTAGCTTCGGCATGGCCAATGCAGATCAGATGGCAGCCCAGCCTGACTTGACTGCCCATTACATCGCCAAGGCAGGAGTGCTCATCCTGACACGCACGCTGGCCAAGCTCTTGGCTCCATACGGCATCACTGTGAATGCTATTTCGCCCGGTTTCATCGATTCAGGCAGCGCGGCCCCGCAAGAACTTGCTGCCATGACCAAACGCATTCCCGCCGGCTACATTGGAACGATCGATGATACAGTTGCAGCTGTTCGGTACCTGTTGAGCGACGAGGCGCGGTACGTGAACGGAGCGAATATTCAAATCAGCGGGGGCTGGGGAATATAAAGAGTGAGGGGGCTGGATTAGTTTTGATGCTCGCTCAATGTGCGCAGGGGAACCAACCTGGGTGTCGTGCTTTGGAGAGAAGAGAGTTTAGGAAAAGGAAGGAGTGTCGATGAAATCAGAACAGGAGCGGGTAGCTCATCGCCGATTCGTTCAGGCCCTTCAGCATGAACATCTCACTTGTGCGAAGCCTGGCTGCGGCGGACCGATGGACGTGGCCGATCATACTTCCCATAGCGCCCGAGTTAAAACCTACGAAGCCACCTGCGAACGTTGTCACGCCGCCGAGAAAATTACCGGCAAGGAGGAACACCAACCCTCGTGGGATGTGGCCTCCATTACCCTGATGGCGGAATCCCATCTCCTCCACGAACAACCCACGTGCCCTTACGACGATACTCCCATTACCTTCATGTCCTTGCCCAATCCCCGCCGCAAAGCCCGATACCGTCTACTGTGCTACTACTGCGGTCGACATACGGAAATGAACTGGCCGCCGCCGGAGGCGAAACGGTAACTCGACGAGACCGTTTCAATCAGGTGCGCTCTGAAGCTCAGTATGACGCAAGCGCTTTTCTGATGAACTCCCCGAGTCGGCGGAAGTAGAATCCGCCGCCCACGGCATACGTGTCGTTATGGCCCGAACCTTGGATCGCATACCATTCCTTGGGTGGTTTGGCCGCGTCGAAGACTTGGCGACCCAATTCGATGGGGATAATGTCGTCCTTATCTCCATGGATAATGAGTTTCGGCAGTGAGAGATACGGCAGACGATCGATCAATCGATACTCCGCTCCAAGGAACCAATGGGCTGGAAATCCACCATAATGGGATTTAGCGACCGCCTCGATGGAAGGAAACGATGACTCCAAGATGAGGCCCGAGGCCGGTCGTTGTACCGCGAGTTCGCCCGCCACGGACGCTCCGAGTGATCGCCCGAACAGGATAATTCGTTCGGAACGGATTCTTCTCACCCTGGTGAGGTAATCATAAGCTCCATAGGCGTCCTCGTAGAGCCCTTTCTCGCTGGGGCGAATATTCTGACTCCTGCCATACCCTCGATAGTCGAACAAGAACACGGATAGCCCGATTTGGTACAACAAAATCAGATTCTCAAGGCGGTTGATGATATTGCCGGCATTGCCATGGCACCAGAGCATGACGGGACGATCGGCCGCCGCTTCGACATACCAGCCGAATAATCGGGCGCCATCGACAGACTCAAACCACACATCTTCGAGCGGCAATCCGCTCAGCCTTGCCCAATCTCGGTCTTGCCAGGGTTCCGGATGATAGACAAAGAATTGATCGAGCATGATGATTCAGTTCTGCCGTCTTATGCATCACATATGAGCGGCAAATGGGCTTCACCCCACTCAAGACATGACCAACATGGCCTACCGACTAGAGAAACTTGATGAATTCTTCGACTGAAAGACCCGACTGCTCAACGATTGATTCCAAGGTCCTACGTTTGAGGTCTCTGTTGTGGAAGGCAACTGTCACGCGAAGAATCGGTTGATCGGGATGTTTGAGAATGTAATGGCTACCCGACGTGTGATGAACGAAAAACCCGGCTCTTTGCAAAGCGCGAAGAACCGCTTTCGGAGCGAGCGAAGGCAGCCGCCGACTCATGCGGCATCAAGGCCAACGGTCAATTCTTCTTTCACAGGATCGAGCCGGATGTCTTTGTCAGGAGGGATCGGGAGTCCGTCTTGTCGTAAACTTTCCAGATATGCACGGATGGCATCTCTTGCCATAGCTCGGGCTTCTTCCAAGGTCTCGCCCTCCGTCACCATCCCAGGCAAGGCTGGGCAGGTAACAACGTATCCCCCCTCCTCAGCCGGTTCGAAAAATACGGTGTAGCGATATTCAAGGGTGTCCACGGTTTCCTCCATTGAATTCAAGTGATTTCTTGAGTAAGTGTAAGAAAGCAGAAGTTCGAAGTCAAATAGAAGGCAAGGTATCAGCTAGAAAAACGCCTGGATACTGAATAGAACATCGTTGTCGTAGTCACGATGATTGTACTCAAGCCTCACCGTCCAATTGCGGGCCAACGTAAAACGTGACCCGACAAACCACCGGAAGTCATCAGACTTGTCGCCTAATGGAAATTTCAAATAGGTCCCCGTCGCCATCACTTTCCACCTCTCGGTGAGATCGGCCAACATCCCGACCGTTCCACCGCCTCCGACTCGATACAACTCATCATAAGCCTTGCTGACGTCCGCCTCGGCCTCCGCGAAGGCGAACAGAACCTCCCGCTTCAGCAACCGAAATTCCTTCGCGCCTCCGATACCTGCGTTGAACAGGCCGTTGCTGCAGAGTTGGCAACCGTTATAACGGATCGTGTTCATGCCGATGTTGACCTTCCATGACGGGGAGTGAAAGACGGAGTCGATCGGCGAGAGCGAGAGGAGATTCAGCAGCGTGGCCCGCTCCACGCGGGTCTGTTCGGCGCGATTGTAATGGCGGATCGTGATGGATGCCATTTCGATCTGGGCACCGGGCGTATAGCCGATTTCCGGGTCGAGCAAATCGTGGTACCCGGCCCGCACCGACGCTTCCTCGAACGTATCGTTGTTTCGCCACCCGCCTCCTACGCTAACCCGTGATGTCTTATGTCCCAGCTCCGGTCGTTGAGCGAAGGGTCGCACAGTGAACTCTTCGGATGGAATGCGAAGCTGACTGCGAGCCACCAGAATGGCCTTGTTGCGCTCTTTCCATTCAGGTTTCGGAGAATCTGTCGTCTCAATCCGATACCTCATGTAGTCCGAAGCTAGGTCGAGCAGAAAGGCTTGCTTGCGGAGTTCCAACCCGGTGAATGCCCGTGAGCTCACCGCGCTGGGATCTTGCGTGATCCGATGAGCCAGATCCCGTTCCGCTGCGGGCAACGATTCTCGCTTTCTCTTGATGACCGTGCTGCGGGACGGTCGATACGCGATATCGGATACCAGACCAGGTTTCGATGTGATGAGCCGGATGGTGTCGGCAGGGACTGTCCAAAGGACGAATTCATCGGTGAGATGTAAATCCGGGTCGGCATAATCCAATAGGGCCATAAGATGGTAGGAACAGTTCTCCTTGAAGAAAAAATAGTCAAAGTACGCATTCCCCAGTTCCCACGCATGCATCAAGAATCGTCGTAACTGATTGTCAGTGAGATTCAGACGATACTCCCAAATATCCCGGTTTTCAATGTCCCGATATTCCATCACTTTTAGATAATAGGGAATCGTCGAAAAGTATCCCTTGTAGATTCCAAAGATGCCCTTCACAGGAAACGCGATGCCGGCATCGGGAGGCACCTGCGCCGCATAGTTGATGGTATAGGCAAGGATGCGGGTCTGTTCGGTCTGCCCCTTTTGATCGACACGAAACAGGGTATGGCCGAACATGGAGGCCGGGTTATTCAGAAAGGCTGAGGGGAAGATCAGCGAGATAGATTGGGCCTCGAAATCCTCATACCACCGATGAAACCGTTCGCAGGCGAGGGGCGGAAGGCGGATCGGATCAAAGTTCAGCCGTTCCTTGAGCCAGTGGTACCGAGCGATGAAGGCACATTGAGCCGGCTGCCGAGTGGAACCGACCAGTTCGTCAGAAAAAAACTTCGCAAGGGTTGCATTGAGCTCGGCAGCCGGATCCCACTTCCCATTGGGAGACAAGAAAAAACCGGGATCGTCCTGCTCGCTCTCATACCCGCCGAGGAGCCTCTTTCGGTAGTGCAGCAAGAGATGCCATTCTCGCTGCCGCGCAAGCGTGGCTTGCCCGGCACGATCGATGAGCTGCTGGAGATATAGCTCGTGATCGGATTGTTGCGCATCGGAAGGAGCGGAAGCGAATACACAGGTTAGAAATGCAAGGAGGAAAACCAGCACGGTGTGACACAAGACAGGAAGGGCCCTGACATCTCTGCCAGAGCCCCGACAATGCCTCAGCGAACCGATGCTTGCGCGAGGACCGGATGGCCTGCGATTGCATCATTGAGAGACTTCACCAATGCCACCGGAGAAGCTTCCCCAGCTTGAACCAGGGACGTATACCGCTCCTGGGTCATGGCGAAGAACACGGCCTGGCGCTCCGCTGGAACGCCCATCAACGTCGCAAGCGATGCCAAGTGTTCACCCTGTCCCTGAGCCATTTCCGCAGTGAGCGCATCGAAGTTCAACGATGCAAACACAGTCGTCTTATGCTCACCCATGATTTTGCCGTCATTGGTACAGCCAGAGGTCCCGGTGCTGATGGCAAACGTGTTCATCCCGATTCCATTGGTTGTTGCCATCAAGACCTGAGGGGCAATCTCCTTCTGGCCCTTGTAATCCTCCCAAGCCAGTTTTCCTAGGCCACAGCCAGGACCGGTGTCCGGATTTGCTGCCATCGCTGGACCAGCCTGAGCGCCGAACAGTGCGGCGACAGACAAAAAGAGCGCTTTTTTCAGCATAAGTCCTCCTCCGTTAGATTGATTACGCGCCATGCTACTGCATGAACAGTGGGACGAGGTAGAACTAAACTCACTATCGATGGTTACAAAAGTTTCGCCACTAGGGAAGTGCCTAGGCCTTCTTCTGTCGGACGACAATTTTGGCAATTATAGACGAATCGAAACGAATCGCAACCACTTTTCTCAGCCCAAGGATTCTTACCTACTCACTGTCTCTCGATCGATTCCATATGCCATCATTCACTTGGTCCGCTTCAGCTCAATTTAAATTGACGAACGCGATGAGTCCGACTATACTCCGCTTCGGCGGTTGCCTCCAGCACCTAGGCAATCAAACTATTTATTCTATTAAGGAGGACCTATGAAACACGCATCCCGACTTTTCCTTGCGGTCATTGCCCTGGCTGGCCTCGGTTTGAGCGGCTGTCAGATCGTCGCCAGTCCGATGGTGGGCGTAATCTACACTGAAGCGAAGTATGGCACCGTCGCAACCGACGCGTCTGCTGCCTCCAAAGAGGGCAAGGCATGTGGCCAGTCGATTCTCGGTTGGGTTGCTACCGGGGATGCGAGCATTGCAGCCGCCAAGGCAGCGGGTGGCATCACCACCGTCGCCGTCGTCGACCACTCCGCCAAGAATATTCTGGGCATCTTGGGCGAATGGTGCACGATCGTTCGGGGTAGCTGATCCACTCTCGCACACGCTGTGAAAGGGCCTTCGGGACGACTTCCGATAGGCCCTTTCATTTTTCTCCTTCATTCCCTCATCGAACCGTGGGACTCGATTCCCTCCCGCGATTTGTCACTTTGCCAGGGGCACTCCTCTGCTGCCTCTGTATCACAGACGTGGCGATACCAGCCGAGTTCGGCGACGTGGAATTGAGCGCCTATGCGCTGGGCGCCTGGCCTCGCGATGTGGACATATTTAACCAAGAAACCACTGTTCCCGCCACAATTCAGGAAGGGTTCGGTGCAGGGCTGAAAGTAGGACTCTTTCCAGCCGCTCTAAGCCGAATGGTGGGGCTTGAGATTGATTCCAACATGCACGGCGCGGCGGTCTCCTTCCCCAATATCGCTAATGGGCAGGACAATGGAACCGGACGCTCCGACCTGCTCATCATCAACTCGACGTTCAACCTCATTCTGCGTTATCCGGGCAGAAAGGTTCGTCCGTACGGGGGTTTCGGCATAGGATGGTCTACCGGCGTGCTCCTCAACCCAAACATTGCGGGGCGAGATGATAAGGATTTTGACGCAGCCCGCGCCTTTACTTATCAATTTTTGGGCGGAATACAACTCCTGCTCAGTCCCGAAGTCCATCTGTTCGGTAGTCACAGCACCTATTCACTCTTTCTGTTCGGCGAGTATCGATATCTTTCATCCGATTATCATTGGGAGGCATTGGCCATTGACTTTCGCACTCACTATGGATTGGTGGGTGTAGGACTGCGGTTTTGAGATCTCACCTGTGCTTGATCGCGCTGACGGGCGGCCCGCTATCTCACACCCTCGTTGAGCGCGATCAGTGTCGTTTCAAGGAGCCATTGTTAACCAGCTTTTCTCTTGCCCTATTGGCAAATAAGATCATAATTACCTTCAACGAAGTACGATCGTTGCTTCCTTAGTAGATTTCCGATGACGTTGAATGTGGGCACTCTGACGATCCCGCAGTCCAGGCTGCTCTTGGAATGATGTATTTCCCGAGATATTGAACCTATTGGAGCAATCTTTGTTAAGGCTTCATAAATCCCTCATTCCTCTTCTGCTGGCCTGCCTTCTGTCATCAAGCTGCTCCGTTCTCATGGTCGCAAGCCGCGCTAGCTACCGAGGTGATCTCAACGTCATCCAACCAGGTGTTCAACGATCCGTGGTAATAGCCGAGCTTGGCCAACCTGACAATATGACCGTGCTCGAGAACGGCGGGTACGATGATCGGTATGTGTTGGATCCTGACGCTCACAGAAGCGTGACAAAATTTTTCACCGCGCTCTTTTATGCAGCTGCAGACATTTTCACCTTCGGGCTTACTGAGGTTATCTTCGTGCCGACTGAGATCGCCATGAGAGACAAGATAAGCATTTTCCACCTCACATATGGTCCAGATCAAAAACTGGTGAAGTTTGACAAGCCCTGAATCCTCCTGTTCGTTCCAGAAGTTCGCAATAGGCTGAATAATCCCTTCATTTCTCGCGTATTGTTTCCCATTTAAACGAGAACGGTACCGCCTCTCTCCGAGGCAACAAGGCCAATTCTGCTTTCAACCGTTCGGCGCGTGCTGCGCTCATGGGATGGGTGGAAAGCCATTCGACCCGTCCCTCATCTTTCTCCGCTAACCGTTGGAAGAAGGTGATCATGCCGGACGGATCGATTTTAGCCCGATAAAGGAGCTCTAGGCCGGTCAGGTCCGCCTCAGTTTCTTGCGCCCGACCAAACTTCAACGTCATCAATTCAACACCGAGCTGCTTCATGACTCCTCCCAACCCCTGCTGGTTTCCCAACACAATTGATACGATGGCCACAAAACCCAGCTGCTTGACGATACGTTCCAGTCCGTGCCGCTGCAGCACATGGTTCAGCTCATGGGCTAATACGCCCGCGACTTCTTCCGGGCTTTCTGCTTTCTTCATCAGCCCGGTAAAGACGACGACGTACCCGCCTGGCAAAGCAAAGGCGTTTATCACATCGCTTTTCACGACGGTGATCGCGAATGTATAGGGGTTCTCCGGAATCTGGTCGGTCAGGCGATGGGTCATCTCGGTGACGGCCGCCACGGCGGGACCTTCTTTCATGACCTCTTGACGAGCAAGAAAATCATGATACGCGGACTCGCCCAGCTTCCGCTCCCACTCGATCGGGATTCGATCGACGGCGAGTTCAACCAGCGCGTCGCTTCCAAACCAGAGTCCCAGCACCGCGGCCAAGAGGCTCCCACCGATAATACCCCACGTCATTCGACGTCGGCGCCGCACCTGACGAACTTGTTTCGCTGCTCGCTCAAGCGGCATGGTCAGATGATCGGGTGCCGCTTGACGGAAGGCACGAATCACGTCGGGGTTCTTGAGATACAACGTCCGCTGTCCTGTCGGCCCTCTCCATGCCGCGACCAGCTGGTCATGATCCAATCCACCTGCTGAAACGGTCAGTTCTGAAAACGGCACGGATTCCGAACGGCGCTTGTTCGCATCAGAATCCGAGAGAACGGTCATCGTGAGACCATGTCCTTCGACATGGATAAGACACGGCGCACCAGTGGCAGGGAATTCATCACCAAAGCAGAGCGCGTTGGGAGTACTGGCGATCATCGTGAAGCGTGCGGCACCTCAAAATGGCCGTGAACGAGGCCGCAGGCAAGCAGAAACCGGAGGCGTACCCTCAGGGGTACGGTGAGGATTTCTTGCGAGCCGAGAACAAAGTTGACGGCCATTTTCAGCTGCCGCTACTCGGTGACAGGAATGAACTGCCTTACCCACGCTCCAAAGCCGCCTGGATTGCGGCTCTGAATGAACACAAGGCCCGGTCCACGGAATCGGCAGACAAAACCCTCGCCCGACGTGAAGCTGGCCACCCATCCGGACGTGGCCTTTTCGATGTTGTACGTGGTAGTGGTGGACCAAGCCACCAGATGGCTATTGTCCACGATATATTCCTGAGCCGGTTTCAACTCGATCTTGTGAACGGCTCCGAAGCTGTTCAGTAGGAGCATTCCCTTTCCGCTCATTTTGAGGATGAAGAAGCCCTCCCCGCCCAACAGTCCACGGCTCATACTCTGCATCTGACTGTCGATCGTCACCCCATCGGCACCAGCCAGGAATCCATCCTTCTGCACCATATACTCACTGACGCCGTCGAGATCGAGAACCACAATTTCGCCCGGCACCGTCGGCGCAAGCAACACCTCGCCGGCACCGCGACTGGCGCGCAACGTCTGGAAGAAAAACTTCTCTCCCGTCAGAAACTTTCGTGACAGCGCTCCGAGAAACCCTCCCTCCATTTTGCTTTCAATGTCGATGGTCGGTGAGCAGGCCACCATCGCGCCTGACTCAGCCTTGATATGTTCCCCCTCTGCCAACTCAACTCGCACCATCGGAAACGCACCGGGATATAAGATCTCACTTCTCATCCTGACGCTCCTTTATTCTTTTACCCGCTCATTCATCGACGGACGGAGCAGGTCGATGGCTCGTTGCACGCATGCACCGAGCACCTCCCTCCGCCTGGCTCTACAATCAGTCCTGCGTGCGCGGTGCGCGAGCAGAAGACACGACCTGCTCCGTCCGCTCATCCCGCCACCCATCCATACACTCTTCGGCTTGGCTCAGGCCCCTCTTCCAAGTAGCCCATTCTGAGCCGACCTAGGGCGTCATTCGGCACCTGGCGCCGTTTTGTCTCGACATCGACTGCGAACAGCCTGGCTGAGTTTAATCCAAAAACCTGTTCCTTCGCCCGCCTTGTCAGAGGATGATACTGATGCTTCTCGATCAATTCCTCGGGCATCTGGAATCGCCGAAACGCCTCGATCTGCCATTGCGGCGTTCCATACCAGATGGAGTCTGTTCCCCAAAGGACGTGATCAACGCCGAATGAGCGGATAATTTGCCCCAGCAGATGCGCACAGATCAACGGATGGGTGGTCACCAATTGCGCGAAGGTCGAACCCAACTCCATATAGATATTAGAAATGCTCGGCTCCGCTTCTTTCATCCGGCAGAACTCGGTCGTCCACGGGATCTCGCCGGTCGTCGAAAATATCTGATCGATCGATGCCACGCCTCGGAACCCGGAGTGATACACCAAAAAATCGAGATCCGGGAAGTCTTTGGCCGCCTTGATCAGATCCCTTGGATGGTTGTAGTCCGGCACAGGCCCAATGGGCAGTCCCTTGTGAACGCATATCCGCTTTACGTTGAGCTTTCGCGCCTGTTCTAACATTGGATAGGCGATGTGCTCATCATCCATCCGCCAGCCTCGGTCGAACCCCTTCGGACAGGAACCGGTGTAGCATTTCCACGCATCGACCTTGAGGATTTCAGCCTGCATCGCCATGAATTCTAAATCAGCCGCCCCCAGCTGAGGCGTCGCCAGACCGTGAGCCAGCATCCGTTGCGAACCAGCCAACCGATTGATCTCATCACGAATGTGAGCCATTTCGTTCGGCGGGACGACGGCTTCTTGCGGATAGGGCCCTGGCGGCGTACTGATCAACCCGACGGTTGTCTCGCTATCAAGAAACACTTCTTTCACAAAAGTTTTCCATGACAGATCATCAAGGGTGCCTCGGTCTTCTGCAAGTTTCGGGTTGAGTCCCATCTCGCGAATGTGCTTTCTCAACGACAGTAGTGCATGTTTGGAAACGGCGCCTTTACGATTGGCTTCGGTATCAGACGGGTCATAGTGGGAACTGACGTAATGGGTTTGCACGTCGAAGATAAAATACGGTGTCCCCTGTTGCTCGGCAAACGCCGCTGTTTCGAACAGTTCAATCTCCCCGATCTGGAAAAAGCGGCCAAATATGGTGTTCATGGCCAGTAGCGCCGCCGCCGTACCGCCGGTGGTCTTCAAGAAGTCTCGACGTGTCAGTCCACTCTGAGCTGACGCCTTTTCAACAAAGTCTCTCGTTACTCGCTCGGCGCGCGCCTGCTCGGTCGTTTGGCAAATCGGGATAAACTCTTCGTTGGATACGACTCGCGTCGGAACAGGGGTCGGAAAAGTCCCACCCCTCTTCACGGAAAGATCGCCAACGAATAGTCTTGGTGACTGTCCCATAACGCACCTCTTCATCGATACAACGACCACTGATTGTGTGAAATACTCCAAGCCCTGTCAAGCAAGGGATTTCGGAGCAAAGCGAGACTAATGGCAGGCTTATCGGGACTTAGAGGAGACAGCTGAGGGTTTCACCGAAGAGGGAGACGTTTGTGCGGTAGGAATCTCTACCACCACATCCGATTGTGGATCGGCATCTTGATCCTTTCCATCGTATCCGACACTGTATAGAAAACCTTTTTTCATGTTTACCAACATCGGCAACCCCGTATAGGGATCATAGAAATTTTGCCCTGCTTTCGCGATCCGTGTGAGAAGATCTCCATCTGTGGGGCCACGCCTGAGCCAGGCTTGTAAGCTGGCAAGTCGGAGGCGGGCATCCGTATCGACCGCGAATCCGTTGTATCGATCCCATGGAGCAAGCGGTTCAAGACCGACGACATTCTCGATAGGATTAGTGAAATAGTCCATGAGGCCGGATGCCGGAAAGTGGAGATAGTCTTTCCACTTTGGCAACGAAGCATATTTTCCTTCGCCAGCAGCTTTGTACGACGCGTCGTAATATTCTGCATAGGCGTTGAGACGACGTTGCACCGGCAAGGGGAGAGCCGATACCACCATCATGTACAGTGGCTGCTCCTTGGCCCTCGCTGCTTTCATCTGGCTGTCGTAAGTCTTCGAGGCAGAGACCAGCCCGCTTTGCATAGGCCAGCGCATGGACTGTTCCACCTGGTCAAGCGGTCGGAGGAACTTCGTGATGCGCCCCAGGTATTTTCCATCGAAATCGGAGCGGACGAGCAACCCCGAAGCGACTGCAATGTTGTCATTGATCGCCTGCAGAGCCATCATTTTCACGCCAAGGGTCCTTGCCTGACTCAATACGATGCGCCACACTTCCATGTCCGTTTCAAGTCGATCGATGCCCAAATCGGCACCTTGTAGGAATCCATCTGCCACATAGAGTTGGTGGGCGAAGACCATCGCAGTACATGGTGGACCAGTAGGTTGGCCGTAACCCCAGTCTTCAAAGGGAAGTTTTTGCCATTGGCCATACCGATTGAGCGACGTCTGATGCTGGTTGCCCCATCCCTTGATGGTTTGCTGATGGGATTTGAACTCACCTACAGGATTTGAACTGCGAACCCAGCCACGCATGACATCGGCTGATGCATTCGATCCTTCGATCGTCCTCGATCCGGAACCACCAAAACAGGCCAACGCCGAATTACCCTCGTTGATATCTTGCTTGCGATCATACCCTGCCTGTATCGGGTCGTGCTCGATCGGCGCGTCAATCCCAAGGAGAAGAAAGTAGCCGTTTTTCTTGAAATCCGACAGAGTGCGTTGAGGAGTGGTCGTGAGGCGTTCGAATGCCGGAGATGGTGCCTCTTCCATCATAATCCAGGTCAGTCCGATGGCACCAATTCCCAACCCCATCAGGATCCCGGAGAGCATCACCAAACTCACACATGTCACCACAATAGCCCGCGTGGTCGAAAAGCAAGAGCCGACAAATTCCGCAATCGCAATGCTGGCTCGACTCAGCGTAGTACTGGATTTTCGGACAGGCTTTGATTCTGCGACAGATTCCCGTGCCTCGGTCGACCTGACCTTTCGGGACGACTCAAAGAGCACATCAACTGCAGCAGTAGCCACTGACGTAGACCGGGTGACTTCCTGCCGTTCTGAAATCGAGGCAGACACCTGGGCACCAGGGGTGGCTTGAGACGGCTCGACAAATTGAGTCGGTTCTCCACCTTTGATCCATTCCTCTTGTACTGGCACTGGCCCGGGAACCGGTGTAGGAATGGGAGTTCGCGCCTCAACTAACGCCATTGCCTTCGGTTGCCGTTCCTGGACCTGTACCTCGGTCGGCTCTTCAATGAGATGAGGAATGGTCGCCGTTTCAGACGGTAGTTCCAAGATGTTGTGTTGCTTGAGTGCCGGGATGGAAGATGGAATCTCGCTGGTTTCCCCGCTCAACGTCTCGCAGGTCGGTTGTGATGGGGTAGCGGGATGTTCTGCCGTAGACTCCTGAACGAGGTTCTGAGCGGCAATTATCGTACGATCATCCTCCGTGCTCAAGACGGGGTCAGCACCCTGAAACGAAACCTCTGTGGGAGACACTATATCGTCTGCGACCTGTCCATTCGCAAGAACCGGCGGCATTATCGTTGCGACAATGGGTTCCGAAGGCAGCGATGCATGCATGGTAGGACCGTTCACCACCGGAAGCTGCTGTTCCAGTTCTGCCAAGGCAGGAGCGCTTTCTACCGTGGAAGCGGTTTGTCCCAAATCAGCAGCCAGTATCTCAGGCTCAGTCGAGACCGGTGTCTCTTGAGCTGGAGTAATCAAAAACGCTTCCGTTTCTGCAACAGGGCTAGGTGGGGAGATCGGAGGTTGGGCTTGAGCTTCACTTATTTTCGTTATCAAATGCGTGTCAACTTCACCAGCTGATTGAACTATCGTTGCCTCCGTGCCTTCGGCATCCGGCTGATCTGTTTGCGCCGGAGGAATCGAGATGACCGACTCCTGAACTTGATCCCATGGCATCGACGCAATTTGAATTCCAGATGTGGGCGGGTCACTAAGCGACGCTGATTCTTCACGCTCCGAAATTTCAAACGTTTGATTTTCTAATACCTGTTCCTGGGGAGGTGACGTTGCTGCGAGAGGTGCTTCCTCGATGTTCGTTCGTAATATTCCAGGCGGGGAGGCATTTGCTGAATGATCACTTCCGAATTTCCATGCGCTATTAAACACTGATTCCCATGAGAAGCCGGGTTGCTTCCATGGTTCTGAAATCTCATTGACTGAAACCGACTCGGCATTCGATGGAGCACGGACGACTGGAGGGGCTTCAGTAACCACCTCCTTTGAATTAGTCTCGACAGGCTGCTGGAGGGAAGGTGGTCGATCCTTAGCCTCTATTGGTCCAGCAGTCGGCGGTTCCGTGTTTAAGAAGGCGGGTGCTGATAGCTCTTCCATCTGGGATGAGAGCGTAACGTCGACAGCCTCGATGGACTGTACTGTAGACTTGGGCGAAGTCACCGAAACATTGACAGGCTCCGCGAGCGCGGAAACCGTGGATGAGTCACTAACATCAGATGGTGCCACTGGTTCAGCCTCGACCGATAATCTATCCTGCGTTTGGGCTTCGGTATGACCACCTGTCGACAGAGCTGGATCCAGCCCATATTGCGTCTCTGAGCTTTTCGCATCGGGCACTGATGAGGGAGCGAAGGGATGGAAACCTCCAGGAGCAACTTGTCCTGGAAGATCCTCGATCCGAGGTCCAGGAGAGGCACTCTCTGATTCAGGGGAGCAAGTTTCTTCCGGTGCATCGCTTCGCACGTCATTCGCGCTGCTCGTTGCCTGCCCTCGTAAAGATGGATCAGAGGGCACCAATCCTCCATTGAAAGCCGGCTCTAGAACTGCAGGAATGTCCGTGATCGTCGGTGTGACAGGAGATCCTGATAAATCCGAGTCCTCGACTACCTTGCGGTCCTCCGGCACCATCGTATGAACATCCTGAATCTCCCACGGCATCACCCCATCCATCGGTTCACAACCTGCCTGAATACCCTGACCACTCTCAGGCACGTCGAGTGATGGAGCGACAACCGATTGTCCAGATTCGCCAGACTGACGGGCCAGCAACTCACCGGTTTGCGGATCAAAGCAAGAAGCCAACCGAAAGGCAACCGGACTCGCGGGGGCAAACTCTCGTATTTTTGCGTAGAGTTGAGAGGCATGGTGCGGATTGTCGGGATCAGGGTCTTCGATCAAGATATCGATCGCCTTGGCGTACTCGGCAACGGCCTCGAGTACATCTCCTTTCCCCTGATAGAGCGCTCCAAGTTTCTCTAGGAATGGAACGCATCGGGGACCGGCAGCTAAGTACTCTCGAAGCAACGATTCTGCGAGCCAATAGTCTTGGCGCTGAAACGCTTCGCTGATAAGTGAGTCAAAGGCTTGTCTTGCGGGTATAAGGCTCCCAAGACGAAGGTGAAGGGTAGCGAAAAGTCGCCGCGCCTCCATGTTGTGCGGATCGAGTGTCAATAATTCCTTCAGCGCGGTAGAAGAACGCCCATATTTTCCGGCGTTCATTTGGGTGATAGCTTCCTCAAGAAGAGCGGTCTTCTTGCTGTAGCCCACCACACCACGCTTGTGGCCACGGGTGGCCTCGGATTTGTCAGATTTTAAAGGAAGTTTTTTGTTCGCACGCACGGTACAACCTTAGCAGATCCCCACCTCTGAGAGTCTGCAGCAGAGGGTGAATTTGCTCTCCTCGACTTCCTTGATATTAGGCATTGGCATAGGGGGGGTAAAACCTTTGAGAAGACTGCAACATGGATGCCTCGCTGTCTAATGATTCATTAGGACAAGTTATGAAAAATTAATGTGTTTTCCAATGACCATACTTTAGATTGCCATGGTCCACCCAATTTTGGACAGACCTTTGCCCGCCCCGGCTTGACCCCTCAGAGAGGGCCACAAAATCAGACCTACACAGCGTGAGACAGACTAATCGATTTAATTGGTGAAAATGTAAGTAGAACGCTACGCCTTACAATCGACCTATACCGGAACTATCACTATTTCAGACTGACTGAAAGTGCCTGATCATCATGACGTAGATGCGTTTTTTGATACAGGCTCGTTACTCGTCAACTCCATTGAGAGTGGAGACCAGAGGCTCGTAGGGGGTCACTATTGTCCCACGGAGCAGTTGATCGGCTAATACGGTACCTTTGCTTTGTTATGTTCTTAGAATCCGTTAGTTGAGTTGTCACACACGTAGCCGCGCTTTATCGGACGCTTTGTGAGAGTCCTTAACGATCTGCGAAGAACCGGCTCCGCCAATCCAGAAAAGGATGAAGCTGCAGAGATGGCCCCCTCTTCCACGCACGAGCTTAGGCTCCCTTTCTAAAAACCTCATCCTGGTTGTGTCATTCGATACGGCTATGATACGGTCAGACCCACGTATTCAGCTCAATTGATACCACCGAAACCACCGAATCAATAGTCCATCGTGCAAGGCCTTTCAATAGGTTGTCGTCCATTGAAAACAACCAGAAGACTTGGAGCCTGTCTGGCTTTGTTCCTGTTTGTCTCGTTCGCCGTCCCTCCTCCTCTTTTCTCGCAGAGTACAGCAGGCAACGCAGCAAAGGTAGCGCTTGATTTTAGCGATGTGGATGTTCCGATCTTTGTCCGCTTTATCAGCGAACTGACCGGGAAGAACTTCGTCTTGGATGAAACCATTAAAAAACAGGGGGGGAAAATTTCAGTGTTTTCTCCCACCAAGGTTTCGTCAGATCAGGCGTACAACATGTTCGTCGCGGCATTGGAAGCCGCTCGGTTGGCAGTCGTTCCCAAAGGGGGGAATGTGTACCAGGTCGTTGCCATGGGCGATCTACCTCCTGAACGCGGTGTATTCGTATACAAACTCAAAAACGCCAATGCCACGGATCTCGCTGCCGTCTTGACGAACCTGGTTGCACGCTCACAAACGGTTGCACAGATGACGCCCGGCACCAGGCCCCCGATCAGACCCTTGACCGAATTCGAGGCTCCGGTCCAAGTGTTTGCCGATAAGGCAACGAACTCTATCGTGATCAGTTCGACCAAGATCGCCTGGAATCATCTCCACCCAGTGATCCACGACCTGGACGTCAAGCGCAAGCAGGTATTCGTGGAAGCCGTCATCCTCGAGGTGCAAGTCGACCGGTTGAGACAACTCGGCACCGATCCTACGCAGGTGATCGCTCTAGGAAAGAATGGTATGATCGGGGGAATCGGCTCACTTAACCGGGCACCGGAGGACATCTCAACTATTGCGGCGGCCATCGCGGGTGGCGTGGCCACGGGCGGGGCAGCCCCGGCAGTCTTGAGCACAGTTAATGTCCGCGCCTTCCTCCATGCCCTGATGAGCATGACCGACACCAACGTCCTCTCCACTCCGCAAGTGCTGGCCGCTGATAATCAGAAAGCCAAGATTGTCGTCGGTGAGAATCGTCCTTTTCCAACCGGACAAGCCCAGGGCATCACGGGCGGGACTCTTGTCACAATCGAGCGGAAAGACGTAGGTGTTACGTTAGAGTTGACACCACAGGTACTCGAAGATGAGTTAATTCGCCTTGAAATCAAGCAAGAGATCACGGCCATCGCAGAAAATGTGGCTCAAACCATCGGCACCGGCACCTCCTCTGTCCCGGTCGGCCCCACAACGACCAAGCGATCCATGGAAACTACGACGGTTGCCCAGGATCAACAGACGCTCGTTATCGGAGGGTTGGTGCGTGACAATATCACACTCAGTGAACAGAAAATTCCATTGCTGGGAGACCTTCCGTGGATCGGCTGGCTGTTCAAATCTCAGAATCGCGCGACCGAGAAACTCAATCTCCTCGTATTTCTGACTCCTCACGTCGTGCGAGATCAGAGCGACATGATCGAATTGAACGCGAGAAAGGCTAGAGATGCGAATTCTCTGCAACGAGAGAACCGAATCGAAGAACCTACTCGACTGAAGCAAGAAATGCTCGAACGACTCGAACTCCCGTCGACAGCCCCTCCCCCCTCTTCAACGGAAAGGCCTATCAAGCCTTAGGGCCACGTTCATGGATCACCGCGATTCTGTTGTCGCACCCTCTCAATGGTGACTCAACGAACCACTGTTACCAATCCATAAGTCATCATAAGCCCCCCCTCCGAGGAATGGTCGCTTACCATCTATCTGGATAGACTCCGGCCTAGGAGGACATCGCTATGGTAGATCAACCGGTGAACTGGCGAATACACCAGCGGTACTCCGTGGCGTATCCCGTGATATTCGGAGGTGCCCCGTTTGTAGGTGAAGGGATACTGTCTGATCTCTCCGTTTCAGGCTGCTCCATTAACTGTGAGCGGACAGTCCTCAGAGGTAGCTATATCAAGCTGAGCGTTGTGTTGCCGGATCCAACATCCTCTCTGTTCATTGAGTTAGGAAAAATCCGCTGGGTTCGTGAAAGGGCCTTTGGCGTGGAGTTCATTCGTGTGCCCACACTCACTCGGCACCGATTGGATCGAGTCATGTCTCAAGCGCCGGCCCTAGATGTGACCTGCTTGCCGATATTGGTCTGAACGTCAATCGGACCTCTCAATCCCCCCCTCAATCCTAGTTGACGCCAGTCAGGTCCTTGAGAAGAAACCTGCGTTGCTCCTACAGGACCCTACGGCTTTATGTCATAGTGAAGCGACAAGCCGAAATGCACCAAGACCGTATTGATCGTGGAATTATAGCTATTAACATAAGGACCGGGCCCACTAGGCAATATAGAGAGAGTACCAAAATCGGAATTCCCGTACCGATCCGTCGTCAGTCCGTCGTGATCGGCATGGAGATACTTCGCCTCAACAAACGCAGCCAGGTACTTGAAGATATGCGCCTTCACTCCTCCCACTCCCATAAACCCGACACTCGTATTCCTTGATTCGGTGATGGCGTTGAGAAGATTACCCCCGCGGAATCCACCTGGTTTCATCGCCATCTGATGCGCCCCCACGCCGATCCCGACGTACGGATGCCACCGCCCGTTTGGATAGGTGTCGGAAATCGCCATCGGGTAGCGAATCAAGAAATTGGCGCCGACGTAGATGCCTTGTATCTCAGTCGCGGTGCCTTGATTGGCGAGCCCATTAATATTCCCAGTCCCGTCGGGGCTATTATTATAAAAGTCGACGCAGCAGTTCACGTCCGGATACCAAAGAAAGCCGGTGATTTCAGTGCCGAGATCGAATCCTGCCAACTTGTTTCTCGTTGGAAACCAAATCCCCCCACTGCCACCGACCGAAAAGGAATTCTGATAGGGGACATTCGAGATCACCGTCGGCTGCGACCCGTCGGTAAACGTAGCATCCTGATTGGGCGACAGTGCAAAGCCCCCCATAAAGGAAAGATAGGGTTCGATCGTCCCGGAGGACATGGTTGGGGGATTAGGCGATAGAGCATAGGGATCGGCCACCCGTTGGGTGTACGGATCTTCCGCCAGAGTGACCTCAGCGTAGCCAAGGACACAGAGAAGGCAAATCATCGCCGAAATTCTCGTTTTCATTCATCGTCCTCCCACGGTAAAGAAAACATGTTCTTCGACGAATTTGGGGTCGCGAAATCTGATCTCCGTCAGTCTATCATCAACGGCCAGTGAGGCGAGACGAGACAATGGCGTCTTCGTGAGGCTCGAATCGACACGCGGTTCGACTGTTGCGGTTCTTGGCATGAGACTCCACCCATCCGCCTCTCAGAACGATCAGGAGGGGATGCTCTTCTCGCACCATAGGGGCGGACGGCGCCCACAGTAGCAACCCCACGTTCCGTTTTGAAAATAGATAAAACGGATTGGAGCTATCGGTAAATCCAATATCACAGCAGGCATGACTGTGGCGACGAAATACTGTGGCGACGGAATACTTGACTATTGTTCGAGCCTTTGGCAGCCGCCATCACGAGTCGCTCCTCAGCTGACTCCGGAACATCAGAGAATAACTCATTGGATGACATGACGACGCCACACCCGCGCCCCTGAGCAGAGACGATGGACATCCCATCGATGTGAGTTGGGAAAAATCTGCTGGGTCAAGGAACATACCTTCGGTGTGGAATTCATCCCTGTGCCGGCAGTCACTCAGCACAGGCTGAGTCGGGTTGTCTCTCAAGAGCTGGCCCTAGAGACGAAACCTCCTCCCGGTGCCAGCCTAAGCTCCCCCGTTATTCATTAGCGAGACGCCTCGTCATCGCCAGGGATCAACTGGTGCCAGAACTTGCCCGATAGATGGGAATGCGGTGAGGAGAAGGAAGATCGGAAGCGAGAACGTTTGGGACCAATCGCCCCCACCGCGAGCGGTGGGGGAGGTATTGATACGGCGCGATCCTACGGCATGATGTCAAAGTGAATCGCCAAGCCCGCATGCACCAGGATCGTGTTGATCGAGGATGAATACTCATTCATAACGAGAGCATTTCCCGTGAGTGAGCCTGGTATGGACAACCCGTACCGATCCGTCCCCAGGTTGTCGTGGTGGGCCATGAGATACTTCGCCTCAACAAACGCAGCCACGTACTTGAAGAGATGCGCCTTGACTCCCCCAATTCCCATAAATCCGACAGTCGTAGCCCGTTGGTCGGTGATGGGGTTCGTAGTTAAATCACCCCCAGGAACACAACAGGAACTAACTCCTCGGTTTCCACCAGGCCTAAACGACATCATATGCGCTCCCACGCCGATCCCGACGTACGGATGCCACCGCCCGTTGGGATAGGACTCGGAAATCGCCATCGGGTAGCGAATCAGGAAATTGGGGCCGATGTAGATGCCTGACATTTCAGTCGTGGTGCCCTGAAACTGTCCGGATGCATTAGTCTTCCCATTAAAATTTTCCACGCAGCAGTTCACGTCCGGGTACCAAACAAAGCCGGTGAGTTCAACGCCGAGATCGAATCCCGCCAACTTGTTTCTGGTTGGAAACCAGATCCCCCCGCTGCCACCGACCGAGAAGGAACTCGCATAGTCGACATTCGGGATTATCGGAGGCTGTGTCCCGTCAGTAAACGTGGCGTCCGCACTGCTCGGCAGCGCTATGCCCGCCATAAAGGAAATATAGAGCTCCTTCGTCCCGGAGGACATGGTTGGGGGATCAGGCGAGAGGGCATAGGGATCGGCGACCCTTTGGCTGTACGGATCTTCCGCCCTGATGAGATCCGAATAGCCGAGGACACAGAGGAGACAAATCATCGCCGAAATTCTCGTTTTCATTCATCGTCCTCCCACGGTAAAGAAAACATGTTCTTCGACGAATTTTGGTCGCGAACTCTGATCTCCGTCAGTCTCTCGTCGACGGTCAGTAAGGCGAGACGAGACGATGGCGTCTTCGTGAGACTCGGATCGACACCCGGTTCGGCTGTTGCGGTTCTTGGCATGAGACTCCACCAATCCGCCTCCAGAGCGATCAGGAGGGGACACTTTTCTCGCACCGTAGGGGCGGACGGCGCCCACAGTAGCAACCCCGCGTTCGTTTTGGAAAATAGATAAAACGGATTGGAGCTATCGGTAAATCCAATACCCCATCGGACATGGCTGTGACGACAGAGGAGGACGCCAGTGGAAGAATGTACCCGGGAACTACCGTCCCAACGCTTTTTTGACCGCCGCACCGATTTCAGCCGGGTTCTTGACGACTTTGACCCCAGCCGCCTCCAGCGTCTTCATCTTTTCAGCAGCGGTGCCTTTGCCTCCGGAGATAATCGCGCCGGCATGGCCCATCCGGCGGCCTGGAGGCGCTGTGATACCAGCGATGAAGCTGATCACCGGCTTCTTAACGTTCTTCTTGATGAACTCAGCGGCTTTTTCCTCTGCGTCGCCGCCGATCTCTCCGATCATGACGATCGCCTGAGTCTCGGCGTCCTTTTCAAAAAGCGGTAAGACATCGACAAATCCTGTACCGTTCACCGGGTCACCGCCGATACCGACACAGGTCGTCTCGCCTAATCCTAATGTCGATAGCTGATGCACTGCTTCATAGGTCAAAGTGCCGCTGCGAGAGACAACTCCCACCACACCTTTCTTATGGATAAAACCCGGCATAATCCCGATCTTGGCCTCATCAACCGTGATGACGCCGGGGCAATTGGGTCCAATCAGCCGCACATCGCGGCCACGCAACGCACGTTTCACCTTGACCATGTCGTTGACGGGAATCCCCTCCGTGATGCAGATGACCAACTTGATACCGGCATCGGCCGCTTCGAGAATCGCGTCGGCACAGAAGGGCGGCGGCACGAAGATGAGCGAGGTATCGCACTCGGTCTTCTTCACCGCATCAGCCACCGTGTTGAACACGGGGATGCCTTCCACTTCCTGCCCCGCCTTCCCCGGCGTGACTCCCGCGACAACTTTTGTCCCGTAGGCTTTGCATTGAGTCGCATGGAACGAGCCTTCCTTGCCCGTAATCCCCTGCACCACCACACGCGTATTTTTATTGACGAGAATGCTCACGGCTCTCTCCTTATGCTGCTTTGCCGGTCAGTTTCACAATCTTCTGTGCCGCTTCCCACAGATCGTTTGCCACTTCGAGCTTCAAGCCCGACTCAGCCAGCAGCTTGCGACCCTCCTCTGCATTCGTCCCTTGCAGACGCACAACCAACGGCACCGATATCTTGACTTCCTTGGCCGCTTCGATCACTCCGTGCGCGATCCGCTCACAGCGGACGATCCCGCCGAAGATATTGATGAAAATGCCCTTGACGTTCGGGTCTTTCAGGAGAATACGAAAGCCAGCGGCCACCGTTTCTTTCGTTGCGCCGCCGCCAACATCGAGGAAGTTGGCCGGCTCGCTTCCGGCCAGCTTGATCACGTCCATCGTCGCCATGGCAAGGCCTGCACCGTTCACCATGCAACCGATGTTGCCGTCGAGCTTGACATAGTTCAGGTTGTTCGCCGTGGCTTCGATTTCGAGCGGCTCTTCTTCATTCAGATCGCGCATCTGCTGCACGTCTTCGTGCTTAAAAAGACCGTTGTCGTCGAACGAGACTTTGCCGTCCAGGGCCACCAGCGTTTTTTCCTTCGTGATGATCAACGGGTTGATCTCGACCAGCGCCGCGTTCTTCTCCATGAACAGACGATAGAGATTTTCGAGCAGCTTGACGAAAGGATTCATCACCGCCGGCTCGATGGATTGGAGCCCGAGGGCAAAGGCGACGTTGCGGCCGTTGTGTCCCTGGAATCCAACCGCCGGATCGATGGCCTCTTTGATGATCTTTTCCGGAGTATGGGCAGCGACCTCCTCGATTTCCATCCCGCCTTCGGTGCTGGCGATGAAGGTCGGCCAACCTGTGTCGCGATCGATCAGGATTGAGAGATACAGTTCCTTGGCGATGTTCGCCCCCTCTTCCATCAGAAGACGGTTGACCTGACGCCCCTTCGGACCGGTCTGGTGCGTGACCAGAGCCTTGCCGATCAACTCCTTGGACAACCCGGCCACAGCAGCCTTATCTTTGGTGATCTTGACGCCGCCTGCCTTGCCCCGTCCTCCGGCATGGATCTGGGCCTTGACGACGAAGACCGGCGTATTCAGCTCGTTGGCCCAGGCCGTCGCAGCGTCCGGGGAGGTGATCTCCTTCCCGCGAGGCACCGGCACGCCGAACTGAGCAAATAATGATTTGGCTTGGAATTCGTGTACGTTCATGCCACTCCTTCTCTCCCTTCAGGACTGAACTTTTAGTGCTGAGTCCTCGGTGCTGAGACCTTGCACGAGAAATCTTCTCAGGACTCAGCACTCAACGCTCAGCACTACCCCACTTTCCTGGTGTATGCCGGCAGAATCATCGGTGAGATAACGCCGCTCACATTCCCGTGCTTCTTGGCCTCGGCGCGGAACCGCTCTAGATGCTTCAACGTGAGCTTGCCTTGTTTCATCGATCCGACTCGTCCTGCCGCCGTCAACCCGGACCGCTTGCCGTAGACCATCAGGTCCAGGAGCGAATTGCCCATCAATCGATTGCGTCCATGCAGTCCTCCGGACGCCTCGCCGGCCACGAAGAGGTTGTTCACGTTCGTTTCCGAGTTCGTATCGATCTTCACCCCTCCGTTTTGGTAGTGCAGGGTCGGATAGATCAACACCGGATCCTTGCTGATGTCGATGCCGAACCGCTCGAATTGCAGCATCATCGCCGGGAAATGTTTTTCCAGCGTCCCTGATCCATGCTCGGCATCCAAGATCGGCGTATCCAACCAGACGCCGACGCGGCCCGACATCGTGCGGATGCCGCGGCCTTCTTCGCACTCTCGGATGATCGAGGACGACACCACATCGCGTGTATCCAGCTCGTTCACAAACCGATCGCCCTTGGCATTGACCAACTGACCTCCCTCGGATCTGATGCCCTCCGTGACCAAAGCGCCGATCAATTGCTCTGGATAGACCGCTCCCGACGGGTGGTATTGAAACGTATCGATGTGCGCCAACTTCGCTCCCATGCGGTAGGACAGACAGAGCCCATCGCCGGTCGCGCCGTAGTGATTGCTCGTGGGAAATCCCTGAATGTGAAGCCGGCCGATCCCACCGGTCGCCAGAATAACCGATTTGGCCGCGACCACGACATAACGCTGATTGTCGAGATCTTTGAAGATCGCCCCGGTACAGGCGCCGCTGTCGTCGCTGAGCAGTTCAAGCGCCGCGGCAAATTCCAGCAGCTGAATCTTCTGGTTGAGGACCTCATCCTTGAGCACCCGCATGATCTCCAGCCCGGTGTAGTCCGAACAGGTCAAGAGTCGCGGTTTGGAGCTCCCGCCGCCCTTTTTCACATGGAGGTTGCCATCCGCCTGGCGGTCGAACAACACCCCAAGCTCAAGTAGCCACTTCGCGATCGATGGACCTTCCTCGACCATGACCTTGAGCAAGGCATGGTCGTTCTCCATATGCCCACCCTTGAGCGTGTCGAGAAAATGGGTGACCGGAGAGTCCTCCGGTGCCACGGACACCTGCATCCCTCCCTGGGCCATCACGCTGTTTGAATCGCCCAAGCGAAGCTTGGTCGCGAGAATCGTCTTAGCGCCGGCTCCTTGTGCATGCAGCGCCGCCGCGCAACCGGCTCCTCCGCCTCCGATGACTAGGACGTCGGTCTCATACTGGGGAGTCAGGTCGAGATCGTCGTGAATGGGACTGTCACCTTCGAGCAGGGTGGCCAATTCAACCACGGTCTTCTCGCCCTCGTTCGGGCCGAACCGAATGGGCCGGTAGGCGCTGGCTCGGAAATCAGGATGGTACTTGTGAATCAGTTGGTCGCGGTCGGCGGGCGAGAATTTTGGAATTGTCTGCTTGCGCCTGGCATCGCGAGTCTTGTGGACGATTTGCTGAAGTGCGTGGATGTCCATGGTTCCTTCGTCGCAAGTTAAGAAGTTGAAAAGTTCAAACCTGCTCCGAGAAAAGCTTTTTGACTTTTACACTTTCTGACTTGGTCACTTCACTGCCGCGCAATGCTCGGCCAATTCCTTTTCATTCATGTTGAGGATCTTTGTCCACTCCTCGTTGAAACGGCCGTCCTCGATCTCCTTGATGCGCGTATCCAGTCCGATCGGCTTTTCGGCAAAATGCGCGCCCTGAGCCCGGCTGACATAGAGCGCGACAAGATTCGGCGCAATATCGGCAATGCAGACCGGCGTGCACATGCCGCACATGACGCAGTCCATGAACATTTCGGAGACACTCTTGAAGTCGCCGAACACAGCCTTCCACACACCCTCGCGCACGTCGATCTTCTGAGGACAGGCTTCGGTACAGGCATTGCAGTTTCGACAGAGCGGAGCTTCCGGATAGAAATTGAACAGGTCTTGCTTCGGATCTTGGAGTTTCTGGATCTCGTAGGTGGCCTTGCGCGCCGGGAAGGGCGGCATCATCGTAAAGCACATCCCATCTTGCACCGCCGTTTGGCAAGCCAGGCAGGTCTTCACTTTCGGATCGTCCTTCGTCCTGTAGTAGGTCGCGCAGGCGCCGCAGAACCCCCCGAGACATCCGACGCCACGAACGACATCGATGCCCGCATACCACATGGCCTTGATAACGGTGATCCCTTCCGGCACCTCCACTTTCTTGCCGGCAATCTCGATCGTGACCATCCGCGGCTTCATCACCTCGGGCTGATCGATGACGTTTTGATTATCTGAGGTATCTGTGGCCATCGTCATGCTTTGTGATCGGTGATGAGTGATGGGTGATCAAGAAAGCCGACTCTCTCGTCACTCATCACACATCACTTGTCACTATCCTTACGCAATCGCGTCGATGATCCGATTCAACGTCGCGCTTGGGCGCATCGCCTTCGCAGCCTTGGCGTCGTCCGGGTGATAATATCCACCGACGTCCTGAGGCTTCCCCTGCGCCGCCAACAACTCCTGTTCGATCGTCTTCTCGTGGTCGGTCAGGTCCTTGGCGATCTTCTGGAACGTCTCCGCAATCTTCTTGTCCGCCGTCTGAGCAGCCAAGGCCTGCGCCCAATAGAGCGCGAGATAGAAATGGCTGCCGCGGTTGTCGATCTCGCCGACCTTACGGGCCGGAG
>JARFXQ010000052.1 GCA_029194725.1 Nitrospira sp. | reverse complement strand
TAGCCGTGGTCGTGCCTTTGGTCATCGGTTTGATCTTTTTGTTGCTCTATTTCACGTTTCGAAACCTACGGCAAGCGGCGCTGATTCTGCTCGCGATTCCATTCGCCATGGTCGGTGGTTTTGTAGCGCTGTTGATCGCTGGCCTGTACCTCTCCGTTCCGGCCTCTGTTGGTTTCATCGCCTTGTTCGGTGTGGCCGTGCTCAATGGGGTGGTGAAGATTGCCTATATCACCCAGCTGCGGGAGCAGGGGATGCCGTTGGACGAGGCGGTGTTGACCGGCATGGTCTTGCGGTTGCGTCCTGTGCTGATGACCGCGACCGTGGCGGCACTTGGACTCACGCCGTTACTCTTCGCAAGCGGCCCTGGTTCCGAAGTGCAAAGACCATTGGCAACGGTCGTCATCGGAGGATTGATTTCGTCCACAGCATTGACGTTGTTGGTTTTGCCCGTGTTGTATCGCTGGATGGAACAAAGGGTCGTCCAACCTCATACGAGGGAGGCTTCCTCGCTTGCTCAAGGGTCTGCGACGGAAACGACACTCCATCCTCTGCGCTGAAGCTACCATTCATCGCTAGCCGGCATTCTTCCTGAAGGGCCCGGATCCCACTGTAGCCATTGCATCTCAAAAACCAGCTCAAGAAACACTTTGATAACCTTGGTTGCAGCAGCGCGATGCGCTCATCGTCGCCCGTCGTCGAGTCGGGCATCCTCGGCAATCACGTCGCTGGCTTTCTCGCTGATCATGTAGATCGCCGACACGATAAAGAACCCTGGGATACGAGGAAAGACGGAGGCGTCCACCACTCGTAGGTTTTTCGTCCCATGGACGCGAAATCGGCTGTCCACCACCGCCATGGAATCGGTCGCCGGCCCCATCTTATTGCTGCAGGAGGCATGATGGCCCCATGCCTCGTTCCGCACGAATGTGCGCAAGTCGTCCCGGGTCTCGATCGCCGGTCCCGGGATCACTTCCCGCTTGATCACGCCCTGAGCCTTGCGTGAGATCCGGCGCACAAACTCGATGCCCTCGACGACGGACTCCAGATCTTCTTGCGCCGTATCGTTCGATTCATCGAAATAATGGAAGTTGATCTCGGGGACGTCACGCGGGTCGGTGGATCGCAGCGTGATCCGTCCCGCGGTGTTCTGCGTATGGGCTTTGAGAATGGCCCAGGTAAAGTAGTCTTTGCGCTGACGCAAGATCTCCGAATACGTGGGGAAATAACCCTTGAAGTAACTCGGCACGCCGAAGATGTAGAGATCAGGCAACGGCCGCTCCGGACGGGAGCGTTTGATGAGGCTGATGAC
>JARFXQ010000051.1 GCA_029194725.1 Nitrospira sp. | reverse complement strand
GCTTGTATGGTGTTTTACCGTTCATTCTTGAGAAGCTACGAGGAGCTGGGGTGGAGGGACATCGACTAGCATCTGCCGCACAGCGGACAGACTGTCTGAGAACTCTCCCACCCACACCACAAACGTCGATGAAGAATCTCGCGGCAGGACCCCTGACCGCCGATTTGTCTGCAAGCTCACGTTGGTGTGTGCCACCCCAGCGTCATTCATTTCTGCTTTCAAGGAGGCGACGATGATGCAACCCGTTCTGAATGTCGGCGTGGATGTGGCCAAAGACGCCGTTGTGGTCGCATGTGCCGAGCACAGTTTTCCGGTCCAGCGTATTCCCAATCAGCGGGCCCCCTTGCGGACATGGCTGAAATCTCTCCCAGCCGGCAGCCGCATCGGCTTGGAATCCACCAGCACCTATCATGAATTGCTGGCGGCCCTGGCGCAGGCCCACGGGTATACCGTCTTCCTGCTGAACCCGTTGGATACTCGGCACTACGCCAAGGCCATGGGCAACCGGGCCAAAACCGACCGGGTGGATGCGGAATTGATTGCCCGACTCATCGCGCAAGAGCACACGCCCTTGCGTGCCTAGACGCCTCCCACGGCGAATCAACGCAAGCTGGATCAGCTGATTCGACGGCGTGCCACGATTGTCCGTCTCCAAGGCACGCTCAAGCTGACGATGCGCAATCTGGGCGGCTTTGCCGCCGAACTCAAGGCCGTGATGAGCAAATTGGAGGCGTTGATTGCCAAGATTGATACGGCCATGGCTGCGATTGCGGCTGGTTCGCCCCAACACCAGGAGGCCCAACATCGGTTGCAAACCATTGTGGGCGTCGGTCCCCTGGTAGGCCTCAGCTTGACCAATACGTTGGAGCGCGTACCGTTTCGCAAGGCGGATGCCTTCGTCGCTTTCACCGGGTTGGATCCGCGGGCGAATGACTCGGGACAGAAAGCCGGTCGCCGCCGCTTGTCCAAACGCGGCCCGGCCGAGTTGCGCCGCTTGCTGTTTAACGCTGCGATGTCGGCCGTCAAAACTACCGTCTGGAAACCGATCTACGAATCGTACCGCACGCAAGGCTGGAGTACGACCGCCTCGTTGGTGATCATCGCTCGCAAAATCGCCCGGACCGCGTGGTCTATTCATCATTACCGGACAACATTTAATCCAGAGCGAATAACAAAATGCTTGACATGAACCATAGAATCTCA
>JARFXQ010000031.1 GCA_029194725.1 Nitrospira sp. | reverse complement strand
CACCTTTCGGTTCAACCGGCGCCGTACCCCCATGGCGGCGTTCCAAACACTTCTGGGGCTGGCTACACGTCACGGCCCTACTCCCTACAACAGGCTGTATGTTTCGGAGTCAACCGGATAAGCATAAGCGATTTAATCAGAAAGACCACCGAGGATCCTTCTATTGGGATAATCTTAAGACTTACTCGAAGGAGACTTTAGATCGCCTTATTGTTGAAAAACGAATAAGGCTTCCACTAGTACCCGGCAAAAATCCACGTGTTAAGAATTATCTTCATGAAGGGCAGGGTGTTCCAATTGACAATCTCTGGACTGATATTACCCCAGTCAATTCCCAAGCAGTTGAGGACACCAAATATGCCACACAGAAGCCCGAGTCCTTGCTAGAGCGCATCATTCAAGCCTCCTCGAATGAAGGCGATCTTGTCGCAGATTTCTTCTGCGGTTCCGGAACAACCTTAGCTGTCGCGGAAAAGCTTGGCCGCAAGTGGATCGGCTGTGATCTCGGTCGCTTTGCCATCCATACATCCCGCAAGCGTCTCATCGGCGTACAGCGCCAGCTCAAATCTGAGGACAAGCCCTACCGCAGTTTTGAAATTCTGAACCTCGGTAAATATGAGCGTCAATATTTTGCTGGGATTGACCCAACCCTTCCTGAAGCGCAACGCCGTACCCTGACCATCCAAAAAGAAGGGCATTATTTGAATGTGATCCTTTCAGCGTATAAGGCAGAACGCCTTATTCAGATGCCGCCCTTCCATGGGCGCAAGGGCTCCAGCTTGGTGCTCGTTGGCCCAATTGATGCCCCCGTGACATTGAATCAAGTCTACGAAATGGTAGACGAATGTCGCAGGAAGAAAATCAGCAAGGTCGATGTGCTTGGGTTTGAATTCGAGATGGGAGTCATTCCGTTTGTAAGGGACGAAGCGAAGCATAAGGGCATCAGCCTCAGCCTCAAATATATTCCCAAAGACGTGTTCGACAAGCGTGCCGTGGAGCGCGGGCAGGTGCAGTTCTATGACGTGGCCTATGTGGAGGTGTTGCCGAAGATTGAAAAGCTTTCTGTGACGATTACTCTGAAGGATTTCGGTGTCTTCTATAGACAGGAGCATCTTGAGGCAATCGGAGAAAGTCTAAAACCAGGACGTGGCAAGGTCACCGTCCAAAACGGCCAAGTCGTCAAAGTCCTTAAAGACAAGAATGGAAAAATCACACGCGAAGTGCTGACCAAGAAATGGGCCGACTGGATCGATTACTGGGCGGTGGATTTTAATTTTGAAAGCAAGCGTGAAATCATTCGAGTCATGGAGAATGATCAAGAGCGAGAAGAGTGGACCGGCAATTACGTCTTCGAAAACGAATGGCAGAGCTTCCGCACCCGTAAAGATCGGACGTTGGAATTAACCAGCGGACGGCATGATTATCCGGCGAGAGGTACATACAAGATTGCTGTGAAGGTCATCGATATTTTTGGGAACGACACAACCAAGGTCGTAGAAATAAAAGTCTAATGCCGCTCAATCCTCATTTCCCCACCGATCCGTACGTCATCCTCGACCCTGCCATTCGTTGGTATCCCGGCGAGGAGATGTTGGAAGAAAAGGGATACCAGAGGCTCTTACCACCGTTAGTTTACAAAATACGGCAGGAGGTCAAGCGTTGGCGTGATAGCGGCTACAAGGAGGCGAGCGAGACTACCCGTGTGCTCTTGCAATACTGGTTCGAAACCGAGCATCTCTTGCCGTCCACAGACGGAGTCATGCGACCATTCCGATACTTCTTTGCTCAACGTGAGGCAGTAGAGTCCGCTATTTGGCTCTATGAAGTGGCGCAGGCGCGAGATCCCTATGCGTTGATCAAGTACGATTCATCGGAATTGGTTTCAAAAGCCATGTTTGATGAGGACTGGACCCGGTATGTGATGAAGATGGCGACCGGCTCCGGCAAGACGAAGGTCATGAGTTTACTGATCGCATGGGCGTACTTTCATAAGCGCTATGAGCCTGCTTCAGATTTAAGCACCAATTTTCTCGTCATCGCCCCCAATATCATTGTCCTCGACCGCTTGCGCACCGATTTCAATGGTCTCCGAATATTCTACGAAGACCCCGTCCTACCCGAGAATGGCCATGAGGGTCATAACTGGCAGGATGACTTTCAGATTACTCTCCACGTCCAGGATGAAATCGGCCATGTATCGGACACCGGCAATATCTTTCTGACGAATATCCATAGGGTCTTTCAGAGCGATCCGCCCCCTTCATTGAACGATGATGATACGACGGATTATTTCCTTGGGAAGCGTCCGACGGGTAAAACAAATGAGTCACGGACTGATTTAGGCGCGATTATTCGCGATGTGCCCGACCTGATTGTTCTCAATGACGAGGCGCATCATATCCATGATGAAGCGTTAGCGTGGTTTAAGAACCTGGAGGAGATCTCCAATCAATTACGGCTCAAAGGCAGCAAGTTATCGGTTCAGTTTGACCTGACCGCTACGCCAAGGCACGACAACGGCGCTATTTTCGTCCAAACCATCAGCGACTACCCGCTTGTGGAAGCGATTCGGCAAGGAGTCGTCAAAACGCCGGTGTTGCCGGATGCCGCGTCGCGCGCCAAACTGCGGGAACGTCCGAGCAGTACATTCACCGAGCAATACGCCGACTACTTGCACTTGGGCTATCTCGAATGGAAAAAGCGGTACGATGAATTGCTGCCGGCGCAAAGGAAGTCGGTGCTCTTTGTCATGACGGATGACACCAGGAACTGCGATGAAGTCGGAAGGTTCTTAGAAGATCGTTATCCCGAATTGGCCGGCGCTGTTCTCGTCATTCACACAAAGAAGAACGGTGAAATATCGGAAGGATCATCGGCAAAGGGCGAGGAAGAGCTTCAGAAATTGCGAGAAGAGAGCCGCCAGATCGATAACCTCGAAAGCCCATACAAGGCCATCGTCTCTGTGATGGTCTTGCGCGAAGGTTGGGATGTGCAAAATGTCGTGTCTATCGTGGGGCTACGGCCATTCCAAGCGGCAAGTAAAATCTTGCCTGAACAGACGTTGGGGCGAGGCTTACGGCGTATGTTTCGTGGACAGCCGCTACAAGAAAAAGTAAGCGTTATCGGAACTGAAGCATTTATTGACTTCATTGAGTCCATCAAGATCGAAGGTGTGGATCTTGAATACGATGAAATGCATGAACGGAGTAGGCCCAGATCGCCGATGGTTGTAGAGGTCGAGCGTGACAACCCGAAGAAAGATATCGAGCGGCTTGATATTGAATTGCCGATCCTCGCTCCACGGATCTATCGCGAGTACAAGAACCTGGAGGACCTGAACATAGAGGAGCTGCATCAGCCGAAACTGCAGCTAAAAAGCTTCACAGAAGAAGAGCAACGGGAGATTGTATTCAAGGACATTGATGCCGACGAAGTCAGCCACACGACCATTCTTGATTCAAGCTTCTCGCCGAATTATCACAGCGCAATCGGCTATTTTGCGAAGATCATCATGCGTGATCTTCGGCTGGTCGGCGGATTCGATATCCTCTTCGGCAAGGTGAAGACATTTATCGAAGCTAAATTATTTGACCGGCCCGTGGATCTGGAGGACCTAAACATTCTGCGCAATTTATCGGAGATCGAAGCAACGCATGCGATTCTGGAAACCTTCAAAGCTGCCGTGAACGCGCTTACAGTGCAAGACAAAGGTACAACTGAGGTAAGGGATAGGATCAAATTCAGCAAAACCCGTCCCTTTATCGTGACTCACCAAGAGTATCTAACGGCCAAGCGCTCGATCTTCAGCAAAATCGTAGGAGACAGCCATTTTGAATTGGAGTTTGCCGGATTACTCGATGAGAGTCGAGACATCGTCTCCTTCGTAAAGAACTCACCCAGCACTCATTTCAAAATTGAGTATCGGACGGCCGATGGGAGTATCGGCAACTACTATCCGGATTTCGTTGTGAAGGAGACCGAGGCCGACTACTGGATTGTTGAGACCAAAGGGCGTGAAGACTTGGATGATGTCCAAAAATGGGACCGCTTGAAGCAGTGGTGTGAAGACGCTTCAAAAGTGGAACCATCACGCCGCTTCCATCCGCTTATCGTTCGGCAGGAAGTATTCGACAAGTATCACCCCAAAACGTTTCTGGAAGCATCTCGGCTGTGTCGCGATTTAGCTGCGTGAATCCAAGCTGAACAAGCAGGAGTGCTTTCAGGGCTATTTTTCTCCCTCCCATGATCGCCGAAGAGTCCTGCCGTACAATCAGCACGATTCTTACGTACAAGAACATCGGCCAGATCGCGAGCGCTCGTGCTTCGTGCGGCGGGTTTACTCAACCCAGACCAGGTTGAGGGCAAGCCGTTCCCCGGCTTCCCGCTGCAGACTATCGGCGGTGATGAATGGAATCGTGAGACCGGATGCCGCTTGGAAGGTCAATGCCGACGCCACATGCAAGGCATCGAGAGTCCGCAAACCGACAGTTTGGACGAGTTCCTCGGCTTGACTCAGAACAAGAGCGCCCACCTCCACGAGTTCCCAATAGCTTCGATCTTTGTGCAGCCTGGTTCTAATGGCCAGAAAATCGCGCGGAGTGAGTTCACCGGCCGTACGTCGCCTGCTCAACGCGGACAAGACTTCGACTGAGACAATGGCCGACGAGAGGAATCGATACCGTTGAAGGAGGTGCCGCGCGGTGGTCGAGCCTTCTTCTTTGACATAGCGTTTAACCAGCACGCTGGTATCGAAATAGGCCCAGCGTACCGCACTCACCGTTCATCCCTCTCTTCACGAACAGTCTTGGCAAGCGGTACCCCTCTCAGGGACCGAGGGTTCCATGCAGGGAGGCGGTTTCGTTTCTCTGCGGGACGTAGAAAGCCTGCCGCCTCCAAACGCTGGATGATTGCCCCCGTTTCATCCTCGCCACGCACCGGCTTCACGACGGCCAGCGGTCTCCCACGGTCCGTCAACAACACCTCTCGCCCACCCCTCACCGCCTTCATCAGCCGAGAAAACTGCTGGTTTGCCTCTCGCAGCCCGATCTGCATTTCTTCCCCCTCATGTAGTGACGTTACTACTCTACTGTGGGCTCCGCTTGCCGTCAATCGAGAACCTCGAACCCACATGCCGAGACTTCTTCGCAGCGTCGAAAGCTGCGGTTAGAAATGAACATTGACCCAAAGGCACAAACCGGCTAAAAATGGATCAAATCCCCTCGCGTGGCTCAATGCCCTAATCTCACTCATTAAAAATTCCCGATACTTCTCGCCCGTGGTCAGGCGACTCAAGACCGGCACCGGGGTGGCTATTCCTGCGATCTGTTTACCGACCCACCCTGCATAAGCTGTTTAGGACAAGAGTGATCTGGGATATCTCGCGAAGTTAACTGTGTCGCAGTCAACGGTTGGAAGAGCACCGCGAGTTGTAGACGATTTGAACGGTGCTGGTGAGTGGAACGAAAGGTTATGTGCGGGGCAGATCGGCTTGCAATACAGCATCCTGCGTACAGCAAAGCCGTTATAGAAGGGGACGCCTTGTTGTTTCACCTGGACCTTACCACCCTTCAATTTTTCTTGACTGAGTGGAAACGCGTATGATTCAAGGATTCTCCACACATTTGGGAGGATCCGATGGCGAAGGTCGTGCCGGTGATTGAGGCGATTGATGGGGATTTTCAACGACGGTTGCCGCGCTATCACAAATCCCGGCGCGAGGGGTTAGCGGCACTGACGGGGGTGATGCTGGAGGTCCGGAGCGCCAACCTGATGGAACTGGCGGCGGCGTTGCCCCGCGAAATTGCCGCCGCCGAGCATCGGTACCAATACATCGAACGGCACCTCAAGCACGAGGAGATCGTCCCGGATACGGTTATCACGCCCTATGCGCGTGAGGTGATCGAACGGCTGGCGGCGAACGGGCAAACCGTCGTATTGCAGATGGATCAACGTCACATCAACGACACGAACGACGTTTTGATGCTATCGGTCCGGGTGCGTCAGCGAGCCTTGCCCGTGGCGTGGCGGGTGCGTTCGACGCAGGGCAACATCGGGGTTGCCGTGCAGAAAGCGCTGCTGAACAGCGTTCGGCCGTGGTTACCAGAACACGTCGCTATTCTGCTGGTTGCGGACAGGTTTTATGGCACCGCGCAGCTCATTGATTGGTGTCAGGAGGCCGGGTGGGCCTATCGCATCCGCCTCAAAGGCAATCTGACGCTGACCCACGAGGGCGGCGAACTGACGACGGGCGATGTGGTGACCCGCATGCCGCATGGTGTGACGGGGGCCGAGCTCTACGGTAGCGGCGTGACGACTAACATCGGCGTCTTACATGAAAAAGGGCATACCGAACCGTGGATTATTGCGATGGACGTGAGGCCATCGCCGTACACCACGCTGGATTACGGCCTGCGCTGGGGCATCGAGAACATGTTTTCCGATCTCAAAAGCCGGGGCTTCGGCCTCATGCAAAGCCAGATCAAGAAACCCGATCGCCTGGAACGCTTGATCCTGATTATGAGTCTGGCCCTCTATTGGGCGGTGTCTTGCGGCATGTTCGCGGAAGCCAAGGCCGTCAGCGACGGGGTAAAAAGGGGACGCTAAAGCAGGCCCTGCGCGCCCTCCTCTCCGTGTTCAAACAGGGACTGTGTTTCCTGCGACGTTGTTCCGCCCTCTCCCTCTCAATCCCGCCTCTCTGGGCAGTGTGGAACGAAGCAGGCACATGTTCTTGAAAATTGAAGGGTGGCAAGCACCTGGACCAATCGATGTTGAAATCGTCGGTGGGTTATGCTGGGATCTGTAGTCTCAGTGGAGAGGATTGAAGATGGAAAGTGGTCGCGGTAAAGTATTGCGTCGGTTTGTGCGCATCAGTCTTATATTTCTTTCACAATGAGGAGGGTCGCGATGAGACGAGTAGGTGCAGTATTGGCGGCAGTTGGTTTGTTGACCTTGGGAGTCGGTGTCAATGTTTGGGCTGCGGCAGATGACGGCAGTCAGGTAAAGATAATTAGTCCAGCAGAAGGGGCTGTTTTGAAGGGCGGGGATGTTGAAATCAAGTATGAACTGACAAAGGGTAGCAAGGCGACGCACGTCCATTGCTTCGTGGATGGAGAATATCAGAAGGGATGGAAAGGGATGGTCAAGGGAATGCCACCCGGCACTCGTGAGATTAAGCTCGTGGCGGCAGATAAGGATCACGAAACGTTAGCCGCTGAATCATCCATTAAGGTGGAAGTACAGTAGAACGGGATCATGGTTCGTTGATCACACAGATCGACTCGGCGAGGCGCAGGACGTGCGTCTCGCCGGGCAGATCGAGCAATGTTTACAACGGTGCGAGGCACACTCTGGTTTTGGAGCGGCTCCTAGCAGGCTGCGGAGGAACCCTCCGTTCGTCCTTCGAGAGCCTCAGGACGAACGGAGCGCTCGTTGAATGTGCTGAGATTTTTCGTTCGTGCTGAGTCCGTCGGAGCACACAAATCGAGTTTTCGGCAGCCTACTAGAAGTTTTGTCTCTGTAACCGCCAGGGCATGATGCAAATCGGCATGTCGCTTAACACCAAGGACCTCATCGCTCAGCATAATCTCACGGGCGATGAATACCAAAAAATTGTTGATATTTTGGGGCGTGAGCCCAACCTGACGGAGCTCGGCATGTTCTCCGTGATGTGGTCCGAGCATTGCTCCTACAAGAGTTCGCGTGTGCACTTGAAGAAACTGCCGACGACCGGGCCTCGTGTCGTGCAAGGGCCGGGCGAAAATGCGGGGGTAATCGATATTGGCGACGGACTGTGCGTGGTCTTCAAAATGGAGTCACACAACCATCCGTCGTTTATCGAGCCCTATCAGGGCGCTGCCACGGGAGTCGGTGGAATTTTGCGCGACATCTTTACTATGGGAGCGAGGCCGATTGCGCTGCTCGATTCACTGCGCTTTGGAGAATTACACTCGTCAAAAAATCGCCATCTCATGAAAGGGGTCGTCTCCGGCATCGCGGGTTACGGCAACTGTATGGGCGTTCCGACCGTGGGGGGCGAAATCGTCTTCAATGACATCTATGCCCTCAATCCACTGGTCAATGTGTTTTGCCTCGGTCTTGCCCATCGGGACAAGATATTCCGTGGCACGGCTGCCGGCGTCGGGAATCCCGTGATCTATTTCGGCTCAAAGACGGGTCGCGATGGGATCCATGGGGCGACGATGGCGTCCGATTCGTTCGACGATCAATCGGAGCAGAAGCGGCCGACTGTCCAAGTTGGTGATCCCTTTGCAGAAAAATTGCTGCTGGAAGCCTGTCTCGAACTGATGGAACGTGATCTGCTCGTCGGGATTCAAGACATGGGCGCTGCGGGCCTGACAAGTTCTTCCTGCGAAATGGCCTCCCGTGCCGGCAACGGAATCGAGTTGGACCTCTCGGTGGTGCCACGGCGCGAATCCGGTATGACGCCCTACGAGGTCATGCTATCTGAATCTCAAGAGCGTATGCTAATGGTGGCGAAATCCGGCAAGGAAGGCGAATGCACCGAGGTTTGTCGAAAGTGGGATTTGGACGTGGCCGTGGTCGGAAAAGTGACGGCCGACGGAATGTTGCGCGTCCTGGATCAGGGGAAGGTTGTCGCAGAAATTCCGGCAAAGGCTTTGGCTGACGGCGGGCCTCGATATGAACGGCCCTACCAGCCGCCGGCCTATCAAGATATGCTGACGAACCTGAATTACGACGCCATTTCCGATGTGAAAGATGCGAATGTAGCGTTACTGGCCTTGTTGGAGTCGCCGACGATCGCCAGCAAGCGGTGGGTGTACGAGCAGTACGATCATATGGTGCGGACGAACACCACGATAAGACCGGGATCTGATGCGGCGGTGGTGCGGATCAAGGGCACGAAGAAAGCTGTGGCGATGACGGTGGATTGCAACAGCCGCTATTGCCTGCTGAATCCCTATGAAGGAGCCAGGCTGGCCGTGGCAGAGGCGGCGAGGAACCTTGTTTGTTCCGGTGCGGTGCCGATCGGTTTGACGGATTGCCTCAATTTCGGCAACCCCGAGCGACCCGATATCATGTGGCAATTCGCCATGGCGATCGAAGGGATGAAAGATGCCTGCGAGCATTTCCAGATCCCCATCGTGAGCGGGAATGTCAGCTTTTACAACGAAACCAATGGACTCTCCATCTACCCGACCCCCATGCTGGGCATGGTCGGGCTAATCGATGACATTGAACGGTCGATGACTCAATGGTTCAAGCAGGAAGGCGACGATATTATTCTTTTGGGTTCCTCACGTGAGGATTTAGGTGGATCGGAGTATCTCAAGGTCGTTCATGCTCGCGAACAGGGATCGCCGCCTTATTTGAGTCTGGATACGGAAAAGGCTCTCCATGATTGCCTGCTATTCCTGATCCGTGATGGGTTGCTGCAGTCCGCACACGATTGCTCGGAAGGTGGTGTCGCCGTTGCATTGGCGGAAAGCTGTATCTCCGGACCTGATCGGGCTCTGGGTGCTGTGGTAAGATTGACCAGAGGCCGGCTTCGAAAAGACGCCGTTCTTTTCGGCGAAAGTCAGTCGAGGGTGGTGGTTTCTGCAAAGCCTGCCCACCGTCAGCCCATTCTCAATCATGCGAGGAGTTTTGGTGTCCCGATTGAAATAATGGGAACCGTCACCGGTGGACGGCTGATCGTGTCTGTGGGAGACGAGGGTTCGACAGAACCAGTGATCGATCAACCGGTGGCGATGTTGCACGATCGATGGGTTTGTGCGTTGGAGCAAGCCCTGAATCAAGTCTAGTTTTGTGGACAGCTAAGGATCATGCACAAAGAACTGCCGATCGTCTCGCCCGATAAATTTCACGACGAATGTGCCGTATTCGGTGCCTACGGCCATGAAGAAGCCGCCAATCTGACATACCTTGGACTGTACGCGCTGCAGCACCGTGGGCAAGAGGCGTCCGGGATTGTGGCGGGAGACGGCGACCAATTCTTCATGCAGAAAGGCATGGGTCTGGTCGCCGACATTTTCCACAAATCGGTGCTGGAGAAACTGCCCGGCCATATGGCCATCGGTCACAATCGTTACTCCACGACCGGTGGCCACGATTTGAAGAATGTTCAACCTCTGACCGTGAATTTCGCGCTCGGGAATTTGGCCTTGGCTCATAACGGCAATCTCATCAATGCTCAGATGCTCCGACACGAATTGGAAGCCTACGGGGCGATCTTCCAGTCCACATCCGACAGCGAGGTCATTATCCACCTCATCGCACACTCACGAGCAAACTCCTTTCTCGCACGGGTCATCGATGCGTTGAGTCAGGTACGAGGCGCGTTCTCGGTTGTGTTGATGACCGACAACGGCCTTATCGCCGCCCGCGATCCCTACGGCCTCAGGCCGCTGTGCATCGGGCGCCTGCGCAGCAGCTGGATTGTGGCGTCCGAGACCTGTGCGTTTGACTTGCTCGATGCCGAGTATGTTCGAGAGGTGGAGCCGGGCGAGCTGATCGTCATCAGCGATCAAGGGCTCGACAGCCACCACCCGTTTCCGAGGAAGAATCCCGCCATGTGTGTGTTCGAATACGTCTATTTTTCCAGGCCTGACAGTCGAATCTTTGGGGCAAACGCCGTCTATGGTACGCGCAAGGCGCTAGGGAAGCAGTTGGCTCAGGAGTCGTGGGTGCCGGCGGATGTCGTTATTCCCGTTCCCGACTCCGGTGTGCCGGCTGCGCTTGGCTATTCTGAAGGGGCGGGAATCCGGTTTGAAACAGGGTTGATCCGCAACCACTATGTCGGGCGGACCTTCATTGAGCCGGAACAATCGATTCGCCACTTCGGGGTCAAGGTGAAGCTGAATGCAGTGCCGGAATTGTTGGAGGGGAAACGGGTGGTCGTCGTTGACGATTCGTTGGTTCGTGGCACGACGAGCCGCAAGATCGTCAAGATGATCCGACAAGCCGGGGCCAAAGAAGTCCACATGCGGATCAGCTCGCCGCCGATCATCTCGCCCTGTTTTTATGGAATCGATACGCCGACGAAAAAGGAGCTTATCGCCTCCGACCACTCAACGGAAGAAATCCGCAAGTACATCACCGCCGACAGTTTGGCGTATCTCAGTCTTGACGGCATGTTGAAATCCGCCCCAAGGACCCCCGGTCAATACTGCACGGCCTGCTTTACTGAGCGCTATCCCATCCCATTTACTCGCGCAGAAGAGCTGCAACTGGGCTTGTTTGAATCAACGCACTGAGTGATTTCTGCGCGAAAGGCATGACGCCTCCAGAGAAAGACGACAAGAAAGCGCTTCAGCCACGGGGTAGGCGTCGCGTGCCGGTCGACTATCCCGCTTTCTTCACGGGAGATGAAGGATCAGGCGATGGAACGGTGACCAATCTCACTATTGCCGGATGTGAAATCCAGAGTCACGTCCAGCTCCCTATCGGAGCGGGTCTGAGTCTCCGTGTACAAGCTCCTGAGGCTCGGCCTCCGATTATCATCACCCGCGCCATCGTCCGCTGGAAGAATGGGGATCGATTTGGGCTCGAGTTCGTTCGATTTGGGGACAGGACCAAAGAACAACTTGAGGATATGCTGAACCAGCGTGAAGGCCTTGCCGAAGATTAGTTTTCCCCCTGCCTGCGGTTGCCGCTCAAAAAATTGACATGGTAGGATGCTCCATCCAACAGCCGATTGTTTGAGCAGCGGTAACGGTTGTACTATGACGACGAGGATCACGGTCGACTGTTCGAGAGATCATGAATGTTCGCTGAGAGGGAGGTCGTGATGAGACGACTTATACTGGCGTTCGGGCTGCTGGTCTTCCCTGTACTGTCTACGACACCGGTTTTCGCGGCGGGATTATTCCAGATCGGAGAGACTGCTCCATCCTTCACCCTCACTGCTATCACCGGCGAAACCGTGTCGCTCCAGTCCTATAAAGGGAAAATTGTGGTGCTGGGACTCTTTCACATCTGTGAGCCTTGCATGATACAGGGCAGCGCGTTGCAGAAGGTCTATGAGTCTATGCAAGGCAGAAACGTGGCGGTGCTTGGTGTCAATTCGTCGGGAAATGGGAAACGAGAGGTCGGCGAATTCTTGTCCGGCTTCCCGGTCAAGATCACCTATCCCTATCTCTTAGATCCCGCCAAGGTAACGGATAAACTGTATGGTGGGGGGAAGTTTATCCCAAATGTATATGTGATCGACCAGAATGGAGTCATCCGCTGGCAGCGAGTCGGCAATATGGACTTGGCTGCAGCCGAGGTGATTGTAGCAGAGGTTGAGAAGCTCTTGGCGAGCGGGAATAAGATGTAACAGGCCGACAGCCGAGATTTCTCCTTGCTCGCCGCCCGCGCACGCGGGAATTGATCGTATTATGAAGAGGAGGTCGGTGCTCGCTGGAGACTATGGCGCGTCTTGGCGCACCAAGGGTGGGTGGGTGAGATATGCGCGCAGGGGAGAAACCTCGGCTATCGACCTGCGGAGAGTGGGGGGAATGAAACGGTGAGGAGACAAAGAAGCGATGGATGAGATGGAGGAGGGGAAACATAAATTTCTAGAAATGGTACAGGGAGTGGACGGATCTGTACAAGTTGTGATCCCCGTGACTCCGTCCAACAGCATGTTCTTGATCTCGCTGACGAAAGGGCCGAATCGTAAGTTTATCACTGTACCCGAAGACGACATCATCGACTTGCCTCACGACACAAGCATCAGGACGAAAATCACCAAGACCATCAAAGATGCCATCGCAGCTCTGTGAGGCTGGGTGGCGGGCAGGAGGGGCGCGAAAGGCGCGAAGTGCAACACATCGGTAGCGGTGAATTTCTTCAACGAGTCCCGCACATCTCGCAACTCGCGCATTGCGTGCAGTGACATCATGAAACAAATCTTGCC
>JARFXQ010000050.1 GCA_029194725.1 Nitrospira sp. | reverse complement strand
CCAATCCCTGGGTGCGTCAATTTCTTAATCCTGCTGTGTCGGTCGAGACCGCCGAACAAGACACAGGTGGAGAGCGATGAGCGCCAAGGCCAACTATCATAAGATCGGCGTCTTTATCGTGCTCGGATTGGTCACACTGATCATCGCGATCGTCGCGCTGAGCGGAGGGAAGTGGTTCAAGAAGGTGATGTATTGGGAAAGCTATTTTGACGAATCCGTCCAGGGCCTCGCGGTCGGATCGCCGATCAAGTACCGTGGCGTGCAGCTCGGAACGGTGGACGAGATCGGTTTCGTGGGCGATGTCTATGGGGCAGAACTGGGCAAAGAGGACTTGCGGCGATATGGGCGCTATATCCTCGTCCGTGGATCTGCCGCTGATCTGAACCCCCATCTCACGCAGGAAGAAAAAGAAGCGGAGCGTGGCGGCAGGATTTCAGCTGGGCTTCGGGTCCGACTGGCTTCACAGGGCGTGACCGGGGTGGTGTACTTAGAAGCGGATTATCTGGACCCGGAGGAGTATCCGGCGTTAGAAGTGCCGTGGAAACCTCAAGCGGCATACCTCCCTTCCGCTCCGAGCAACCTGAGTGTATTGGGTACCGCTCTCCATACCATAGCCAGAGACTTGGAAAAAGCCGACATCCACACAATAGCCGGACATCTCGATAGCCTTGTGTTGGAAACGACGAAAGTGGTCAAAGACACAAATGTGCAAGCCTTGAGCAGCCAGATGGGGCGAGTGCTGGCCGAGCTTGAGATGACCGCTCAGCAAGGTCGCCGGGTTATGGAGCGCCCCGAGTTGACAACCATCATGTCTGATGCAGCCCGTACGATGGAAGGGGCAAAAAGCCTGGTCATGGAGTTGTCACAGATCTCCAAACAGATCAAGATCGCGTCCGACAGGTTGCCGGATGCCTCGAACCAGTTAGAGAAGAGCCTTCAGCGAGTAGACACGTTGCTCGCAAATAAGAGTCAAGATATCGAGGACACAGTGGAGAATCTGCGAGTCATGTCAGAGAACCTTCGGGAAATAACCGACAATGCGAAACGATATCCCGCTCAAGTGTTCTTGGGCGAACCTCCGCCTCGGGCGGGGGCGACAAAACGATAACCCATCCGGGATAGCAGTGCCGGATTTCATCGGCATCTGCCTTGTCCTTTTCGTACTTGGTGGTTGCGTCAATCTCGGCAAGAGCTATCCGGAGAAGCACTCCTATATTCTGGAGGCGGCACACTCAGGCGAGGCGCGGGTCTCCACTCCCGGGACCGTCCTGAAGGTTCGAAAGTTTCGAGTCTCGCCGGCTTTTGAAGGAAAGGAGTTGGTGTATCGCACGAGCGATGCACGTTACGAAGGAGACTTTTACAACGAGTGGTTTGTCCAGCCCAATGCGATGATCACTCAACAGATCGTGAACTGGCTGACAAGGGCCGGTCC
>JARFXQ010000030.1 GCA_029194725.1 Nitrospira sp. | reverse complement strand
CTCTAGACCCCCTTAGGTTTCTATCCGGCGGCGTTGATTGCGATACTTCTCGAAATAGCCGCCGGTACGCGCAAGCGAGGTTTGGTGGTCCCAACGGGATTCGAACCCGTGTTTAAGCCTTGAGAGGACCGCCCAAAGCGAAGAAAATCAACAAGATGATACTTCAGACACTTCCGATTAGCAATATGGATTTACAACGACTTACAGAATGCGTGTCCTATATAGGACAGCGATTAGGTCGCTACCGTTCCCAACAAGCCGAATGATTTCCGCATCCTGACCAATATCATCACGCAGTCCGTCATTATCCTAGCTCGAAAGCGCGGTCGGCATGGGAATGCGATCTGGTATGTACGTCAGTGGAGAAACCCGCCTTGCGCGAGAGCGTGAATTATCGGGCACCCTTTTGTAGACCCTCCGGCGTTGCATTGTCGAACGAGGGCGGTCAGCGCCTTGCGCATACGTGTGAGTCCGGTCAGTTTGTGGTCGATTGCGTTTATCTTGTCTAGGGCAAGCGCGCGGGTCTTGCCACAGGCGCGGGCTTCCTCCAATTCCATGAGGACAGCGACCTCATTTAAGGTAAACCCAAGAGCCTGAGCGCGTTTGATGAAGCGGATGTACTTCACCATGTCCGCCGGATAGCGGCGGTATCCCATGTAAGGCTTGTCCGGTTCCGCCAGAAGTCCCCGCCGCTGGTAATAGCGGATTGTTTCGACGTTGACCTCCGCCAGCTTTGCCACCTTGCCGATCGTTAATTCTTGAGCCATTGAAATTACCGCTTGATTCCGTACCATAGTACAGGGTTTAGGCTGAATCAAGAAAGCGGATCTGGATAAAGAGTTATGGACTTACGGGATGGAAAGGGAACGCTCATTGCAGGTGTACTCACTGCTGTGGGCGCGTCGGTGTGCTGTGTCGCGCCACTTGTCCTGCTGGCACTTGGCATCGGCGGCTCATGGATTAGCACCTTAACCGCCCTGGAACCGTTGCGCCCGCTGTTCATCGGTTTGACACTGCTGTTCTTAGGACTATCCTTTCGCAAGGTTTATCTAAACCCTCAAGCTTGTGTCCCCGGCACACCATGCGCCGACCCCCGCACAGTCAAACGCCAGCGAGCAATGTTTTGGGTAGTCACGGTGCTGGCACTTACTCTGTTAGCGGTGCCGTGGATTGCTCCATGAAAGGAGAGATATGACAGATGTACTGCTTCAATCGATTCTGACCTGTCCGAAGTGTCAGGGTATTGTGGAACAAACGATGCCCACCGATGCCTGTTTGCAAATATACGAGTGTCCGCAATGTAAAGCGGTGCTGCGGCGAAAGGACGGGGACTGCTGTGTGTTCTGTTCTTATGGCTCGGTAAAATGCCCACCCGTGCAGAGACACGAGTGAGCGTAGGGACACATTATGCACGTGGAGTCCAAAGAATGATGGCCGCGCCGATGACAGAGACGACTGCTCCGATGATATCCCAACGGTCAGGGCGTATGCCTTCAACTGCCCAAAGCCACCCGAGCGTGGTTGCAATGTAGATACCTCCATAAATGGCATAGGCACGCCCTGCATAGTCTGAAGGACTTAGCGAAAGTAACCATGCGAAAAGCGCGAGTGAAAGCATGCCGGGCAACAGCCAGAGGATGGATTTGCCTTCCCGATACCAAAACCAAAAGGCAAAACACCCAGCAATTTCAGCAATGGCCGCCGCGATATAGATGAAAAGTGTAACCATGCCCTCCCTCCTCGCCTAGTTCAGTCACTCTCGACACAAAATTTCAAAAAGACCACTTATGGAACAGGAGAACTGGCCGCGCTGCGTTCTGCGCGAGCCGCCGACCAAACTTCCCGTGCGGCGTCAGCATTTATGGCGGCAATTCCTAATCCGACAATCAGGTCAGGCCAAGCCGAGAGACTGTAAGCCGTTATCAATCCCGCAGCGATAATAGCAACATTGGCCAGTGCATCATTGCGGGCAGACAGGAATGCGGCACGTGTCAGGCTTCCTCCGCTCAAGCGATAGCGGGCGAGCATGAATGCACAGGTCAGATTGACGACCAGTGCTCCCGTGCCAGCAAGCGACAACGGCAGTGGAGCGGGCGGCATTGGCAGGGTGAATTTTGCCCACGCTGTCCAGAGGGTGGCAATACCCGGAATAACCAAGATAACGGCGAGTGCCATGCCGAGCCGTGACCGCTGCACAACATTCCATCTCAGTCCTATAACAATTAAGAAATTGACCGCGGCATCTTCAAGAAAGTCGATGCTATCGGCAAAGAGGGACACTGAACCAATGGCAAGCGCGACGGAAAACTCCACGCCAAAGTAGGCGAGATTGAACACCGCGACGAGCCAGACAATGCGACGGAGTCCTTCATTGTGTTGGTGCACGTTGTTCACGGCTTAACTGACTAAGGCGCGCATAATGGCAATGCCAACGAAAATTCCGGCTATTGCGATGACCACGGAGCCGATGATGTACAGCGCTGCTCCCACAGTTTGCCCGCGCTCCAACAGCAACGCGGCTTCGAGTGAAAAAGCTGAGAACGTGGTGAACCCGCCAAGGACTCCTGTGGTTAAAAACAGGCGCGTGAACTGGTCACTGTGTCCCCGGAAGGCAAACCAACCCGCAAGTAATCCCATGGCCAGAGACCCACTGGTATTAACGAATACTGTACCGGCAGGAATATGGAGGCTAAACACGGACGCGCCAATCAGATTGGCGGCGTGCCGCAGCAGAGAACCGATGCCGCCACCAATAAATACCAGCAGAAATGCGATGGCCTGATGACGTCCCATAGCAACTCCTTCATGCTCATGCGAGCCACATTGGTAGGAGTCATCAGCCACAATCGGCGGTTATCGGGGGAACCCCATCCCCATCGTGCTCGACGGTAGCACATTGTGCCGCATATGTCAGGCAAGAAGGTATCTCTTGTGAAACAGAACCAAAAGATGAAAGAGTCTGCAAGAAAACGAGCGAAGCATGGGTACAACTTCTGTGCAGTCAAACCGCGCCGCTGCCTTTGGTGGGGGTGCGCTCATAGGGATCTTGGGCGGCCTCATCGGCCTTGGCGGAGCGGAGTTCCGCCTGCCACTGCTTATCAGTGTCTTCCAGTTTGCCGCGCTGGAAGCCGTCATCATGAATAAGGCCATGAGCTTGGCCGTGGTTGGCTCCGCCCTGCCGTTTCGGACAACCACCGTCCCGTTCACCGAGATTACCGCGCAGTGGATGGTGATCGCCAATTTGTTGGCTGGAAGCCTTGTCGGAGCGTGGATCGGAGCGGGATGGGCAACCCGGCTCCATGCTCGCACACTCCACCGGGTCATCGCCATACTCCTTGTTATCATTGCAGCGGTGCTGCTGGTCGGCCATGAGACGAGTTCTGCCGGTCTTCCACTACTCGATGGAGTGGCGCAAGTGGTGATCGGACTGTTTGCCGGGTTCGTCATCGGAGCAGTCGCCTCATTTATGGGAGTGGCAGGGGGCGAACTCCTCATCCCGACACTTGTTCTTCTGTTCGGCTGCGATATCAAGCTGGCTGGCAGTGTGTCACTCGCAGTGAGCCTGCCAACCATGCTGATAGGTTTCCTGCGCTATAGCCAAGACCAAAGCTTTGCAGTGCTGAGCCGTAACAAGATATTCGTAGCGGTGATGGTCGGCGGTTCACTCGTCGGTAGCTTTATCGGTGCACGGCTGCTTGGTATCGTGCCGGGTGCCGTCCTGTTGCCCTTGCTCGCCGCCATTCTGCTAATTTCAGCCGTCAAAGTGTGGCGGCACTAGAACCATTCCGTTTATCGAGAAAGGGATTGTATGAAGCTAGACAAGCGCATGAAGTGGGTTAGTGCAGCTACTATATGGTTAAGTTGTTTCCTGTGTCTGGTCGGCATGACGGCATTCCCTGCTTACGCCGAGCCGGAAGAACTAACGATTGCTGCGGCCTCAGATTTGAACTTCGCCTTCAAAGACCTTATCAAGGATTTTGAAGCGCAAACAGGGGAGCGGGTGAAGCTCATTGGCGGGTCGTCTGGGCATTTTTATACACAGATTGCTAATGGTGCTCCTTTCGACCTCTACTTCTCAGCAGATATTGCCTACCCGAAAAAACTGATTGCTGATGGATTAGCGGTGCCGGATTCCCTCTACCAATATGCTATCGGGCGCATTGTCCTCTGGGTTCCCAAAACCTCAACGCTTGACGTGAGCAAAGGCATGGAGGCCTGTTTTGATTCTGCTGTGAAAAAACTGGCTATCGCCAATCCGAAGCATGCACCCTATGGCAGAGCTGCCGTGGCTGCCCTTGAGCATTACAAGCTTACTGACCGTACGACTGACAAACTGGTATTTGGGGAGAATATTTCGCAGGCAGCACAGTTCGTCCAATCAGGTGCCGCCAATATTGGCATCATTGCCCTGTCCATTGCCTTAGCTCCCACAATGGAGCAAGCGGGCAAACACTGGCTGATACCCGCTGACGCGCATCCACCAATCGAACAGGGAGCTGTGATTGTGAAAGCCAGTAAGAATGTCGATAAAGCAAAGAAATTTCTCGAATTCATGAAGACGGAACAGGCGCGGGCAGTGATGAAACGCTACGGCTTTACCGTGCCGGAAGAGAAATTCCAGCCTTAACATAGAGACGTCCCCGCTAAGCCGTTGCCCTAGCGGGGACGTCTCTATCTCACAGTCTGTCATTTATAGTCAAGCCCTTAATCAGTGATAGGCTTTCACGATATCGTCGATGGTTGCATGTTCCTGATACTCTCGATGCTTCTTGAGGGCCGCGAAGTCATGCTCGATGGGGTTGAGGTCTGGGGAGTACGGCGGCAGGAAGAGCAGGGTCGCGCCGGTCTCCGTGATGAGCTGTGCCGTTTCGGGCGATTTGTGAAAGGCGGCGTTGTCCATAATCACGAGGTGCTGGTCCGTCAGACGAGGGCACAGCCTCGTTTTCAGCCATGCGTTGAAGACCACCGTATCGCAGGTCCCCTCGAACAGCAACGGTTCTTCGAGCCGTCCGTGGATGCGCGCGGCGAGCAACGAGGTCCGAGGCCGTCGATGCCCGGAAACCAAGCCATCGACACGTTGGCCCTTCGGCGCATATCCATACCGTCGCGCCGTCGATGGAGCAAACCCACATTCATCAATATGAACCGGCTGTTTACCGCGACGGAGGAATCGCTCGCGCAGGCAGAGGAACCGTCTGCGTTGCCACGGGTCGCGTTCTTGGTAGCCGATCCTTTTTTTTATGGGTCACCCGCAGTCGTTGGAGCGCATGCCAAATACAATGACGGGAGACCTGGAAATGTCGCGCCCGCTCCGCTTGTGTCCTATCGGGATGGGCTTCCACATGACGGCGCAAGGCTTCCCAATCCAGTTTGTGGGGTCGTCGTGGGCCGGGGCGCTTGTACGCCACGCCCCCGGGCTTGAGCCAGCGGTAGACGCTGGCCTCGCCCACCTTGAACCTCCGAGCCGCCTCGGCCTTGCTGCCACCGCTCCGGACAAAATCCACCACCCGTTGACGCAAATCTGATGAGCATCTCATGCCCCCATAATCGCCAACGTCCACCGTCAATGTCCATCAGTAATTGAGGGCTTGGCTATAAACGGCGAGTTCGTGGAAGCAGATAGCCTAGGAACCTTCGGCAAGAAAGTAGCGAATCCTACTGGCAATCTCGTCGCGGGTTTTGCGGAAGACGATTAATTTCTGCTCGTAGGTTCCTGTCGCATGCGCTGGGTCTTCAAAACTCCAATGCAGCTTGGTAGATGCGCCGGGAAACACCGGGCAGCTTTCCTGTGCATGGTCACAGACGGTAATTACATAGTCGAATGGTTGATTCAAATACGGGTCAACCCGTTCCGATATATGGTGAGAAATATCCACGCCAGTTTCACCCATGACGGTTACGGCATAAGGATTAAGGCCGACCGGATGCGTTCCGGCACTCACTACCTCAAAGCGGTCACCGGCGAAGTGGCGCAACCAGCCTTCTGCCATTTGGCTGCGGCAGGAATTTCCTGTACACAGAAATAGAACCCTGTTTTTCATGCTGCGGCCCCCGCTGGGAACCAATCCCGTGTCCGGTTACAGGCCGCGCATACGGAGAGCATCACCGGCACCTCGACCAACACCCCGACTACGGTGACGAGGGCGGCACCGGATTCCGCGCCAAACAGCGCAATCGCGGTAGCGACCGCGAGTTCAAAGAAGTTGCTGGCTCCAATCAGGGCACCTGGTGCGGCGACCGCATAAGGCACCTTGAGCCATTTCATGAGTCCGTAAGTTAGCGAAGCATTAAAATACACCTGCAAGAGCAATGGCACGGCAATCAATGCCACATGCCACCCTTTGCCGCTGATGTTCTCTGCCTGAAACGCAAAGATCAGCACCAGTGTGGCGAGCAGCGCGACGATGGTAATGGGGGCAAAGCGGGGCAGGAGGGTGTTTTCAAACCACTCCTTACTGTGGTTGCGGATCAACCACTGCCGCAGCAGGATGCCAATCGTTAACGGAATCACGATAAAGGCCAGCACCGAATAGAGCAGCACTTCATAGGGCACCTGCAGCGAGGATGCGCCGCTCACCAGAAACGCCACCAGCGGCGCAAACAGCACCAGCATGATGAGGTCATTCACCGACACCTGCACCAGCGTATAGGCCGGGTCACCGTCAGTGAGATAGCTCCACACAAACACCATCGCCGTACAGGGAGCCGCGGCAAGGATAATAGCCCCGGCAATATATTGGTTGGCATCTGCCTCCGTCATCCATGCAGAAAACACGAAGCGGAAGAATAACCACGCAAGGAAGGCCATAGAAAACGGTTTAACTATCCAGTTCACAAACAGCGTCACCAGCAACCCGCGAGGCCGCTTGCCGACATTGCGGATGGCGGCAAAATCGACTTTCATCATCATCGGGATAATCATCAGCCAAATCAGCACGGCGATAGGGAAATTGACATGGCTGTCCTGACCAAACTCCATGCTTCTAAGAAGCTGGACAGCTGCCGGAGCTGACTGGCCGAGGAGAATCCCGGCGACCATACACAGCCCCACCCACACCGTCAGGTAGCGTTCAAACAGATTCAGCCGTTTCTCTTGAGCCGGAATAATTTGGGTAATAGCGGCATCCATAAAATTAATCTCCGTCCTCACCCACAACAGCCAGCGGTTTTTTCAGAAGGCTCGCAGCAATTAGGCGTTCCCTTTGTTTCCGGAGTGCAGCACGCGCTTTCGCTCATGACTGGATTCTCCCCAAAAACCTGCGCGTCCTCCATCGTCCGGTAGGTTTCCCACGGCAGCCCAGCGGGGTCGTGTACCCATGTTTTGTCGGACTTGGCATAGCAGCAGACGGTTTCCCCTTCATCAAAGGCGGGCAGGGCGGCGTTTGTTATCCGTCCGCGCAATTCCTCCAGCTCGCTCGTGTCATCAACCTGAATGCCGAGGTGGTCAACGCCCTTCTTGCTGGGGCGAGTCGAAACCGCAAAATTCACGCGCGGGTCATCGAGCAGCCACTTCGCATAGTCAGGTTTAGTCTTCACTGGCTGTGCGCCAAACAAGGCACTGTAAAAGGGAATGGCTTGCTCAATATTTTCCACACCAATATGGACGTGTAAGCGTTTCATGATGTTTTCTCCTTTCCTTTAGGTGGACAACAACTTGGCATCTCGATTACGGAACAGCCGCGCTTTTTATCCTCGCGGATACTGGCAAACTCCATGCGGCAACAATCCTTCACCATGAAGCGGATGAGGTCGGTGAAGAACTCAAAATTCGCCCGGTAGATAATGGAACGTCCTTCGCGCTGCGAGAGAACCAGCCCGGCATGGCTCATCTGCGACAGGTGGAAGGACAAAGTGTTATGCGGGATGCCGAGCGTCTCGCTCAACGTTCCGGCTGGTGTCCCAGCCTCTCCGTATTCCACCAGCAAACGGAACACCCGCAAGCGGGTTTCCTGAGAGAGTGCATCAAACGCGGTGACTGCTTCATTTATTTCCATATGTCCGGAATAATGGACTAGTAGAGGATTGTCAAGTGACCTTCTAGTAAAATACATTCCTCAACTGCGCAGCCTCTTAGGATACTCTGGGGGGGTCATTCTCTACTTCGGTAAGGTGACAGGTGCAGATTATTCATCGTTCGCGATCGTTCCCTCGGTCCCTTTCCGTCTTCAGAGTGAGGGTTCGTCCTCCCAGATAGCGCACCAAATCCGCCGCCAGCTGGCGGTCCTCTCCTCGATCAGATCGTGCAAGCGTTCTCAGGACCTGCTCGTAATGGCGCATCACCTCGCGATGTTTCCTCGGCATGTGGGTCACTCGTTTCTGGCGACCGAGCAGCTTTGTGTGCGTCGTGCGATCGCGGAGATGTTGGATTTTCCATCGTTCATGCGTCGTCCGGTGAATTCGACTTGTGGTCGTGGCCTCAATGCCATGCTCTCTTAACGCTTCCGCAAATCCCTCCCGCCAACGTTGCAGGTCTGCCTTTCTCGGATTTAAACGCCTCCCGTCAAGGCCGGCGGCTTTCACGGTCAAGTGGACATGCGGATGTGGGGACGGGTGTGGATCCGGATCAGTTTCGAACGTGTGGAGCACCATCGCGTATTGAAACCCTGAGAACTCCCGCGTCGCAAAGTCACGGGCCGCGCATTGCACCGACAACGGATCGGTCCTGGTCGGCATGGAGAGGACGAGATGAAAGGCATCGCGCATGGTCGGGTCCGCCGCGATTGGCATGCCGCCATCGCGCCATTCAGCTTTCAGATCCGCCACCGCCTCTTTTCCCTGAATCACCTGGCCGTCTTGATCTTCGATCTCGAGAAGGCCATCGCGCGAAATGTAGGTCAGATTATTTGAGATCCCCTTCATCCCTTTCGGCGCCCTCACAAGTTTCACCACGACTTGCGGCGAACGGCGGACCATGGCTTGCAGTTTCTGCCGCACATAGGTCGCACGAGCCTGCGACGTGCTGAGCCGTCCACCGGTACGCACAGGCCTGGCTGAGCCCAGAGGACTGCCCGTGCTGCGACGCGGTCGTGGGAGGGTCTCCGTTGAGACATTGAAGAGCCGACTCCCCCACTCATCCAATTTCTGGTCAATCTGGCCGCCTGTCGAACTCATTGGAGGTGCCAGCGCTCCACAGTCCCGCGTAAGACATCGGACACCTTCTTCGTATGGGTTTGGATCACGCGGGAGAGTTCGGTGATGACCTCGACCCGAAAGGCGGCTCGGTTCTGAGGAGCGGTATTCAGGACTTTCGCGATCTGGTTCAGGTTCCTGCCCAAGGCGAGCAGTTGCTGATTCGACCGGGCCAAAGTCTCCAATTCTGGCTGTCCGACCTGCGGCTGTCCGGTCAACTTGGTGCGCACCATCGCCACCAGCCATTTCGTCGGCACATAGCCTTCATGTCCGGCCATTTTCTTCAGGGCGGCGAGCTCTGAGGGTGTCAGGTTCAGTTCGATGCGAGCGGTCGCTCGTTCTCGCTTGGAACTGATGCGATTCCGAGGCGCCGGAGCCCGTATGGCTTTCCGGTCCATGGCCTGCCGAAGGGCGTTCCGCAGGGCATGACTCGGGGTGATCCCATGGGCCTGACACCAAGCCTGCCAGGGCGCTTTCAGCTCCCCTAGATCCACCGTGACCGTGGTCGTCCGTTTCGCCCGCTGCCCCATCAACTCACCCGTACCAGCCCAAATCGGGCCACCCCGCGCCCCTCACCGATCCGCGTCTAACTCTTGTCATTGGAGGGTCAACGAACATGCGCACAAGAATACGATAAACCCATAATGTAAGACAACTACGGGCAATAGCCATATCCTGCAAACTCTTAAAATAAGGATAAGAAGAGAGGAAAGAAGAAACAGATCTCGGCCCCCCAACCTCTTAAAATCCGTCAAATATGTACAAAACCGAGCACTCACGGGATCCTCAAAGAACTGACTCGGCGGGTCCCGCGCGCAACGGACGAAGAATTGATCTTTGGGACGGAGACGTGTAGGCTGATCTTTAGTTGGAGCGACGCAGATGACAACGGCGTATGAACAGACGATCCTTCAAAAACTTCGACATCTTCCTCCCGAACGGTTAGCCGAGGTGGAGGACTTCGTGGATTTTCTCGCCCACCGTCAGGCCGAAGAGCGCGCGCTGACTCAGGCCGCCGCCCACCTCGCCACCGCCGCCTTCGCGCGGGTCTGGGACAACCCCGCTGACGCCGATTATGACCGGTTATGACTTCGGGGATGTGGTCTTAGTCCCCTTTCCCTTCACGGATCAGTCCGCCGTCAAACGCCGTCCGGCCGTCGTGGTTAGCAGTCCGGCCTACCACCAGGCCCGCCCCGATCTCCTGATCATGGCGGTCACCAGTCGACAGCCCTCTTCCCTCTCCGTGGGTGAGGTGCAGGTGCACGATTGGCAAGGGGCGGGATTGCTCAAACCGTCTGTGCTCAAACCCATCCTCACCACCATCGACCCAGCCCTTGTCCTCAAGAAACTGGGCCGACTTACCACGACGGATCAAGCCGCGCTTCGCCAGGCCCTCCGGATCATGCTCGGGTAAGTTGTCCCGTTCCTCGCTCTGGTAACAAGAGGCTTGATCATGCGCGTCCCGAATGGCTGAAGAAGGTGAACACTCCATCAATCTTCTTCTTTCTGCTCGTCGATCCTCACTGAACAGCCGAACCGATCATGAACCGCCACAGACACCGGACTCACACACCAGCCTCTTCTCAACATCGTGTTGCGCCCCTCACCGACGCCGGGGGCGCAACGGATCATCCCAGTCTGTGGCCACGAACGGCTGCAAGCGTGACACCTTTCGAGGTGGCGCGGTTGCCTTGGGCGTGCCACACCCCCTGTTGGGCGACGACTATTGTCTCCGCACGGTCGAGTCGCGTTGCGCGACACGACGGTGCTGGACTCCACCTGGCACGGCGTCTCCAGACGCGGTGCCTCAGTTGTGTGGCTACCGAAGCCCCTCGCAGAGCGCAGGCTAGCGACGACTCAGAATAACCTCGTCCGAGACTCCGACTTCCTGCAGGGCCCAGGTGAGTACCGCGGGGACTCGGGCACATCTGATCCAACGTTTCCTTCTTTTCTGTGGCCCCCTACCTTTTCGGTATGGTCAAAAATTGTGAACCCTCTCATAAGTGCCACCGTGCCACGGGCACGTGCGTTCTGCATCTCTTGTCTAAGGCACATGGCATGACGGTACAGAAGTGCTCTCGTAAATTGCCTGGCATTGCGAAACCTCTCGGATAGAGAAGAGGGTCATGGTGGCCGTTGACCAAAGATTGGAATTCGGGTTTTTCGAGTACAAGAGCGTGTGAATGAGACCGTTAAATCTTCAAGAAGCCGCGCAGTTTCTTCGGATGTCGAGGTCTTCTCTGTACCAACGGAAGGATATTCCCCGTTATCGGCGTCCTGGCTCGCGGGCGCTGTTGTTCGATCAGGATGAGCTTGAGATGTGGCTTAAAACTGGGCGTGTTGAATTTGAATCCGTAGCGGCACCTGCGGTTTCCCCGAGTCAGTCGGCCTTACACTCGAACACTGGCCCTATCAGTGTTCCTAATATCTCTGCGAGTGACGCTCTGGACATTCAAAACGCGGGTGTCTACCATCGCAACCCACTCTATCGCTGAGGACACATGGCGTATGTAATCACCAAGAGACCGACGAAGAAGGGCTTAGCCTTCGATCTGTACTTCCGATGGAAGGGCCTTCGCTACCGTCCCTTGCTCGGCTACAACCTCACCAAAGAGCAGGCCGAGGAAGCGGCAGTCGCTATGGTGGCCAAAATCCAGCAAGGCGAGTCGCGTCCGACAACTGTACCACCTGTGGCACCTACACTCAGAGAATTTCTGCCCCTGTATTGGCAGACCATGCATGTGAAGAAGCGGTTTGACCTGGCCAGGCCGGAATCTATCATCGAGACTCACTTACTCCCTCGCTTCGCCCAACGTCCGCTGGACTCCCTCACGGCTGAGGACGGCCTAGCCTACATCACCGCTCGTCTTGCTGCGAAGGCCGCGCCTTGGACAATCAGGCGAGAGTGGAATGTGTTGATGCGGATTCTGAACCTCGCCGTCGACTTCGACAAGCTGGATAAGAACCGGCTTAAACGAGTCGAACTGCCCGATGTCACGACTCGCGAGCGTGTCGCTACGACCGAGGAACTGAAGGCAATCCAGATTAAGACAGAGGAACGCCGGGCGAAGGTGACCCAGTCGAATCAATATGACCCGGCTGAACTCTGGCGGATTGTGACGGTCGCGCTCAACACTGGACTCCGAGAAGCCAAAATCCTAGAGATCGATCGAACCTGGATGCGCAAGCGGGATGACGGGTGGTGGTTGATCCTTCCGCCAGCAAGAAGCAAACTGAAGCAGACACCCCGCGAAATTCCCCTCAATCCTGCCGCCTACGCGGCCCTACACGGGACGATCCCTCATGTGGACGGGAGAATCTTCAGACGATGGACTCCGGCCGCGTTCAGCATCTTCTGGAAGCGTTTGGCAAAGGAAGCGAAGGTGGTTGACCTCCACTTCCATGATCTCCGTCATACCTTCGCAACGTGGCTTCAGAATCTCGGCGTTCCGCTTGAAGTTCGAGCTGCGTTGCTTGGGCATCGACTGCGGGGAATGGGACACGATCAACTCGGGGGCGATTCAATGACCGCTGCGTATTCGCACGGCGGATATGGCTGGAATCAGCAGCTTCGAGCTGCCGTTTCTCAGCTTCACACAGCCCTTTTGTCCTATGGATTGTCCTATGGAAGTTCGCTTGAAGAATTGACGGAACACTTGAAGGTGGCTAACTCCTTGGAACGGCGGGAGAAAGGATGGTGGTCCCAACGGGATTCGAACCCGTGTTTAAGCCTTGAGAGGGCTCCGTCCTAGGCCAGGCTAGACGATGGGACCGTTCCAGAACTGTCCGAAAGGTGGACCGTAGCATAAGCGGTTTTCCGTT
>JARFXQ010000049.1 GCA_029194725.1 Nitrospira sp. | reverse complement strand
CCGATGTCGTCCTGGCTGTGAAGTGTACCGACTCTGGACGAGCGACAGACAAGATCTGCGCAGTGGGCTATTTTCAAGTCGCCGTTTGTCGCATCGTAGTAACTGATTAAACCAAACCCGTCGGCTCCGATCACCACGGAGCCATACTGGCCGACATCGCCCCTACTATCCACCGTGCTTTCTGTCGCAGAACCACAGGCAACATCGACACAATGGGCTATTTTCAGATCCTGGTTGGTGACGTCATAGTAGGTGATGAGCGCCAGACCATCGGCACCGATAGTGATCGAGGTGAACTGACCGACGTCGCCCTTGCCGGCCAAGGTGGTCGTCGTGGCTGAGCTACAAAGGACATCCTCACAATGAGCCACTTTCAGATCGCCGTTCGTTGCGTCGTAGTAGCTGACGAGACCTCGGCCATCCGTCCCGATCGTGATCGACGTAAATTGACCGACCTGACCAACCTGGTCTAACGTAAAGGAGGTCGCGGAGATGCAGGTCACATCCTCGCAATGCACCACTCTCAGATCCCCGTTCGTGGCATCGTAATAGCTGATGAGGGGAAGCCCATCTGCGCCGATCGTCACGGAACTGTATTGACCAACATGGTCCTCGCTCTGAACCGTAGTCAGCGTGGCAGAGGCGCAGGTGAGGTCACCGCAGTGCACCACTCTGAGATCGCCGTTCGTCGCATCGTAGTAGCTGATCAAGGCCTTGCCGTCGGCTCCCAACACCATCGAGGAGGACGCGCCGACGTTAATCGCTACTCCGTCCAACGGGATCACGGTCGCGCCGGTGCAACCCACATCGCCACAATGAGAAATTTTAAGGTCCCCGTTGGTGACGTCGTAGTAGCTGATCAGGGGCAGACCATCTGTCCCAATGGCAACGGACGTGTATGAACCGACGTTGCCGGTACTGTCCGGCGTGGCGAGGGTTGCGGAGGTACAGGAAACATCGGCACAGTGGGCCACCTTCAAATCCCCGTTCGTCACGTCGTAGTAGCTGATGAGGCCTAGGCCATCCGCTCCGATCACGACGAACGTGTACTGGCCGACATTACCTTCGCTATCAAGAACCGTACGCGCCGGGGTCACGCACAAGACCTCCTCGCAGTGGACGACTTTGAGATCGCCGTTCGTGGCATCGTAATAGCTGATGAGGGGACGACTATCCGTCCCGATCGTGACTGAGCTGTATTGGCCCACATCGGCGGTTTTATCGGGAGTCGTGGTGAGAGTCGGTTCTGTGCAAGGTAAATCAGGACAGAGAGCAGATTTCAGGTAATGATCGGTCGCGTCGTAGTAACTGATAACGCCCTGGCCCATAGCAATAGTAACCGAGCTGTACAAACCGACGTTGCCTTCTGCCTGCAGGAACGTGAGGACGGTAATCGTCGCGGCCTCACAGGCCACATCGGTGCAGTGAGCAATCTTTAAATCGCCGTTCGTGACATCGTAGTAGGTGATGAGCGGCAGCTTGTCGATGCCGATGGT
>JARFXQ010000048.1 GCA_029194725.1 Nitrospira sp. | reverse complement strand
CGAACAGTCCCCAGGCAAAGAGTGCAAACCGCGAGGTGTCATTAGCTAAAGAGCGAGTGGTTCGAGAAAAAGAAATGGGCATGGCGGCACATGTATCTCAATGGAAATGTGTGTGAAATGCAGCCCGATGATAGACATCGTCGGCCGACCTCGGCTCCTCTTGCGGATCTTGAGGGACGCGGTAGGGAGCATCATCGCTCCCTACCCCATAGACTATTGCTAGTCTTCAGAATCCGCATGGACTCTGAACCCCTCTAGCCCTTAGAAGGCAAAGACGGGACCACCACCGGGGACTTTTGGGAACCCGATGGGGCTGCAGTAATTCGGACGGCCAGCCCGAACCTTGGATTTCACCTTCATGGCGTTCTCCTTTGGTCGTGAAGTTCCGTGCCCATCGCACGTAGATCTGCCGGCCTTCTGCCGGCCACAGATACGCCACCCCACGTCAGCGACTCGTGGCGGAGTTGCTAACCGGTCATACTATCTGTGATCTGAATAGTGTCGTGCGTAATGTTGATCCGTACTCCAATCTCTTCCTTCAGCACAGCAAGGAGATAGGGTGGTCTACGCCTCGCCTCCTGCAATTCGTAATAGATGTAAAGGTCCCATCCCGTGAGCGGCCGTCCGGGTGAGGAGCGACCGAGGAGATGATTGATGCGCTGCTGAATCTCCCAGGCCGCCCGTACCACCGCCCGTTCTTGTCGCAGGTAATCCATGACGCAACCAGCAAGACTCTCACTGGCTGAATTCTCAGGAGCTGTACCCAGACAGAGGCGCTGCTGCAACAAGGAACACAGTTGTTCCAGCACTTCGCCATCGTGCGCTTCCCAAACAGGGGTAAGACATTCTGACAGAGTCGTAGGTGAAGAGCTGAAGCCGAGCCCGCAAGCGGATTTTGCATACATATCTGCGAATACTTGATCGCGTCTCATGCGTGACTCTTCTGTTCCAATGTAAGAATGAGTGCGCATAAAAGTGACCGCGTCGTAAAGCCGCTGGCGAAACTTCGCGAAGAACTCAGACTTTTCGGCAGGCCAGGCTTCAACAATGGCGCAAAGTTGCTCATAGGTGCGCGTGAGGATATTCCAAAGCACAAACACAATCGCGTGTAATTGAAGACCATAGAGTGCGTAGTCGAATGACGGTTCTATTGAGGTCAGTGCCGACTCGAGAGGATCGTCGAGCACGACGGACTCCGCTCCTTCGATGGACTCACCGTCTACAAGGATGCGGAGAAATTCTTCGATCATCACTCTCGGTCCCGCGCACACACCGTGATCCGACAGGAACACCGCATTTCGCTCTGCATACGAAAAAATCTCCCTGCTCGTGATCGGTGCGTCAGGCGGCCTGGTCGGCTCATTGACGTCTATGAAGAGCATGTAGTGCATGACCATCCGTACGCCGTCGGTCACTCGGAACATGGAGGAAAGCACTGGGTGGAGCCGGCCGTTCTCAACGCGGTTATTGGCGCGCATCAGCAGAAAAGCCGGCAAGGTCAACACCACCGCAGATAATCGCTCCAGATCGCCTACCG
>JARFXQ010000013.1 GCA_029194725.1 Nitrospira sp. | reverse complement strand
ATGACCACCGCTTTGGTTTGCTGGTCGTGCTCAAACATTTCGAGATAACTGACGTAGTCGGTGCCGGGATAGGCATCGCCGCCGATGCCGATCGCAGTCGTGATGCCGTCGGCGAACTGCGAGCAGATCCAGATGATTTCGTTGGAGAGACCGCCCGACTTGGTGATGACACCGAAGGAACCTTCCCGATAGAGCTTTGAGAGCACGAGGTTGTCAAAAGCTCCGCCGATCACGCCCAACCGGCAAGCGCCGGCCGAGATAATACCGATGGATGAGGGACCGTTGAAGACCTTGCCCAGCTTCCTGGCATGGGCGCCGAGCAGTTTCGCATCCTTCTCGGGCACACCCTCGGTGATCATCGAGACCACCTTGATGTGTGGATCGTCCAGAGCTTCCATTGCGCCCTTCATCGCTCGGTCCGCGCCGATGTAGACAAGGCTCGTGTTGATAGTCGAATGGTGTTTGGTCGCTTCCGCGACGGTCTTGTAGATCGGAATCGCGATCAAACCGCTGCCGTAGGGAATCTCGTTGGTCTTGCCGGCGTCTGGCGGATAGACGAACGCCTCCACATTGAGCGGGCGCTTGATCAGGTAACAGAACTCCGCCATGCGGCGGGCTGCGTTGACACCAGCTGCGCCACCCTGAATCACCACGCGGGTGTCCTTATTTGCCAGAATACTCATGGGAATCTCCTCTTCTAAAACCAGTGATCAGTGATGGGTGATCGGTGATGAGCGACGATGAGTCGGATCGCGAATCCAAACCCATCACACGTCACGCTTCACTTCCCCTGCAGCGCTTTGTCGACGATGTCGGTCAACGGGGTATTGCGGTCGAAGACATGGATGTCGAAGCCCTCATCCTTCAGCGCGCGCATCGCGTCAAGCCCCTCCTTTTCACGAGGCCCACCGCGGCGCACCCAAATCTTGACACCCTTCAGCTTGCCGTCGTCCTTTGCCTTGCGGAAGCCGTTAATAATGCCACCAAACGTTTTCTTCACGTCGGTAAAATTAGCAATTGCCCCGCCGACGATGATATTCCTGATGCCGGGCAACGAGCAGACCTTTTCTGTCAGCACCTCAACGGCCCAATCGGGGGGATCACCCGAATACTCGGCATAGTTCGCCAACTTGCCCCCTCGCGCCACGACGGCATCGGAATAGTAGACGCTCGCTCCGCCGCCGGCCGGCAACATCGCCGTATCGCCACCCGGAATTTCGATGAATTTGACGGACCCCTTGATTTTGCTGTCAACCGCCATGACTTCCACTTCATCTCGACTGTAAGCGCGACCAAATTCCGCGGCGAACTGGAAATTCCAGTCAGGGTGGCGGAACTTGGCATCACCGTCCAGCAGCGTCACGGCATCGAGCGCAATCAACTCACCGTCGCTCTCGCGTGTAACGACAGGATTCACTTCGAGATACTGCGCATCTTCGCTGTCGAAACAGACAAACATCTTTCCTGCGAAGTCGGCCATTTTCTTGGCGACCTGGCCTATAAATCCTGCATCTTTGGCAAGTTTTTCAAGCTGATCCGGGGAAGGACTGTGCCCGACATCGAGACACAAGCGCTTCACTCGCTCCCAATTGGATTCCACTTCGATACCGCCGCAATTGGCGACAAGGATCTCGACACCTTCGCGAGTGGACTTCACCGCGCAATAGTATTCGTCCTTGTGAGGGACCATCTCAGAGACGATGACCTGCGAGATGGTAATGCTCCCGACCTGGCGACCGATCATTTCCTTGGTTGCCGCCACCGCGCCATCCAGATCGAGGCCGACCTTCACCAGGCCGAGCTTAAACCGAGAACCGAGCGCTTCATGCGCCTTGGCAACCAATTTGGTCTGTTTCATCCACTCATTGACCTGACCAAGCTTGGAGAGTTCGTCCGCAGAGGTGACAACCGCATAATGTGGAACGCGAATTCCCCACTTCTTCATCAGTCCCATCCCGGGACCTTCCAAAACCTTTGCCATGAGCGTTCTCCTTCGTATTCAACTCAGTCGATAGAGGAGCAGGATTGTAGCGGAAATCAATGGGATGACTCAAGACACCAGAGGGACTACCATGAAGCGGATCAAAAGGCCTAGCGTGAAACTTTCAAACCTAGCGTATACTAAGCCGCGAGAATGTAAGTACTTTTTCGTTTCTGACCACTACTTTGTAGATCGAAGAGACTGACATCGTGGGCAGAAATATGAGCTCCGTTCCCCTTGAAAACGTTGAATGATTCCGCCACAGTGATTCGGACAGGACTGCCCATCTTTCCCATAGACTAGATGCCGGCGCTTGTATTGCCCCTCTGTTCCATCGGGAGCAAAAAAATCACGGACGCTCGATCCTCCACAAGTAATCGCCTCAGCGAGAACCTCGCGCATGATCCGATAAAGCTTTTCAATCCTCCCAACTGAAAGTCTGTTGACCTGAACATGTGGGTGCAAACCGGCTCTAAAAAGTATCTCGTTCGCGTAGATGTTTCCGATGCCGGCAATAACTTGTTGGTGCATCAGGAGAGATTTGAGCCGTCCACGCCGCACCTGCAAAAGTCTCACAAAGTCTTGCTGCGAGGCGGAGAGCGGATCGAGTCCAAATCGGCGTGCGAGATATCGTTCAAGCCCCGGCTTATCCAGCAGGGAAAGACGTCCGAATCGACGAGGGTTCCAATAGCGTAGTTCCGGCTCACTGGAGCAGTCGAACAACAGCCGAACATGAACGTGTTGTGGGAGTTTCGTCTGCGTCGACTGGAACAAGAGCAGTCCGGTCATCCCGAGCTCAGCCACCACATAGCGACCAGCTTGATCCTTGGTAAATCCCAGAACGATACTCTTGCCGAATCGCTCGACGGATTGCAGGCTGGCACCTCGATACCAGGACACGGTGTTGTAGCCTTCTCGAACGATATCCGCCCGTCCGACCCACACATCACGCAATTCTGCCCCAAGGAGACGAGCACGGATTTGTCGAGCGACGACTTCAGCTTCTGGAAGCTCCGGCATACCTGAACCAGGCAAAGGTGGTGAGATGCCTCATTACGCCATGGGAATTGAGGAAAGGCAAGACGGCACTGAAGGATCGGGGAAAATCTATGCGAAGGGCGACAGAATTAGGCAGCCCGTCGAAGTTGGCGCACCTGTTCGATGGCAACTTGAAGGTTCGGCAACGGCATGGCACCAGGACGCCGAGCCATGACCAACATCAAGACTTCATCATAGGTCCGGCCTTCAATACAGCACAGATAGGCCATGACCACTGAAACAGAGCGGCCCATGCCTGCTCGACAACAAACCAAGGTCCGACCTTTTGGTGCGCGCTGTTCAAGCCATTGAACCGCTTCCGTCAGCTTGGCAGGATCGGCCTTCGCAAACTCTCGAAAAGGAATCCGATGATAATCCATCCAGGCAGCAGGTGTAATCGTAAACTCTTCGGCAACCAGCAGGAGTGTGCCGATCGTCGGTGGAGGCTCCTCCGCATCGATGATACTGCCCACCAGCAGATTGTCTGTTATCTGATGCATGGCGCTTTCAGTATATCGCGAGTCCGATGATCGTCAAGCAAGCTCACCGGCGATGGGGTGCTGGTTGCGATTTCATTTCCGCGCCCGTTATACTCGTACCGACATGGTCACTATCACTCAGCAAGAAGTTGAACGTCGCCTGGACACAGTCCCATGCGCCATCTGCAAAAAGTCCAGCTTTGCTATCGACGAACGGTTCATGGGAACAGATGGCGACTGGCGAGGCATCTGTAAGAAGTGTTACTACACGTTTCCTGTCTATACCGATATGGAGTTCTATCTTCGGACACAGCCGGATGTGCCACTCCGGTTAAAGGAGATTTCCTGCACGGCCTGCAATCATCAGGGGGTCGATCTCGACTTTCGAGCCACCTTGTCCGTGCGAGAGGCCTATTACTTCGTGACCTGCCGGAACTGCAAGCGGCAGTTCCCTGAGAAATCGTCGCTGGAGGCATTTGAATAGCCGGTTGGATGTCCAAACAAAGATGCCAGACTTTTTCAGCATCATGAGTGTATACTGAAAACCATGAGTGAAAATCCAAAACAGCCTGCCCCCTCCGAGCCGGAAGAGAAACCCAAGGAAAGAAAAGAAATCCCCTTGATCGCCGTTCAGGATGATGATGCGGTAATGGCTGAAGAAATGGCGGATCTGTTCGAGGAAGACAAGGTCTCCCACCAGCACGGCAGTTCGGAGCCGGAAGCAGATTAAAGTCGCGGCTCTCCCCTAATCAGACTTCATCCAGCTCTCTTAATTCGAATAGCAGTACAGCTCGCTTAGCGTTCTCACGTCGCAACCGATTGCCCTCCCGTTTGGCGTCGGCCTTGCGACCTCAGTAGGCCCCATATCCCCTTTTCGCTCCGGCGTGCTCCGTCTTCTTGGCCTTTCCTGCCATAACTTAGCCTGCGCGAGCCAACTTTCGTGTTCGAGTCGATCGTACCCTGGGATGATCATCCGGACTCATGCACATGATGCTGCAACTGGACACGCGCACCGTTCGTCACGCGCTCTATAATATTTCCTCACACTGAACGAACAATCTGCACCTCAGCATCTCGCTCAAGCCGTCCCAGTGACGAAACCTTCCCTCTCCGTTCCTTCCGAATGATCCGCTCAATTTGTACAATGGCACCACGATGCCACTGATCGAATGCTTCGTTGTGAGGAGAGGCCAGGCGATCCTGCCGTCCGACTTCTTTGCGGCCCTGCTCATTACAGAGCCAGGCCCGCTTCTCTCCTTTTAATTCGCGCAACTCGCTCACAACTCGATACATGTCAGGCCTCCGATTCACAATTGTCTTGCCGTCTTTGCGCAACAATACGTACGAAAATTTCAACGCATCCTTGATGAAGCCTACTTGCTCGTCGATCTCCTGAATAATCACAGGTGGTTCCCATGCCCGTTCTTCATGGCACCAATCGTCAGCCTTCGCTAAGGCTGGGCAATTCTGCTCATGGAGACAGGGGCTATAGAGAGTGCACCGTTTCTCTTGAAGCAATCGATCGCGCACCCGATGGAGTGCGCGAGAAGTTTCTCGTAACGCCGGCTCGACGATCATCATCGTGCCGTGCGGTGCCATTAACGCTAGAGACTGGTCAACAAAGGTAGTTCGCGCCATGATGGGATCGCCTGCGTCTGCAAAGATCTCATTCAAACAATTGGCAAGAATGATGAGATCAAACGGCCACTTCTGTCGAACCTGTTCCAACCAGGCTCGTCGCTCCAAATCTCCCTCACACGTCCGCAAGTCCGCTTCCTGAAGACTGGCCACCCGACAGTAGCGATCCCATAAATTCCTGGCTTGTCTGAGGGCTACCGTCGAACTATCGACAGCGGTAACTGATAACGCATATGGCAACTTTCGTTGAGACCACCAGTCAAGGACCGCCAGAGCCCCGGTTCCCGGCCCCGAGCCAAGGTCGAGAACGGAAAACCCCTCGACCGGTTTCGGAGTCGGCATCTCATCGAGCAACAACTGGATTTTCGCCAGATTGATGGGCATGAAATACTGAAGATACGCAGCCCCCAAAAACTCATCGTCTAGATATGTTCGGGATAGACGACTCCGCTCTTTAGTGAAGCTCTTGGAAAGCGCCGCCACTGCCTGCCCTAACTTTTTTTGAGAGAGATCCTCGGTCTCGATCCGTTCAGCGATGGCCTCAAGGAGTAACGGTGAAACCGTGGCGTTGAGGCATTGCATGAGGCTAGTGTATGCTCGACCTATTACGGAGGACAACCATGACGGATGAAATCCTGAAGGCTTACAAGGAAGTCGAATCAGCTGTGGAACGGTATATCAGGCTGCTACACGACCATGTCACGATGTTGCAGAACATAGAACCCCCCGGCTCCGACAAGGTCGTTCGACTGACTGCCGGCTCGAAAGCTATGACGGACAGTGCGGCAATTTACCTGTCCTATGCGAAGTATGTCGCTTATGGCATGCCGTCCAGTGAGGAGATGATTGAGGACGAAATCCAAGGATAACAACGTTACTCGTATCTGGCGAGATGTCGTCCATGGAATTCTTGCGAGATCCGCTCGCCTCGTTGAGTCGAAGCGGGCTTCACGAATCGCGAGTCACTCGACGCACCTAGCAGGCCGCAGAAAAACCCTCCGTTCATCCTTCGAGAGACTCAGGACGAACGGAGCGCTGATTGAATATGCTTAGCTTTTCCGTTCGTGCTGAGCCTGTCGAAACACACCAATCGACTCCTTCCGCAGCCCGCCAAAACACAAGAGCCTGCCCGGTTGCCCGGACAGGCTCTTTTTCACTTCCTAAGAAACCCCGTATCAGATGCTGCGCATGAATTGGGCAACCTCGTCGTGACTGACTGCCCCTCCCATGACTTGCGACATCGCAACGTTCGTGGACTTCTTGCCGGTCAGGCCGGATTCAACCTCATCCACGATCAACTCCACCGGCATCGACTGACCACCGTAGACGCGCGGGCCGCCGATGATCTTGGCTTTGGAGTACCCGTAGACTGCGGTCGCCACTTCCTTGGCCAACCAGCCGACGTAATTGAATTCCGGCACGACGATCAACTTTGTATTCTTGCACAGCTCGCGCAGCTCCTTCGTTGGGAACGGACGGAGCGAGCGAACCTTGATCAACCCGACGTTAAGACCCTTGTCCTTGCAAAGTCGAACCGCTTCGCGCGATTGGGCCGCCGCGCTGCCGGAAGCGATGATGATGGCCTCTGCCCCTTCGGCGTTTTCCGCCGTCAACAAGCCGCCCATGTACTTATTAATGTACTTGCGGGAACGTTCAACCGCCGCCCAAACCTCTTGTTGCCAGACGGCGTGGATGTTGTAAGCCATGAAGTTCGACTTCTGAACTGGGGCATCGCGGGACAGACGAGCAGGAGGATTCTCCGCATCGAGGACTGGGACTGCACCCCGCCAGGCTTCTCGTGGCGGCAACTTAATACCGCGATCCTGCATACGCACATAGCCGCGAGCATGAGTGACGAAGAACCCATCGCAACAGACGCCGACCGGCAAAGTCACATCGTTCTTTTCACTGATCGTGAAACCGGTCATCGTGAAATCGAACATGTCCTGCTGGTTCTCGGCATGGAACACGATCATCCCGCAGTTGAGCAAGTAGGACACCTCGATGTTGTCCGGCTGAATTGCGAGCGGCGCGTTGACCACGCGGCAGGTGAACATGGCAACGACCGGAAGACGATGGCCCGGCCAGGAGGCTATACCTTCCAGCCCGCGTAGCGTACCAGGTCCGGCAGTCGCGGTATAGCAACGGACACCCGCGCGAGATCCACCAGCGATTGCCGCCATGACGCCGACTTCTTCTTCACCTCGGTAATATTCTTTCACATATCCTTCACCATAGAGCACACCAACCAGCTGCATGGTCTCGCTCTGCGGGGTGATCGGATAGGCGATGGCCAAATCCACGTTCGAGCGACGGACCGCTTCCTTCGCCGCTTCACTACCGGTGATGAATTCCTTCGTCCGGGGCGCCTCGAGAAACATGTACTCGGGAGTCACGACTTTCTGTCTTTTGGCTTCACCGTGCGGATCTTTTTTCCCATCCGACTTCGGCACCGCGACGCTGGTGATCGGATCGCCTTGCGGATTGGTTTTCACTTCGGTTTCGCTCATAGTTGCACCTCTATAAGTTGCAGCTCTATAAGGATGGTGAGCAAAGCGCTCGACCTACCCCTCTCGCTTCATCTGTTCTGCTGAATGACCAAAGCTCGCTGCGCTCGCTGCCCCACCTGGGGTCGGCGCAAATGCCATCGGATTGGTGTGGGTCTTCCCATCATGCACCTTGGATTGCGTCCCGGTAAAACGCACGTTCTCGCCGCTCTCAGGCAGCTTGATACCCATTTCTTCGCGTACTCGCTTGAAGATCTGGGCAACACGTTTCAACTTGACCGTATCTGAGTCGCGGATGGTGAGCATGGCATCTTCGTGACCCTGTTCGGCACAAATCGCCATCGTGCAGCAATTCGTTCCAGCTCGGATCATCTTGAGAGTCAGATTCGCATAATGACAATGCACCCCGATGAAGATGCAGGCTTCGATCTTATTGCCCCAAATTGTGAGATTGGGGTGATTGGGGTTGATGACTTCTTCCGGGTCGATCTTTGGATACTTCGGGCGATAGTCCGGCATCGGAATGATCATGACTTCAGGGATCTGCGCGGCGATTTCCAGCGTTGCCTTCGCTTTTTCCACTGCATGATCGTTCCAGGCCCAGAGCAACATCGGCCCAGGGAAGAGAGTCGCGTTTGGACTCGTCAGCATTTTACGAGCCATCTCTTCAATCACCACTTCCTCGTTCGGCTCAAGCAATCCGTAAAACAACCCTTCTCCTGGGTCCGGCAGCGACACCCCCAATTGCGCGGCTGACGGAGGATGGAAGCCCGCCGGACCCGGCACGATGATGCGCTCTCTAGTATCCTGTGTTGTTGCCACGCCCTTCCCCTTTCCTCAGGTCTTATCCGGCGGCCGGACTGGCCAAAACGGCCGTCGTGCTCTTTTCGCCATAGGTGATGTTCTCGGTCAGCGCTGCCTTGGGCAGCTGATCGATCATGATCATTTTGATCGCGTAGTTCTTTGCCATATTGTCGCAGACCCACACACATTGCGCGCAGCCCTTGCAGCGATCCACTGCTACGTAGGCCGAACCGTACTTGAATCCTTTATCCTTACCCAATTCGTCGCTGTACTGAATAGTATTGGCCTCTGGGCAATATTGCGTACAGAGCTTACAGCTCTTTGCGGCGCAGATTTCGACGCTGATATCAGCAACAAGATACATGGTGCTCCTTTTATGCGGTGGCTGCCGCCACCGGCTCTTCCGCGCGCTTGACATCGGCCGCAGCCCAGCCGTGGTCGACAGCATAGTTCCATCCCGTCCGCATGACGGCGACATTCTTCTCGATCAGTTCCTGTTTCTTCTTGAACTTCCGCTCAACGACACTATCGAGGGCGGCAGTACCGCCAGATACCACAAAACCTTTCCCAAGAAACCGATCCTTCACGGCCTGATCCAATCCCGCCATACTCGTCAGGCCTGTAATCGCACCGATACAGCCCATAAGCGCCATGTTGGTGGCGAGGTCCATGCCTGCGACTTCCAATGAAATCTTCGTCGCCGGAAAGTAATACAGTTTCGCGCGCTTCTCCTCTAATTCCCGAGCTTGATCTCGATGCAGCTTCATCGGGCCGTCATTGTTGATCAGAGCAATCCCATCATCCTTCAAGCCGAAATAGAACGGCATCGTGTAGGACTTGCCGTGGGTGATGACCTGAGGATGGAAGATGATAATGATGTGCGGAAACGTGATTTCACCGATTTCATAAATCGGCTCATCCGACACCCGGACATAGCTTTCAACCGGTGCCATCCGTTTTTCCGACCCGTAGAACGGCACAATGGTGCTCTCGCCGCCGGCATTGATGACGGCGGTGCTGAGAATATGCGAGCCGGTGACGACACCCTGCCCTCCGACGCCTGCCATCCGAATATTGAATCTCTTTGCCATAATGGACCTCCTCGTGAACGCCTAAGCTTTGCCGGGAATCGCGGCGGCGGGAGCAGCGGGCTTGGCAAGGAATTCCTTGTAGCCATAACGCTCAGTGAGGTATTGCTTCGCTTCTTCGCTGACATATTCCGTGAACTGATACCGATCATTCTCGACCGCCTTCGCATCCTCCATGACCTTGTCGGTCGGAATGGCGTACTCGATGTTGCAGGACGTGTAGGCTTGAATGTAGGTTGATCCAACTTCGCGCGCAATCAACACCGCTTTCTTGATCACGCTTTCCACACGGCGCGGATTGTTCGGCACCACCGTGGCGACATAGGCACAACCGGCAACCTTCGCCATCTGCAGCATATCCATCTTCTCAAACTTCTTGCCGAGCGGTGCCATCTTCAGCACAGCGCCGCGGTTGGTCATACCACTCTCCTGGCCACCGGTATTCCCGTAGACTTCATTGTCCAGCATGATCGTCGTGAACCGCTCTTTACGGAACCAGGAGTGGAGTACTTGCTGAAAGCCGATGTCCGCCGTACCGCCGTCGCCGGCCATCACAACCACGTCCTTGGGCTTGTCGCCGAAGCGGAGACGGAGACCACGGGACAGGCCGCTCGCCACTCCATTTTGGTCACCGTAATTGCCGTAGACAAAGGGAATTGCCGCCTGAGAGATGGCCAGACGACCGCAACCAGCCGTCCCGACAGTAATCGTGTCTTCGGGATTGGGAAACGCAATCATGGCCAGTCGAATGAAGAGCGTCATGGCACAGCCCGCGCACATGGGATGTTCCTCCAACACTTCCTTGAAATTCCCCATTTGTGAAACAGTGACCTTTTTCCCAAAAGGCCCATGCTCCACCATATCCCGATATTCCTTTGGCATAAACTTCTCAAATCCATTGGAAAACTTGACATAATCAAGACTCATCAGGCACCTCCCTTATATCGTTGGCAACGGTCGGCCGCTGCTTAATCTTTCTCCTTACACTCCACGTCCACATGCATCGAAGAACTCTCGGAGACTTGAGGGTTTGACTAGCAAACCAAACAAACCACTGCTTATATCCACTGAACGTTGGGCATCCTAGCAAAGCCGAAAAAAGACTGTCAATCTTTGCTCAACCTCTTTTCCTCTCTGCTCGCCACATTCACTGCGATGAATTTTGTGATGAATTTTCGAAAAGACTTTCTGATATTATAACGTTGTGAAAATCAAAGCAACTTCTAAGATGGCCTAGGGTATCCGAAAGAAGGCCTAGTTTCAGGCGGCGAGATAGGTCATTCGCCCCAACAGCCAAAACGAGAAAACCGCAAGAATAAGCCCCTCCGAACTTTCAACAATTCACGTTTAGACATTGCCGATCTACCGCATTCCGTTTACACTGCACATCATGCCACTACGCGTTCTCATCCCGGGTGAAGACGATGCAGGTTCCCATGTCGGCGGAGTTCATAAACGTCCGCCGATTCCGGACGATTCAGTCAAAGCCGAATGTCCGAAATTCATGGCGCACGGGCCTTGCGGAGGGGTTCGCAAAGGTGGGCTCTGCGAAGTCTACCCCGAAATGAAATGTCCTTGGGTCTCCCTTTATCTGGAACTGGAGAAAATCGGCCAGATAGAATGGATGAAGCAAGTGTAAGTGGCCCAGCGGAGATGCCTCCCGTGCTCGCGCACCGCGGCACACAAGTTTGATCGAAGTTTTAGATGAAGGTCGGTGTTCGGTGCATGCGCGCAGTTAGGAAGCATCTCCGCTGGTCCGAGCGAAACGAGGGAAAATGAGGCACAAGCAAAGGACCACGAAATTGGGTTACAACGAGCGGCATGCGAAGAGCGGAATCAGTGCTCCGCTACCCGATATTGAGACCTTCCCGAATCAATATAAAGGATATGAAATTACGATTGAGATCCCAGAGTACACCGCGATTTGTCCCAAAACCAACTTGCCGGACTTCGGAATCATTACACTGCACTACATGCCTGACAAAGAATGTCTTGAGCTGAAAGCGCTTAAAATGTACATCCATGCCTACCGTAATCTCGGCATCTTCTATGAAAATGCCGTCAACAGAATCCTTCAAGATGTCGTCAAAGCCTGCCATCCCGTATGGGCGAAGGTCACCGGCACCTTCACTGCGCGCGGCGGGCTTTCAAGTAAGATCGAAGCCAAGTTTCCTTAACGGAACAGCAACCGAACAACGGCAAACCAGCCGGGATTCGAAGGTCCTTGGGTATTGCGTCCTTGTATCGGTTTAACTCACGGTAAGCATGGCGACCTATGCGATCGGCGATGTGCAGGGATGCCATGGCGCTTTGCAACGTCTGCTCGATCTCATCCAATTTCACCCGAGCTGCGACCGGCTTTGGTTCGTCGGCGATCTAGTCAACCGTGGGCCCGATTCACTTGGCGTGCTTCGTTACATCCGCTCGCTCGGATCGTCCGCACGCGTCGTGCTTGGCAACCATGATCTGTTCTTGCTCGCTGTTGCAGAAGGGGTGGTCGACCTCCGCGCCAAAGACACGATTCGCGACGTACTGGACGCCGAGGACCGCCACGAACTGCTCCAGTGGTTGAGACGCAGACCCTTGCACCACCACGAGGGGTCGTTCTTCATGATCCATGCAGGGCTGCTCCCTCAATGGACAACACAAGATGCCGATCAATTGGCCGGCGAGGTCGAAACCGTGCTGCGAGGTCACGGCTTTCGAATGTTCTTGCAATCACTTTTCCACGAGCCGGTGGTTAGGTGGAGCCCCAGCCTGACCGGTGTCACACGGTTGGTCACGGTTGCCCGTGTACTAACCAGACTCCGCACCTGTACAACAGCTGGCGACACCTCGAATTTTTCCGGTCCGCCGGAAGCGACACCGCCAGGCTATTTCCCTTGGTTCCGTATCCCCACTCGCCGGAGCGCCAACACGACCCTCATCACCGGTCATTGGGCCGCACTCGGCCTGCACATCGAGACTAATCTGCTGGCCATCGATAGCGGCTGCGTGTGGGGACGACAACTGACAGCGGTGCGATTGGAAGATCGGTCGGTGTTTCAGGTTGACGGCCAGACACGACGTTGACGCACACCCAGTTCAGACCCCTGCGACCAGACGCGCCAGGGGAACCTGCTCGCCAATCCCAAATGTAATCGGTGTCTTGAGTTCCCCCGGATCAACATAGGTTCCGAACAGCCGGTCCCAAACCGAGAACGTCACTCCAAAATTCACATTGGCATGTGCCAGGTTCTCACTGTGATGGACATGGTGATACCGCGGCGTCACAACGATCCATTCTAGCCGATTCGATCGCCAGGTGACGTTCATGTGCATCCAATCGTTCAACAACATGTGGGAAGACAAGACCACCCAATACATCCACCATGGAGCATGGCCGAAAACCGAAAAGGCCGTCATCCAGGGCAGGTTGAACAATACCTGTTGCGGAAGCGAGGCTCGGTACCCGGCCAGCCAGTACATGTGCCTCGGAGAATGGTGCCACTTATGGATGCGCCAAAACGGACTCAGGTGCAGAAATCGATGTACCCAGTAGGCGCCGAAGTCTCCAACCACATAGTAGAGGGCAAAAGCCGTCGCAGTCGGAAGGGCCGAGATGAATTCCGGCAACCGCGGCCGAATCACGATCCGTTCGCTCACAACCAGGGCGACAGGGAGCAGCAGGTACCCGACCAGCGTGGCTCCCACGATGTCCATGAGGAAGATAGAGCGATAGGGCACCTTTCTCGCCGGCACCATCCATTCAAGCGCTGTGACGAAGATCACCCTCGCCGTAAACAACAGAGGAATGAAGAGGTCATGGTCGAAGACGAACTGCCGGAACTCTCGGCTCAGCAGCCATTCAATCCATTCCATCGCGCCTATCCCGCGTGTCAGATAAGTCGTAAGGCTGGACTCTATCGAACGGACTCAGCTCTGTCTCCCCCGCTTTCGGTGAAGCGTAAGCGGAGATTGCGAGATATGAAAGGAAAATCTGAGATGGATCAAGCGAAACAGGTCTGCGAGCCTAATGGTAACTTTCGGCATCAGACGGAAATTTGCCCTGTTCCACTTCTTCTTTGTAACGAGTCAGCGCTTGGAGGGTGTCGGTTTTGAGGTGAGCGTAGGTCTTCACGAATTTCGGGATGAACGCATCAAAGAGTCCAAGGAGATCATAGAGCACCAGTACTTGGCCATCGCAATGGGGACCTGCTCCAATACCTATGGTGGAGATCGTAAGGGCTTGAGTAATCTTTTTGGCTAGATCGGCAGGCATTGCTTCCAATACCAACCCGAATGCGCCGGCGGCTTCAAGGGCCCTTGCATCTTCCAAAAGCCGGGAGGCGTGATCGTCGGCTTTGCCTTGAACCTTGTATCCGCCCAACGCATTGACTGATTGCGGGGTCATGCCAAGGTGGCCCATGACAGGTATCCCAACACTTGTCATGGCTTTGATTCGATCTGCCATCACGGCCCCCCCCTCCAACTTCACTGCAGCGGCACCTGCTTGCAACAATCGGCCCGCATTGCGCAGAGCCTCCTCCGTGCTGGTCTGATAGGACATAAACGGCATGTCCGCAATCACCAGCGCTCGCTGCACCACGCCTGCGACCAGCTTGGTGTGATACAGCATGTCGTCCATCGTCACCGTAAGCGTATTGGGTTTCCCCTGCACGACCATGCCCAGCGAATCCCCCACCAGAATCACCCGTATCCCTGCTTGCTCTACGATGCGCGCGAACAGCGCGTCATAGGCCGTCACGACGGCGAGTTTCTTCCTCTCTCGTTTGAGCTGCTGGAAATCGAGGATCGTCATCAGTTCAATTCAGCTTTGGCGATGATCTCGGCCAACCGATGCGTGGCTTTGATCGCCATGATATGAACGCCGTCGCAATGGGGCCGAACCGCCTGGATCGTCCGTACGGCAATCTCCACCCCGACATCCTCTGCCTTCTCACCGGCAGCTTTGAGTTCATCGATCATCTCGCTTGGGACCGAGATGCCAGGAATATGCGCGTTCATGAACTCCGCCATCTTGTGATTGCGCAGCACAAGGATACCGGCAAGCACCTTCATCTTGAACGGCCGGACCGCCTTCATGAAGCTCGCGAACTGCTCCGGATGGTACACCGCTTGGGTCTGGAAGAATTGTGCGCCCGCCTTTACCTTCACTTCAAACTTGGCCAGCATTGGCCCGAGTGGGTCGGCCTCCGGTGTGACGGCCGCACCGATCGTAAATGCCGTCGAGCCGTCCAACTTATGCCCGGCCATGTCATGACCATTGTTCAATCCTTGCACGAGTTGCATGACTTGGACTGAATCGAGGTCATACACCGGCTTGGCCTCCTTATGATCACCGACCGTCGGATAATCGCCCGTGAGACACAGAACATTTCGAATCCCCAGCATATGCGCGCCCATCAGATCCGACTGCATGGCGATTCGATTGCGATCACGACAGGTCAACTGCATCACGGGGTCGTGCCCCAACTCATACAACAGACGGCAGACCGGAAGTGAGCCGGCCCGTACCACGGCGGCCGTATTGTCGGTGACGTTCACACCGTGTACCAGCCCGACAAGCTGTTTGGCATTTTCAAGAACGGACGAGATGTTGGTGCCCTTGGGGGGGTTATACTCGACCGTGACTGCAAACGTCCCTCGGTTGAGGACATCGATTAGGCGCTGTGGTTCTCGACTCATGGACGACTCCTCATAGCATCCCTGCCGCTCTCTTGGCCGACTCCACGGTATTTTCCAGCAACATCGCGATGGTCATCGGGCCGACCCCACCGGGGACAGGGCTGATCCAACCGGCCTTTTGGCTGACCATGTCAAAATCTACGTCGCCGCAGAGCTTGCCTTCAGGAGTCTTGTTGGTTCCCACATCGATAACGACCGCACCTTCACGCACCATATCAGCCGTCACAAACTTCGCCTTTCCGATTGCGACGAGCAACAGCTCCGCCTCACGGCAAACTGCGGGAAGGTCTCTGGTTTTTGAATGACAGATGGTGATGGTCGCATTCCGTTGAAGCAGCATTAACGCCAACGGCTTCCCGACAATGTTGCTCCGTCCCAGCACAACTGTCCGCTTGCCTTCTATTGTCACCCCGGTCGATTCGATCATCTTGATGACACCCTTGGGGGTACAGGCTTCGAAGATCGGGTGTCCCTCCACCAGTCGGCCGAAGTTGTAGGGATGAAATCCATCCGCATCTTTCAGTGGCGAAACGGCCTCTAGGATCACCTGGCTGTCGATGTGTTTGGGCAGCGGGAGCTGAACCAGGATTCCATGGATTTTGGGATCGCTGTTCTTTTTGTCGATCAACGCCAACAGCTCGGCCTGCGTCGTGCTCGCCGGCAGTTTGTGAGCGTCAACGTAGATCCCCGCTAATTCGCAGGCCTTTTGCTTGTTTCGAACATATACATGCGAAGCGGGATCGTCACCGACCAAAATGGTCGCAAGACCAGGTTTCATCGCCTTCTTGGCGAACAGTTCCGCCGATTCTCTTGCCAGACGATCGCGAACCTGTTGCGCGAGCCCTTTTCCATCAATCAATTGTGCGGCCACGATCTCCTCCCTATAACTATGTCTGTCGGTTAAATCGCCGCAACTTAGCAGGGGAATTTTATGCAAGTCAACGTTTCGTCATATCGCACTCCTTGCCTCCAACCCTCATCGCCGTTTCTTGACAGTCTCTTAGCCGCTCCGGTACGATGAAACTCAGCTAAAACTTGGATAACCCGCCTTTGTTCGTGAAGTTCTATCACCACTTACTACTGTCGGCTACATTCATCCTAGGCTTGGCGTTCCCCGGTGAAGCCGCGCAAATCACCGGCTTGGAGTCACCCAATAGCTTCGTCGGCGACCCGTCCGGGAAAGAATATTTCATTTCCAACATCAACGGCGAGCCGGAAGCAAGGGACAACAACGGCTTTATCACAAAACTGAATGCCGAAGGAAAGGTCACCGATCTGAAGTTCATCCAAGGTGGAGTGGCAGACGTGTTGCTGCATGCCCCAAAAGGGATGGCCTTGGTAGGACCGCTTCTTTACATCGCGGATCTCGATCAACTAAAAGCTTTCGACAAGACGTCAGGCAAACTCTTTGCCACTGTCTCGTTCTCCAGATCGTCTCCTACGTCGATATCGTTAACCGACGTGACAGCCGCGCCAGGCGGTATGTTGTACGTTTCGGATCAGGCCGCGAACTCCATTTACCGGATTGACCCATCAGCCGATTATCGAGTCGACCTCTTGATCCATGATGAACGGCTCGCAGGACCATCCGGAATCGCGATTCACCCCGTGACGAATCATCTCATCGTTGTGAGCTTGCAAAAAGGGAAGATTCTTGAGATCACTCCAGACGGACGATTGACCGAACTGGAATCGAACGGGTTTTTTACCGGTCGCTTTGAAAACCTGAGCGGAGTAGATTTTGATCAATGGGGGAACATGTACGTATCAGACATCACAAAAGGCAAGATTTGGCGCATGACCCGAGATCATCGATTCCAAGTCATCGCCGAGTATCTCCCCGCTCCAGCTGATATCGGCATCGACCGTGCGAACAACCTGATATTGGTTCCCTATCACTATGTGGATGCCGCCGAGATGAATGGGCTGGAAACCCCGTCATCGGCTAAGCCTAAGGGCGAGAAACGCACGCTAGCCGATTACGGATTCATCCCGCCGCCTCCCAAGCTCGGACCGGAAGGAACGAAGAAATGAGCTCGTGCTCTTATTGTCACCATCGAAAGGGCAAACGGCCGTGTCCTGCTCTCGGAGGATTGATCTGCAGTCCTTGCTGTGGAGAGCATCGCCTGACGCGGATTTCATGCCCCACGGATTGCACATATCTCGACAGCGGGAGCGATTACCAACAAAAGCGACTCGGCGTGCGATTTGCCTCAGTTCGGCGAGACTTCTATCAGGAGCTGGACCAGCTGGGAGGCCACAAGGCCGTGGCGCTATTCAATCTCATTGAAGTGGTCACGTTCGGCTACTTTGAAGGACGAAGGGATGGACAGGATCTCGAGGTTGTAACGGCACTTCAAACGCTCCGCCGCACGCTCAGCCCACTCCACGTCTCAGCCGGTCCTACAGCGGTTTTTGCCGAGCATCTCAAAAAGGAATATGAGTTGTTTCAAAAACAGAATCCCGAACAAATTGCCGGTGCCTCCGACGCGCTGGCCATCCTGGATCGCGCCGCGCAATTTGTCTCCACGTTTTCAGAGAATGGGTTTCAGTCGAGTCGGTTTCTGGGAGGGCTGCTTGGTTATGTAAGAACGGAGCATCCGGAAATCGCCGCACATCTCAAGAAGAAACGTGAGGCGGGACACATTCTTGTGCCAGGACAATCCTTCCTGCCACCACCAGCCGCTGAAGCACACACTCATGGTCCCGACTGCAGACACCATCACAGTTAGCTCACTTTACGGTGCAGCGCAGGACCGATCCTCAAGGAGATTGTCGATCGGTGCAACCCTGACCGTCGTCTAGGCACAGGCCTAATAGGCGGCAAGACCGCTGGCGAGAACGCCGTCCCAAAGCACCAGGGCCTTCCCCAGTGCAAGCGGAACACCTGTCATGGTACGCTAAGCACCAAAGGGGGAGTGCCGATGTCTCTTCCCGGCTCGCTCAACGTCCCTATTCTTCGGAACATCTTTCATCCATCCGATTTCTCCCCAGCAAGTGAATCCGCGTTCGCTCATGCCTTGAGAGCTGCCTTGATGGCTCAAGCCAACCTGACCATCCTTCATGTCTCCTCCGATCGGTATGCGGAATGGATGGAGTTTCCCGGTGTACGTGCGGCGCTGGAGAGATGGGGCCTGCTGCCTATGAACAGTCGCCGATCTGATGTCGCCAAATTGGGTATCCACGTCAAGAAGGTCGAAGCGGTCCATCCTGATCCCATTGAATCGGTTACATCCTACTTAGCCGGACATGCGACGGATTTAATCGTGCTCGCGACTGATCAGAACAAGGGCGGCCTTCCATGGCTTAACAAGTCCGTGGCGATGCCGGTTGCGTTAGCCTCAGGTCAGATGACCCTCTTCATACCGAAAGGTACGGCCGGATTTATTTCCTCGCACGATGGTTCTGTCTCGTTGACCAACATCTTGATTCCCGTTACCTCCAAGCCGCCTGGCCAGGCGGCACTCCAGGCCGCCGTGCGGATGGCCTACCGGCTCAATCGTCCGGTCGGCGTCTTTACGGTTCTCCATGTCGGCGAGGAGGGGGACATGCCCGACCTCCATTACCCCGATATGCCAGGCTGGCAGTGGGATGCGGTCATCAAACAAGGAGATGTGGTGGACGTGATCTGCGGGACGGCGGAGGAGATCAAGGCGGATCTCATCGTTATGACGACCGAAGGACGCCATGGTTTTCTTGATGCACTACGCGGCAGCCATAGCGAGCGGGTGCTTCACAAGACGCCCTGCCCGCTGCTGGCCATCCCAGCAGGTGGATTTCTCGTCTCGGTGCTGGAGGCTGAATCAGAAGGTCGAACTACTATTCCACAATCGTGACCGTCATTTCCACTCGCTCCCTCGGATTATCCCGTTCATCGCGAGGCAGGTTGACGATCTTATCGGCGACACCGATCCCCTTCGTCACTTCGCCAAAAACGGTGTATTTGCGATCCAGAAACCGTGAATCCTCCACCACGATGAAAAATTGGGAGCCGGCCGTATCAGGATCGGCTGCTCTGGCCATAGAAACAATGCCACGCTTGTGCGGGATATCGCTGAACTCCGCCTTGATTGTATGGCCGGGGCCACCCTGCCCATAGATGTCCTTTTTAAGCGTGTCCTTTGTATTAGGATCTCCGCCTTGAATCATGAAACCGGGAATGACACGGTGGAAAATTGTTCCATTGTAAAATCCGGACTTTGCTAACTTGATAAAATTCTCCACATGCTTTGGCGCGACATCCGGATAGAACTTGATTTCGATATCACCGAATTTCGTCTTGATGATCGCCCTCGATCCTTTCGGTGTTTCAGTCTTGGACGCCTGCTCGCTATCAGCCGCGACAACCGGCGCGTTACCTGAGACTGATAGACTGACCGCTAATACCGCTCCCATCAATATTCGCCACTCGGGTTGCTTCAGCATGACCCCCCTCCCATGTCTTTCACGTGACAGTGTCGATTATCTTAGCATGGACTCGCCCTTACCGCTCAGACTGCTCCAGCGCTCGTTGCGCCGCCTCCTGTTCCGCTTCCTTCTTGCTGTATCCTCGGCCGATCCCGAAAACCCTGTCATTCACACGCACTTCAACGTCAAACACCTTTTGGTGATCCGGACCGGTTTCGCGTACAATCACATACCGAGGCAACAGCTCATACTGTTTTTGACACCATTCTTGGAAGCGCGTCTTATAATCATCTCCCCCCGGTTTTTCTTGCAGAACATCGATGTGGCGTAGTTCATCGGTCAGTGCCTCAATGAGGAAGTTTCGACTCACCTCAAGACCTCCATCAAGATAGACGGCCGCAATGACGGCTTCAAACGCATCAGCCAACAGTGAGGCCTTGGCCCTCCCATTCGAGAGTTCTTCGCCTCGACCAAGCTTCAGATGAGTTCCGAGATCAAGACGCCTGGCGGCATTCGCCAACGGCGTTTCACTCACGAGTTTGGCTTTGAGTTTTGAGAGGGCTCCTTCGCTCAACTCAGGATACCGCTTCGCAAGATAATCGCTCACGACGAGCGACAACACGGCATCCCCCAAGAACTCAAGCCGTTCGTTATGTTTTCGACCTGGCTCTCGACGCTCATTCACGTAGGATTTGTGGGTCAGAGCCTCCGTCAAGAGACTCGGATTCGTGAATCGATAGTTCGATATGGCGGGAGAAGAATCGGCCGGCGAAGCCGGCGTCATTGTGGCATACGCGCTAGGCGTCCAGTCTCTTGAAGATCAAACAAGCATTCACTCCCCCGAATCCAAAGGAGTTCGACAACGCCGTTTGAATGGCGGCAGGTCGTGCCTTATTGGGAACATAATCCAAATCACAGGCCGGATCCGGATTATCCAGATTGATCGTGGGGGGAAGCATGCCGTGAAACAGGGTCAGAAGACTGAAGACGGCTTCGATCCCGCCCGCAGCTCCGAGGAGATGCCCTGTCATGGACTTGGTCGAGCTGACCGGAATTCGAAATGCCTGTTCCCCGAACACCCGTTTGATCGCTCGGGTCTCAATGGCATCGGCCATCGTCGACGTGCCGTGCGCATTGATATACCCGATCTGGTCGCGATTGATTCCCGCATCTTTGAGAGCCAATTCCATGCAACGAACGGCCCCCTCGCCTTCTTCCGGTGGGGCCGTAATGTGGTAGGCATCGCTGTTCATCCCGTACCCGATGATTTCGCCGTACATTCTGACCCCACGCCGAAGGGCATGTTCCAGTTCCTCAATCACCACGACCCCCGCCCCCTCGCCCAGCACAAATCCATCTCGGTCCTTGTCGAACGGCCGGCTCGCCTTCGTCGGTTCGTGATTTCGGAACGACAATGCCTTGGCCGCTGCGAATCCCGCCACACCGAGCGGAGTGACCGCCGCCTCGGCACCGCCGGCCACCATGACATCGGCCTCACCTCGTTGAATCAGGCGGTACGCATCCCCAATGCAATGATTGCCCGTGGCGCAAGCCGTCACAGCACAGGAGTTAGGGCCTTTGGCTCCGATCCGAATCGCTACCTGCCCGGACGCCAAATTGATGATGGTCATGGGAATGAAAAACGGCGAAACCCGTCCCGGCCCCTTGCTTCTGAGCACATCATGGTAATGCTCGATCGATCCGAGCCCGCCGATCCCGGAGCCGATGTACACACCGACCCTCGTGGCCTCCTCCGGCTTTATTTTCAGACCGGAATCATCCACGGCCAACTGGGCGGCGCCCACGGCATAGTGGATGAACGGGTCCATCTTCTTGATGTCTTTCTTTTCGATGAACCGAGCAGGATCAAAATCTTTCACCTCACCTGCAATTTGTGCGTCATATCCCGTCGGATCAAATCTGGTGATTCGACCGATTCCGGATTCACCGGCGCAGATCGCCTTCCACGTCTTTTCGACACCCGTGCCCAACGGTGTCACCAACCCAAGACCGGTGACCACAACGCGCCGCGCTGCGTGATCAGATCTACCCGTCATGCCTAGGATTTTTCCTTGATGTAGTCCAGGGCCTTTCCAACGGTCAGGATTTTCTCCGCATCCTCATCGGGAATTTCGATCGAAAACTCTTCCTCCAGCGCCATGACCAGCTCGACGGTATCGAGCGAATCAGCCCCGAGATCTTCAACGAAGGAGGCCTCCGGCGTCACCTCATCCTCTTCCACACCAAGCTGCTCAGCAATAATCTTCTTGACTCGCTCTTCAACAGTTGCCATCGCTATGACTACCTCCTTCCCCGGTATGAGTCTCACTGCACCGCCACATGGGGATCTGTGACGGCCGTATATCCACGCAATTCCACGTTTTCATACCATCAACATCCCGCCGTTCACGTGCAAGACATGGCCGGTGATGTAAGCCGCATCCTCGGACACCAAAAATCGCACGGCCGCCGCAACATCGGTCGGCAGACCCAACCTCCCCAACGGGATTTGTTTCAGCAAAGTTTCTTTTACATCAGCCGGTAGCCCATGGGTCATGGCCGTATCGATGAAACCGGGCGCTACCGCATTCACCGTGACGTTACGGCTGGCATATTCCCGTCCAACCGTTTTTGTAAACCCGATGACGGCCGCCTTCGAAGCCGAGTAATTTGCCTGCCCCGCATTCCCGATCACCCCGACGATCGAGGCGATGTTGACGATACGACCATACCGTTGCTTGGTCATCGGCTGCAAGACCGCCTTTGTGCAGTTAAACGTACCGTTTAAGTTGATCTGAAGCACCAGATTCCAATCTTCCTCCTTCATCCGTAGCAACAGGCCGTCACGAGTGATACCGGCGTTGTTGACGAGGATGTCCACTTTCCCCCAAGCCTTCAGGACTTGCTCAACCATCGCCTTGGTTTCATTGGCATCGGCCACGTTGACTTTTAAGTTCAGAGCCTTCCGCCCGAGCTTTTCGACGGATGCAACCGTTTCCACGGAGCGGTCTGGGTCCAGATCGGCTACGGCAATATCGGCACCCGTTTGGGCGAGGCATTCGGCAATGGCCCGACCGATGCCTTGTGCGGCTCCGGTCACAATGGCGGTTTTTCCTTGTAGTGACATCGCAGACCTTTCAGACGATACGTTAACAGGCTGAGGGGAATTCGTCACCTGGTTTTCCACGCGGACGGTCTGGTATTAGCTGACCGCCTTGACGGTCGCGTCCAACGACTTCGGATCGTTCACATTCAACAGTTTCGCATCAGGCAGAATTCGTCTGATCAAGCCGGTCAGTACGGTACCAGGGCCGATTTCTACAAACGTTCTGACGCCCATCCTTCCCATTGTTTGCACAGTATTTTCCCATAGGACAGAAGAGGGCAGCTGACGAACCAATGACGGTTGGATCTCGTCTGCCCGACTGATGGCTCTCGCCTCAGCGTTATTCACCAGCGGGGCACTGAGGTCCGACCATCGAACCGTGGCCAAATCTTTCGTCAATCGATCGGCGGCTTGCTGCATCAATGGGGTATGAACCGGCACACTGACCGGCAATGGGATGGCTTTCTTACAACCTTGTCCTTTGGCCAATTCAATGGCTCGTTCCACCGCCGCCTTTTCACCGGCAATCACCACCTGCCCGGCGGAGTTGAAGTTCGCTGGGGCGACGATTCCGACGGACGACGCTCTATGACAGACTTCTTTGACAACCTCAGTGGTCAAGCCCAACAGAGCCGCCACGAGACCGGTTTCGGGAGCCACGGCTTCGGACATGTAGCGTCCCCGTTTCTGAACCAGACCAACGGCATCGCGGAAGGATACGCCGCCTGCCGCAACCAGCGCGGAGTATTCGCCCAGACTATGACCCGCCACCGCAATCGGCTTGATCCCGACCGGCTCAAACAGTTTCAAAGCGGCCACACTGCTCACGAGCAGGGCCGGCTGGGTGAATTCTGTTCGGTTGAGTCGCTCGGCCGGCCCGGCAAAGCACAACTCCGCAACATCGTATCCCAAGACCGTAGAAGCCTCATCATAGATGGGTTTCAGCAAAGGATGCGCATCGTAGAGCGCCTTCCCCATCCCGACTGACTGGGATCCCTGTCCTGGGAAAACAAGCCCGATTCCTAGAGTCATGGGGCGTTAGATATCTTCGAAATCCCGTGTAAAGTCAACGAGAAAAGTTTTTACAAGCCGACGTCTTTCCACAAGCTATAGGGGCCAACATCCGAACGGGCCTGGATCATGACCTGATCGTTCGCTACCATCGGATGATCGCAGAAGCCCAGGTTAATCCTGCCCCAAACGCCCCGAGCATCACCAGCGAGCCATCCTTGATACGCCCCTCGCGAACCGCTTCATCCAAAGCAATAGGAATAGACGCCGCCGAGGTATTCCCATACCGATCGAGGTTCAGGACCACCTTTTCGATCGGAAGCCCTAGCCGAGCCATCACCGCCTTCAGAATTCGTACATTGGCTTGGTGCGGCACATACAGATCAAGATCCTCCACCCTGAGGCCATTGGCCGAAAGGGTTGCGCGAGCGATCTCTTCCAAGGTGCGAACCGCCACTTTGAATGTCTCGTTCCCCTTCATTTTGATGTACTGCAGGCGTTCGGCAAGCACTTTTTCGGATGGTGGAGTTCGTGAGCCTCCCCCCGGCACCATGATCAGCTCGCAGAGCGCGCCGTCGGATCGAAGATGAGTGGACAGGATCCCTCGTTGTCCATCGCTTGCACTGACGACGACCGCACCAGCCCCATCCCCGAACAGCACGCAGGTGTTCCGATCGGTCCAATCGATAATGGCCGACATCACCTCCGATCCGATCACCAGGACATGGCGCATCCCGCTTTTAACATACGCATCCGCCACCGAAAGCGCATAGACAAACCCGCAGCAGGCAGCCGAAAGATCGCATGCTGCGGCTTTGGTTGCGCCGAGTTGATGCTGGACGAGACAAGCCGTTGCAGGGAGAGGATAATCGCCCGTACAGGTGGCAACCAAAATCATGTCGAGATCGGTTGCCGCCAGACCAGCCGCGGTCAACGCTCGCTTCCCGGCCTGAACCGCCAAATCCGAACAGGCCTCTCCGACAGCTGCGATACGCCGCTCGCAAATACCTGTCCGCTCTCGAATCCATTCATCGGAGGTGGCGACCATCCGTTCGAGATCCGCATTCGTCAGGACCCTGGCAGGCGCGTAGGAACCGGTTCCGGCAATCCAGGCTTTCATATCTCCAGTTCCATAGATGGACGGGAGCGACTCTCTTCAATATCGCGCTGAATCAGCTCTCGCACGCCGCCTTCAGCCATGCCCTTCGCTCGTCGGACCGCATTCTTGATGGCCTTGGCCGACGATCGACCATGACAAATCATCGTAATCCCATTGACACCCAGAAGCGGGGCACCGCCGAATTCGGCATAGTCGATTTTCCGCTTCAGGTTCATGAGAGGCCCGGAGATCAGGGGATAGGCAAGTCGGCCAAGGAAGTGGCCCGAGATTTCCTTGAGCAACAGTCGCTTGATCATCTCCGCCACACCTTCGGAAATCTTCAAGGCGACGTTGCCGATAAACCCGTCGCAGACAACGATATCCGCAATGCCACTGTACACGTCGCGCCCCTCGATATTCCCAACAAAGTTCATCGAACTGCCTTTGAGGAGCTTGAACGCCTCTTTGGTGACTTCGTTGCCCTTGCTGTCTTCTTCGCCGATGCTCAGAAGGCCGACACGGGGATTCGGTTTTCTGAGCAGATGCTTCCCATATTCATTGCCCATCAAGGCGAACTGCTCAAGATGTTTGGCGGTGCAGTCGACGTTGGCCCCCACATCGAGCATGATCGCTTCCCCACTCAACGTCGGCAGGCTGGTGGCAATCGCCGGCCTCTCCACTCCCTTCATCAGTCCCAACACAAAGAACGACGCCACCATGCTCGCGCCCGTGTTGCCGGGACTCACGACCGCGTCCGCGTGACCGTTCTTGACCAACTCGGTCGCAACCCAGATCGACGAGTCCCGCTTTTTCCGAGCGACGATGGCGGGCGACTCGTGCATTTCAACGACCTGGGACGCATGCCGAATGGTGAGGCGGGAATCGTGACAGGATTGGCGTTCACATTCCTGTCTCAAGGCGGTCTCGTCGCCGACGAGAACGACATCGAGGTCAAACTCTTTCACAGCCCAAAGAGCACCCTCGACACAGGGTGCGGGACCATGGTCACCGCCTACCGCGTCGAGCGCGATCCTCATGCGAGATGGCGTACTCACGGATGGCGTTGGAATAACTGGCTGAACACGCGTCGCCCCCTAGGCTCACGTCAGACGTGCTGGGAAACTCGCGCAATGGACCGACTTGTACAACCTGCTCACGCCTCTTCGACTTGAATGACCGCCTTGCCCTTGTAGGTGCCACAATTCAAACAGGTATAATGCGGCAGCTTGAGTTCATGACACTGTGGGCACACGGCCATTCCTGGCGGGGTCATGCGCAGTTTTTGAGTACGGCGCTTGTCGCGCCTCGCCCGTGAATGTTTATGTTTGGGATTGGGCATGATGACTCCTTCTTTCGCTCGATTCGGACCACTGCTCAGCGCTCATCAGGGTCCCTCAGCTTGTCTTTCATAGTGCGCAACACCTGAAAGGGGCTCCCCGTCGGCTCTTCACCGCAACGGCAAGCGCCCTCATTCAGATCTTTCCCGCAACGAGCACAGAGTCCGCGGCAGTCCTCGGAACAGAGCGGGTGCATGGGAGAAGCTAGAATCAATTGCTCCCGCAGCATCGGCCCCAATTCCAGATGATCACCCGTAAAGTAGTAGAGATCGTCGTTCTGCTCTTCTGCTTCGCCCTCCGGAGGCGCTGCCGGCTTCCCCTTCCGTGGATCGTCTCGCTTTGCGGCGGCACTCGTCGCTTTGGCCTCACGCTCATAGGCCACACGTAACGAAAACGCCAGTGGGTCGTCAAAATCTTTGAGGCACCGCACGCATTGGCGGACGGCCGTTCCTTCCACGACTCCGGTGACATAGATGGTACGTTCAATCGCTCGAAGATCCAGTCCGACCGCCATGCTTCCCTGGATGGACACACCCGTATCCGTCAGTCCCAACTCTTCTCCCGTCAGGTCCCCCGACAAGGAAAGACCTTCGTCCGTGATGTCCGCGATTTTCGGTGTCAATACATCCATGGTCATCCTCGGCACCGGGCCGCAGCCCCACCCCGGCACATCGAAATTGACGATCACGTTCGCTATCGCTCCTCGGCAAAGCTGATGATGGCGATATGCCGAGCCCGCTTGACGGCCACCGTCAGTTCACGCTGATGACGCATGCAATTCCCTGAAATGCGGCGCGGAACGATCCTTCCTCGCTCCGTCAAAAAATTCCGAAGGAGTCCGACATCCTTGAAATCGATCGGCACTTTATCCAAACAAAATCGGCAGGGACGTCTCCGTTGAAATAACCGTCCCCCGCCTCCACCACGTTCGCTCTCGCCTCGATCCATCACCGCCTCCTCATGGTCCTGTCATTAACCTTCTTCACTCATGTCATAGCCGGGCTCGTCGGACATCGGAGGTTCCGCGCCAGTGCCACCGTCTTGGCGTTTGGGCATGAACGTCACGGTCTGCGCGACCACTTCATGCTTGCTGCGTTTTTGCCCATCTTCCGTTTCCCATCGGCGCTGCTGCAACCGACCTTCGACGATCGCCCCGTTGCCTTTACTGAGATATTGTCCGCAATGCTCCGCCTGTCTGCCGAACACCACAATGTCGACAAAACAGACTTCTTCCTTCAGGTCTTCACCCTGTTTAAACCGACGGCTTACAGCCAGACCGAAACTCGCCACCGGTGTCCCGCTCGGAGTGTAACGGAGCTCAGGGTTGCGGGTGAGGTTCCCCAGCAGGATGACTTTGTTAAATCCGGCCACCGTCCGACTCCTGTGCCGAGGCTTCCACCGGACGCCGCTCCACCAAGGGTTTCTCGTGATGGACCGTCAAAAACTTGATGATGTTGTCCTCCAGTCGATAGGCCCGTTCGAGCTCGCCGACGGTGTTGTTCGGCGCCTTGAAGTAGAAATAGGCGTAGGTCCCCTTCCGCTCACGGCGTACTTCGTAAGCGAGCTTTTTCTTCCCTAAATTTTCGGCTTTGATGAATTGGGCGCCGGTTTTGTCGGCGACATTTTTCATCTTGTCGATGAGCGTCTTGGTCTCCTCATCGGAGACGGACGGACGAATGATAAATAGAGACTCGTAGAGCTCCATGCAGCAATCCTCCTGGGCAAAGGCCCCCGAACCAGTCGGGAGCGAGGTGTAGGGCGCCTCCTCGGCGCAAGAACTGTGGACCGTAGCACAGGATTTCTTAGCCTGTCAATGAATCACCGCCCACCCCTCTGGCTCACTAGGACCGAGCGCCAAGATTTTACTTCCCGCCAGGACCCGCCCGGTTCGGCACCATCGCGAAAAGTCAATCGTCCTGCCCGAATCCTACTTGACTGGCGGGAGGGATGAGGATGTACGTTTGGAGCCATGAGAAGATGGCCGCTGATCATATCAGTCCTCCTGCTCCTGTCGCCCGCCGTCGCCTCGGCCCAATCCTCGGTCCGTTTCCCAAGCCTTTCCGGCGGCAATGCGAACGGCAAGCCATCCTCCCCCGATCCACAATCGCCTGAAGAGCAAATCAGGCAACTGCGTGAACGGTTGACCGCGGCCGAGGCCGACCTCAATTCGATCAGCACATCCGGTCCATTGGAGGCCGGTGCTCCATCAGGCACTCCCGAAAACGAATTGCTGGAGCGTCGTTCCTTCCTCTATCAGTTGGCTCGTGCCTACGAGCAGCAGCTTGAAGATACCCAAAAGCTACAGCAGGCGCGCACGCGCCGCGAACAAGTGGAACGAGAGAACCGCGAGTGGACGGATTTTCCTGATCCGCCCCCATACTCCGTTCTCATCGTCGATTCCCTCCGGGACCGTACCAGATCTCTGAAACGGACGGTCGAGCTGCTTGAGTCCAAGCTGGCCGCCACGATTCGTGCCGCTGAGCGTAGTGAGGAAGCGCTCAAGGCCGCCGAGCAACGATTGCGACTGGCTACCGAGCAACTCGAAATGGTCAAGGATCAGACCCAAACGACTCGACTCACCTGGCTCCGCGACGTGGCTCACCTGCGTAGCCGCGCCATGGCCGCCTCAGCCGCCATGCTGACTCAGTCGGTGAAGGCTCGTCAGGAGGAACTGGCCGAGGCGAAATCCAGACTGGCCTTCGCGCAGCGGCAGCTTGATCGGGCCGAGCCAGAGCAACGGTTTAACACACAGGATTTGGATAAGGTTCGGGAGCGACTCGAAACGGAACGGATTGGGTTGGAGGCAGAGCTTGATCTGGCGTTGAGGGACCAGCGCACCAGTCATCGTGCCCACGACCAAACAGTCACAAGGCTCAATGGGGCCAAGGCGACCCTATCTCCGGGCGGCAAGGAATCCCCGAAAGCCGCTGCCACCCACTCGTTATTGGTCGACCGCGCCGAGTTGGGGCGCGTGCAATCGGAAAACGCCGATATCCGCGTCGAGATGTTGCGGCATATGTTGGATACCGTGGAGATGGAACGCCGGATCTGGGAGAGCCGATTTGCAGTCGTGAGCGAAGGCGACGTGGCCAAAGCCCGCGAGGTCTTTCAACGTTTGGCGCCGGTCCTCCAAGAGGCCAGGACCTGGAGAGACTATATCGGCCAGCAGATCGACATGACATCGGGACAGGAGGGCGAGTTGGAAACGAGGCTGAAACATGCCACGACACCAGCGGAGGTCGGTCGGTTACGTCCCCTCGTAGACCGCTACCGGGAGCGGGGGCGATACTATCATCGTGGGCTGGAACGCTCACAACAGTTCAATCGCCTGCTCGAATTGCTCAAAACCCGCTTCGAGCAACAGGAGGAAGCGCTTCCGCTCTCGGCTCGCCTGCAGGCATCACTCACCGGTGCTTCACGCACACTGACCAACATCTGGGAGTTCGAGCTTTTCGCGGTTGAAGACACGATCGAGGTCGACGGCCAATCCATCAGCGGCCGACGGAGCGTGACGATCGGGAAAATGTTTCGGGCCATCCTGTTGTTGATGCTGGGATACTGGGTGTCCGCGGCCATGGCCAAGTTTGTACAAGGCCTTGCCGTTCGGCGGCTGCGGATGGAAGAACCCCTGGCCGACATCCTCCGCAAGTGGACGTTCGCCATCCTGTTCGCCGTCGTGCTGATCGTCAGCTTGGTCTGGGCCAAAATTCCGTTGACGGTGTTTGCCTTCCTGGGTGGAGCGCTCGCGATCGGCATCGGCTTCGGCACGCAGAATCTCCTCAAAAACTTCATCAGCGGTCTCCTGGTCCTCATTGAGCGACCACTTCGTGTAGGCGACCTGATCGAGATCGACGGGGTCGTGGGGGAGGTCCGGAGTATCGGGTTCCGCTCATCGACAATCCGTGACGGCAACGGCATGGAAATGCACATACCCAACAGCAACCTCCTGGAGCGGAATCTGAGCAACTGGACCTACTCCAATCGAACAAGGCGGTTCTCACTGAAGGTCGGAGTCGCCTATGGATCGCCGGTCAAGCGGGTCCGCGATTTGCTGCACGAGGCGGCCATCCAGCACGGACTGGTGTTGAAGGATCCGGAGCCGCTGGTCCTGTTAGAAGAATTCGGAGACAATGCGCTTATCTTCACGTTGTACTACTGGGTGACGTTCGCTTCCGGGGTCAACCCAGCACTGGTCGGCAGTGACTTGCGGTTCATGATCGAGAAAAGCCTTGGCGACGAACGGATTTCCCTTTCGTATCCCCAGCGAGATGTCCATTTGGATACCGCCAGACCGATTGAAATTCACGTAACAAATCGACCAACCCAGCCGGTCCATCCAGAGGAAGGACGCGAACAGGGCGAGGTTCGCGATCATCCGACCACCTGATACCGCGCGATCACATGAGGACATCAGGGCCGAAGCGCCTGTCGTTCCGTAGTGATCGTCGAATGCCCGGAGATCGCCCATCTATGGACCGTGGGTTCACATCACCGAAGTTCCACTCATAGCCCGGAATCCACGACCAAAATCTAGACCCAGCTTTCCTACGTACTTGACAGGGATCTATTTTGATGTAACCATTGGTTACTAATTTGACTTGCCATGGATCGCCATATTGCCTGCCTACAGATTCCTGCTTTTAGAATCGTGTTGGCCCGTGCCATCGATAGCTCGCTGCGGAACAGACCGGTGGCCGTAGCACCGACACATACGCAGCGCGCATTGATCCAAGAGATTTCTACGGAAGCGTTTCACGAGGGCCTGCAGCCGGGGATGCCGGTGGATCTCGCGCGGCTGATCTGTCCCGGCCTGCGGATGATTCCTCCAGATTCATCATTCACGCAAGCCGCCCATCGTGAGCTGCAACAGCGTATCTCGTCCTTTGTACCGGCTTGGGAATCGATCAGGCCCGGCTCGCTCTTCCTGGACCTCACCGGGACAACCAAACTCCTCGGCCCTCCCATCGATACAGCCACCCGCATCGGTCGAGAATTGATCCATCAGGAGGGATGGCCGAGTACGATCGGACTGGCGGGAAACAAACTGGTCTCGCAGCTGGCCGCGACATCTCTGACGAAACCACCCCAAGTGTTGTCGATCCACTCCGGCTGTGAGCAACCGTTCCTCGCTCCGTTGCCGACCATGTTGCTTCCCGGTCTTCACCGCACCCACACCTCACGAGTCATACAACGGCTAGAGGATTTAAACCTCTTTACACTCGGCGCAATTGCCTCTGTCTCGTTGGCATATCTACAAGCAGCCATCGGTGCTCCTGCTTATACGTTACACGACTGGGCCTTAGGTATCGATCCTTCTCCGGTACACCCACCAATCGCTCAGCCTGTGATCGAACGGTCTATCCTCCTCGATCCGGATGAAGTGGATGATCATCTCTTGCTGGGGCGGCTATTCCGATTGTTAGAGCAGCTTTGCGCCACACTGCGGCAACAGCAACGGATGTGCCGACACATCTCGCTGACAGTTCGTCATAGTGACCATGTCGAGCAGACCGCTCATGAGACGCTGCCACACAGCACCTACTGGGAAGTCGATCTCCAGCCGGTGCTGACAGACCTGTTCTACCGATGTTTCCGTCGACGGGTACGTCTCACAAGGCTGATCCTTCAGGTCAGTCGGCTGGAACCACAGGCTCAGCAACTTTCGCTCTTCGACGAGTCGGAATCCGCCGTTCCTCCCCGCTCTCACCGCCTCTCGCTGGCTCTGGACCAGATTCGCGCAAAATTCGGCGAACAAGCCCTGTCCTGGGGAAGGACGTTACGATGACAGCTGTCCAATTCGTCCATCTCCATGTCCATTCGGATTATTCACCGATGCGCGGGGTGTCGTCACTGGAAGAACTCTGTACTTTGGCACAGCGGCAAGGATCGTCCACCATGGCCTTGACCGATACGAATGGACTGTACGGAGCGATCCGATTTGTCGAGCATGCAAAGCAATGGAGCCTTCGACCGATTCTCGGCGCTGAACTGACCACCGACGATCATCGAGCGGTTTTGCTGGCCAAAACACCTGACGGCTATGCCAACCTCTGTCGCGTGCTGTCGGAGAGACATTGTAACCCCTCGTTCGACCTTTTCACGTCAGTCTCGCGCCATCGCGATGGCCTGATCATCTTCACGGACGACGAAGCGGCGCTCATGGCTTGGAGCAAAGACTCGCAGCAAGATCTCTATGTTGAATTGACGCCGGGACCCGCTATGCATGATGCCCTTCTCTTCAGCCGCCGTTCCGGTTTGCCGCCTGTCGCCACCAATCGCGTGTACTTCTCTCATGCGAATGGCTTTGCCACCCATTGTCTGTTGCGTGCCATCGCCCTCAATACAACTCTGTCACGATTGCCTGAAGAAGCCTGTTGCACCCCTAGCCAATGGCTCAAGCCACCCGCGCTCATGGCATCTCAGTTTCCTCACGTTCCCGAAGCAGTGGAGAATACCCTCCGCATTGCCGAGGCCTGTCACAGCGACTGGCGTTTTGGCGAGACGATCTTTCCTGCCTTTCGTCGGCTGACCGATGAAGAAGCATTTTTGACGCTCAAAGACAAGACCTATGCCGGCGCACAGAGTCGATACGGCGTCATCACGCAAGAGGTCCGTGACCGGATTGAAAAAGAGTTGGCGATCATCCGAGGGAAACGCTTCGCTCACTATTTTCTCGTCGTGGAGGAAATTGTGACGGCATCAAAATGGACCACCTGTGGCCGCGGTTCAGTCGCAGCGTCAATCGTTTCGTACTGCCTTCACATCACTCATGTCGATCCGATCAAGCATCATCTCTTCTTCGAACGGTTTCTCAATCCAGGCAGGAAAGATCCACCGGACATCGATATCGATTTTGCATGGGACGAGCGCGACAACGTTTTGAAATGGGTGTTCGAACAGTACGGCGATCGCCAAGCCGCCATGGTGGCAAACCAAAACAGCCTCGGCTTCCGGGCAGCCATCCGCGAAGTCGCAAAGGTGTACGGAATGCCGACTGAAGAAATCGGCAGGATATCTTCACACGTTGTGCGTCAAAAGGACTTCCTCGGCTTTTCCACTCCACCGACCAACGAGCAATGGCTCCATCGGTTGTCACAGACCATGCAGTTGCCTCCCCCCTGGCCTGAGATCCTTGCTTTGGCGCTGAAAGCACAGAAACACTTCCGCCATCTCTCCATACACTGCGGCGGAGTCGTCATCGTACCGGATGAGATCCGGCGCTACGTGCCGGTGGAATACACAGCCAAACGCTTACCCGTCATCCAGTGGGAAAAAGATCAGACGGAGGACGCTGGGCTCGTGAAGATCGATATCCTAGGCAACCGGTCACTCGCTGTGATTCGAGATGCTCTTGCGGCCATCGCCAAACATACGGGCCGGACGATCGACTATGAAACCTGGAACCCGCTCAACGATGTCGCCACGCAGGACGCGATCCGACGTGGTGACACGATCGGCTGCTTTTACATCGAATCACCCGCTACACGTCTCTTGTTGAGAAAACTGTGGCTGGGAATGCCACCGCACCGCCGCGCAGTGACCGATGTTTTCGAGTATCTCGTCATGGTCTCGTCCTTGGTCAGGCCTGCGACTATTCCCTTCGTGGAAGAGTTTATCCGACGAGCGCATGCAGGCTCGTGTCCATCCCGACATCCCAAGCTGAAAGGAGTTTTGGATGAAACACACGGCATCATGGTCTATCAGGAGGACGTAACCAAAGTGGCGATGGCTCTAGCGGACTTTTCTGTTGAAGATGCGGATCAGCTTCGTAAGATCATCAGCAAGAAACACAAACAACGGCAACTGCACGACTACTATCATCAATTTTGTCGCGGTGCTGCAAGGAACGGAGCCTCGCCTGGCACGATCGCTGAAATCTGGGCGATGATCATGAGCTTTGCCGGCTACAGTTTTTGCAAACCCCATTCAGCAAGCTATGCTCAGGTGTCGTTTAAGTCCGCGTATCTTCGCACTCACTACCCGGCGGAATTCATCGCCGCCGTCATCAGCAACCGAGGTGGGTTTTATTCAACCTTCGCCTACGTCTCGGAGGCCAGACGCATGGGACTGGCGGTCCTCCTGCCGGACATCAACGAAAGCGATTGGGCTTACCACGGTGAAGGCGAACGGCTACGGATGGGCTTGATGCAGGTGAAGACAATCCCAAAAGACCTCGGCGTGGAAATCGTCGAGGAACGGACGAAAGCCGGCCCCTATCGCTCGTTCCAAGATTTTTTGCGGCGTGTGAAGCCGGAGCTCTCCCATGCCAGAGCATTGGTCCGCGCCGGATGCTGTGATTCCATAGCCGGTGAGCTGACAAGGCCGGCCTTGATGTGGCGGCTGTACGCGGGAAATGATTTCGTCTCAAGTCGTTTACCGGTACCGGACGATTATTCCGCCGCTCAGAAGCGAGCCCATGAGATTGAATCGTTCAGCTGTCTGGCCAGCCGCCATCCTCTGACTCTCTACCGCAAGCAGATCGAACGGCTCCGCCCGGTGCCAGCCTCCCAAATGCATCGTTTCGTCGGTCGGCGTATCACCATGGTCGGCTTGCTGATCACAGAGAAATCGGCTGAGACCAAGTATGGCCAAACCATGGAATTCATCACCCTGGAAGATGTCACAGCCCTCTACGATGTCACGCTGTTCCCCGAGATCTACCGCCGTTGCTGTCATCTGCTTTCACCAAACCAGCCGTACGTGGTCAATGGACTGGTGGAAGAAAGCTTCGGCGTCGTCACACTGACTGTGCTGGATCTCCAACTCCTAGAGCCGACAACGGGCGACGTTCCTGACCGACTGACCCGACATGAATATGCTGACGGTTTCGTCCCTCATGAGTTATAGGAAACCCTTCTATAACTCATGCAATCCGTCTATTATGAGCTATACGAGAGGAGTCTATCGCTCATGACATGGAATTGGCAGCAAGACGAGTGGCCGAACTTCACCTATGACAGGCAGACTTTTACTCCAAACGAGACCCACTTTATCCATGAAGCGGGAATGGTTCAGGGCGCCATCAAACATCTCACGGAGGGAGATCAGTCACAGCTCACAATTGATCTCATCAGCAACGAGGCCGTCACCACTTCGGAGATCGAGGGGGAAATACTCAACCGCGACTCCGTGCAATCGTCCATTCGCCGAAATTTCGGGCTGGATACGGATAACAGGAAGATCCCTCTCGCTGAACAAGGCATTGCCGCCCTGATGTCCGATCTCTATCAGCACGCCGGTACCACGCTTTCTGAAGAACAGTTGTTCGGCTGGCACGCGATGCTGATGCGTGGACGGGGGGACCTGACTACCATCGGAGCGTACCGGAACACCCAGAATCCGATGCAAGTGGTGTCAGGCCCCATCGGAACTCCCAGGGTTCATTTTGAAGCGCCACCCTCGCACAGGGTTTCGATGGAGATGAACAGGTTTCTCGAGTGGTTCAACCACACGGCACCGGAAGGACAGCATCCGCTTCCTGCACTGGCTCGGGCAGGCATCGCACACCTGTACTTCGAATCGATCCATCCGTTTGAAGACGGCAATGGACGGATTGGGCGGGCGCTGTCGGAGAAGGCCTTGTCCCAGACCCTAGGCAGGCCGACGCTCATTGCGCTGTCTCAGACGATCTGCCGGAGCCGGAAGGCCTACTACGCAGCACTTGAGGACAACAATAAGGATTTGGACATCACAGACTGGCTCAGCTATTTCACACGAACCGTCCTGGAAGCACAGCAATACACCCAACGCCTCATCGATTTTCTCATTGCGAAAACCAGGCTGTATGATCGACTGCGTGGCAAGCTCAATGAACGGCAGGACAAAGTACTGACACGCATGTTTCGGGAGGGACTGGACGGGTTCAAAGGTGGACTCAGTGCGGAGAATTACCTCAAAATCACACACACCTCCCGCGCCACAGCCACCAGAGATTTGCAGAACCTGATAGAACTGGGCGCGCTCCGAAAAACCGGTGAACTCAAACACACCCGGTATTGGCTGAGCATCCTTCAGGAGCCCGGCAAACAATCGTAGTCGTTGACTACGAGAGTGAGACTCTGACATGGATGCATGGAATTCGAGGTCTTGACGAAGCTTGCCAACCGGCATAGTATCTACACCGTATCTACACAGGAGGGCGGTGCATGAAAACCACGGCACAGAAGTGGGGAAACAGTCTGGCGATCCGAGTCCCGAAAAGTGTCGCCATGCAGGTTGGGCTCAAAGCACAGGACGATTTGGAGATCGAGGTGCAGGACGGCAACGTCGTGTTGAAACCTCAACTTCGGCGAGTCTATCGCCTCGACGACCTCGTCAAACGGATCACCCCGAAGAACGTGCACAGCGAAATTGATACAGGCATCCCGATCGGCCGCGAGATCTGGTGATAAAGAAACCCGCCTATGTTCCAGATCGAGGGGATATCGTGTGGCTGCAATTCAACCCCCAATCCGGCCATGAACAGGCCGGGCATCGTCCTGCGATCGTCCTTTCACCAGCCAGCTATAATCGTGCTAGTGGGCTGATGCTCTGCTGTCCCATGACCAGCCAGAAAAAGGGCTACCCCTTCGAGGTCGTCATAAGCGATGATCCTCAGCAAACAAGCGTCGCGCTGGCGGATCAAGTCAAGAGCCTCGATTGGAAAGCACGAAAAGCCGTCAAAAAAGGGACAGCCTCCCTCAACGTCGTCATGGAAACCTTGAGCAAGCTCCAGACGCTGCTTTAGCCTCACTCCCAGCCGCGAGGGCATTTTCCCGTCGTTGAGGAAGGACAGAGTTGCCACACCGCACGGGATTTATCGTGCACTCAGAAGATATGGTGCGATTGCTTTCATCGGTGACCTGACATACAATTTCTTCCATTAAGGCGCGCCCGAATGAGCACGAAAGAAGCCGTTCTAGACCTTGTGCGAAAGCTGCCTGACGACTGCTCGCTTGACGACATCCAGTACCATCTCTATGTCCTGCAAACGATCGAGCGAGGCAGAGCGGAAGTCGCACAAGGCAAAACCATCAGCCACGAACAGGTCCAGCAAGAGTTACGGGCAAAGTGGCTGAAGAACGGCGTGAAGTAATCTGGACAACAAGCGCTCGAAACGAACTCGATGACATCGTCACCTACATCGCCAAAGACGCTCCCCTCTCCGCACTGGCCTTTCTTGAAGAAGTCCTGAATACCGCCGACTCGCTTGCCACACTCTCAAAGCGTGGGCGCATTGTTCCTGAATACCAGAACCCGCTTGTACGTGAGCTTTTCATCAAACACTACCGTTTACTCTACGAGATTCAAGACCATGCCGTGTATGTGCTCGGCTTCATTCACGGAGCCAGAGACTTCAAGCCAGATGAGGTGGATTGAGCAAGCAGTTCTTTCTATCCAGACAAACCGCACCGATGACCGCCTCCATCACGGAGTGGGCGAATTGACAGGGGATCTGGGAGGAATGACAATACGTCCACGTTCAGACTGATGCTCCAAAGTCGCGAACAACGAATGTCCTTGAATATCGCAAGCTCGCATCGGACACGCTATGGGCTTGCACTATTCGAGGGCCTGTTGCATCGTACAGTCAGGAAGAGCCGTGACACACAATACGAGATCTGATCCTTCTGTGTTTTTCCATATTTCGGACATGATGGAGTAAATATTAGGAGCGCTTTAGCTCAAAACCCGCTTGGGCATCCCTTCATTTTCTGCATACTCGGAACTTTGGGAAATCGCTCTTTCAGGATTATGATTGATAGAGGAGAGGACCATGCAACCTTTCTCAATCCGTCACGGGAAGGCGCTCGTCGAACAGCATATCCGGGTCACGATGAAAGACCGTTTGCGACAGCGCCTATGGCAGACGGTTCAAAAGTACAATGAATCATATCGGTACCAGCCAGACCCGTCAGACAATTGGTGCTCACAAACCAGCGTTACAGAGCAAACCGAGATTAAGCTGAGACGGCTTCTCGGGTTTTCAGAGCTTAAATCACGTGCTGCGGAAGATGCGGTAGGACTTGAAGGGTATTTTATGAAGGGGTATCCCTCATGCGCACTTGAAGTAATTGAACAGTTTACCGAGGAGCTATCCACACTCGGCGAACATGGTTATGGCAAGATTCGGGCAGCAAATTTCCAAGTAGAAGTTAGCGAAGCTATGATAGACTTTGAATGCCCCTGGCGCCTTTCTGGATGGACGGTTCTTTCAGATCGACGCTGATTTTTTTCAAGCCGAAATCATTCAGAAAGGTGAAGATATTTTGAAGGAAAAAGGGTTTGAAGGTGCTCATGATGAGTTTCGAGAGGCTCGTGAAGATGTTGTGGACGGAAAGACTAAAGACGTAATCTTGAAGGCATTCAAGAGCTTCGAGAGCACGCTAAAGACCGTGCTCAATCAGCCTAGTGGTGATGTCATGGGGCTACTCCAATTGTTCCGGGAGAAGGGGTTTATGGACGACATTCCAGAAGCTCCCAGAAAGGCCGTCGGGAAGGCGGTGCTTGGATCGCTGACAACACTTCGTAATGAACTGGCGGGACACGGGCAAGGGAATGCTGTCCTAGATGTGCCTCGTCATTACGCTGTCTTAGCGATTCATCTCGCTGGCTCTTTGAATCAATTCGTCCTAGATCAATATCTAAGAAAGCAATCAGCAGCTCCTGAGGTATAATCCGTATCGGAATAAAACGGTCGCCCATCTCGAAGGCTCCGGTCAAGAGGGCACAGTCCATCGTGCCCTCCGTATTCTGCAAACGGGGCGAGGTCTCAGACGACGTCTCCTCCTCACCGTGCCAGTCGCGTGACTCTGGCGCATCCCGGTTGTCCTCGTCAACGGGGCCGGGGATGATTGTCTGACGACAACTGGTCCGTTCTGTCGTCGTGAAACATATCTATTGGTTGGCGATTGCTGTTATCGGCGATAGGCCCCACAGAAGTGAACTACACGTTAAACATAAAATACACCATGGCCGCTTCTTTAATGACGTAGCCCCGACTTCTAGGCAGAACAGTCTTTCTATTTCGACCATCACTCCGCAGATAGATGGGCTCGGGCGGCTTGAAGAAACTCGCGTGCCTGTTGAATCACCCTTGCAGCATCTTCATCCGTCAAAGAGACTTCGACTCCGTAATCGCCGAGTATCCGTTGATCGTAGGCATCCAGTAGCCATCGATGGAACTTCGGATCGAGCACTTGTGCTTTAGCAAAATGCTCACCGAAGGCGGCATGGACACTTCCATGCTTTCGAAAGCGCAACCCCTTCGAAACCAGCAAGGCTTCAGCGACATACAACATCGCATAGTACGCCCGACCCACGGCGAAATCGGCCTCCCCGTCCTTGTGGAGTACCTCAGCGGCATGGATGGCTCGATCGGCTTTATTGAGCAACGCCCTAGCGGGATCGCTCATGCAGGAATCGCTTCTTCTCGAACATTGGCAAGAAATGGTGTGTGACGGTCAGTCCAGTCCTGTTGGGAAACAAACACGCGGCTGATGCTCACTCCAAATTGCAGCGAGAGCTGGGAGATGAGTGGCCCCGTCACGGACACCTCACGCCCGTATTGCTTAATCTGATCAAGGACCACGAGCACATCGACATCCGATTCAGCATCAGCTTCATTTCGCGCGTGAGACCCAAACAAATACACTCCTCTCAAACGGATGCCATAAATAGCTGTCAGGCCTGTTCGCAATTCCGTCAAAAGGAGGTGAAGGGAGTCGATCACGCTGCACCCCAAACGCTAACTAGCAAAATGGTACGACGAAGAATGGATGATAGCAAGACAAGTTGATGGAAATAATACGAGGATCGTTCTAGACGCTCCTAGACGTTGGAAACAGAGGGTCTGGATGCTCTCTGATCAAAAAACTGATTAACGCTCGCTGCTGCCCTTAGACCCCGACTGCCATGCGGACGGGGTGGACTGTCTCTGAAATCCCGTAAGGCCCGGTCAAATCTACCTGCTCGGGATTAACATAGGTTCCGAACAGTCGATCCCACACAGTAAACAGAACCCCGAAGTTCGCCCCCGTCCTTCCGATCTCTCTCAGGTGGTGTACGCGATGGTAGCGAGGCGTGACGAAGAGCCACTCCAGTTTTCTCGATTGCCAGGTTACGTTCATGTGCATCCAGTTGTTGGTGAGGACCAACATATACCCATAGATCGGGAAAAATGCTGCGGGAACCGGTTTGAGGAGTGGGAACGCCAGCAGATAAGGAATATTAGCGAGGACGATTTGGGGAAAGCTCGCTCGGATACCGGCCAGCCAGTACAATTCCGTTGGCGAATGGTGCCAGCGATGGATCGGCCAGCCCGACGAGGTATGCCAAAACCGATGCATCCAGTAGGCGATTCCGTCGAGGACGAACAGGAACACCAGCAGCTTGAAACCAAATGGAAGCGCCTGCCAACGCCAATAGGAGTAGTGAGGAAATGGGATTTGGTTCGTTACCTGTGCGGCAAAGTCGAAGAAGATCTGATAGGTGGTGAGGGCTGTCACATCCGACAGGAACACCTGGAAATATGGGATCGGACGTGTGGGCCACCAATATTCTGCCGCGAAGAAGAGCAGGCCAATTCCCCAATAGATGGCGATCCCTTCCAGCGCAAACGTACTCGCGAGCGAGTCGAACATTGGTTCCACCTAAGTAACAGCCTAAGAGTGACGACGAGAAAGCGAGGCAAGAGAATCGCTCATCTTGAAGGCGCCGGTCAAGTCAGTACTTGTCCGCCGCGCCCCTTTGATGGGCGAAGCCACGCTAGCAGCTCATCGTGATTAACCTAGAGTGAGGGAGGCAGGAAACGGCCCAAGGCCGTGAACTGTGCGATGATGCGGTCGACTAGGCGCTTGCCCTTCTGCAGCGGCAGCGTGCGAGGCCGGTGGGTTTCTCATGACTCCAGACCTATTCTAATGTGCCGCCAATAAGATCGCACAAATGCTTTGTTGTGCCCATTTCCGCGATCAAGGTGCGCATTATTTAGCGTTCGGCTCAGTAATGGTGCAACGGCGAAGGCAGCCTACGAAATGTTATCGAGCATCATCCGCGCAATGTTTTCACTGGGCGGATCATCGACGCAGGACTGATACTGTGGCTATACAGGCGGTCTCGTTCACTCAGAAAGTTCAAGTTGCTCAGACAGATGACGGAACGGTTGTTGTTCCAACCGACGGCCCGGTGTATCAAGCGAGTACGAGCCTTCTTCCGAGCTCTCACTCTCGGCCGTTCATAGCTTTGTGGAGAGGGTCCTTCCCTCCATGAGCCATCTCCAAACTGGAACGGACCGGCAGCGTCTCGGAGGCGTTTGGTCCGAATATCTTTTCCTGGATCTTCAACTCTTCTTGATAAAGCGGGATCGCAAGATCTCTGCGGTGATGCGTTTCATACAGCCGGGCCATCGCGTCGAGCGAATTCGCCACCAACGGATGGTCGTGGCCGAAGACCTTTTCTCGGATCGCCTTCGAACGGAGAAACAAGGGAATCGCGAGTGATACATCGTCGGAATATAAACTGACCGCCAAGTGATGGAGACTGTCCGCGATGGCAGGATGGTCGGGCCTCAACGTCCGCTCTCGAATCACCCATGCGCGGTAGAACAATGGACCGGCTAATGCATGGCTTTGCTGCTGTTCGAATAATGCGCTTGCGACCAGATCCAGCGTATCGGCCACATGAAGATCCTCGGATCCGTGCGTAAGCGTGTAGATTGTCAGTGCCCGGAGAAAGACCGTCTCGGCGCCGACGAAGTCGTTTTGTTTGAACCGAGCCGCGCCCAATTTATTGAGGAGAGCCGCCAGGTCTTGGTTGACTTCCTTGTCGCTGGTTCGATCCAATAACTCAACAGCCTTCGCGTATGCTTTTTCAGCCTCAGGCCAATTCCCGAGGGATCTCGCATGGTCCCCTCGTGCTTCGTACCCTGCCCACCCAATTTCATCGACTGCGGGCAACAACCCGACGCAAACCATCGTCAACGGGAAGGGCAAGGTGCGGTCGCGATCAAACCCTAGTGGCCCAAGCCGGTCTTCCATTCGGTCATCGAGCGAAAAGCATGCGTCCCTTCCCCCGGAAGACATCGGCCTGTAGGCGGTGAGCTTGTCGCTCTTCGTATCAGCTGCCCACACACTATCGATCGTTGGAGGGGAAACCACCGGATGGTTTTCTTGGAAGGGCGTGGCGGCAAAAGACATCGCTGGCGTGAAACACCAGTTCAGTCCAGCACTGAGGCCTACGAAGCAGAAGAAAGAAGTCGTCCACAACCGAACGATGGTCGATACATCTGCCATTTTGAACCTAACCAGATTAGATCACATAGATGTTACTTCAGAGAAAAAATACGGCTATGCTTACGGTATCGTAAGACGGACGACGATGATACTGGGGAATTCCCCGGTATTGTCTGGATAGATGAGTGAGTGGTGAATGGTGGAGAGTTAGCCGAAAGAATTGTGCGGGTGGCTAAACGTTGAACCTAAAGTACACGATGTCTGCTTCGTTGATGACGTAGTCTTTGCCTTCCAGTCGGAACAATCCCTTCTCCTTCACCTTCGCTTCCGATCCGCAAGTCAGCAGATCGTCGTAGTGATAGACTTCGGCGCGGATGAAGCCCCGTTCCATGTCGGAGTGAATCTTGCCAGCCGCTTGCGGTGCCTTAGTGCCCTTCGGAATCGGCCAGGCACGAGATTCAATCTCGCCGGCGGTGAAGAAAGTAATCAGGTCAAGCAGGGTATAGGCCTCGCTCGTCAATCGGACAAGCCCCGATTCGGTCAGCCCCATTTCGCCCAGGAAGTCCGCCCGTTCGCTCTCAGGCAATGACGACAGTTCGGCTTCCAGCTGTCCGCAGATGGTGACGACCCGGGCCCCACGCTTCGCAGCAAACCCGCGCACCATCTGCACCATGGTGTCGTCCGCGTTTTTACCTTCGGACACGTTTGCGACAAACAAAACCGGCTTCGCCGCTAGTAGTTGACATTCATTGAGGATAACCCGTTCTTCCAGGGTGTATTCCCGGTTTCCCAACCATTCGCCTTTGTCGAGCAATCCGATGAGCTTGGCGAGAAACTCCACCTCAAACGCAGCTTTCTTGTCACCGGCCCGGACTTTTTTTTCCGTCTTCTGTTTCCGACGATCAAGCGTCTCCAGATCGGACAACATGAGTTCGGTTTCGATCACGCCGATGTCACGGAGCGGATCGATCCCGCCGCTAACGTGAACAACATCGGTACCCTGAAAACAGCGGACCACGTGAAGGAGAGCATCTACTTCTCTGATGTGGCCAAGAAATTGATTGCCGAGCCCTTCCCCTTTGCTGGCCCCTTCGACGAGCCCGGCGATGTCTCGCACTTCCAGCGTGCTATAGGTGGTTTTTTTCGAGGTAAAGATTTCCGTCAATTTGATGAGGCGGGGATCCGGCACCAGGGCGATGCCTGTGTTCGGGTCAACGGTTGCGAACGGATAGTTAGCCGCCAGAGCACCGTCACCAGTCAGCGCATTGAAGACTGTCGTCTTGCCGACGTTCGGGAGGCCGATCATGCCACAACAGAGACCCATTAGTTCTTGTCCTCTCCTTGGCTAGCAACCCCCTCTCTAGCGTTAAATTGATTCATGGCCACTTCAGATCCACGATGAATCACACATTCCAGGGCATCCACTGCCCGCTCCAGGCATGGCTCAAGGACAGCCATCTCATCCTTCGTCACCCCTTCTAAGACATAGTCGGCGGAATCTTGGCCCGGAGCAGGGCGGCCGATCCCAATCTTCAATCTCATGAATTGCTGGGTCCCGAGCGCTTCGATGATGGACTTGATCCCGTTGTGTCCCCCATGCCCGCCGGCTAACTTAATTCTCAGCCGGCCCGGCTCTAAGTCCAGATCATCGTGCACGACGATGAGTTCGTTGACGGTGAGATCAAATTCTCGTAGGAGCCCTTTCAACGGAGGGCCTGAGATATTCATCCAGCAGAGCAGGCCGGCCAGCTCAACTAATTCTCCTCCGAGTCTCCCTGAACCTCGTCGAGCGGTGCCCCGTGATGAGAGTTGGATCGACCACCGAGCGGCAGCTCGCTCGATAACCCACATGCCGACATTGTGGCGGGTCTGGGCATAGGCTTTCCCAGGATTGCCCAGTCCAACGAGCAGATGCAACGTTACTTCTTCTTTTCAGCTTCTTTCTTTTCAGCTTTAGGAGCGGCTGCTGCCTCTTTCTTCTCGCCTGGCTTGGCTTCAGCGGTCGGCGCTGCAGCGCCGGCTTTGGTCGGCTCGGCACCAGCCCCTTCAGCTCCAGCTTCTTTGCCTTTTACCATGACTTCTGGCTCGCCCGCCGCTCCTGCACCACTGGTGAGCAACGCCTCGAGTTTGGCCTCCGACATCGGTGCCGCAACGCTGACAACCATCTGATCGGCATCATCCAAGAAACGGACACCTTCGCGCGCTCCGATTTCTTTCACATGAATGCCGCTGCCGATGGTCAATGCCGACGCATCGACTTCTATGTGATCCGGTAGAGCAGCAGGCAGACATTCGACGTGCATGTCGCGCATGTTGTGGTGCAGCACGCCGCCTTCCTTGACGCCTGCCGGGATTCCGCCAACAACTTTGATCGGAACCTTCACCCGAATCGGCTTGCTCATGGAAATCTCAAAAAGGTCCGCATGCAGGACAGCTCCGGTCACCGGATCGACTTGATAGTCGCGCAAGAGGGCCGTGCGATTCTGCTTGGACGTCGCTCCGTTCACCGTGAGCGAAATCAGCGCGGTGCTGCCCGCATGAGACTTGAGGATCTTGACCAATTCCTCTGGGTTGGCGGTCAGCAAGAGGCATTCCCCTTGGCCGTAGAGCACGGCTGGGATCTTTCCCGCCCGCCGCATAGACCGCGCAGCTCCTTTCCCAGCCTGTTCCCTTACTACCACTGTCAAATCGAATTTCATGAACTCCCTCCGTCTCTTCTGCTTCTTACGCAGCGCCTAATCGATAGGCTTAGGCGAATAGTGAACTCACAGACTCGTCTTCATGGATCCGTCTGATGGCTTCGCCCAACAAAGGCGCCACCGACAATTGATGCAACTTCGGACAGGCCAGCTCTTTCCCCCGCAGCGGAATCGTGTTGGTCACCACCACCTGCGAGAGACACGAGGTCTGTAACCGTTCCAGTGCCGGCCCAGACAGCACCGCATGGGTGCAGGCAGTTATCACCTCTCTGGCACCTTGATCGGTACAGGCCTGGGCTCCCTGAACAATCGTTCCGGCTGTATCGATCATGTCGTCAAGGAGCAGAACGCTTTTTCCTTGGACGTCTCCGATGATGTTCATAATTTGCGCTTGGTTCGGACCCTCGCGACGCTTGTCGATAATGGCCAAGTTGGCCTGAAGGCGCTTGGCAAACGCCCTGGCCCGCTCCACGCCGCCGGCATCGGGAGAAACGACGACCAAATCACTGATTTGTTTCTTCACGATATAGTCGAGCAACACCGGAAGCGCATACAAGTGATCAACCGGCACATTGAAAAATCCCTGAATCTGCCCGGCATGAAGATCCATCGAAAGCACACGATCAGTGCCGGCAGTGGTGATGAGATCGGCGACCAGTTTGGCAGTGATGGGGACGCGCGGCTGATCTTTACGGTCCTGACGGGCATATCCGAAATAGGGAATGACGGCGGTAATGCGGTTGGCGGACGAACGTTTCAACGCATCGATGATGATCAACAACTCCATCAAGGAATCGTTGACTGGTTGACAACAAGACTGTACAACGAACACGTCGGCGCCGCGAACATTTTCATCGATCTTGACCCGAATTTCCCCATCGCTGAAGGAGGAGACGGTCGCCTCACCTAGCTTTTGTCCCAAGTACCCCGAGATCTCTTGGGCAAGCACAAGATTGGCGTTGCCAGAGAAAATCTTAAGTTCTCTGTTCATCAGTCGTTCCTGAACTGCACTCTATCTATACTGTGTTGGATTCTCTAGCGGTTTTTATGCGATGAGCGACATCAGTCTTCTGTAAGCCAACTCTCTCCTTCGCTGCACGCACCACGAGCGAAGGCGATCAAGGGGTGAAACTGTATCGAAAATCACTGGTCTCTGTCAATAAATGACGACGGAGGGTATGTACGTTATCGCCGAGGCGCAGAGCGGGTTGAAACAGTATAGATCTTGGCGTGGGGTTCGATCCGAATGCCAAACTCGGCTCGCCGAGCTGGCCTCTCAACAAGACACACACACCAAGGACCGTTGCGCCGTTCCCCGACAATAGCGCTGGCTTCGCCTCCTCAGCGGGAGGCTTCTGCTCGATTATGCTCGGACAGCAACGAATCGGAAGGGAGCAATAGCGGTGAGCGTGACTGGTCCGCCAGTGACGTCGCTCACGACGACGCTGGGCGCGGTCTGAGGTTCCAGATAGTGACCATGATTGACATGGGGCGTGGAGCCAGGGCCTCGACAAAGGCCTTTAGGAATCGACCGACTACTATTCAGAATGAGCCGCCACCGTGAATACCTTGAGATGTGGCTCGCTCAGAAAAGACACCTGTGCGTGTCGAGCCTGAACTTCGTCACGAAACACACCGAAGACAGTCGCCCCACTGCCCGATAACAATGCTACTTCTGCTCCTGCCGCAATGAGCCGCTGCCGAATGCCATAGAGCGCAGGATATGCCTTGAACGCCGGCGCTTCAAAGTCGTTTTCGGCCGCTTGGAGCACGGCTTCCCATGAGAGCTCAGATGCTTTCCCCAGTCCCGCATGGACATCCGAAAGCGGCTGAACCCCTGATCGGCTTACAGAAAGCTGCTGATACGCCCACTTTGTTTCGACCGGAAATCCAGGATTAACCAGGACGACCCATCGGTTCCCCTTGATTCGTACCGGGACTACCTTTTCACCTCGCCCTTCCACAATCGCAGATGGGGCGAAAAAGAAGAACGGGACATCGCTTCCGAGCGTTTGACCAACATGAGCCATCTTCTCTGTCGACCATCCCAAATTCAACAGCCGGTTCAGCCCAATGATTGTCGCAGCTGCATCACTGCTTCCGCCTCCCAAGCCGGCCCCCATCGGAATTCGTTTTGCGAGGACAATGTCCAATCCAGCGGTTCGACCACTGTCTTCCAATACCGCCGCTGCAGCGCGATACACCAGATTGGAATGGTCCACCTTCAAGGACGGCTGATCGCATCGCAAGACGATGGTCGAATGATGGTCGCTCAGAGAAAGTGCGATTTCATCCTCCAATTGCACGGTCTGCATCAGAGACCAGAGGTTGTGATAGTCGTCAGACCGACGGTCAAGAATACGAAGGACGAGGTTGATCTTGGCAGGTGCACAAACGGTAATGGGAGGAGGTACGGCGGTCGAACGGGAAGCGGAGTTAGTCACGACCTCCTTTTATAGCATACTTCTCCAAGCGATACCGGAACGATCTGGTGTTCAGGCGGAGCATTCGCGCGGCCTTCTTCTTGACCCATTGCGATCGTTCAAGCGCCTTCAGCAATAGGTCCTTCTCGATTCCGTTGATGAGCCCTTCGAGGTCTAACCCCTCGTCGGTCAAATCCAGGGGCATCGCTGGTTGTTGCGACTGCGTCGCGGGTCGGTGAAGCCATCCGCGTACCTCGGCGTCGGTCACAGGCCCATCCGTCGAGAATGCGACGACCCGTTCGATCAGATTCTCCAACTCGCGGACATTGCCCCGCCATTCATGCCCCAGCAAGACGTGCATCGCCTCAGGGCTAATGACGGGTTGGGGCTTAGCACTCTCCTTCGAAAATCGTTCCAGAAAGTGATTGACCAGTAGAGGAATATCGCTGGAACGCACGCGCAAAGGCGGGAGCCGTATAGGAATCACATCCAAACGATAGTAAAGGTCTTCTCGAAATGAACCTTCCGCGACTGCTCTCTCGAGATCCTTGTTGGTGGCGGCCACTACACGTACATCGACTTTGATGTCTTGATTGCCACCCACTCGGCGAAACTCCCGTTCCTGGATGACACGGAGGAGCTTCACTTGAATCGTCGGGGTCGTATCACCGATCTCGTCGAGAAAAATGGTCCCTCCATCGGCGATCTCGAACAATCCCGCTTTGTTCGAGATCGCTCCGGTGAACGATCCCTTCATGTGGCCGAATAGCTCACTCTCCAACAAAGTTTCCGGCACGGCACTGCAATTCACGGCCACAAAGGGGAGGGCGCTTCTGGCGCTGTTGTAATGAATCGCGCGCGCAACCAACTCTTTTCCCGTTCCGCTTTCCCCGCAGATGAGGACATTGCTTTTCGAGTCGGCGACTTTCCGTACCACGTCGAACACCTTCTGCATCGCCTCGCTTTGGCCGACCAGTTGCGCGAACGACGACTGGCTCGCCATCTCCCGCTTGAGCAGTATGTTCTCGGTCGTGAGTCGTCGCTTTTCCAGCGCATTCCGGATGATCAACTGGACTTCATCGACTTGGAACGGCTTCGTCAGATAGTCGTACGCGCCCTGTTTCATGGCTTCGACGGCGGAATCCGCAGTGGCAAAGGCCGTGATGATTAGCACAACGGTTTCCGGCGAGGCGGATTTTACGGCCTTCAGGACCTGCATTCCGTCAATCTTCGGCATCCGCAAATCGGTGATGACCAGATCAAAGATTTCTCTGTTCAGAAGCTCGATGGCTTCTTCACCATCCATGGCACTCGTCACGGCATATCCAGCCCGTTTGAGCATGATGCCCAATACGTCGCGCAAACTTTGCTCGTCGTCAACGACTAGGATCTTTTCCACGGTTCTCTACCTTCGTGCCAGAGTCGCACTCCTGAATCTGCCGTACGCGGAAGGCAGACTCCAAATCGTGTCCCTTGCCTCTCCTGGCTTTCCACTTTGATCCACCCGCCGTGAAGGTCGACGATGCGATGGGCTGCGGCCAAGCCCAATCCGGAACCTCGCTTCTTGGTGGTAAAAAATGGGAGGAAAATCTTGTCGAGATTCTGTCTTGAGATGCCTTCCCCGGTATCCTGGAACGAGACCTCTACCACCTCGGCCTTTCGCCCAGTGACATCGACCTTTCTACATCCGGTTGCAATCGTCAGTTCCCCACCTCGTGGCATGGCATCGAAGGCATTCACCGCGAGATTCCAGAACACTTGTTTCATTTGATCCTGATCCACTTGGGCTGGCAAAGGTCCGGCGCAGGGAGCAGGAACGATGGAGATGTTTGTTCTGCTTCGTGCTTCATGTTGTACCAGATCAAGAGTCTCAGCAAGGACTTTGTTTAAATCGTACTCGGCTAGATTGAGGGCAGGCGGCCTGGCATACTGGAGAAATTCTGTGATGATCGTATCCAACCGAGTCGCTTCTCGAACCGCGATGTCCATCAAGCGTCGACTGGTGTCATCGACTTGGAGGTCCTTTCGAAGCATTTGCATCGCTCCAGCCATTGCACCCAAGGGATTTCTGATTTCGTGTGCCATCCCCGCCGACATCTCTCCCAGGCTGGCCAACCACTCCTTCCGACGCATTTCTTCTTCAAGGTCACGGATCTGAGTGAGATCCTTGAACACTCCAACCAGTCCCGTTTTCTCTCCTCGCTCGTGCAACGGCGCGAGCGTCATGCCGAGGATCAGCCGATTGCCGTCGGACCGCTTACATTCCACTTCAAAACGCATGTTACCTGAGACCTCGTGCATGCGATCGTTATCTTGTTGATCGGGATGCCAGCTAAATACCTCCCGCCATGGCCGGCCCCGCACTTGGTCAAAACTGTAGCCCGTGGCTTCCTGCGCCGCAGGGTTGAAAGATGTGATCTGCCCCTTCTCGTCTGTCGCAAAGACGCCGCTGCTGATGCTGTGCACGATATTCTCATGGAATGCCTGAAGGCGACTCAGGCCCTGTTCTTTTTCACGGATCGATTGATCCGCCTGCCGAAGCTGATCCGCAAGGGCTCCACTTAAGAAGCCAACGACCAAGAACGCCAGACTATAGACACCGAACGCATGGAGCGTTTCTGCCGCACTGAGACGAGTATGCGGCAGCCATCCCCATATTTCAGCGAGGCCGTACAGTTGGATGTTAGTCTGAATTCCAAACAGAATGATGCAGAGGCTCGCGGTCAAGAGGCCCACCCGGCGACGCGGAACCAGGCTCGCGACCGTCACGCTGATGACATAGAGCACCGCGAATGGGCTCTCGATTCCTCCCGTTCTGGCGATCAATACCGTCTCAAGCAAGAAATCAACGGCAATCTGTGCCCAAGCAAACTGCGCCAGAAGTTGCGGAGTGGTGAGTCGCCGAAACAGGAACGCGTAGAGCATCGTGACCACATACGTGAAGATGATCAAGGCATAGAACGTTTCAACTCGTTCACCTTTGGTGACCTGAAATGCGAGGGAAAGGCCTAGCAGCAAGGTGACGATAACGACTCGCCACCCCATCAGCCAGTAGATTCTGGTCCTGATATCTCCCACGAAACGAAACTCCGTCTACAAGATGGACTTCCTCATCGTCATGACGCCGCCTGACTTCGTGGAGGTGCCGACCGACAGCGATATGTCTTGGTGAGTACGTGGTTTTTAATCGTAACGATGAAGGGGCTCGCCGAGAGGTCAGCGGCTTCATCCCTTTTGCTTGGAAGGGCGAAGCCGCCTCGCAGGGTCGATTCGTCGATTGCTCACCCGATCGCAGACGCCATCGTAAAGATCGGTAGATACATCGCGACCACGATAAATCCGACCGTGACACCCAAGAAGACCATCATCATCGGCTCCAAGAGGGCGGTGAGATTCGTCACGGCCTGGTCCACTTCGTCCTCGTAAAAATCGGCGATCTTCCCGAGCATGCTATCCAGCGCGCCAGTTGATTCTCCGACCGATATCATGTGGGTCACCATCTTGGGGAATGTCCCGCTTTTGGCGAGCGGTTCGGCGATCGTCTTCCCTCCACTGATGCTGATTTTGGCATCAAGAAGCGCTCCCTCCACAACCTTGTTCCCCGAGGTTTTCGCGCAGATCGTCAATGCTTCGAGTAGCGGAACACCGCTCGCCAGCAGGGTCCCCAACGTCCGTGTGAATTTCGCGACCGACGCTTTCCTGATGAGGTCTCCGAATACCGGCAGTTTCAGCAAGAGTTTGTCAATCGCCAACTTACCCTGTGGAGTAGCATAGTATTTCTTGACCGCCACTACTGTCGCTATGATCACCCCCAGGATGATGTACCAATATCCTTGGGCAAAATTGCTCATATCGATGACCAGTTGTGTCGGTCCTGGAAGCGCCATCTTTCCGCCGGACATTTCCTTGAACATTTTTTCAAATACAGGGATCACCCAAATCATCAGGACTGTGATCACGATGCCGGCGATGCCGACGATGGCAGCAGGATAGACCATTGCGCTCTTGATTTGCCCCTTCAACTTCATGGCCTTTTCGATATGCTTAGAAAGGCGGCCCAGAATGGTATCGAGTAACCCTCCGACTTCACCGGCATGGACCATATTGACGTACAGATCATCAAAGATTTTCGGGTGCTTGCGGAGGGCATCTGAAAACGTCGAACCTCCCTCGACCTGAACTTTGATCTCACCTACAGATTTTCTCAGAGCCGCATTCTCCGATTGCGTCGATAGGATTTCCAGGCACTGGATTAAGGGCAACCCCGCATTGATCATGGTTCCGAATTGCCTGGTAAAAACGACCAAGTCCTTCTCGCTCACACCACTTCCGAGCTTCAGGCTGAATCCCTCTTTGGCCGCCCTCTCCTCGAGACTCGTCACTACCACACTTTGCTTGCGAAGTTGATCCACAGCCTCGTCTCGAGACTTCGCGACCAGTTCGCCTTTTTTCACCCCTCCAGATTTGGTCCGCCCAACATATGCAAACGTGGCCATAGATTCTCGTCCTGTTGTGGGCTCCGTGAGCCGGTTGTACGGGTAAGGCTAGGACTACGAAGCGAGTCTACTGGGGGGTCGAAAACCTGTCAAAAATAATTGAATTATTTGCCGAGCTGAGAACAGGTCCGCTGTGCAATGGAGGGCGCTACGCAAGCGGAGGAGCCGCATTCGTTTCTCGATACCCCCGATAAAGGTAATGTAGTCCTGAGGCAAGGGTGAACCCGACCATCAGGACGACGAGTGGGGTGAGGATGGAACGGTCAAGCCCTCTCCAGGTCAAGAGGACAATCAAAAGGACGTAGCTCAACTGAAGGAAGGTTGTTCCTTTTCCCAAGAATGTCGGAGTCACATTAATCGGCGTACTGGTAACGTGAGCCACCACAGTCCCCAGGAGGAGAATAATATCCCGGCTTACGACCAAGATGACAAGCCAGGACGGTACTAGATGCAGCATCGCCAGCGAGATAAAACTCGACGTCAGCAGTAACTTGTCTGCAAGAGGATCAAGAAAAGTTCCCAATCGTGTCCGCTGATTCAGCTTGCGCGCAAGATGGCCGTCGATGGCATCCGTCAGTCCTGCCACGAGTAGTGTAAGGAGCGCGAACCCATACGAGCCATAGGTCATGAATCCTATGTAGACGGGGACCAAGAGGATTCGAAGAATCGTGAGGCTATTGGGGACGTTCATGAGATGGAGCGGGATGAGGTCTGTGACTGGCTGAGGAGAGGCATCATAGTAATCTGAAGCAGGCTTGTCAATGAGTTGCAGGTTGCACGTCTCACCTCCTATAATTAATGCAGATGTGCTTGGCGTCAACTGTTATTTCGGAGGGATAAGGTAACATGAGCACGTTGCCATTGATGTTTAAGAAAGAAGGATTGGTCGAGAAACATCAACTTGAAGGAGTCGATCCGAGCGATCGATATTTTAACCGCACCATTCTGGTCAATCGGATTCCATCGGGATATTCGGGTAAGATTATGTATGAAGCCTTCGTGGTTGAAAGTCGGTCACACTCCACCATTGCAGCAGCGGTGAAGGAATTAGTGGATAAGCTTCAAGAATACGGCTTCACTCGCATGAGAACGCGCGCCAATTTCAAGGGGACACGCTATCTTGCCGAAAAAGAAACGTGGCTCGACTACCCAGACAGGGCTTAAATCGAGCCGATGAATTCCTGATACACCAGATCATGAATCGCAGGCCGAAATTCCCGGATCGCTTCATTCCGGCTCGAGGGATGCACGCGGTTCGAAAGCAGCACCACTTGCAATTCTCGCACTGGATCGATCCAGACGGACGTCCCCGTATAGCCGAGATGCCCAAACGATCGGACATCGAAATAACGTCCTGCTGAAGACGGCATCGACGGAGTATCCCACCCGAGCGCCCAACTTGACGATGCTGCCGGTTTCTGTCGTCTGGTAAATTCCCGCACAATTCCTTGGTCGAAGATAGCCTTTCGGCCATGGTACGCGCGCAGCCATTCGCCTGTAATCGCCAGCACCGAATCGACATTCCCAAATAGCCCAGCATGGCCGGCCGCTCCACCTAGCGCGGCTGCATTCTGATCATGTACCTCTCCGCACAACAGCCGTCCCTGCCGCCACCGGTCGATTTCCGTCGGTGCAACCCCGCCGTCTCTACCAGCCACTGCCAAGAACTCGTTTAACCGTTCTCTCAAGACATATTCAATCCGCAGTCCACCCAATGGAAGCGAGATGAAATCATAAAAAAAGTGGTCCAAATCCTGCCGACTGCATCGCTCGACGATCATGCCAAGCAACATGAAGCCGAGGTCGCTGTACAGGCTGCGCGAACCCCGGTCATAGATCGGTGTTTCAGCACCGATTGACCTGAGCATCGCCTGCTTCGCCCGATTTCTCGCTTCCCCAGATGAGGGAATCTTCCCCTCCGGATTGATCCGCTCATAGAAGGGCCGCCATCCTGGCAATCCAGAAGAATGGGTCAGTAGATCCCGAAGCGTGGCTGAGCCGATCACAGTCTCGGCACATTCTTGAAGATGCTCATCAACGGCATCTTCGAGTCGGAGACGGCCCTGTTGAATCAGCAGCGCAACGGACGTGACCGTCGTCAAAGGTTTGGTCAACGAAGCCAAGTCATAGATCGTGGAATTGCTGACGGGAAGCCCTGGTGGAACGATTGAAAGATGACCGGCATGAAAGCGAGAAACCGGTCTGTCCCCGCACCGTACCGCCAATACCGCTCCCGGAAACACCCCATCGGTAACGGCTCGATTGAGTGCTGTTTGGATAACATTGAGATCGGGCATCGGGACGATGATCGACGGAAGACGCTCAGGACAAACGATCGGGGACTACGCAGCGGTGACACCCTCAACCGGAAACGCTCAACGGGCAGGGCTGGATTCCCCTTCCAGCTTTTCGTCCTGCATGACACCAGTATCTTGATAGACTTCACTTGCTTCCACATCCAGCATCCGTTCGAAGGTATGGAGCGTCGCCCGCATCCGCTCTACCATGAGCAGGCGCTGCTTCTGCAGCACGGACAGGTCTCGCTGTGTATTCCCCAGCTCGACTCGCGCCTGTCTGAACAATTCGCCGGCTTTCAACTCCGCTTCTTTGACGATCAACTCAGCGTCGCGTTGTGCGCTTCGTTTGACATCCTCGGCTAAGGCCTGCGCCGAGACTAATGTAGTAGACAAGGTTGCCTCTGTCCGTTTCAACTCCGAGATCTGCTGCTCAAGCGACACAATACGGTCGCGTAACATGGCATTATCGCGGTTCAGGAATTCGACGGTTTGTGCAATCTCTTCCAAAAAACGGTTGACCTCTTCACGGTCATAGCCACGAAGCTTGACTTGAAAGACCATCTGTTGAATGTCGAGCGGTGTGATCTTCATGGCATCCCCCATTGGTTGAGTCAATTCATCCGTACCGCGAGGTCCTTAATCGACTGTACGACCGCAATCTGTAAAAACCAGATGACCACGATGACGACCAACGGCGACAAATCGATGCCCATACTCCAGCCTAATCGCCGTCTGATCGGGGCCAAGACCGGTTCAGTGGCACGAGTGAGGAATTGAACGATCGGATTCCATGGATCCGGATTCACCCAAGAGATCAGCGCTCGGGCGATGACGATCCAGGTGTAGAACGTCAACGCGTAGTCAAGTACCGTGGCGAACCCTAATAACGTATTTCCTACCACAAACATCAGCCTCCGAGCTCCTGAGAACGCTTCGCCGCAGCCTCAACAGCGTCGATCAACAGGCCTCGGAAACTTCCCTGCTCAAGCCGATGCAACCCCGCAATCGTCGTTCCTCCGGGGGACGCCACCTCATCTTTAAGTCGAGCCGGATGCCGCCCCGTTTCCAAAACCATCCGCGCCGCACCCAACACGGTCTGTGCTGCGAGGAGACTGGCTGTTTCCCTTGGTAAACCCATCTTGACGCCACCATCAGCCATCGCTTCAATCATGAGAAAGACGTAGGCCGGTCCGCTTCCGCTCAACCCAGTTACGGCATCCATAAAACGCTCGTCGATGCGCACAACCTTGCCGACTGATTCAAAGATCTGTCTCGCACAGGCCACTTCATTTTCCCCTACCCCTGGCCCGATTGCCAGGGCAGTCATCCCTTCGCCGACCATCGCCGGCGTATTCGGCATCGCACGAATAACGTGCGCCTGCATCCCGCAAGCCTCGAGAAATCGACCGAGTCGCACTCCCGCGATCACCGAGATCACGAGCCGTTTCCTCAGCACATCCCCGAGCTCCTTGAGGATTTCGGCCGTGACCTGAGGTTTCACGGCGAGCACGACGACATCTCCCGAGACGGCCGCCTCATGATTCGTGAGACCAATCTGAATGCCATACTGCCTCTTGAGGTGATCCAGCCGAGCCGTATCTGGATCCGCTACATGGATCCTGTCGGCTTTGTAGCTTCTTGAGGAGAGCACCCCACTGATCAATGCCTCCGCCATCCGTCCACCACCTACAAACGAGAGGCTTTGTGTGAGCGTTGAACTAGACATGACGCGCTCCAAAAATCGCGGTGCCGACACGAACCAATGTCGCCCCTTCTTCAATCGCGACTTCATAATCGTTCGACATTCCCATCGACAGTTCATCCATCCTCACGGCCGGTAAGTCGAGTGCGGCAATCTGTTGAGCGAGATCACGGAGCTGGCGGAAATAGGGCCTGGCTGAATCCGGATCAGCGGTCAGCGGAGGGATCGTCATTAAGCCTTTTATACAGGTATGAGAGAGTTGCGCCATCATCGGTATCGATCGCACAACGTCATCGGGATGAAACCCTGCCTTTGTCGGCTCCCTCCCGATATTCACCTCCAGCAAGACATTCTGCTGACGGCCGGCCTCTTCCGCACGGCGATCGATTTCTCGCGCCAAGTCTAGACTATCCACCGATTGAATCAGGTCGAATAGGCCGATCACGGACCGTACCTTCCTTCGTTGCAGCTGCCCGATAAAATGCCAGTGAACCGGTGCCTGGGTGAAGGCTGCTATTTTGGGAAGCGCTTCCTGTACACGATTTTCACCCAGGATGGACAACCCGGCACGCACTGCTCCAGCGATGTGTTCGACCGTCACGGTTTTCGTCGCGGCCACCAATCGCACCGTACCGGCTGGACGGCCTGCTTTTTCTTCCGCCGACCGAATTTTCGTGAGAACCGATTGAACACCTTTCGTTATCGCTTCCGGGTTGAGCGGTTCCATCGTCCTCACTCACGAGTCGCGGCCGCTCTTTCAGCGAACCGTCCCTATTCTAGCGAAAGTGCCTCGGAATTGGCAGCGTCTGACTTATCCTCGCCTCAGCGGCAACCCGATGGCACTAACCATGGTACCGTTGACTTTTCCCTCCCGCCGATAGGAAAAGAAGAGGTCTTCGTGACAAATCGTACAGAGGTTGACGGTCGTAATGGAGTTCGGAGCAGCCCCAAGGTCTTGCGCCTGTTCTTTGACAAGCGCCTTCAAATCAAGACGCGCTCTTCCATCTCCTCTCGCTCGTACCACTTTGTTCCAACGCGGAAATCCCTGACACAAACGGTCGAGAACCGGCTCATCCACCTCATAGCAGCAAGCCCCGGCGGATGGGCCGATACTGATCCGTACATGCTCCAGATGCGAACCAAAGCGAGACTCCAACAACGCCAGCGTCTTAGGAACAATACCGGCAACAGCTCCCCGCCAGCCGGCATGGATCGCGGCCACGACACGACGTTTAGGATCGTGCATCAAGATCGGAACACAATCTGCTGTCCGTACCGCCATCATGATCCCAGGTTGATCAGTGACCAAGGCATCCCAGCCTCCCACAAATCGGTCAGTCGGAGCCAAGGCCCGATCCACCACCAGCGCCTCCGTCCCATGGACTTGTTTCACTGAGAGGGTCCATGAAGACGATGCCACGCCCGCTATCCCCCTCCGCGGAATCCCCACTTCAAGACCGAGCCCCATGGCATGCTGACGTGTCCCGAAAAAGTGGCAAACCTGGCTCCCGGCATGCGCAAACGCCGGGACGGTAATAACCGATGCGCTTGTCATATCAAGAGCACGACCTCAACACATGAAGAGAGGCACGAAATCAGTCTGTTTGTTTGCGAAGAAATGTCGGCACATCCCATTCATCCTCGGCCGTCAACACCGCCCGGTCCATCGATTCGTGCATTCTTCTCAAAAAGGCCGGGCGATCGAGATCTTTTATCGGTCGATCTACCGCCATCGAGGCGCCCATGCCTGCCAACATTGATGGGGCTGGTTTGGCCGATCGGCTCGTTCCCCTATCAGCTCCGATCGTAGCCACTGCTGAGTCCTCTTCCCGTTCAAACCCGGTCGCGATCACCGTAATGATAAGTTCCTCTCCCATGTCTGGGTTGATGACCTGACCGACAATGATATTGGCTTCGGGGTCTGCCGTCTGTTGGATGATCGAGGCGGCTTCTTCGATCTCGTGCAGCGACATGCTGGGGCCTCCCGTAATATTCAGGAGGACGCCGCGGGCCCCTTCGACACTTCCTTCTTCAAGGAGAGGACTGCACATGGCCTTTTGAGCCGCTTCGATCGCCCGATTCGGCCCATGAGAAACGCCCATGCCCATGACCGCTCGCCCGGTGTGCGACATCACGGTACGGACATCGGCAAAATCGACGTTCACATGTCCCGTGGTTGTAATGACGTCGGCGATACCTTGGATCGCTTGCCGCAGCACGTCGTCCGCAACTTTGAACGCTTCGAGAAGCGGAGTCGATTTATCGACGATCCCCAAGAGCCGCTGATTCGGAATTATGAGCAATGTATCCACATGCCGACGCAGGTCGCGGACCCCTTCTTCCGCATGCTTCTGTCGCCGTTGGCCCTCATACTGAAACGGTTTCGTGACAACGCCTACCGTAAGGATGCCCATTTCACGGGCGATACTGGCCACAATGGGGGCGGCTCCGGTGCCGGTCCCCCCACCCATCCCGGCCGTCACGAAGACCATGTCGGCTCCTTCGAGACATTCTCGGATATGCTCTTTACTCTCAAGCGCGGCGTCTCTGCCGATCTCGGGCTTTGCCCCCGCACCCAACCCACGGGTTCGTTCCGGCCCGAGCTGGATCTTATACGCTGCCAGCGATCGATCAAGCGCCTGCAAGTCGGTGTTACTCGCGATAAAATCGACGCGCGCGAGTCCGGAGGTGATCATCGTATTGATCGCATTACACCCGCCTCCGCCGATTCCGATCACCTTGATTCGAACCGGCGACAGTAAATCTTCTTGGAATGAGAACATTGGGGCACCTCCTCACATCGCCTCGCACGACGACCCACCCGCCGCCCGCAAGGGTTCAAAGGTTAAAAGACCTCCAACACCCGTTTCGTCCACACACGCATTTTGGCCCAGGTTCCCCCATTGCGAAGCCCGGCCGTTTCCAGTTCATCGACATGTCGCCGGCCGTGTAACAACAGACCGACCCCGGTCGAATGACTGGGATGGCCGACAATATCGCGCAACCCTCCGACACCGGAAGGCATGCCTCGCCTTGCCGGCAAGTTCAAGACCTTCTCAGAGGCATCGAGCATACCCTCCAATAAGGACGTGCCGCCGGTAATTACGACGCCGGCACCCAACATCCCTTCATAGCCGGCGCGCACAATTTCTCTTCTGACGAGCTCAAACATCTCATCAACTCGCGGCTCCAAGATCTCGGCAATATCCCGCCTGGAGAACGCACGAGCCGGCCGATCTCCGACCGACGGCACTTCAACAATTTGATGTCCGGTCACCAACTCAGTCCGCGCAACACCATACTGAGTTTTGATTTTCTCTGCCTCAGTCTGCGAGGTAAGGAGCCCGATGGCTAAATCCTTCGTCAAGTTTTGGCCGCCGATGGGAAGGACCGCTGAGTGACGGATGCTGCCGTCCAGAAAAATAGCCAGGTCCGTCGTTCCTCCTCCCAAGTCCACCATCGCCACGCCTAAGTCGCGCTCCTCTTGACTCAACACCGCCTCGCTGGACGCCAGCGGTTGGAGAACGATGTCGACAACGTCGAGTCCGGCTCGATTCACGCTCTTCACGATGTTCTGAGCGGAGGTCACGGCGCCGGTGATGACATGCACGTTGACTTCCAAACGATTGCCCGACAGACCCAACGGCTCGCGCACACCTTCCTGCCCATCCACCATAAACTCTCGCGGTAACACGTGAAGAATCCTGCGCTCATGGGGGATCACGGCGAGCGAACGAGCACTTTCGATGGCCCGCTGGATATCTTCGCGAGTCACCTCAGCCCGTTTCAGCGCCACGACGCCCTTGCAGTTTTCAGCCGAAATGTGACTGCCCGCAATGCCGGTGTAGACCGAGTTGATCTGAACCGCCGCCATCAACTCCGCTTCTTCGATCGCTTTCTTGATGGATTCGACGGTGCTTTCGATATCAACAACGACCCCTTTACGTAAGCCTCGGGAAGGACACGATCCAACACCGATAATACTGAGCCCTCCTGCCTCGGTCATCTCTGCCACGATCGCACAAATTTTCGTGGTTCCGATGTCGAGTCCGACCAGAATTTGATCTCGCTTCGGCACCGCAATCACCCCCCTTCCCGTACGACGATTCGATTTTCGTACCGGAGGTCCACTTCGTTCGCTCTACGCCCATGCCCGTCAAGGTTCAGCGTTTTGAGGGTCGGTTTGACGCGTTGAAACCGTTCCCACTGCTCTCCAACCGATTCTGCGCCGAACTGAAATCGCATTCCCTGGACGAGTGCGACGAGGTTTGACGGATTTTCCACGTTCACTCGCAGCCGACCTTCGAATGTCTGCCCGACCAATTTGGCAAGCTTGATGCTCGACACGATGACCTGTCTCACCGACTCAGTTCCGTCCAACAGACCTTGGGAATCGATTCCTGCCACGAGAGGCAAGACGTCATCATCGGTCTGGCCAAGCCCGGTAAGCACGTGCCCCTCCGCATCAGTCAGAAAGTTTTGGGAATCTGCACGGATGACGGCGGCAGGTATTCGTTCGACCAGGGATATGCGTAGCTCATGAAACGGAACCCGGGTCACTTCGGCCTCTTTGACCCATGGATGAGATTCCACCCGCTCCTTAATAACTCTCGTCACAAGATGGTGGAGTCCTGTACCGAGTTTCACCTTTGCAAGCTCCAGCACTTTCTGTTTATCGAGGTGGTTCTCTCCCTCGACTGTGATCGTCTTGATTTCCAACAACGATTGGAGAGCAGGACCGGAATATCGCATACCCATCACGACGAGCCACACCACGAGCCCCGTACCGGTCACCAGTCCGACCCTTCGAACAAGGGCTTTCCGCCTAGCTATTTTTGCCCGACTGGCTTCCTTCACTGCCCTCTCTCCCTGCGGATCCTTCCACTGATTCCTTCGTGGTCTCGCTGGACGAGGTTGCGTCTTTCTACCAAAGCATCGCATGACACTCACCCCTTTGGGACTACCCGTGCAAAGCGACTCGCGCGATCGAGCGCCGATTTCAGAATTTGCTCGACCAGGTCGTCATACGGAATTCCCGCTTGAGCTGCGGCCATAGGCAACAGACTCGTTTCCGTCATCCCGGGAACCGTATTGATTTCTAGGACATAGGGCCGACCTCTCGGAGTGATGCGGAAATCCACGCGAACAGCTCCCTCGCACCCCAACACCTCGTATGCTCGTCTCGCTAACTCACCGATGTGGTGAACCATCTTGGGAGGGAAGGGAGCGGGACAGAGATACCGAGTCCTGCCCTTCTGGTATTTAGCCGAGAAATCGTAAAACCCATCGGGCGCCACGATCTCAATGGCAGGAAGTACTTTCGGACCTTCCGCCGCTGTTCCTAGAATGGACACTGTCGCTTCATGTCCGGGAATGTAACTCTCCACCATCGCTTCTGAATCATAACGATGGGCCAGGTCGAGAGCCTCCTTCCATTGACCGGCTCGACGCACGATGGAGACGCCGATCGTGGATCCCTGTGAAACCGGTTTGACGACAATCGGCAATGTCAGTTTTGCCTGTCTTAGGACCTTCGCCAATGACGGTCTGTCGCATTCCGGCACAACGGTTCCGGCCGGGAGGGGAATACCATGTGCGGCCAATATCGTTTTCGTGGCCGACTTATGCATTCCCACTGCACTCGTGCGCACGCCGGAGCCGGTATAGGGAATTCCCAATGTCTCGAGAAATCCTTGGATCGTTCCGTCTTCACCACCTGGTCCGTGCAACGAGAGAAAGGCAATGGCGACTTTGTGGTCCTCCAAATCCCGATGCAAACGATCGGTGACGTCGATGGCCACCGCGTCGTATCCTCGACGGATCAGCGCCTGATAGACGGCCTGACCGGTCTTCAGTGAAATCTCCCGCTCCGAAGATCGTCCTCCCATGAGCACGCCGATCCGAGCATCTGTCAGTCGACCCATCGTCACGACCTTCCCTTTCGCTATGCTTCCCCCACGATATTCAATTCCAGCTCCAATTTGATCCCCGTCCTTTGAGCGATTCGAGCGCGCATCTTCTTGATCAACGAAAGCACGTCGGCGGCGCTGGCATGCCCTTGATTCACGATAAAATTGGCATGCTTGGTTGAAACCTGTGCATCACCGACCGATGTTCCTTTGAGTCCTGCCGCTTCGACGACTCGTCCAGCCGAATCATTCAGTGGATTCTTGAACACGCAGCCGGCGCTCGGTAGCGCAAGCGGCTGCGTATCACGACGGTAGCGAAGATAGTCTTTCACGACCTTTTCGATGTCCGACCGCACCCCCGCCCTCAACTGCAGCCATACTCCGACGACAACGCCCGGCGGCAACGTCGCACGACGATATCGAAACTCGATTGCTTCTGCCGGGCAGTCAATCACTGCACCTCTTGGGGATACGATCCGAACGGCTTTCACCGCGTCCTTCATTTCACCGAGTCTGGTCCCTGCATTCATCACGACACAGCCTGCAACAGTGCCGGGAATACCGGCCGCCCACTCCAATCCGGCCAAAGACCGACGGATAGCCTGGCCAATCAGCGTCGGCATGCCGACGCCACCTTCGGCATACAAAACGGCTCCCGGTTCATCTTTGATCGCGCGTAATCTTGCTAAATTGACCACCACACCTCTGATTCCTTTGTCGCGAACGAGGACGTTGGTACCGCCCAATACAAAGATCGGAAGTTTCTGTTCGCGCGTCTGCTTCGCAAGACGAACAATATCCTCGACATCGGCTGGCTCCACGAACACATCGGCCGGACCACCGATGTGGAATGATGTGTACTCTTTAAGCGGTGCATTGAAACGAACCAGCCCGCGAACGCCCGCCACGGCAGATTCCAATCTGTGCCGTACCCGTAATGGTCGTACCTTCGTTCCATCCGTTTGAATTCGCGGCTTCATAAGCCATCAAGCAGACTCAAGCCGGGCAAGAATTCCGGTTCCAGCCTTCCAGATATCGCCCGCACCCAACGTGAGGACAAGATCGCCCGTTCTGAGATGGGGTAGTACCTGATCCGGCAGCATTTCCTTTCGCTCGATGAAAGTCACCGCTGGATGGCCTGCCGACTTGATCGTTTCGGCGAGGGCAGCTCCAGACACTCCCACTATCGGTTGTTCACCTGCCGGATAGATTTCCGTCGTGAACAGCAAGTCGGCGCGATCAAAGGCATGCGCGAACTCTGCGATGCAATCTCTCGTCCGGCTGTATCGATGCGGTTGGAAAAGAACCACCAAACGACGATCCCAGCCCTGCCTGGCCGCAGCAAGGGTCGCTTTCACCTCGGTGGGATGGTGGCCATAGTCATCGACCACCATGATCCCGCCGGCCTCGCCTCGCAAATGAAACCGCCGCTCGACTCCCGTGAAGGCCGCCAGCCCTTTGCGAATCAGATCTACAGGAATCTCCAGCTCGAAGCCGATAGCAATGGCAACCAACGCATTTGAAACGTTGTGGATGCCCGGCACGGCTAATCGGAAGGGGCCAAGATTCCTTCCACGAAAATACGTCCGAAACTCAGCACCCCACTGCCTCAGACTGATGTCGGTTGCCTTGAAATCCGGCGCCGCTCCGTCCCGATCGTGAAGTCCGTAGGTGTGATACCGTTTGACCAAGCGAGGAAACAGTGCGGTCAAATGATCGTCATCGGCGCACAGTACCGCCAAGCCATAAAAGGGGATTTTGTTGATGAACTCCAAGAAGCTTTCGTTGATGCGTTCCATCGACCCGTAGTGGTCAAGGTGCTCACGGTCCAGATTGGTCACCGCCACGATGGTCGGGGAGAGCCGAAGAAACGATCCATCACTTTCGTCCGCCTCGGCCACGAGCAAGTCGCCTCGTCCAAGCCGCGCGTGACTGCCCAAGGCGTTGACCTTGCCTCCGATGACCATCGTAGGGTCAAGGCCACCCTGCGCCAACACGTTCGCGACCATTGACGTTGTGGTGGTTTTTCCATGAGCGCCGGCTATTGCCACCCCAAACTTCAGCCGCATCAGTTCCGCCAACATCTCCGCCCGCGGAATCACCGGAATCTGCTTCGCCTTCGCAGCTACAACTTCGGGGTTACTCACCGCCACGGCTGAAGAGATGACCACAACTTGCGCCTCTCCCACATTGGACTCCTGATGACCGATGAACACCTTCCCACCGAGTTCTTCCAGTCGCTTCGTCGTCTCCGAAGCGTGCAGATCTGAACCGGTCACCTTGTATCCCATCGTGAGGAGGACTTCTGCGATGCCGCTCATACCGGCCCCGCCGATGCCGACGAGATGAATTTGCTGTGTCTTGCGAAAGAGCGTCATACGGTTTAGCCTTTGTCGTCCTGCAGAAACCTGTGACCGAATTCCCCGTTCTCCACCGACACTACCCTCCGGTCGCTCTAGTAGTTTGGCTGATGTGATCTGTCACTCCCATGAGCGCGTAACATTCGCCGACGATCACTTCGCCGGCATCGATGCGTCTCATCTCCAAACTCTTCCGCTGCATTCTCTCCAGCCGCAGCGGGTCCGAGAACGCACCTTCTATCATCTCACTCAGTTTCGCTCCTGTGAGATCTGCCTGTGGAAGAACAATGGCACCTCCCGCTGCCTCCATCGCTCTCGCGTTCTTCATCTGGTGATCATAGATGGCCGTCGGCAGGGGAATCAGAATCGCGGCCTTCCCACAGGCCGTCAGTTCGGCAATCGTCATCGCACCGGCGCGAGCCACCACCAAATCAGCCGTCCGGAGGACAGCCGGCATATCGTAGAGAAAGGGGACGATTCTTGCCTGAATGCCCAGCGTTCGGTAGGCATCTCTTACTCGTTCACAATCTCCCTCCCCGGTCTGATGTGTGATTGTCAGGCCGGGAAGACGTCGGCTCAGTTGAGCCAACCCTTCCAACACCGCACTGTTGATGGCCTTGGCCCCTTGGCTGCCACCGAAAATCAGCAGATGTTGCCCTTCCTGCTTGGTTGACGCGCTGTCGGTTGGTTGCATCAAGAACTCCTGTCGGATCGGTGTCCCGACGACACGCACCTTTCGTCGTTCAAAGAAAGTCCTGGCTGACTCAAATGCCAAAAAAATCCTCTGAGCAAAGGAAGCGACGACTTTGTTAGCCAATCCTGGATGGGCATTTGGTTCCAGAATCACGCGGGCAATTCCTTTCAGTGCGGCAGCTATCAACATGGCCGGACTCGTATAGCCACCTACTCCGATCACTAAGTCAGCCTGTCGCTGGTTCAGAATTCCCAGTGATTGCCAGATCCCGATAGGTACGGAGAGCACTCCCTTGACGACATCCAGCAGTCCCTTGCCCATGACCGGCTTCGCGGTGATCAGCGCCAACTCGAATCCTTCATGGGCGAGCACCCTGGACTCGACCCCTCGCACCGTCCCGACAAAGAGGATGTTCGTGGAAGGATCGCGATGGAGAAACTCTCGAGCCAGCGCGACAGCCGGATAGAGATGCCCACCGGTCCCACCAGCGGCGATCACAATCGTCATCGTCGACTCGCCCACCCACGCCCGCTCTTTCGTCTCGTCTCTTCTCGTCCCGCCTGCCGATCCCGCGAGATGTTCAGCAAAATTCCTACTCCGGTCAGACTGATCACCAAGGAAGATCCACCATAGCTGACAAACGGCAATGTAAGACCTTTGGTCGGCAACAAGCCGGTCACAACACAGGCATTGATCAGTGCCTGGACACCGATGAGCGTCGTGATGCCGATTCCCAGGTAACGGCCGAACGGAATTCGAGCCCTGGTGGAGATCTGAAACCCCCGGATCGAGAAGAGCGCGAAGAAAAGGACGATGATCCCCGCTCCAACGAACCCAAGCTCTTCGCCGATGAGGGCCAGCACAAAATCGGTATGCGCTTCCGGGAGAAAGAAGAGTTTCTGCTTGCCTTCCCCCAACCCAACTCCGAGGAGTCCACCGCTGCCGAATGCGAGAAACGATTGGTTGATCTGGAACCCGGTTCCGGTTGGATCCCGCTCCGGATAGAAAAACGCGATGAGTCGTTGCCATCGATAGGGTGATAACCATATCAACACCGCCACCACGACCAACGCGACCGATACGAGACTGAGGAGATGGGGTATCCTTGCTCCACCGAGGAACAACATGCCAGACGTCACCAATCCGATCACCACAATGGTCCCCAAATCCGGTTCCATGAGGACTAACCCACTGATGACCGCGAGAATAAGCAGCGCCGGAAGCAGCCCTGTTGAGAAATGCTGCAGTCGATCGTCGTTTTTTGCGAGGTACGCGGCCAGATAGATCACCGCGATCAGCTTCGCCATCTCGGCCGGCTGAATCGAAATAGGCCCCAACCGTAACCAACGCCGGGCTCCGTTGGCAGCAACGCCGATCGAAGGAATTAGGACAGCCATCAGCAGCACGATGACGAGAGCCAGGAGAGGAAGCGCAAAGCGCTTCCACCATATGTAATCGACGCGAGACGCCACATGCAGAAGCATCAACCCAAGTGTCAGCCATGCCAGTTGCCGCTTCAAGTAGTACCAGGAATCGTGGAATCGATTGCCCGCCACTACAGCGCTCGCACTGAAGACCATCACAAGACCAACCAGCGCCAGGGTGATGGTCACGAACAGCAAGATATGATCCATCCCCACCTGCTTCGGTGCGCGCGGGCTGAGGGTGGACCAGGGCAAGGCCAAGGTCACTGCTGATCTCTGAGGCATCTTCCAGCGTCAATGCTCCTCTGCCTAACCGTCGGTTACACCGGCAACGATTGTACGAGAGCTTTAAATTGCCGCCCTCGGTCTTGATAATCTGCAAACATGTCGAAACTCGCGCAGGCCGGAGACAGCAGCACCCCGTCACCTGGACTCGCTCCCGATGCAGCCAGATCTACGGCGTCCCTCAATGTGCCAGCGCGTTCGATCGCCTGATAGCCTTCCATCGCCTTCGCGATCAGCGGCGCCGCTTCACCGATTAGAATGAGTCGTTTCACTTTCCGATGAATTGTGGGAGCCAACCGAGAAAAATCCCCTCCCTTGTCACGCCCACCAGCGATCAGCCAAATCGGTTGATCGACGCTCTCCAATGCTTTGAGCGTCGCATCCACGTTTGTACCCTTAGAATCGTTGATGAACCGTACGCCCCGCCGCTCACGAACGACCTCCAATGCATGTTCCAACCCAGGAAACTCATTGAGGACCTGACGAATGATACCGAGAGGGCACCCGCTCAAGTGCGCATAGGTTGCAGCCACCATGGCGTTTTCGATGTTATGATCGCCGATGATCTTGACTTCGTTCCGCGCACAGATTTCCTGAGTTTGACCTCCGATCGTCATCATGATGCGATCTCGATCGAGATAAGTTCCCCCTCTCAGATCAGAAGGCAACGTCCCGGTCCTCGTGAAACCGAGAACATTGGCCCTCACGCTTCGCCGCAGAGGAGCCACCCTCGAGTCATCCAGATTGAAGAGGGCGTAGTCGGACGGAGTTTGGTTCTCGAATATTCTGTTTTTGGCCGCGACATATTCGTCGATCGACTCATAGCGATCCTGATGGTCCACCGTCACGTTGAGAATCGCGGCAATCCATGGATGAAACTGCTCGATGGTTTCCAGCTGGAAGCTGGACACCTCCACGACCAATGCGTCGTACGGGCATGGACCGCCCATCCTCATGGCTCGCAGCGATTGCACGGCGGCTTCACTGATCGCCGTGCCAAGATTCCCGCCGACAAATATCCGCTTTCCGCTCTCTTGCAGCATCTTTCCAATCAGCGTAACCGTCGTGCTCTTCCCATTGGTGCCGGTCAACGCCAGGATAGGAACGGAAAGGAACCGCGATGCGAGATCGAGTTCGCTGATGACCTTCGTACCTCGACGACGAACACGTTCAAGAGCCTCCAACCGGTAGGGAACTCCGGGACTAATAACCACGAGTTCAGCCTGGTCGAGAGCCGATTCATACTCTCTCCCCAGCACGAGACGGGTTGCGGCCTGATCCAGAGATCCAAGCATTTCGAACAACTCTCCTCGATCTTTCTGGTCGGCCACCGTCACCAACGCTCCGGCCTCCTGCAACAAGCGAGCAGCCGCTACGCCGCTCCGTGCCAGCCCAACGACCGTGACGCGAGTGCCTGTCAACTGGGTGATGTTCATCCCCACCATGCCCATTACCTTAACTTCAGCGTGCTCAAACTCAATAGAGCCAGCAAAATGGCGATGATCCACAAGCGCACGACGACTTTCGGTTCTTCCCAGCCTTTCATCTCAAAATGGTGGTGAATCGGAGCCATGAGAAAGATCCGTTTCCCTCGGGATTTGTATGAAGCGACCTGAAAAATGACCGAGACGGCCTCGATCACGAAGACACCACCGACCATCAGCAACAACAACTCATGCTTGCTAATGACCGCCACCGTCCCAAGGGCCGCTCCAAGCGGAAGCGAACCGACATCTCCCATAAAGACGGAGGCCGGATAGGTATTGAACCAAAGGAACCCAAGGCTTGAACCGAGGATGGCCGCCGTGAAGACCGCCATCTCTCCGGCGCCGTCGATATGCGGGATCAAGAGATATTCCGACATCAATCGGTGACCGGTGACGTAGGCGACCACGGTGTACGCCAACGCCGCAATCATCACCGGACCGATCGCCAGCCCATCGAGCCCATCAGTGAGGTTGACGGCATTGGAACTTCCAACGATCACCAGAACGGCAAAAACAACGTAAAACCAGCCTAGGTCGGGCATGAAATTCTTAAAAAACGGCACGCTCAACTTCGTGTTGTAGCCCGGCAACGAGTACAAAATCAGCGCGACGAGAAGCGCGATGGCTATTTGAGCCGTGAACTTTTGCGATGCCGAGAGTCCTTTCGAACGAGCTTTAATGAATTTGAGATAGTCGTCCACAAACCCGATGGCGCAGAACCCCAGTGTCGCGGCAAGAACCAGCCAGATATGGGGGCGTGAGATGTCGGCCCAGAGCAGCGTCGACAAGGTGACTGCGAAGATAATGAGGATGCCGCCCATCGTAGGTGTTCCACTCTTGGCCAGATGTCGCTTTGGGCCATCGTCACGTACCTGTTGCCCCAGCTTGATTTCTTGAAGCTTGCGAATCACCCACGGCGCGAGCACGAATGCGATCAGGAATGCCGTGACTGCGGCGTAAATAATGCGAAAACTCTGATAACGAAAGACATTAAGAAACGAGAACTTTGTGTGGAGCGGATAGAGCCAGATATACAGCATAACCTGCGCGACCGTTACGAAGCCTTTTTCGTCGTACGTATTGCTCCTCGGAGTGCGTCAGCGACCAGCTCCAATTTCATTCCGCGCGAGGCTTTGATCAACACAACATCTCCCGATTTTACGACGGTTTTCACTGCGGCAGCAGCGGCGCGTGCATCTGACACTTCGAGGATGTGGGATGGATCCAGTCCCGCCTGTTTCGCCCCTTTGGCGAGATCTCGCCCTAACCCACCGCAGGCCACCAGCAGATCGACACCTTGGCGTACCAAGAATCTGCCGACCTCCTCATGCATCTGATCGGCATTCGGACCGAGTTCCAGCATGTCTCCAAGAACGGCTATCTTCTTTCCTTTCGCACCCGTTTGCGCCAGTAATTGCACCGCCGCTTTCATGGAAGCAGGATTGGCATTGTAACAGTCGATAATCAACTTCACGCCCTGATTGACTACTACTTGCGATCGCATGGCAGCGGACCGGAAACGGGACAGCCCCTGAGCGATCACCCCAGCGGGCAAACCCAGGATATAACCGACCGCTCCAGCTGCCAAGGCATTCGTGACGTTGTGATCACCCTGGACTCTAATATGAACAAGAGCGTGGCGTACTGTTCCTGGTAGCAGTAGCCGAAAGATCGTCCCATTACGGCCGTCGGATTTCACATCCATTGCTCGGACGTCGGCCTTCGATGAAAAGCCGAACGACACCACAGGACATCGAGATCGCGCGGCCAGGTAGTCGAAATACGAATCATCTGCGTTCAGGATGGCGGTTCCATCAGGAGGAAGCAGATCGAGTAATTCCGCCTTGGCCTGAGCTGACGCCTCCATCGTCCCGAAAAACTCCAGATGGTCGGGGCCGATGTTCGTAATGATTCCGATCGTAGGTCGGGCCATTTCACACAGCCTGGCGGTCTGACCCAGATTATCGACTCCCATCTCGATGACGGCCCCCTTGTGTCGATCGTTGAGGTGGAGCAATGTCTGTGGAACTCCCACACGGTTGTTCAGATTGCCTTCGGTCTTGAGGACCTTCCATCGCTGGGCCATGATGCCGGCGACCATTTCCTTCGTCGTCGTCTTACCATTGCTTCCCGTGACCGCAACAACGGGAATTCGAAATCGGCTTCGGTGATACGCAGCCAGTTGCTGGTAAGCATAGAGGGGATCGCTGACGCCGAGGATAAACGGTTGGGTCCGCATCGCGCCACGCCTCAAGGCAAGCCTCGACACATCGTAGGAATCGAGCACAATCGCTCCCATCGCCCCGCGCGACAGCGCTTTGGCCACAAAGTCGTGGCCGTCGAATCGGTCCCCTCGCAGTGCGAGAAAGAGATCTCCAGGTCGAAGCGACCGAGTATCCAGGCTGATCCGCCGGATACGGTGCTTTGTCCAACCGGTCCCTTCGCCGGCCAAGACTTTCGCGCCGACGACTTCCCGCAGTTCTTCGACGGTAAACAGAGTCATGTGATGTTTCCGCGCATCGACCGGCGCCTGCACCCGTGGGCTAGACGCGGGTTCCGAGTCGTTCGATGGCATTCCGCGCCACCTCACGATCGTCGAAATGAACCTTCTTTGTACCGATGATCTGGTAGTCTTCGTGCCCTTTACCGGCGATCAAAACCATATCTGCACTATGAGCTTCCCGCACCGCCTCCTCAATGGCTTCCCGCCGATCGGGTACCTTCCGGTACTGCACATGTGGCCGCTGCCGCAACGCTGCGATCACCCCGACTTCGACTTGTTCCAGAATTGAGAGGGGATCCTCGGTTCTGGGGTTGTCCGAGGTCAATATCACGACGTCGCTGTAGCGCACGGCCGCTTCTCCCATCTTGGGCCTCTTTCCTCGATCACGGTCTCCTCCGCACCCAAAGACCGTGATGATGCGCCCGGTTCTCAGCTCTTGTGCCGCCGACAGTAATCGGACCAGCGCGTCTTCAGTGTGGGCGTAATCGACGGCCACCGTAAACGGCTGGCCCGCCATGACACGTTCGAACCGTCCCGGCACATTAGCGATCCTCGCCGCGGCCTCACGAATTTGTGCCGGCGTGGCCCCTTCGTGAAGCGCAACCCCGATGGCAGCTAGCAGGTTGTAGACATTGTGCTCGCCCACGAGATGACTCTCGATGGGGAAGCTTCCGCCCGGCGTTGCGGCGGTAAAGGTTGTTCCCTGAAGAGACAACCGCACCGCTTCAGCGCGCAGGTCCGCCTTGGTCTTTAGTGCATAGGTCCAAACCGGGGCCGGGCTTCGCTCGACAATGCGATTCCCATAGGAGTCATCGATGTTGATAATCGCCCGTTTATTCGCCTTGGCTCCACTGTTCAATCCTGTAAAAAGTCTGAGTTTTGCTTGGAAATACTCCTCCATGGTCTTGTGAAAATCGAGATGATCCTGAGTCAGGTTCGAAAATACCGCCACGTCATATTCGCATCCACTCGTGCGATCCTGCGACAAGGCGTGAGAAGACACTTCCATGACCGCACTGGCGCACCCGCCTGTAACCATCCTGGCAAGCAGCTGTTGCAGTTCAAGAGGACCGGGTGTCGTGTGGGTTGCCGGCATCGTACATTCACCTATCTGATACACGACTGTCCCAATCAACCCTACTGGATGGCCCAGGGCTTCTAGAAGCGCTTTGCAGACATACGTCGTGGTGGTTTTCCCGTTCGTCCCGGTCACACCGATCATTCGAATATGGGACGAGGGGTCTCCATAAAAGCGGCTTCCCAGCAGACCGAGCGCCTTTCGAGAGTCGTCAACACGGACGAACGGAAGAGACACCCCACTCACCGGTCGTTGCGCCACCAAGGCAGCAGTGCCGCCTCTCACTGCCGCCGGAATAAATTCATGTCCATCGACACGCTCACCTTTCACAGCTACGAAAAGACTGTCGGTCGAGACAGCTCGAGAATCATCGGTGATTGCATTCACGGACACGTCTAAATTTCCATGACGATCAAGAATCTCCACCTGTCCTTCCAGCGCCCGAAGCAGAGTCGCCAAGATCATTGACATTTCCAAGGATGATCAAGATTGCCGCGAAGCCAGCGCCAGCGTGACAGGCTCATTCGACGGCACGCCTAGGTAGCTCAACACCTGTTCCCCGACGCGACTAAATACAGGGGCGGCGACAGCTCCACCCCACGCATCACCTTGAGGGTCATCGATTACCACGATCATGGCAAGCTGAGGATTGTCTGCCGGCACGTAGCCCGTGAAAGACGCAACAAATCGAGAGGCTGAATAGGTACCTGTTCGGGGATCGATCTTTTGGGCCGTACCGGTTTTCCCAGCCACCCGAAATCCACGGATAGCCGCCTTGGTCCCGGTGCCGTCCGTGATCACACCTTCAAGAATTGTCGTTACACTGCGGGCCGTTTCTGGAGAGATAACCCGCCGCTTGGCTTGAGGAGGTACTTGTCTAAGGATGTGGCCGTCGGCATCTCGTATTTCCGAAACCACGTAAGGTTTCATCAATACGCCTCCATTTGCGATGGCCGAAACCGCGGCCACCATTTGAAGCGGCGTCACGCCGATCTCTTGGCCCATAGAAATAGAGGCGACCGAACGACGCCCCCAGTCTCTTGGGTTTCTCAACAATCCGGCCCCCTCCCCTGGAAGGTCGATCTCTGTTCGTTGTCCGAAACCGAATGCCTGGAGATATCGATAGAGTCGCGGCCCTCCCAGCGCCATACCGGTTTTCGCGGCCCCGATGTTGCTGGACTTTTGAATCACCTGAGAAAAGGACATCCATCCGAGCCGCTCGTGATCATGAATCACGGTGTTCGCGACCGTCATATGACCATGCTCACCGAACACCATCGTATTCGGCCTTACCACTCGTTCCTCAATGGCTGCCGCAGCCATCATCACTTTCATGGTGGACCCTGGCTCATAGGCATCCGTAAGCGTCCTGTTTCGCCAACGATCAGGACCGAGAGCCGACACGACATTGGGATCAAATCGCGGGCTCACTGCCATAGCCAACACCGCTCCTGTCTTGGGATCAAGCACAATCATGGTTCCTGACTTTGCCCGCGCACGGCCAACGGCATCCTCGAGCTCTCGCTCCACGATATACTGAATCACCTCATCGATCGTCAGAGTGAGGCTCTGGCCCGGCGTCGGATTCCGTTCCGCCATTCCCTTGGGAAACACCGTACGCCCTAGGGCATCTCGCTGCAGCACCATATTCCGCTTTTCACCACGCAAGTATGATTCGTAGCGATGCTCGACACCTTCCAAACCCTCACCGTCCATACCCGAGAAACCCAACACGTGAGCGAGGAGCGGTCCTTTGGGGTAGAACCGCCTCCCTTCCATCACCACCCCGATCCCATCAAGCGACAACCGATCAAGTCGATGCCCCTGCTCAGGATCCAACTTTCGAGCCAACCACACGAAACTCCGATCCTGTCGAAGTTTTCGTTCCAATTCATCGGTCTTCACATTCAGAATCGGCGACAACTGCCGAGCTGTCTTGAGAGGGCTATCCCTATCCAATGTGTTTGGGACTCCGAATACGGACGGCACTTCTACATTCATGGCCAGAATCTTGCCGTGCCGGTCGACAATCGTGCCGCGCGCCCCCTCCAGCGATACAGTCTTTTGATGCTGCCGATCCGCTTTGACCGAGAGTTCAGCCGCTTTCAACACTTGCAACGTGGCCAACCGAAACAGAACCACTCCAAAACCGGACAACAGCAACAGCAACAGGGCATACCGGCGGCCGCGAGAAAGAGAGCTGGTCATTAGAGTCTCCTGCTGGGAAGGTAATTCTTGGCAACTTTCAGCTCAACCGGCACAATAAGTGAGGGATGGACATCAGTTGGTCTGGACTGAACCACAATGATCTGCCCTTGCTGAGGAAGGCTCATGCCGAGTTTTCCGGTTGCCAATTTCGCGATCCGGTCGGAGGCACTCAATTCGGAAACCTTAACGCGGAGCTCATCTCGTTGACGTTCCAGCGCCGTCTTGTCATGCTTCAACCGCTCGATTTGATAGCCGATCCGAACCACGTCTACTCGCTCCCACACAAACACAAATACGAGACAGAGTCCCAAAAAGACGGCGAAGGTCTTCATATAAGCCCCATCTTCGGTTGACGCTCAGCGACTCGCAATTTAGCGCTACGCGATCGAGGATTCGCCTCACACTCCGCTTGAGAAGGAAGGACCGGTTTCCTGGTGAGTATTGAAAGGGTAGCTTTCGGTCCTTGTGAAAGGGACCGGAAAGTATGTTTGACGATTCGATCTTCGAGAGAATGAAAAGAGATCGCGCAGATCCTCCCCCCCAAGGCCAGCACTTCGGCCGCATCTCGAAGCGACGACTCCAAGAAATCCAGTTCATGATTCACCGCAATGCGAAGCGCCTGAAATGTTCTCGTTGCACAATGAATCCGTCCGTGGCGATAAGACGCAGGCACAGACCGAGCGATGGTGGAAACGAGCGCTCCCGTGGTCTCGACTGGACGACGCTGCCTTTCCTGCACGATTGCCCGAGCAATTCGCCTAGCATATCGCTCCTCTCCATACTGAAAGATGATATCCGCGAGCTCATGTTCAGGACTGTGGTTCACCAGATCGGCAGCAGTTTGCCCGATCGTTTGGTCCATGCGCATATCAAGCGGGCCTTCGTGCTGAAAGCTAAAACCTCGCGAAGGATCGTCCAACTGTGGAGATGAAACCCCAAGATCAAACAGCACTCCATCGACCGTCGCGATACCGGCTTCAGCAAGGTGCGATTTCAAGTCCCGATAACTTCCATGTCGCAACAAAATACGGTCTCCGAAGCGACTCAAACGCCGCCCGCAGTCATCAATGGCCTGAGCATCCTGGTCCAACCCTATGACCGTGGCTTTGGTCGAGCTTGATGCTAGAAGCATTTCTGCATGCCCACCATAGCCCACCGTACAGTCCAAAATAGTCATTGATCGATCAGAAATAAGCCAAAGACACACTTCGGGTCCGAGCACCGGAACATGGAAGTTTTCGCGAGAAATACTGTTCCCCACTCGCCTCCACTTTTACCCACGCCAAGCGAAGTATACTCGCGCATTTTTGGTTGTCAACTGACTTTTAAGTTACTTAGTGATTTTAATCCAGATGCAGAAGGAAGGATACAGTGCCACATGGAACTGATCGGGTGCGATCAATTTGTTTTCAATTACAACAAGCTATGTCCTAACCCTGTGACCAGCACCGACGTATTCCCAGCCCACCCAACTCGTAGAGTTTCGTTGACTTAATGGAATTTCGAATAGAGAATGCTTTCATGTATACCTGCTACTCAGTTTTCTCATCCGCGAGGCCGTTCCTGTTCCTCATCATTCTGGTTCTCTGTACAGAACGGGCCGACTCGAAGGATTTCGATCCTGATAATCCGCTCAACCAACCAGCACCGATCTATTGGTGCTCAAGCAAGACGCCTGACCAGCAGATTTCGACGAAAAAGAGCTCGGGGTGTGAGGCACTCTACGACCAACAGGCGACAGAATCTTTCAGAGAAAGTGCGCGCCAACAGGGGTTCGATCTCCCCGACTGGGATCCGATAAAGATCGTGGACTTACAGACTGTAGCCTCCAAATTTTCAAATCGCTATCGGACGTTCGTCTCATGCTGCCTGACCGAGAGTGAAGCTCCAGAACAAATCGTGAACCTAATCGACGAAGCCAACCACATACTCCAGGCCGTACAACAAAAAGGCATTTTTAATTCCGCTGGATTCGGTGTTGGGTCTGGACCAGGCGGTTTAGGCGGCGGCACTGGAGTAGCTCCAAAGCTAGGCACATTTGCCCGCCAATATACGCTCAGTGAAATCGTCGGCACGGTCGCACATGCCCGTGAAGACCTGTTTCGACTCAAGGGACGCCTGGATAAATTGAACGAGGCACGGCAAGGTCTCAGCGAAGTCGAGTATGAAGCCAACGGCCGGGCCAAAGCGCAGATCCAAGCGGATGAAGAGACGATCAAGAAAGAGTTCAAAGCCAAGAGGCCGCCAGCATCAGCACCGACGGGGATGGAGATTCAAGATACAACCTTGCGCTCACGAATCGGAGGAGACATTGAGGACACCAAGCTGAACTCTCACTTCGGTGCGGACATCGGAGCCTCGGTATCTCCCTATAGCAATGTAGGAGAGTCACTTCGCCCACGGAGAGGGGATGATGTTCAGGACAGCCAACTTCCGCATCGGCCAGGGACAGACATAGAGGACACCTCCATGTCCAGCAGCATCGGCTTCGAAATCGACAGCGCGCAAAATCGTGAAGGAACTTCGGCACTTCCACGACGCGGAGTCGGTGCTTCTATCGGAGACTCCGACCTGAACAGCCAGAGGCGATAGTCCAATCCTTAGGACTTACCCACGAGGGCCGGCATCGACTCCCAATTTTCTCCCGCATCGTTGCTGCGATACAAACCGCTGCCGTTCGTGCCGGCATAGAAGACCTTCGAATCCGTTGCACTTTGTGCAATTGTTCTCACGTTGGTGGTCGCGAGCCCACTGTTCATCAGCTTCCATATTGCGCCGCCATCTTCACTGCGATGCACCCCATCGCGCCCCGTGATATAGATTACCCCTCGACGCGTTCGATCCAGCACCATCGCAACAATCATCTGATCCGCAAGCGACTCCCCGATTCGTTTCCAAGCCTTGGCCGCATCCGTTGATTTATACAACCCCGCGAGCGTGGCGGCGTAGACGGTATCGGGCTCATAGGGATCGACCAGGATCGAGGTCACGTTCAACGCTCGCGACGTTTTCACCCTGCCCGGTGGAACCAACCCGTTGTTCACTTGTTCCCAATGGCCGGCCTGGTCGATTGATTTGTAGACGCCGCCGCTGGTTCCGGCGTACAGAATGGAAGGCCTCGTCGGATCCATGCCTAGCGTCACGACCATCAACACCTCTTTCATGCCCTCCATCTTCTTCGTCCATTGTTCGCCGCCGTTTTTTGTTTCGAACACGCCTGTCGTCGTTGCAAGAAAGATGTGCTGTGTGTCGGCAGGATCGAAGAGGAACTGGTTCACAACCGAGGTTATCGTCGCATCATCAAGCCCATAACGCATCGAGCCCCAGCGTTGCCCTCCATCATGGCTTTTGTAGACAGCATCGCCCTTCGTGCCTGCGTAGACCGTGGCCGTGTAAACAGGATCGATCGCCATGGCGATCACACGGGAATGACTCATTCCTTTGGAGAGATTCGTCCACGTCTTACCCCCATCTCGGGTTTTGTAGATATAGTCGTTCGTCGCTACATACATGATGTCGGGGTTTTTCGGGTGAAGTTGGATGACAACAATTGCATCGCTGCGATCGCAGCCGCAGAGCGCGCCAACCAATAAGAACAGTAGACAGGATGACAGTCGCCACATGAGCAGGCACCTTAACCTAGGAATCTCCCCGGTGCGTACTCGTTGAGCACGGAAACCAACACTGGTGCCGTTCCATTCTGCACTCAGCGATAATTCGTAAACTGCACATCGATGCCGAAATCTTTGCCCTTTAAGAACGCGATCGCGGATTGCAATTCATCCTTGCTCTTGCCCAACACCCGCACCTGTTCGCCCTGAATTTGCGCTTGGACTTTCAGTTTCGAATCTTTGACCGCCTTGGTGATCTCTTTCGCCTTATCCGAGGCAAGTCCACTCTGAATTTTGGCCACCTGCCGCACCGTCCCGCTCAACGCCGGCTCGATCGCGCCCTGTGAGAACGCTTTCAGCGATACGCCCCGTTTCACACATTTCGCCTTGATGATCTCCTGCACCGCTTTCAACTTGTATTCGTCGTCGGAGACGACGACCAACTCTTTTTCCTTCTCCTTTAACGTGATCTCCGTCTTCGAGTCCTTGAAGTCGAACCGCTGCTTGATCTCCTTTGTCGCCTGATCCAGCGCGTTCTTCAGCTCCTGCATATTCACTTCCGACACCACGTCGAATGAAAATTGATCAGCCATATTTCAACCCCTCATCTTCCGTTTTTCTTCGACTTTTCTGATGGACGTACGTTGAGCCGTTGAAGGTTCACGTCGTGACGAATATGGTACGGCATGCCTGTGAACGCCGCCGAGATGATGAGCCGGCAATATCCCGCGAATACGCATCAGGAGTCCATTTCAACATCCGTTAACAACACCCAGTACGAGGTGGCAATCGGAATCCCCTACACGACTCATCAGCTGTAACAGCAGTCTGCACCCGCCCTACCGACCCTCCACCCGCCGACACCACTACCTCGCTGCTCGTGAACGGCTTTTTCAGGACGACGTAGCCATACCATTGCCTGATACTGTCGCTCAAGACGATGACGCCCAGCACCGCCACGAGTGCCACTAACACCGCATCCAGATACAGGGCAAAGGCCTGTCCCGCCGCCGACGTTCCGGCTTTCTTCAAGAACATCCAAAACATTTCATAAGAGCCAGTCAATGTAATCGCACCTACGAAAAGCATCGGCAGCGCCGTCACCCAGAGATAGAGCGACTTCCACATCTTGATCAACACTGTCGTCCCAATGCAGAGCGCCAGCATACCCAGCAGCTGATTCGCGGCACCGAACATCGGCCAAATCGTCGAAATACTGCCTGTCCCAATCAAATAAGCCCAGGCTCCTACAACCAGCCCACTGCTCAACATAACGCCCGGCACCCAGTTCATTCGGCGAAAGGGCACATAGATCCGCCCGGCCATTTCTTGAATGAGGTACCGCGCCACACGGGTTCCCGTATCGATCGTCGTGAGGATGAACAGTGCCTCGAACACCAACGCGAACTGATACCAATAGGCCATCAAGCCCGACATGCCGGGCAACGCCGAAAAGATCGCCGCCATCCCGACCGCCAAAGAGACCGCCCCGCCGGGACGTCCCGCAACATCTACTTCGACCAATTGCGACAACTCCCCAATTCGCAACGGTGTGAACCCCATGGCCGCAAGCGCATCCGAACCCAACGTCGTGTTAATCGCCAAATAATCGCCCGGAATCAGCACTGAGGCTGCAATCAACGCCATCACACCGACGAAACTTTCCAGCAGCATCGCCGCATACCCCACTACCGCTTGCGATTCCTGCTCGATCATCTTTGGCGTCGTCCCGGACGAGACCAGCGAGTGAAAGCCCGAGATCGCTCCGCAGGCAATCGTGATGAATAGAAACGGGAAGAGGGTTCCGGGGATAATCGGCCCGCCTCCGGAGGCAAACGTCGTGACCCGCGGCATCTCAATCGTCGGTGCCATGAGAATGACACCGAACCCGAGCAGAAAGACGACCCCGAGTTTCATGAATGTAGAGAGATAGCCGCGCGGCACCAATAACATCCAGCCAGGCAAAACCGAGGCGAGAAAGCCATAGCCAGCCAATAGCCAGACGAGCGTCGGCTTATCGAATTCGAAGCACCACGCATACGAGGATTGTGCCACCACGCGACCGGAGAACACCGCGGCCAGCAATAGGACGATGCCGAGCACCGATACTTCTGCCACCGCACCAGGACGAAACTTCTGCAGATAGAAGCCCATGAGGAAGCCGATCGGAATGGTCATGGCAATCGTGAACGTGCCCCAGGCGTTATGATAGAGCGCATTCACGACGGCGAATCCCAAGCCCGCCAATGCGACGACGACAATAAAGAGGACCGCCACCGCTGTTGCCGTTCCAGTGACGGAGCCGAGTTCATCGTGCGCAATCTCAGGGAGTGAACGCCCGTTGCGCCTCATGGAAGCCACCAGGATGATGAAATCCTGTACCGCCCCGGCCAGCACCGCCCCAATCACCAACCAGAGAAATCCTGGCATAAATCCGAACTGGGCGGCCAATACCGGACCAAGCAAGGGGCCGGCTCCCGCAATCGCCGCAAAGTGGTGACCGAAGAGCACGACCTTCTTGGTAGGGTGAAAATTCACACCGTCATTCAGTCGTACCGCAGGCGTCACGTGCTGATTATTCAGTCCAACGACCTGTCTGGCCAACCATCGTCCGTAGAACCGATAGGCCAACACATAGATGCAGGCAGCCGCCACCACGAGCCAGAGACCGTTCACTTTTTCTTCAGGACTGACAAACCCTACGACCTGCGCGAGGGCGATGGCGCCAAGCATCGACAGGATTATCCAGGGCAAAACCCGCGCAAATTTCATGCACGGCATAGTACCACAACCATCCGAACCTGTACCCTCATCCCGCACATGCAGGTTGCGAAGGACGACATGACTCGGTATGGTGCGAAGAAATATCCATATCGGCAATCATGTATGGACCTTTCCCTATGATCCCATTGGATGCCGCGCAATCAGCCGCTGCTGCTGCTGCTGCCAGACGCTCGCAGCCTTCGACGCCACCTCCGCCTCCAATCGTGCGTCGGACCCTCGCAAATCGTTTGCTGGAAAGGCTGGTGATCTCATGAGCATGCTATTAGCAATACACGTTGAATCAGGCATCCTCACCGTAGACGCAATAGGGAAGTTTTCGTTAAAAGACGCGAAACGAAACTTCGTAGAGGTCCTTGAGGCTGTTGCACGGCACAAGGCCAAGAAAGTGTTCTTTGATGGGCGGAAGCTCGTCGGAAAACCGGGCACAGTGGAACGCTTCTATTACGGAGAATTCGCCGCTCACACGATCAGGGACTTTGCACAACGGGGCGTATCCCCTTCCACACAATTCGCATTCGTCCTAAAAGAACCAGTGCTTGACCCAGGGAGGTTCGGAGAAACGGTTGCAGTGAACCGTGGCATGCTTGTCAGGGCATTCGACAGGCCTGAGGACGCTCTCCGATGGCTTGGAATATCACACGCCACCAAGTCGGCTGCAGGCGGCGGCAAATAGCCGCGCGTGGAAGGTCGCACGGTTCGCATCCGCCATCTCTCCGCTTGAGAAGCTGGGTCATAAGTATGACGATTGACCTATCTCCAACGTAAAGAGAGTTGGAAACTGAAGGTGGTTGGCCGAGGAGGATGCCGATGACTAGCCATGCATTAGCGCTTGAAAGGCAGGCCGGAAGGCTTCCCTCGACAGAACGTGAACGGTCGGCAGAGCGTTTGCTGGCTCAGATGCACGACGAGCGACTGACGGCCGTGGATGAGGCGTGGGTTGCAGAGGCAGAAAATGTTGTTCGGCATGGATACGCAAGACGTCGAAGGCAATTTCTGCAAAGAAAACCTGGTACCAGCTTACCCTTCGCTTGTTTTTCCGCCGGTTGTCCCGCTATACTCCCTCCGCTATGAGTATTCGAAAAGCTGGCGGTGAGTGGGAGCCGATGACGCTTCCGATCGAGCCGCGCCTTTGCAGGGTGTGCCGCGAAGACCTGTATCGGGACAAAACGATGCTTCGGGGAGGCTGGTCTCGTTGCACGGTCTGTGACGAGTTTGTTCACTACAGTTGTCTTGCCAGTGGGAAAGTCTCCTTCTTGAAAGCACGACCGCGGGTGTGCAAAACCTGTCGTTCGATCCAGGAGGGGGCCATCTCTCCTTCTCCGAAGAAAGATGGGGTGCCTGTGGGAGCGATGCTTTGAATTCCGGTTCTTCGTCCCGCCCCACACTCGGGAGTCGGGAGTGACTTAGCGCTTTTCAGAAGTCTCACTTCATTATCACAGGAGCCCGCAGGCTGGTCAAAAACGTCGTCCAGCAACAGCGCAGGAAGCGAAGAGGCGAAGCACGTACTCTGAGTAGTACGTAGAGCTTTCTAATCGCTGCGAGAACGCCGCTGGGGGGCTTTATCAACAACCTGCTCAGACGATCATGGCGCAGGTCATCCGAAGCGGGGCGTTTCTGCAACAGTGCTGGTCGGTCCATCCCCTGTGTGTGTCCATCAAGCGACTGAGGGATGACCGTGCAGTGGTGCTCTCTTGTAGTTCATGCAAGTCGACCCATTATCTAACGGTTGCCACGGTCAGTTCAAAGGAGCCCTTGGCGTCACAACCGTCAGAAGAAGACACACCGAGCGATGAACAACACGCTGAGGCGCTCCTCAAGACTTGCGTCTCGACACATCATACCTCGCTGTCGCTCCGTGAAATGGATGTGTTTCAGGATCTCGTGCGGTTGCGCTGCACCGACTGCCGACGGCAATACAAGCTGACGATCTCGGCATTTGAAACACGCCACAAATAGCCGGACAATTTCGACAGGAACGAATCATTCCCTCGTCTCCTACGCCATGATGGCCCAGTCCGTTGGGTTTACCGAAGAAGAGACCGCCCTACTAGCCGACGCACGGTTCTTTCGAAAAAAGGCTGCGATCGCGGCAAAAATACGAGCTCTGCTGGAGGCGACGCATGGTGCATTACGGAATGAGCTGGCGGGCCTGTTGCTCGTTGTCCCTCCAGATTTCGATCCACAGATCTATCAGCTGGTAAAAGGCGAGCATCTGGAGCATTTTCCGTATCAATACCTTGATTGTCCCAAACACTTCTCCGGCGCGGATAAGTTCACGTTCCGTACGCTGGTCTGGTGGGGACACCACGTGGTCTATGCGCTCTTGCTGGAAGGTTCGGAGATCGGACGATACAAGCGTCAGCTACTTGGCCGATTTCACCAGCTCGCAGGACGAGACCTAGAACTTTCTCTGGCACCGTCGTTATGGGAGTGGAACCGGGGAGAGGGCTATACGCTGCCGATCACCCATGACCGGAAAGCCCAGATCGCTGCCGTGCTTGCAGAACGATCGTTCCTGAAGGTCGCTCGCTATGTGCCCCTAGACGACCCACGAGTACGGGAGGGACGGCTGGCTCAGATGGCATGTGAAACCTTTCGGTCAATGCACCCCCTCATCACCCCCTAACTTTTTTATCCTAATTGTCTCCGGCGCCAAACTTGGGTAGACTGGGCCGCCACTCTTTTTGAACTTTGACAGGGAGGAGCCCGTGAAGCAATCGTCATTGCGAGTTCTGGGCTGTGCCATCATGATAGTGACCATGTTGGCCGGCTGTAGAGGAATAGGACAGGTGCATCATCTGGATTTGCGCGAGAAGCCACCTATGGTGCAGCTGACCGACATCGATCCGGTCAAGATTGCCGTCGAACTGTTTGACGATCGACGGGCGGACAAGAGCCGTGTGGGGACGCGTACTCATCTCTGGGGAGGAACCACCTATTTCGATGTGTCGGGTGATGGGCTTGCGAGCTTGATCACTCATCGACTCGCCGATCGCTTAAGAACTCGTGGGTGGCGAGATCGGGTGTGGGACGTGCGTGTGGCCTCGCCAGGATCCGCTACGGATGCCGATATTGTCATCAGCGGACAGGTGAAAGATTTCTCCGCTACCGCGAAGAGCCGCGTCTTTTCCACCGTGATCGACACCAGCAGCCGGTTCACCATTCAGGCCCGGAACCTCGTCGACCGAAGCACGACGATCCGCACCATTGAAGGGGGGCGGAGTCGAACCGTGTTTTGGTTCAGCGAAGACGATCTGCGAGAACAATTGGCGGTGACCATCAGAGACGGATTAGATCGGCTGATCGCCGACACAACGATTGATAATAAGGCGTTACGCCCGGCACGGCGTCTCCCTCAACAGTAACCCGTGGCAGCCCCGTGGTGAGAGGCCCTGATCTTCTGAAAATCGACGATAACCTCAATCTGTCTTCAAGGATCCCTCGCGGTGCGTGAGCGGCGGTGGGAAACGACGACGCCCTTGAGCTTCGGTCAGGCCCTTGCCGTGGGGGACCGGCTCGCCGCACTCGGGTTAAAGCCGGTCTCGCCCGCCAGCGATGTGATCTGCTATGTGGAGGAATGGACGGTCGGGTCGCTCGACGACTTCGATCAGCTTGACCCTTGGGCCACGGAAGATGTCACGCTCATCCACGTACGGGAACGATGGCGCGGGGATTTCTTTCTCCTATCGGGAGCCTACCACACGGTCTATCAGCGTCACCAGGATATCGGCACCTATTGCTCCATCAGCCATCCCTGGCGCATTCGAGAAGCCCTGCAGCTTCACGATCAACGCGCCATGTTCTGGATCGGATTTCGGCATGTCCATTCGTTCATCCGGGTTCGCCTCCAGACTCAGGTCGTCATCACGCCCGGCGAAACGCGTGGCGATGCCGATCGGACCAGCTGGTTGGATGAGAGACGAGCCGCCTTCCTTGAGGCGATCGCGGTTCTAGACCTGCCGCTCGAAACCCATGTGGAGAAGAACGTGGTGATCGTCCAACCTTCCGATGCTTCCATTCCGTTCTTCTGCTCATGGCCTGATGCGTTTGGTCCTTGCCAGTTTGAGTACAACACGTCCGATGCGTTTGAATTCCTCGTGCCGGCCAGTAAGCTTGCAGAGACGTTCCATCCGGAACCGGCCGGAGTTCGTGTCTATCTCACGGGATTTTCAGAAAGAGCCCTGGCGGATTTCCAGGGGATCGAACCGGGAGCGCGGCTTGTGTATCGTTGTTCCGTCCACTGCCCGCTTGATGATCTGCCGGAGGTGCAGAATGCGATTCGACCGTATGGTCTCCTGTACACCACACTCTGCGAATTTCAAACGCGCGCGGTGTTGCCTGAGACAGAGGATGCTTCGGCGATCATCGGCATCGTCGGAGTCAGCGGGCAATTTAAGATCGAAGCGCGCCTCAATTACGCTCCGCTCCATGAAGAGGCGATGGCGCCATGGTTGGAGCGGCTGATTGGCCACCCGGTCGTGTATGCCCCCTTACCGGCGTTCGTGTGAATGACCATCATGCATGCAGCCCGTCTTGCTCACAGGCACGGCCGATCAACCCTGTCTCGTGAATCCAAATTTCCGTTGATCAATTCCCGACAATTTCGCACTGTGATGACATGAGTCCGCTCACAAAGATTCAGTCTGCGCTCACGAAACCGTTCATGCCTGCCGTGTTCTTTCTTTCTGGTGTGATCTACGACACGCTCACCCTCACACGCATCGATCGGCTATTGGATAACCTCGTGCTCTTGCTGTACCTGGCGTTATTGGGTGCCCTGATCGTATTGACAGGACGATTGGGAATTGAGCCTCCACCTGATCGTGCCAAGCTCGCGTCGTGTTCTCCCTTCATGCGTTGGGTATTGGAGAGCCGCCCCTACTATCCCATGGCGAGTCAATTCTTGTTGGGTGGGCTCTTCAGTGCCTATACAATTTTCTACTCGCGAAGCGCCACATTCACCGGCACGGCGGTCTTCTTTGCATTACTGATTATGCTCTTGGTAGCCAACGAGTTTTTGCGCGACCGACTCTCAAATCTCCGGCTGCTGATCAGCCTTTATGCCGTGGTCTGTTTTGCGTTCTTCACATTCTTCTTCCCCGTGATGACCGGCTACATGAATGCTGCGGTTTTTGTGGTTGGAGCGATCGTGAGCCTAGCGGTCATCTTGCGAGTGGCTCAGTTGATCTATCGTAATAATGCGGAGCGATCGCGAGGCGAAGCAATCGGTGTGACCGTTCCTGCCGCGGCATTGATCGGTATGCTCGTCGGGTTTTATTTCCTGAATTGGATCCCGCCTGTGCCGCTGTCGCTCAAATTCGGCGGAATCTATCATGACGTAAAGCGAGCCGGAGACCAGTTCGAACTGGCTTTTGAGAAACAGTGGTATGAGTTCTGGAAACGTTCAGATACGACCTATCCCTCGAACCAGCCGATCTATTGCTTCACCGCCGTCTTTGCGCCGGTCGATCTCAATACCACGATTTACCACCATTGGTACTTCCGACCAAACAGCGAGCGGCCGTTCGTGCATGCAGATAGAATTCCCCTCAAGATTTCCGGTGGGCGCGAAGGTGGCTATCGAGCCTATAGCTTCAAACAAGGCCTCGACCCAGGCGATTGGCGGATCGATGTCGAATCCCAGGACGGACGTATTGTCGGACGGGTCTCGGTAGAGGTGGTGGGCCAAGCTGAGACAATACCGACGCTGACGAGTATCTCCTATTGACCAGCATTATGCTGTAGGCGTTGCAGAGACCTGGTTGCGCGCGGAAGTGGAAGCGGGTAAAGTGCGGGGCAAATGAGTCGACGTACGCTTTCACCTTGCCCTTCCAGTCCTAATTGCGTTTCGACACAGGCGCCTGATGACCGCCATGCCATCGCGCCGTTCCAGTACACGAAGTCTCGCGCGGAAGCGAAAGAAGCGTTGAAGGCGGTGCTCACAACATTGCCTCGAACTAAGCTGGTCGATGACGACGAGTCCTATCTCCACTACGAGTTCACCAGCCTGCTGCTCCGCTTCGTCGATGACGTGGAGTTTCTCTTCGATGAGACCACGAAGACCATTCACTTTCGTTCTGCTTCCCGCACCGGCTACAGCGATTTTGGCGTGAACCGCAACCGTATGGAACAGGTGCGAGCCTTGGTCGGCGGAAAGCTGTAGGCATTTCTGCAATCGCTTCGGCATGAGCTAGCCTCCTGTTATGATGTGAAAATAGGAGGAGTGTCTATGGGTTTCAAGCGTAAGCACTCGCGTGTGGATGTCGGCTGTGTCGGCCGCTTGCAGCGCGGCTCGCTCTCGGCGCCGTGTAAGGTGCTCGACGTGAGCGAGGCCGGCGTCCGTCTAGAAAGCCGTCTGTTCGTGAAGAGCGGCGATGTGCTCCAACTGGGGATAGATCTTGAGGGTGGAAGGTCCTTGACCTGCGAGCTGGAAGTCATTCACGTGCGTAAACCTAAATTAGGGGCAAGAATTGTTTCAATCAGCCCTTCGGATCGAGAACGATTGACCCATGTTCTCGACGATCTTGTCCAAAGTAATTTTTCTCGCGGTTAGTTATGGTGGCCGAGCATAACGCCACATGAAGCCGTGACCAACTCGAATTCCTCAACAGAAGAATTCATAGTTGAGAAGGTAACCCAGACCATCCGATAGCCCAGTTCACTTCTGGAAAGGAATCCGCCTGGTCCGTGCCGCCCATTCCACACAGCTTGTCGTCGGTGCCCTCGCATGCGAAGAGGAGGATCGCGAGCCAGCCCAGAAGGGCGCATTCGCATTCCCCGGATCTGAGTGAGCGTATGTGTTACGGTAAGGGAAAGTCTTATGAGCTAGCGAAGTGGAGTAGGACGACAATGGAACTCTTTCGGGCTAAGGTGAGTCGGGTCAGGGATTTGACAGGGGATGTCCGCGAATTAGAGCTCACGCTCTGTGAGCCCAAGGAAATCGTCTTTAAGGCAGGGCAATTTATCTCGTTTGACGTGCCAAAGGAGGGCTATCCGTACCCGGTCACGCGCCCCTATTCCATTGCCTCACCTCCCTTGATCTCGGATCGGGTGCTGCTGCTCTTCAACCTGGTGCCGGGAGGACCTGGGTCGACCTACCTCTTCAGTCTTCGCGAAGGCCATACAGTGAGTTTTAAGGGGCCGGCTGGATCTTTTTATTTACGAGAGGATCCTGCCAAACGGATCCTCTTGGTGGCGACCGGGACAGGAATTGCCCCCTTTCGGTCCATGCTATTGACGCAGCTCGAACGAAATAACACTCAATCGGTAACGCTTATTTGGGGCCTGAGGTATGAGCAGGATCTGTATTACCAAGATGAGCTCCAAGCCTTGGCGGAGCGACACTCCCAGTTTTCCTTTGTGATCACCTTGTCTCAGCCTGGATCTACCTGGACCGGAGTCAAAGGACGAGTGAACGGTCTCATTCAGGAACAGGTTACGTCGGTTCGAGATTTAGCTGTCTATCTGTGCGGCAACAATGACATGATCAAGGAAGTAACGGCAACCATTCAAGCCAAAGGACTCTGTCCCATTCATCGGGAGAAATACTATTAGCATCGGAGTTTCCGGACCACCAGCAGGTTCATGAGACACGTTATCGATGCGGTGTCCGAAGTGCCGATCCACGTCTAGTGGTGTGCTGAAAGATACATTTTGGGCAGGTGTAATGGATGAATTGGCTGCCGCCCACTAGCCGCTTCCTCATGAGAACCTTGCACCAAGTGCAGAGACGATCGGGCAACTCGGTCCTGGAAGTGTTGGGGGCGGATGGCATGAGGCATATTGTTCCGAGCTCCATGACCTTGTCAACCGATGGAGAATAGCGTGCCTCACCCCCTCAAAGCCAAAATATTCCTCACGGCTCTTATTCGCGGCAAGAGAATTTATGGTATAGTTCACGCATGAGAGTTCCTGTCAACACAACCATTTTACAGAAAGGGATTAACCCTCTATGAGTACCTCAGCCAGTTCCGAGTCCGCGATCTTACCATCCAACGCCCCTGCGGCTGCTCCTCATCCTGTCAAGGACATGGTGGGAAGCGGCAAGGCATGGGGGCTCTGCACCGCCGTTGATCTCCACGATTGCAATCCCGATCTCATACGTGATGCGAACCATATTAAGCGTTATGTAGTTGAGCTCTGTGAGCTCATCGGCATGAAGCGCTACGGTAAATGCCAGGTCGTCAATTTCGGCGAAGGCCGTGTCGCCGGTTACTCCATGGTGCAGCTGATCTCAACCTCATTGATCAGCGGCCATTTTGCCAATGAAACCAATCATGCCTACCTCGACATTTTCAGCTGCAAGGGGTATGATCCCACGGTCGTCGAGTCGTTTTCGAAGGAGTTTTTCGGCGCCCGTCGTAGTGTTGCGACCGCCACACTCCGGTACTGAAACTTTTTCCATATCGAGTTCGCTTCGGGGGCGTGAGATGAGAATAGCGCCCCCGAACACTTTAACCATCCAACGTCACAGGTATCATCGAGACATGAAAGCCCCGACTGTCAGAGAGGTGCTCGACTCACTTCCATTAAAATTCAATAAAGATGCAGCTGAAGATCTTGATGTCATCTACCAGTTCGACCTTCGAGGAAATCAAAGCGGCCAGTACCATCTGCTGGTGCACAATGGAACCTGCGTCGTGAAGGATGGAACCCATTCTGATCCGCATGTGATCTTGTCGATGACTGGAGAGGATTGCATCGGGGTCCTGAATGGACGGCTGAGCGGGGTGATGATGGCCATGTCGGGGCGTTTGCAAGTCACTGGGGATATCGGGCTGGCTATGCAGCTGAAATCCTTGTTCCCGAACGTTGCTGAAGGTTAACGAGCACTACTCCCGAGTGGACCTCCGCTGGCCTGAGCTTGCTATTGATCTCGCATTTCCAAGTCAAGTCTTCTCGGAAACCGTTCTTCTAAGATCGCGTACATCATTGGAACGAGAAATAATGTGAGGAGTGTAGAGACGCTCAACCCTCCGACGACCGCCCGTGCCAAAGGCGCGTTGGTTTCTCCGCCGGTTCCAAGGCCGATCGCCATGGGAAGAAGGCCGAAGACCGTGGCCAGTGAGGTCATGAGAATCGGACGCAGTCTGGTTCGTGCGGCGGTCACGACTGCTCGGTGAAGTAATTCCCCTCTACGCCGCAGCACGTTGGTGTAATCGACCAACAGGACACCGTTTGAGACCACAATCCCAAACATCATGATGATGCCCATCATCGATGTGGTGGACAGCGTCGTATCCGTCAGGAAGAGCATCAAGATGACACCCGGAAATCCCATCGGCACTGAAAACATGATGATGAATGGGTCGATGAGCGACTTAAATTGCGCGGCCATGACCATGTAGACCAACAAGAGCGCCAGGACGATCGCGAACTGCAAGCCTTGGAAGGTTTCCCGCTGCTGCTGAATTTGTCCGGCTAATTTGACGCTGAAGCCTGCCGGCAACTGAAGTGTGGCGAACGCCGACTCGAGATCCTCGGCAATCTCGCCAAGCGCCCGGGTAGTAGGATTAGCCGTTACGTGAACCACGCGCTGGAAATACTTTCGATCGACTTTCACGGGTCCTGCGTTCAACTTGAGGGAAGCCACGTTCTTCAGTAAGACAGGCTCGCCGGCTTTGGTGGTGAGAAGAATATGCTCTAAGTCCGTCAGATTCTTTCGATGCTCTTCAGCAAGCCAGGCGCTGATGAAGTATTCATTACCGCTTTGCGGATCCGTGTAAATGATCGGGTCGGTTTGGCCGTTTCCGTTCAGAGAAAATAGGACAGCGTTTGCCACGTCGGCTTCGCTGATGCCGAGCAGTGCGGCCTTCTCTCGATCGACCGTGACGTTGACCTCCGGATAGTTTTCTTCCCGACTCGGTTCAATGTCCGCCAGGCCGGGAGTTTGCTCCATGATCTCCTTGACACGGGCGATGACATCTCTCGCTTTTTCAAAGTCATAGCCATAAATTTCCACATCAACTGCCTTTTGAGAGCCGAAGCTCGTAACACGTTTGACGAGACCGCCGGGATCGAAATACATCGAGACCCCGGGAAACAGTTTGACGATCTTAGGGCGCACATCGTTCATGATCTCGACTTGAGTTCTGTTCCGCTTGTCCGGTGAGGCCAAGTACACTTGAATCGAAGACGTATGGGGTCCTGTGTTGGGGTTGAAGAGCGATGAGCGACCTTGCGACAGAATACCTGTACTCGAGACGATCGTCTCTAATTCAGTCGTGGGAATATTGGCTCGGAGCACCCGTTCAACTTCTGAAACCTGCTGTTCGGTCTTTTCGACCCGTTGGCCGACCGGCGCCCGGAGGACAATGCGAAACTGGCTCTCATCGGAAACCGGCAAGAACTCCGTTCCAATCAGCGGAACCAAAGTAAGTGATCCGACAAAGAGCAGCAGCACCGAGGCGATAAAGATCCTGCGATGTCCCAGTACCCATCGCAAGGAGTCTTCGTAACTTCCATCGAGAGAGTCATACAGGTTGCGGCTCCGCTTCATCAGTTTGATAAACCAGCTCGGCATTGACCTCCAGGCTTCGTCCTCAGATTTGAGGAATTTGTAGCAGAGCGCCGGTGTGACTGTACGGGAGGTCAAAAAAGAAGTGAAGAGCGCAATCGCGATCGTCACGGTCAACGGGATCAACAACAATCGCGCGATCCCGACGACGAAGAACATCGGGAGAAAGACCACCACCGTCGTGACAGTCGAGGCAAAGATCGGCATCGCCACTTCCCGAGCGGCTTCGAGGATACTATCCCACCGGTTGGAATTAGTATTAAGATGGCGTTGGATGTTCTCCAGCTCCACGATCGAATCATCAACCAGCCGCCCAATCCCGAGCGCCAGCCCACCAAGCGTGAAGACGTTAAGGGTTTGGCCGGCAAAATAGAGGACGATAAACGTCACGAGCATGGAGAGCGGAATGGCCACCGAAATGATCATGGTACTTGTGAAGTTGCGCAAGAAGATCAGAATCACGACTGCAGCCAATAACGAGCCGTGCAGGGCCTGTTCAATCAGATTGTGGATCGATTGACGGATATAAAGGGACTGATCGAACGAAATGCCAAGTTTCACTCCTTGAGGGATGCCGAACATTTTGGGGAGGGCTGCGCGTAGAGCATCCACAACCTCAACCGTGTTGGCGATCGGCTGTTTGTTCACACGAAGGAACACGGATCTGGCACCATCGGCATGAACGATGTTTGTTTGGATATCAGACGAGTCTGTCACGGTCCCTATGTCACGCACGCGAACCGGATTGCCCAACTGATTCACCTTCACGATGACGTCCTGGATCGGATCCACTGTTCGAAACTGGTTGTTCGTAAATACATTGTAGTCAAGGTTGCCAGCTCTGATGTTGCCGGAAGGCAGAATCAAATTCGAGGCTTTGACGGATTTCACGACATCGAGAATGGAGAGCCCACGGGCACTGAGGAGCGCAGGATCTAGGTTGATATTGATCTGGCGGATCTTGCCTCCCTCGACGGTTGCTGCTGCAACATTAGCGATCTGCTCAATCTGTGGGGCGATTGTGTTGTAGGCAAGATCATAAAGCCCCCGCTCGTCCAGCCCATCGCTTGATACCGAAACGATCGAGACGGGTATATTGGAGACGTCGAATTTGACGATAAAGGGCTGCAGAATGCCCGGTGGGAGGCTATTCAAAATCTGGGTGATACGCTGCATCACCTCCATTTGGCCGACATTAATGTCGGCTCCCCAGTTGAACCAGATTTGTACGGCTCCGAGCCCCTGTTTACTGAACGATTCGACATGTTCGACATTGGAAGCAGAGCTGACGGCTTTTTCAATGGGGTATACGACGCTCTGTTCGATGTCGAGTGGCGGAGCTCCTTTGTAAATAACACCAACAAAGGCGACCGGAACCTGGATTTGCGGGAAGAGATCAACCGGCAAGCGCTGGAGAGACGTCAGCCCTAATACCACCATCGCAAGTGACAACATCATGATGCCGATGCGATTGCGTAATGCAAGCAGAGTCAACCACATATAGATCGGCGATAGGCGAACGAGCGGGCGTCAGTCACGGAGTCGCGAGGGCTATCCAGAAGTAGCACTCCTTCGCGTTTCACGTCTTACGTTTCACGGTTCACAGCCGGCAGGGGCTCGATTTGTACTGGTGTGCCGTCGTGGACCAAGTCTTTACCGGCGACAATGATCTGTTCATCGCCAGTCAAGCCTTTGGTGATTTCGACATGGTGGCCACTATGGGCGCCGATCTCGACATGCACTCGCTGGGCCTTCCCCTCTCGGACGACATAGAGATATTGCGTATCTTCGAGTCGGCTAACGGCATCAATGGGAATTTGCAACGCTTGGCGATGGGTTCCTACCATGACCTCAACTCGGGCAAACATGCCTCCTTTTAACCGACGATCCCTGTTGGACAAGTCGACTTCTACAGTCATCGTACGCGTCGCACGATTCAAGGCCTGGACGATACGTGTGACTGCTCCTTCGAATACCTGGTCCGGATAGGCTTCTGCACGGAGCTCAGCCTTTTGGCCAATCTTCACCAGCGGGATGTCTCGCTCGACGACTTCGATCAACACACGGACCGTATGGATGTCATGTAGGCTCATGATGCCTCGCGACATTGTCGAGGTGCTTGCAGTTGCGCTGCTTACATAGGCTCCGGTGTCTAAATTTCGTTCCGCGATATAACCGGAAAACGGGGCTCGGATATAGGAGTAGGCCAGGTTCCTCTCTGCCTGAGCCAGGGCGACGTTCATTTGATTGACTTGTGCTTGCAAAGATACTTTTGCGGCTTCAGCAGCATCAAGGTTCACCTGTGCATTATCTAGATCTTGCTGCGAGACGAATTGCTCTTTAATGAGTGCCTGCATGCGATCGAAGGTGAGCTGAGCATTGCGAACCACGGCATCCTGTTGTGCAACCTTCGCTTTGGCCGCTGAAAGATTAGCCTTCGCCTGATTCACCGCGTGCCGATAATCCGTATGGTCGATTTCAACCAGTAACTGATTCGCCATGACAAAATCACCTTTGTCGACATGCAGCTTTTCGATATGGCCGTCTACCCGTGAAAAGATATTGACGATTTGGTTGGGCGAGATGTCCGCCGTATAGGCCAAACGAATATCGAGATCCTGCCGTAGCGGGGACACGACGCCTACGGTAATGAGCCGCGCCCTCTTTGTATCGGTTTTCGCACCGGTGCTCAGGCGAAAGGCGACAAGCACCGTGATGGCAATAAAGATGACGATCCCAAGGGCTAGAAATGGATGTTGGACGAGTCGAGTCATGGTGGTGCCGTTCAGCTACGAGTCTGGTGACTGCTGGACAAGTCCGCCGAGGAAAAGAGAAACATATTTAACCACCGATGCTTCATGACACAGATGCATGGGTAACCCAAGGATATCGCGCAGTAACCGATGGTGGAGGATGATACCGAAAAATGCTTTGGCTGCAAGCACGGATCGACTGGACGGAAAGCGCCATCCCCGATGCGTCGTCAAATGTAGCCTGCGAGAAGATCGTGAAAGACTCGATACTGCTGCTGAAAAAACATGTTAGGCAGCTCATGTCCTTCCAAGGCACTGAAAATGGGTAGGCAAATCATCGTTAGATCCGCACCCTTTCTGAGCCGATCGCTGGCGAGCAATGTAAAGAGCCGTTCATCATCTTGTTCGTTGGTTGCTACTTCGACGGCTTCTCGCAATTCGGAGTATTGAGTCTTTTCAGCGAGAATTGCCGTGTATTGCACATGCTTGGTCGGAAAGTACTTGAAGAGTAGTGCTTCAGTGACACCGGCAGCCTTGGCGATTTGCTTAGCGGTCGTTCCGGTAAAGCCGTTGGCGGAAAATAACGATGTTGCAGCACTGATCAGACTGGCCTGCCGGTCATGACCTGAGGTTCGTGACGGTTTACGCCGTTGACGAGACGACGCCCTTGTTCTATTCATGGTGAGTGAGTAGTCACTCACCATGAATTAGCATGATGTTGGTAAGGATGACAAGGTGGGATCGAGCAGACCGATACGGAGATCCTAGTGCGAAAGAATTTTGACATCAGAACGCATAACCCATCGAATCCATTATACCTGGCCTACCGATTGGGCACGGAGAAACGACAGCATCCGATCCCCATCCCGGAGGCTCACTTCCTTCAGTTCCACACCAAACAGAGTTCCCGCCGTCCAGACGACCGTCGCTTCGGAAACGAAGAGGGGTTCCTCGTCGTCTAAGAGATATAAAAACAGGGTCAACTCCATGCCCACATTGACAGGACGGTTTCCACGAATGCCCAATCCTCCTTCGGATAGATCGACAGCGCTACCGTCTCCAATGAGAACGTCGTCCTCCTTGATTCCTGAATACATGAGACCAAAGGAGGCACAAGTCCTTGTCGTTCTGCGGCGCTCAATCGAATGAGATGAGCAAGATATTCCTGATGGTCTCAAGTGCTTCATCTGTTTCATCCTTACACCTCCTGTCTGTATACCTGTTTCGGACCGCCGGATCCTCACCAGTTCTTATGATTCTTGCCTCCCGTGTTGCGAGTCTGCAAAATCGTTTCCTTTGTTTGGAGATTTCGTATGGATGAAGGCTAGCGCTCAGAGTCAACCGTGGCTTCCCACTAGATGAGGGGTAGCGCTGGATCCAGAAGGGGGGCTCAGAAGGCGGTATACGAGGGCTCAGGAGCTAATGAGCATTTAAGCCCGTTCATGAAAAGAATCGCGGCAGTATCGGAAGGACGGAGGCTGGGTTACATAAGTCGGAATCGAGTTCGTTGGTCGCTCACAGTGTGATGGGAGATGCTTTTCCAAATGAACGATTGAAGACGCTTTCGATGGTCTCGGTTCAGATCCATGAATCGGACAGAAAACTGACAACCTGACACCCACACAACATGCGCCGACTTTAATAGAAGTTGGGGTAGTCCATCGGGGAGCGCGATGGTAAGGGTCAATAATGTTCCACGCGTCACCGGGCGGTCGCTGATGACGTGGCAACCAGAAACGGATATATTTTTTGTGAGTCCTTCGCCTTGGTGGGGTTGCGTGGAAACTTCACCGGCATAGCGCACTCGACATGTGACGGCTACACGTTCGGCGTAACGATTATCTAGAGGCACGTAGGATTTTCGGCCACTCATCGTAAGTTTCATCATGATAGCGTCGTTTGAACTATCTTCCTAATCAATTCAGCAAAGGAGCGTAGCAAAGAGAAGCGACAGGACGCGCCTCATTTAAGTAAGGAATATTCCTGCTGGCGAGGAGGCCGCCTACCACACGATGAGAGGCATTACTGTCGAATCTTTGCCCAGGCTTTTTGGTACTCTTCGAAGGAATCGACTTCCATCCATCCCTTAAAAATCGGCACGGCTTGGATGCGATAGCCCTGGTCAATCAGTTCTTGCAGCATATCGGTGAAAGATGCCTTGGCAAGGGTTGCTGACTCGTGGAACAGGGATGACTGATGTTGGTTCTTGGCCCTGTGGTAGCACTCGCGAAGAGCTTGAGTGCCCTTCTCTGAGAACATGGCCATACCGATGAATTCACCATGTGCCAGTTCGCACGGAAGTTGCTGACCGATCTTAACTACCTGGTGCTCACCTTCCGGCATCACAAATCGGGATAAATAGCTCTTGCCCGGTGGAGCTGCTAGTGAGACAAGATCCGGATTAAGATGGGTCGGCTGAGCATTTCGTTGTTCCTGATCAAACCAGGCCAGGTCGACAACCAAAGCAATGTCGGCGGGACTCTTGAGCAACTTTTCAAGGATTGCGGTATCAAAGATGATATCGCCGTACAAAACGATCGTCCGTCCTCTTAACTCATTTTCGGCACAGAAGAGAGAAGCCAGCTCACCAGTTTCCTCGTAACGATCATTATCGTAGTAGCGAATATTGGGTAGCGAAATCGCTTCTTTCTTGTACCCGCGAACCAATGCAATTTCTTTGATGTCGCATTCGTTGAGTGCGCTGATCTGGCGATCAAGGATGGTTTTCCCCTTAATGTCGAGCAGGCACTTCGGCTTGTCCTCAATCAACGGCAGGAGCTGTTTTTCGAATCCAGCGGCGGCGATAATCGCGGTGATTCGTTCGCTACCCACCGGAAGGAACTGTTTCTCGTCTTGCTCCATTTGCGGGACACCAACAATCTCGTACACTTCGGGTAGCGTGACGATCCGGCCGTTCGCCGCTCCGGGGCGTGTGTCCTTCTTGATGAGATCCAGCGTGTCTGTCATAGCACGGATGGCCGCCCGCACCGGTTGGTTGGCATAAATGATGATCTTCGCTCCAGCTTCTTCCATTTCCGCCGCGGTAGTCTGGTCGAAAATCGTTGGGACCACGACCAGCGGGGCGCGCCCGGACCACAATTTGTACAAGGCCTTCAGCTCGTCAAACTTTTTCGATTTCGAATGGATCAGGATTGCGTCGGCGCCAGCATCTGCATAGGCTTCAGCCCGTTTCAGGGCTTCCTCCTGTCCCCAGCCCGCGATGAGTGCCTCGGTTCTGGCGATGACCATGAATTCTGGGAAAACCTGTGCCGCTTTCGCCGCTCGTATCTTGCCGCAGTGTTCTTCAATGGGAATCAATTCCCGTCGGACACCTGCGTAAAAACTGCAGCGCTTTGGATAGACGTTGTCCTCGATGCAAATAGCAGCCACGCCAGCCCGCTCCCGATCGGTAACCGTCCTCATGACATTCAACGCGTTGCCGTATCCTGTGTCGCAATCAGCAATCACAGGAATACTCACGGCCTCAACGATATTTCGTTCGACATCGAGCTGCTCGCTTGAGGTGATAAAACTGGCGTCGGGGATACATTTCAGAGAGGCTGAAATGGCGAAGCCGCTCGCCCAGACGCCGTCGAACCCAGCGCGTTCGATGAGACGAGCACTGAGTGCATCGTGAGCCCCCACAATCTTCAGTGCACCCGGCCGTTTTAAGGCAGCTCGGAGTTTTGCTGCGTTGGACATGACGTTGGCCATATGAGGCACATGATGCGAAAGCGTGCGGTGCTTGTCAATGGAAACTTTTGTCCGACCTGGTTCCAGCGGGGTCAAAAGGTTGTAGGCGCGGTTCCCTCAGCGATTTCTTCCGGCAGTGTGTGATTTTCGAGAAATGCCGATGCCGTAATCGAACCCACTTTCAAATCGCAATGTCACTTTCGTAAAGAAAACCATGCCAAGCATAGGCCTTGATTGTCCTCAGGGCATGTCATCGAATCCGTTCGGTCGTTTACGGTGAGAACGTCAATGTGGACTGCAATGAGTCGAATAGGCAAGGCATGGCAATCGCCGCTTGTGTGACCTTCTCAGAGTGAGGCATTCATCGAACTACTGCGGAAAATCGGTGATGTAGTCGTTAAACCGTGGTGCGAGCGAGCGACTATCGATAAAAATGTAGCCACGTTCTGTACCGGCTTGATAGGTCAGATTGATTTCGGTGTCGGGCCCGCGCCAGTTGTATTGTTGGGTGAGTCCTCGCGCCATTTCTCCTGGAATGTGCTCCAGTCGACCGAAGCAGTTTTCCAAGAAACTTAGCACCTGCCTATGGATGGGGCCCCCTTGATACCGAATGATGACCCGCGCGAATTGATCATCCACCGAAAGATAAAGAATCCTGGTCATTTCAGCCCCCGCGAATGCCAACGGCTCTGTCTTGCGGAGATATTCGACGATATGCGGATCTGCCTGGATCGGTTCCAGGTCCTGGCGCGCAGATAAGGAGGTTCCCCAAGAAATATCGTGAAATCCGTTCGGGTCATTTATCATGGGAACAGCCCATACTGAACCGGCGCCGATCACGATCGCGACGATCAGGCCCAACGGCCAAGCAAGGGATGCTGGTTGGATGGGGTCTTTCATCGCTCTAGGCGGATTCAGACAACAACCGTACTGGCCTTAACGCTAACATGCAAGGGAAGTCAACTCAACAGTGGGTCATTCTTGTGGATCGTTCTTGAGAACCTCGCAGGGCCTATCTTATAATGCGCCGGTTTTCGCGGGTGTGTAACAATATTCCAGCTGGCCCCCCCAATGATTGAAAGCGACGTATTCGTACAAGCCATGCAGGACATGGGGATCGATTTTTTCACCGGTGTACCGGATTCGATCCTGGGCGGGATCATTGCGGAACTCATGAACCGTCGACTCTACACCCCTGCAGTTCGGGAGGATGAAGCGGTCGGTATGGCTGCCGGCGCATATATGGCGGGAAAGACACCCGCCGTGCTCATGCAGAATTCGGGACTCGGCACCTCTCTCAATACGCTCATTTCTCTGAATATGATTTATAAGCAACCCTGTGTACTGATTGTTTCATGGCGTGGTCAAGGAGGAAAGGACGCTCCTGAACATTTGGTGATGGGGGAGGTGATGCCTCAATTGCTCGATATCGTTAAAATTCCGCATCGTTCCTTGACCGAAAAGACGGCCGCCGAGGATTTCAGGTGGGTGGCCCAGACTTTCATGCAGCAACAGATTCCCGTGGCGTTGCTCATCACCAAGGGCGTGGTGAAGGGGTTGCATCCATGAGGCCCGAACAGGGCACATTGATCAGCCGAGCGCAGGCCATGGCGGCCTTGCTGGAGTTGCTGACCGACCAGCCCGTCGTTATCTGCAACGGGTTTCCCTCGCGCGAGGCTCACGCGATCGCGGATCGGCCCACTCATTTCTACATGATCGGCTCGATGGGGAATGCCTCGGCGATTGCGCTCGGTGTCGCACTCGCAAAGCCGAATAAACAAGTGATTATCTTTGATGGCGATGGGAATGTGTTAATGGGAATGGGCACCGTCGCGACGGTCGGTGCGTTGAAGCCGAAAAACTTCATCCACATCGTATTCGACAACGAAGTGTACGGAACGACCGGGAACCAGCCCACGATCTCCAACGTGGTGCCGCTGGAGAAAGTAGCGAAGGCGGCAGGTTACGTGAATGTGGAAAGGGTACTTGATCGCGATGATCTCGTCTACGAGTTCAAGGACATGCTGAAGAAGGATGGGCCAAGCATGTTGCTCATCAAGGTGAACGAATTTGTGGAAGATGCCGGCCGTGTCCTGCATGATCCGCCGGACATCACTCGCCGGTTCATGAAAGCAATCGCGTAGGACTGAGCAACGAGGACTGAGGACCGAGAAGGAAAGATGGAAATCACGGCAGCGCCGCTCCTCAGTCCCCCGTCTTCAGTCCTCAGTCCGGGAGCTGACGCATGATCCTGCTCAATCCTGGGCCGGTGAATGTTTCCGAGCGGGTACGGCAGGCACTGCTGAAACCTGATATCTGCCATAGAGAAGAGGAATTTGTCGAACTGCTTCACCGCATCCAAACCAAACTGCTTAAGGCCTTTGTCCCAGGAGCTGAATCGGAATACGTCGCCGTCGTGATGACCGGGTCGGGGACGGCCGCTGTCGAAGCCGCCTTAATGTCTTCGCTCCCTCACGGCCGCCGGATACTCATCCTCAACAACGGCGTGTATGGGGAACGGATGTCTCAAATCGTGGGCCTCCATCGTCTGGGGGCGAACGAGTTGAAGTATGAATGGACGGTTCGACCCGATCCGGAAAAATTGCTTCTTGCCTTGCGACAGCATCAGGAAGTACATGCCGTGGGCATGGTGCACCATGAGACCACCACCGGACTCCTCAATCCGGTCCAGGAGATCGCCGAGATCGTCGACAATCAGAATCGTGTGTTTGTGCTCGATGCGGTCAGCGCTCTGGCGGGCGAGGTGATCGACATTGCGCGGTCACACATCTATATGGTGGTGGGGACGGCGGGAAAGTGTATTCAGGGGTTTCCAGGCGTCTCATTCGTGTTGGTGCGGAAAGGGTTCGTGGAGAAAATGCGGTCGTACCCGAAGCGCTCCTGGTATCTCCATCTGACCCATTACATCGACAACGAAGGGCGAGGCGCGATTCCCTTCACACCAGCAGTGCAGATCTACTATGCCTTCGACGAAGCACTCAACGAACTCCTCGAAGAGGGCGTGTCCAATCGCATCCAACGGTATAAGAAGATGGCAACCCTAATCCGTGAACGAATGGCCAAACTCGGCGTGAGGGCGCTTCTCCCGGTGGACCGGCAATCGAGTACCATCACGGCCTATCACTTGCCGGATGGTGTGTCTTACCAGGCGTTGCATGACCGCCTGAAGCAGCAGGGTTATGTCATTTATGCCGGGCAAGGCAACTTGGAAAACAAGATTTTTCGCGTGGCCAATATGGGAGCATTGTCCGAGGAGGAATTTGGCGGGTTTCTCGACGCCTTCGAGCAGGTGTGTCATTCGGCATGAAGGCAATCATCCTTGCAGCGGGAGTGGGAAAACGCCTGTGGGAAGTGACCCAACATCGACCGAAATGCCTCATCGAGATCGGCGGACGGTCACTCCTGCGCCGCTACTTAGAATCGCTGGTTTCCGTCGGCATTCGTCGGGCGGAGATCGTCGTCGGGTACAAGCAAGAGATGATTCGTGCGGCGGTCGAACGGGATGCGTGTGGCGTCAACGTTACGTTTCTGGTCAACGACCAGTTTCACAGAGGTAGTATTTCCTCGCTGTGGATCGCACGAACCGCGCTCGACGACGACGCTATCGTGATGGATGCCGACGTGTTGTTCCATCAGGAAATCCTACGACGTCTGGTGTCGTCGCCCTTCGAGAATGCCCTGCTGATGGATGAGACGGTGAAGCAGACCGGGGAAGAATGCATGGTGGTCGTGGCGGGAGGCCGAGTTGTCGCACTGACAAAGCACATGCCGGAACAGTACGACCACGCCGGTGAAGGGGTGGGATTTCTTCGGATACGGCATACGGACACGCCTCGCGTTATCTCGTCGCTCCGTAACCACATCGACAGAGGCTCGTGGGATATGGAGTACGAGGACGCGCTGCAGCAGTATTTTCAGGATGTCCGGGTCGGTTATGAACGGGTCGGAGGATTGCCCTGGACCGAGATCGACTTCATCGAGGACATAAGAAAAGCCGAGTTGGAAGTTTCGCCAAGATTATGAGAACGTCCTCAGCATGGTAGAATTTCTGGTATGGAAGGCCGTACGCAAGGAATTCCGAGCGAGCAGACACAGTTGTCTAGGGAACCATGAGTAAGAGCATCCTTCAGAAGAGAGCGGAGATCCATGAACTGACGACGGCGATTCTGCTGCCGTCTGTCGGGATTTTCGGCGGTCCGATCGGGCTGCAGATCGACGACGTGGGGCCCCTGACCAGCGTCGTGGGGGTCGGACTCTTTCAACGGACCGTGCTCACCTTGCAACGAGCAGGGATTCGTCAACTAATCGTCCTGTCCGGTTCCGAGGAAGAGGAACTGAAACAGTCGCTCAGCAAAGGGCCGCGCGTCACGATTCCCGTCCGATGGATGCCGATCCGTGAATTTCCTCTCGACGATCCTCGGACGTGGGAAGCCTTGGCGGCCGAAGTGCACGGTTTTGCGTTGGTTGCAAGCGTCAATAGCGTGTTCTCTCGAGGGTTGATCGAACGGTTGCGACGTGACGTGCAGGACGGTCAGGCCATCGTGGTCTCTCAAGCCACACCAGGGCACGTCGATCAGTTCATGGTGCAGAGCGTGCGGTCGAAAGTCCCGGCCAATCGCTTGGCCAGCTTCATCCACCCTCGTCTCGACGATCCCGCCTTGCGTGTCGCCGAGCTGGTGGTCTTGCCCGCAAGCCTGATGAGCACCGCCGATCAAGCGGTGAGTGAGAAGGGAAGCCCTCCGATCCGGCAGTGGCTTGAGCGGGCCGCGGCGGATGGTCGAGTGCGTGTCGTCTCGGCTGAAGAGAAACGGGGTAATTGGTATCAACCGGTCCGAACCCTGGCTGACGTCCAAACAGCCGAAAAGAAGTTGTTCAGTTCGCTCAAGGGGGAATTTGAAGGATTCGTCGATCGCTATTTCAATCGCAAGGTCTCTCGCTGGTTCACGCGCCTGTTTCTCGCCATGGGGTTGTCGCCTAATTCCATCACGGTCCTCGCCGGATTAATCGGTCTGGTTGCTGCAGTCGGGTTTGGGATGGGTACGTACAGCGCCGGTATCGTGGCAGCCCTCCTGTTTCAATTGGCAGCCGTCATTGATTGCTGTGACGGTGAAATCGCGCGATTGACCTTCACCGAGTCGCCCTTTGGTGCTTGGCTCGACGTTGTCTTGGACAACATCGTGCATATGGCGATTTTTGCGGGCATCGCCGTGGGACTCTACATGACCCACATGGGACAAACGGACGACTGGGTTCCTCTCGCGCTAGGCGTCGCCTCGGTGTTCGGCAACGGCCTCTCGCTCTTACTCGCCGAAAAGGCGCACAAGATCAAAGCAGCGAATGGTTGGAGAACCCCTGCCCATGCGGCCTGGGCGGATGTCATCTTGAAAAATGTCGCCACCCGCGATTTCTCGGCAGCCTTACTGGGCTTTGCGCTGTTCGATCAACTCTATTGGTTTTTGCTCTTTGCGGTAGCCGGCACATGGCTATTTGCCGGCATCGTAGCATGGCTCATCCGTCCATCCGCAGTCTCATTTCCTCGGCCATAATGCCGCGTTCACCATCCGACTGACGTGTTACGCTATATCCTACTCACCCTTGGCCTCGTCGTTCTGAGCCTTCTTGTGTGGCATATCGGCCCCGCTAATATCTATGAGGCCGCTACGCGCCTCGGTCCGACAGCCTTGCTCGCCGTTCTGATCCCATCAGTCATCATGTATTCCGTTGAAGCCTACGGGTGGAAAGTGGTGTTGGGGCGAGCGGCGCAAGGGGTGCCGTTTTGGCGACTGCTGACGATTCGCACGGCCGGTGAAGTGGTGAACATGACCACACCAGCCTACGTGGCGGGAGAACCGTTAAAGGCGTATTTGCTCAAGAAGTACCATATTCCGATGAAGGACGGAGCAGCGTCTGTGGTGATCGCCAAGACAACCATGACGATCGCCGAAGTGTTCTATATCCTCACGGGCATCGCCCTTGCCTTCTGGATTCTGGGCACAGGAAGCTCAGCGGGGCAGACGATCACGGCAGCGCTGTTGGGGATCGGACTGCTGGTCTGTTCAATCGCAGGGTTTGTCTTCATCCAGCAACGTGGACTCTTTGCATCGATTCTGTCATTGGTCAGGAAATTGGGCCTACGAATCCGGTCTCTGGAAGCGCAGGAAGAGCACCTGCGCTCGATCGACCAGACGATCCAGAATTTCTACAGCCACCATCAAAAGGCCTTCTATGCGTCGATGGGGCTGTACTTTTTGGGCTGGATGGTCGAATCGATGGAAGTCTTTGGGATCATCTATTTACTCGGCGCCTCTGTGAGTGTGTTGTCCGCCTTCTCTATTGGAGCGCTCGCCGTGTTTATCAAGGGCGGATCCTTCTTCGTCCCCGGCAGCCTGGGCGCCCAAGATGCCGGCAATCTCCTGTTGCTCCAAGCGTTCGGCTACAGTGATGTGACGGGGATTACCTTCGCACTGCTGCGACGGTTCCGCGAGCTCGTGTGGATCGGCATTGGGCTGTTGTGCTTGGCGATGGTTGGAAAAGGCAGGATATCCCAGGATCAACAGGCAGAAAATCCTTCTTGAGTGATCGTTCGGAGCCGCTCGACCATCCGATCCCACACAAACCCGTGGAGCCGAAAATCCGCCGCTCGCTCCACCTTGTGAAACTGAAGTCCCATTCGATTCCCTTGGACCCACCGCACCTCGGCCTCTTCGACCGGGAGTGACTGTGCCTGATCCGGGAGGATCAGTCGTACCTGGAGGGTGGTCCCATATGGCGCGAGGGCGGCACATTCAATCGCGCAGCCGAACACGGTGAGATTCATAATCTTCCCCTCCGCGATCGTCGCTGTATCAGAAAACATCACGGAGTACTGCTCGGCGAGGGGGACTCGATAGTGCTGTCGAAAATAGGGATAGGTGAGTTCCACGGTATCCCAGTCTAGTCGGCCTCGCGTGACAGAATGAATCCCCCTTTCGCAGGGACCAAGCAGGGTTCTCAGAGTTGTGCGAATCCTACCCACAGTGAGGACCGTGCCTATTCAAGCAGAGTAGTGTTTATTGAGGTGTTCGCGCTGGAATTTTAAGATATGTCTGATCAGCAGTTCTCGATCCTGATTGGCCATCCTGACGAAGCGGCCATGGAGGCGATAGGTGTTGACTGGATAAGCGATGACATCAACTCGCAACACTTCGAGGTAAGCCTTAAAGAGTACTTGATCAGGAAGAAGCAGGGTGCAGGAAAGAATTTCATTCACCTCGAATGCCTCGTTGAGCGTGACACCGATGCCGCCCCCGCTGATGTTGACGGACCTTTCGATGAGCGTCCCCTCCGTCTCGTCGTTCTCAGTCTGAAGACAGATGGGCAAGGGGACGGTGATACGATAAAACTGACGGCGATCTTCCGGCGAGGGCTGCGGAGAGGGGGTATCCGGTGGCATGGTGGACAGGAGTATAGCAAAAAGCAGCTGTTTCTTGATCTCATTTGGCGAGAAGGAGTATCAGGAATGCCGAGGTCTCGCTTCTCTGCGGCTGGTGGTCCACACTACGGCCGCTGCGCACGAACCGCTCGCGGTCGCGGATGACTAACTCACCCTCACGCGTCAGCTGGATCTGGATCATCTGGTCTGCCAGGTGAGCGGGGATTCCTGAGCGGTAGAGATCGACGCAGGGTCGGGAGGCGTATCCTCGTCTGTTTCACACTATCACAGAATTAGAGGCCGCTTGTATCACAGCCAATACCAGCTGGTCCCCATGCAGAGGTGACAGGGACAGGCTCTGGCTCATTCAGAACAGTGCATAAACAGATGAGACCAAGATTGCTAGCGGCTCTTGGATCGACAGAGCAGGGCGAAGGAGCTGCCCAGTGCGAAGCCACCGAGGAAGGTCAAGCCGAGGATCACACCGAGAAGCGAGTTGGATGGTCCCGATTGGCGACGGATATAGCGCCGGGCTTGGGAACCGACGGTCGCTTCGCCTCCTATCCAGCGGCGCGGGTCGTCGGTCTGTATGTCAGTCAGAATTTCGACGGATTTCATGCCTTTCTCCCTTCATCAAAGGCGATACATTCCTCCATCAGCTGTTCCAATTCATCCAGTTCCCGCTGCGGCACGTGGACAAACCGGACTCCGAATGTTCGATCGATCATCCATTGTACCCGAGCTTGCTCAATCAGGATCGGCGTGTCATCTCCTGGGACAATCAGCTTGACGGCGATCTGCTTTCCCGGTTGGACATCAAGAGAGCTTTCAATCCTGGCGCCGCCGAACGACAGATCAATGGTCTCCCCCTCCACTTCATGGCAATTGGCCCGAAGCAAGCTCTTGACTTGAGCAGGAACTCGATGGTGCCGACGTCTCTCCACAAAGGGTAGAATACCTCTTTCACCGAGGAAAAGCACCTGGCGATCATCCCAAGTCGCTGATTGTTCAAGCATTCTCTTGCAAGTCGCCCAATCTTTTCGTAAGGTACGGCTCGATGGATGGATCTCGCCCGCGCCAGATACTACTTGCCTGCGCGAGCGGACTGCTCTTGCCTCTCTGCTTCCCGAAGTTTGACATGGGATTGCTGGCCTGGATCGCCCTGGTTCCCCTCCATCTCGCGCTTGACCAATGCTCCAGACAGCGGGCCTTTTGGATCGGGTGGTTGAGCGGAATCGTTGGATTCACCGGCATCATGTCATGGGTCGTCACCGCCATGACGACCTATGGCAAGGTTCCGGAGATCGTCAGCTACGCCATTCTAATGCTGCTGACCACCTACCTCGGGCTCTATGTCGGGCTCTACTCTGTTGCCGTCGTTTGGCTACGTGACCTCATTCCGCGTTACGGGATTTTCTTTGCGCCATGCTTCTGGGTCGCACTCGAGTTGTTCCGCACCAATCTGCTTTCCGGCCTTCCATGGTGTCTCCTCGGCTATTCGCAATATCACGAGCTGGACCTGATACAGGTGGCAGACCACACGGGTGTGTACGGTATTTCCTTCCTCATTGTCCTGGTCAATGTGGCCTTCGCCGAGCTGTTCTTGTGGAGCATGCCGTTTTTCCGAGGATTTCACCCGGTCCAACTGCCGTGGGAATTGCTCACCACTGCGGCCGCCTGCATGGTGCTCTCATGGTTCTACAGTTCAGTAGTCCTGAGTGCTAAAGATCTGGGTCATCATAAACCTTCCATTACCGTCGGTGTCGTTCAGCCGAATATCGATCAAGCCGTGAAATGGGATGCGGCTTTCCGCGATGAGACGATGCAACGGTTCGATCGGCTGACGGCCCAGCTGAGAACCAGTACCGACTTGGTCGTGTGGCCCGAGGCAGCCACCCCGTTTATTTTCGAGCGGGAGAAAGAGTATCAGTTGCAGCTGATCGCTTGGGCGGAGCGCGCGCAGGCGCCGATCCTCTTCGGCAGCCCGGCCTTGAGATTCTACCCTGATCGCCGCCCCTACCTCTTGAACAGCGCCTATCTGCTGGGAAGGGACGGCACAGTCCTCGGTCGCTATGATAAGCACCATCTCGTGCCGTTTGGGGAATACATCCCCCTCAAATCCTCGCTCTTGTCCTTCCTCGATAAACTCGTCGAAGGGATCGGCGATTTCGAAGCAGGCCCGGGGCCGACGACGCTCTCGTTCAGTCCGAAATCTTGGAACACAGAACGGTCGAGCGGCACCAGGTCAGTCAAATTCGGGGTGGCGATCTGCTATGAAGTGATCTTCCCTGATTTCGTCCGTCAGTTCGCCATGAACGGCGCGGAGTTTCTGGTGACGATCACGAACGACGGATGGTTCGGACCGTCCTCGGCTCCCGCCCAGCACTTCGCCATGGTCGTCTTTCGCTCAGTGGAAAATCATTTGGCCTTCGCGCGCGCCGCCAACACGGGAATTTCCGGCTTCGTTGATCCGTACGGACAGATCATCGAAGCGACGCCTCTTTTCGTCGAGCAGGCATCGTACGCCACGATCCCGACCAGACAAACCCGCACGTTTTACAGCTATTACGGCGATGTGTTTGCCCACGCCTGTGTTATAATCTGCGCGTTTTTGGTTTTGGTCGGGCATTTCCGCACGAAGGAACCAGCCCTGACGGCAGTCACACCGGCATAACCGAAGAAGGAGGTTCGTGGCATGCTAGATGACGTGGAAGTTCGTGTTCGTGCATTGGCGGAACAAGTCGCTGAGCTACGGGGGCATCTTTGACTTCGCTCATATGACGGCCGCCTTACAAGAACTTGAAGCGCAGATGGGCCAGCCTCACTTCTGGAACGATGCCCGCGCCGCCGCAGTGGTGAGTCGGAAGAAATCGGCCATCGAGCGAGAGCTCAAGCAGTGGCACGATATCGAGACCAAAATGGGTGATTTGGGCGCACTACTGGACCTTGCCCATGAGAGCGGCGACTCGACCCTTGAGACCGAGCTGACTGGTGAACTGAATCAGCTGGAGCCGCGCCTCGCCACGCTGCGTGTCGAGCTGCTCCTCTCGGGAGAACTGGACCCCAATAATGCCATCGTGGCGATTCATCCCGGTGCGGGCGGAACGGAGTCGCAGGATTGGGCACAAATGCTCCTTCGGATGTATGTACGGTGGGCGGAACACAAGAAATTCAAGGTAGAAACACTGGATCTGTTGCCCGGCGACGAAGCGGGTATCAAGAGCGTAACCCTCTCCATCACAGGATCGCATGCATATGGATACCTGAAGGCGGAAGCCGGAGTCCATCGTTTAGTGCGCATTTCCCCGTTCGATTCCAACAAGCGCCGGCACACCTCGTTCGCGTCGGTATTCGTCTATCCGGAGTTGAGTGAAGACATCGATGTCGTGGTCGAAGACAAGGATCTCCGGATCGATACCTTCCGCTCGGGCGGCGCAGGCGGTCAAAATGTCAACAAGGTCGAAACCGCCATCCGTATCACTCACCTGCCGACCGGTATCGTCGTGCAATGCCAGAATGAGCGGTCTCAGCTCCAGAATCGAAACGGGGCGATGAAAATTTTAAAGGCCCGCCTCTTCGAATTGGAACAGAGGAAGAAGGAAGCCGAATTCAACGCCATCGTCGGCGAAAAGAAGGACATTGCCTGGGGCAGCCAAATTCGTTCCTACGTGTTTCAGCCGTACCAACTGGTCAAGGATCACCGAACGGGTCATCAAGTCAGCAACGTTTCATCCGTCATGGATGGGGACCTCGATGGATTCATCGAAGCCTTTTTGACGAAGAAACTGGAGAAAGGAAGCGATCAACTCTCGCCGGTGGGCGGACCGGAAGACGACCTGTAGCGGGATTGTCGAAGGGTAAGAAGGGGAAAATGGACGAATTAAACGAACAGCGGCAGCAACGGATCAAGAAACTCGACATCCTTCGAAAGGCCGGCGTGGCTCCCTACGGCAGCCGTTTTGAGGTCAAGGATCGGGCCGGACAATTACTCACGCTGCACGGCGAGAAGACCAAGGAGATCTTAGAGCAAGAAAAGATCTCGTGCACTATCGCGGGACGGGTCGTCGCCCTGCGCCGTTTTGGGAAAGCCGGATTTGCCGTGCTGCAGGACGGGTCCGACCGGCTCCAAGTGTACCTCAAGAAGGATCTCCTCTCAGAACAGGCTTACACCATCGTGGAACAACTCGACGTCGGGGACTGGATCGGAGTCACGGGGACGTTGTTTCGTACGAAAACAAACGAGTTCACGGTCGAGGTCCACAGTCTGACGTTTCTCAGCAAAGCGCTCCGCCCGCTTCCCGAAAAGTGGCACGGTCTGACGGACGTCGAAACTCGATATCGACAGCGCTATGTCGATCTGATTGCCAACCCTCAGGTCCACCAGATCTTTTCGACCAGGAGCCGCATCATTGCCGGCATCCGAACCTTTCTTATAGAACGCGGGTTCCTCGAGGTCGAAACCCCGATGATGCATCCCATTCCCGGCGGCGCGACGGCCAAGCCTTTCGTCACGCACCATAACGCGCTCGGCGTCGATCTCTACCTGCGTATCGCGCCTGAGCTCTACTTGAAACGCCTGATCATCGGCGGTTTTCCGCGCGTGTTCGAAATCAACCGCAACTTCCGCAACGAAGGGATCTCGACGATTCACAATCCCGAATTCACGATGCTGGAATTCTATGTGTCGTACGCGGATTTCCAGGACCTGATCACCCTCACTGAACAACTCATCTCTGGCCTGGCCCATCAGATTCACGGCAAGACGGTCATTCCATACCAAGGGAAAGAGATCGTGCTCACACCTCCGTGGCGACGTTGGTCTTATCACCAGGCCATCCTGGAGGTGAATAACCTCGACCCAGAGGTATTTCACGATCACGAGAAGGCGTTGGTGGCAGCCAAACGGCTGAATGTGCCGGTGGATCAGAAGGCATCGTTGTTCACGATCCTGAATGAAATTTTCGAGGAAACCGTCGAACCCAATCTCCAACAGCCCACCTTCATCACGGACTATCCGATCGAGATTTCTCCGCTCGCCAGGCGGAAGGATACAGAGCCAAGCCTGACCGACCGATTCGAGCTCTACATCGCTGGGCGGGAAATTGCGAATGCGTTTTCCGAGTTGAACGATCCGCTGGACCAGCGTGAACGATTTGTGGGCCAGGCGACCCAGAGGGAAGCGGGTGATGAAGAAGCTCATCTCGTCGACGAAGACTTTCTCCGAGCCCTTGAATTCGGGATGCCCCCGACCGCCGGAGAAGGGATCGGGATCGATCGATTGATCATGCTGTTCACCGACCAGGCCTCCATCCGCGACGTTGTGTTTTTCCCACAGCTCAGACCAGAGAAGTCGTAGTGGCCCTCCCTTATGAAATCTTCGTCGGACTCCGCTACCTGCGCGCCAAGCGCCGCAATCGGACGATCTCGCTGAACACCTTTGTGTCGGTTGCCGGGATTACGCTCGGAGTGGCGGCGCTGATCGGTACGGTCGGCATCATGACCGGTTTCCGAGAAGACATTCAGAGCAAAATTCTCGGCACGACCGCACATATCATCGTCCAAGAACGAATGAAAGAGCACATGACGGACTATGACCGTCTGACCGACAAAATCCAGACGGTACCAGAAGTCGTCGCGGCCACGCCGTTTGTGTTCCGCCAAGTGTTACTCACCACGCAGAGCGGAGTACAAGGAATCATCTTACGCGGAATCGATCCGAAACGAGAGGCCAATGTCACCGAACTAGCCAAGAACATCATGGAGGGTCAGCTGTTCGACCTGCTCACCCCGATAAAAGTGATGCAGGCGCCGGCCGATGACCCTCAAGGCGAGCTGCGCCCGGTTGAAAAACCGGGAATCATTCTCGGCAAAGAGCTGGCGCTCAGGCTGGGGGTGTTTGTCGGTGATACGGTCAACGTGGTCTCTCCCGTCGGCCCCATCAGCGCGATGGGGATGGTCCCCAAGATTCGAACGTTCGCCGTGGTCGCCCTGTTCCATTCTGGAATGTTCGAGTACGATTCATCATTTGCCT
>JARFXQ010000029.1 GCA_029194725.1 Nitrospira sp. | reverse complement strand
TAGGCCGATCCGTAGAAGAGCCGGATCGCCCACTTCTGTCCGTATAACACGTCTTTGAATTTCCCAAAGATAACGACATTCGCACTGTCATTTCAATGAACGACGCCCTGTCGGCGTGCCCGCAGAGGCAGGCAAAGACGGCGTCTCTCGTATCTCGTGAAGACACAGATGGACTCACTCCGGTCCGCGCTTCACGCTTCACGAACGACGAGTGAAGCACACAATCGCCGAGGCGTATCGGCCTGTCTGCATGCGGCCTCGCACAGGCTGGCGGTTGTGGTAGAAACGCTCAGGAATAATCTGGGTTAGGCGGAAATGGTCTGCACAACCAGTGGCAGCTTGCTGAGCGTGAGCTGCTTTAGCTCGACCTTTCGGCTGGCATTGTCGATGTCGATCCCCACAAGATGTCCCTCGGCATCGTAATCGAGAACGATCCCCTCGGCGATCTCTCGGCTTTCCACGCTCGGCTGCTCCGAAAGATCGATATACAGCGAATCGGTATCGGGATAATAATTGAGCTTCATGGCTTAAACCCTCTGTCCGGAAAAGCGTTGTGTATTGTGACCTTATCTTCGAGGGTAATCACCCTCACTATGCGTCCCTCAAGCTCCTCAATTCGGCCCCAGAACCGGTACCGGTTTCCCTCTTGCGGCTCGCTTCTGAGTGCGTTCTCAAGAACCCGGATACACCACTCCTTTTTCAGGTACGGACGTTTCCGCAACACGTCCTTTTCAAAGTATTCGGTGAACGTGTACCGCGACATCAAAGAGACAATACCGCATTTCCACAGTACTGGCCAGTCTTCGGCCTAGGTATGTTTATGCCGATCCGTGTAAGACCGAGATCTCCCCTTTTGTATCCAGATAATACGTCATTGAGTTTCCCAACGATACCGACATTCACATTGTCATTTCAATGAGCGATGCCCTGTCGGCTATTTATCATGGGTGCTTATTCGGGTAGGCATAACACCCCTCCTTGAATGAGTTCACATCCCGTCCATCGGACTACGGACACCCGCCGGCCCAGGATGAAGGACATATGTAAAGCCGACTTTTTTCATGAGGGTTCGTGACGAACTCGGGACGGGGTGCGTCTTGGCGCGGATGTAAACATGAGACGCCAGGCGAGACGGTTCGACAGGCTCACCGTCCTGAGCGGTGCCGAAGGACGGGCACGCGGAGCCTGGGGACTGACACCCTTCACCGCGTCCGTGCGTGGTGTCTGTCCCCTTCCGTACAGGGACAGGCACCGTCGAGGACGACGGAGCCAGTCCCCGAAAGATCGGCAAGCCTTCCCCTCGGCCGCGCGAAACTTGCGACCAGGCTGACCTCAGCGCGGCTCGACGATTGCAGTAGAACCGTCATGAATCATGCGGCCGCGATTGTTCGATCAACCAGCGCAGCATTTTCTCAGACCGAACGAGGCCGACCAGACGACGATTGTCCTGGTTCTCTACCACGGGGAGCCAATCGATGTCGTGCCTACTCATCAAGTCGCCGGCCATCAAGCTCCTATCATCGGGAGTCACCGCAATGGGATCGGCGCGCATGAAATCCCACACCCTGGTTGACGGCTTCTTCCCCTGCGCAAAAGCCTCAAACAATTCATTCCTGGTGACGACGCCTCCCAAACGTCCCTTTTCATCTAAGACGGTCAGATACTCCACCGCAACCTGGTCAAACATGCGAACTGTGTCTTCAAACGTATCGTTGGGAGCGAGACGATGTTCAGGGACTGCTTCCATGAACGAGGACAGCGGCTGGCGTTCGAGAGCAGTCCAGGTTTGGCTCAAGTGGCGATTCAATCTAGGTCTCCGCCACCGTAGAGCCTGAGCGACGAGATTACGGAAAAGAGTCAGTGCTCCGGAAATTTGCGAGAAGACCTCTTTACCCATCACGAGCACCTCAACGGTGGTGCGGGCGCGGACGCTCCCGATTCGCATGTTGCCATCAAGAAGCGCCAATTCTCCGAAAAAATCTCCAGGTCCTAAGACGGCTAGCTTGCGATCAGGTCCCCCCTTGGGATCACGCTGAATAGCTTCGACCTCGCCCTGTTCGATCACATAGAAACTCGTCGCGGGCTCACCTTCGACAAAGATGAAGTCGCCTGGCCGATAATGAGCCCTGGCGATCCGTTCCGTTTGGTTGACTCTCGGATGGGCCAGATCGCGCGGGAAGAACAGTTCCCAAGTCCAGTCGAACGCGACTTTGATCCGGCGAGACCAAGACGGCACTTTCAGTAGATACACGGTTCGCCACAGCCACCAAGCCGGAAACCCGGAGAGACGCACGCCCAGAATTTCTGCGACCGCCTTCCGCTCTCCGATTCCGCACAGTTGCCCCAGCGGCTTGAAGAGGAACGGCCTGGTGGATTCACCCTGGAGAGCACGAATGATGTTCTCCGCTGCTTGCCGCCCTTGCCGTTCGGCAAACTGGCCGGTCGTTGGCGAGACCTGACCGTCATAAGCATTGATGATGTGGGCGCAGTCACCCACCGCCCAGAGGTTCGACGTACCACACACCCGCATATCCGGATCGGTGACCAATCGGCCGCGCTCCTTGGACAGGTCAAGCCGGTGCACCAAAAGCGGTGCCGTGGTGCCGATCGTGCAAACTACCGTGGCGCCGCGGAGCACTCGACCGTCATGCAGCTCGACGCCCTCCGCCGTCGCCGATACGGCACGTCCGTTAAGTACCATATGAATGCCGGCTTCCTGCATCTTTGTTCGGGCAAATTCCCGCAGAGTCGTACTCACTTCCGGGAGAATCTGATCGCGACTGTGCACCAAGGTCACAGTCACGTCACCGGCGGCGAAGTTGCTGTAAAACCGCATACTGGCTTTGATCAAATCATTGATCTCGCCCGCCGCCTCCACTCCGGTGAAGCCGCCACCGACCACCACAAACGAGAGATACCAGCGTCGCCGCTCCGGGTCGTCACAGACTTCCGCTTTTTCAAGTTGTTCCATCACGTGAAACCGCAAGGCCATGGCATCGCCCACGGATTTCAGGGGGAACGCATGGTCGGCCATGCCGGGGACTAAACTCAGGTTGACCGCCGTGCCGCAGGCCAGCACTGCATGGTCAAACGTCACGCGACCTGGACGGCCATCGTATTTTTCATATTCCACCTCAGACGTGCCCAGGTTGATTTGTCGAACCTCTTCGGTTCTGCAGCGGACTCCGGGCAGCATCTGGCGCAACGGCACCGTGACTGCACCAGGGTTGATAGCAGCTCCGGCCACTTCGGCCAACAACGGATAGAACACCATGTTGTTTTCTTGGCTGAACAGCACAATTTCGCAAGCATTCGGCGACAATCTCTTCCTCAACGTCCTTGCACACTTCACGCCAGCAAAGCCGCCGCCCACTATGATGATTCGTGTCCTGCCCATGTCGTTGATGCTCAGCCCGTTTGACTCCCGTTACCTACCGGTTCATCAGTCGCCGAGATCGAGGATGTCGTGCAAGCCGGTTTTGTCAGGACGGAAGAGGTTGATGACAGCATCATGACCAGCGGTAAGCGTGACTCCTCATCCTCGTTGGAGGTGTCCACGTTTCTGGAACGAGGCTCCTGGTGCGGCTACCGGTGCGAAGGAACGCCGCCAGGTGATGATCGGCTGTCTGATCAGACTGAAGGAGCAGGGAGATATTTAGTTCACATGACCGCTGCGCGAAACGTACCGGCCTGTGAACATAGCGTAAGATGATCATTCGGTGCGCGCATAGGCAAGCCTACGCGCGCGCCGACTTCCCTGTCGCCTGTTACTCCGCCTGTCGAAGATCGATGACGGTTCCCCTTTCGTCCAATTCAATGGTGATCATCGAGCCTTCCGCAATCGGCTTGGTCTTCACTTCCATCCGGTCCAGCGGAAACACCTTCTCGCCCTCCGGTGTCCACAGTTTGATTTCCTGCTTGGTCAATCCGGCATAAATCAGCTTGCCGGTGATCAGCCGGTGCTTCCCCGGCTTATTCTTATGTTTCCCATGGTGGTCGATCACCAGGTTTTCTTCGTTGAGCCACAAGGTCACCTTGTCACCGACCGCCGCATCGTGTGGAGCGGTCTTGGCGTTGATGGTGTACTGTCCTACCGGGGTCTTCACATAGACCAAGCCGGAACTGATTTTCGTCACGACCCCGTCCAACGTCAGATGATAGCCGGAGAGGGTGTGGGGATGTTCGTCCAGTTCGATCTCCACCGTCATGCGATGGATATCGATGACCTTACCCTCTTCGTTCAGTTCGATAGTGATCGGGGTTCCCTCCTTGATGCCTGAGAGTTGGGACCGTCCGGCTTGCACGTCAAACTTCTTCTTCCCCTCTGGTGTCCAGAGCTTGATCTCCTTCCTGTCCTTTGACGCATAGGCCAACTTGCCGGAGACGAAGCGATGGGAGTGGGACGGGTCTCCTGCACGATGGACATCGACCACGACATTGTTCTCGTTGACCTGCATCTCCACCTCTTCACCAACCTCGAGGTTCTTCGGCGCGGTGGCGGAGGAAATCCTGATCTGACCCCATGCCGTCTTCACGGTGATGAGGTCCGGTTGAATGGCCGATACCGTGCCGGTGACCTTCATGTGGGTCCCCTTACCATGTCCGTGCGTTCCTCCTTGGTCGGCCAAGGTATAGGACGCCGACATCGACAAGCTCAGGACCATCGAACCGAGAATGATCAACTTGCGCATGTACCTTCTCCTTTTCATCTGTCCCTCACATTCCGGTGACCGTTGAATACGACCGTTCACAATACCCTCCTTGGTTACAGGTTAAAGATTTCGATTCCAGTCCCTTGATACATAAAAACCACCGCTCCGGCCTCCGGAAGATCCTTGCCAGAGGAAACCCCGCGATCATTCGCTTTTGGGAGTAGGAAGTATCTAGATATTTGAGGGGAAACGCAACTCTCTGACCTCATAAACCGGATAAACCGGGGTGGAACAGTGCATCTTTAGAACGTTCTACCCATGCTCCAGCCACACACATTGTTTCTTGGTTCTTGAACAGCACACGAATGACCACCGGCATCGAGAGAACGGCCGAGCCGGAGTGCCCTCAGTACTCTCAAAATATGAGCATGTGCGAACAGGACCATATCAGGAAGTTGTCTCGCCCGGCACTTCAAACGCCAGAATGTGATACTGCTTTCCCGAGAAGGCAAACTCTCCGATATGAGCCATCCTCAGTCCATCCACGTGGACGCGAAGAGAATGCGGATTATCCTCGGCGACGAAGGCTACACCGATGTCATACAGCCCGGCGACTTCCTGTTGCAATGTTTCGTACAGTCCGCGGAGGAGTCCTCGACCACGGTAAGACCGATCGATGCAAACCGGTCCATAGATGAACACCCGGGAGGACGTGAGCGAGCGACCGTGATAGTCGATCACATCGAATTGCTGCATCATGGCGGCGAGTAGAGGGAATGGTCGATTGAATTCACAGGAGGAGGCACAGAGGTAACCAGCCAGACGGCCTCCGGTGGCGGCTACGATGATCCCGACCTCGCCCGTCATCTCCTCGAGTTGTTGACGTGTAAACTTCACCGACAAAAAGCCATCCCGGCGTTCCGCATCCTCCAGATTACCGATGAAGTTCGCCGCCTGCACATCGAGAACGGCTGTGATGTCCTCCAACTTTGCCCGTCTGAATTCCATGGCTTTTATCTGTTCACGACGAGTGCGCTGTCGATCAATTCGTCTGGTCCTTACAACGTCGCACGGTCGAGAAATCATGACTGAGCAAATCTCCGATGCGATCGATGGTCACGTCCGCCTGTGGAAAACGAGCCAGCATCTGCCGGTCTAGCGCATAGTGGCCCTGGCGGGGAAACACGGTGGTCACACGCGAACCCCAGCTGGTCTTCACAGCAGAGAGAATACGGAGCTTGTCGTCGATCAATACGTAATGCCCGGCTGGGTAGCGCTCCTCCACGTCGTCCAACTCCCGTTCCTTGTGAATATAGATCAGCACGCGCCCTTGTACGGCTTTGAATAGGCCGGAACGTTCGACCTTTCTTGGCTGAAACACCACGTCACCGTCCGAGAGGATCACCGCAGGACCCCAGCGCGTGACATGTTCGATCACCGCGAGCGCGCTCGGATACAGCCGGTCGGCGAACGGATAATTGATCAGAAAATGAGAGACCGTCAGCAAATGCGGATCACGGGGATACTCGGCACGATACCGTTGAAGGGCCCCTAGATAATCCGCATAGCCCAACTCGACCCGCAACTGTTCGAAGATCGTCCAATATCGTTTCCGACGCTCAGGGCCGACTTCGCACTCAAGATATTGTTGCAAGTCCTCGGTCACCCGATCGTTGTCCAGCAACGTGTTGTCCACGTCGAAGAGGAAGACGATGTCTGCAGGCGACATCGAAAGCGCTTCTCCATCAGTGGCGTTCAGCATCCTACCGTTCCTGGTTCAGATCGCTCAGGTGTCCGTCTTCGGCGTATGCCGATCCTACCGTTCCTGGTCTCTGGAATCGTTCCGATCGCTCAGGTGTCCGTCTTCGGCTTATGCCGACAGCCGTCACCCTGTCCAGCCTCGGTGCCGTAACAATCGGCTCCGCAGGAATTCGGTGAAGCGTCGCGGCGGTCTTTGTATCCTGCTCATCCGAAGTCATCTACCAGGTCCGCCCCTCCTCCTGACCAAGATGAGTGTGGGGTAGGCAAAATGGATTTCCATGCCGACCCAAAGATCCCATTCTAGTCGTCACGCCCCCAGCTGCACAACATCCCGGTTGCACAGAGCCATCGTGATGTGTAGGATCGAACAGAAAAGCGTTGATTTGTTGGGATCGGAAGTCTGGTCGTTCTCGATGCAACCGAGGAAATTGACCGATCGGATCCTGAGAGTTGTACGGAGGGCTTCATGAGGACACTCACGATCGCTTGTGGCTTGATGCTGGTATTCATCGCCGGGTGCGTGCCGGTGACCGACGGGTTTCGGCACGATCTGCCGACTAAGGACGCGCTCACAATTGTTTGGGGAGACGATGTGAGCGCCGTGGGTATGGCGACGACCTGGCTCCAGAAACGAGGACTGTCTGTTCTCGAGCGCAGCCTCTTGTATGCGAACCTGGAGACAGACAACCTTGAACTGACGCACACGCTCAAGGATGAAGCGGCTATCCTTCAGATCGCGAAGAAGATGGAAGTACAGGAAGTGGTATTTGTCGATCGTGGAGGCGATGCTCGGGCTCCGATGATCAGTGTCCGAGGCGTAGAGGTCCAGACCGGACGAATCTCCTGGAGCGGCAGCGCCCGATATGCAACCTTCGAGAACCGTCCCACGAAAGATGCCGTTGCTCTGCTGACCTGTGAAGCGCTCGCGACGGTGTGGGGGTTCCGTCCGGCGGGAACAAAGTGGTTCCTCTCTTCTGAGAAGATGTGCGCCGTTGAGGGAGCTCTCCCGGCGGTCTCGCGATGAGTTGGCTCGGACGATTCATAAGAGGCAGGAGCAAGAGAAGCGAATCGCCGATCAATCTTCCGATGAACCGGGTGAGAGGTCCTCGCATGAACACGACTGATCGAAACATGAGGCGCGATGTCGCAGAGCATAGCTTGCCGGCCGGGCTGCGGAGCTGGGTCCTACTCTGTTCAGTAAGCCTGCTGCTCGGAGTCGGAGGCTGTTCCGTCTCCTACGGCACGAGCAACACGCCCAGAACCACCACCGAACAATTGCTCTTGACCCAGGCGTTCAAAAGGAGTCTGATCGATGCGGTGGCTCCCGTTCGTTCAGGACAATCCGTCGCAGTTGAAACGATCGGCCTTACGGCTGATCAGGGGTACGCGAACGCGTTAGTTGAGAAATGGCTGACTCGGGAAGGGTTTTACGTGCCGAAAGACAAAGACGGAAAAGAAGCGTTGGTGGTCAGGGTGACGTTGGACGCGTTCGGCACGGTTAACAATCAGACGTTCCTCGGTATGCCGGCATTCACCAGCATGCTGATCCCATTTGCCTTGCCCCAATTGACTCTCTACCAGGCGACCAGGCAGCGAGGACATGCCCGTTTGTCGATGGATTTTCTGGATAAGAAAACCGGGCAGCTTGTGAGTTCGACACCAACATACGAGGGCGATGCCTCCTCCAACGAGTACATATTTCTGTTCGTCTTCTCGATGACATCGTCAGATCTGGTGCCGCCTGTCCCGTAGACGCGATCAATCATGAGGCTTTAGCGAGTGGGATTGCGCTTCGATCATGCCTCCGATTGGGCAACGCAAACTCATAACCGATGGCTTCGCGATCATGACAATCGATTGACCGCCCTACGGATCCCCTCAGTCTTGCGAGTCTCGCCCGCAGTCAGGACTCGGGTTCCCCAAAGCTCCGCCGCCGGATGCCAAGGTGCGGACAATCTAACAATGCTTCGCACGTTGCCTTAATCAGGCTTGTTCAAGCGCGCTGCCCCTATGGGCCGCGACATGGTCGGTCTTGTCGCTTTTGATTTCGTATTGAGGATCTGCTTCTGAAGCATGATGGACATGCCCCTTGTAGTCGAAGTCTCTAGTGTGGATCGCGATAATGGTACCCGACACCCGGCCTGCCTCGGAGTTCCAATTGACATGGTCACCGATCCTGAACTTCTTAACCATCTTGCATCCTCCTCATTTATTCCAGTAGCACCTCTTGCTCGAATGCGACCTCAGCTCGGAGACTATCCAGATCGCGCCCAACGGTCGCGACAGCAAGCCGTTTGTTGTTTCGCCAATAGGTGACCGCGCAATCATGCGCGGCGGGATCACCGTCGATCTCCAATCGATCCCATTGCTCTGCATGGCCCACATAATTGATGCGTGTGTCATAGTGCTGGCTCCAAAAGAACGGCACCGCCACAAAACGTTCCCGTTGCCCAAGAATATTCCGCGCGGCAACGACACCTTGGCGCTCCGCGACCACCCAATGTTCCACGCGAATGTGGTCTCCCGTCCTCTGGTCCGGCCAGCGGGCGATATCGCCGGCGGCGTAGATGTTCGGGACATTCGTTCGCAGAAATCCATCGACGACGACTCCTCGATCCACTGTCAGGCCTGCCTCCTTGGCCAAGGTCACCTCCGGGCGAACTCCGATGCCCGTCACCACCAGATCTGCGGCCAATTCCCTGCCGCTCGATAGCTGGACGCGATCGGGCTCAATCTGTGCGACGGTGGCGCCGAGATGAAACACCACCCCATGAGATTCATGAAGCGCCCTCACCATATCCCCGAGTGCCGCGCCGAGAATGCGCTCCATGGGACGAGCCTCCGGGGCGACAACCTGTACCTCCAATCCACGCGCTCGTAATGACGCCGCGACTTCGAGACCTATGAAGCTTGCGCCAACCACGACGCAGCGATGTGCCGCCCCTATTCGGTCGATCACGGCACTACAGTCCGCCAGAGTACGGAGCACGTTTACGTGCGGCAAGGTGGCGCCGGGAACCGAGAGCCGGATTGGTTCGGCGCCTGTGGCGAGCAGTAATGCACCATAGGTCACCCGACTGTCATCTGAGAGAGTGAGGGCCCTTTGGGCGGGATCGAGCTTGATGACTCGGCTCTCACATCGCACGTCGATGCGATGATCCTCGTAGAACTCCGGAGACTGTAGAGGAATCCACTCGGGCTGCGCGGTCCCGGCGAGATAATCTTTCGACAAATTCGGTCGATCGTACGGCAACGCAAGATCAGCGCTCAACAGCGTCACGGGACCTTGATAGCCGCCCCGGCGCAACGTCTGAGCCGCGGCATATCCGGCTGCCCCACCTCCAACGATCACCACTGATTCAGGAAGATCTGCATCCGCCAATTTTGGTGGTCGCGCAGTCGGCAATGCTTCGCGCACGAAGGCGCGGCCGTTACGCCTCTCTACCAGCCAGCATTTCAGATCATTGAGAGCGGGCGGCCGAAGAGCCTGGCCTGTGCGAATGTTGAAACAGGCGTGGTGCCATGGGCATCGGATCGTATCATTGACCAGCAGCCCGCTACCCAGCGGCGCACCATAGTGCGTGCACAGCGCGCCGACGGCGAACAGCTCGCCGCCCTGACGCACGAGCAGAGCCGGCTCGTCACCAACATGGCCTGCCACCATACCACCATCAACGACATCCCCTAACGGAACGCCCTCAGTGAAATCCGGTCCGGTCTGTGATGATGACTGTTCGGCCATTGCAGTTCTCCCTGATCATGCAAATCGTCGGTCGCCCACCTTGAGCTGTCGTTCGTCGATATCGGATGTCAGCACCACGTTCAGGACTTCTGATCAGGTCAGTTGGTGGGATCCGGCACCAGTGCCGGCGAGCTTTCCGCGGACACAATCGACCACAGGCACACCATGCTCCTTTACCAGCAGTCATAGCGACATCGCAATGGCGACGATGTGGGTTCCTTGAGTTTGACCTCCTGCGGCCTGTCAGCGGACGATCTCGCGGTTATCGAGCTGCTGCGGAGGCAACCGGTCCACCACCTGCAAGTGATTGATCACTTTCTTGACTCCATAGACGCTCTCGGCCGCCCGTTCGGCCGCTTTCTTTGACAAGTCATCAAGAACGTCGCCCTTGAGGGTCACCTCGGCTTTACGCACTGAGACCTGGACGGTTGGATTGCGTTCGAGCGCAGGCGTCTGCTTAAAGGCCTCCCAGACATCCCGTCTGATCTTGTAATCCGGTGCCAGCGCCGTATCCACGATCACATCGTTTCTCACGCTTCGTACACCCGGTACCGTGCCGGCGATCATCTCGGCCCAACCCTTTTCCTCCGGACTTGCCACCTCACCGAATAATGTGACGTTGCCCTTGTCGACCTTGACGCGCAACACTTCCCAGTTGATGCGACCATCCTTCCGCAATTGCAGTTCGATCTTCGACTGGATCGTTTCATCCGACATATTGTTGGATTCCGTCGCGGCAAAGGATGTTGCCGGCGCGATGATACCTATGCAAAGCACGACGCTCCCCCAGGCTACTATCTCCTTCAGTGTCCTCATGGTTGTTCTCCTCACTATACCCATTACATTAATAGTAGGATGTTGAAAATGCCTGCCAGCATGCCCCTCAAGGTCCAAACCTACGCTGTTGTACGATAATAGTCCTACTGGGTGAATCCCCTGTTGATGTCGAACTAAGAGAGGGGAAAAGAAAACGTCTCTTTGCGGAAATCATGATGTGGAAGAGATGACATCAACGTTTCAGGTATCCAGGCGGCGCAAGTTGCAGGCTCACTTTCGATCGGAATCTTGCCGCCTTGCTGAGTCACGAGCGTCTGACTGATCGAGAGGCCGAGCCTGTGCCTTCACGTCGCCCTGTATCGCGAGCACCTCGTGCCTGGTCACCGTATCCTCCCGCCAAAAACGCAGGTCGAGCGTCGCTCTGCCGACTCGGAGTTGACGGACTGTGAGATCCGGGAGCCATGATGGAAGTACGGGATCGATGTAGAGGGTCTTTTGTGGCGCATCTGCCTCAAGTCCCAGGATGGCCCGAAGAAGATGAAACACACTGCCCGCCGCCCAGGCCTGCGGCACATTCGCACCGAGATACTGCACCGGGAACGTCCCAGGCCCCCGTTCGATCCCGGCATACAGCTCCGGCAGACGATGGAGCAAGAAATAACGGCCGGCCTCGCTGATATCGCGGGCAATCTTGGCCACTTCCTCCGTAAACCCATATCGTTTGAACCCCATGGCGATGATGCCGTTGTCGTGCGGCCACACCGACCCGTTCTGATAGGAGAAGGGGTTGTACGCCGGATGCCGCGCGGACAAGGTCCGGATGCCCCATCCGCTCCACATATCCGGTTCAAGCAAGCGTCGCATGACTCGTTCGGCTCGGTCCGGGCAGACGATACCGCTCCACAAGAGATGGCCTGCGTTGGAGGCGATCGTCTTGACCGGCTTCTTGTCCCCATCCAAGGTATAGGCATAGTACCCGAGGTCCTCGCACCAGAACCGCTCTTCAAACCGTTGCTGCAGCTCCACGGCTTCTCGCCGGAGCTTCGCTGCCAGGTCGGAATCGCCGATATATTCCGCGCCCTCGGCAGCCCGGCGTTTTGCATCGAAGACATATCCTTGTAGTTCGCAGAGCGCCTTCGGCCCTTTTACCAGCGATCCGTCCGGATAGAGGACGGAGTCGCCTGCATCCTTCCATCCCATGTTTTCGTAGCCCTTGTCGGAACGGGTCTGGTACTCCTGAAATCCGTCCCCGTCGCGATCCCCGTATTCATCGATCCACTTCAAGCAGGGTTTGACGGTTTGCTCAAAGCGATCAACGAGCGCATCATCGCCCAACCACTTCCAGGCCTCATGCCACGCAATAATATAGAGGATGGTCGCGTCGGCGGTTCCGTAATAAGGGGTATGGGGAATGCGTTTGAAATGGGCCAGCTCACCCACCCGCAGCTCGTGGGGCATCTTTCCCGGCTCCGCGTCCCTGTATGGATCCATTGCAGTCGCTTGGAGCTCCGCCAGACGCTTGAGCGTTCCACGGGCAAAATCCGGATACACCATCATATTCTGCAAACTCACGATCAGACTGTCCCGACCGAAGACGCTGACAAACCAGGGGACTCCGGCGGCAGGCAGCAGTTCGTCCGGACGCTCATCATCGACCGGGAGACGCAGGGCCGCCATATCTTCAACCGCCTGTAGGTACAGCCGATACCACTCCTCATTTGATGTGGTGATCTGCGTGGTCACTTGCTTCCATTGCGCCAACGTTAGACCAGGGCGGGAACTTTCGCACGCATGGGCACATTCACCGGGAGCAGGCCGGAGGATGTCGTCTTCCTTCATGTCGTACTTACAGCAGACATGCCAGGCAGCGCCGGGCGCGAGATCGACTGCAAAGTTGATGCGCCCATTGCCGTAGAGGGCCTTCGAGTCACAGTCCTCAAGGGTCAGAATCAGAGCTCTGCGAAAATCATCGTGAACATAGCGGCTGATCAATCGCTGGGCGTCGCTCGTCCACTCGGTCTCGATATGACCTCTGCGGGTCAACGTTTTGGCCCGGACCTCGAAGATGTCGGCAAAATCATTGCGAATCAGGAGTTCGAGATTGAAGCGCCGACGTCTGGAACTATAATTCCGGATGTCGATGTCTTCGTGAAGGGCCTCTCCGATCGTGCGACCCAGCACGAGTCCCAAGGTCTCGGCTTCGATCGTTCCATGCTCCGTCGATACCCGTGGATTCACGAGATAGGTTCGCGAGGCGTAGTAGGCAATCGCGCCGGAATTCAGGAGAGTCCATGGCGCGCCATCGATATAGAGCTGATAGCGGCTGAGATACCGAGTGTCACGCGAATAGAGTCCCTGGTCGGAAGCATCCGTGATGGAGCCGTCGAATTCGGAAATTAAGAAGGTATGCCCGTGATTAATGGAGATGACGGGGGGGCCGACTGTGACTTTTACCGACATGCGCATCACCTCCCGCTACCGCCTACCGGTGTTAGCTGCCCACATTCGCTCTAAGCTTATCGCCGCTCATGGAGTCCTCCTTCCGCGCTCTTACCTCGCGCTGCCGCTTGCACGACGCAGCAGGTGCGCTCATCCTTCCAGACCTCTTCCCATAAGCGAAAGCCACCGGTGAAGGCATGGTCATTGTCGCCAAGGCGAATGCCTTTCGGCAACTGTTTGAGCTTCTTGGCATTGCCGCCGCCCAACACCACGTAGTCGGCTTGAAGCGCGTTCTTCAACGCCATCACGACATCCTCGACATATCGCCGCCATTTCTTCTTGCCGTGCCGTTTGAGGCCGCGCAAGCCGACGTAATCTTCATATGTGCCACCTTTCCGGTACCGCAAGTGCGCGAGTTCCATCGGCACCAGCACGCCGTCGGTGATCAACGCGGAGCCCAACCCGGTGCCGAGCCCCAAGAACAACATGCGGTCGCCTTCATAACTCCCGAGGGCCTGCATCGCGGCATCATTGAGCACCTTGACCGGACAACCGAACGCCTGCTTAAAATCGAACCCCACCCAGCCGGTGGCCAGATTCTTGGGTTCCGCAGTCGGCCGACCGCCCCGTACCGCCCCTGGAAATCCCAATGAGATGACTTCATAGGACCAATCGGCGGCGAGTTGTTTGACCGCTTCCACCATCTTCTGCGCCGTCATGGTCAGACCGGAAGGAATCTTCCGCGCTGTTCGTTTACCGGTGACCAAGATCTTCACATGGGTTCCACCCACGTCGATCACCAATACATTGCGAAGACGATGAGATGCTTCGCTGACGTCTTTCACTCGTCCTGCCATAACACCAGACCTCCAACTTTGGATTCACAGTATGCGGCACTCGTAGAGTGGAATCTGCTCTCGGCTACTTTCACACCCAGACTGCGTTCATGTAATTCACGGCAATCAGTCCCTACCGACAACCGGGCAGATCATTCGCTCCCACCCAGATAGTCGCCTTCTCACAATCCTCTTCGCTTGGCGGCCGAGGGTCGGGGACTTTTCGATCAAGCGGAGGCAGCGTTCGTATGTACGCGATCAAGGAGCGAACATCTTCCTCATCCCAATTCGACGCATGGTCCCAGATCATCCCTTGCCAATGCAATGCTCGACCGTTCGCGGAGACTCCGCTCCGAATGGCCCGAGCAATGGCCGCATCGGACCAGGCGCCGATCCCGTTCACCGGATGGGAGGAAATGTTGCGCGACCACCTGGTGCCCGCCGGAGCCCAACTGGTCTTGCGAGCTCCTTCGCCGTTGCCCTGATGGCACATGGCGCAGGAAGCGATCGTAAACAGATACTTTCCTCTCTCCACCATGGCGGCCTGTTCTTGATTGCGAAACATAACCGGATCTGGTTCGTGAATGGTCGCCAAGACCGGATTCGCTACGACATCAGGCGGGACGAAGGACGAGGCCGGCATCTCGTTCAGGATTCGCATCGCCAGGCCGAGGCCTCCGATTGCCGCGATTGCCAAGATGAGAAGTATCCAGCCAGCCGGTCGTCGCGGCCACCTCTGCTCACGCGGACCGGCGAAAGCAAACGCAATCACGCCCCCGCCCAGGACAACCCATTGCGCTATGATCAGGACTTGTTGAGGTAGATGGCGCCGGATCGGCTCAGACTTGGATTGACCGAAATTGCCGTCCAAGAAAGTGATCGTCTCGGGAAGAGCAGCGGGGAGCGGGCGCGTCAGTTTCCCCACGACCGTTTCCACAATCCCGTAGCGAAGCGGCGGAGGGATGGCATTGCGCACGGGCGTCAGGGTTTTCAGATAACCGGCGATCGCCCGCGCATCATCGTCTTTGAGGGCATGCAAAAAATGCCAAGGCATGTCGAAGACGTTCAGATGCCGATCAGGTGTCTTCCCGTTCCGAATCGCTTCGACGATCTGTTCCGTCGTCCAGCGGCCCAGCCCTGTGTCCGGATCAGAGGTGAGATTGCGCGAGACCAGAACGCCATGCGGCCACACATCAACCCGCTGCCCGCCGGCAAGAAAAAAATCGTCCCGATAGATGCCTCCTCTGGTCGCCTGCGTGTGACAGAGGCTGCACATTTCCGCATGCACCAGATAGTCGCCTCGCTTGACCAGATCCGCCTGCCGGCCCGGCCCGCCGAATGTGCCGCCTGATTCCCAGGGAGGAGTCCGTGATAACGAGAGGACATAGTTCACCAGATCCCAGCGCTCAGCCGCGGTGGTCAGGTTTGCAAACGAGGGCATGGGACTGGGAGGGAGACCGGTGGTGATCCGTAGCCAGATTTGTTCCGGCTCGCTCCCGCCTCGAAAGGTCCAAGGCGCAGTGAGGTCGCGGGAGATGACCGGATAGCCCTTCGCATCACTCAACCGTACGCCGCCACGGGCTTCCGGCCCATGACAGGCGATGCACGTTTTCGACGTGAAAAGGGCCCGACCACGACCGATGCTGGCTGCATCTGGTAGAACCCTCGGCGGGATCGTGAGAGCGGTTGGAGGGAGTCCCGTAAAGACGTTTGACAGGCTCTTGACGTGGGCCACGACTTCACGAATCTCCTCCGCGCTCAAGATATCCTGCCAATAGGGCATCGCGCTGGCCCGGAGACCGGTGGAGACGGTCCGGATCAGATCAGCGTCGCTCGGCGGTTGACCGAACGGCGTGGACTTGTATTTGAATTGGCCTAGTGTGAAGTCGCGTGGGCGAGGGACCAATGACGGGGCCGCCGGTCCGTTGCCGCGACCGTCAGGGCCGTGACACACAGCGCAACGCTGGGCAAAGACCCGCTTGCCGGTCGGCGTCTCGGCGGGTAAATCGGCTCCCGGCGGCCAGGTGAGTTCCGCATAGACCGTCGGGTCCGGTTGCCAGTTTTCAAAGGGCTGACTATATCCCACCCGCGCATAGATCGATCTACCGAGATCCAACAGGAGGAGCAGACTCAGTGTGACAACCACGACTCGACGTCGTGAACGCAGAAGATTTCTCACCACAGATGACCCAATGCGACGCCTTACTTTTTGTCTTCGGACTGTCCCGATGATTCGACCTTACTCTTGAGGGCGGTCAGCCGCTTGTCCAGATCGGTATGGAGTTCTCCGAGATGACGTGAAAAGTCTTCCGCCATGCCTTTCAAAGCTCCTTTCACTCCTTCCGACAGAAGTTCCGACCGTTCCTTCATCTCCTGGCCTTTATGCTTCATCTCCTCAAGCTTCTCTGCCAATTGGGTTTTGGCATCTGCGGCTTTTGCGCTGAATTCGGTCTTGGCTTCCTCAGCCAGGCGCAAAAAATCGGCTGACGCCTCGCCCGCCTTGCCTTTCAACGATCCGACCGTTTCTTGCAGCGACAGGGTGGCTTTTTCGATCCCCGCATGAAGGTCGCTTGCCCGCTGTTTGAGCGAATCGACTGTGTCGGCGTGCGCAGTCTGGAATTCGGTGATGGAATCCGACACAGTCCTGGTGAGCTTTTCGGCTCCAGTCTTGATCGTGGCTGGTGCTTCGCGAGCCGCCCATTGCACCGCGCCGCGAAACTTGTCGATCGATTGGTCCACTTTGTCGAGTTCGTCGCGGGCCTCCATCCCCAATAGGTGAGCCTGAAGTTTCAGCTCATCCCGCTTCTGTTCCAAGGAACCCAGCCATTTCTTGATATCGTCAACCGTCAACGCCATGTTCCTGTCCTCCTTTTTAGCGCGTCCATTCACTGGCCCACGGTGAGGCATTGCGTGGCGCGCTCGATTTCATTGATCATTGTCTTGGCATAAGCCTGCAGCCGATCCATTCGATCAACGCTGTACCTCACTCCACCTCGATCGCGACTACCGCTTCGGCGCCCAGTGCGTCATGATCGTGGCTCGCTGCCACAATCTTGATCTCGTGCGAGCCGCGAGTCAGTCCTTTGACCACACCCTTAAATCCTTTTTGATACTCTCCATCCACATAACAATGAATGTGCGTGGCTTCCGTACCCTTCGACAGCCTGTACCGCACTTGGACAGAATCCCCTTTGATCACTGCGCCCTGTGTCGGGCTCACGATCGCGAGTCGGCTGCCGTCGTCATCGGCCGTCCACCCGACCACGCCGGCTCCCAATGACAACAACCCGACCAGCACTGACATCAGACCTATACGAATCATTTCTCACCTCTTTGTTGGTTAATCGGTTCCATGTCGTCATCTTGCCTTCGATTTCCCGTCGAGTGCCCGATCGAGATTGAAGGCGGCGCTGATGAGAGCCAGGTGAGTGAAGGCCTGCGGGAAGTTACCGAGCGCTTCACCGCATGGGCCGATCTCCTCAGAATACAGGCCGAGGTGATTGGCGTGACCCAGCATGCGCTCAAACAGCAGCCGCGCCTCGCTCAGTTTCGCGCGATCGACGCGCCCTGCTCTGGTCAACGCTTCGACCAGCCAAAACGAGCACATGGTGAAGGTGCCTTCTTTTCCGTGCAACCCGTCTGCTCCCGTTTCGCTGTCGTAGCGGTACACCAACCCGTCCGAGGCAAGACCGCCATGTTTCGGTGAACGGTTGATGGCCTCCAAGGTTTTCAGCATCCTCGGATCGTTCGGAGAGAGAAAG
>JARFXQ010000047.1 GCA_029194725.1 Nitrospira sp. | reverse complement strand
TTGGTTCCAGGTCGTGAGAAAGCTGGACCCCACCGCGACAACGGGGATGAGTTGGGCGGGAGAGGGTCAGAAATTCTTGCAGGGATGGCAGGACGCTATTCAGAAAGCAATGGATGGCCAGGCAGAGTGGGTTCGCCAGTGGTCCGCAGGCATTCAGAAGCCCAAGGGAAAAACCGGAGGCTGAACCGGGCGCGATAACGGGTCTAATCTTTGAGGGAGACAATACTGTGTATTCGACTGAGCAGGCCGAAACGATGGCCAAAGCATTGACCGAAGCTCAAAAGCAAATGTGGGAAAGCTGGATGGGTCTGATGCGGGCGGCACCAACGCCAACGCCGGTGTCGCCTGCCCTGGCCGACCAGTGGCGGGACACTGCGACCGAGGCGTTCAAAGGTTGGACGACCGAAGCTGAGCAAATCGCGAAGGACGTAGGGCACCGACTGATCAACTCTCAAGATTGTGTCCTGCGTTTTCTCGAACTTTCGCTCAACTCATGGAATGCCATCGCTCCCAAGGTTGAAGCCGGCGAGGACTGGAACAGCGTCCTGGCCAAATATACCGAGCGGTTGCGTGAGCAGTTCTTGCTGTCTCCCCAGGCAGCGCAAAAGGCGACCCAAGACACGAATGAGCTCTGGGGCCTCTATCTGGAGCAATGGCAAAAACTCGTCCAGCCCTGGGCGTCGTCCCTACAGCAGGCCCCATGGCGTGTCGGCCAAGCTTCCACCGGGGATGGGTCGGCCCTCGTGGAGCTGATGCATCTCTATGGGAACGCGTACGAGCGCACCTTCGGCCGTCTGATCGAGAGCCCGAGTCTCGGACATACGCGCGAACTGAATGAAGACCTCATTAAAGGATTCTCGGCCTGGGTGGAGTACCGCCAGGCGAGTTTTGCATACCAAGTCCAAGTGGGTGAAACCTGGACGCATGCCTTCGAAGAGTTTATGCGGAACCTGATCGCCCGGACCGAAAAAGGCGAGACCGTTGAGAGCCTGAAGCAACTCCTGTTTCAATGGATCGACATCATTGATCAGGTATTTGCAAAGGCCTTCCGATCCGACCAGTACATTCAGTTGCAGGGGCACTTACTCAACACGGCGATGACCTATCGACTCCGTGAGCGCGAAATCGTCGAAGTCTTTCTAAAAACCAGTCATGTGCCGTACCGAAGCGAGATGGACGAAGCCCACCGCAGAATCTATCATCTCCGCAGAGAAGTGAAGGAACTGAAAAAAGAGCTGCGCGCCATCAAGGCGCAACTTTCCACCCAGGCTAAGAGTCAACCGGTCCAAGGCTAACCATCCTGCATCGAGGGATGGCGTCGAGCCGGCAAGGAGATTACGAGATGTCGCTTCCGTTCTATCTGAGTCCTGAGCAGACCATGGGTGAACTCATCGACCTGAACCGCAAGGTCGTCACGGGAATCGAGCGCCTAAGCCATGTCCGGGAAAAGGACATCAAGGCCGGGATCAGTCCAAAGGAGGAAGTGTATCGAGAGGACAATGTCGTCTTGTATCACTACATTCCCATGGTGGAGAAGCCGTTTCACATTCCTGTCCTCATCGTGTATGCCTTGGTCAATCGACCCTATATGGTCGATCTGCAGGAAGACAGATCATTGGTCCGCAATCTCCTGAAGCTGGGCATGGACGTCTACCTGATCGATTGGGGCTATCCTGGCCGGGGAGACCGATGGCTGACCCTGGACGACCATATCAATGGGTATATCAACGACTGTGTGGATGTGGTGCGTGAATGGCATGGCTTGGAGCAGATCAATCTTCTGGGAGTCTGTCAGGGAGGCACCTTCAGCCTCTGCTACACCTCGCTCTATCCCGAAAAGGTCAAGAACCTGATCACGATGGTCACCCCGGTGGACTTTCACGTCCAAGAGGGCGTGCCCAATCTCTGGGCCGGATGTAGTACGACAGCCCACACCATGGACGTGGATGCCTTGGTCGATGCCTTCGGCAACATCCCAGGCGAGTTCATGAATCTCGGGTTCCTCATGCTGAAACCCTTTCAGTTGGGCCTGGGGAAATACCTTGAAATGATCGACATCATGGACAACGACGAAAAGTTGCTCAATTTCCTCCGCATGGAGGGATGGATCTTTGA
>JARFXQ010000012.1 GCA_029194725.1 Nitrospira sp. | reverse complement strand
CGACCGGCACAACTAGGCGGATCGCTCACCGCCTCAGGCTCATGATGGAATCCACAGGAGATACAATGAGACGTTGCTGGTTCGTGCCTGAGGTCGTGCAGACCTCGGTGATGGATTGCGGCCCCGCGGCTCTGACTTGTTTGTTGGAGGGCTTCAATATTTCAGCCAGTTATGGACGGCTTCGTGAGGCCTGCCAGACATCCGTCGATGGGACATCCATCGATGTCATTGAGGTGGTCGCTCGCCGGCTTGGGCTGGATGCTGAACAGGTGATGTTGCCGCCGGATTACCTGTGGATTCCTGCCGCCAAGGCGCTGCCGGCCTTAGTCGTGGTGAAGCAGCCTAATGGCCTCTTGCATTTTGTCATCCTGTGGCGACGCCATGGCCGTTGGTTGCAAATCATGGATCCTGGGGTGGGGCGTCGGTGGACGACCTGTGCGGATTTTGCCAGGGAGATCCATCTTCATCGTTTGCCCATTGCTGCTTCTGACTGGCACGAATGGGCTATATCCGACGACACACTCGCGATCTTTGCAAGCCGGTTACGGGCCGTCGGGGCTTCTCCTGCTGAGACGAATGACCTGCTTCAACGCGCGAGGAACCACAAAACTTGGCATGCAATGGCTGGACTTGATGCGGCATTGCGAATGACCGCGCGTCTTGTGACCTCGGGTGGACTCCGTCGTGGGACACAGACAATCCGCCTGCTTGAGAGCCTCTTCGCCCGGGTTTTAGAAGCACCGCCAGGAGCCCGTACTGCCGTTCCCGCCGCCTATTGGTCTGTAGCTCCGATAGACCATCCAGGCATGGAGGATCAATTGGTCTTCCACGGCGCAGTCCTGCTTCGGATTCGTGGTCGCCTGCGTCAGGCGAGCGAATCGGCAATCAAGAATTCCCTGACGCCTGAGCTCTCCGCCGCCTTGCGCGAACGGTCTGCGAGGCCGATGCGAGAGTTGTGGGCCTTAATGCGAGGAGAGGGTATTCTAACTCCCCTTGCACTAATCGGCGCCATCGGTCTAGCGGTCGGTGCTGTGCTGATCGAATCACTGCTGTTCCGCGGCGTCTTCGAACTCGCCAACCTGCTTACCGTCGCCAGCCAACGCATTGTCGCGCTTGGGGCGTTGCTGTCCTTCATCGCGCTGCTCTGGGGCTGTGAGCTTCCCATTATCAGCGAGTCGTTGCGATTAGGGCGGCACCTCGAGATTCGCTTACGATCCGCTCTGCTCCAGAAACTTCCGACATTACATGATCGATATTTGCAAAGCCGGCCGATCCCCGATATGGCGGAACGGAGTCATAGTCTGTCGCTGCTTCGCACGTTGCCTGATTTAGCGGTGCGCTTCATCCATGCTTGGTGGGAAGTCATCTTTACTCTGGTGGGCATTGGGTATATTGCGCCTCACAGTCTCATGCTCGCGATGACGCTCGCCGGCACATCGCTTAGTCTGACAGTTGTTGCGCAACATCCTATGCGCGAACGAGATTTGCGGGTTCGAGGTCACGCTGGGGCTTTGCATGGATTCTACCTGGATGCCTTACGAGGCAGCATCCCGATTCGGACCCATTCCGCAGAACGGGCTGTTCGCCGGGAACATGAAAGCCTGCTGACCGAGTGGGCACGGTCAGCCAAGCGACTCTTGAGCTTCTCACTGATCGTACAGGGCATTCAGTCGTTTGTCGCGTTTGGGTTAGTCGGTGTGCTCCTGATGCAACATCTTGACAATGTCGGAGTCACGGGAAGTCTTCTCCTCTTGGTTTATTGGACTCTCAAGCTGCCGGCGTTGGGCAGAAGCCTCGCGACGTTGGCGTTGCAGTACCCAGCCCAGCGCAACATCGTCTTGCGCTTGCTCGAACCGCTTAAGGCACCGGAAGAGGCCATGACGGATGCTGAAACCAATCTTGTGTCTTCACCGGAGGAATCAGTGGAGCACAGTCAGGTCTCAACCGTCCCACCGCCGAAGTTCGGTGTAGAAATCGAGTTTCAACGAGTCGCGGTCATTGCTGCCGGGCAAACCATCTTGCAAGACATTTGTCTGCATGTTCAACCAGGCGAACATATCGCTATTATCGGGCCATCCGGCGCAGGCAAGTCGAGTTTGATCGGCTTGCTCCTCGGCTGGTATCGCGCCGACAAAGGAGCGATCTTCGTCGATCGACAACCCCTATCAACGGAGCAACTGCAGCAACTCCGGCGTGCCACGGCGTGGGTGGATCCGGCGATTCAGATCTGGAATCGGTCGCTGTTGGCGAATGTCTGTTACGGCGGCAAAGTCGAATCCTATTCAGCTTTGGGCCCCCTTCTCGAACGAACCGAGCTTACGAACGTGACGGCTCGCCTGGGCGACGGCCTGCAAACCTCATTAGGCGAGGGTGGATCGCGCCTCTCCGGCGGTGAAGGTCAGCGTCTCCGCCTTGCGCGAGCGATGTGGCAACCAGCGGCTCGTCTGGTGCTGTTAGACGAGCCTTTTCGAGGATTGGAACGAGAACTGCGGCACCACCTGTTAGCTGAGGCTCGACAGTTTTGGAATGCGGCGAGTCTCCTTTGTGTCACCCATGACGTGGCAGAGACACGCTTGTTTGATCGAGTGCTCGTGGTCGAGAACGGCTGTCTTGTAGGGGATGGATCGCCTGACCAGTTGGTAGCAGATCCGACTTCACGATATCGGGCACTCCTAGAATCTGAGGAGTCGGTCCGTCAGGAGTTATGGGCAGGAGCAATCTGGCGTCGTTTCCGGCTGGACCAGGGACAGGTCCAGGAGAATGAAACCTCTAGCCTCAAGATGTCGATGTCCCCTAGGAAAGCGGTGGCAGTCGGAAACGGAAAGGCGAAGCGTGGATAATATCGCCTCTATCGCATGGCCCATAGTTCGACTGCCCGAAGCGATCGAGGTGCTGGCTCGCCGAGCGGGGCTCAAACCGACCTCTGTCAAAATCGACCTGCACCCCTCATGTCGTGAAGCTTTTTGCCACGAGGAGTTTGAACGGTGGCTGGATTGGATCTGTGCTCAACGCGGAATAGAAATGGAATCAGTGACCGCCACTGGAGCGGACCTGGTGAAGCTGATCCATGGTGCAGGGCCGGTGCTGTTACGACATCGGTCGGCAGGCGAGCCGGCCATCTTGCTGCTGCTCAAGGCCACTGCCCGTCACGTGTACCTTATCGGACCCGATCAAGAGATGAGGCGATATCCGGCAGGTCTTCTACGGGCAGCGTTGTGCGCAGAAATGGAGAGACCGGTGACTGCCGAAGTCGACGCATTGCTCCAGCATGCGAAGCTTCCCGCCGATACTCAGACCCACATTGCTCGTCTGCTTGTACAGGAACGGATGATGAACCAGACCATCGACGGCTGTTGGATGATACGAATGCCTCCCAGCAGGCCATTTTGGCCGCAGATCACGTCTATGAGCCTGCCTCATCGTGCACTGGCAATGGTTGCAATCTTTGTGGCGCTGTATCTCCTCGAAATCATCGGGTGGGCCATCATCGGCCAGGGTGCATTAGAGGGACGGCTCGATTTCGGTTGGCTCATGGCATGGGCTCTCTTGCTGCTGGGTATGGTTCCCATCCAGATGGTGGGTACGTGGCTACAAGGGACCTTCGCCATTGACTTTGGAACGTTGTTGAAACAGCGGTTGTTATCCGGTGCATTGTCCATGAACATGGATGAGATTCGTCAAAAAGGATTCGGACAGTTACTCGGGCACGTGATCGAGTCTCAAGCCCTAGAGTCTCTCGCCTTGAACGGCGGATTTGCGGTCCTTGTTGCAGCGGTTGAGTTAGGCTTGGCCGCCTGGGTGCTGGCGTGGGGCACTGGTGGGCTTTGGCATGTGTTCGCGCTCCTGCTGTGGGTGGCCGGAACAGTCGCATTCAGTTGGTTCTATTACCGGCGACTTCGCCGCTGGACCCACGCACGAATCGGCCTCACTCATGGGCTGGTCGAACAGATGGTGGGCCATCGCACTCGAATCGCGCAGGAAGCACCAGAACAGCGGCATGTCAGTGAAGATGATTCTCTGGAACGATTTCTTCACCTTTCTCGCGAGTTTGATAAGGCCTTTTTTCCGCTGGCTTGGGGAGCGCCGAGAGGTTGGTTGCTTGTGGGCATGTTAGCGCTTCTTCCGACGTTCATCTGGAGCAGTGCTGATGGGATGGGGCTTGCCATCGGACTAGGCGGGGTGTTGCTGGCGTACCGCGCATTCGGCGAAATTGGATCCGGCCTCGCCGCGTTGGCACGAGCGGCAGTCGCCTGGGAAACCGTCGCCCCACTATTCAAGACCGCCCAACACATCGAAGAAGGACGCATAGCCGTATCAGTTATGCCACATGCCACGCTCAGCCATGGTGAAGATGCGGCAACGGATATCTTGGTCTATGCCCGCGATCTTTCTTACAGCTATATGCGACAAGGTGAACCAGTATTGAAAGGCTGCAATTTGACGATCTACCGTGGCGATCGGCTCTTAATTGAAGGAGCTTCCGGAGGTGGGAAATCGACGTTGGGCGCCGTACTTGCCGGATTGCGGCATCCTGATTCCGGATTGTTGATGCTCAACGGCTTGGATCGGTCGACGCTGGGGCAAACCTGGCAGCGGCTGACCACTGTCGCATCGCAATTTCATGAAAACCATGTCATGACGGGACCCTTCGCCTTTAACCTGCTGATGGGCCGTCGCTGGCCACCGACCGTCGAGGATATGGCGGAAGCCAAGCAACTTTGCGACGAGCTTGGTCTTGGTGATCTCCTGAGTCGTATGCCCTCAGGGTTGATGCAGATAGTCGGCGAGACGGGCTGGCAATTGTCTCACGGTGAGCGGAGCCGCCTGTACCTTGCACGTGCCTTGCTCCAAAAGGCGGAACTGGTGGTTCTCGACGAAAGTTTTGCGGCACTGGACCCGGAAACGCTTACCCAATGTCTCCGATGCGTCCTGTCGCGGGCGCCTACCCTCGTTGTGATCGCGCATCCGTAGTGGGCTATCCAAATATCGCCCGCGAGACGACCTGCGCCTGACAAAAGCTTTTTGCCCGTAGGATGTAGTCGCGATCGCGACAGCGAGCCGGGCTAACGATTTCCACTCTGGAGCTGAACAGCGCTCACGCCGTATGGGCTGAAGAAGGCCAGCACCTTGTCACCAACCTTAAACTGAGCACCAAGCTGAGTTTGTTGCGTGAGGTTCAGAATATGGAGTTGCCCTTTGTCGTCTCGAATGACCATCGTTCCTGGAACACCGGCCGTCATGGAGACAATTTCTCCTTGAACGGGCGGAAGCGCAAGAACGGAATTGTGCAGGCTGACTACGCTCATGACCAGAAAAATGAGAGCGCCCAGTACTCCCAGCACAAGCCGGTCCATGGCCATCTTTCCTCTCTTCGTGGGGGACGGTTCGCACATGAGCAGTATGAGTGTATGCGAGATCTACTCGGTGCTGTCTCCGATCAGTGTACCAGTATGTCCGTCACTTATGCACATGATAGTGGAGGATTTCCTGTGGAGGTGGGACACAAGCTGAGCAAGCGATGCGGCGGTTTCTCGTGGTACTGCCGTCGCCGGAGTTCTACAAGCACTTGCACATGCCGAACAGGTCGTAAGCGAACGCGGTGGCCCGTTTTTCAATTTTGACTGATAGGCATTGAAATCGTCTCATGTATTTGTGATAGATGAAACATGATCACATCTACCTTCTGCTTGCTTCCAGGGGTAGGACGTACCACGGAACGGCGACTGTGGCGGGAAGGGATGACCACGTGGTCGGATTTCCTCATCGCTCCCTCCATTCGGGGTATCAGCGCAGGCAGGAAGGCGCTGTATGACGATGGTATCTCGGAAGCTCAAGTACATCATGCGCGAGACGATGCACGCTACTTCGGCGTAGTCCTGCCTCGGCGAGAGCAATGGCGACTCTACGAATGGCTCCGCGAGCGGGCTGTGTATCTGGACATCGAAACCGATTCGTTCGGACAGATCACCGTCGTAGGGTGCTTCGGCCGTGGCCGGTTTACCTCGTTCGTTCGCGGCGAGTCGCTGAATGTGCGGCAGGTTGCGGATGAATTGTCGCAGTACGACCTACTGGTGACGTTTTGCGGGACGACGTTCGATGTGCCGATGTTGTTGGCGCAGTTTCCTAGCCTGCCATTGGATCAACCCCACATCGACCTCTGTTTCCTGGGCCGGCAGCTCGGGTACCGTGGCGGACTCAAGTCGATTGAAACGCAATTGGAGATTGCTCGCGCGTCTGATCTGCAGGGCTTGAATGGTCATGATGCGCTGCTGCTGTGGAATCGATGGCGACAGGGTCATGATGAGGAAGCCAGAGCCAGGCTGCTCGGCTACAATCAAGCGGATTGCGTGAATCTGGAGCGGCTGGCCGATACCTTCTATTGCGAAATGGTCCGCCGGTTAGAAGTAGATACCCGGTCAATAGTTGGATAATGGAACAGGTTATGGGATCCGGGAGGTGTCCGATAGACCCTCGCTGCCGTCCTAATCTCTCATCCGTTCAATGTCTCGACAGACTTCCCTGTTCCATCAGATATAGATTGACGCCTACCAGGCTGTGTAAGAATCCGACCTCGATACTTAACGACCTCGTGCCTCCCGCTACTGAGCATTGAGCATCACCTCTCTGGCTCGAGGATAATCCCATACTTATCAGGATCGTGTTTCCAGGCACCGGATGATAACAGGCCGATTAAGGGGAGGAGAAGAAAACAACCACCAACGACATCGAGGATCCCCACTGAGCTCAGTGTGCGGGATGTCGTGCGATATTGCGTTTGATACCCAGTTTTTTGCACTTCTATTAAAAGATTATCGCCTCGATGAGCCTCAAACTGAACCGGTGTTTGACCAACCGCTTGCCCTCCGGCAAGTACCTTCGCTCCTTCAGGTGACGACGTCACCAGTATGGTCTGCTTCGATGGAGCGAAAAAAGAACAGCCACTGAAGGTAACGAGCGCTAACGACGCAATGGCTCGGCGACAGACCGCCCACAACCGCCCTTCATTCTTCATTCATAAACCTCCCTATCGACGAATTGCCCAACAAGGCCCTCGGATCAACTGGTTGCTTCACCAAACTACTGCGTACCTGAGCTCCGGTAAACACATTTCTTACATCTCATACAGGCAGCCTGGTGTTCAGCATACTTCCTCTGAAGCGCTTCGCGCATCACATCGGCGTCACGCTCTTTGTAATGCGTTTGTAACAGGCTTGAACCGCGACGGGCAGAGAAGTTCCCACCGCACAGGGTTCACTACTCGATTCGGTTTGGATCCTTGAAAATCACTCCGGTGCCTCTTCTTGTTTTTGTGGAGCGATCGATACCCCCGCACTTCTGTCCAATCACTCATCCATCAATAACCTGCCGTCATAAGGGCGAACACCACAACCGCTATCACGACAATCGCGATAGCGATCAACATGAGCGGAGGATGGGCACCGAACATTCCAGGCATGGGCCACCTACTCGTTTAGATTATGCTTCAGCCTAGCGTCTATTGTCGCCGGCTGTCCAGTAGCAGACCCGAGCACCTGTCCGGCGATCAGAAAAATGGGTGGCACGATTCAAGATTCGATCTCATTCTTCTCTCGTGCGTGTTGTTCTCGATTAAGAAGCCGTCACCTCGTGAGAGCCGCCCGACAGTGGTTCGTAACGGTCCACGCGTTCACGGGTTGCACGCACTTGACCGATAAATAGCTGATATGTACAACTTGGCTGTAATAATTATTGGTTCCTTTCGAGACATCATGTCGAAGCTCACATTCAGAAACAGCCGTGGAGAACTTATAGACGTCTCCGCCGTCGCGGCCACGAAGGTCAAGAACGAGTTCGGGGCGATCCTAGAGAAAGCGCTGCAGAGCGGCGCGGTCGCCATTACCCGTCACGACAGGCCCAAGGCCGTGCTCCTCTCGCTTGCAGAATTCGAATCGCTCGTAAAAGAACGCAGCCGTTCGCTGGACGATCTGAACGGACAGTTCGACGAATCGCTGGCCCGCATGCAGACGAGGCAAGTGCGGAAGGGTGTAGAGGCCGCCTTCAACGCCTCTCCAGGGGAACTTGGGCGCGTCGCAGTCACGGCGGCCCAAAGGCATCGCTCACCGGCGCGCAAACGAGCACGGCGCCGCTCCGCTGCTGCGCACACGTGAGCGCTTCCCGCCGCCCACGCATTCATGTGCTGGCCGGCGTCAATGGGGCGGGGAAGAGTAGCATCGGCGGTACGGCTGTCCGTCAACACGGAGGCGAGTATTTCAATCCGGACGAAGCAGCCCGCGCCCTCAGAGAGAAAGACCCTGCTCTAACACAGGCAGAGGCCAACGGTGCAGCTTGGCGCCAAGGCGTGAGGCTGTTGAAGTGGGCGATCGAAAAGCACCTGGCCTTTACCTTCGAGACCACCCTCGGCGAGAAAACCATCACAAGCCTCCTTGCACAAGCAGCCGAACAGGGCATCGAGGTGCATGTCTGGTACGTGGGACTATCGAGCCCGGAATTGCACATAGCACGTGTGCGGGCGCGAGTCAGCCGAGGTGGGCACGACATCCCAGCGCACGACATTCATCGGCGCTACGAACATAGTCGTCTCAACCTCATAGCACTGCGCCCGCGCCTCACCACCCTGTACATGTACGACAACAGCGTGGACGCAGACCACGCAGCAGCCCGAACACCGAAACTGAAGTCGGTGCTGCATATGAAGCATGGCAGAATCCTCGCCCCGCCGGACCTGGCATCCACGCCGACCTGGGCTAAACCGATCGTCGCCGCAGCCCTCAAGCTGAACCACCTGTATCGGAAGGGTAATGGGGACAAGGGAGCGCCCCACTGGTCCATCTGATGGGGTCGAGCTATTTGCCGGTTTCAGGTACACTGCCCCACCAAAATGACCTTCTATAAAGGCTGCCTATGCTCTGGGTCGCTCCCTTCGAGAAAGACACTGCGACGGATGCGCTGGAAAAGCGGCTGTGGGATGCCGCCGATCAGCTCCGGGCCAATAGCGGCCTGGCATCGGCGCAATACTCAACGCCGGTTCTTGGGCTCATCTTCCTCCGGTTCGCTGATGTCCGCTTCGCAAAAATTCGGGCCGGTCTGGAGAAGATGGCCTCGTCGTCCCGCCACGGCTCGCGCGTGGACGAACCGGCCGCCTACCATGCCGAAGGGGTGCTGTATCTCACGCCGAACGTCCGTTTCGACACACTCCTACACCTGCCGGAAGGTGCCAATGCCGGCAAGGCCATCAACGAAGCGATGCACGACATAGAAAAGCACAATCCTCAGCTCGCCGGCGTATTGCCCAAGACCTACGAAATTTTCACCAGCACGCTGCTGAAAGAACTCCTGAAGCGCGTCTCCGAGATTCCGGCCACCATCGACTACGACGCCTTCGGTCGCATCTACGAATACTTCCTCGGCGAGTTTGCCCGCGAAGAAGGCTCAAAAGGCGGCGAGTTCTACACGCCCTCCAGCATCGTGCGCCTGTTGGTGGAAGTGTTGGAGCCGTTTCACGGTCGCATCCTGGACCCGGCCTGCGGCTCCGGCGGCATGTTCGTGCAGAGCGCCCGCTTCGTGGCCGAACACAAGAAGAATCCGTCCTCCGAACTCGCCATTCATGGACAGGAGAAAGTCGCAGCTACCGTCGCCCTCTGCCGCATGAACCTCGCCATGCACGGCCTGGAAGGAGACATCAAAGAAGCCATCACCTACTATGAGGATCTGCACAACAGCACAGGCAAGTTCGACTTCGTCCTCGCCAATCCACCGTTCAACGTGAACGCCGTCGATAAGGAGCGACTGGAGGCTGAGGTCGGCAAAGGCCGCCGCTATCCTTTCGGCATGCCACGTACGGACAATGCCAACTATCTCTGGATTCAGCTCTTCTATTCCACGCTGAGCGCGAATGGCCGGGGTGGGTTCGTCATGGCCAATTCCGCCTCCGACGCGCGCTCTTCCGAGCAGGAGATCCGCAAGCAGCTCATCGAAGCCCACGCGGTAGATGTGATGGTCGCCGTCGGACCGAACATGTTCTACACCGTCACGTTGCCCTGCACCCTCTGGTTTCTCGACAAGAGCAAGCAGAAGATGCCTCGCGCGGACAAGGTGCTCTTCCTGGATGCAAGGCATATCTATCGGCAAGTGGATCGGGCCCACCGTGACTGGACCGAAGGCCAAATCGGCTTCTTAGCCAACGTGGTTCGTTTGTATCGAGGCGAAGAACCGGACTTCACCCTCGGCGGAGCGGAAGCCGAAGCTAAGTTGAAGAAAGTCTTCGGCAAGAAGCTCAAGTTTGCTGATGTGCCAGGCCTGTGCAAAGCCGCCAGCATCAAAGAAATCGAAGCGCAGGGATGGAGCCTGAATCCAGGTCGCTACGTCGGCGTGGCGACTGGCGAGGAAGTCAGTGACGAGGACTTTAAGGAACAGCTCGAAACGCTAAATGAAGAACTTGAAACCTTGAACGCCCAAGCCCGGGAGCTTGAACAAACGATTGCCCGAAATGTGGCGGAGATTTTGGAGAGCTAAGTGTGAAGGGTTCCGTCTTGCAGAAAGTACCAATCAAAGAGCTTTACGAGGGGCTCTATGATGGGCCTCATGCCACGCCTAAGCCTTCCGACAATGGCCCTGTATTCCTCGGCATAAAAAACGTGACCGAAGATGGAAGGCTTGATTTGTCAGATATTCGGCATATTGCCGAAGAAGATTTCCCAGCATGGACCCGTCGAGTAGAACCGCAGGCGGGCGACCTTGTTTTTACATACGAAGCAACTCTCAATCGATACGCGATCGTTCCAACAGGCTTCCGTGGCTGTCTCGGCCGCCGCATGGCACTAATCCGCCCAGACGCCACAAAAGTCGATACCCGTTTTCTGTTCTACTACTTCTTTACGAAAGAATGGCAGGCCGTCATAACAAATAACTTGCTCGCTGGCTCGACTGTAGACCGCATTCCACTGTCGAAGTTTCCTGAATTTCCCGTTCAAGTTCCACCTCTTCCTATCCAACGTCGAATCGCGGGCATCCTGTCGGCCTACGACGAACTGATCGAGAACAACCAGCGGCGTATCAAGAACCTGGAAGAGATGGCCAGATTCCTCTACCGCGAGTGGTTCGTCAACTTCCGCTTCCCCGGCCACGACAAAGTCAAAATGGTTCCCTCCTCCCTCGGCCTCATCCCTCAAGGTTGGAAGGTGGGGCGATTAGATGATGTTATTGTTCTGCAGCGTGGATTTGATTTGTCCAAAAGGCAGCGCGTAGACGGGCTTGTTCCAGTTTATGCTGCCACGGGCGTCGTGGGCTCCCACAATGATGCAAAGGTGAAGGCACCTGGCATAGTTACCGGTCGTTCTGGGACGATCGGTAATGTGATCTATGTGCAGGAGGATTTCTGGCCTCTGAACACTACCCTCTGGGTGAAAGAGTTTCGGAAGTCTGAACCATTATTCGCCTACTATCTACTTTCCGACCTAGACCTCAGTCACTTCAATTCTGGTGCAGCGGTTCCCACACTAAACCGCAATGACATTCATGGCCTAGAAACGCGGATTCCGCCTCGACCTCTTCAAGGGAAATTCCAAGAGATTGCAGGGGCTATGCTTGCCCAAACCTGCGCCTTGAGAAAGACCATCGAAAACCTCCGCTGCACCCGCGACCTGCTGCTCCCGCGGCTGCTGTCAGGGCAGATTCCACTCTCCTGTTAAGCTTCATGCCCGACCTTGAGCCATATCGCATCATCCCTCTCCGTAAAGAGGATGTGCTTGCCACTGAAGAAATGGGGAGTAAGCGGAAGGGCTGGGTGCAGGTGGGCGCTGATTCGACGCCGTGGCTCTTTAAGCATGCGCGGCTGAGCAATGGTGAGGTTACGGGAGAACATTGGGCGGAAAAGATCGCCGCTGAACTGGCCGATCTGCTGCAGATTCCTCACGCACGTGTCGATCTGGCTACGCTCGATGGGGCGGTAGGCTGTATCAGTCGACGCTTCGCCGAGCTGTCCCGTCCCGGCACCGAGTTGATTCATGGCAATGATCTCCTGGCGGGAGCGGTGTTGGGGTATGACCGGGCAGGACGTCGAGCACAGCCGGACCATACCATCGAAAATATCGCCAAGGCTGTTCTTGCCGTCATTCCCGATCGTGATGAACGAGAGGCGGCCTTTCATCAACTCGTCGGCTTCGTCACGTTGGATGCCCTGATTCTCAACACCGACCGGCATCATGAAAACTGGGCGATGCTGCGATTGCGTTCGTTCGATGGAACGTATGTCCATCGAGTGGCTCCAACCTTCGATCATGCTTCGTCGTTGGGACGAAACGAGCCTGTGGAGAAGGTCGACCGATGGTTGCGGGAGCCTGATCGCTTTGAATGGTATGCAGCGCGCGGGCGCGGGGCGATTTTTATCAAACCGACAGACTCACATGGTGCAAATCCGTTGAGACTCGTGGAAGTGGCGACCCGTGCCTGGCCTCGGTACTTCCAACCATGGGGGAAAATGTTGCAGAATGTCGGCCTTGATCGCATACTCTCCCTCGTGGATCGTGTGCCGGATCACGTGATGGATGCACGACACCGCAGGTTTGCAAAAGGACTTCTGGGATTTACTTTTAGACAGGTAACAGAGTCATTATCATGAAAACGTTGTTTCTCGCTTGGCAAGAGACGAGACCGGACGGAGGAGTGCGCCCTGGATCACGTGCGTGGTTTCCTATCGGTCGGTTGGAGGCTGAACCGGGGCAGGACTGGTTCCGGTTTCTCTATACGAAGGGCGCGTTGGACGCGCAGGCCAAAGCCGGCTTTCAACCGTTGAATGCGTTCCCCAAACTGGAGAAGGTGTATGAATCCAGCGAGTTATTTCCGCTGTTCCAAAACCGGCTGATCAGTCCCAAGCGAGAGGATTATGCGGAATACCTCGAACGGCTGGCGCTGCCCCCGGAGGAAACTGATCCCTTCGCGATTTTGGCTGTCTCCGGCGGGGGACGGCAAACCGATAACTTGGAAGTCTTCCCTCAAATCCGCCCCCATCGGGACGGAAGATTTTCGTGCCGGTTTTTCCTGCATGGATGGCGGCACGTCAATGTGCCTTCTCAGGAGCGATTAAGCCGATTGGAGGCCGGTGCTCCATTGCAAGTCTCTGTGGAGCTGAACAATCCTGCCACTGGTGCGGCAATCCAACTATTGACGGCGGATGACTACTTCATGGTCGGATGGGCGCCCCGATATCTCATTAAGGACATGCTGGCCGCCATTGCGGGGGGTGTCGAGACCATGCGGGCTCATGTCGTGCGGAATAATCTTCCTCCGGCGCCGCACAATCAGCGTGTGCTGGTCGAACTCGAAGGCATGTTTCATGTTGGATACCAACCGATGAGCACTGAGGAGTTTCTTCCCCTCGTTGCCTAAATGGCCCAAGCCTACTCAGAAGATCAACTCGTCGAACAACCGGCCATTCAACTCTTTGTGGAGCTTGGCTGGCAGACGCTATCGGCACGAGAGGAAGTCTTCGGAGTTCGCGGCACGCTCGGAAGAGAAACCAAGAGCGAAGCCGTCCTTCTTCCTCGTCTCCGTGCCGCGATTGAGCGACTGAATCCATCTCTTCCTCCTGAAGCGCTCTCACAAGCCATCGATCATCTGACCCGCAATCGTTCGGCGATGAGCCTCGCGGCTGCGAATCGAGAAGTGTACCGGTTCCTCAAAAATGGCATTGAAGTGTCCGTCACGGATACCAAGAGTGGAGGCCAGGAGCCAAAGCGGGTCCGCGTCGTTGATTGGGATAATCCTGGCGTCAATGATTTTCTCGTCGTCGGTCAGCTCAGCGTCACGGGACCGCTTTACACGCGACGGCCTGATCTCGTCGCCTTCGTGAACGGCCTCCCGCTCGTCGTGATCGAGCTGAAGAAGCCCGGCGTGCCGGCACAGCAAGCCTTCGACGATAATCTCACCTGTTACAAGTCCGACATACCACAGCTCTTTTGGTTCAATGGGCTGATGATCGCCTCCAACGGCACGGAAAGCCGTGTGGGGTCCCTGACCGCTGATTGGGAACGGTTCTTCGAGTGGAAACGGATTGAGCGTGAGGACGAACCGCGCCGCGTGTCTTTGGAAGTCATGTTGCGTGGCACTTGTGAGCCATCACGGCTGCTGGACCTGTTGGAAAACTTCACCCTCTTTTCTGAGCATAAGGCAGGATTGGTGAAAGTGCTGGGCCAGAATCACCAGTTCCTCGGTGTAAACAATGCTATTGCCGCGACGTTGGCTGCCCGCAAACAAGGCCATGGACGGGGCGGTGTCTTTTGGCAGACACAGGGATCCGGCAAAAGTCTCGCGATGGTGTTTTTCACCCAGAAGATCCTGCGCAAGGTTCCCGGCAACTGGACGTTCGTCGTGGTGACAGACCGTGTGGAGCTGGACGATCAGATCGCCAAAACCTTCAAGGCCTGCGGCGCGGACAGCGAGAGTGAAAGTGATGTGTGCCACGCGCAAAACGGCGCGCAACTTCGTCAACTCCTCAGCGAGAATCACCGCTATGTCTTTACGCTGATTCACAAGTTCCAGACTTCCGAACTGCTCTGTGATCGATCCGACGTGATCGTGCTGACCGACGAAGCCCACCGGAGCCAATACGACACCCTGGCGATGAATATGCGCTCGGCATTGCCGCGGGCACTCTTCCTGGCCTTCACCGGCACGCCGCTGATCGCGGACGAAGAGCGGACGCGGGAAGTGTTTGGTGAGTATGTCTCCATCTATGACTTCCAACAGTCCGTCGAGGATGGCGCGACGGTGCCGCTCTTCTATGAAAATCGGACGCCGGAATTGCGTCTGGAGAATCCGAACCTTAACGACGACATCTACAACATGATCGAAGCGGCAGGGTTGGATGAGGAGCAAGAAGAGCGTCTGGAGCGAGAGTTGGGCCGGCAATATCAAATTCTCACTCGCCACGACCGGTTGGAGACGATTGCGAAAGACATTGTTCAGCACTTCCTTGGGCGCGGCTTTCAGGGTAAGGCGATGGTGATTTCCCTCGACAAAGCCACAGCGCTACGGATGCACGACAAGGTACGGAAGCACTGGCAGTCCGAGCAGAAGCGCGTGGAGCAGGAATTGGCGAGGCTCACGACGTACAAGGCGAAAGATGCCAACCCGGACCGAATCCGAGAACTAAAAGTCCGGCTCGACGTGCTCCGAACGACTGACATGGCGCTGATCGTCTCGCCAGGGCAGAACGAGATTGAGCAAATGAAGAAGCGCGGTCTTGATATTGTCCCGCATCGGAAGCGGATGAACGACGAGTCGTTAGACGAGCAGTTCAAAGACCCTACCGATCCGCTGGGCCTAGTATTCGTCTGCGCGATGTGGTTGACGGGCTTCGATGCGCCAAGCTGCTCGACTATCTATCTCGACAAGCCGATGCGGAACCATACCCTGATGCAGACCATCGCCCGGGCCAACCGCGCGTTTCCCGGCAAGCAGAGCGGCTTAATCGTGGACTATGCGAACGTCTTCGAGTCATTGGAGAAAGCGCTGGCGATCTATGCCAAAGGCAAAGGCGGAGAACAACCGATTCGGGACAAGCAGAAGCTGGTTGAAAGCCTCCGCCAGGCGATTGCCGATGCCACAGCCTTTTGTCAGGCCCATGGCGTGAATCTGGAGGCGATTGAGCGGATTACAGCCGGAAGCATGGATCGTCTCACGAAGATTGCCGACGCGATCGAACACCTCATTTCCCCGGACCCGCTCCGGAAAGACTTCTTGGCTCAGGAACGTTGGGCGCAGACGCTGTTCCAAGCCGTGAAGCCGGACCCTTCTGTGTTGGAATTTGCCTCACGGGTCGCCTGTCTCACGACCATCGCTGAAAGCATCCGTGAACGCACGGGCGAGGGGCCGGCGGATATTTCAGCCGTCATGGCCGACCTCAAGAAGATTCTGGATGAGTCCGTCGCGGCGGATGGTTTTCATATCTCACAAGGAAAGGCTGGCCATGGGGCGATTGATCTGACCAAGATCGACTTCGAGGCGTTGGCCAAACGATTTGGAAAATCCAAAACCAAGAACATTGATTTGGAGCAACTCAAAACAGCAATCCGGTCGCAGCTCGACAAGCTGGTTCGCCTCAACCGGACCAGAGCCGACTATCTTACCAAGTTCGAGGAACTGATCGAATCCTACAACGTAGGTAGCCGGAACATCGACGAACTGTTCAAGGAATTGCTGGCCCTCAGCCGCAGTCTAAACGAAGAGCAGGAACGGCATGTCCGTGAGAACCTGTCCGAAGAGGAATTGGTGATCTTCGACATCCTCACACGTCCGGCTCCTGAGTTGAGTCATGTCGAGCGGGCCGAGCTCAAGAAGATAGCCAAAGACCTGCTGGAGAAGTTGAAACAATTGCTCGTGCTGAACTGGCGGCAAACAGTCGCCGCGCGGTCACGCGTGAAACTGGCCATCGAGGATATGCTGGATCAAGGCCTCCCGCGGGCCTACACTCCTGATCTGTACAAGCAGAAATGTTCGGCGGTGTTCGAACACTTCTATGAAAGCTACGGCGATAAGGGCGCCAGCCTATATCGTTCATACCAAGGTGGTTCATCCTTTTCGACCGAGCTTTGAATGCCACCCAAGTCTCCGTTATAATCCGCGTTGCTTATTAGAACATCTATGACTACCGCCAAGCCTGAATATAGGGAACGACTTCGCCGGTTGGCCGAAGTGATGCTCGCCGTGTCGGGCGAATCAGTCACGGTGATGAAGCGCAATGCGCCGGAGCAGGCTCTGAAGCTCAAGCGTCAGGAAGAGTGGGGCGTCTATTTGGAATTCCTCAAGATTATGTTCAATCTCACGGACCGGCTGGTGGCTCTGCATATCCCGCTGAAGGACCAGATGGAATTCATGAACGGGTTGGAAGACGCCGTGACACACCAGTTGAAGCGTGCGCTGGAGCCGGCATTCGGAAACAACGCCGATCAGATGGAAATCGTGCTGACGATCGGCACGACCGTCGCAGAAAGTCGACAGGCCTATGAGAGATATAAGTTTCTGATCTCCGAAGACTCCAAGACCAAGAACGAAATGTTCCGCGAGTTCGGCGACAAAGTGGCTGACGCCCTCGGCGCGGCCGGCAATGCGCAACTCAGCTCAGCGGCGACGCTCTGTGCCAGCGCCGTCGTGCCGGCTCTCAGCTCGATACTACAGGGACAGGTTCCTCCCTCTCAGGAAGCATCACAGACCGCGCCTCCGGCCGTTGGGACCTCAACCGAACAGAATCAATCGACCGGCCATGAGATCAAACTCGTCAGCATGATGTCGAGCGTGACAGGTGAAGAAATCGAGACCCGTTGGGGACTCCACCCACGGTTCCGTGAGGACCTCACCCCCTCCGAACTCCAGCAACTCACCAAACTCTTGAACAGAGTCGCAAAAATCGTTGGCGAACGGTATGCCGCCGTGGCATTCTCCAAAGACTGGGCCTCGTGGCATAAGGCAGGACACGCCTGATCCCAGCCGGTGATCGCCCGCCGTTGCCGAGACCAAATGCATGATCTTCACAAAAGGAGCGTTTGTGGATCTTCGTAATGCGGTGAACAGTTCCTCCGGCTCTCTTCCCCAGAGCCTCAAGCGTCTGCCGGAACTGGCGCAAAATCTCTGGTGGAGTTGGACATTGGAAGCCCGCCAGTTGTTCGAAGTGATCGACCCGACGCTGTGGTTTCTCACGAACCACAATCCGGTCAAACTCTTGTCCGATGTCAAACCCGACCGGTTGGCACAATTGGCCGAAGACCCGTCGTTCCTCCGCCAATACTCTGCGGTGTTCCGCCTGTTCGACGAGTATCTCGCCAACAAGAAGAGTTGGGTCGGAACGAATCATGCCGATTTGACAAAGACCACTATCGCATATTTCTCCGCCGAATTCGGGTTACATGCCTCTGTCCCAATTTATAGCGGCGGTCTCGGGATCTTGGCTGGAGACCATTGTAAAGAGGCGAGCGACCTTGGCTTGCCGATCGTCGGCATTGGATTCATGTATCCGCAAGGGTATTTCCGCCAGCGGATCACGCCGGAGGGTTGGCAGGAGGCGGCCTACTCTCCTTTCAACCGCGAGGAATCTCCGGTTCATCCGGCTCTGACGCCGTCGGGAGAGCCATGCCGATTTGCCGTTGAAATGGGTAGTCGCCGCGTGACTGCGGCAGTGTGGAGAGTGCTGGTGGGAAGAATCCCGCTCTTTCTCATCGATACGGATGTGCCTGAAAACAGTCCGGAGGATCGTGCCCTCTCTGCCCGTCTTTATGGCGGAGATCAAGAAATGCGGCTCTGCCAGGAGATTTTGCTGGGGATCGGCGGCGTGCGCATGTTGCGCTCGCTCGGCATCTCGCCATCAGTATGGCATGCCAACGAAGGTCATTCGGCCTTCCTCACCTTGGAAAGGGTTCGCGAGTTTGTTCAAGCAGGCTCGGCCCATGCGGAGGCCAGCGAGCTGGTCCGTCAGAGTACTGTCTTTACGACGCATACACCGGTGCCAGCCGGGCATGACGTCTTCCCGCACCATCTGATGGATCGATATTTTGCCGGCTACTGGGAGCAACTGGGCCTCTCGCGCGACGAATTTCTCCGCCTTGGTGAAACTCCCGAGTCGAGCGGACACGGGTTCAACATGACCGCACTGGTCATGCGCCTGTCGGCCCACGTCAACGGGGTCAGCCGCGAACATGGCCGCGTGACTCGCGACATGTGGCAACACTTCTGGCCGGGGCTGCCGATTGACCAGGTCCCAATCCGCAGCGTGACGAACGGCATTCATGCGCCGACCTGGATCTCGGCGGAGCTGCACCATCTGTACAGCAAGTCGCTCAGCCCGACCTGGACTCAAACCTGCGATGATCCGATCATGTGGCAGCGGGTGATGGATATCCCCGACCATGAGCTGTGGGCGGTTCGGCAAGCATTAAAGCGGAAACTGATGGGATTTATCCGTGAACGAGCCAGAGTCGGCTGGATGCAGGGCCATTTGCAGCCGTCCCAAGTCCTCACACAGGGCACACTCCTGGACCCCGAAGCATTGACCATTGGATTCGCCAGGCGGTTCGCGACGTACAAACGCGCCACGCTACTCTTCCAAGACCTGGAACGATTGAAGGCGCTCCTCCAAGACCGCTGGAGGCCGGTCCAAGTCATCTTCGCCGGCAAGGCCCATCCAGCCGATGAGCTGGGCCGATACTTCATTCACGAGGTGCTGAACTTCTGCCATGATCACAAGCTGGGAGGCCACCTCGCTTTCCTTGAAGATTACGAGATGCACATGGCGAAATATCTCGTCCAAGGCGTCGACATTTGGTTGAACACTCCGCGATTTCCGATGGAGGCCAGCGGCACCAGCGGCATGAAGGCCGCTCTGAACGGCGTGTTGAACCTCAGTGTCCTCGATGGATGGTGGGTCGAAGGGTACAACGGGGCCAATGGCTGGGGAATCCAACCGCTGAGTGAGGCGGCCGACGCGCAGGCGCAAGACCAACATGATGTGGAGCAGCTCTATCGTGTGTTGGAACAGGAGGCCGTGCCGCTGTTCTATCAGCGCGATCGCGACGGGATCCCCAGAGGTTGGCTCCAAATGGTCAAAGAATGTATCCGTACCGTCTCGCCACAGTTTTGCACCACCCGCATGCTGAAGGACTATGTTGGTCTGATGTACCGCGCCGCCACGCTGCGGCTGCCGACGACATGGTAGTTCGGCTCGGCGCAAGGGATCGTCATCTGCGACGCGACCCGGCTTCCGACCAGACCATAATGACGCGTGTCATCACGCTCATTCTGCTCCTCATCGCTGCGCCTCTCTTTCCTGCATCGGCTGCAACCCCTTCGACGGCCGAATCGAAAGCCGTATCCCTCTTCAAAGCCGGTGACTACTCCGAAGTGATATCTCTGTACCGAAGCCTTCCGCCGGACGCGAGGCCCTCGAACGAATTCCTCCGTCTCTCCTTGCTGAGCTATGTCCGCTTGGGACGAGCAGACGAGGCCCTGACGATCTATGCGAAATTGATCCAGCCGGGACAGCCTCATGATGCTTCACTCCTTCGTCCATTGGCGCTCGGAATAATCACGAGCCACGTCCGAGACCGAAACGAACATGTCCGTATTGCGGCCTACTCGGCCCTGTCGGAATTAGGCCTGCCTGAAACCGTCGCGATTTTGGAAGATGGTTTGCTCGATCCCTCTGTCGTCGTACGAGCGCGGGCCGCTGAAGCCATCGGAAGAGCAGGACTGGCGGCAAAGTCCGGCGCCTTGCGCCGCGCTTTGCGGGACGAGATGCCGACGGTGCGCATCGCCGCCATGACCTCGCTTGGAGAGGCGAACGCCACCGACGTTCAACAGCGATTGCTCGACGTCGCGCGTACGGAAGACGGACCTGAAGCAATTTTTGCCTATGCAGCCTTGTTTAAGCTTGGCCATTCCGAGAAGCTGGGCGACATCACCAGCGCGGCCACCTTACCGGATGCGGAAACGAGGATGGCGGCGCTGGGGGTATTGGGACGTCTCAAACGTCCGGCCAGTCTGGCGGTCCTGGCTCAAGCTGTGTATGATCCTGATCCATCGGTGCGGGCATTCGCTGCCGGAGCACTGGGAGAATTCGGCTCACCGGACGGCGTAGCTCCGCTGACGCATGCCATCGGAGATGAAATGGCGATGGTTCGCGGCGTTGCCGCAACAAGTCTCGGAAAGCTCGGCATCACGGGAACCCGCCCCTTGTTGTCGGCACTCACGAGAGATCCGAATGTTCATGTCCGTGCCAGCGCCGCAGAGGGATTGATTCGCCTCGGCGATACCTCCGGCCTCAAGCTGGCAACCGACCTGGCTCGGCATTCCGACCCGTCCATTCGCGGTGCAGCGGCGCAGGCCTTGAGCGCATCTCCCGATAAAGAGGCTCTGGCGGTGCTACAAACTCTCCTCCAGGACCAACAGCCGCTTCCTCGCCTGATGGCTGCCAAGGGATTGCGAAAAAGCAGCGATAGCGCCATCCCTGTTTTGGTGAAAGGGTTGCAAGACTCGGATGAGACCGTCCGTATCGCTGCGGCGAACAGCCTGCTTCAACAGCTGACCCGATCGAGTTCGCTGAAAAGCCGCCGTTAGCAAGGACCTCCTATGGCTAAATTTCTCGTGGTTGTGTTGCTGCTCATCGGAGCGTTTGGAGGAGGCTATTACCTTGGACAGAGGCCAGTCGGGACGCTGCAGCGATCGGTCGCGGAGCTTCAACAGTCGTTGAAGGATGTGTCCAGAGACGTGTTGGACACGACACGCGGTATTGAGCGCGATCTCCGGCGGCGTCAGGGCCTCGTGGAGGCGAAATCTCGACTGATTCAGGCGAAGGCACACCTCGCGGATCGCAATTTCGGCGACGCAGCGAAAGAATTATCTGAGGCCATCAATGCCGTGGAGAACATCACAAAAGGAGCCAAGCCCGATCCCTCAACCAAAGATTTAGAGGACATGGCCGGATCGTTACGGGAGGTGAAGGTGGACCTTGAGGCGGGAAAACCGGTGTCGCTGAAGAGGCTGGAGGAGCTCCAGCAGAAAATGGATCAACTGCTGAATAAATAACTCAGGCGTTGGCCGGTAGGGAGCTCGGTTGTTTCTTCCACTTTGCCAGAATCCGTTCCACCCGCATCTTCACGACCATATCTGGGTCTTTGAGCAACGGCTTGATCGCCTCGCGGCCCCGCTCGTCACCGATTGATTCCAACGCTGCGGCGGCTGTCAGGCGCGTGAACCAATCTTTATCACCGAGCATTGTAATGAGCGGATCAATGGCCTCGTTGCTTTTGATCCGTCCCAAGGCCAGCACGGCGCACTTGCGGACATTTTCATCTTTGTCACGAAGAGCCCCGATGAGCCTTACGACCGAGGGCTCGCCAAGCGCGACCAACGCATCAACGGCATCGTCTTTGAACTCGTCGTTCCGAAGCTGAAGCATCAAAGGATCCAGCACCCGCTCGTCACGGATCTTCCCGAGCGATGCGATGGCGCCTCTACGAACATCCCAGTCACGGAGCAGTTTCAGGAGGGTCTCAACGGCGAGAGATCCCAACTGTCCCATCGCTTCGATCGCGACTTCTCGGACCTGCCAATCCCCATCGCGCAATGCGCGGGCCAACGGTTCGACACAGCGCTCATCCCCCATCTCGCCCAGGGTGATGACCGCTTCCCGACGGACCACCCAGTCGGGATCACCCAGCAGATCGATCTGGATCTCGATTTCATCCTTCACCTGCTCTTCGTCGAGCGCGACGGTATCTTGACCGACCACTACCGCATCGGCGGCAGGGGAACCAGCCTCCGTCTGATCGCCCACGGCGTCGGTGATGGGCCTGTCACCGGGTTGCCGGCTAAGAGGGGTGCCGCTTTGAGGAGATTGTTCCGGCTCTTGTGCCATGGAATCTGTACCTGTCTTGGCCGTGACCGCTGAAGGACTATGCCGCTGCAGGGGCTGCAGCCGCACCTTTACTTCCAGCCGCTCGTTTCTTCCGCTGCGCGAGGGCCCGCCGTTTACGCTGTTCCCTCTTCAATCGTTTTCTCAATGACCGGAGTGCGGCATCCCCCTCCGGGTTGCTGTGGTTGGTCAGTGTTGTGGCGATCTTCTTCTTCAATCTCACTTCATCCGGTTCCGCTGCCCGCTTCTTGGCCATCGATCCATGCCTCCCCTTCCATATACTGACGATTCTCGGCTCTCGACGAGGAACGTGCAGTCTAGTGGAGAGCTTTGCACCCTGTCAACTTGGATGGGATCAGCAGGATCATCATCGCTCGATGACATACAAGTGCGAGGTCTCATCTCGACAAGAAACGCGTGCCGGGAGATCCGCTCGATGTCACCGACAAACTGAAATTAACTGATGACCAACGACGCGACTGGGGAGGAGACCTGATGCGCCACCCCGAGCATGGCAAGGGCCCAGCGATTCCGCCTGGCAATCCACAGGTCGCCGGGAAAATGTCGAGCCGGAGAGGCCATCCCGGAGGAGGTGCGATCGGTTTGCGGCCTCGTATCGGCACGAAGTGAAGCAGTTTGGTCTGAAAATTGTTCCGACAGCACCATCAGCTCCGGGTGGCGTTCGCCGACAATCTCCACCTGCACATACCCCACCCCTTCGTGTGCCATACCCAACCGGACGGCCGCACCATGTGAAAGATCGAGAATGCGGCCCTTCTCGTAAGGCCCCCGGTCGGTAATCCGCACATGGACATGTTTACCATTCGTCAAATTGACCACGCGCACCACACTCCCCAACGGCATGGTCCGATGAGCAGCCGTCAACGCCTCCATATCGAACAGCTCGCCGTTCGCTGCCTGCCTGCCATGGAACTGTTCACCGTACCACGAAGCGACTCCTCGATCTTTGATCCCTACATCCAGCTGCGTATCCCCTTTGGGAACCCAAGAACAAGCCCCTAACGAAAGGCACAGGATTAGAGCGAAGGATGTGGTTGATGAGTGCCCACTATGGCGAAGCTCAGTGTACATGCTGGGTCTCGCGCCTCCCTCTGTTGTGAACAATGGGACCTCTGGTCGATTCAGCGTATGAAAGGTATGGGACTTCGACAATACCGACTGGAGTACCGGTTCCCCCACCTCCGTATGGACTCCTCTGTTCCGTGATCGAGAGGTGATCGCACCGACAACGCAAAGGCTAGGCTTCCTCGCCACCTCTATATAAAGGAGTCAGGACTTTAATTCAACATCTGTCGATCAAACGGAGTCGGCAGCGATGCGTCGGACCTCTCTGAAGCACCCCTCTTCGCGCTGCTGTTGCTATCCATCCTGAGTGACGAAGAGTCGGCGTCGAGCCGCCACGTCTCCTGTAGTGCTAGGTGACCCATCCCGCTTGAGATTCCATCCGAAGATATTGACTGCCTCGGACGAAATGAGTAAGATTCCGACTCAAACAACAGGGTAGAGTTTCTAGACGGCTACCGCTCCATTACTCCTCAGATGTTCGCACCACTTTCACATTCGTGATCGACGTCCAAAACATCACCAAGCGGTACGGCCATCATACGGCCATCGATGGCGTCACCTTCTCGGTGGCCAAGGGAGAGGTGTTGGCATTCCTTGGCCCCAACGGTGCGGGCAAAACAACCACCATGCGGATTTTGACCTGTTTCATGCCGGCGACAGAAGGTACGGCGCGCGTGGCGGGTTTTGATTGCACCGATCAGCCACTGGAAGTAAAACGACAGATCGGCTATTTGCCCGAAACGCCGCCGGTCTACCAAGAACTTACAGTGGCGGAATATCTGACCTTTGTCGGACGACTCCGTGGGATCTCGGGTCAGAAACTCTCGTCGGCGCTCGACCACTCCATTGGACGACTTGAGCTTGGATCCGTCCGCCATCGGCTGATCGGCAACCTGTCACGCGGCTATCGCCAGCGAGTGGGGCTCGCGCAAGCGTTGCTGCATGACCCGTCGGTATTGATCCTTGACGAACCGACGGTCGGTCTTGATCCCAAACAGATCATTGAAATTAGGGAGCTCATCAAGAGCCTGGCCGGCTCGCATTCCGTGATCCTCAGCACGCACATTCTCCCGGAGGCCACGGCAGTTTGCCAACGGGTCGTCATCATCAATAAAGGCCGCATCGTCGCCGAAGATACCCCTGCACAGTTGTCGGCCCGATTGCGCCAATCGGAGAAAGTTTCGATTACGCTCAAAACATGCCCGGCTGACTGTGAGATGAAGCTTCGCGCGATTCCTGGCATTCTCAATGTGTTTCCTGGGCAAGCGGGAGGAAGCTTTCTGATCGAATGCGAGCTGGGCCATGATCTACGGGACGAGATCGCGCGTGTCGCCGTGTTCAATCAGTGGGGGTTGCTCGAGCTCCGCACCCTGTCTATGACCTTGGAAGACGTTTTTCTCCAGCTGACGCGCCACGAGGACCACCTCTCCGAGCCGGCCGAGACCGGCCTCAGCATGACCTCCGCGGAAAGGACGGACGCGTAGGAGCTTATGACCCCGGTGCAGGCCGTCATCGCCAAGGAACTGCGCGGCTATTTCGTTTCCCCCATCGTCTACGTGGTCGGTTCGGTCTTTCTATTGATCTTCGGGCTGCTCTCCTACCTCTACGTCGGGTTCGCCGGCGCGCAAGCCATCCAACTGATGCAAATGCAGGGAGGATTGGCCCAGATCAACTTGAACGATTTGGTGTTTCGAAATCTCTTCTCAAGCATGCGGATCGTCCTCGTGATTATCCTGCCCATCCTGACCATGCGGTTGTTCGCGGAAGAGCGCAAACTCCGCACCTTTGAGTTCTTGATGACCTCGCCGATCAGGATCAATGAAATCGTCGTCGGCAAATTCGTCAGTGTGTTTTTGATCTATCTTGGCCTTGTAGCGCTAACCATATTGGTCCCGACTGTGCTGATGCTCTTCAGCGACTTCGATTGGAATCCCATCTGGACCGGTTATCTAGGAATGGTGCTGCTGGGAGCTCTGTTTCTGTCCGTGGGCTTATTTGCCTCGGCGCTCACGGAGAATCAAATCGTTGCCGCCTTTGTCAGTTTCGGCATGCTTCTGACCATCTGGCTGATAGCCGGATTGGGAAGTCTTTTCGGAGATACCACGGCAGGCCGCATTATCTCGTATGTCTCGTACATGGAACACTATGAACGATTGGTCCGTGGACTGATCGACACGAGCGATCTCATCTACTTCGGCAGCGGATTGGCGCTCATGCTGTTCCTCACGCATCGCGTGGTGGAGTCCACACGCTGGAAATGAGCCTCAAGTCCTTTCCCCTCGGCATTCTTGGAGTCACGCTCGGCATCGGCGGCATGGTCACCTATAGCCTTCGACCTGATTGGCTGTGGGTCGTCACGACCGCCGAGGGGGCGGCACTGGTCTGTTTGGTGCTGTTCTTCGTTCTGCATTTTGAGACCGTCAAGGCGTTCTCAAGCCGACGGTCGACCAGGATGGGGCTGAACAGTCTTCTCATGATCGCGCTCTTTTCCGGCATTTTGGTCATCGTGAACTTTTTAGCATCACGACACTCGATACGGTGGGATTTGTCCGAAAACCAGAATTTCACCCTCGCCCCGCAGACCCATCGGGTTCTCCGAACCTTGCCGCACGACGTCAAGATCACGGTCTTCACGAGGGAAAAGGACCCCGGCTATCAACCATACAAGGAACGATTGGAAAGTTATCGGCAAGCTTCTACCAAGCTCAACGTCGAATTCATCGATCCGGAAAAACAGCCGAAGATCGCCCAGAGCTACGGGATTTTCCGAAGCGATACCGCGATTTTCGAGAGCAACGGCCAAACGATCCGCGTGACTTCACCGTCGGAAGTGGAGCTGACCGGCGCCCTGATTCGCATTTCCAAGGACGCCAAGAAACGTATCGTCTTTGTTGAAGGCCATAGCGAGTTGAGTGTGGAAGACAAAGATCGCAACGGCCTCTCCATCGCCAAAGAGGCCCTGACGCGGCAAGGCTATGACGTCGGCACCGTCTCGCTCCTCAAGGAGTCGGCTGTGCCGGAAAATACCTCGGTGCTGGTATTGGCCGGTCCTCGTCGTTCTGTGACGAAGGAAGAACAGGAGCGTATTAAGACTTATGTCGAGAAGGGCGGTCATCTCTTAGTCCTGGCTGACCCGGACACTCAGACAGGTCTGGAGCCGATGCTGGCCCATTGGGGGATCGGCCTAGGTCCGGGTGTGTTGGTCGATTTACAGGACCGATTGGCGCAGGGAGACCTCACCGCGCTGTTGGTTCGGACGTTCACCGAGCATGAGATTACGCGCGATCTCACCTCTGCCGTGCTCTTGCCGCTTTCGCGACACGTCACGTTCGATGAACAGGTCGGGAAAGATTGGGACTTTGTGCCGCTGGCTCGTACCTCACCGAACAGCTGGGCTGAAACGAACATACAGGGCCGGGTCGTGAGCCTGAGCGAAAAGGAAGACGTGAAAGGACCCCTTCCCATGGCTGCGGCGCTGTCGCCGAAGAAAGCTCCGGAAGAGGGCCAACCTCGACCCGCCGTCGTGGTGATCGGGAACTCGACCTTCGTGTCCAACGCCTTTTTCAACTTCCCCGGCAACAGCGACTTCTTTCTCCATACGACCGGTTGGCTGGCCGAGGAACGAGACTTGATTTCCATCGCGCCTAAAGAGCCCGCGTTGCGTCCGTTCACACCCAACCCCACTCAGGAACGGGCTCTGATTTACGTACAAGTGATTTTCCTTCCACTCGTGACGTTGCTCACCGGCATCATCGTGTGGAGAAAACGCCGCCGCCTCTAGCCCATGAGACGCTACTGGCCGACTCTGCTCATGCTCATAGTGCTGGCCGGTCTTGGTGGCTATCTCTACCTTGTGGAATTTCCCGCCAAGGAGCGAGAAGAGAAACAGGAAAGCGAACAGAAACACATTCTGCCTTTTCCGGAAACTGCGATCACCGGCCTCTCGATCACCACCGCTCAGGGACTCGTCGAATTCAAGCACAAGGAGCCGAGCAAATGGTCTATCGTGGCTCCGCTTCAAACGGACGCCGATAATCGTGAAGTGCAGGCGCTTATTCGAGCGCTCGTGACAGGAACGGTCAGCAGAACTGTCGAAGAACAGGTCACGCAGCTCGCACCATTCGGGCTCGAACAGCCGGTCACCACCATCACCCTAACAGCCGGGACGCAGCAAGAGACGATTTCCATCGGCGACAGCGGCCCTCTCTCCAATACTCTCTATGTGCTCCGCGGGTCGGATCGACATGTGCTGTTGACGAATTTGGCACCGAAAGACTTCATCAACAAGTCGTTGATGACATTCCGTCGTAAGGAGCTCTTGCGGTTTGTGCAGAATGATGTCGAGCGGGTCCGCCTGACTTATCCCACGACCGAAATCGTGATCTACAATATGGCCAAAGATAAGCCTAGGCCTTCATGGAAGATCCGTTATCCGATCGAAGCAGAAGCAGACCAAACTGAAGTCCGCTCGTTGATGTTTCGGTTGGAAGATCTGAAGGCGCTCGGCATCATCGATCCCGGCCCCGAACGAGATGCTGTTGCCAAGACCCTGACCGCCCCCAGAGTAAAAATCACGCTGCATACTTCAACCGGCGACCAATCAGTTCGGCTGTATCAACCGAACCCACAAAGCGGGGAGGCCATCGCGGAGACGACGACCGACGCCCCGCTCTATCGTATCAACCCCGCGCTGATCAAGGATCTCACGAAGGAACTCTTTAATCTCCAGGACAAGCGACTGCTGGGCCTCGACTACACCGACATCGCCATGTTGTCGGTGAAGACGAGAGATCATCAGTATGTTCTGATCAACCAGACGGGTGAGTGGGTACTCGAAGACCAAGCCACCGAGAAAGTGAGCCAAGAAGCAGCAGATCTCTTTGTCAGTCGAGTCGCGAATCTCCCGGCCGAAGAACGTGTCATGAAACAATCCGCGCCACTCGCCCCCTATGGGCTGCTGTCTCCCGCTGCAGAATTTGTCGCAACCAGCAAGGACGGCAAGACCTCAGGGAAACTGACCCTCGGCAACCAAGCAGGCAATCTCCGCTATGCCGCCGGTCAACGTCTGCAAGGTGTCTATCTGGTCCGCCCGGATCTCCTCACGCAGGTTCCGTCCAAGGCCGATCTTCTTGCCAAGTCGCAAGACAAACCCCCTGCAGGACGTTGAACCATCAGTATCTGTCTTATTGAGACCCCCAGCCTCGTGGTGCTGAAATATCGACGTTCTTGCTGCTCTGTAGAATCCGATGGTCACTCGTCGATCCGAGGCTGGACCATCAGGAGAACGGTCCCACTTTCCAGCATCCGAACGCCCTTGCGCGAGTAGAGGTAGACCGGACCGATTACCCTCCTGTAATATCGGTGTCCCTGGATGAGGCTCATAGGCATGAACAGTTCTCCACTCACAACATCGAATGAAACAGGCCGGCATGACATGAGACGGAATCATATCTACCCTGGACAACGGTTCGTCGCCGTCCTTATCTCCGCAATCGGCGTTGGCGCCTATGGCTGCAAAGACTCCGCCTCGATCTCGGATGAAGTTCAGGCACCGCTCTCCAGCTTGGCTGTCACTCCCGGCGCCCTCCAACCAGCGTTTTCCGGCAATATTACCGAGTATACGGTCGATGCGCCGACATCGGCGACCACCGTCACCGTGACAGCCACTCCCAAGGATAGCACGACAGCCATGACAATCAATGGGGCCCCAAGCTCTGCCGGGCAGGGGAGGTCCGTGCCGTTAGGCGCGCCGGGAACAACCACAATCGTTTCCATCGTCTTAGAGTCACAGACGGGCCAGGAAAGCACCTATGCGGTCGCCGTCACGAGACTCCAATCGAGCAATAACAACCTGTCGGCGTTGACGGTGGAGCCAGGCACTTTGGATCCTGCCTTTGCGCCGGGCACCTTGACCTACACAGCGAATGTTGCGACCAGCGTCGCAGAAGTGATCGTCTCCGCGACCAAGTCCGACCCGAATGCGGTCCTGTCCGGGTCGATCGCTGATCCCGGGGTGGGGCAAGCCACCGGTCAGGCGACCATTCCGCTCGGTGGGCCGGGGACGTCGACGCCTGTGATCATCACTGTGACCGCCCCGAATGGAAACAGCAAGACCTACAGCATCACGGTGAACCGAGCGGCGCCATCAAGCGACAACAATCTGTCGGCCTTGACGGTAACGGGAGGCTCCTTGGTTCCTGGTTTTGCTGCAAGCACGACAGCCTACCAGGTGGGCGTTCCAGCCAATGTTGCAAGCGTGACGGTCTCTGCGACCAAGTCTGATTCAGATGCCGTGATGTCCGGTGACGTCACAGCTGGGACAGGGGTCGCAACAGGCCAAGCAACGTTTCTACTCGTCCCATTGATACCCAGACCTGTGTCGATTATCATCACGGCTCCGAATGGAGCCTCCAAGTCATACACCATTACGATCATCCGAGCACTCTTATAGAACGCTTCACACCTCTAGAGAAAGAGACTAATTCCTCATGACCATGCCTACCGTGACCGTCGCGCGGCGGTATCTGACCGCCGCCTTTCTGATCGTACTCGGCTTACTCGGCTCGGGCTGCGGAGACTCAGCGACCGTCAACCCAGTGGTCGAACTCGCCAGCTTGACGGTCTCCCCCGGGACGCTCCAGCCGGCCTTTACCGGCGGCACCACCGAATACAATGTCAATCTCACCAGCAACGTCACGAGTGTGACGATCACCGCTCAACCGGCCGTGGCGGGGGATACGGTGGCGATCAATGGCCAGACCACGACAAGCAGCGTTGTTCCGCTGGGCGCGGCAGGAACGACGACGCCGGTGAGCATCGTCGTGTCGGAATCGAACACCAATTCGAGGACCTACACAGTCCTTCTGGTGAGAGCCGGCCTGACAGGGAACAACTCGCTACAGAGTTTGACCGTGTCGCCAGGGACCTTGGCTCCTACATTCGATCCGAACTTGCAAACCTATACCGTCGATGTCGCCAACAATGTCGGAATCGTCACGGTGACCCCCACGCCTTCGGATCCTGCTGCGAAGATGACCGTGAATGGACAAGCCACTACGTCCGGACAGGCTCGCACCATTACCCTCAACCCTGCCGGCCAAGACACCGCGATCACGATCGTCGTGACCGCCCAGAACAACAGCACCAAAATCTACACTGTCACGGTGAGTCGGGGAGTATCGGGCAATAACAACTTACAGAACCTGACCGTGTCGCCGGGAACGTTAAGCCCAGACTTCACTCCCAGCGGAGTCGGCTACAGGGTCAATTTGCCGGCCACGTTGCCGGGCAACGTAACCAGCGTCAGGGTGACGCCGACATTGCAAGATGCTACGGCCAGCATGACCGTGAATGGACAACCAGCCACCTCCGGACAGGCTCAAGCCACTCCGTTGCCCGGACCTGGTTCGAGCACTTTTATCAATATCGTAGTGACCGCCCAGAACGGCACTCAGAAAACCTACTCCGTCAATGTCATTCGTGCTGCCCTTGGCGCAAACGATAATCTTCAGGGTTTGACCGTATCGCCAGGCACCCTCACCCCCGCATTCAACGCGAACACACAGGACTATACAGTCGCTGTGGCCAGCAATGTCGGAAGCGTCACAGTGACTCCCACGCTTTCAGATCCAGCTGCGACGATGACGGTGAACGGACAAGCCACCAACTCGGGCCAAGGCCGACCTGTTCCGTTGAACGGACCTGGTTCAACCACCGTTATCAATATAGTTGTGACTGCTCAAAACGGGAGTCGGAACCCATATGTCGTCGCCGTCACTAGGGCGCAGTCGAGCGACAACAATCTGTCGGCGTTGACGGTGACACCAGGCACCCTGGCTCCTGCCTTTGCCGAAGGCACCTTGGCCTATGCTGTAGACGTGGCGACCGACGTTACCCAAGTGACGGTCTCCGCGACCAAGTCCGACCCGAATGCGGTCCTCTCCGGTTCGATCACTGATCCCGGGGTGGGGCAAGCGACCGGTCAAGCGACCATTCAACTCGGTGCGCCGGGGACGTCGACCCCAGTGACAATCACGGTGACTGCCCCGAATGGAATCAGCAAGACCTACGGCCTCACCGTGAACCGAGCGGCGCCCTCAAGTGACAACAATCTCGCGGCCTTGACAGTAACGGGAGGCCCCTTGGTTCCTGATTTTGCTCCAAGCACGACAGCCTACATGGTGAATGTTCCAGCCGCTGTCGCGAGCGTGACAGTCTCCGCGACCAAGTCTGATCCAGGTGCCGTGATGTCGGGTGACGTCACGGCTGGGACAGGGGTCGCCACAGGCCAAGCGACCTTTGATCAACTCGTGCCATTGACACCAAGAATTGTGTCGATCACCGTCATAGCAGCGAATGGAGTCCCAAAGCCATACAGCATTACCATCACCCGGGCGCTCTTCTAGGAACGATAGCGCTATCGAATTTAAGGAGTCCAACAGAGCAGAGCAGAGGCCCGTTTGACATCGACGGACCTGCGAACCGTCGCGCGACCGGTCTGATTTCCTCTCAGCCCCTCCCGAAGAGCACACAACAGAGTCCTAACCTGACCTGTTATAGTTCACGCCTTGAGCCCTGACGCCGATTCTGGACCCCTTCAGCTGACTCATGCTGGTTCCCCATCTCTCGAACAAGAGCCCCGATCTCACCGGGAAGATCGGCTATAGGCACACTCGCTAATTTGCCCTATGCCTAGTAGGTACGTTAGCTAATCGGCCTTATACCTACGTAGGTATGGACCAATCTTTAGCTCTCCCGTAATATCCGCCAGCTTTACTCAGGACTGCCATACATGATGGGCCTGACGCTTCACGCTTCTAGAGAAAGAGATTACTACCCCATGATCATGCGCACTGTGACCGCCGTGAGACAGTATCTAACCGCCGTCGTTCTGATCCTGCTCGGCTTGCTCGCCTCTGGCTGCGGGGATGCACCGACGGCAACCGAACCGGTGGAACTCGGGAACCTGTCGGTCTCCGCTGGAACTCTGCGGCCATCTTTTGCCCCCGCAACAACTGACTACACGGTTCAGCTCGCCAGCGATGTCTCGATTATGACCATCACCGCAAGCCCCCGAGTAGACGGAGACATCATACGTATCGACAACCAACAGACAACGAGTCGGACCATCACTCTCGACTCGCCGGGGGTGGAGAAGTCCGTAAGTATCGTCGTTACGGGAACAGACGCAGGAGGTGGTTCGAAGTCCTACACCGTTCTTGTCAAGCGGGACGTTGAGGATAATTCGTTACAGGCCCTCTCTGTTTCGAGCGGAACCCTGGCCCCCGCCCCATTCGATAAGGACACGCTTGACTATACGGTCAATGATGTCGGTCCGTCTGTCACCAGCGTGACCATCTCGGCCACAAAGTCTGACCCAAATTCGGTCATGCAGATCAGTTCGGTCACCGTCCCGGCAGGAACTGCGTCGGGGCAAGCGACCGTTCAGCTCAGCGGCACGGGGTCGGCCACACCTGTGTCGATAGACATCACGCGCCCGAGCGGGAGTAAGAAGGCATACAGGGTTACCATCAATCGCGGGGCATCAGGCAATAATAACTTGCGAGGATTAACGATTTCACAGGGAACATTGAACTTCAGAGCAAGTACAACCAGTTACACCGTGAATGTGGCAAGCAATGTGACCAACGTGACGGTACGGCCAACAGTGGCTGATGCCACGGCTAACATGACCGTGAATGGGCGAGCCACAGACTCCGGACAGGCTCAAACCATTACATTGAATGGGACTGGTTCGACCACGGTTATCAACATTACTGTAATCGCCCAGAACGGCACCCAGAGAATCTACTCCCTCAACGTCATACGTGCCGCCCTTGGCGGGAATAACAATCTACGGAGTCTGGCCGTGTCGCCAGGCACCCTGGCTCCCGCATTCAGGACGAATCGGACCGGCTACTCGGTGAGCCTCGGTAGTAACATCGACAATCTCACCGTGACCGCTACCTTGCAGGATGCAGGGGCAACCGTGATGATTAATGGTCAAGGAGCCGGCTCGGGCCAGTCCCGCCCGATTCCATTAGAGCCACCCGGCTCGACTACGGAAATTGACATTACAGTGGTCGCTCCGAATGGAAACCCTAGAACATACCAAATCGACGCCATCCGCGAGGCGCTCGGGGGCAACAATAATCTGTCAACGTTGACGGTGTCGCCCGGCACCTTGGCTCCCGCCTTTAGTGCAAACACCATGGAATACACGGTGAACGTCGGGACCGTCGTTACCAGCATTCATGTCTCTGCAACCAAAGTCGACGCGAATGCCGTGATGTCCGGGGACCTGTCGGCCGGGACAGGTGTCGCAACAGGCCAGGCCACTATTCCGCTGAATGGAGCAGGGATCAGCACACCCCTGTCGGTTACTGTGACTGCTCCGAATAGTAGTCCCAAGACATACAGCATCAACGTCAACCGAGCGGCGCCAACGGCACCACCGGCGCCGGCAAGCGCACCGGATCTGACGCCGGAGAGTGATTCCGGATTCAACCCTGGCCAGGATGCCGACAACATCACCAACGACTTAACACCGAGCTTCACAGTGGCCCAGCCTGAGGCGGGAGAAACGCCGAACCTCTATATAGACGGGGTTAAAGTCAAGGAAGGGTTTGATGAGAGAACCAACACCCTCACACCGACGAATCCGTTGCCTAGCGGTGAATACGATATTACTGTTACCAGCACTGTGACCAATGCAGCCGGCCTTGAGTCTCTCCCAAGTCCGTCCCTGAACGTGCACATTGACAACGTAGCCCCGGGATTTCCGTAGTCTCAGAACACCGCCGATGTGGGCAAGACCGTCGGAGGGTCGCCCCATTCCTCTTGTGCCATTCACATCCTCATGGCTCCTGATCCCACCTCTTGCCTCGACCAGCAGATTGGCTGATACCTTCAGCGTACTTCGCCTTACCTAAGTAGGTCTGGACCGATCTCGACTCCTCTCATACCATCCGAATCTGTCGGCTGACCTTTTCAGGGATCGAGAGGCCCATGCATTACGAAAAGTGGAGCAACATGACCATGAAGGGTATTCTGACGTTGGCAGGACAACGGTTAACCGCTGCTCTTATCATCGCGATCAGCTTCAGCGTCTCAGGCTGTATGGGCTCGGCAAGCGTGAACCCAGTGGCCGAGCTCGCCAGCCTGACGGTCACCCCCGGAACACTCCAACCGGCCTTTACCAGTGAGACAACTCAATACACCGTCGATCTCACCCGCGAGGTTACAAGTGTGAGGCTCACGGCGCAACCTGCCGTAGCAGGCGATACCATCACGATCAATGGTCAGGCCACGACGAGCAGCACCATTACCCTTGGTCCCGAAGGGTCGACCACTTCCGTAAGTATCGTCGTGTCGGAATCAAGCAACAATTCCCGTACCTATATCGTGCTTCTCAAGAGAGCGAGTTTAGCCGGAAATAATTCGTTGCTGAGCCTGATCGTGTCGACCGGCACCCTGGCTCCCGGATTCAACGCGAACACACAGAACTATACGGTCGATGTTGCCAACAATGTCGACAGCGTCACGGTGACGCCCACTCTTCAAGACTCTGCTGCGACGGTGACGGTGAATGGACAGGCTACGAACTCGGGTGAAGAGAGCCAACCCATACAGTTAGGTGGGACGGGCTCAAGCACCCCTATCGATATAGTGGTGACCGCTCAGAACGGCAGTCAGAAAACCTACCACGTCACTGTAAACCGCGGAGAATCAGGCAATAACTTCTTGCAGAGCCTGGCGATTTCACCAGGCACGTTAGACCCGCCCTTCAACGCCGGCACCGAAGGCTACACGGTGAATTTGCCAAGTATTTTACCGGGCAACCCAAGCAACATGACAGTGACGCCGACGTTGCAAGATGCCACGGCAAGCATGACCGTGAATGGACAACCTGCCACCTCAGGACAGGCCCAGCCCACTCCGTTGCCCGCCCCTGGCGCGAACACCGCTATCAGCATCGTAGTGACCGCGCAAAATAACACCAAAAAAACATATACAGTGACCGTCATTCGTGCCGCACTCAACGGAAACAATTTTCTGTCGGCCTTGAACATTTCACCGGGCACGTTAACCCCAGTCTTCAACGCTGGCACAGAAGGCTACACAGTGAATTTGCCGAGCATTTTACCGGGCAACCCAAGCAACATGACAGTGACGCCGACGTTGCAAGATGCCACGGCAAGCATGACCGTGAATGGACAACCTGCCACCTCAGGACAGGCCCAGCCCACTCCGTTGCCCGCCCCTGGCGCGAACACCGCTATCAGCATCGTAGTGACCGCGCAAAATAACACCAAAAAAACATATACAGTGACCGTCATTCGTGCCGCACTCAACGGAAACAATTTTCTGTCGGCCTTGAACATTTCACCGGGCACGTTAACCCCAGTCTTCAACGCTGGCACAGAAGGCTACACAGTGAATTTGCCGAGCATTTTACCGGGCAACCCAAGCAACATGACAGTGACGCCGACGTTGCAAGATGCCACGGCAAGCATGACCGTGAATGGACAACCTGCCACCTCAGGACAGACCCAGCCCACTCCGTTGCCCACCTCTGGTTCAGCCACCTTTATTGCTATAGTGGTAACCGCGCAGAACGGCACCACGAAAACCTACTCCATAAACGTCACTCGTGCCGCACTCAGCGGGAATAACAAGCTCGAGAGCCTGGCCGTATCGCCGGGCATCTTGGCCCCCACCTTTAATGCGAGCACGACGAGCTATACGGTGAACGTGGCAACCGAGATCACCAGCGTCACAGTAACCGCGACACTTTCGGATACAAATGCGAGCATGATGATCAATGGACAGGGAACCAGCTCAGGCCAGGCTCGTGACATCGACCTTGAGGTTCCTGGACCGACCGCAATTGAGATTATCGTGACTGCTCCCAACGGCAGCCAAGAGACTTACACGATCACCGTGAACCAAGCAGCCTCCAGCAACAGCAAACTGTTGGACTTGACGGTGTCATCAGGCTCCGCGGCTCTGGGCTTGACTCCTGTCTTTAACCCAGACCAGCTAAGCTACACGGTGGATGTCGATAACAGCGTTAGTAGTGTAGTTATCTCTGCGACTAAAGCTGATCCGCAGGCCACGATGTCCACCTTGGGTTCGGTGATCGCGGCGCCGGGTGTCCCAGGCGGTCAAGTGACGGTCACATTGGGGGTTGGACCGACCACAGAGGTGGTGACGATTACAGTGATCGCACAGGATATGGCAAGTCAGAGCCTCTATACCGTCACTGTCAACAAAGCGCCCTAGGGTGAAACAAAATCCGCCTACAGTTCTCCAGTTCCCCATGCCACTTTCCATCTAACCATCGGTGACCAGGAAGAAGTAGCTCCTCCCTGGACACCCTGTCACCGCACGTATCCTGGTCGTACGCGCATCGGTCCACGACCTCTCGATTAGAACTCGATTAGAAGTCTTGACCTCATCAGTAAGAATTGAATATAGTCCAAGACCCTGCTCAGCTCTTACAGAGATCGGAACCCTCTCGTAGCCTCTCTACCTACCGTTTGGGTTGACCAGAGCTAGCGATCGTTCCAGACATCGCCAAGAAATGAACGCTATTACCATGAGACGCATGTTCTCCATCATTGGACAATATTTCGCCCTTATCATTCTTGCCATCATGGGTTTGCTTTCCTTTGGTTGCGGTGATTCCGCGTCGGTCTTGCAGGGGCCAGATGTGCCTCTCGCCAGTTTGACGATCAGTCCTGGGACGCTTCAGCCTGCTTTTTCGAGCAACACCGTCACTTATGGAGCCAATGTGTCACCGGCGGTCGGCGCTGTTACGGTGACGGCCACCCCTCAAGACAGCACGGCGACGGTCACGATCGCTGGAACAGCGACTCAAAGTCTTACGGTGACACTCGGAGCGCCAGGATCGAGCAAAGATATCACGATCATAGTGACGTCGACGAACGGAAGTCAGAGCACCTATACCATCACGGTCCACAAAGCGGCGTTATCGGGTAATACAGATCTATCAGCCTTGACGGTGTCACCCGGCACCCTGGTTCCCGCCTTTGCTCCAGGCACCATGAATTACACGGTGGATGTAGGTATGGATGTCGCGAGCGTGACGGTCTCCGCGACCAAGGACGATCCAAGTGCCGTCTTGTCCGGCTCCATCACCAACCCTGGGCCGGGACAAGCAACAGGGCGGGCGACCATTCAGCTGGGTGCACAGGGGTCAGCCACACCAGTGTCGATCATCGTCATCGCACCGAACGGCAATTCCGACACATACCGCATCGTTGTGAACCGAGCTGCGCCGTCCAGCGACAACAAACTCTCGGCCTTGACCGTGTCCGCCGGCACCTTGGTTCCGGCGTTTTCCCCTGATACGGAAAACTATACGGTGGGTGTGGCAGCTGCCAACGGGACCGTGACTATTTCTGCGACCAAGTCCGATCCGAATGCCGTGATGGCGCTGGGTTCGGTGATCGTCGGGGCGGGGACGCCGACAGGTCAAACGTCCGTCCAATTGGGGCCTGGGGCAAGCCTACCAGTGAACATTATCGTGACGGCGCAGGATCAAATAAGTATAAAGCAGTATACTGTTACCGTGAGCCGACCGTTATCGTGAACCTCTTCGAATGCGAATCCCCCTGCCGGACAGAAATTCCTATCGCTTTGGATCCAGCTCGATCAGTCCCTTCCGGATGGCGAGGATGGCGGCTTGCGTACGATCGTAGACTTGCAGCTTGTGGAAGATGTTCCGGACATGATTCTTCACCGTCTTTTCGCTCAAATCAAGGCTGTTGGCGATCTCTTTGTTGGTTTTTCCGTCGGCGACCAATCGTAACACCGTAATTTCTCGCTCGGTCAAATCATGCTCGGCCCAGGCCGACTTCTTGCCTTTCTTTTGGGCCATCAAAGAGAATTCCGCCAAGATCTTACTGGCCACGGACGGATGGATCAGTGATTCGCCTCGATAGATGGCACGAATGGCCGCAACGATCTGAGACGATTCAGAGTCTTTCAAAAGATACCCGGTCGCTCCCGCACGGACAAGATCGAAGATGTATTGTTGTTCTTCATACATGGTCAAGGCGACGATGCCGATGTGCGGAAACTCGCGTTTGATCTGTCTCGTCGCCTCAACACCGCCCATCCGCGGCATGCTGACATCCATGAGAATCACATCCGGGAGCAGCGTACGCGCTTTCTCCACCGCTTCTGTCCCGTCTTGCGCTTCGCCGATGACCTGAATGTCTTCCTTGGTCTTGAGAATGGCGGCCAAGCCTTCCCGAACCACCCGATGGTCATCGGCGATCAGAACCTTAATTTTCTCCATTCCCTCTCTCCTCCTTGTGACCCAACGGCACCTCGACGATGATTTTCGTGCCTTTACCCGGTTTGGATTGGACACGCGCTTCGCCGCCCACCAAGCGAGCTCGTTCCAAGATCCCCTTGATGCCGAAATGATCCCACTTTTCGGGGTCACGTAGAACGGTTTCCAGATCGAAGCCGATCCCATTGTCTGAAATCGTCACGCGCAACAGCTCCATCTCGATGTCCAACTTGATTGAGACTCGGTCGGCTTTGGCATGCTTTTCAACATTGCTCAAGGCTTCCTGAATGATGCGAAACAAAAAGATCTTCGTCCGTGGGAAAAGTATCTGCTCATCCCCCGTGACGGAAAACTTCGTGGCGATGTGGGTCTGGGTCTGATACGACTTGAAATAATTCGTGAGGGCTGGAATCAATTCCATCTTGTCGTAGTGCAAGGGGCGCAGATTGAAGATGACTTGGCGGGCTTCCTGTATGGCCAGCTTCAGTTGGGCCTTACTCTCCTTGAGGGTCGCCAAACTCGCTCGCGGGTTCTTTCGAATGAGTTGTTGGCAAAGATCCAGCTTGAAGTTCACCCCCGCTAAGCTCTGCACGAGTCCGTCGTGGATCTCGCAAGCGATTCTGGTCCGCTCTTCCGTCACTGCAGCTCCGGTTTCTTTGACGTACAATCGATAGAGCGATTGGTACTTGTTCAGGGTCTTTTCAATCTCCCCAGTCGCGCGAATGCGGGCCTCGATGAGTTCCCACATGAATTTCGCGCTGGCACCGCCGATGATGGTGACACCCATACGATGAAAATCTTGGAGAAACTGCCGGACCTCAGCATCACCCGACACGTCGATGATCAGATCGACAGGTTCCATCGCCAGCAACCGTCTATAGTCGTGCGTAACAGGGATGCTGAGTTGTTTGGCCAAGCCTAATCCCGGCGCTTCCGGATCACGTTCGGCAACACCGACGATTTGCACCAGTGGATCAACGGCAAAAATCTCCATGAGCGCAGTGCCGCCGCGACCGGCCCCGATAATGGCGACGCTCGTCGCTCCGGAGGTCGGAGTGTTCCGCTTGGCACGTTGCTGGGGAACCGTCTTAGTCATGGATTCCACGCCTGCTACAGCTCACCGGGGTCAACCACCGAACAAATGACCGATCGGACGGGATTCCCGAGAGCTGGAAAGAGAAACGATGGAGGCCGAAGCTCTGTCTCAACGTTCGCGACGTTGCTGAGCGAGCGTTCTTAATTCGTCCATGAACTGCTCGATGTCCTTAAATTCTCGGTACACAGATGCAAATCTCACATAGGCGACCTGGTCCAGTTGATCCAACTCCTTCATGACTTCTTCTCCGACGACCCGGCTTTCAATTTCCGTCTCGCCCATCTCCTGAATCCGTTTTTCTATCCGGTCGGTGACGGCTTCGATCGTGCCGATACTGATCGGTCGCTTTTCACAGGCTTTTTTGAGACCGGCGAGAATCTTGCTGCGGTCAAACGACTCGCGGCGACCGTCCTTCTTCACGACAACGGGAAGAATTTCTTCGACCCGCTCGTAGGTGGTGTAGCGGCGTTTGCAACCGAGGCACTCCCGGCGGCGACGAATGACCTCGCCTTCCTTGGCCATACGAGAATCGACGACCTTGTCCTCAACTTCATCGCAGAAGGGACATTTCACCGACGACGACCCTGCTCTCTTACGATCGGCTGACTAGTAGGGGTGAATGATAGGAAACCGAGCGCACAACGCTTTGGCTTGTCCGCGAACCTCTTCCAACACAGCCGGCTCTTGTCGGTGTTGGAGGACACGATCGACTAATTCGACGATCTGTTTCATCTCCGGCTCTCTCATGCCGCGCGTGGAAACGATGGGCGACCCCAGACGTATCCCGCTGGCCACCGCCGGGGGTTTTTCATCGTACGGGACGGCGTTCTTATTGACGATAATACCGGCGGTATCCAGCGCGGCATCCGCCTCTTTCCCGGTGATCCCCTTGTTCGCGAGGTTCAGGAGCATCAGGTGCGTATCGGTGCCGCCTGAGACGATCTTATAGCCGCGATCGACGAACCCTTGTGCCAATGCCTTCGCATTGGTCAGGACTTGCTGCTGATAACGTTTGAATCCCGGAGACAAAGCCTCTTTGAAGGCGACCGCCTTGGCCGCGATCACATGCATCAACGGACCGCCCTGTAGCCCAGGAAATACGAGTTTGTCGACGGCCTTCGCATACTCGGCTTTACACATCGTGACGCCCCCACGCGGACCGCGGAGCGTCTTATGAGTCGTCGTCGTGACGAAGTCAGCATAGGGAACGGGATTCGGATGAAGCCCGGCAGCGATGAGACCGGCAATATGCGCGATGTCGACCAACAGATAGGCCTCCACTGACTTGGCGATCTGCTGAAAACGAGGAAAATCCAGCACGCGGGCATAGGCACTGGCTCCGACCACGATCATCCGGGGACGACATTCCTCTGCGACCTTCTGGACGGCATCGTAGTCGATGGTTTCGGTCCGTCGATCGACACCATATGAGAAAACACGGAAGAGGAGACCGGAGAAATTGACTTTACTCCCATGCGTAAGGTGACCGCCCTGGGCGAGATCCATTCCGAGAATGGTGTCGCCTGCCTTCAGGACCGACAGATAGGCCGCCATGTTGGCTTGTGAACCAGAATGCGGCTGAACGTTTACATGCTCGGCGCCGAAGATTTCTTTGCACCGCTGAATCGCCAAATCTTCCACGGCGTCGGCATGCTGACATCCGCCGTAGTATCGCTTGCCGGGATAGCCCTCCGCGTACTTATTGGTGAGCAAGGAGCCTTGCGCCGCCAAGACCGCCGGGCTGGCGAAATTTTCTGAGGCGATCAAGAGCAGCTTCTCACGTTGACGCACCTCTTCCGCCTCAATCGCGGCAAAGACTTCGGGATCTGTCGTTCTCAGGGCCTCCCATGAACCGATTGCGTCGCTACTCATCTTCTCCATGCTCCAAATACTACGCTGAAGGCTCTTCAGTCTCTTGCTTCTTCACCACACGGACGGTCACGGTCGCCGCCACATCCCTGGGCATCTTGATGGGGACAGCCACCGAACCGAGTTCCTTGATCGGTTGTGCCAGTTGGATCTTTCGCCGATCCACCGTAACACCTTGCTCGGCCAACCCTTCCGCGATGTCTTTGGCGGTGACGGAGCCGAACATCTTATCGTCTTTCCCGACCTGCGCTTCAATTGTCACTGTGATAGCCGAGACCTTCTTGGCATAGGATTCAATTTCCAACTTTTCCTTCTTGGCCTTCTCGGCCGCCACTCGTTTGGCATGTTCGAAGGCTTTGATACTACGACCATCGGCTTCGACGGCCTTGCGACGTGGCAACAGATAGTTCCTCGCAAACCCATCGGCGACGTTGATGAGATCGCCGAGATGCCCCACCCCTTCCAGGGTTTCTTGAAGAATGACTTTCATACCCCTACTCCTCTACATGATAAAGTGGTAGAGAATACTGAGCCGGCTGGAAAATGTCAATTCTGAGGGGCACCTTGAGGCCAACTATCGGATCACCCCGAGAGCCCGGCCTACCTTTGCGAAGGCTGCCACGGCTTGCTGCAGCTGAGCCGTTGTATGGGCCGCCGACATTTGAGTCCGGATCCTTGCCTGCCCTTGTGGCACCACCGGATAGCTAAAGCCGACGACGTAAACTCCTTCTTTCAGTAATGCCTCAGCCATCGAGGTCGCAAGGACAGCATCACCCAACATCACGGGAATGATAGGATGTTCGCCCGGGATAAGCCGGAAACCAAGCCTGGTCAACTCAGCCCGGAAGAAGACGGCATTGTCCCGAAGCTGCTTCCTGAGATGATCGCCCTGTTTCACCAAGTCGATGGCACGCAACGCACCGGCCGCAATGGGGGGAGGAAGTGAGTTGGAGAACAGGTAGGGCCGCGATCGTTGACGCAGCATCTCGATCACCTCGGCCTTGCCGGATGTAAACCCGCCGGTTGCACCACCGAGCGTCTTTCCCAGCGTGCTCGTTACAATTTCGATTCGGTCAGCCACCCCGAAATGAGCCGGTATCCCCCTGCCCTGAGGACCCAGCACTCCTGTCGCGTGGCTGTCATCAACCACCACCGCTGCATCATACCGTTCCGCCAGCTCGACGATCCGATCCAGTTTGGCCGGATCGCCATCCATCGAGAACACCCCATCGGTTGCAATCAGGCGCAGCCGGCATCCGCCTGCTGCCTGGAGCTGTGCTTCGAGATCTGCCATGTCGGAATGGGCATATCGGAATCGCTTGGCCTTGCAGAGTCTGATGCCGTCGATGAGGCTGGCATGGTTCAAGGCGTCGCTGATGACGGCATCATGCTCATCCAACAACACTTCGAACAGTCCCCCGTTCGCGTCGAAACAGGAACTGTAGAGGATTGTATCCTCGGTGCCGAGAAACTCGCTGACCGCCTGCTCGAGTTGTTTATGCAGATCCTGTGTACCGCATATAAACCGCACGGAGGCCATGCCATATCCATGCGTTTCCAATCCCTTCGTGGCAGCCTGCACGATATCCGGGTGATTCGCCAGCCCTAGATAATTGTTTGCGCAAAGATTGAGAACCTGGCCTTGCGCAACTCGGATGTCGGAGCCCTGCGGGCTCAACAATTGGCGTTCGGCCTTGTACAGACCGTGACATCTGATGTCGGCGAGCTGAGCTTCAAGGGTTTTTTTGAAGGACGAGTAGGCCATGGTTGGAACAGGACTGAGGGCTGAGCGAGGGCAATCCCTCTGTTCTCTCAGTCCTCGTACATCAGCCCTACTATGGAATCAAGACAACTTTGCCGCACTGCCCTGACTGAATCAACTCAAAGCCGGTCGCAAACTCGCGCAGCGGGAATGAATGTGTGATCACCGGTCGAATATCGAGACCTGCTTTGAAGAGACCAGCCAACCGGTACCAGGTTCCGAACAAGCGCCGCCCGGTGATCCCATAGACACGGATGCCCTTAAAAATAACTTCGTTCGGCAGATCAAAGCAAACGGGACCGGTCGGGATACCGAACAGGGTTACTCGTCCGCCGTTCTTCACCGCGCGAAAGGCTTGATGCATGGCCGTAGGGTCTCCCGACATTTCCAGCGCAGCATCAACTCCCTCACCACCGGTCATCTCGAGGATGGCTGCCGCCACTTGCTCCGGGGACTCGGCTCTCACGTTGAGGACGTGATCCGCTCCAACCTGCTTCGCCAGGCCAAGCCGATAGTCACTGACATCGGACGCGATAATGGTCGCAGCCCCGGCGGTGCGTGCGACAGCGGCGGCAAATAGACCGGTCGGGCCACAGCCCGTGATTAATACTGTATGTCCGGTGAGATCCTCAGCGAGAGCGGCGTCAACGGCGTTGCCAAGCGGCTCCTGGACACAGGCCAACTCCTGAGGAATTTCCGGAGCCGTGTGCCACAAGACCCCTTCGGGCAGCGCGACATACTGAGCGTACGACCCATCCCGATCGATCCCAAGTATCTTATAATTCTTGCACACGTGCGCCTGTCCGGTGCGGCACTGAAAGCAGGCTCCACAGGTCAGGTGTGATTCGGCGGCGACATAGTCACCGACCTTGACCAGAGACACCTCACGACCAATATCCACGACGTGGCCGCACAATTCATGGCCGATGATTCGTGGCGGGCGAATCCGTCGTTGTGCCCATTCGTCCCACCGATAGATATGGACGTCGGTTCCACATAAAGAGGTCGCGGCGACCTTCACCACAGCGTCATGTGGCCCCGGGGTCGGGTCCGCCCAATCGGTGAGGGTTAAACCAGGTCCAGCAATGGTCTTGACGAGTGCTTGCATGAACCTATTCTATACCACCTCCATCAGTTGACACCCGTGTTTCGGCGAAACAAACGGGTTGCACGGGCTTCCTGACGATGGGTAGGATGGCGGGACTCATCGTGATGATGAGGCTAAGTATCGGTTCATATAGGCTGGCAGGGAGATGCCGAAAGGGGATGGTATGAAAATCTGGTCCGACTGGTTGCGGGGAATCGTCATGGCGGGGCTTCTGGTGGGATTCTTCCCGCTGGTCGCCGGGGCGGAAACGGCTCGTTGGGACATCGACCCTGATCATTCGATCATCGAGTTTCGAGTGGCTCACATGGTGGTGTCCAAAACGTCGGGGCGCTTCCTGTCCTATCGTGGATTTGTTGATCTGGACGCTGACGCGAAAACCTTCAAGGCAATCGAAGCCACGATCAATGCCGAGTCGATCAACACGAACCATGAAAAACGAGACGCCCATCTGCGCACTGCCGACTTCTTGGACGTCAAACAGTTTCCGACGATCACTTACAGGATGAAAACCTACCAGAAAGAGGGAGATACCTATAAAGTTCTCGGCAACCTGACTTTGCGCGGCGTGACCAAAGATGTCACGCTCATGGGCACGTTCAATGGCGTCACCAAGGATCCCTGGGGGAATACCAGGGCCGGATTCACCGCCGAGGGAACATTGAATCGCAAGGATTTCGGGATGATTTGGAACAAGACGCTGGATAATGGCGGGTTAGTCGTCGGAGACGACGTCCAGATCCGCCTGGACATCGAATGCATCAAGGCGAAAAATCCGTGAGGGATTACGACAGCAGAATCTTCCGACCCGACATTCATCACCTGAGTGACTATGAAAGCCATGGTTCTCGACCATACCAATGACGTTTCCACTGGTCCGCTACGACTTCACGACCGGCCGATACCTGTCCCACAGGCAGGTCAGGTCCTCGTCAAGATTCATGTTTGCGGCGTCTGTCGCACGGATCTCCATGTGGTGGAAGGAGAACTACCCGATATTCCCTCCCCATTAATTCCAGGCCATCAAGCAGTCGGCACTGTGACGCAAGTCGGCTCCAAGGCATCAGAGATCAAGGAAGGAGATCGTGTCGGGATCGCTTGGCTCCAGGGGACCTGTGGGCATTGTGAGTTTTGTACAAGTGGGCGAGAAAATCTCTGTCAACAAGCGAAGTTCACCGGTTACCAGGTCGATGGAGGGTATGCTGAATATGCGGTCGTGCCCGCGCGATTCGCCTACCCAATCCCACCGATCTTTTCTGACGAAGAGGCCGCTCCCCTGTTATGTGCCGGCATCATCGGCTATCGAGCATTACGGCTCAGCGGCATTAAGCCTGGCCAGCGTCTCGGACTCTATGGATTCGGCGCATCGGCACACATCGCCATCCAGATCGCGCGTCACTGGGGTTGCCAGGTTTATGTGAGTTCACTCAAACGAGAGCATCAGGAATTGGCAAGACAACTGGGGGCAGTTTGGGTCGGCGGGGCGACGGAGATGCCGCCGGATAAGCTGCATGGATCGATCATCTTTGCACCGGCCGGTGAACTTGTGCCTCCGGCCTTGAGAGCGCTCGACCGAGGCGGGACATTGGCATTGGCCGGCATCCACATGTCACCGATTCCTTCGCTGGACTACGATCGTGATGTGTTTGGAGAGAGGGTGATTCGCAGTGTGACAGCCAATACGAGGCAGGACGGAGTCGATTTGTTGCGCGACGCAGCAGCTATTCCAATCAAACCACATACGGTCCGTTTTCCCCTTGAACAAGCGAACCGTGCATTACAAGAATTGAAAGCCGGGACCTTTCAAGGGGCAGCGGTCCTCACGATGTGATCCTGGCAGGCTGTCAGTTCTGATTCACCGTGGCTAGTCCTTCTGGATAGCAGCAAGGAGTCCCGCAGCTCCGAGAAGCCCACCCAGGATGATCAGAAACGACGAGGTGTCAGGCAGGCTGGCTTCCTGAGGAGGCGGCCAATCAACGAAAAGACCCATCGCGATGAGGACGGCACCGAGCGCTTGCATAACTTTCCAGCGGATGGCGATCCGCCGAGCCGTCTCGCGAGCTTCTTCCTCTCTCTTCTCCGGCATTGTTCCTCTTGAGTCGAGTTATTTGCAGCATGGCGACGAGGAATGGCCACGGTCAAGATGCAGAAAAATAGCTCTGTGACTTCCTCGGGACCTTGCCTTGCTGTTTGAGCCCCGTGTTTTCTAGAATAAACATGCGTTGAGATGAGTCAGCGAGGGTTCTGTGAATCTGCTGAAGCGATCGTGGAACTGGTTTTGGAAGCAAAGTTTTCTCAATAAGGTGGTTCTCATCGGTCTGTTTGCAGCCTTTGTCCCATTTGTGCTCCCGACGGTCGTGGCTTGGTTCAGGCCGACCATGATTCACGTCGGCGTGGCCTTCTACACGTATGAACGGGGAATTCAGCCACAGGGAATGAATACGCTGTATTTCTTCGAAAGGCGCAATCTGGTATCCGATTGCAGCATCCGCCGTGAGGAGCAATCTGTCTCGAGTGGTCGCGCGACGGCGCCCGATCCGCAAGCCTGGGTACTCATTAAGCTGTTGCTCGAAAACGTGTCTGATCGCGACATCACGAATCTTCGGGTTGGTGTGAGATCACCCGCCATTAATCAGGTGACGCAGCTGTTGACCGCTCCAACCTTGGTCGCCACGGGCAACAAGGAGGCCCCGCCTGATGTCAAGCCCTTGTATGTGGTCTCGATCGCGGCCCTTCCTGCGTCGAGCTCGGTGGTGGTCAGTCTAAAGACTCCCATCGACGATTATCTGCGCGAGTTCATCTACGTCAAGCGGCGCCCCGTCACCATTCAGGTCCCCTATGTCTCGGCGGATCAGTTCAGACAGTACCCTCCGATCGTCTCACGCACGAATGCGGTCAAGATGTTGAATCGTGAAGGGGTGTTGCGCACCGACGATGAGGCCTTCGCAGCAGAAAAACTCCAGGTGACGATGTTGCCGGCCAATGAGTCGAAGGAGCAAGAAATGTCGTATCGAGGCATGCCTCGGGCCAAAGCCTGCTCGGAAGCGGAAGCGGGTGTGTGGTGATCTTCGACTCAGGAGTCGGAGTTGAAGGTGGAACGAGGACGCCCCCCTCGATCATGCGCTGCGAAGTGGAACCTTCGCGGCCACTAGACTCCTCGCCGCTGACTGACCAGCCAGCCAGCCCGTCGTCCAGGCCCACTGAAAATTGAACCCTCCGATGCGGCCGTCGCAATCGAGGATCTCCCCGATCAGATAGAGTCCAGAAACCAGCTTCGACTCCATGGTGCGATAGTTGAGTTCTTCCAACGGCACGCCGCCGGCCGTGACTTCGGCAAAGTTCCACCCGCGGTCCCGCTCAATAGGAAACCGGAACCTCGTCAGGGTGCTCAGCACCTTCTCTCGATCATGACGTGAGACCTGAGCCATTGTCGCCTGCGAGTCGCATGAACAATGGCGGCAGAGAGAGTCGGCAAGACGATCCGGGACCAGGATCGACAATGTTCGTGTCAGTGAACGTCTGGGATGCTGAGCCGTTTGGGTCGCAAACCACCGCTTCAATTCGTCCGATGTCCTGCCTGGGACAAAGTTGCCGTACAGATCAACCGGCGCATCCCGATTCGTCGCCAAGGTCCAGAAGCGGCCAGCGTCCATGACCACGGGGCCGCTGATCCCGAAATGGGTCCAGAGTAGGCTTCCGGTCCGTCTATCGACTGCTCGCCCATCCACCACCGTGGTCAGCTCCACGTCATGGGATAGACCTGAGAGCGTTGCATGAAACATGGAACGATCGAGTACCAAAGGGACGAGAGCCGGCACCGTCGCTGTCACGCGATGGCCGAGGCCACGAGCCAGTTGATATCCGAATCCATCACTGCCGGTCCTTGGCAACGACTGGCCGCCTGTGGCGAGCACGACTCGGGATGCCTGTGTCCGGCCGTGACTGTGCTGCAGCAGAAATCCCGTGCTTGATGTGGAGATCCCGGTCACGCGATGGCCAGGACGGATGATGACACCCGCATGCCGAGCGCGAGCAACCAATGCGGTGAGGACGGTCCGCGCGTCATCGGTAGTGGGAAACAGCTTTCCCGTCGGTTCGCGCTTTAGGATAACGCCGAGTGAAGCAAACCACGCGACTGTCCGGTCAACAGAAAACGCCGCAAGAATATTTCGGATAATGTTTTGATTGCCGAAGAAATCTCTTGGAGTGACAACCTCGTGCGTGACATTGCAACGCCCACCGCCCGAGACCAGAATTTTGGTCCCTATCCGCTTGGCCCCGTCCAGCAAGAGCACAGGTCCACGCTTTCCGTCATTTGCGAGTGTTTCCGCCGCAACGATCGCACCGGTCAAGCCCGCCGCGCCGGCTCCCACGATAGCCACGTTTACCACCTCGTCGGTCATCAGCTTCACGGTGAACTCTGTTTGATCGCGAATCGCGACTCGTCTGCGATTCCCTTCGGATCGAGGTGAGGAGAGATCTTATGCCGAAGTTCGCGGAAGCAGACGAAAGCCACTGTCGGCCACATAAGTCATAATAAGGTGGGGTTAGAGGTTTCTAACTAACAGTTAACATGTCGTTAATCTTGGAATGTTAAATACTGTCCGTAGTCAATATCGGCAAGGAGGAGAGCCACATGACCTGTGTCAAATGCAAAGGGTTGATGATACGCGAGCGCCAACCCTCGGTGTCATCCAGTACGATCATTCTCCGTTGTCTCAATTGCGGTCTGATCATTGATCCCTTGATTCAGCTGAATCGCAACAATCAGATGCGGGCTAAGGCTGCTTAGGAGACGGACTTTGAACAGACCGGAGGTCGTGGAATTTATTGCGCTGTCGGATTGGGCGTCGCGTGCGCAGTCAGATCGAAAACTGAGCCCACAAGAACGTATGGTCTGAAGGCTCTTTCGCTCGCCGCGGCTCGACGTCCACATCCGCCTTTACACACTTTTCTGCCAGTGGTGCCGTCGCCATCATGTGATCGATGCGCCACCCTTTGTTCGCTTCCAGTGAGCTTGGCGCACGGTAATCCCAGAATGTATATTGTTGACGTGTGGGGTACAGCTTCACAAAGACATCCTGAAACCCCCAGGCAACCGTCTGTTCATAGGCTTTGCGGGCGGCCTCATGATAGCAGACATGGTTTAGATGTTTCTCCGGACTGTGGACGTCCATAGGGCGTGGAGCGACGTTCATATCTCCGCACCAGATAGCCGGGGCTTGCGGTGAAAGGTGTGCGCTGAAGTAATTCCGCAGTCGTTCGTACCACGCCAATTTGTAGGCATATTTCGGCGAATCGATTTCGAACCCCTGTGGCACGTAAGTATTGATAATGGGAATTCCGTCGATGAGGACTTTCAGCAAGCGAGAGTCTTCGGGGTCTCCTCCATCGTCGAATCCGTAGACAACTGCTTCCGGCTTCTTCCGGCTGAGAATCGCCACTCCGTTATAGGATTTCATTCCTCGAAACGTCGTCTCATACCCGCTGGGTGCCAGCGCGAGCAGCGGAAACTCGCTGTCCTGGACCTTGGTTTCCTGGAGGCATAGCACATCAGGCTGATGCCGATCGAGCCACTCAAGCACGATCGGCAACCGTTTGCGCAATGAATTGACGTTGAACGTCGCGATTTTCATTCCAGGTACGTTCCCATAGAGTCGGGGCATCCTAACAAAAGCCGTCCAAGGCAACAAGCGGCTGGGATGTGTTGAGTTGTGTACGTCACTCCGTCGTCACCTTGAAATCCCATCCTATCATCCATGTACGGCGCCTCGAATTATGTCGATAACTTGAGGCCTGGTGAACTCAGGTCGCCAGGCGAGACCGATTCGATGGTCAGACACTGGACCTTCCAGTTTTAGCACGATCAGGCGCTGGTTCTGGAGTTTCGGCATTGCCTGGCAATTGAATCGAAAACACGAGCCTTGATCTTCGGGTGGGAGTGTGTCACTTGATGAACAAGCCTGTCCGAAAGAACGTACCGTAATTATGCACACAGTGATCCATATCTGAAAAGGGAGGAGACCTCATGAATGATGAGAAAAAGCTGACCACGAACGCCGGTTGCCCGGTCCCCGACAATCAAAACGTGATGACCGCCGGGCCTCGTGGCCCGCAATTGTTGCAAGATGTCTGGTTCCTGGAGAAGCTGGCGCATTTCGACCGCGAGGTGATTCCGGAACGTCGCATGCATGCGAAGGGCAGCGGCGCCTATGGCACATTCACCGTCACGCACGATATCACGAAATACACCAGCGCGAAGATCTTCAGTCAGGTCGGCAAGAAGACCGAGCTATTCGCTCGGTTCACCACGGTAGCGGGTGAACGCGGCGCCGCCGACGCCGAGCGTGACATTCGCGGCTTCGCCGTGAAGTTCTACACCGAGGAAGGCAATTGGGATTTGGTCGGCAACAACACGCCGGTGTTTTTCCTGCGTGACCCACTCAAATTCCCTGACCTCAATCACGCGGTCAAGCGCGACCCGCGCACTAATTTGCGCAGCGCGAAGAACAACTGGGACTTCTGGACTTCGCTGCCTGAGGCACTGCATCAGATTACGATCGTCATGAGCGACCGTGGCATCCCGGCGAGTTACCGCCACATGCACGGGTTCGGCAGTCACACATTTAGCTTCATCAACGCGAAGCGCGAGCGCCACTGGGTCAAGTTCCACTTCAAGTGCCAGCAAGGCATCAGTAACCTGACCGATGCTGAAGCCGAGGCGGTGATCGGCAAGGATCGCGAGAGCCACCAGCGCGACCTCTACGAGAGCATTGAGAAAGGTGGTTTTCCCAAGTGGATACTCTACGTGCAGATCATGCCGGAAAAGGATGCGGCGAAGGTCCGTTATAACCCGTTCGACCTCACCAAGATCTGGCCGCACAAGGACTATCCATTGATCGAGGTGGGTATAATGGAACTCAATCGCAACCCCGAGAACTTCTTCGCCGAGGTCGAACAGTCTGCGTTCAACCCGGCGAATGTCGTGCCTGGCATCGGCTTCTCACCAGACAAGATGCTGCAGGGACGCCTGTTCAGCTATGGCGACGCGCAGCGCTATCGCCTCGGTGTCAATCACCATCTCATCCCGGTGAACGCTCCGCGCTGCCCGGCGCACAGCTACCACCGCGACGGTGCCATGCGAGTAGACGGCAACCACGGAAGCACTCTCGGCTATGAGCCGAACAGCCCCGGTGAGTGGAAGGAGCAACCGGATTTCCGCGAGCCGCCGCTGTCGCTCGAAGGCGCCGCCGACCATTGGAACCACCGAGAGGACCAGGACTATTATTCGCAGCCTGGTGCGCTGTTTCGTTTAATGACAACGGCTCAACAGAAACTGTTGTTCGAAAACACGGCACGTTCCATCGGCCCAGCGTCGCGGGAAATCCAAATTCGGCACATCCGCAACTGTCTGAAAGCCGATCCAACTTACGGCAAAGGCGTTGCTGACGCGTTAGGCATTGCCTTGAGCGATGTGTCGGCCTAGGAGGGGAGTGCGAAAATGCTGGAGCTTGAAGCGAGCAGATAACCGAGGATGTCATCGAGAGCATGGGGTCTGGAGGACCTCGATATCCTTGTACGTCTCGCGGATCAGGCCGTGATGCCGGTCCCGACAATTGAGTCCATAGCATGAGTCATGATATGACAAACCTCAGCGTGGGCTGGACCGGGTGGATGCTCGGCAGCCAGCTGGAATAGTCTGAGAGAGATGGTGGTTTCGGCCCAGGGTCGATCCGCTTGAGAAGGATCCAGAGGTAATGAACGATGATGCGGCGAGTTCGCAGAGGGTGTCAGAGGTCACAGTTCTAGCCTGCAGAGGGAGGAGATGAAGATGAAGAGGCAGAAGCTGACGAATTCGATATCCGTGCGTACGTGTATGGCGTTGGGACTGCTGTTGGGAGTCTCTTTCGGCCAAGCACGAGCGGAGGAGTACAAGCTTAAGATTCCTTTCGGCCTCGAAGAGACGGCTGCGGTTATTCCAGCCGATAATCCTTTGACGAAGGAGAAGGTCGAGTTAGGCCGGTTGCTGTTTTTTGACAAGCGGTTGTCACAGGACAACACCATCGCCTGCGCGAATTGTCATATCGCAAAATTCGCATTCACGGACGGCAAGCCGGTTGCCACTGGGATCCGAGGCCAGAAGGGCGGTCGCAGCGCTCCAGTGTCCTTCAACCGGCTGTTCAGCACCGCACAATTTTGGGACGGCCGAGCGGCGACGTTGGAAGATCAGTCCGTTGGGCCGTTTATCAATCCGATCGAGCACGGCTTTGCCAACCACGAGGTGATGAATGCGAAGCTGATGAAAATCCCAGGCTACCGGAAGCTCTTCAAGCAAGTCTTCGGCGATGACAACATCACGACGGAGAGGGTGGGCATGGCCGTTGCCAGCTTCCAGCGCACCGTTCTGTCCGGCAATAGCCCGGCGGACCGGTTCGATCAGGGAGGGGAAACAGGGGCCATTCCAGAAGCAGCTCAGAGGGGCCTCATCCTGTTCCGTGATAAGGCACGTTGCACCAAGTGCCACTCCGGGTTCAATTTCACCGACGAAAAGTTTCACAACCTCGGCATCGGCTGGGACGACAATAAAGTAGATCTTGGCCGTTACATGGTCACTCAGAATCCTGAGGAACTTGGTGCCTTTAAGACCCCGACCCTACGGGAGATCGCTCGAAGCGGTCCGTACATGCACGACGGGCGCTTCAAGACTCTTGAACAAGTCGTCAATTTCTACAACAAAGGTGGTGTCAAGAATCCCCACCAGGACAATCTCATTATTCCGCTGGAGCTGACGGAACAAGAACAGCATGACCTGGTTGAGTTTCTCCATACGCTCAACGGCGAAGGGTGGCAACACATCACGGCGCCAAAGACATTTCCGAAGTAAGCGTGAATTTGACGCATAAGGTCATCAGAGGGCTTCCTTCGGCAACGGGGGAAGCCCTCTGCCTTCGTCGGGCTGAAACGCTATGTGCTGGTCAGTTGACGGTGGTCGTTCCGATGAGATAACGACGCAAGATTGCTTGCTCGATACGGGAGCGTCCTCGATCCGGGGCTGGGAATCGGAGCACGAGATGGATCTTTCCGGATTCGGGTAGTTGGATCGTGATGCGCGGTTCCGGAGAAGGCGCTTCCAGCAAATTGGTCTTCTCCAGCAGTTTCATCTGCCGCACCGCTTCATCCATGAACGGCGTGCATTCGATTTTTGCCGCCTCCAGCAGAATCCGCTCTTCTCGTTGCCAATCTCCGTCGTGTTTGATGGGTACGACTACCGTGTAGAGTCCGTATTCCTGCTCAGGGTTTTCTTTGATCAATGGGTTCGTGAACAACAGACTGTTGGGAAACACCGTCACACGGCCGGTGTAGAGATGTGCGGATTGACCGGGACCGATCTCCAATAGCTTTGTCGCAAAAACATCGTGATCCAGCACGATTCCGCGATGGCCCGCGATTTGAATTCGATCACCGACGGCATAGACTTTGCCGCCCACTCGAAGCGCCGCGCCGCTCCAACAGAGGAGGAGCTCTTTCGTCGCCAAAACGAACGCCGCCGCCAATGCGACGAGCGAAACGGCAAAGGCTTGTAGTTCGTGAGCCCAGATGATCATGAGTCCGATGAGAAATGCGAGGACGACCGAGTTCCGGGTGGTGACGACCCAGCGACGCTTCGATTCCATCGAGAGCGTCGGATTGTGAGCGATCCAACGCACGATCAACGACCTGACGACGATCAACGTCAGCAATAGGATCAGGGATTTCAATCCGTCCAACGCGACGGAGCTGTCGATTCCAAACCACTCGATTTGGGACACCATCATCCTCTAGTTGACGGTCAGTGTTTCGCGGGTACCCGGAACGCATTCCTCACGTTTCCAGCTCTTTAGGGTCTTGTCTTCGGAAAACGTCAATGTGTACCGATAGCAGTACAACGTGCGTTTGGGACCCTCTCCTCCCTTGCCCATCAAGCTGGTGACAGAGTTGGAAGCGTCGGCGATGACAGAGGTGTTCCACCGGTTGAGCTCCTGTTCTCCAATCGCGAACCGATAGGTCCAGAGACTGTCCCCCCCGAGAGCCGGGGTCTTCGCCGTATGTGGGGGACCCAGTCGCTCCCGAATATCTTCCTGTGTCAGTCGCCCGACCCCCTCCTTGAGATAGGTATCTCGCCAGGGACCGCCACAGCCGGTAAAGCCCATGACCAGAGCGGCAAGAAGAGCACCGGCGACAAGAGGAAGATACTTATGGATGGAGGAAAAAATCGAAACGGACATCCTGACGCCTACGCTACACCGGACGACCGGCAAGTGCAACTCTAGGCGCGATCACCCGCCGTCATGTTCGACGGACTGCCGTCGTCGAGCCCCAGAGGGGTTGGGTCGAGTTGGGCTGGATTTGGCCATACGTTTTCGGTACCTTATTATCGGGCGAGGCCAAGGTATGGATGTCCGACGAATTTTTGCCGCATGTATTGTCGGTGTCGTGACCCTCTCTCTACAGCCAGGGTCTGCGGCGGCGACCGAAAACCGGATAGTTAAGCCCGAGTCCGTTCCACCAGCATCCCCAAGAACCGATCCTCCTCCGGTGCCGACGAAACCACCTGGTTCCAACGGCGATCACAAGATTGGGGAGAAGAGCAAGTCGCCGACCAATGGTAGTGCTGCGTATCAGCTGACTGTGCTGACCTCGGCCTCTCCGGAAGTCATGGGCAAAGATGGTGCGCCGATGGTGCTGGTGCCGGCCGGTGAGTTTGTGATGGGAAGCGATAAGGGAGATGAAGATGAAGCCCCTGTGCACCGTGTGTATCTCAATGCGTTCTACATGGACAAGTTCGAAGTGACGAACGGGCGATTCGCCAAGTACGTCGAGGCCATCCAGAGCGAACCACCGTGGGGATTCGCGGACAAGGAGACGCCTCAGATCCATGCCGAACATCCTGTCCGCTGGGTGAACTGGATGGATGCGATGGGGTACTGCCTCTGGGTGGGCAAGCGGCTTCCGACAGAAGCCGAATGGGAAAAGGCCGCGCGTGGAACTGACGAACGGGTCTATCCGTGGGGCAATGACCCGCCGACTCCTGTGCATGCGGTCTATGGATTAAAGGAAGGCGGCGCGGAGACTGTGTCCGTCATCGGCGATCACCACATGGGACAAAGTCCGTACGGCGTGCAGGATCTGGCGGGGAATCTCTACGAATGGGTGATGGACTGGTATGCCGAGGACTTTTATTCCAGCTTTCTCAACGGCCCCGCCATTAATCCACGTGGTCCCGGAGAGGGGACGGTAAAGGTTCAGCGGGGTGGATCGTATCTCAATACCCCGTATCGGCTACGGTCGTCGTTTCGCACGAAGAGTGATCCGACCGAGCAGGATCCGAATGTGGGCTTCCGCTGTGCCCAGGATGTTCCGAAGCAGCCGTAGCACGCTGGTTGGCATCAGCTATACCTTATGCATCGGTTCCCAGAAGCGCGACTTGGCTCTTGACAGGATCTCCTAATGGGCGTAGGGAGAAACTCGCGGCCCATCTATCAATCGAAGATCGAGAGATCGGGTAGACCGCGCGGCTGCCATCCAGGTCTCTTGATGACTTCATCGCGAGAGGAGGGTGGAGATGGACGACACGACGCCACCTGGCCCATCAGGCCCACCGGTGCAAGGGTGGGTTTCTTGTCGGTCATGCTAACCGGTTCTCTGCCGGCTGTGCCGGATCGGCACACAGAGCCCTATCAAGGGTGAAAGCCGTTCGTGAGCGGAGAAATCTTGGTTAGCAAGAGGAACACAAGCACCCGGGATTGACAAGGTCTCCCCCGACTGGAAACCTGAGATCACCAGAAGTATCGTGTGGGTCATGAGGGCCGCGACAACAGAGATAAACAGAATACTTGCGGCGTCCTAAGCGCCAAATCGCGGGCGACCTCCCACCGTAGTGCAAGGTCGCCCGCCCTGTTTCTGAATCCTCTCCTCCTTGTGTGTTGATCAAATGCGATCCGGGAAATCCGAGATAAGACCGTCTACGCCGAGGAGTTTCATCCTGTTGATCTCGGCAGGTTTGTTAACGGTATAGACGAACAGGGTTAGCCCCACCTTATGGAAGGCCTTCACTCGACGTTTCGTAACAGTATTGAAGCGGAGGCCCACGTGCGTGGCTTGCAGCCTGACGGCTTGCGCGACAGGGGCCTTGGAAAACCACTTGAAGAGGACCAACGTGTCGGCCTGCGGATCAATTCTTCGTACATGCTGAAGTTCATCATGCAGGAACGAGGCATAGATCACCGAGCGGTCCAGGCCGCCGGCGCGGACAATCGCACAGACATCCTGGGCTAACCCCTTGGTCTTCAGTTCCAGAATCAGTCCAATTCGTCCCTTGGCGGCCTTGAGAGCGTCCTCCAGCGTTGGAACCAGCTGACCATCACCGGCATCCAGCTTTCGAATATCTGAGAGAGTCAGCTCGGAAACCAGCCCACGACCGTTCGTCGTGCGGTCCACCCGCTCGTCATGCAGGAGGACCAGTTCATCGTCGGAAGTTCGTTGGATATCCACTTCCGTGAAGGAACATCGGAGCGCGATCGCTTGCTCGATGGAGGCCAGGGTATTTTCCGCTGCATACCCTTGAGCGCCGCGATGGCCGATGCGAAGAATCCGTTCGTTGGGACTTTCCTTTTCCATGGCTCTGTCCTACCATATCGCGGTGGCTGAAAAGAAATCTAAACGAGCGCCTCTACCCAAGGGGGCGAAACGGCGTCGGAAACCGACCGGTGTTTCAACCGGCTTGGCCGCCGGGGAGCTCCAAGCGGCTGCGCCGCCAGGCGCCCTGGCCGATTTGCATCAGGCGATCGAACAGGATAGCGGGAAAGTCCTCTCGATCTATCGCGAACCCTACGGCGGACATTGGTTGGTCCTGGCAGCCTTGCCGATCGAGCTGGTCGAGCCGACACCCTATCAACGCAATATCTCTGACATGCATGTCAGAAAGTTGGAGGCGGTCATCGGCAAAATCGGCCGCTTTCTCGACCCCATCATCACCGTGCGAATCGCAAAACCCGATCATGCGGCGAAGTACTGGACACCGAATGGACACCATCGTCTGTCCGCCATGCGAACGCTCGGTGCGAAGAGCATCATCGCGATCGTGGTGCCGGAAGCTGCCGCGGCCTATCAAATTCTCGCGCTGAATACGGAAAAAGCGCACAACCTACGCGAAAAGGCCCTGGAGGTGATTCGGATGTACCGGGAGCTGGCACAACTCGATCAAGCAACGGAGGACACCTATGCCTTGGAGTTCGAGGAACCGGCGCTGATCACGCTGGGCCTCTGTTATGAAGAACGGCCTCGATTCAGCGGCGGAGCCTACCATCCGGTGCTGAAACGGGTGGACGAATTTCTGAAGGAACCAATGCAGGGAGCGTTGACCATTCGTCAGCAGCGGGCCAAGGTCGTCCTCGCGCTGGATGATCTCATCGTCAAACAAGTCGAGGCCCTCAAAGCCAAGGGGCTGACCAGTCCCTATCTCAAGAGCTTCGTCGTCGCTCGCGTGAATCCCATTCGCTTTCGTCGCAAAGAGGCCCCACCCTTGTCGTTCGATGAAGCGCTCGATCGCATGACCCAGGCTGCGATCAAATTGAATCCCGAAAAGATCAAGATGGAAGACGTGGCTCGCTCAGGCGGCGCACTGGACGAAAGCGAATAGGGAGGGTACATGCCATATGTAATCTTTGGCTTGTCATTGATCCTATATGGACTCAGTCCAAACCCGTCGGCTTTGGCCGACGAGATCTTGCGCATCACAAAGATTTTGGATCGTCCATCGGACTATCAGGCCAAAGTCGTCATTGTGGAGGGACGGGCGAGCGATGTGATGGAACTGCCGCCTCGATTCAGAGTCCATCGCTGCGCCGGGGGACCTGTCTACGACGCCCAACTGTTCCAGCTGCACGACCAGTCAGGGTCCATCCAGGTGGGAGTGGCCGGAACTTGCAAGCCGGGCGCGATGCAACCGGTTTCCCAGGACGAACGGTTGCGCATCCGTGGAGTCGTGGTTACGGATGAAAAGGATCCTCTCGGGATTCCCGTCATCTACGCGGACGCCATCGATCGCGTGACACCATAATCCGAATCCACCATTGAAGAAAACCTCTCCATGAGATTGGAGACGATTCAATTCGCCTCCTAGACTCACGTACGTGTCAGTACTATACTGCAGCCGAATCGGGGACAGCGTTTCAACCGATTCGCCGTCAATCCAATGGGTGCCAACATGGCCCGCTCACTCACGCGAGATTTCCTCCTCCTTGTGTGGCTCATTTTGCCCCTGCCTCTGTGGGCCGATTCAAATCTGGATTACCAAAATCGTGGGGACCGTTTCGAAGGGGTCAAACCGAAACCGGTCTCCGGCTACGACATTGAAGTCATCTCCGTTCTGGCCGACTATCAGGAACCTGCCACCCAGCTGCCCGATCAACTCCGGGTCGGGTTCTATCTCCAGAGCCAGACTCCCGTTCATCTTACCGTTCGCGAGCAGGACTACCGGCTCTACTATTGGCTCGACCGGGTGAAACCGGCGAAGGGATGGCAAGCCAAGTCGGTGAATGAATATACCTGGCCGACAGGGGCTGTGTTGCAACAATTGGATCAGAAACTCAACATGTATGAGTTGGGGGTATTGGTTCGCCTCGGAAGGGAAACACCGGCCGAAAATGAGGAGATCGCGCCGGCGATCTTCTATCATGCACAGCCTCCCGACAAGATCGGCGGGTATCTGTTCACCATGAAGACCAACGGGGATGCGCGGCTTTCCTGCAAGGTCCTTCGAGGCAGAGAGCAGGCCGAGCTCATGACGCAAGTGTTCCGCAGACTTCCCGGAGGGCGGCCGTTCACCGTGCGCTGGGATGCTGGGACTGCGCCGGAAGGCCAGTATTCATTAGTCTGCGACGGGTATTTCCTCGATACCAGTCAGCCCCTACGACAGACCGTGCGCTTCTTTCACCGTCCGACAGCACGGTAGCGGAAGATCAAGGCCTAGTGTTGTGTCACAGAAGTTCTTATCAGAGTCCGTTCGCTCTGAGCTCGTCGAAGGGGTGCGATTTCAGGCAGTTCCGTTCATGCGGTTCGACGTAGCTCACCGCAGAGTTCGACAAGGCCTGTCCTGAGTCAATCGAAGGGCTCATGCTTCGACAAGCTCAGCACGAACGGAAAAGCCAGGATATTTAATGACCGCTCCGTTCGTCCTGAGGCTCTCGAAGGATGAACGGAGGTTTTTCCCGCTGCCTGTTAGGTGCCGGCCATGAGCGACATCTTCATCAGCTATTCCAGCAAAGATCGCCCCTGGGTCGAACGATTCGCGATAACATTGGAGGCGCACGGCTGGTCGGTCTGGTGGGACCGCAACATACCCACCGGTGGATCGTTCAACGCAGTAATAAGACAGGAACTTTCAGCCGCCAAATGCGCGATCGTCGTGTGGTCTGACCAGTCCGTCGAGTCCGAATGGGTCCAAGCGGAAGCCGCCGAAGCCAAGAAGCAGGACAAATATCTCCCTATCAAGATCAACGAGAGCGACATCCCCCTGGGCTTTACCCAGCGGACATTTCAATCTCTTGTGGATTGGGAAGCAGGCACCGAGCATGCTGGGTTCTCCCAGCTGCTTAAAGATGTTGAACGACTCGTCAAGAGTCCGCCGAAGCGAGTTGAATTCGGCCCGAAGTCTTGGTGGAAACGGGTTCATCCGGTCTGGCTTGTCGGCGCCCCGGCCGTCCTGGCGGCAGTCGTCGTGATCGGGCTCATGCTGTGGCCTATTCCTGCGCTGGTCCAGGTGAAGTTGACCGCGGAGCGTGTGGAATTCGAGATTGGAACGACAGAACGAGGCGAGACGACTCTGAGCGGGTTTGATATGCAGTCCATCGCCATCGAGAAGTTCACTGATCTCTCATTTGAACCGGCTTCGATCGAGGTCGCCGATCCGGCCCAATATCGAGTCAAAACAGATGACTTTCCCTCATCGGCTTGGAAGCCGCTGAACATCAGCCGTGCCAACAAGGTTACATTGGGCGCCAAGGACCAGACGCAGCATCCGAGAGTGACGGTAGAAGGATTGAACGCTGCTGAATCAGAGACCATTCATCTGGATCCCATAGCGGTGGCGTCGGGCACACACGTCACATTGGCAACGCGAGAGACACATGGGGGAAAGAAAGAGGGAGTGACGCTCCAAGTCACAGGGCAGGAAACTTTCACGCTGTCTATTCATAAGCCGTTCAAATTGATCGCGGATCAGGTAGAGCTGCGCGACATCGCATTGCCCTTTCGGAAACAGGATGAGCTAACCTATCGCGTCACCTTGCCGGAGCAGGCATCCTGGATCGCAGTCACCGCTCTGCCGGTCGGTCTGATTCTCTCGCCGACCTTTGCATTGGGCCAGTCGGCGACGTCATTCTTCAGCGACATACGCGTGGTCTCGATGGACTTTACCAAGCAAGACCCATCCGGCGAACGGGTCAGCGCATTAATCGGCAAGGGGACAATCAGTTTCCCGGATTATCCACACCTCGGCAGCGTGCCGCTCAACGAGGGGGAGGCCATCGGCTTAGAGCGGCTGGACAAATTCACGATCGAGCACGTCACATTGCGGGCTGATGGGAAAGGAATGAATGTGGTCGGCTATGGCCCGGTCAAACAGGTCCGTACCAAGAGGGGCGAGATTCCGATTCAGCACAGCCTCACCGCATTGGATGCCTTGTGGCATAATGCGTGGCTCGCGGTGTTTGTGACGATTATCGTCACGGTGTTCACGACAAGTCTCGGAGCCTATCGGCTTTGGAAGGAGTTCAGGCGGTGAAGGTACGAATCGCGATAACGGCATGTTTAATACTGATGATCGGACTGGCTGAAGAAAGCCTGGTTGGTGCCCAGGACATCGAACGCCTAAAGTCCGGGGTGGTCAGGATTACGGCCACCGAAGGAAACAAGACGAAAGTGGGCACCGGTTTCGTCGTCAAGCTCGACTCGGAGGTCGTCTACATTGTGACGGCCGCACACGTCGTCAGTGGTGACCCTCAACCAAGAGTACAGTTCTTTTCACGGCAAGAGGGGCAGGTACGAGCCACTGTGAAACATGCCGAAGGTGGTGACGAAGCGACCGGCATGGCATTGTTGACTGTGCAAGGTAAGGAGAATATCCCTTCTGGCGTCGCTGCACTTCCCTTGGCGACCACTACGAGCCTATCAGGATCAGAGGACATCATCGTCATCGGGCATCCGCGAGGCGCAGGGGATTGGGCTATCATCAAGGGCAGCATCGCCTCTCGCCAGGGGCGATATGTGACGATTGATGCCAATATCGATGAGGGCAACTCCGGGGGGCCGATCATGCACAACAGTCAGGTTGTGGGGTTGATTGGGGGCGCACAGCGGTATGGGAAGGGTGTCACGACTGGCACTGTGCGTGACTACTTGGAGGGGAACGGCATTGTTGTTGAAGCAACCGCCACTCAGGCTCCAGATGGCATTCGAGCATCCTTGCCCAAAGAAATCACAGGCAAAGATGGCGCGCCGATGGTGCTGGTGCCAGCCGGGGTGTTCACGATGGGCTCGCGAGAAGAGGACAAGGAGGCTCATGAGGACGAGCGGCCAGCTCATAAGGTGTATCTGGATGCCTTTTATATCGATCAGTATGAAGTGACAACCGCTCGGTTCGCCACATTTCTTCACAAGACAAATCGTAGGCAGTGGTCAGACCAGGTCGAGAAGCAGCTTGAGCAAAAGCCTGTGGTTGACATGTACTGGGACGATGCCACAGCGTACTGCTCTTGGGCGGGGAAACGCTTGCCCACAGAGGCGGAGTGGGAGAAGGCTGCACGAGGAACTGACCAGCGCATTTATCCCTGGGGAAGTCCCGCCGGAACCTTCAGGAGGCTATTCGGCAGCGGTCCAGCCAGTTACGGTAGCGGTGGTGGTAGTAGTCACTATTCATTGCTGAGCAACATCGGGTCTTTCGAAGGTGGAAAAAGTCCCTACAACGTCTACGATATGGCAGGCAATGCCTCAGAATGGGTTGCGGATTGGTATGACGAGAACCATTACAGCCAGGGGGATTCACCTCAAAATCCTAAAGGACCAGTGAGTGGTAAGAAGCACGTGTATCGCGGTGGCTCCTCCGCATCTCGTTCAATAGACTCTCTTCGGTCTGCAGCTCGATATAGCTCCTCGGATAACACAGGAGATCTGATCGGGTTCCGCTGTGCCCGGGACGTTCCGAACTAACCTTTACGCTTTTGCCCTTTTCCCTTTTCTCCGGGTCTTGGTTTTGTGGCTCTCGCCGTGAGATCGAATAGTCGCCGGGGGTTCTCATGACCGAGGAAAGAACCTGCAGCCCTCCAGCCGCGGTCACCAAAGCGATGATCCAGTGCTCTTTTCATCGGCCGGGGCGGAGAATTGCAAGGATGAATAGGCGGATCTATTCTCGATATGGTATCTGATCAATGAGTGATATCCTTGTTCGCATCAAGCGCGCCGTGTTGGCGGGGCATTATGTGTTCAGCGAAAAAGCGCGTGTGGAGATGGAAGCGGACCGTCTCACTGAGCTGGATATTGCCGAATCAATTCTCAATGCTGTGGCCATCACAAAAACGATTCGTTCGACTAGTCCGTTTCGGCAGAGCAAAAAGGAACGTCTCTACATTATTCACAGCACAAACCTGACTGGATTTCCCATTTATACGAAGGGTAGACTGGTCTTCGAAGCCGGCGTCGAAACCTACTACTTTCTGATCTCTTCGAAGCGAAGTTTGTAGAGAGGCCACGGTCGTTTCAATGCTGAAGATCACCAAGTGTCCTCGTTGTGACAGCGCCAAAATAAAGCGAGTCAAGCGGAATTGGACCGGCGACTTCCAGGGTCAGGTCTATACGGTGTCTGGGCTGGAGTTTTATGAATGTCCAACATGCGGTGAGAAAATCTACGATCGCCAAGCCATGCAAAAAATTGAGGCTCACTCTCCAGCTTTCGTGAAAATTCATGCTTAGTGTCTGGATGGCCAGGCTAGTATCCTTGATCTGAGACCCCACGCTTCCGCCTAATCGTACTGCGGTACATTCGTTCATCGTTGGGTAACTTTTGGAGTGGGCGGGAGTGCTACGTCGTCGGAAAGGTCGGCGTTGCCATTGAGCAAATTCGACAGGGCAGGTCTAGAGACGCCAAGAACCTCGACGGCTGCCTTGACCGAAAGCCCGTTCGGGGCCAGGATCTCCCTCAGTGACCGTACGTGATCCTATGTCCATCGTAAGAATTGCTTTCTTTCCGGTAGCCTTTTTCATGCTGTCCACTTCGTTCGTTCCACATGATCTGTGGGCGCAAGTCAGTGATGACCTCAAGCGCGGCGTGGTGAAGATCATCGCCCAAGGAGAGGGGCAGCAATCCAAGATCGGGACAGGGATTGTCGTGCGAGTAGACAAGGACGCCGCCTACATCGTCACGGCGGCGCATGTCATCGAAGGCGATCCCAAACCTCAGATCACATTTCTTCCCCAGCCTCAGCAGTCGCTCGCGGCTCAGGTCGTCGGGATTGAAGGAGGGGAGCAAAACGGCCTCGCGGCCCTGCTGGTGGCTGGGCCGATTCCAGACGGCGTCGTGGCGTTGCCACTGGACCTGACAACAAAAGTTGTCGGCGGAGAAGCACTCACCTTTATCGGCTTTCCACGGACCTTGCCACCTTGGACTGTCTCAACTGGCAGCCTGAGTGGGATGAACGGGCCGACCATCGCGTTTCAAGCTCTGGTGGAAGAAGGGCATTCCGGCGGCCCACTCTTGCTGAACGGGCAGGTGATCGGCGTCGTGAGTGACACCAGAGGGCGGCTTGGATATGCGGTGCCGGCGTCGATTCTTGCCGTCGCTCTCCGTGGATGGCGGATCGAGCCACGTGCAAGCGAATCGATGGTGCCGCAGGAAAAAATCGGCGCGGACGGTGTGTCCATGGTGCTGATTCGGTCTGGGCGCATCCCGACCAAGATTGTAGGCGTCTATGGCGGGGGAACTGTGGAAGAAGTTCAAGGCCCGGCGCGATTCGTGTACCTTCGGGACAATCTCTATGTCGAGGCAACGTTAGTCAGCAACGCGCGCTATCTCCGGTTCGTAGAGGCCACAGGTGTGATTCCCCTTGCTGAGCTGGAGGAGCACGCGGCGTCGCTCAAACCCGAGGAGCCGGTGGAAGATGTCTCGTGGCACGACGCGGTCGCGTTCTGCCAATGGGCGGACAAGCGGCTACCGACCGAAGACGAGTGGGAAAAGGCGGCGCGTGACACGCAAGGCCGAATCCTCAACGATCGAGTATACGAATGGACGGCCAATACGTATCAAGAATCCAGATTCAGCTCCGGTGAACCGCAAGACCCGACGCGCAAGGTCGTACGAGGCAGCCTTCGGGCACTCAATATTCAGAAAGTCTTTGGAGACATTGACTATCAAGTGCGCATGTACGCGAGTGCCTATGATGGAGCGCCCGGCAGAGGCTTTCGCTGCGTACAGGATCTCGCGCAGGAACGATAGGCTTTCTCTACCTTGCCCTTCCTCTCAATGCCCGATTACAATGATTCCTTGGTTTTTTTCGGAAGGAGGACGTTATGGGTCTTGCAGACAATAAATGTGTTCCCTGTCGTGGCGGGGTGCCGCCGTTGCCGAATGATCGCGCTCAGGCGTTGCTGAAGGAACTGGGTCAAGGGTGGCTGCTCAATGGGCAAGGGCATCTTGAACGCCTTTATACCTTCAAGGATTTCGCTCAGGCCCTGGCCTATGTGAACAAGGTCGGTGCGGTTGCTGAGGCAGAAGGTCATCATCCTGATCTGTATCTGGCTTGGGGGAAAACCAAGGTTGAAATTTGGACGCATAAGATCAATGGCTTGACCGAGAGCGACTTCTACTTGGCAGCCAAGGCGGATCGGGAATTTGAACCGTTCCGATCCGCCGCCGGTTAGCCGGCAACGCCCCTTCCTGCTAGGAACGAACGCGGGGTATCGGTATGCCTTCGAATTCTGAGGGGCAAGAACCTTCGTTAGTGCAGGACCAGCAGCCACCGCCGCCCATAGGCGCCAGTACTGATACGAATCAGTCGCTGGATAACGCTGGCAAGCTGGTAGAGTCCTTCTCTCCTGAGAGCAGAACAGAAGGTCCAGATGCCGATCCACCGTCGGAAGCAGGTGAGGGCCGCCCTGGTGCATCGACTGGTGCGGCGCGATCAAACCGGTCACCACCGTATCTCATCATCGGAGCGGGCCTGCTTGTGGTTGTAGGAGCATTTGTGGGGCAATGGATCTTGTCACCAGTCCCTTCTTCTATTCTGATGAGGGATCCGTCAACCCAGAGCGAGGAGATGACGGCGGACCCTGCGCCCGCGCCGATGGTCCTGGTGCCGGCTGGGGAGTTTATCATGGGAGCGCGTCAGGATGACACCATGGCCGCCAAGGATGAGCGGACGGCCCATACGGTGCATCTGGATGCCTTCCATATCGACCAATATGAGGTCACCACCGCTCGCTACGTCAGATTTCTTCAAGAGACAAAACGAAACGCGCCAAAGTACTGGTCAGACCAGATTCCGCAGAGGTATGGAAACAAGCCTGTGATCGGGGTGGACTGGAATGATGCAACTGCTTACTGTGTCTGGGCCGGGAGGCGTCTACCCACCGAAGCTGAATGGGAGAAGGCTGCGCGAGGGACGGACCAACGTCTCTATCCATGGGGGAATGAGGACCCCAGTCAACAACGGGCGAATTTCGACCACTGTTGTGATTTTAACGCCTATGAGGTCTTGAGCGACGTCGGGTCGTTTGAAGGTGAGAAAAGCCCCTACGGTGTCTCTGATATGGCCGGTAACGTTTGGGAATGGGTGGCGGACTGGTACGACGAGGGCTATTACGCCAGGAGCTCGGAGCACAATCCGACAGGGCCTTCGAGTGGTGAAAAACGCGTGCTTCGCGGCGGGGCCTGGGACTCGACTCCGGCCTACGTCCGCTCCGCGGACCGCCTCAAGCTCTCACCCACGTTTCGGCACGACAATATCGGGTTTCGCTGTGCCCAGGACGCTCCGAAGTAGCCTTTACCCGTGAGCTGTTTCCCTTTTCGCCTGGTCTTGGTGTAGTTCAGGCCGCGAGATCAACGAAACCCGATGTTGCGTCCTCTAATCCCCTGCAGTACTCCGTTCGCCGTGAGTCAATCAAAGGGCTCACCATGAACGGATTCGGGGAACGCCTCACGATCTCACCACGAACGAACTTCGGATGTTCGCCTACATTGATAGCTTCTCTGCCACGTTTCTCATCTGCACGCCATGGACGAGGGAGGCTCCGCCGCGGATGGCACAGGCAACGTGGACCGCTTCTGTCATCTCTTCGACGTTCGATCCCTTTTCCAGCGACGCCTGAGTGTAGGCATCGATGCAGTAGGGACATTGCACGGCATGGGCGACGGCGAGGGCGATGAGCGCCTTCTCTCGTTCGGTCAGTGCGCCCTCGGCAAACACCGCACTATAGTAATTCATGAACTTCTCCCACAAGTCCTTGTTAGCCTTTCCCATCTCAGAAAATTGTTCTAGATCATGCCTGTGATAATACGAATCCATACGAACCTCCCAGGTCGGCTTTAGCGTGAAAAATAAAAATGGCGCGTTGGAGCAATCAGGCATTGCCCGGAGGCATGGGGTCGGCTTCACTCAAGGCTTTGGAAAAGCGATCACCGACGATGTCGGTAGCCTTCGCCATGAGGTCCATCACTTCCTGCCATTCATTGGGCAGCAAGTCTTGTTTCAACTGTGGATGGATAGCCCATTGGGCCTCGACCTGTGTTCCCTTGCGGCTGACCAGCACACGGAGCAGCTCCACATCCCAGGTCGGGTGGGGAGCGTTGTCGTCGGAAGAAGTCTTGTCCGGTTGTTCCGAAGGAGGGACCATGCGTGCCATAAGCAATCCTCAAGGCAAATCGTTCATGCAGCGTACTCTATTCGGAGCCATCGTATATATCAAGGGTTCTCTTGGTTGAGTACCGCGAGCATTGCCTCGTGGATCTGTCCGTTGGTTGCCACGAGCTCCTGTCCATAAATTGAAAGGTCATTTCCGCTGAAATTGCTCAGCCGTCCTCCGGCCTCCCTCACGATCACCGAACCGGCCGCCATATCCCATGGATGGAGTCGGACTTCCCAGAACCCATCGAATCGTCCTGCCGCCACATAGCAGAGGTCCAATGCGGCCGATCCCGTTCGCCTGAGTCCCTGCGCCTTGAGGGCAAAACTGGAAAAATGATTGAGGTTATTGCGCGGCGTTTCTCGGATGTCATAGGCAAAGCCCGTCACCAATAGACTGCGGTCGAGGGTCATCGTGCTTGACACATGGATGGGGCGACCGTTCAACCACGCACCTCGATGCTCAATGGCCGTAAACAGTTCATTCCGTGAGGGATCGAAGATCGCGCCAAGCACACAGCGCCCCTCGTACTCGAGACCGATGGAAACGCAGTAGGCTGGATAGCCATGCGCAAAATTGGTTGTCCCATCCAGCGGATCGATGATCCACAAATAGGGCGACTGCGCCTCCTCAAGACGACCTTGCTCTTCAGCCAAGAACCGATGGGCAGGAAAACGAGCCTTGATACGGTCGATGACGCACTGCTCGGCAGCATGGTCTGCGTCAGTGACTAGATTGACCGGGTTCTTATACTCGATGCGAAAGCCGGCGTCGGCATATTCAAGCAGCAGGGCGCCGGCTTCTCGGCTGGCGGCGACCGCTGCTTCGAGGAGAGTGTCACGAGAGACTGGTTCGTGAGGAAAAGACACGTCTGATTGTAACATGACTGAATTGTCCACTTGAGAAAATCATGAGCCTTGTGTCGGTGCAAGGCTTTTCAACATGATCTAGAAAAGGATTACTTGCCTGCAACGTACAGAATGTAATCGTCAATGCATGATTAGAATAATACGTCTTGACAGAACGTACAAGCAATGCTATAAAGCAAGCGTGCTTTAGATGAGGAGCATGTGGCAATCGTGGAGGAGTTAACAGACATTCTTGTTGGTCTGGAGCAACGGATCAACGCGTATAAGAGTCGGTTCCATGAACTTGAGAAGAAGCGTCGCCGACTCGATGACGAGATCGCCACCATTAAGAAATATCTAGAGCTTGCCGAAACCCTCTATCGTGTCGAAGCCGACAAGGCCAAGCTGGCCAGCCTCTCCAACCAGATCATTACCACGGATGATTCCAAGGGGGCCCGGCCTGTGCCGGTTATGGACGTCACCGATCAATCGCGGGAGATCCTTCTCGGACGGAGCAAGTACGTGGGGAAAAGCGTCCCTCAAGCAGCCTATGAAATCCTCCGTGAATCGAATCGTGCGATGCACGCAAAAGAGCTGGTGCAACGTTTGATCGAAGGCGGGTTGCAGATCAAAGGGAAAACGCCGCTCACGTCGATTGCGACGTCGCTCAAGCGCGACAAGCGGTTCAGAAAGGTTGGTCCTAATACATTCGAAGCCTTGGACGATATGCTGATTCAAGCCGTGTAGCGGTGAGTCAACGGGCTTAACCGGACAGTTCGAAGGGGGGTGAGAATCTTGGCAACAAAGAAGGCAGCGAAGAAGAAGAAGAAGTAATCCCCGCCATGATTGATACGCCGGGGGTAAGGCCACTTACCCCCGACGTACCATGCTGCGATGTTCTGGAATGAGACGAGCATCCCGCCGAGAACGGCAACAAGCAGGATACAAAGGACCCGTTACAAACTAAGAGGCCTGAAGTGCAACGGCCGGCTCAAGGTGAGGAGTGTGCGCGCTCGCTCGCTTCCTGTCCCCTGAGGGCTCCACGTTCAGAAGTACCCACTTCTCAGGCTGTGCCAGAATCTGCTGAACCAATCGAGTGTGGAGTGCATGTCCCGATCGGTCCGCAATAATGTGTCCGATGAAGGGTGCCCCCAGAAGGGAAAAGTCACCGATCAGATCGAGAATCTTGTGGCGGACAAACTCGTCGTCGAATCGAAGGCCGGATTCATTGACCACCCCGTCATCCGACAGCACAATGGTGTTGTCCAGAGTCCCGCCTTTGCCAAGCCCCCGAGCCCACAATGCTTGAACTTCGTACAAGAACCCGAACGTCCTGGCCTCGGCAATTTCATCCTCAAACGCGCTGACGGAGCAATCATGCGCATAGGTCTGAGTCTTGATCAAAGGGTGCTCATAATGAATGGAGTACGTGATCCTCGGCGTGGAGGACGGTTCGATCCGAACGCGCTTCGATCCCTCGGTCACTTCAATCGGGGCCATAACTTTAAGAAACGACCGCTTCCGCTCCTGCGGAACGATGCCGACCGATTGAATCAACCGGACGAACGGCGCGGCACTTCCATCCATGACCGGAACCTCGCTTGCCGATACATCGATGAAAACATTGTCGACATGAAGGCCGGACAGCGCCGAAAGCAGATGCTCAATGGTCTGAACATGGAATCCATTGCCGCTGAGGGCCGTGCACAATTCGGTTGGGACCCGATGTTCAATAGAGGCAGAAAGATACGTAGCAACGTCCACCTTGCGATTGACGAAAACCACACCGGTGTCAGGGGGAGCGGGTCGCAGCGTAATCGACGCCGACTGGCCGGAGTGGAGTCCCACACCTGAACAAGTTACTGGCGATGCCAAGGTTTGTTGGTTGCGCACAAATCCTCCCTTTCACATATGGACAAATGCTTAAACGCTACGGTCCGCGTTCCTACCAGGCAACAATTGTGCCCGAAATTTACAATCATAACTATATGATATTACGCTTAAATGGGATGACTAGGTAGAAATATACCTGTATCCTAAAAAGCACAACTGTGTTTTTCAAGAAAGGGCTCATTGGCGGACTGTAGGTTCTCGTGATCTGAGTTGCACTAGAGTCAGAGATGTGACACCAGGTACCGGGCAAACAGTGTCAACAACACAGGAAGGAAGTGGAAGCGATCGGCCTCGACTCAAGACATCACATCGCCGACTCGCGATCTTATCCGCAATCATCTACGTACATGGGTACCACTATTCGAGCAAGATGGTGCGCATCCAGTAAGCGGGCAGGCGGAACTGTGTCACGGGGCCCGGCCTGGTGGTCCCAGAAATGAAGTCTCCCGAGCGCCTGGAGATTTCAGTCAACTCAGTGACGCCAGTGGCGGGATTGCCGCTGCCGGATAGCATCCTTATTGGACGCAACAAATCAGTGCGCACGAGCCGACGAACTGCGCTGTTCTATCGTTCATAACGACATCTCTCCAACGTCCTCCTGATTCGTCGCGGCTCTGAGCGGTGTATAATGCTCGCGGATGGCACTTCCGTCTCACCATTTCCGGTCTTCAGTCGGCAGTAAAGTCGTCATGGCTCTGAGCGGGCTCGGGCTCGTGATCTATGTCATTTTTCACATGTTGGGAAATCTCCAGGTGTTCGAAGGACCTCTTGTGTTCAATGGCTATGCGGCGCTGCTCCGGGACATGCCGATCCCCCTCTGGGCGGCCAGGATTGGGTTGCTGAGCCTTGCGGCGCTCCATATCGTCCTAGCGATCCAGTTGACCTCGCGAAATCGCCAGGCTCGTCCGATCGCTTATGCGGTCCGCGAATATCGCCAGGCATCTTTTGCGTCTCGCACAATGGCCACCTCCGGATTTGTGCTCTTGCTCTTCATCCTCTTTCACCTGCTGCATCTGACAGCCGGGGTGATCGATCCTTCTTCTGTCGATCGTCCCGACGTCGAAGGACATCGTGATGTCTATGGGAAGGTCGTCCATGCCTTTCAGAATCCGTTCATCGTGGCGTTCTACTTGGCGGGTCAGTTGGGGCTGGGCTTGCATCTGAGTCACGCCGTCACCAGCAGTTTACAGACCTTGGGTCTGGAATATGTTGCATTCAACCGCCTCTTCAAGGCCGCTGGTCCCACGGTTGCGCTGGTGGTCGTTCTGGGTAATGTCGCCATCATCCTGGCCATCTTCTTGGGGCTCGTGCGCGGATAATGGAACTTGATTCAAAAATTCCTCCCGGCCCACTGGAAACCAAATGGGACCGTCGCCGATTCACCGAAAAATTGGTAAGCCCGAATAACAAACGGAAAATCACGGTGATCGTCGTCGGTACCGGCCTTGCGGGAGCCAGCGCTGCTTCGACCTTGGGACAGCTCGGCTATCAGGTGGAGTGTTTTTGTTTTCAGGACAGTCCGCGCCGCGCCCACAGCATTGCGGCACAGGGAGGAATCAATGCGGCCAAGAATTACCAAGACGACGGAGACAGTGTGGGCCGACTGTTCTACGACACGATCAAAGGTGGAGACTTCCGTTCTCGAGAAGCCAATGTCTACCGGCTTGCCCAGGTCAGCACGCAGATCATCGATCAATGTGTGGCACTCGGCGTCCCGTTTGCCAGAGAGTATGGCGGTCAGTTGGCGAACCGATCGTTCGGAGGAGTTCAAGTCTCGCGGACCTTCTACTGTCGAGGGCAGACGGGACAGCAGCTTCTCTTAGGCGCCTATTCGGCGCTCTGTTGGCAGATTGAGCGAAGACAGGTTACGATGCGCCCGCGCACCGAGATGCTGGATCTTGTCATGGTCGACGGACAGGCTCGCGGAATTGTGGCGCGCGATCTCGTCACAGGACGTGTGAGCATCCATACGGCTCATGCCGTGGTGCTTGCGACCGGCGGCTACAGCAATGTGTATTATCTGTCGACCAACGCGAGCGGCAGCAACGTGACGGCCACCTACCGCGCATGGAAGCAGGGCGCCGCATTCGCCAATCCATGCTTCACGCAGATCCACCCTACTGCGATTCCACCGGGGGACGCACATCAAGCCAAGTTGACCCTGATGTCCGAATCGCTTCGCAACGACGGGCGACTGTGGGTGCCGACGATGCGGGCCGATCACCGCTGTCCAGGCGACATTCCCGATGGAGAACGTGACTATTTTCTGGAACGCCGATACCCGCGTTTCGGCAATCTCGTTCCACGAGATCTTGCATCCCGCGCCGTGAAGGCCGCGTGCGACGAAGGCCGTGGCGTCGGACCAGGCGGTCACGGCGTGTACCTGGATTTTGCCGATGTCCTCGGGCAACAGGGGCTTGACGTGGTCCGCGAGCGCTATGGCAATCTCTTCGACATGTATCAACGGATCACTGGGGAGGATGCCTACCAGGCACCCATGCGAATTTACCCGGCGCCGCACTATACGATGGGAGGGCTCTGGGTGGATTACAATCTCATGAGTACCGTTCCGGGACTCTTCGTAATCGGCGAAGCGAACTTCGCCGACCACGGTGCCAATCGGCTTGGAGCCAGCTCGCTCATGCAGGGGCTTGCCGACGGCTACTTCATCCTGCCGTACACGATCGGTCATTATTTGGCGACGGCGAAGCTGACTCCTGTCGGCGAAGATCGCCAGGAATTTCGCTCGGCGCTTCAGCGCGTGATGAGCAGGATCAGCCGTCTTCTGAAGGTAAAGGGGTCTCGAACGGCAGCGTCATTTCACCGGGAAGTCGGTCGGTTGTTGTGGAATCACTGTGGCATGTCTCGAAATGAGGAAGGGCTCAAATCGGCGCTGACGTCCATCCCGGCACTACGGGATGAATTTTGGCGAGATGTCATGGTGCCGGGATCGGGAGAGGCCTTCAATCAAGAGTTGGAGTATGCGGGGCGAGTGGCGGACTATCTCGAATTCGCCGAATTGCTTTGTCACGATGCGTTGCATCGGGAGGAGTCATGCGGAGCGCACTTCCGAGAAGAGTATCAGACGGACGATGGCGAGCCGCAACGTGACGATAGTCGCTTCGCGCACGTGGCCGCATGGGAGTACCGAGAAGGTACGTCGCCCGTCCTACACAAGGAGTCCCTGGCTTTCGAGTTTGTACAGCCGACAACGAGAAGTTATCAGTAGTCACACCCACATCATGAAATTCACGTTGAACATTTGGCGGCAGAAGGGCCCAGAGGAGAGAGGTCGGTTTGTGACCTATGAGGCTCGCGACGTGAGCTCCGACATGTCGTTCCTAGAAATGCTCGACAGCGTGAATCAGGGATTGATCGCCAAGGGTGAAGAGCCGGTGGCCTTCGAACAGGATTGCCGCGAAGGTATTTGCGGAAGTTGCTCGCTGGTGATCAATGGCATCCCCCATGGCCCGGACCGCGGCATGACCACCTGCCAGTTGTACATGCGGCGCTTTCCCGACGGAGCCGTCATCACCATCGAGCCGTGGCGCGCCCGAGCGTTTCCCCTCATTAAGGATTTGGTGGTGGATCGCCGAGCGCTGGATCGAATCATACAGGCCGGGGGTTACATCTCCGTCCACACCGGCGGAGCGGTGGATGGGAATGTCCTGTTAATCAGTAAGGAGCAGGCTGAAACCGCGATGGATGCCGCGGCTTGCATCGGTTGTGGAGCCTGTGTGGCTGCTTGCAAAAATGCCTCGCCCGCCTTGTTTGTGGGGGCCAAGGTGTCTCACTTGGCATTCCTGCCGCAAGGGAGACCCGAGCGTACCAATCGGGTGAAAGCGATGTTAGAAGCCGTGGATCGAGAAGGATTCGGTTCTTGCGGAAATCAAAATGAGTGTGAAGCCGTTTGTCCAAAACGCATCAGCGTCCGTTTCATCGCCATTCTCAATCGCGAATATCTCCGAGCCGGAGTCGTCGAATCGAGTCTTCCTGCTGAGCCGGAATCTCCCCATGCAGAGTCCACGTAGCGGACGGGCTGACCGCACGGTCTTCTCTCCTTTTAATTCGTAACTAGGCGCAACGCCGGGCGTCATCCATGGATCTTTCCCTGGTGTGGAAGGTTGATGGAGGCTGATTTGCGCCAGATGGCAATCATCTTGACTGTGGGGGAAAGGCCTTTATAGTGCGGTCATATATTGGCTATGGCCCTGGAAATGCCGGAGATTCACGTCGAATGAGTCGCCAGGTGGCTTGTCCGCGCTGTCACAAGAACGGTGCATTGCAGGCATGGCCGCAGACACCCCGCGAACTGGTTGCGGCGCTGATTTGGATTGTTCCCTTCCAGTGCCGACATTGTTGCCATCGGTTCCTCGCTCGTCGCGTGAGGGCGATGGGATCCGCTCACCCAATCGAGCGTCGGGAACACCTCCGTATCCCTGTTCGTCTGTGCCTGTCGTTCTCCGGAGGAAAAGTGAGGGGCGAGGGCATTGTGCTGGACCTGTCGTTAGGCGGGTGCATCATCAAGAGCGAGACCCACGTGCGGGTTGACGATATTTTTTACCTGGAGATCGTTATTGCCGAAGATGAGGATCCCGTCGAAGTAGCGGCCATGGTACGGTCGGTGAGTGCGCGCGGAATCGCCTTTAAGTTTCTCCGCAAGGCCCAAGAGAACAAGCGCCTTCTGACCTTCATCCAATCCCATTCGGGCTCCACCTCCAACGTCCTCTCCAAGGCTGTCGAGCCGACTGTCACCGGCTAGTCATGATCCCTCAGCCTAGGTCGGTGTCTCCCAGGCAGATGGCAGCGGATGTTCAGTGATCAAACGGTCGTGTTCGGTGACATCGAACGGCTCGATCGTCAGATCGTTGCGATCCATCGGTTCCCCGCAGGCTGAAGATGAGAGCACATCGATCAACGCTTCTGCCTTGTCTCTTGTCGAAAACCGGCAGAGCCCATGTTCGGGCATGCCTGACGACGGATGCCAGAAAGCGAGGTCGATCGCACTGCCTTGGTAGATGCCGAGGGTGCGGTGTCGTACTTGAAACCCACCAGGTTTGCGAATCGACTGCTCCCGTGACATAGGCCCCTCTTGACCGACATATCTTAATGATTATGCCCATGGTAGCATGATCGCGAGCTGGAGGGACACTGCGTCCTGCTCGACTGCTGAAGGAGGAATCGATGGGGCGTACTTGGTGGCGAAAGACCGTGATCACCCTAACGTTGATCGGTGCATTGTCTGTGTCGGGTTGCGGTTACAACGATCTTCAAGGATTGGACGAAGATACGAAGGCTGCCTGGAGCGAAGTGATCAATCAATACCAGCGCCGGGCTGATCTCATCCCGAACCTCGTTGCGACGGTCAAGGGGTACGCAGCTCACGAAAAGGAGACCCTTGAAGGCGTTGTGAACGCCAGAGCCAAGGCGACGGGGATGCAGATGACGCCCGAGGTGTTAAAAGATCCAGCCGCATTCGAGACATTTCAAAAGGCCCAAGCCGGTCTGACATCGGCGCTAGGCCGGCTGATCGCCATTGCCGAAAATTACCCCAACCTGAAAGCCGATCAAAATTTCAGAGACCTCCAAAGCCAGCTGGAGGGGACGGAAAATCGGATCACGGTGGCGCGTAAGCGGTACATCGACCGAGTGGCGGAATATAACAAGATGGTCCGATTTTTCCCGACCAACCTCACAGCGAAGCTGCTGCTGCACTTGGAAGAGCGCCCAAACTTTACTGTCGCCGATGAGAAAGCAGTGGCGCACCCCCCCGAAGTGAAGTTCTGAATCGAGGTTGAGGTGAAGGTTGGGAGTACTCGGAATGAGCCGCCTCGCATTCGGCTGCTGCCTGGCAGCCGCCATCCTCTTTCTCACCACATCTGCCGCGGCTCGTGATATTCCGCCACTCACGGGGCGGATCGTCGATCTCGCCCATGTCTTGCCGAATTCGACGAATGAGTCGCTGACAGCTCAACTGGCGGCGCATGAAACCCAGTCGAGTAATCAAGTAGCTGTCCTGATAGTGCCCTCCCTCGAAGGCGAACCCCTCGAAGAATTTTCTCATCGTGTTGCGACGACCTGGAAACTCGGTCAAAAAGGCACCGACAACGGTGTTCTGCTGCTCGTGGCGATAAAGGAGCGAAAAGTCCGCATCGAAGTCGGATACGGCTTGGAAGGGGCCTTGACCGACATTCGTTCGGCTCAAATTATCAGGAATGAAATTGTTCCTCGGTTTCGCACCGGTGATATACCCGGTGGGGTAACTGGGGGCATCAACGCGATCGTAAAAACCATTGAGGGAACCTATCAGGCCTCTGAGAAGGCAGTACCTCGGGAGGAAAGCGATATCATTAGCCAGGTCGTGGTTGCCGTCGTTGTCGGACTGCTCGTTGGACTCCTGTTCATGAATATCCATCGTTTGATCGGGTCGGTCGCTGGGGCAGGGATCACCACCTTGCTGGCACCGTGGATGGTTCCGGCACTCATGGCAAGTGGTATCACTTTGTTTCTGTTGCTGGTGATTGGCGCCTCTGGCACCGGAGGAAGGAGGGGTCGGTCCAGCGGCATCGATGATTGGGTTTGGTACAGTAGCCGCGGCGGTGGGTGGGGCGGAGGTTCGTTTGGTGGTGGAGGTGGGTTCAGTGGTGGAGGAGGTGATTTTGGAGGAGGTGGAGCCAGTGGAAACTGGTAAAGAGCTGCGGCTCACAGCCAACGAACGGGAGCGGATCAGGCTGGCTGTGCATGCCGCGGAACAACAGACGAATGCGGAGATCGTCCCAATGATCGCCAGCCGATCCGGGTTTTATCGCGACGCGCAACATCGTGCTGGAATAGCCCTCGCGCTGTCGGTACTGACGATCCTCCTGACCACTGACCTCCTTTGGCTGCCGTGGGGTTGGCATGCCTCCAATGCTGCTTGGCTGGTACTGGCCACGATCCTGGCCTATGGGGGAGGAGTATGGATTGGCACCTTTGTCCCTATTATTCGCCTTCTCACCTCCACCGCTCGGATGCAAGGCAAGGTGAAGCTCAAGGCAGAACGTGCCTTCACACAGCATGCCGTCTCTCAGACGCGTGAGCGCACCGGCGTGTTGATCATGGTGTCTCTCCTAGAGCACCAGATTTACGTGCTTCCGGATCCATCTTTGTTGCGACGAGTCCCGGTAGAACGATGGTCCCAGGTCGCCCAAGCTGCTTTCGGCCGATTGAAAACGGGTGATATTGTCGGCGGGCTGTGTCAGAGCATCGATACATGCGGCATGCTCCTTGCCGAGATTTGTCCTGGTCGTCCGGGTGACAATCCTGATGAATTGCCGAATGACCTGGTACAGGAGCCATGAGGACTCCTCTTCATATCTTGTGCACTCAATAAAATATCGTTGCCGACCGATACATAAGAGGTCGGGCGGAACTGTTCGGCAGGGTCGAGCTTTATATATAGTGAGATATTACGGACAAGGAGGCAGCGTCATTATGTGGAAGCAGGAGGATGGGGAAGGGGAGGAAGGAGAACGGGGGGGAGGAGAACAGACAGCAGGAGAACGGGCGCGAGAACGGTGGGCGGAGGACAGGCGTAGTCCATCAAAGAGCGGCCCGGCCCTTCCGGATGAGGTGGCGTTCGTCGGAAAAGATGTCGAGTTCAAGGGTATCCTCACCTATTCCGGCACAGTACGGATCGATGGATTCTTGGACGGAGAACTTCACACCGACGGCGGTTTGCTCGTGGGGCCTGAGGCAGTGATCAAGGCAAAGGTCAGCGCCGGGACGGTGGTATGCCAGGGAACCATCCACGGCGATATTCAGGCGAAGGACCAGATCGTTCTCCGTGCTCCTGCAATCGTACAGGGCAGCCTGATCACCCCGGTGCTTTCGATGGAAGAAGGAGTGGTGTTCAATGGCACATTTGAGATGAAAGCCCAAGCTCAGCCTGAGGTGACAAGGGACATGGGGTCAAACGTCGTCAGTATCACGAGCCGGCCACCGGTTCAACGGCTGGCGGCGTGATGAGCGTCCAGAGCCTCTGGCGCGATCTCTAACACGCGCCAGAGACCTGGCTCCGCAAGAAATCAACTTGCCTGCTTCCCTTACTCATCAATCGCTCTGGTCTTGAAAAAGTACCTGCAAATCTCAGGTTCCATAGACGCCTTGCGATCGTTCCGCTAGAATCCGGGTCCATGTCAGAGCCCACCGTCTCGGCCGGTGCTCCAACCAAGCTGCAGGACGAGAATCAATCAGTCGTCAAAGCGGCCGGGGTGATCGGCGTCGCCACGTTTTCCAGCCGTATCCTCGGCTTCATCCGCGACATGGTATTGGCCAGATTGTTCGGCGCGACTCCGGCAGCGGATGCCTTTTTCATCGCGTTCCGCATCCCCAGCCTCCTCCGCGAGTTGTTTGCAGAAGGTTCGATGTCGTCGGCCTTCATTCCCGTGTACACGGAATACCGGACGACACGGAGCAAACAGGAGGCCTGGGAACTGGCCAGTGCGGTCTTCACGACGCTCTTGACCATCGTTACGCTGGTGACGATGGTGGGAATTTTGGCTGCTCCCTGGCTCGTCCAATTGCTCGCGCCGGGATTTCAGGACAATCCCGAGAAACTCGCGCTCACGACGCTGCTCGCCCGCGTCATGTTTCCGTACCTTCTGTTCATCAGCTTGGCGGCGTTGGCCATGGGCATTCTGAACTCAGTACGAGCCTTCGCAGCGCCGGCCTTCTCGCCGCTTTTCCTCAACCTCTTCATCATCGTCGGCGCCGTTTGGCTGGCTCCACATCTGCCAGAACCGATTATCGGGGTGGCGATCGGCGTGGTGGCGGGAGGAGCGGCCCAGTTCGCTATGCAGGTTCCCAGCCTGAAATTACGGGGATTGCTGTTCGGCTTCCGATTCGAGCCAGGACATCCTGGCCTGCGGCGGATCGGCACGTTGATGTTGCCCACGCTGCTTGGCCTGTCTGTGACTCAGATCAACCTGACGGTGAGCACGGTGTTGGCATCGTTCTTCGCCGGCGGACCGACCTACTTGTTTTACGGCATGCGGCTGATCCAATTCCCACTAGGTATCTTCGGGGTCGCGTTGGCGACGGCGATTTTGCCTACGTTATCATCACAAGCGGCGCGAGGCGCGTTGGAAGAATTGCGCACCACGCTCGGATTCGGTCTGCGAATGATCCTCTTCATCATCGTGCCGGCGATGGTGGGCTTGATTCTGCTGCGCACTCCGATCGTGCATCTCTTTTTCGAGCATGGCACATTCACCGCCCAAGATACTGCTGAAACGGCGCTGACGATCCTCTGCTACGCAGTTGGTTTGTGGGCATTCGGAGGGGTTCGTATCATCGTCACGGCGTTCTATTCGCTGCAAGATACCAGGACGCCGGCCATCTCGGCGGCGGTCGCGCTGGCGGCGAATATCTTCTTCTCACTGGTGTTGATGTCTGTTCTAGGTGCGGCAGGTTTGGCGCTCGCCACGGCATTGGCATCCATGGTAAACGGAATCATCCTGGTGGTGGTATTGAACCGGAGACTAGGCGGAGTTGACTGGAGAGGGGTGGGACAGTCTTCCCTGCGGGTCCTCGCGGCATGTATTCCCCTGGCGACCGTCTGCTGGTGGACAGCTGGAGCACAGGTATGGACGCATCCTGCCGAGTGGGTCACGAAATCTGCGATGCTTGTCGCCGCTATCGGGTTGAGTGTCGGCGGATATCTTGGTGTCCATGCGTTGTTTCGATCCGAGGAACTCGGGGTGGTGTGGGGGATGGTGCGCAGAAAGTTGAGTCGATTGACAGGATGACAGGGAGCGAGCTATGCGGCGAGCAATCATCTTTCATTCGCCATGGGGTTGGATGGGAATCGCAGAATCCCAGAAAGGGATTCGAGCGATTGTATTGCCGAAACGCTCGAAGCGGGCTGTCGAATTTGATCTCAGGGCACAGTCGGATGAACCGTTGCGACAAGGGGGGTCCGCGCGACTGGAAACGGCTCGCCACCAGCTTCTTGATTATCTTTCCGGGAAACGGAGTGCCTTTGATGTGCCTCTTGATTTCTCGGAAGGAACTTCGTTTCAACGACAAGTATGGCGGACGTTACTGCGGGTGCCTTACGGCAAGCTCCGTTCATATCAATGGATTGCCTCACGAGTCGGAGGCAGGCACTACGCCCGAGCGGTCGGCAACGCGCTTGGCGCGAATCCAATTCCGATCGTCATCCCCTGTCACCGGATTGTCGCTCACGACGCATCGCTCGGTGGGTTCTCCGGTGGGCTGTCCATGAAACGAAAGTTGCTGGCTCTTGAAGGGACGTTGACTCAATTGCGAAGGTAACCTCAATCGATGAGAGTGGTCCTTCAGCGTGTCACTCGTGCTTCCGTAGAGGTTGATGGTAAAGTCGTCGGACGGATCCAACATGGCTTAATGGTCTTGTTGGGCGTCGCGAAAGGCGATGGTGAGACGGGCGTGCGATATCTGGTCGACAAGATTCGAAGCCTTCGCATTTTTGCGGATGAACAAGGGAAGATGAACCGATCGTTGACGGACGTGGGTGGCGCCGTGCTGTTGGTCTCTCAATTCACTCTGGTGGGCAGAACCGACAACGGGCGTCGTCCCAGCTTTGATGAAGCCGCTCCTCCTGACCTGGCTAAGCGCCTCTATGAACAAGTCGCGGCTGGCCTACGGGCATGCGGGACATCGGTGGAGACAGGTGTGTTTGCCGCACATATGAGTGTGACATTGGTGAACGACGGGCCCGTAACATTCGTGGTGGACAGTCGCGAAGGGCGTTAATTCGGAATTCAAGGTTTATTGTTGGAGTGCCGATAGAATCGACAAGACTGGAAAGCGGTTCATCATCAGGATCTGGTATACTGAGTTCACGCCTCATCGGCCTTCGCAGGAGGTGGAGATGGGCACTCAAGTTCCTCCACGACACCCGCTCCGACAACTCTTCGGCGCGTTAACCGAAAAGAGCTTCACGGAACACCTTGGGTGGCCTGACGCCAAGGTCACATCGTACGTTTCCAACCTGTTGGTCGATTTCACCCATACGGATCAGCTCTATAAGATCAGAAATCGACAGAATCAGCCGATCGATAGCGTCGTCGAGTTGCTCCTTGAATCGGAGGTCATGCTCGAAGCGCAATCACTGGATCGTGAACGGGATGTGCATCGTCACATTGGGGATTTCACGCTGTTCATGGCGGGACTCTTTCCAGAGTATCTTCGGCGGCTCAAGTCCGCCGGCCCGATCTATCACAAGGACTTTCTTGTGGACTATATGAAGACCGGCAAACGGTCCTACGGGATCGTCGCACAAATCGGCCGCGATGATGCGGAAACCAATTTGCCCTTGTTTCAAAAATTATCCGAAAACTTCGAACTCTGCGTAACGGGCCTGGGATTTGTGCGGTCCGATCTGGAACGCATGCAAAATCCTGTCTATCAAAAGACCCGAGATCTGCTCTTGAATTGAAACCCGTCCGTCCTATCATTCTCGCGCACGGGGGCGCCGGCTCCCGCGCCATGACCTCATCACAAGCCGCGTGCCTGCATGCCGCCTTGCAAGTCGGCTATCATGCGCTGGATCGCGGCGGTTCGGCGCTTCTTGCCGTCGAACACACCATTCGCGTGCTTGAACGTAGTGGACTCTTCAACGCTGGGAAAGGATCGCACCTCCAGTTAGATGGAGTCCAGCGGATGGATGCATCCATCATGGAAGGGTATAGCCTGCGCGCCGGGGCGGTGGCTTCTATTGAAGGAATTATGCATCCCATCACCGCAGCGCGCCTTGTGATGGAAGAAACGGATCATGTATTGCTCGTGGGGCCGATGGCCGGCAGGTTTGCGCGCCATTTCAAAGTCGAGCGGCATCGGATGTCAGGAAAGCCGCGCCGATTTTCCTACGGAACGGCTCTCCAAAAACTCGCACAAAATCGGGAGAAGCATGGGACGGTCGGAGCAGCTGCACTCGATCGAACCGGAACGGTCGCCGCCGGCGCCTCGACCGGTGGGATCGATCGCATGTTGCCCGGAAGAGTCGGGGATACACCGATCATCGGTTGCGGGGTGTATGCTGATAATGAAACCGGCGCCGTCTCAATGACGGGATGGGGGGAGAGCATCATTCGCCTGGCGGTGGCCAAAGAAATCTGTGAACGACTCGGGCAAGGCAAGACACAGGCAGCTGTGGCACGGCTCGTGTTGCAGAAGCTGGTCGCTCGGATCAAGGGATCTGCGGGATGCCTGGTCCTCACCCCTAACGGACAATTCACCATTCGCCATTCCACCCCTCACATGATGGCCGGGTGGTGGGATGGCAAGGGAGAGCCCACAGTGAGAGACCGATTACAATGAGCAGCAGTCTCTTTCATCTCGCCTTCCCAATTCAGGACGTGGAAGCCACGCTTCGGTTCTACGTGGATGGCCTCGGATGTACCGTCGGGCGTCGGACAGAGAAAGCCGTTACGCTCGGTTTGGCTGGACATCAGCTTGTCGCGCATGTCGTGCCGGAGCAACCCTCGAAACAGAAAGGCATCTATCCAAGTCATTTCGGACTGGTCTTCCTTTCAGAACAGGAATGGCAGGAGTTGGCGGATCGAGCCAAGGCAAAGGAGCTTTCCTTCTACCAACAGCCGCGCATGCGATTTCCCGGTACGCGCATCGAGCACCGCACGTTCTTTCTGGAAGACCCGTCCCACAACCTGCTCGAATTCAAACACTACACCAACGAATCGGCCATCTTCGGGGAAACGAATCACGGACAGGTCGGCGATGCCGGCGAAATCTAGCTGAGTCTTTATTGCAGACGTTTGTGAGAAGTGACTGCGACCTTCTCCATCCATCCAAGGATCCGTTGATGCCGTTTGGTGAGGAAGACAGTTTTGCGCAGGGGGTCGTATCGTTGCGGACTGGGGAGAATGGCGGCCAGCCAGGCCGCTTCGTCCGCGGTCAAGTCGGACGCGGATTTTCCGAAGTGATGACGAGACGCGGCTTCCGCCCCATACACGCCGCGCCCCCATTCCGCAACATTGAGGTACAGTTCGAGAATACGTGCCTTGGTCAGCTGCTGTTCGAGCGAGCGTGTGATCAAGGCTTCACGGGCCTTGCGGAACAGCGAACGTTCTGAGGACAGGTAAAGATTCTTCGCCAGCTGTTGAGTAATGGTGCTCCCGCCTCGTTTGAGTTCTCCTGCTTCAAGATTGTACAGCGCGGCGTCGCGGATGCCTTCCCAATCGAATCCTTCATGGACAAAGAACGAGGCGTCCTCCGCCACGATCACGGCACGTTGCAATTCCGGCGCGATTCGGCTCAAAGGTGTCCAGATCCATTGTCGCTTGCCGGTGCGTCCCTGCTCAGCCGCTCTTGCCAGCCGATGGTCCATGAGCGCCGTCGATGTCGGGTTGGTCCTTGCCAGGAGGTCGGTATCGGGAAGAGTGCTGAGCCAGCTCAGCGCAAGGACGCCTAAAGAAAATGCAATGAGCAGGGTGCTCCAGAGAAGAACAGGGGTCGCTCTGCGTCGGCCGGTTGACTTGGGCGAGGGAGGATCGTATGTGTAGTGGCGCAGAAAGGTCGGACGGTAATGTGCTTTCCGTCTTGCATCCATCGATCAGCCTGTCGGCATGAAGATCTTCGGAGCTGAGTTTATCAAAAGTTGCATCACTCCAGAACAATTTCCGTCCGGTCAGCTTTATGAAATTGCCTTTGTGGGGCGCTCCAATGTGGGCAAATCATCGTTGATCAATTCGTTACTCAATCGTCGGGACCTGGCCAAGGTCAGTCGGACACCCGGAAAGACGAGAGCCGTGAATGTGTTCCTTGTCTCGACCTCCGATCCAGGCCTCTCGCAATTCCACCTTGTGGACCTACCCGGCTACGGATTCGCCAAAGTGTCGAAATCCGTCCGCACCCAGTGGGGTCCTTTGATGGAAGACTATCTCGTCGGTCGAGCCTCGCTGCTCTGCGTCGTAATGTTGGTGGAAAGCCGTGTTGTGACCGACCAGGATCGTCAGACCATCGCGTGGCTTCGATCAATCCGTCGGAATCCCCTTGTCGTTGCGACGAAGGTGGACAAGTTGAAATCGAGCGAACGAGTTCGTACTCTGAGGCATACACATCAGGCTTTAGGGCTAGCCGAGGGCGAACAGTTGATTCCCTATTCGACGGAGACCGGTGACGGACGTGACCGGCTGTGGGGAGCTCTGCGTGAGGTGGCCGGAAGACGTCCCACAGACAGGTCTTGATCGCTACTTATTCCGCCGAACGCACAGACTGTGGCTGGGTTTTGTCGGTAGCTTGATCGAACTTGATCTCGATGTACGCTTTGCTCTTGAGATCAGCGAGCCAGGATTGATACATGGCATCGCTCTTCTGCTGATAGACCAGTTCGTGAATCTCTCGCCGTGCGTCCTCGTATCGACGAACCTGTTTTGGCTTTCTGTCGTCCATGCGGATGATCTGGATTCCCTCAGGGCTCTCAATGATCTCGGAGATTCCTCCCGGCACGAGGTGAGCGACCGCGTGTTCGATGACGGGTATGAGTTCCCCCTGGCGGACCCATCCGAGTCGCCCACCTTGCAAAGCGTTGGCGCCGTCGGAATGCTGCATGGCGACGTCCGCAAATTTCTCTCCGCGCTTCAAGTCGTCCATGGCTCGACGGGCTTTGGTCAAGGCGTCGGCCAATCCATCCGAGGAACGCGGATGAAAGATGATCTGGCTCAGTTGGTACTCTTCGGGAACGGCGAACCGGTCACGATGTTCTTCGTAGAACCGCTTGATCTCGGAGTCGCCGACGGTAATGTTGCCGCGAATATGCAGGTCCACGACTCTCAGGAGGAGGAGCTGATCGCGCACGTTTTGCACATGATTCGCATTGGCGATGTCGTAGGGACTGCCTTGCCGCTGCATCTGCTCAAGGGCTTGCTTCACCTCCAGATCTGAGACCTCAACCTTCTTGGCCTTGGCCTCCTGCAATTGTAATCGCCGCTCGATAAGCTTGGTCAAGGCCATGTACTCCGCTGTTTTCAACCGCAGGGGAAGGTCGTTTCCACGGTGCTCGCGTGAAAGCCGCTCTTGCTCCATTTCAAACTCGCGTTTCACATCAGACAGCATGATTAATTCGGAATTGACGATGGCGACGATGCGATCCTGCAGATCAGCAGCAGAAAAGGCTGGAGGCCAGGACCAGATGACCAACAAGACTAACAGCAACTTGAATCGGACCAGCCAGTCCGATCGGAGCGGAACGCGTTTCATGATCTTTCCACCTGATAGCGTTGGAACGGGCAATTCTACACGAAATAGATACGTCTATGGAATCGAGCCAGGCGGGCGTTTACCGGTGTCATCGGTGATGTGGCGAGAGGCCCCGGCGAAGCGAATCACGGCATTGGCCCGAATATCGGCGATCACCTCGTCGAATCGTTTGCGGCGCTTATCGGACAGTAATTCTTGCCGGAGCCGTTCCTGCGTCGCCAAATCGACTTGGAGAATGGCTTCGTCAAGCGGACTCAGCATGACCAAGTAATAGCCATGGTCGGTCTTAATCGGTGCACTGACCGTCCCAATCTTGAGAGTGTGGATGACGGCATCGATTTCAGGGGGGACCAGTCCTTTTCGATAGGGGCCGAGCTCGCCGCCCTTGGATTTCGTCTTTTCGTCGATCGAATATCGCTGCGCAAACTTGGCGAAACTCCCGCCTCGATGTACCTGCGCTTCAAGGTCTCGGGCGGCATACACATTAGGGAGGAGCATCAACGAGACGTTGGCTTTCAATGGGTCCAATAGTTGGTCGGCGTGCTTTTGGTAGTAGGCATCGAGTTCGGCCTGGGTGACCTCGACCTTGGATTGGAGCTTGTCTTTCAACAGTTCGTCGAGGATCAGCTGCTCTTTATACCGCTGGGTCTTGTCTCGAATTGTATCGTCCTGATCAAGGCCCCGGCGACGAGCCTCCTGCATCAGTAACTCTCGGGTGATGAGTTCGTCCAGGAACCTTCGCTTACCACCCTCCTTTTCATAGCGGGAGCGCGTGGCCTTGGAGAGCTCGTCCCACCGAAGGTCGAATTCGGTTTGAGTAATGGCTCGACCATTCACCAAGGCAACGACCGGTTCCTCCTGTCGCTCGGCGCACCCCGAAACCACCGGCCCCAAACCAACCAACATGCCGATAAGCAGCCCTGGTAGACAATATGTTGTGCGGAAGATCAGAAACCCGAAGGGCATCATAAGCCGTGGCACAGGTGGATCTCGATTAAGCGGTAGTCGCTCCCTCTTGGATGGTTTTGGTATCACAGAGATCGAGGCTTTGCAAGATTGCGTTGAGTTCCGAAAAAAGCGCCGGCCAATCGCCATGACGCATCTGGATCTCGAACGAGAGCGGGCTCAGGAACCGTAGCCGCTTCTTGAGCTGGTCCATCAATCGGTGGACGGGGGTCTCAGGGATGACCGCCTTCGGATGGAACACGACCTTGACCGTCTGGTCGTGCACCTCGATCGAGGCCAGGCGCAGACGTTTGGCGTGAGTCCGGAGTTGCATCACCTCAAACAGTCGTTCGACCGGCTCCGGAGGGGGACCGTAACGGTCCTGAATCTCTCCATGCAACAGAGCCAGCTCGCCGATTTGACCACAAGCCGTCAGCCGCTTATAGAGGGATAGACGGTGGTGTGGGTCGGCCACGTACTGTTCCGGAATAAACGCCGAAACCGGGAATTGCAGAGTCGGGTCGGGCTCCTCCTCCAACACATGTCCCTTCAACCGCTGGACAGCCTGCTCCACCATTTGCATGTAAAGGTCCAAGCCGATCGCGGCGATATGGCCCGACTGTTGTTTGCCCAAAAGATTCCCTGCCCCTCGAATCTCAAGGTCTGCCGCAGCGATACGGAAGCCCGATCCCAGCTCCGTGAATTGCTGAATCGCGATCAATCGTTTCTGAGCATCGCCGGTGAGCGTGCCTTCATCGGGGATGAGGAAGTAAGCATAGGCCTGCTCTCCGCCACGTCCGACCCGTCCGCGCAGCTGGTACAACTGCGCGAGGCCGAAGAGATCCGCCCGATTGACAATGATGGTGTTGGCGTTGGAGACATCGAGTCCGGACTGGATGATGGCCGAGGCGATCAGGACGTCTGCCTCGCGCTTCACGAATTTCAGCATCACGGCTTCCAACGGTCTGGCATCCATTTGACCATGCGCCATGACCATACGGGCTTGCGGAACCAACTGGTGCAGCCAGGCCCCGATTCGCTCCATGGTTTCGACCCGATTGTGGACAAAATAGACTTGTCCCCCACGCCCGAGTTCACGCAGGATGGCGTCTCGCACCGCCTTGTCGCTGAACCGGATGACCTCTGTCTTGATCGCCAAGCGCCCGGCGGGGGGAGTATCGATGATTGAGAGATCCCGAACACTCGACATCGTCATTTGGAGGGTGCGCGGAATAGGGGTAGCGGTCAACGTCAGGACATCGACCTGCGTGCGCAGTTGCTTGAGGCGCTCTTTGTGTTTGACGCCGAACCATTGCTCTTCGTCGATGATCACGAGGCCGAGTTGCCGGAATGCCACGTCCTTCTGCAGTAGCCGGTGAGTACCGATCACGATATCGACGGCTCCCGCGCCGACATCCTTCAGAATAGCTTTGGTCTCTTTGGAGGACTGAAACCGTGAGAGCAGCGCGACACGCATCGGAAAAGGCGCGAACCGTTCGACAAAATTCTCATAGTGTTGATGGGCTAGGAGAGTCGTCGGGACCAGCATCGCCACCTGGCGGTTATGCTCCACGGCTTTGAAGGCCGCGCGCATGGCCACTTCCGTCTTTCCGTATCCGACGTCCCCGCAGATCAGTCGATCCATGGGCTTGGTCGCCTCCATATCGCGGACGATGTCTTCAATGGCTTTGAGCTGATCCGCTGTTTCCTCGTATTCGAAGGCCGCTTCGAATTCATGATAGAGAGTCGTGGTCGCCCCATAGGCATTCCGTTTCACCAGCTCACGGTTTGCGTAGAGATCGATCAATTCTTGGGCCATCTCCTCGATATCCTTTTTCACTCGCGCGGTGGTCTTGGCCCAACTGGTGCCGCCCAGGCGATCGAGCCTCGGGACATGGCCTTCGGCTCCGCTGTACCGTTGGACCTGGTTCAATCGATCCAGAGGAACGTAGAGGGTATCTCCACCGGAGAACTCGAGAATTAGGAAGTCACTCTCGAAATCTTGGACCGAGAGGCGTTTGAGTCCTCGATATTTGGCGACGCCGTGCTGCACATGCACGACGTAGTCGCCCACGCTCAGGTCTTCCAAGGAGGAGAGGAAGGTTGCTGCTCTGCTCTTGGGCTTCGGTTTGTGACGGGCACCCTTCGCGAATAGCTCCTCTTCCGTCAGGAGCGCGACTCGAAGGTCAGCAGAGAGAAATCCCGTCGACAGATCGCCGTGCAACACATAAAACGGGAGCTTGCCGGCCCTGTGGCCAGCCCAGGCTGTAGGATTCCATGGATCGGCAGGCAAATCGTGCTCTCGCAACAATGCGAGCAAGCGGTCGACCTGCCCGCGGCTTCGCGCCACCAAGATGACCCGATGTTCGTTCCGGAGTTCCTCTAACAGGGTCAGTGTATGGCTGAAGGCGGTACCCCTGATACCGAGCCCGATACTCCCCGGTGCTTGGGTAGAAAACGAAAAAATCTCCTTCCACGTTGAGTCCGGCGCGGCTAACGGTTCAAGAGCCAACATGGGCCACCTCGCGATCCGCTGTTGGAGGCCCTGCCAGGTCAGAAAGAGCCGCTCGGGGGAGGGATACGGCTGTGTGGCATCACGGTCCACATGACGAAGATATCCGTCGTCAATCTTTTCCCAGGCCGCTTCGCAGGCTGTTTTTAGCGCATCCGGTTGATCGAGGGCGAGGAAAGGGATTGCTGTAAGATAGTCGAACAGCGTGTCCATTGAATCGTATAGGTCAGGGCTTCGCCATTCAGCATCCGCTTGGATCTGCATCATCGCATCCGGCGCCTGTGGAGGCCGAACGAACTCCCGTGCAGGCAAGACCGAGCTGTCGTTCAATTTCTTGATCGACGTTTGGGTCGCCGGGTCAAACAATCGAATCGATTCAACTTGATCACCCAGGAATTCCACGCGCACCGGGTCGGCATAGGCAGTCGAGAAGATATCCACGATGCCGCCGCGAATGCTGAATTCACCTGGAATTTCCACGACGGACACCCGCCGGTATCCCAGGCGCAGGAGGTTGGTGATGAGCGAGTCCCGTTCGAAGGCCTCCGTCGTCTTGAATTGAATGACCGCCTGCTCGAATGTCGAGCGCGGAATGACAAGATGCATCGCGGCGGCGACGGAGGTAACGAGAATGGTGGGTGGGTTGACCAGCAGGCGATGGAGCGTGGTCATCCTGTGCGCAATTAATCCGACATGCGGGGCCGTCGCTTCATAGGGAAGCGTTTCCCATTCCGGGAACCAGGCGAGGTCCTCGACCGGCCGACCCATGAGGTTGTGAAAGAAGCATAAGTCATTGAACATTCTTTCGGCGGACTCGTCGTTCGAGGTCACAACCACCCATGGACGAGCGCGGCCTGGGGTGCATTGGCTTGCGTCGTTCAACAGTGTCAGGGCGCAGGCAGCAGGCGAGCCATGGGCTCCGAGCAGGCAGATACGGGCTTGGTCTTGCTGAAGGGCCGAGCGAAACGGAGCAAGCCAGGATGGGGTTTGGGGATTGGTTTCAGACACGCATTACGTCGTGGTTGATCGGATCTGTTGAAGAAGTCCCGTGGTCGATATGCCGGGAACCAGCGGGATCGTTTTGACCACCCCTCCGCGAGCTTCGACAATGTCGCGGCCGATGATCCGGTCGATCCCCCAATCCCCACCCTTGACCAGGACGTCCGGTTGGACGGCGGTGATGAGCTGAAGGGGGTCCGATTCCTCGAAAATAACCACGAAGTCCACACAGCCTAAGGCCCCCAGCACCTCCGCCCGTTGTTCCTGAGGCACAATCGGTCGGTCGGGCGCCTTGTCCAGCGTACGGACCGAGGCGTCACTATTGACACCAACGACCAGTATGTCGCCGAGGGCCCTGGCCGCCTGCAGATAGCGGGTATGCCCGATATGCATCAGGTCGAAACAGCCGTTTGTGAACACGATCCGCTTCCCCTTTGTCCGTTCATCGGCAAGTGAGGAGAGCAGTTGCTCGCGGGGCAACACCTTTGTCGCCATGGTTCATCATACCTTGCATGCCGTGCTGTCGGCTACATGGAAAGAGCGTCGAACTGGATGGAGCCCGTCGTCTCTTCGTGAGGGTACTCTCTGAAGCAAACGGAGTTTCCTGTCGTTGCTCTCAAGTCATCAGCTCATGGACCGATAGAGCACATAACGGACTCGAAGGTCCGAGAAGGGATCTGGCCTATCGTATGTCCGAGGACGTGGACGATGATTGAGGGTAGAATGGGCATGTTCTGGCTCATTGCAGCGGCCAATGTTCTGCTGGTTGCTCTCTTGGTTGTCTTCCTTATACGGGCATCCCGACGAGCACGGACCGAAAGGATCCTTGCCGAGGCAGCAAAAACCCGATTCCAAAAGAACGAACAGAAGCTCCGGAGTCTTTTAGAGCGTCGGCAAGCGCTCCAGCATGCTGTGGCCAAAGTGCTCGCAGGCGCATCCACTGTCGAGCAAGCGATCCCGGACCTCCTCCAAGCAATTGTCGTGAATCTCGATTGGCATGTTGGTTTGTTCTGGCGGGTGCAGGGTGACCCTCGGACTATCAGCTGTACGCAGGGTTGGTCGGTCGGTACAGCGGCGGCGCAGGAGTTTCTGAGAAGGAGTCTTCAGGATGCCCACACTGCCGGGTCAGATCTGCCAGGGCATTGTTGGGCTCGCGGTGAGCCGCTGTGGATGGAGGATGCGGCAAGAAACCTCATGAGTACGCGTGGACCTGTCGAAGCGACGGGAATGCTACACGCGGCCTGCGCCTTTCCGATTTGGCTGAGGGCGAGCGTCTACGGTGTCATGGAGCTCTTGAGCAGCGAGCCTCAGACCGAGGACGAGGAGTTACTGAGAGCCTTGAGCACGGTTGGAAGACAGATCGGCCTTTTCGTCGAACGAACTGAAGTAGAAGCGGCGTTGCATGAGAACGAAGCACGCACCGGCCTGATGATCGACACAGCCTTCGACGCGGTGATGACGATAGATGGTACGGGCCGAGTTGCCGAATGGAATGCCCAGGCCGAGCAGATTTTCGGCTGGCCTGCGCGTGAGATAATCGGGCGCGATGTCGCCGACACCATCTTTCCGCCGTCCCATCGCCTCAGCTATCGCGAGTATGTTCAGCGGCTCCTTGACCCCAGCGATCTACCCCTGTCAAACAGGTTGGTCGAAATGATCTGTCTCAGGCGTGACGGCAGGGAATTTCCGGTAGAAATTGCCATGACACCACTATTCGTCGAGGGGGCCGTCAGCTTCAGCGCATTTATCCGAGACATCACGAACCGGAAAGAAGCGGAGAAAACGCTGAAGGATTATGCCCAGCAATTGGAACATATCAATCTGCAACTGGATACCGCATTGAGGCAAGCCAGAGCCGCCACCGAGGCCAAGTCGTCGTTCCTCTCGACCATGAGTCACGAAATCCGGACACCGATGAATGGGGTGATCGGGATGACCGGTCTCTTGCTGGAGACCACACTGACGGATGAACAGCGTGAATACGCTGAAACAGTTCGGACCTGCGGCAATCACCTGCTGACGATCATCAACGATATTCTAGATTTTTCCAAGATTGAAGCGGGAAAACTGGATTTGGAGGTGATTGAGTTCGATCTTCGTCATGCCATCGAAGAGTCCTTAGGCCTCGTGGCAGAACGCGCGTCATCGAAGGGACTCAACCTGGCCTGTCTCTTTCACGCCGATGTGCCGCGAAATCTCCGTGGCGATCCGAGTCGCCTCCGGCAGATCGTGATGAACTTGACGGCGAACGCCATCAAATTTACCGATAGCGGAGATGTGGTAGTGGAGGTGACGGTTGAGTCTCAATCGAAGGAGGAAGCGACGATTCGCGTCTCGGTCACGGACACAGGGATCGGCATCTCCGAGGCATCACGTGAACGGTTGTTTCACCCGTTCAGCCAGGCCGATGGGGCCACGACGAGGAAATATGGTGGAACCGGTCTTGGACTTGCGATTTGCAAACGTCTTGTCGAGATGATGGGAGGAGCGATTGGGGTAATGAGCCGAGTTGGGGAAGGAAGCTGTTTCTGGTTTACGGTGAATTTGCCGAAGCAGGCTGATGGCTTCCTCATTCCCTATACCTCCACCGCCCTGTTGACAGGTCTCCGCATTTTGATTGTGGAAGAGAAGGCCGTCAATCGAAGGATTTTGGAGCTGATGACGAAGGGATGGGGGATGCAACCGACGGTGACCGACAGCGGCTCCAAGGCATTGGACGTACTGAGCCGTCGACGCGGCCAACCGCGGTTCGACATTGGGCTGTTGGATGTGGAAATGAGTCCGGGGGATGGGATCGAATTGGCTCGTGCGATAAGGGCACAAGCCGAAGGCGCCGGTATCAAACTCGTGTTGCTCACGTCGTTCGGTCGGCTTGGAGATGCGAAGACAGCCAAAGAAGCAGGATTCGCAGCCTACCTGACCAAGCCTATTCGTGAGCGACAGTTGTACGACTGTCTCATCGCGGTCATCACGCCACGCCCCGTTGATTCAGGTATGCCGACCCGGAGGGAGTTGCCCCCACTCATCACCAGGCACACGCTCGCAGAAACCAATGCCAGGTTGGACCTCCGGATTCTCCTGGCCGAGGATAACATCATTAATCAGAAAGTGGCTGCTCGCCTCTTCCATCGGTTGGGGTATCGAATCGACATCGTGGCCGACGGCCGTCAGGCAGTCGAGGTGGTGTCACGTATTCGCTATGACGTGGTGTTTATGGATTGTCAGATGCCGAACATGGATGGTTTCGATGCAACAAGGGTGATCCGACAACGTGAAGCGCTTCTTGTGAAGCCTGCATCACCAGCTCCGCGAGACGAGCGTGAAGGGCAGGACGAGAGACAAGCGACGAGCGATGAACGTCGTGCCACGTCTCGCGTGCTGATCATCGCCATGACCGCGAACGCCATGCCAGGAGACCGAGATCGCTGTCTGGATGCGGGGATGGACGACTATCTCTCAAAACCTATCTCGGTAGACGCGCTGGTCGCCGTCTTGGACCGAGTCAAGCAGGATCACGAACGTGCTCGATCGGACAAGAGTCAAGAGGCTGCATAGCTCACATTTTTCCATCGGACCCTGCAGAGCCTGCTCCCCCCATCATTTCAACTTGAGCGTCAATTGTTCCGGCGTTTCACCCGACCCAGTCGATCTGGCCGGCCGGTGTGATGAGTCTGAGGCAGGAGTCTGGTAGGGGCTGGGACGATCCTCGATCAGTTGAGTCGGCGACACAAGTTCCAGAAGTTGGCCTCGGCAGGATCCGCAGTGATGGCGCTTTGGTTGAATCGTTCTCCGGTGTCGTCGATAGAGACGCCCGCAGTCTTGGCATCGCCAGGCGAATTTCGACAAGGCAATCACTTCTTTTTCCAGAGAGTGGTACGTCGTCACAGCCACCTCTCCGGATCGATTGATCTGCGTCATCTTCCGCAAAAACTCCAGGCCATGATCCGGTCGACGCTTCAGCACGTCGAACTGCCATTGATGGATCATTTCATGAGCCAAGGTATTGAGCAGCTCCTGCTCCGCGTACGGCGTCCGTGCGGCGAGCTGTTCAAACAGCGGGAGAGAAAGGCGAATTTCGCGACGGCTGTTCATCATGGCGAACGGAGAGAATGCCTTTTCCCTATGACGGCAAGTAAACATCCCGACCGAGGCGGTCAGGCGCTGACTCCAGACGATCTCGATCGGCTTGAGGGAACCGGCAAAGTATCGTGCGTTCAGGTGCTGCCAACGAGCCTGGAGCACTTCGGAAGAATGGTGTACTGAAAGGCCAGAGGTGGCGGGGGTTGGTATCATCCCAATTCCTCCAGCACGGCCGCCGCGAGCAGCGGCAGCATGATTTCGTGGTGACCGGTTAAGGAATAGCCTCGCCCACCTTTTTGAGTGGGCCGCCGCACGACGTTGGTCTGCGGCCTGTAATGGGAGAGAAAGTCCATGCTCACGGTCGTAATGTCGGCGATGGGATGGCCGAGATTTCTTCCTAACGACAAGGTTTTTAAAAAGACCTCTGGAAGAATCACAGACGAGCCGATGTTCAGATAGACACCGCCTTCCATCCCGGCGACGACAGCGGTCAGACGCCTGAAGTCCAGAAGAGAAGTGGCTCCGATGGCGGCGCCGTCCGCCGAGGGATGCATGTGGATAATGTCGGTTCCGACTGCGACATGCACGGTCACAGGAATAGCGAGTCGCGCGCCCGTCGACAGAATACTGACGGCAAGATTCGGGAATTGATGCGCTGTTTGGTTCATGTAACACCCGATAGCCTCGCCCAACCCCTGACCCTCTTTCGCGCCATGCGTGATGGCGTCATTCAGGATCCGTCCCGTTTCCTCCGCCATGCCGAAGCGACCATCGTCGATCTCGGTATCGACTTCTTCGGAGGTGTGGCCCATGAGGGCCAATTCAAAGTCGTGAATGATCCCAGCTCCGTTCATGGCGACTGCCGTGATGATGCGTCGTTCCATCAAGTCCGTGATAATCGGAGCCAGCCCCACCTTGATTACATGGGCACCGATCCCGACGATCACAGGGCGGCGTTTTCGATGCGCCTTCACGACGGCATGGGCGACAGCCCGCAAGGTCTTAACCGCCAAAATATCGGGAAGCGTTTCATAGAACCTTGCGAACGAACTGCCGGGTTTCCAGGGGGCGGCGAAGTTCGAAAGCCGCACCAGGCTCCGGCGTTTCTTCAGGGGATAGGTCTTAAGGGCCGAGACATCGATCGGCTGAATCAATCGAGGCGCAGGCCGACGCGGAGGAGTCCGATCAGGACGCTTTCCCAAGGAAATGATCCTCTACCAGTTCGCACAAGACGTGGCCGAGCGTGATGTGACTTTCTTGAATTCGAGACGTGACTGTAGAGGGGACAATGAACGGATAATCGACCAACCCGGCCAGCTTTCCGCCGTTGGCGCCGGTCCAGGCAATCGTGGTCAAGCCACAGTCGCGGGCTGCCTCGACGCCTTTCAGCACGTTTGGAGAGTTCCCACTCGTGCTGATGCCGATGGCGATGTCGCCTTGGCGGCCGTGCGCCCGCACCTGACGGGCAAATAATTCCTCATATCCATAATCATTGGCGATGCAGGTGATAGCAGCGATGTCCGTCGCCAGGGCGATGGCGGACAAGGGCATCCGCTCGCGCTGGTATCGTCCCACGAATTCTGCTGCAATATGCGCCGCGTCGGTGGCGCTGCCGCCGTTGCCGAAGAGAAGGAGCTTGTTGCCGCTCTGGAAGCCTTTCGCGATGAGCCTCGCGACCTGCACGATACGATCGGCGTGGTCATGTGCAAACTGCTGCTTGACCCGGGCACTGTCCGCAAAAGCCGTCACAACAAATGCTTGCATGGCGCGATTCTAGGATGATGCCTACAAAGCTGTCAAACAGCGCGGTCTTATCGTCAGGACTTTGCTGAAATCGAAGTTCCGGTCTGCTTCACAGCGTTCATTGCCAGTGCGATCATCGAACCGACATCGGAAATACTGGCAGGAAGCACCAATGTGTTGCTCGATTTTGCCAGTTCGCCGAACTTGGCAATATATTGCTCAGCGACCCGAAGTTGCACTGCTTCTTGGCCTCCAGGAACTTTGGTGGATTCCGCCACCTTGCGGAGTCCGTCGGCGGTGGCCTGCGCAATGGCGAGTATGGCAGCCGCAGCGCCTTCCGCCTCGTTGATCTGTTGCTGCTTCTTGGCTTCAGACGCCTTGATCACTTGTTGCTTTTCGCCTTCAGCTTGATTGATCGCTGCGTCTCGCTCTCCTTCCGACGTCAAAATCAGCGCGCGTTTCTCCCGTTCGGCGCGCATCTGTTTTTCCATTGCGTTGAGCACGTCCTTCGGTGGAGTGATGTTCTTGATCTCGTATCGAAGGACCTTCACTCCCCAGGGTTCCGACGCTTTGTCTAATTCATTGACTATCTGTGCGTTGATGGTGGTCCTGGCCTCAAAGGTCTTGTCCAGTTCGATCTTGCCGATCTCGCTTCGCAGCGACGTCTGTGCCAACTGTGTGAGCGCAAACTGGTAGTCGCTGATCCCATAAGACGCGCGCTCCGGATTAAGAACCCGCATGTACAGAACCCCATCGACATGGACCTGGACATTGTCGCGTGTAATGCACACTTGTTCCGGAATATCAACCGCATTTTCCTTCAGCACGTGCCTATATCGGATTGAGTCGACAAAGGGCACAAGAATGTGCAGTCCCGCATCAAGCGTGGAACTGTATTTGCCCAAACGTTCCACGACGTAGGCATTCTGTTGAGGGACGACGACAGCGGTTTTCGCGATCGCGATGACTACGATCAATGCCAGCACGATGACAACAAACGTTCCACCTTCCATGCCCATACCTCATTTGATAGCGTTCGTTATTCTGACCTCACCACGAGCATCAACCCTTCCACCCTTGTCACCATTGCGCGCTGTCCCTTGGCCAGAGGAGAGGGTCCGTCGTTGCGTGTCGTCCAGGTAGTACCGCGCAATTCCGACTTGCCTGTGTGCCCCGAAGGAAGATCGTCAAGGAGAACGGCGGATTCTCCTACCATGCTGTCCACCGCATGGGTCGGTGTACTTCTGGTCATTCGCAGCAGTGGGCTACGAAAAAGTAAGAGCGAAACGACAGCCAGAATGGAGAACAGCAGCCATTCCAGCCACGCAGCCTGCACGATACCCAGACCGACCAGTGCGCCAACGATCAGGGCCGCAATGCCGAAGAACAGGAGATAGAATCCTCCCGGCGCAATCATTTCTGCGCCGGCAAGGACTAATCCCATGAACAACCAGTACGACCAGACCATTGAAGAACCTCAATGCTGTGCAAGAGACACTGATGAGATATCGGGAACTTCGCGAAGTCTAGGGCTCATTCGAATAACCGTCAAGGGCTCTCTCATTAAGGCTTATCAACTCAATAATTGAGTTTGGCGCTACGATGTAACAGGATCAAAGCGACGAGCTGATGGCATGTGAGCGAGAAACAATCGTTTGTCTCGAAGACATTGGGGTGATGGCCAGCCTATTGGGTGGCACCGGGGATTGGAGCGCACTTCTCCACCACAATCCATAGACGGTCGTGCTGGTCGCCTTGATCAGCATCCGGTAGGTTCTTGAGCGACTCTACAATGATACACTGAGTCTCCCCTGCCTTGCCGAGTGCGTGACCGTCATAAGTGATGTCGGACAGAATTTCTTTTACGAGGATGTGCTGGGCGCGAAGCGTGTGGCCATTGACTGTAATCGCATCGCCGATCCGAATCGATTCCGGTATTCCCACAGCTCCCACCGGACCTACCGAGGGTCTTATGGAATCAGCGTTGTACTGATACAGGGTCGCGCTCTGGTCTTTCACGCGGATCGATTGCGCCTCATATTCTCTAGCCTTGCGGGTCTGCTGAGCCTGTTCCGTTTCGTTCTTCGCGAGTCTGATTGGCACTAGGATGATCAGTGTCACAGCGGTCACACTAACGAACAGGGCGACGGCTGAGCCCAGTATCTTGCCTCGATGTTTCTCGTGAAGACCTCTCGCTAACGTCCCGAGAAACAAGGCTGGAGCAAGTGTCAGACCCACGAGAAGACAGTTTAGAACAAGATGCGGGCTAACCAGTTCCCAGAGGGCAGTGAAGCCTCCTCGGTACCACGGAGGTGCAGAAGCAATCAGGATCAGAGAACAGGCTGCAACAAGCCACATCCACGCGAGCACCCTTACAGCACGGACAAGTCTTGACATGTGTTCCGCCCTAACAGGAAACGTCCGGTCCTCTTCGAGCACCTCTCATTACATCGAAAGATGGTATGCCTGTCAAACGCCGAAGGGAAGCAGAAAACCGGGTGGGATCTTACATGATGGATCGGTGATAGTCTCAGGTTGTATGATGGGCTGATCGTCGAAGGCTGTAAAGCTACGGGGTGCCCTATCTCGGATGGGTCCGCATTAGGGTCAGCTGAGTCCTCTTGGTATGCTTGGAAGAAGCGAACCGTGCATTACAAGAATTGAAAGCGGGGAGCTTTCAAGGGGCGGCGGTCCGGACAGTGCAATGAGACGCGAAAAACCATGAAGGACTACCATATCAACATCTGCCACAGCGAAGCAGACAGAGGGTACATGGCCGACCTTCCAGACCTCGATGCCTGTTCGGCGTTTGGGAAGACTCCCACCGAAGCGCTCAAGCAAGCAGAAGTCGCGAAACGCGCCTGGCTGGCAGCGGCGCGTGCAGAGAAAAAACCGATCCCCAAACCTCGATATCGCCCTGCCATCTATCAAACCGGCACGTAGCCTTGTCCAGTGTGGTTTTACTCGCCTGAGGAACTCAAGGCTGGAAGCTTTCAGGGGCGGCGGTCCTGACGATGTGATCGGCAGACTTCAGCCAGGTCCCACGACAGACACAAGTCAGTTTGCAATAGACTGACATTGTATTACGGAGCGAAAGCCTCTTATTTCACGACGTATCCAATCCGATCCAGACAGAGCAAAAAAATACAGTCATGGCCGTAATGCTTACAAAAGTGGCCTGGTTCTGAGGCGATTAGGAAAGGCACCGTGATTGCATTTACGACGTACGCGATCGCGAAGGCTAGGCTAAAGGCTCGTTCAGTAAGCTAAAGAAAGAGATAGGACGATCCTCTGTGGTCGAATTGTACAGAAATACTAGAAGGTCATCGGCCGGACAGAAACTCATCAACAACCTGCTTCTCCAGCTCAAAGGGGTAGTTACTGCGCAGGGAAGAGGTTTCTGGACTTTGGATGCTTGTCACATAGACAAGAACCATCGAAATGAGTAGCCGCCTGTAGTTGATTGCCAGAGGCTAGTTGACAGAATGCTCACCTTCTCCGATAGTGTCCGCTCACAATCGGAGAAGCGGAGCCTAACATCTCTGATCGCCCCGCTTGAACGCACGAACTCGATCTGGTCCCGGCGGTCGCCAGCATTTATGACTTCTAGAAGGTTCACCCCATAAGCCAGTTCTCTTGTTTGGAGGCATCCAACCGTGGCTCGCGTGCAGATCTTCCTGTCTACTGTCACTGCCGAGTTCCGTAGCTACCGCGACCGATTGCGGCGCGACCTCACACGCCCGAACGTCTCGGTGGCGGTGCAGGAAGACTTCATCGTGACCGGCACGGAGACTCTGGACATGTTGGATGACTATATCCGGCAGTGCGACGCGATCATCCATCTTGTGGGCGACATGACTGGGGCGCCCGCACAAGCTCCATCGCTGGCAGCAATCCGTCAACGCTATCCCGACCTTGGTGAGAGACTCCCCCGCTGGCTCCCTTTCTCCAGCCCGGAGCCGCAGCGCTCTCCTACACCCAGTGGGAAGCCTGGCTTGCGCTCTACCATGGCAAACCATTGATCATTGCCATGCCGGAAGACAATGCACCACGCGATGAGCATTATCAACGGAAGTCTGAACAGAGCGTTGCCCAGCAGGCGCACGTAAAGCGCTTGGCCGAGGTAGAACGGTATCCCTTTCGCTTTGCCAATGCCGATCGCCTGGCAGTAGAGATTCTACGCTCGAGGCTGCAGGAGATCATCGAGCAAGCCAATCCATCGACTAAACCATCCCCTTCAACCGATCCCGACCTTCGCCTACTCCTAGGCAAGGTAAAAAGTACTTGGATCGATGGCATCGACAACCAGGGGGTGCTCGCAAATTCATTGAAGGGAATCGTGCAACTGGAGCTAGGTAAACAATTTGACACTCGTGCTATTGATCACCCTTGGGCAGAAGTGCTTGGACTTGAAGATCAAAGTGTACAGCCGCTCCCATCGGCGACGCGTATAAATGAGGTCTTTAGTAGAGCAGAAGAGTTCTTATTGATTCTGGGTGAACCAGGGTCTGGTAAAACGATCACGCTTCTGGAGCTTGCGCGCGATTTAATTGCTGAGGCTGAAGGAGACCCGACCAAACCCATACCTGTCGTCTTGAATCTGTCGTCCTGGAACGAATCCGACAGGTCGCTCGACAGTTGGATTATCAGGGAACTCAAGTCCAAATACGTTGCCCGAGAGCGAGCCAGCAAGGAGTGGCTCAAGGAGGGCCAGCTGCTTCTCATGCTTGATGGCCTCGATGAAGTGAAGGCGAGTGCACGTGCGCACTGCGTGAAGGCGATTAACGTATTCATTGAAGAGTTCTCACCCCGGGGCATGGTGGTCTCCTGTCGATTCGCAGAGTATCAGGAGTTGTCGATATGGTTGCGCTTTAGGGGAGCCGTCAATTTACTCCCGCTTACCACAGATCAGATTGACCAATCTCTTGCTTCGGGGGATCTCGAAGCCATCCGCACAGCAGTACAAGGCGATGCGCAGTTGAGGGAGCTGGCCCGGACACCGCTTGTCTTGAACGTTATGGTGTTGGCCTACAAGGATGAGAAACACGATGCAGTACCCATTGAGACCAATGTCACTCGCGATCAGTTAACAAAGAATCTCATGGATCGTTACATTGCCAAGATGTTCAGGCGAAAAGGGAGCGCATCGAAGCAGCCCTATACACAAGAGACAGTCCGACACACCCTATCGTGGTTGGCCCAGCACCTCGTGGAACGGTCGCAGACAGTATTTTTGATTGAGAGCCTGCAGCCCGATTGGCTCGCTCATCGAGCAGACAGGATGTTGTATTGGATAGGCACTCGAGGTGTCTGGGCACTTGCCTATACAGCGATAGCGTTCTTTGTATCTCCAGGCGGATCTTCTTTACGGGCAAATGCGTTTCAATCTGTTTCTCCCTTGATCTTCGCGTTAGCTTTGATAAGCGGACTACTTGATGGTTTCTTCTGTGACAAGAAACGGAAAGACAATACTGATTCAAGAATGGCTATTGCGCTACGCGGTGTCTTGCGTTGGCTGTTATACACTGGAGTCTTTGCTGTCTGTAGCTACCTTGTATATTGCGTGAATCCCACGATTGGCGATGTCTCCTTCAAGGAAATATTCGATCAGGCATATAGAGACAACAAAGATATGTTCGCAGCACTTGTTATTTCCTGGGTGATCTTGTATGCGCCACCGATCTTAGCCTATCGAAGTGTCCGGCGCGATGTTATTGGCGACGTACGTACAGTCACCGGTGGTTGGTCAAGGGCCAAAGTAGAGCGAGGCTATATATGGGGAATACTTTGCTATGTCTTTTTTCTTACGTTCGGCATGGTCTCAGCAACACTTGTATTAAGCATAGACTCACACACAGAGAAAAGCGTGCTTGGTATACCAAGCTTAGAGGGTCGCACCATGTTTTGTGTGCTGGAGTCTTGTGCCTTGTTTATTTTCTTGGTAGCGCCCTATCTCAGACGTCGAGCTAGACAGGACATGAAGGAGACCTCCTTCCTTTCAAGAATGGGAATGGACTCCTATGTATCTGCAACCATTAAACTCGTCCTAGCAAGTCTGGTTTTTGTCTCGGGGGTGTTAGGTGCAAGGTACTTTTCATCTGAGGGCTTGCCTAATTTATCAACCCCTAAAGTTCTTACTGGTATCTTCCTGTCGGTGGGCATGCTTGTTTCTTACGGCATTTTTTGGGAGGGATGGGGGTACTGCTGAATCAGCTTAAAGGAAATGCCTTAACGACGCCACCTGCAGCCCCCAATGATGGTATTAAGATGACGTTCCGTCATGCCCTCTTCAGTAGCTGTTTGATTTTTATCATATGGTTGCCATGGATGGCACTTGCACTCTTCGGGGAGGACATGGAGTTAGCAAGGGGCAGTTTGTTCCTCCTAGTATTGACTTCTGGGGTTGTTGGCCTGTGGTACGGTGGGGCTGTCTTGCGCCACTTTGTTCTTCGATTCATGTTGTATCGTCAAGGGTACATCTCGAAAGATTTTGTCCGCTTCTTGGACTATTCAGCCAGCCTAATCTTCCTCCGAAAAGTAGGCGGAGGGTATGTCTTTATCCATCGTTTAGTCATGGAACATTTTGCCACCCTCAAAAACACTCCTCCACAGCCTTCACCAGCAGTCGAAATAGCAACGGATAAGTAATGTTCGGCCCGAGGTAAGCAGTGACCTAACAAGTCCTTGTCCCACCCTACCGCTTCCTCCCAAGAATATTCGCTGCCTGCTCAGACACTTCCTTCACCAAGATTCCCATCTTGGAATGCGCCGGCTCAAAATCAACCAGTCAGCCATAGTGACGCAACCGTTCGCTGGCGGCGGCATTCGCCGGCAGTGAAGCAATGGGCAACCGATGCCTCGCGGCAGGAGAAGTTCGGTGGAGGCTCGACGATCACCCCGCTTGGGCGACAGGGACTCGTTGAGTCCTGGTGGGCTTAGCCTTCCCGGATGCGATCGCATGAACCCGTTTGAGCGTCTTCGCAGTGTAATAACGGCTTCCACACTGATCGCATATGCCGATCAAAACCTGTTCGAGAATGACGAAGCCGGTTTTATGCTTGAAGGTCTCGCGATCAACTCGCTTGCCCCTTACGATACCTCTGCAAAATTCACAGCCATATCCGAATTGCTTCTTCATGGTTGCGGCTCCGTCACCCTATACTCAGCGATGGTCGCTAGTATAGACGGCCTGTATCTGAGAAAAAAGGTGGGTTCGGTGGCTTACTCAGTGCGTTTTGACGATAGCAGATGGGCTATCTGACCGCTGAGGTTTTTGACGAGGGTACCCATCTTTGGATGTGACGGTTCGAATCGACCGGCCAGTCGTAGTGGCGCAGCCGCTCGCCGGCGGTGGGACCGATTGAAAGATAATGTACTGAGAGTCGTTTCTTGTTCTCCAGAGGGAAAAGAAGCTGTACCGAGAGTGGTTGCTCGCCCTCCGGAAAAACAAACTGGTTGCCGGCCACTGATTCGCAGACGGCGAGCGATTCAACGCAATGAAGTTTGGCAGTCCAGTGACTGCCATGGTCGCAATGGCCCCGATTGTCATCAGCGAAGAGGAGACCGCCGGGGTGCTCGCCTACCGATATACACTGCTGGGCGAGCCGTGATAGGCCTGTTGGGCGCAGAGCTCTCGGTTCTCGCGATCATGCTGAGGACGGAGTGCTGATTCTAGGTTGCCCGATAGATGCATCTCCACAAATTCGGGAACCCGGTTGTGATGACACAATCATGATGCCGCCTTGCTCTCTGTGCAGGGCTTGGGTAAGATGTCGTCATGATCCATGAGGAGAGACTTCCGTGATCGGGCTGAAACAGAAGCTCGACTATTCGGACTATGCCGCTGTTCCCGACGATGGCTGCCGATATGAGATGGTTGACGGGGGCCTCCTGGTGACGCCGGCGCCGAGCCCGTTGCATCAACGGGTTTCCAAGCGACTCCAGCGATGTCTGGAGGCGTATTTCGAGCAGCGCGGCCTGGGGGAAGTCTTCGATGCGCCAGTCGATGTCATCCTTACCCCCCATGATGTGGTGCAGCCGGACTTGGTGGTCGTCTCTCAGCCGACCCAAGTCTCGGAGCGTGGTATCGAGGGCGCCCCCCTGTTGGCCGTGGAAATTCTCTCCCCTACCACTCGTGAGCGGGACCGCACGATCAAAGCGCGCCGCTACAGCACACTTGGTATTGCCCATTACTGGATCGTGGACCCCGAAGCACGAGGTGTGGAGTGCTATGCGCTTCAGGGGCCTCAGTATGTTTTGTGTGTTGAAGGGCAGGGGCCTATCACGATCACCCACCCTCACTTCGCGCAACTTACACTTCCCCTCAGCGACCTGTGGCTGTAGCGACTCTCCCAACGGTTTCCCTTGTGCGCTGAATGGTAGACAGTTTCTGTTCGGTACCGTCTCCGCCGGACGCAAACGCTACGTCTTACCGACTGATTGTGCCAGATTCGGAGTCAGCAACTGTCTCATCTATCAAGAGTCGTAAGAAATAGGGGTCGGCTAAGGCATGAGCATGGACTTATTTTAAGAGCCTTTCGATTTGAGCAAGTCGGTATGCTCGAAGACTTCCTTGACTAGGATTCCCATCCTTGAGTGCGACGGCTCGAAATCCACCGGCCAGCCGTGGTGGCGCAACCGTTCGCTGGCAGTCGGACCGATCGAGGCGACGACCAGCTTGCGGAGTGCTTCATTGAAAAGTTGCACCTTTCCATCTTGCTCCAACACCCGCATGACATGGTCCACCTGTGCAGCATTGGTGATTAGGATCACATTGACTCGGCCGGCTATGATTTCATCGAGAACCTGGCGAATCGGTCCAAGATCCTCTGGCAATGCCCACTTGTAGATCGGAACCGGAAATACTTCTGCGCCTCGCTGTTCCAGTGCTCGCAACAGATCGCGGTTGGGGACTCCATATTCTTGAACGGCGACTCGTAACCCTTTCACAGAGCGATGTTCATCCAAGGTCGATACGAGATCATGCCAGGTATTTGGTTCCGGCACCGTCACGGTGGCTTGAAGCCCAACGGCCTTGAGAGCTGCGACCGGCTTTGGTCCACGTGCTACGATGGGAGCCTGTTGGAGAGCAGTTATGATCGACGACCAGGGATAGCGCGTCCTGAGCAGGTCAAACAGCATCGTTGTGCCGATGCCAGTTAGGAGAATAAGCAGATCGATCCGCCCCGCCATGAGCCGGGCCCCGAACTCATGCGCTGCTGAATTACTTTCCAGCGGAATCTCGCGGAGGACGGGAGCAACGAGCGGCCTCCCGCCGTACCGCTCAATCAGCCTGGTGATCTCCGCCGCCATCCGGCTCTCGAACGCAACGACTCTCATGCCGTCGAATGTCATGACTGCGGTGATCGTACCATAGCTGCTGAGCCTGAGGCAGAAGCTGATTTTCCGTTGACGGCTTGCAGTTAGCCTCCCTACTATGCATATTTTAGTCGGATCAACGAACGAGTTGCTTCGTATGACTGCTCCACTCCATAGAGGTCTTCGGCATTTGGCCTTGCGGGTCATCAACCTTCCTCGCTCGCGACGATTTTATGAGCAGTTGCTTGGATTTCAATCGGTGTGGGAGCCAGATCCCGAGAATGTATATTTCAGTTCCGGCATCGACAATCTGGCGCTCCACCAAATTCCCAAAGATGAACTCTCCTCGTACCAATCCACACCGGCTCAATTACTCGATCACCTTGGGGTGATTCTCGACAGTCCACAAGCCGTCGATCAGATGTACCGAGAGATCCTGCCAAGGATCGAGTCTCTGGGCGGACGAATAGCCAAGGAACCAAAGCAGCACCGTGACGGCAGTTATTCGTTCTATTTTACCGATCCTGACGGCAATCTGGTCCAGGCTCTGTATGAACCGGCGATCAGCAAGCTGAGGTTCAGCGCCGACTCATGAGCCAGATTTGGACCAACCTTCCTAAAAATCATTACCTGAGCCTCGCACCCTGGTGCTGGGTGCAACTGGAGAGCGCGGAGCCACCGGGCCCCTTTCCTTTCGTAGGTGGGGTGGCCCCTGAAGTGGTCGCAAGCCTCCACGAAACCCATAGCCTCCTCTCCAGCGCAATCGATACCGCTATCAGCGATGTCTTTTCAAAACGGGCACCACTCGACGATCCCGATCGCCAGCAACGGTTGGAAGATGCCTATGCAGAGCTGGTCAATGCACGGCCTTATCTGAAACAACACATCCACTGCGGGCGACGACCGGATGGGACCTTTCGCTGGGAATTCCCGACTGATCCAGGCAAATCCGCGACCGTGACCAACGGTGGGCTTCGCATCTTTCACGCGATCAATCATCAGGCGATCCCCATCGGATTCAACGGGCGATCGCTGGGACCCATCGTAGGGAAACTGCTCGGCCTGCTCGACGGCACCCATACCGTGGACGATCTACGTTCTGCGTTGTCGGCCCTGCCGCCTGATGCACAGGGACTTCTGACGAAATTGCTTGAAGCGCTGCAACACTATGGTTGCTTGGCCGTTTCAGCAACGACTTCCATCCGGCAACATTGGCATGACGTGGTGCAGGATCAAGATATCGTGCATCTCGGGCATGCCGCACTCCTATATCGGCAACGAGACACCGTACTTCTCTTCGACCCTTGGTTTCTGCCTTGGTTTGCCGAATCTCCGTTGCCGTCGGTCTGGAGCGGACTATTCCCGAAACCTGCTGCCGTGTTTCTGACCCACGATCACGATGATCACGTCGATCCTCGCACCTTGCTCCATTTGTCGAAAGACACGCCGATCATCGTGCCAAGCCGACAAAATCGAAACCGGCTATTTTTCGACTATCGGTCGCTTCTCAGAGAACTGGGTTTTGACCAGATCATCGAACTGGCCCATGGAGAAACTTGGCCATTTGAAGGCGGAACTGTCGTGTCCGTGCCCTTCTACGGCGAGGACCCATGCGACTTGAACATGCCCAGAAATTGCTATCTAATTTCGGATCGAGGGCACAATGTACTGATCCATGCGGACAGCGGTCCGACGAACGACGGACGGTCCGCCCTCAAGGACAATGTCATCCAGCAATTGGTCGGGCAATACGGACCGATTCCGCTGCTGTTCGCGTCACAACAGCAGTTGCTTGAAATTCGTAGCCATGCCGCCCACGCCCCACTCTCTCATCCCGGCAAATGGTTGGATGTCGGCGAAAACGGCTATCTCACGAACGCCTATCTCGCCGAGGTCTGTGAGGCCGCCCACGCCAGGATGTTTGTTTCCTACGCCACCGGTGGAGCTGACTGGTACCCCGATCACCTGTCCTTCATGTTCAGCCGCCGTAATCCCTGCAGAACCTCACTTTTAACGGCTCATTGGGAACAGCCTGAAAAATTGAAAGACCTTCTTGTTTCACAGAGTTGTCGCTATCATCGTGCCCACGCCTTCGATGTCTATCGAATCCTGAGTGGGGGGGTGATCGAGGTCAGTTCAGCAAGCGAAACCCTCGCTCCGATGACGCTGTATCGGTTGGATCACGGCGATCCCCCCTTCATGAAAACGGGCAGGGGACGATAGACTATCTTTCTTTGAGGAGCAGCCATGGTTGGAACGCAGTCGCCGATTCTTGTCACAGGAGCAGCGGGATTCATCGGATTTCACGTGGCCATGCGCCTGTTGGAACGTGGCGACCAGGTGATCGGCCTGGACAATATCAACGACTACTATGACGTGCGATTGAAACAGACTCGGCTCGCCCAATTGACGCCGCACGATCGATTTCGTTTCGTCAAGCTCGATCTCTCCAATCGACAAGGCATGTGGGATCTCTTTGCCGGTGAATCGATCAGGCGGGTGGTTCATCTCGCTGCTCAGGCCGGCGTCCGCTACTCACTGACCAATCCTCATGCTTACACCGAAAGCAACATCGAGGGATTCATCAACATTCTGGAAGGCTGCCGGCGTCGCACCATCGAGCATTTGGTCTATGCCTCGTCCAGTTCTGTCTATGGAGGGAACACCCAAATGCCGTTCTCCACCCATGACAATGTGGACCATCCGGTTTCGCTGTATGCCGCCACCAAAAAAGCCAATGAACTGATGGCTCACTGTTATGCGCATCTCTATCAACTGCCCTGCACCGGCCTTCGATTTTTTACCGTTTATGGGCCTTGGGGGCGACCTGACATGGCTCTTTTCATCTTTACGAAGGCTATCTTGGAGGGCAAACCGATCGAAGTCTTTAACCAGGGCCGGATGAAACGCGATTTCACCTATGTGGACGACATTGTCGAGGGGGTCATCCGGACGCTTGATCATCCAGCGACAGCCGATCCAACCTGGTCCGGGGATCGGCCGACACCAGGAACCAGCTCGGCTCCGGCACGAATCTACAATATCGGCAACCATCGGCCGGTTGAACTGCTGCACTTTATCGAGATCCTGGAGCTGGCGTTGGGCAAGAAGGCGGAGAAAAAACTGATGCCGTTGCAACCGGGGGACGTCCCTGCGACTTACGCCGATATTGACGATCTCACCCTCGATGTCGGATTCAAGCCGACCACATCAATCGAAGAGGGCATACCTCGTTTCGTGAAGTGGTATCGGGAGTTCTATAGGGTCTGAAAAACCGAGTCAGAAAATCTAGGAACAGCCGACAGGCACAAACCCCGTGCCGAACAGCCTCGAAAGTGCGATATAACGCGCATTATCGTAATAAGAATGGCTTGGCACTCGCTGTGCCCGCCCCGTGATATCTCCACCGTAGGAAGGGTCTGATCCGAAAAACATCCCTCCACGGGTCTTCTGCACCAGTTGCATCCATTCCGAGTAGAGCGAGCAGACTTCCTCCTGCATAGAGCCCGACGGAGCGATGCTTGCGTGCCAATCACGCGCCCAATCCGGCACATTCGGACTTCCTATGCCGGGAGCACGATCCTGATACGTGGGAATTTCGTAATGAGGTGCGCCGGTCATTGTCGCCCGTGGAGTCGTCGGCATATTCTCCAAATCCGGCACAACAGAAATCGCCTTGAGTGTCATGACGTGGCAACCGGCCCTCTCCTTATTGGTATACATGGAACTACCGTCTGCTTGGGGGCATTCCCAAGTCGTAGCAGATCCAGACTGGGTATCTGAGAATGCCGGAGCAGCGGAAAAGATAGCCAGTATCGCAGCGAGCAGATAAGACATTCGTGTCGGCCGCATAGGGCACCTCCAGATCCGGTCGCGAAGGCACTCAGTGCCTAAACACTCGTGGTCGTTCCTGTGAAACTCTGGCTACACCCTACGCAATACTTTATTCCTTGGTCTATGCCCCATTAGAGGGGGAAACCCAATACTGGAGCAGTTTCGAGGTCGCCGTCCATTCCATCGTTACACGCCATGTCGGTCGATCAACACCCTCCCGACGCGATCAGATGTCTTCTTGGTTGTGTTGACGTTGCGCATCCACCCTGCCGCTTCCTAGAATAGTCCCATCATTCATTGAACCAGAAACTCGACAACACCTTGAACCAGGGGGGCTCCTCATGGCAACCGTTGGACAACTCATGACCCGTGACATCAGTGCGGTTCCAGGAGAGACGACAGTCCAGGAGGCGGCGGCACGCATGCACGCCAGTCACATCGGCTCATTGCTGGTGAAAACCGGCGAGGCTTTTTCTGGAATCATCACGGAAACCGACATCGTCCGGGCTGTCGCAGAACGAATCGACGTAGCGGGCACCGCCGTTTCGCAGGTGATGTCTAAACCGATTGTGTCGGTGGAAAATGAACTCTCACCGCATTACGCGCGTGACCTCATGGCGGACAGACGCATCCGCCATCTGGCGGTCACCGATGCAGGCACCGTCGTGGGGATTATTTCCGCTCGTGATCTCCTCGCCTATTTTAAGACTGTAGCTCGCGAAGCCGTCTGACCATCAGGCGTCAATCTACGCAACGGCGGATCCAAGCTTGTCGAGGACTCCTTGGGTTGACACGAGATGACGAGACAACCCAAGACGCTTCGGCTCCATGCCCATCGCCAGGCCAAGCAGTTGAGGCAAGTGCCATATCGGCAGGTCAATGTCGGCTTGTTGTTGGCGGGCCGCGCTTGACTGCATCCCATCCAGGTTGAGGTGGCACAACGGACAGGGAGTCACCAGGATATCGGCGCCATGGTGTTTTGCATCCAACGTGTGGCTCGCAACCATGCGTAAGGAATTCTTTCCGTTGATCGTCAAGAGCGGAAACCCGCAGCATCGAGTTTTTCCAGGAAAATCCACAACCTCCAATCCCAACCAACTCATGATGAGTTCCAACGATTTGGCCCGATCCGGTTGCTCCTGAAACCCCAACGCTTCAGATGGACGTTGTAAATAACATCCATAGAACGGAGCCGCCCGAAGCTCCGTCAATGGTCGTCGCACCCGTTGCCGAATGCCCCGTTCCCCTAACTCCTCGAGTAATATCCAGACAAAATGACGTATCCGCGTCGTCCCTCGATAGGTTAAGCCTTCCTCGCTCAGTATCTCGTTGACGGCGGCCAGATAGGGAGGATCCGTCGTGAGGCGGTGATTGGCTTGGCTCATGACACCCTGGCACGTGCTGCAAATTGTCATGATAGGCAATCCAGCCTGTTCCGCCAGGGCAAAGGTCCGGGCATTCAGCACATCTCCCAGTTTTCGGTCTTTCTCTTGCAGAACGCCAGCTCCAGTGCACGAGGCCGTGGTCATTTCTTCCAGCTCCAAGCCAAGCTGCGGATAGACCTCCATCACCGACTGATAGAGCTCCGGACATCCCCCTTTGGACACACATCCTGGGAAAAACGCGAATTTCACAGTCGTTCCTCCATCCGTTGAAAGAGTCGCCGCATCTTCTCCACGCCGGGAATGGCACGATGGAACGGACCAGATTTGGGGACTTTCCCTCTTACGAATGCCCGGAGGACCATGGGAAGAAGAGACAGCAGACGAGAGAAGTTCCGGAGACCAAACGTTCGAGCCGCCAACATGGGTTCATCCAACCGTCCTTTGCGGTAAATGAGGTCCGCGAACACTTCAGCATGTCGAGCCCCACATGTTGAAGGGACATCCACCTGTATCCCTCGGCTCCTGAGCGACATAATGCGATCCATGGCCCCAACGCTCTTGGGGCACACTTCAATACATTCCATACAGCGGGTGCAGTCCCACATGCCGCCTGGTTCATTGAGAGCCAACAGCCTGGACCGGCCGGCGCCATCACGAGGATCGGCCACGAATCGGTACGCTTTTGCCAACGCTGCCGGGCCGACAAACCGTTCATCCACTTCCAGCGCGGCACAGTCCGACACACAGGCTCCGCACATAATGCACCCCATCACGCCCGTGAGGTGATTCATCGACTCAGATGAAGCGAGATATTCACCTTCCGGTTCCTGGCCGGCAGGTTGGAGCCACGGTTGCACCTGTCGTACTTTATTCCAAAACCCAGCCATATCGGTGACCAAGTCCTTGATCACCGGCATGTTATTCATGGGCTCCACTTGCACGACTCCCCGCTCCGAAGCCATCACCTGGACTTTGGTTTTACAGGCCAAGGCCGCATGGCCATTGATGCGCATGCTGCAGGACCCGCAAATTGCTCCTCGACATGAACATCGAAGCGTTAAGGATTCATCGAGTGTTTCGCGAATATGAATAAGCGCATCCAACACCGTATCCGCTCGATCCGTATCCAGTTTATACTCCTGGAAATAGGGCCTGGAGGGTGAGGTCTCTGGATTAAAGCGGCGAATGCGAAATGTCGTGATCATGCACTAATAGCTCCGTACTTTGGGCTCCCATCGGGTGAGGCGAACCGGCAAATATTCGACGCGCGAGGAACCACCCGGTTGGTGATAGAGCAAAATGTGTTTCAACCACTGCTCATCATCCCGATGGAGATAATCCGTCCGAAAATGTGCGCCTCGGCTCTCCCGACGGAGTAAGGCGCCACACACAATCGTCTCAGCACAGTCCAACATGAACCCAAGCTCCAAGGCACGGATGAGGCTGGTATTGAACACCTGACCTTTATCCTGCACGCCCACCAGCGAGTACCGATCGCGCAGAGCTTCCAACGTCCCTTTGGCCGTCGTCATGCCTTCCTGGTCGCGAAAGACCCCCAGGTGAGTATTCATCGCGACACCCATTTCGTGCCGAATGGTTGCAACCGAGTCCCTGTTGTCATGGCGCGACAGTAATGCGGAAACAGCCTGCTGCTCCATCCCCACGGTCGAATCAGGAACGTGAGGCGTTGGGACTTCCCGCGCATATTCCGCTGCGCATCGCCCAGCCCGCCGGCCGAACACGACGGTGTCCAATAATGAATTCGCGCCAAGCCGATTACCCCCATGGAGGCTCAGACAGGCCGTCTCCCCGGCGGCAAACAGCCCCGGGACACCAGCCCACACGCCATGCTTATCCCAGCATCGCCCATCCACATCAGTCTTGATGCCACCCATCTGGTAATGCATGCCTGGTCGGATTGGAATGGGTTCTTTCACCAAATCAATTCCGGCGAAGGAGTGTACTTCGTCAGAAATCTGCCGGAGCCGTTCCTGGATAAGCCGTCGACCCAAATGACGACAATCCAACAGGACGCACCCGTCCACTCCTCGACCTTCGTTGATTTCTGTTTGTTCGGCTCGAGACACTACATCGCGGGAAGCCAACTCCATCATATTCGGGGCATACCGCTTCATGAACCGTTCGCCGTCACGATTCAATAAATACGCGCCCTCTCCACGAGCGGCTTCGGTAATCAACAGTCCTTTTTCCTTTAAGGTCGTCGGGTGATACTGCACCATTTCCATGTCCATCAAAGCGGCGCCGGCGCGATAGGCGATCGCCATGCCGTCACCCGTGCAAATCAACGCATTGGTACTCGGTTCAAACACCCGCCCCAATCCCCCGGAAGCAATGATGACAGCTTTCGCCTTCACCAAGGCAAATTGACCCGTTCGAATTTCAAACCCTATTACGCCCGCACAACGGCCATCGGCATCCTTGACCAATGAGGTCACGAACCATTCCTCGAAAACCGGGACGCGCGCTTTCATGAGTTGCTCATAGAGGACGTGAAGCATCGCTTGCCCGGTAAAATCCGACACAAAAAAGGTACGGGCCCGCTTTTGCCCGCCAAACCGGCGGGTGCCAAGCCTGCCCTCTTCGTTCCGATTAAAAATGACACCCATGTGCTCCAGCGTGAGAATCTCGCGGCCGGCTTCTTGAGCGAGAGTTTCAACCGCGTCCTGATCCGCTAAATAATCGCTCCCCTTGACTGTCTCGAAGGCATGTTCCTCCCAATCGTCCCCACGGTCCGTCATCGCGGCATTGATGCCGCCTTGCGCCGCGTTGGAATGACTTCGAACCGGATGGACCTTCGTCATGATCGCCACGCGAACGCCGGCCTCATGCGCGGCCAAAGCCGCGCGCATCCCCGCTAATCCCGCACCCATCACCAGCACATCGTATTCGTAAGAAGTCGTCATATCAGTGAAACACACACCCTCTCGAATCAAGCAGATGACGGTAGATCAAATAGGTCAACAGCGAAAACATCTTATCCTTATATGAGAAATTGTAACCGGAGGTCTTCATTATATCTATATCTTTGGCTTTTCACGCTCTCGCACAAGTTGGTTCGAGATCCAAGCCTCAGCAATGGAAGCAGCAGGCGATCTTGATGTGCTCGACGTTGCGGAAGCCACGCGCCGTTTTCTTCAGCCAGTGGATCGTCGCGTCGACGGTGTCCACTCCCGCATTGGTGATGCCGTGCTGCAGGTAGATCAGCACAGTGAGGAGGTAGCACTGGATCCGCTTTGCCACCTTGGCCCTCGACCTCAGCCGGTTATGGATGGCGCTACAGAACCAGCGGACAAAGAAGTCGTGGACGCCCCCGAGAGGTCTAATCCCAGAGATCGACGAAGCATTCTTTGAGGGCCCAGGCCCGCCCCACCTTCAGACTGCCTCGCTCGGGTCCTCCTTCTCGAAGGGCCGAGTGTAACGCAACCAAGATCAATTATCCCACACGATTTTCTGAAGAGCACCTATGAAACATGCTACCACAACCGGCTTGAGAGATTTAACCCGAAGAAAATATCGTCATCTGAGGCAGCAAGTTCTCGCTGAGTTAGGTCAGCTATCCAAGACAGCCCGCGATGGGAAATAGTTAGATCGATCGTGCTCCTCAGGAGGAGTTCTTCCCTTATCGCTCGCAGGGCTCCATCAATTGGTCCAGACGAGAGAATGTCGTGTCGTTAGGTTCAGAATCCTTTAGGCCAAGCTCGGAAGGAGCAACGGGATGCACCTCCGGTGTTTAACCCTGATGGCAGTACAGTGTTGGCACTCTACTGCGTAGACCGTCGAGGCAATCCTTCCGAAAGGGAAAAGGAGCACATGCTTACCCGGCCGACATCTGGCTTTGCCTTGTCCCTGCCAGAAACCTCAGGTATCCTGCCTATCTCCCGCACATTACGGTTAACCTGCTGACTCAATGAGTGGCTCGAAAACGCGGGTTGTGAAGGCAATCACGCGAACAATTGATGTGCCGGGAGATCCAATGGCCCAGCAATCGACATGACGGATTACGGCGTGCTCGGAAATTTGGTGCTCATTTACACCGTATCTATCGCGGTGGTGTTTCTGTTTCATCAATTCCGGCTGCCGTCTGTCGCAGGATTTCTCGTTGCCGGGGCTTTGATCGGTCCTCATGGGCTCAATCTAATTTCGGACATCGCAACGGTGCACGTCCTTGCAGAAATCGGGATTGTGCTGCTTCTGTTTACCATCGGTATCGAATTCTCGCTGGTGCAACTGACCTCGCTTCGGCGGCTGCTCTTGATTGCCGCTCCGATCCAGGTCGGCGGGGTCATCACGATGGCATGGCTCGGCGGCACTCTGGCAGGATTACCGACACCTCAGGCGATCTTTTGGGGTTTTCTGCTATCGCTCAGCAGCACTGCGATTGTCTTGAAAGCATTGGCCGCCAGTGGAGACAACGATTCACCCCACGGGCGAGCCACCATTGGGATCTTGATCTTCCAAGACTTGGTCGTCGTCCCGATGATCTTGTTGACACCTATTCTTGCCAGCCACGGGAAAGGACCGCTCACCCCTGCGCTGCTCTCGTTGGTGAAGTCGATGGTGGTGGTCGCATGCATTGTCGCAGCGGCGTGGTATATGGTTCCGAAATTACTCGACCACATCGTTCGTAGCCGGAGCCGAGAACTCTTCCTGTTGACCATCATTGTCATGTGCCTCGGCATTGCGTGGTTGACGTCTCTCAGCGGGCTGTCCCTTGCCTTGGGAGCCTTCATCGCTGGGCTCGTGATTTCCGAATCGGAGTACAGTCATCAAGCCATCGCCGACGTGTTGCCGTTTCGAGACAGTTTCAATAGCCTGTTTTTTGTCTCCATCGGCATCTTGATGGATTGGCGCATCCTGCTGGAGTATCCGCTCGTCGTGACCGGTGTGTTATTCGTCGTACTGTTCCTAAAGTTCATCGCTGGAACGGGAGCTGTCTTGGCGGTCTCCGTGCCTCCTCGCTCGGCCGTCATGACTGGAATTGCCCTCGCACAGGTAGGCGAATTCAGTTTTATCCTGGCACAGGTCGGCTTGGACAATATGCTCTTGTCGGGACCGCCATACCAGATCTTTCTAGCGGTCTCGGTCTGCTCCATGATCATCACGCCGTTCTTAATGCAGTTATCCCCGCATCTCGCCCGGCGCGTTGAGGCCGTGCAACGACTTCACCATTGGTTTCCCGGACAGACGACAGCCCATGTGCTTGAGGCAGAGGGGCGGCATTTGCGCATCAAAGACCATGTGATTATCGTGGGATATGGGCTCAACGGACGCAATCTGGCCCGCGTGCTGGGTGAGACGGAACTGCCCTACATCGCGTTGGATTTGGAGGGAGATACGGTGCGCCGAGAAGCGGCCCACGGCTTGCCGCTCTACTACGGAGATGCCACAAACCAGAATGTCTTGCGGCATGTAAAAATCGAAGATGCGCGGGTTCTGGTAGTCGCAATTTCCGATCCGTTCATGACTCGGCGAACCGTGCAGGCAGCTCGCGGCTTGAACCCGAAGATCCACATCGTGGTCCGAACCCGTTACTTGCGGGAGTTGGAAGAACTCCATCAGCTAGGCGCCGATGACGTAGTACCGGAAGAATTCGAAACGTCGATTGAAATCTTTGCGCTCGTCCTCCGCACCTACAACATGCCGCTTGATTTCATCATGCGAAAGGCTGAACAGGTGCGTCGGGAAGGGTATGCGCTTCTCCGTCGCAGCGAGGTCCCCGAACTGGCTCACCACCTTCGCGGTGGAACCCTCGCTGATGTCGAAGTGGAGACTTGTCGAATCGAAGAGGATTCGCCGGCAGCTGGAAAGACGATAGCTCAACTGGCGTTACGCCCGCGAATCGGAACGTCCATCATTGCCTTGACCCGAAACGGTCTCACGGAATCCAATCCATCGGAGAAAACCAAACTCCTTGCCGGCGACATTGTGGTGCTACTGGGAACGCGCGATCAGATCAGACGAGCCATGGGGTTTATTCTGGCGAATGAGGGGAAAGACTAGCGTGAGGATGTTGTAAAAGCGCTCCAGCTTCGTTCACGCGGGACAGGTACAGCGCAATGAATTTTGGCTGTATCGCCAGAATGTCGATAGGTCAAGCAATGCCAATGTGGTTGCGTGGTTGTCTGTTCCTTGACACCCTCAAGGATCACATACTATTCTGTTCATGCTCGGAATTTGAACGTGTGATGAGGTGAGATCATGCTTGCCACACAAATAGAGCCGACAACGACGTTGGCACAACTGCAAGAATCCAAGCCCGAGAGAGTCACGATCGTATTGTTGAGCGGTGATCTCGATCGGGCGATGGCGGCCTTTATTATCGCCACAGGCGCCGCTGCGATGGGTATGCGTGTGACCATATTTTTTACGTTCTGGGGATTGAACACTATTCGGAGACGAGGAGCCACGAGTTCGGCCAAAGATTGGCTTCGACGGATGTTCGGGTTGCTCAATAAAGGTGGCGCCGATGCGCTGCCGTTGTCCCGGTTCCACTTTGCGGGGTTGGGAACGAAGATGATGCAGACGGTGATGAAGCAAAACCGGATGCCGGGTGTGCCTGAGTTGATGCAAACAGCCCTCGATCTAGGCGTGCGGTTCATCGCCTGCACGACGACGATGGGCCTCATGGGTATTACCAAGGATACGTTGATCGACGGCATCGATCAGTTCGCCGGCGTGACCACGTATCTGGCGGAGGCCAAACATGGCAGTGTCAATCTGTTCATTTGAACCGTCCACTGAAACGAGGGTGTTTTCATGATGCAGGCCGATGTCAAACTCGATACGTTGGGATATTTTTGTCCAATGCCGATTATCCTCACATCCAAGAAAATCAAAGAATTGACATTGGGACAGGTGCTGGAAGTCGTCTCCGATGATGAGGGCATCAAGAAAGACATGCCGGCTTGGTGTGAAACTACGGGTCATCAAATGATGGGCTTGGAAGAGGAACAAGCAAAGTCGGGCCCCATCTATAAGGCGTTCGTGAAGAAGGCGAAATAGCCAAACTCCTGCAAGAGAACGACGATTAAGCCAGAAGCCGGAGGAACGGTCAGCGGTCCTCCGGCTTTTTCGTTCGCACATGCAAGGCCCTATGGATGGAATCGTCGAATGTGTGGCGAATTTCAGTGAAGGTCGTGATGTGGCGACTGTTCAGGCTCTGATTGATGCAGTAGCTTCGACCGTCGGAGTGGTGCTCTTGGACCACTCGATGGATACCGATCATCACAGGTCGGTGTTGACGTTTTGTGGAGGCCAGGACGCGACCATTGAAGCCGCTTTTCGTGCCGTTCGGATCGCAACTGAACTCATCGATCTGCCTTCACATGTTGGAGTACACCCTCGCATAGGAGCAACAGATGTTGTGCCATTTATCCCGATCAGGGATACGACAATGCAAGACTGTGTCCAGCTTGCCAAACGACTAGGAGAACGAGTTGGGCGTGAACTGGGGATCCCCGTGTTCTTGTACGAACGTGCCGCAACTCGTGCCAACCGCGTCCCATTGGAGGCGGTCAGACGGGGAGGGCTTGAGGGGTTGGCTTTCCGGATGGCCTCCGATCCTGATTGGACTCCCGACTTTGGCCCGCCACGACTACATCCGAGCGCAGGAGCGATTGCGATCGGGGCTCGGCCTGCCCTGATCGCCTACAACGTGAACCTCCATTCGACGGAAGTGGATAAAGCCAGGTCTATCGCCAAGGCTGTGCGGCAATCGAGCGGAGGGTTGCCTCATCTGAAAGCGATCGGCGTAGAGTTGGCCAGTCGTGGCATGGTGCAGGTCGCGATGAATTTGACCGACTACGAAGTGACGCCGCTGCTAACAGCGTTTCAAGCAGTCAAGACTGAAGCCGCGAAACATGACATAAAGGTAGCCGGTAGTGAACTAGTTGGATTAGTTCCGGAGGCGGCACTGGATCACGCTGCAGCAGCATCCCTACAGCTCGACCGATTCAACTCAGACCAGGTTCTTGAAACGAAAATTGCCGAGACAGTGCTTGCTAAGAAAGAACCGTCAGAAACTCTATCAGGTTTCCTTAGCGCCCTCGCCGCAGCTGAACCAACTCCAGCCGGTGGTAGTGTGGCGGCATTGGTAGGTGCCTTGGCGGCTTCCTTGGGGGTAATGGGTGCACGCCTTGGTGGACAATCGGACGGAGAACAGCGATTACTTGAGTTGAGCCGCCAGCTTCATCGGCTTGTTCAGATAGATACAGATGTTTACACAGGGCTGATGGAGGTCTATAAGATGCCGAAAGATCATCCTGATCGCCCCCGTGCGATTTCGATTGCACTACAACGGGCTACGGAAGTGCCGCTAGAAATCGCGGAGTTGTCCTGCGAGGTTGCTCGGTCTCTCCATACGCTGCGCAAGGGAGGTAGGCCAACCATCCAATCAGACCTTGCTGTGGGTCAGACCATAGCCATTGCAGCTGCTCAGGCGGGCCTTGTTACGGTGCATACGAACATAAAGGCACAACGAAATCAGCAGCTTATAGAAACCATGCGATTCAGAATTACACAGTCCATGGAAAGCCTTGAGGAACTCAAGAGGTTGTGTTAGACTCCGGCGCCGAATTATTGGAAACCATAAGCAGCAGGCCGACTTGGCCTGAGAAAGTTGAAAACCAATAGGATGGAAATCAAGGTTTTTAACAACAACGTCGAAAAAGCTCTCAAGGTCGCTAAGAAGAAGCTGGCAGGCGAGGGCCTGTTCCGCGAGTTAAAGCGCCGCCGTTTCTATGAGAAGCCCAGTGTGAGGAAGAAAGCCAAGCAACGCGAAGCTCAGCGACGTCGACAGAAGTGGCTATCGAAGCGGAAGCCTGACTAGACATACCGTTAGGGGTCTTCGCTCGTCTCACCATCCTCCTCCCCGTCCGTGACCATAGTGACTATGTCGCCATGCGTCAGGAGCAAATCCATGCTGCTATCCGCATCCTCAAGCGTGAGATTCGTCGTTGGCAAGAGCCGGTCGTCGGCGTCGTAGCCAAGGAATCAAGCCGCGATCCCTTTCTCATCCTCATTTCCACCCTGCTCAGTTTGAGAACCAAGGACAGGACAACAAGGGAAGCGGGCGACCGACTCTTCGTCATCGCTCGCACACCGGAAGCCATGCTGAAGGTGCCGCCGAAGCAGCTCGAACGGGTGATTTATCCAGTCGGCTTTTACCGGACGAAAGCCAAAGCCATTCACCAAATCTGCCGCCGGTTGATCGACGAGTATAGCGGTGTGGTACCGGATTCCATCGATGAACTGCTCACTTTACCTGGAGTCGGGCGAAAAACCGCGAACTTGGTTGTCACTATCGGATACGGCAAGCCTGGGATCTGTGTCGATATTCATGTCCACCGGATCAGCAATCGATGGGGCTATATCAAGACGAAGACACCGGAACAATCTGAACAAGCCCTCCGGCATAGGCTACCGAAGCAATACTGGATCATCTACAACGATCTCCTTGTTCCCTATGGGCAGAACCTGTGTCTTCCGGTCTCGCCTCTGTGCAGCACCTGCAAGTTGGCCGAATTGTGTGATCGAGTGGGAGTCACGAAGTCTCGTTAGTCGTAAGCAGTAAGGGTAAGGTGATGGACAGCACTAATTTTCAAAGCTCCACTAACCCCTAACCCTTCACCCCTTACCCGCTATATGAACAGCTTCGTCTCCGCATCGGCAGTAAGCGATAGGATGGCAGGTAGGCCCAACACTTCGTCGACGTTGTGTTCGACCGCGGAACTGTCTACGCCCATATATTCCAATCCGGCGCTGCAGGCGATGAGCCGCAGCGTTCCGACATGCTTGGCATCTTTGAGCATCTCCGAGATCTTCGGCACCTTTTTCTCTTTTAGCAGCCGGGTAACTTCTTCAGCCGACTCGGCATATTCCGGCGGGAAATCGATTTGATCGATCCTTCCCTCGGCGAGCTTCTTGATGGTCCAGAACAACAAAACGATAATCACCTCTTTGCCCATTGCGGCGGCGGTCATGCCGAGCGTCGCGACCTGATGCAGCTTATCGTACGTGGCGTTGTGGGCGAAGATGACGAACTTTGGTTTATCCGACATATTTACTTCTTCTGCGCCCAGGCTCTCACCCTGTCGATGTAGTCGGTGATCGTGGCTCGACTTCGTCGGAGGTCATAGGGCCGTCATGCGTCTCACTTTCATCGACAAGAATTCATACCGAGGCTCCATGAAAGATGATTATAACGATCGAAGACGACTGCGTAAACACGAGACGCCAGCCCACCCTCTCTTGAGAGGCACAGGAGCACATGCTAGGATGCCGCTCGATGGATGGGCTCCTTTCGGCGGTTCAGCAGTACGTCTCGACCGAAACCCTCGTTACGCTGACGGCCCTCTCGATTGTCTTCTTTGTCGGATCGCTGATTGCCATCCCGTTCATCCTCGTCCGGCTTCCGGCCGATTTCTTCGACACCCGTGTACCGCGGCTCTGGATGGAAAATCATCATCCGGTGCTGCGGTTGATTGGCCATATCGCAAAGAACGTCATCGGGGTCATCTTTCTGTTTGCAGGATTCCTGATGTTGTTCTTACCGGGTCAGGGCATTCTCACGATGTTGATCGGTGTGACGATGCTGGACTTTCCCGGCAAGCGCAAGTTGGAGGCAAAGATGATCGGTCAACCGGCTGTCCTGAGTGCCATCAACAACATGCGTCAGAAGTTTGGAACACCGCCGCTCACGATTGCACCGGATCCGTAACGCAGACTGGGAGGAAAGTAGTGAGTGTTGAGCCTCCTCGGATGGTTTTGAGTCAGTCCTCAGCACTCAGAACATAGCACTCGACAGGGCCAGGCCGAAAGGCCGCACCGTCCATGACATCGCCGCAAACCGACAAACGCCCCACCCTCTATTTGATCGACGGCAGCGCCTACATCTATCGAGCCTTCTTCGCTCTGCCGACTCTCAATAATTCCAAAGGTCTGCAGACGAATGCGGTCTATGGATTCATGACCACGCTCCTCAAGATCATCCGCGAACACAAACCGGATGGCCTGGCCGTGGCCTTCGACGAGAAAGGCCCGACCCTCAGGCACGAGGAATTCAAGGAATATAAAGCGCAGCGTCCACCGATGCCGGATGGAATGAAGGCGCAGATTCCCTACATTCATCGGGCAGTACAGGCACTGAATATCCCTGCAGTTAGTCAGGCCGGGTACGAAGCCGACGATCTGATCGGCACCTTGGCCCGCCAGGCGGAGCTAGCCGGCTATGACATCGTTATCGTCACCGGCGATAAAGACATGCTCCAGTTGGTGACGCCCCATGTGCGGATTTACGATCCCGTGAAAGACAAATGGTCAGGCGAGGCGGAATGTGTCGTCAAGTTCGGCGTCGAGCCGGCGCGAGTCATCGAAGTCATGGGTCTGATGGGCGACAGCAGTGACAACATACCCGGGGTGAAAGGGGTCGGCGAGAAAACCGCGATAAAGTTGATCGCACAATTTGGGACCATCGATGAACTGCTCCAACGCCTCGACGAAGTCGCACCAGCTCGCGTCAAGACACTCCTCACCGAACAGGCGGACAATGCACGGCTCAGCCGAAGGCTGGCGACCATCGATACCCAGAGTCCTGTGCAGTTCCATCCAGAGTCCTACCAGCTCAAGCCGCCTCATGACGACCAGCTGACCGCTCTGTTGCGCGAGCTGGAATTCACATCTCTTCTCAAAAGTCTCCAACCCTCTTCGAAGCAGCCGGAGGCGAAGTTCCAAGCGATCATCATCGAGGACGAAGCGACCGCGAAGCGATTCGTCGATGCTGTACCGAAAGCCGGCCCCCTCAGCGTCCACTGTTTGCTAACCGGCCAATCAGGTATTCACGCGGACATCCTAGGCATGACCCTTTCCACCGGCGAGCAGACAGGCTTTATTCCGATCGATGTGCACACGTTCATGCGTCCGATCATACCTGTCTTGCATGACGCGCACAGGCCGAAGATCGTGCATGACCTCAAAACCACACTTCTGTCCCTTCATCGCATTGGGGTCACCTTAACGTCGCCATACGTAGATACGATGATCGCGGACTATTTGCTCAACCCCAACCGCCGTGATCATAGCCTCGACACAATCATGCTGGAGCGATTGGGCAAGCGATTGAGATCGGAAAGGCAGGAGAAGGCCCACCCGCAGTCACTCTTCGAAGTGGACACCGGTTCGCGCGAAGCGGCAACGGAAGCCGCCGCTGCCCTGGTCAAACTCGAACCGATCCTGACAGGGCAATTGACGGAACAAGGGAGCTTGAAACTCTTCACCGAGGTCGAGATGCCGCTCGTGCCGGTCCTGGTGGACATCGAGCGGAACGGGTTCTTGCTCGATGTCGAAGGGTTGCACGAATTGAGTAAGGAGCTCGAACGGGAGTTAGACCGTATGATGGTAACCATTGCCAGGTTAGCCGGCGGCGAATTCAACATCAATTCACCAAAACAACTGGCGACGGTCCTATTCGAGAAGCTCGGCCTAAAGCCTCTGCGCAAGACCAAGACCGGTTACTCCACCGATGAAGATACACTCACACAACTTGCGGCGCAACATGAGTTACCCGCGCAGATTCTCAATTACCGAAGCCTCAGTAAACTCAAGTCGACGTACGTGGATGCTCTGCCGGAACTGGTGCATCCGGAGACCAGGCGGTTACATACCTCGCTGAACCAGACTGTCGCTGCAACCGGACGCCTCTCATCCACCGACCCAAACCTCCAAAACATCCCCGTGAAAGGCGACTATGGCCTTCGCATCCGCGAAGCATTTATCGTCCCCAAGGGCCACCAGCTCCTCTGCGCGGACTATAGCCAGATAGAGCCTCGCATCCTCGCCCATCTATCGCAGGATCCCCGTTTACTCTCCGTCTTTGCGAAAGAGGAGGACATCCACATGGCCACGGCCATGGAAATCTTCGGCCTTCCCTCTAATCAGATCACCAGAGACATGCGCCGCGCGGCCAAGACCGTCGTCTTCGGCATCGTCTACGGTATCAGCCCGTTCGGCCTCTCCCAGAACCTAGGCGTGTCTCAGCCTGAGGCAAAACAGTATATCGAAACCTTCTTTGAGCGGTTCCCGTCCGTGCGCGCCCTGATGGATCGGAACATCGGCGAGGGACGAGAGAAGGGCTACACCACCACAATCCTGGGTCGCCGTCGGCCGATTCCAGAACTCCAGAGTAGCGATCCGATGCAACGTGGTATCGGCGAGCGGATGGCGGTGAACAGCCCCATCCAAGGCTCCGCGGCGGATTTGATCAAGGTTGCCATGATCAATGTGCACAAGACGCTCCACGATGAGCTGCCGCACGTGAAGATGATCCTCCAAGTTCACGACGAACTCATCTTCGAAGTGCCGGATCATGATCTCGAGGAAGCGAATCGGCTGGTGAAAGAAGAAATGGAAGGAGTCGGCAAACAGTTGGGCCTATCCGTACCGCTCAAAGTGGATCTTGGCATCGGAAGGAACTGGCGAGTTGCGCATCCCTAACCTACAAATGATGCGAGGTGACACATGCTGACTATACGAATTTCGTTCGCGTGGCTGATTGTAGTCATCTGCCTTGGAACCCTTGGACTTTTGCTGCTCCTTGTTCAACCATTCACAGTCAAGGCCCAGGAGCCGAAACGCTATCAGTACCAAATTGTTGAGGTGATTCCCGACAATGAGAAGATGCAAACCATGCTGAACGAATTCGGCTCCGGCGGGTGGGAGCTGGTAGGGTTCGCGATGGGAAACATGACGAATCCGAGAATGATCTTTAAGAAGTGACGCCTACGACAGCTGAAGCAGGAGATGGAACAGGTCGGGCACAGCGCAACCTAATTAGCTCAGTCACGCCCACACTGGATCTCGCAGGCTGCCGAAAACTCCTCTCTTCATCCTTCGAGCCTCAAAACGAACGGAGTGCTCGTTGAATTTACTGAGGTTTTCCGTTCGTGCCGAGCCTCAAATCGTGTTTTCCGCAGCTTGTCAGGCGCCAGGCTCATGCTGCTGAATATCGAGCACCCTACAGCAAGCAGTCGGGAAACCCAGCCGAGGGTGCCGCTAAAGCGATCCTAGAATCACCGAGGGAACAGCCCGAGGCTCTTCCGCAATACGCGCATCTTCCTCGCGGCTGATCAGGTTCGGCTTCAGGATTTGGATGAAGCCGTGCGACGCTATCTCGCGTGGAACGCGATGGACAGCAAGCACCAACGCGCTTTCATGGGAGTGTCAACTTAGACCGAACTCGTGTTGGGCGGAGATGTCGGGCGTATCGGCAACGAAGTGCTGAAGATGTTCGCGGCAGTCTAATTCACCACCTTATCACCAGGTTCAAATCAGAATTCGGATTGGAAATGTTGGAGCGGGAAAAGGGATTTGAACCCTCGACCCTCGCCTTGGCAAGGCGATGCTCTACCACTGAGCTATTCCCGCTCGCGAGGTTTGAGGTGCGGAGTGTACTGACCTCTTTGAGCACTGTCAAGCTAGGGTGCTGGTCTACGGAAAGGAAAAAAGAAGGTTACCAAGCTTAAAACGTTACCTATCTGTAACTGCTGCCCCTAATGACAGATCGTATTGGGTGAACCACGTGATATTAAATGACAATTAATGTGAGACTGTACACGTCATAGTCTCAACTACGAAACACTGTAACCTCGACTACTCATGTCTCGTCGGGATCCGTCCTCAAATTCCTAGAACGAAATCCTGCAAGATTGATTTCTTTTCATTAACTTAAGCACTCAATGAATGAAAAAGTTACGTGCGACCAACATGGCTTGGATGTTGCGAAGAGTTCGACCTGAGTCTCTGGGTGTGAAGTAGTTATGGGCAACAAATTTTTTAGAACCAAGTGAGCCAGTGATGAGCTGGAGGTACCATTTTCAGCCGTCCATGATTCTGATTAAAAGGAAGCAGATTATTGCCGGTATCTTTTCGGCAAATGTGAAAATCAAACAGGGAAGCCAAGCAGGTTCAAGTTCATAAACGTTGAGGAGGTATCCACAATGTTCTTGTCACGTCGACAATTTTTGAAGGTCTCTGCCGGCACCGTCGCGGCTGCGGCGGTGGCCGACAAAGTGCTGGCCTTGACGGCCCTACAGCCGGTGATCGAAGTGGGCAATCCGTTGGGGGATTACCCGGACCGGTCGTGGGAGCGGGTCTATCACGACCAATATCGGTACGATTCCTCCTTTACATGGGTCTGCTCCCCCAACGACACCCATGCCTGTCGCATTCGGGCCTTCGTCCGCAATGGTGTCGTCATGCGGGTGGAGCAGAACTATGACCACCAAACGTATGAAGATCTGTACGGCAATCGCGGGACCTTCGCCCATAACCCTCGGATGTGCCTCAAAGGATTTACCTTCCATCGTCGCGTCTATGGGCCCTATCGCTTGAAGGGGCCGTTGATGCGGAAGGGGTGGAAACAGTGGATGGATGACGGCTCGCCGGAGCTGACGCCGGAATCCAAGCGTAAGTACAAGTTCGACAGCCGCTTCTTGGACGACATGTTGCGGGTCTCCTGGGACACCGCCTTTACCTATGCGGCGAAGGCGCTGATCATCATCGGCACACGGTACAGCGGAGAGGCGGGCGCCCGGCGGCTGCGTGAGCAGGGCTATGCGCCGGAGATGATCGAGATGATGAAGGGGGCTGGTGTGCGCTGCTTCAAACATCGCGCCGGCATGCCCATTCTTGGACTCATCGGCAAGCACGGAAATACGCGTTTCAACAACAGCGTCCTGCCGTTGTTGGACACATGGATCCGGAAGGTCGGTCCGGATCAGGCACAAGGGGGGCGCTACTGGAACAATTACACCTGGCACGGCGACCAGGATCCCTCGCAGCCCTGGTGGAACGGCACTCAGAACTGCGATACCGATTTGAGTGACATGCGGTTCTCCAAGATGAACACGAGTTGGGGCAAGAACTTCGTGGAAAATAAGATGCCGGAAGCGCACTGGAAGCTCGAATCGATCGAGCGGGGCTGCCGCATCGTGGTCATCACGCCGGAGTACAACCCGACGGCGACGCGCGCCGACTATTGGATTCCCCTGCGTCCAGAATCGGACGGGGCGCTGTTCCTCGGGGCCTGCAAGATCATTCTCGATGAGAACATGCAGGACATCGACTACATCAAGCAGTTTACCGATATGCCGTTGCTCGTGCGCACCGATACCCTCCAGTATTTGGACCCGCGGGATGTCGTGCCGAACTACAAGTTCCCCGACTTTTCCCACAGCTACTCGGGCCGGATCCAATCGTTGAAATCGGATCAGATCGAGCGGCTCGGGGGCTTCATGGTGTGGGATCTCGCGAAGAAACAGGCGGTGCCGCTCCATCGGGAGCAGGTCGGCTGGCATTTCGACAAGAGTGGGATCGACCCGGCCCTGACCGGCACCTATCGAGTCAAATTGCTGAACGGCCGTGAAATCGACGCCCTGCCGATCTACCAGATGTACCTGATTCACCTCCAAGACTACGATCTGGATACCGTGCATCAGATCACCCGTTCACCCAAGGACCTCATTGTCCGCTGGGCGCGCGACTCCGGCACGATTAAGCCGATGGCCATCCACAATGGGGAGGGCGTCTGCCACTATTTCCACATGACGGAAACGGGCCGGGCGGCGGCCCTCGTCACGACCTTGACCGGGAATATCGGCAAATTCGGCACCGGGTGCCATACCTGGTCCGGCAATTACAAAGTCGGCATTTGGAGTGCCACGCCCTGGTCCGGAGTCGGCTCCGGCGTGCATCTCTCGGAAGATCCCTGGCGGCTCAATCTGGATGCCAATGCACATGGGAAGGAAATCAAATACCGCAATTACTACTATGGCGAAGAGCCGGGGTATTGGAACCATGGCGACACCGCCTTGATCGTCAATACTCCGAAGTATGGGCGCAAGGTGTTTACCGGCAAGACTCACATGCCCACCCCCAGTAAGATCCGGTGGGTCGTGAACGTCAACATCTTAAACAACGCGAAGCACCATTACGACATGGTGCGGAACGTCGATCCGAACATCGAATGCCTCCTGACGCAGGACATCGAAATGACGTCCGACGTCAACCACAACGATATCGCCTTCGCCGTCAACTCCTGGATGGAGTTCACCTATCCGGAGATGACGGCCACTGTGTCCAATCCATGGGTGCAGCTTTGGAAGGGGGGCATCCGGCCGCTGTACGACACGCGGAACGACCTGGATACCTTCACCGGCGTGGCGGCCAAGTTAGCCGAGATGACGGGGGACGGCCGCATGCGCGACGTCTTCCATTTCGTCTTTCAGAATCGAGTGGATATCTACGCGCAACGGATCCTGGACGCGTCCAGCACCTTCTACGGCTACAGTGCCGACGTGCTGTTGAAGTCGGAAAAGGGCTGGATGGTGATGGTGCGCACCTATCCGCGACATCCCCTCTGGGAAGAGACCAACGAGTCGAAACCGATGTGGACCAGGTCCGGGCGCATCGAGACCTACCGCATCGAACCGGAAGCCATCGAGTACGGCGAAAACTTCGTGGTGCATCGCGAAGGGCCGGAGGC
>JARFXQ010000046.1 GCA_029194725.1 Nitrospira sp. | reverse complement strand
GCTCTTGCTTGGATTATTCGGCCTCCTAGCTACAACGACGGCACAAGCGACCGGAGTTCCTGAAAATGCCTGGAATCCTCAGGCCTGGTTAGACTTCCTGCAAAGGACCCGCGTCGGGCTTATTTGGACCCTGCGCGCTGCCACCGCTTTCGCTGTCCTTGTGATCGTTCTGTACATTCGAATTTCTCCTCCAGCTCAATGGCGCTATGTCGCGTGTGCGTCAGCTGCTGCGCTGCCCCTGGCCATCGGTTCTCTCGCCAGCCATTCAGCAGCCGAAGAGCCAGCGATCTTGGCTACAATGGCTTATGCGCTGCATCTCATCGTAGCCAGTGTCTGGTTCGGCGGCCTCCCGGGCGTGATCCTTGTTGCTTCCACCACCACGACCGGATCAGCTGGCGACCGATCCCGTGCCGGGAAAATACTGAGCAGCTTTTCATCATTGGCCTTGCCTGCGATGGTCGTCATCGTCATATCAGGTGTCCTCCTCGCCGATCGTATGATCGACACTAATTATGCCGGACTCGTCGCCACAACCTACGGCTGGCTCCTCATCATCAAGCTCACATTGCTGGCCATCATCCTTATTATTGCCTCACGCGCGAAGTCTGTTTGGGTGCCGTCGCTCAAGGAGATTCCGGACACAGCCGCAACGGCCAGTCGGAAGCTCAGGACTTGGGTAAGGATCGAGTTTGTCCTCGCCGTCTTCCTGGTGATCGTCGCCACCTTGTTGGCCAGCGCCGTGCCGGCCAAACACGACGTGATCGATAACTGGCCCTACCCCTTCCGCTTCTCCATCGACGCCACGTGGGGCGACTGGCTCGTGCAGGCTATCGTGATCACCGGCCTTGTGCTTCTGATCATAGCCGCAACAATGATCGTTCTTGGTCGCAAGAAACACTGGGGCACCTCGTTGCGAGTCACCGTTCCGACAGCGCTGGGGATCCTCGGACTTGGCGCGACGTTCTATCCCATTTCAGTGCAATCGTACCCGGAAACGTACAGGAAGACTCCGGTACCATTTGATGCCATCTCGATTGCGAACGGCATCGACCTGTTTACCGCGAATTGCATTCCCTGTCATGGGCCGCAAGCGAAGGGGAACGGCGTACTGGCCAAAACCTTGCCGAAGCAACCGGTAGACCTTCTGACGGAACCACATACCGCCATGCACACGGCAGGGGACTTCTTCCATTGGCTGACCTACGGACGATTCAACGGTATCATGCCGGCGTTCGGCCAGAAATTTTCCGAAGAAGAACGCTGGGACTTGCTGAACTTTCTCCATGCCAATTCTCGAGGGTATCAATCGAGAATCATCACTCCACGTATTCTGCCTGAGCAACCGTTCATGGCCACTCCGAACTTCTCGTATACCGCGCACGATGGGTCAAGCGGCACATTGAAAGATTTCCGTGGGAAGCAGGGTCTGCTGCTGGTCCTCTTTTCCTGGCCCGAATCGCGTGCTCGGCTCGATCAACTCCGTGCCGCTGCCGCTTCGATCACCGGAAAGAATACGGCCATTTTAGCAGTCCCCATGACTGACCTACCTCCGGATGAACTGGCCGCATTCGTACGAGATTTGCCCTTTCCTGTCGTCACGCAGGGTGCGCGAGAGATCTCCAACAGCTATACCTTGTTCAGAAGGACACTCTCTATTCCGGATCTGTTCGGCGAAGGAACACGCCCGAATCACATGGAGTTCCTCATCGACCGCTTCGGTTATTTGCGGGCACGGTGGATTCCTAATGGAGACGGACCGGGATGGACGGATATGACTTTGCTGACACAGCAGATCTCACAGCTCAATCATGAGCGAGAAATCCTGCCTCCCCCGGGCGACCACGTTCATTGAAGAGCCACTATTTTACGTAGCCCACCTGATTTCTCCTTCCTACTTCAGATTAGGCCGTTTACATCCGCCTCCCTACACACCTACCTGCCGCCAAGAGACGTCCGCCCGATCTTGACTTACAACCCCCACAGGAGTATACCTGCCCCCTCCTAAGATGGACCACTCATTTGCCCTGTATGCAAGGGGTTAGGTGGTCTGTCTCATGATATTTCGCTTGACTCGTCTCGAAACTTTGTCGGATACTTGCACACCTTTTGCGGATCCTTTCACCAGAAGGAAACAATCAATTGCGACAGGATTTTTTCTTGAAACGTAGCATTCGGGAGT
>JARFXQ010000011.1 GCA_029194725.1 Nitrospira sp. | reverse complement strand
CCGAATGACAGCGCAACACGGGCACACGCACCGTCGTGGCCGTCACCTTGAGCTTCGGCGCACCGAGTATCTTTCGAGTCTCTTTCGCGATCTTGACTTCCTCCGAGCAGTCGCCCCCCTCATTGAATGAGCCGATGTGCGGCAATAGATTGAAGGCAATCTGATAGGGATAGACCTTGGCGGTGACGTCGCGAAACGCCAGCAAATCCTTCGTTTGATCCATCAGCTCATCCACGGCCGCAGCGCCGGTCCCAGAAACCGATTGAAAGGTCGTGACCACCACACGCTTCACTCCCACCGCATCATGAAGTGGTTTGAGCGCTATGACCAAGGGGGTGGTCGTACAGTTTGGAATGGAGACGATTCCACGAGGCATGGCGCGCAAGGCAGCAGCATTCACCTCCGGAACCACCAGGGGAACCTGGTCATCCATGCGGAACACCGCGCTATCGTCGATGACCGCAATGCCGGCGGTGCCCAGACGTTGGCCGTAGTCTTTACTGATGGCATCCGTGGCCGAGATAAACGCCAGGTCCACGCCCTCGAACGATGACGAGTCTGTTAACTCCTCAACCTTCCATTCCTTGCCCTGACAGGTCATCGCTTCACCGGCCGATCGTTTCGACGCAAAGAGCCGGAGGCCCGTCAGCGGAAATTTGCGCTCCTCCAAAATCTCAAGAGTTTCCTTGCCCACCGCGCCCGTCGCGCCAAGGATCGCTATCGTATAGCCTGGTTTTTTCTTGATCATGAACGGCCTCCTCCGATGCCAGTACACGAATGCGATGATTGAAGGTGTCGGCCACCAGCAATGTTCCGTCTCGATCCGCAACGATACCGAATGGGTAACACAAGCTTGCTTCTTTTGCGGCGCCCTCATCGCCGGAATAGGCTGGAATTCCTTGACCCGCCACACAGAACGCCACTCCGGATGCTCGATCCCATTGTCGGATGAGGTGATTGTCCGAATCGGTCAGATACAGGTGTCCCTCTTGGTCCAATGCAATCCCGGTCGGGCGTGAAAGGCTGGGCGAGGAATCCGATGGAGATTCGTATCGATAGACTCCACCGTCGCCGGCCACCGTAGTTATCAACCCTGTCGAAAGGTCGATGCATCTGACTCGACCGTTGAAGGTATCAGCGATATAGAGATGGTTGTCCGCGAGAGCCAATCCGCTTGGGCCGGCAAGACCTGCGTCAACCGCATGCCTTCCATCTCCGTCGTACGTTGCCATCCCAGTTCCCGCAATCGTATGAATTACGCCTGTCTTCAGATCTACCACCCGCACACGATGATTGCTTTGATCAGCAATATAGAGTCGGCCCTCGCAGTCGACAGCCAGCGCTGCCGGCTCATTGAGCCCAGCTTGGTTGGCAGGGCCTCCATCACCGGAGAATCTAGCCTGACCGATTCCGGCCAGCGTCGAAATGATCCCCGATGCTGAATCGACCATCCTCACACGATGGTTCATGGTATCGGCGATATATAAGTTCCCATCCCGATCCACGGCGACTGCCGTAGGGAAGTTCAGCTCCGCGCGCGCCGCAGGCCCACCATCTCCGCCATACCGCTTCGTAGCTGTAGCCGATTGATTCGTCCAATACCGAACGGTTCCGCTCAAATCGGCTTGCTGAGTAAATTTCATCGAACCGGTTTCTCCGGCACCATCGGCCAAAGGATCTTCATCCGTAGGCTGGACGGGTGAAGCCCGTTCCACAGCCGAACGTATGTGGTCACCCCCGGACTTGCCGGCTACCGTTGAGATGACACCGGTGGCACGATCGACTTTACGCACAACATGATTCTCCGAATCGGCCACATACACATTGCCATGACAATCGATCGTCACGCCCTTCGGCTCGTTCAAACGAGCCTGCATCGAAGGTCCGCCGTCTCCCGTATACCCAGACTCGCCGTTGCCGGCGACTGTTCTGATCATCCAAGTCGAAAGAATGGCTGCCATGGTTTCGAGCCGATGACTAATTCAAGTTTCGGACGATTGCCTCGCCCATCTCCACAGTACCGACGATCTTCGCGCCGGGACTCTGAATATCCTTGGTCCGATATCCAAGGTCGAGCGTTTTCACGATGGCCTGTTCGATAGCTTCCGCTTCCTTATCGAGATGAAAGGCATACGAGAGCATCATCGCCGCCGAGGAGATCGTGGCAATGGGATTGGCGATATTTCTCCCGGCAATGTCCGGAGCGCTCCCATGAATCGGTTCAAAGAGGCCGACCTTGGCCCCGATACTCGCCGACGGCAACATCCCGATTGAACCGGTCAGCATCGCCGCTTCATCGCTCAGAATGTCGCCGAACATGTTGTTGCAGAGCAGCACGTCGAATTGTCGAGGATTCCGCACCAGTTGCATCGCAGCGTTATCCACGTAGATATGGCCCAGTTCGACGTCCGCATAGGAGGCATGCACATCGATGACCACCCTGCGCCAAAGCTCGGACGATTCCAACACATTCGCCTTGTCGACCGAGGTGACCTTCTTGCGCCGTTTTCGTGCCGCCTCGAACGCAACCTTGGCGATTCGCCTAATTTCTTCCGTCGTATAGACTTCCGTATTGATCCCTCGCTCTTCGCCGTTCGGCAACTTTTCAATCCCCTTCGGTTTGCCGAAGTAGATACCACCGGTGAGTTCGCGGATCACGAGGATATCGATCCCCTCAACAACCTCGCGCTTCAATGTGGACGCATCCACCAAATTTGCATAGAGTTTGGCAGGCCTCAAATTGGCATAGAGTCCTAAGGCCTCGCGGATTCCGAGCAGTGCGCGCTCCGGCCGCAGACTATACTCCAAGCCTTCCCATCGAGGCCCCCCGACGGCGCCCAGCAAAACAGCATCACTTTGCTTGGCAAACGCCAATGTGTCCTTCGGCAGCGGCACACCTAGTTTATCGATCGCCTGTCCACCGATATCGGCTGCGACAAACTCGAACGAGTGCCCATATTTCTCGGCAATGGCCTTCAGAACCTTCACGGCTTCGGGAACGATTTCGCGCCCGACCCCGTCACCGGCCAGCACTGCAATCTTGGCCTTCACTGTTGCTCCTTTCGATCATCCAATGGGCCCGGGGCCTATTCCAGTATCGTTTCATCTTCCATCCGCCAGGCCGGATCAACGAGACACAAAAACTCGACATCGGTCTCCCCGATATTTTCGACGAACTGTATTCCTCCCGGTGGCACATAGATAGTCGTGCCTGCTTCGATCGGCGTGACTTGGCCGTCGATCGTGAAGCGGCCCTTCCCTGAAATGAAATAATAGACTTCCGACGAGGCCAAGACGTGGCGCTTAGAGCGCTGACCGGACGGTAACGTTCCCTGGGCCAGACTGTAATTTAGTTTGAGCTGATGCTTGTCAGGATGAAAAATCTCTCGCAAGCGAGTATCATCTCCCGCCAGAAACTCGGGGCGATCCGCCAGCGCCACCTTAAACAAGGACAAGCCCTCTCAATCCAACAGACCTCACCAGGAAAGCTGAAACTGTACCGTGGGGATCCGCGTCAAATCAAGTTCACTTTCTGCTCGCCTTGTGTCTGTTTCATCGCCAGATAAGCCAGCTTATTCAGGGCGCTGATATAGGCCCGAGCAGATGCCGTGATGATATCGGTATCGGCGCCGTGTCCTGTAACCGTACGACCGTCTTCCTGCACGCGCACCGACACCTCTCCTTGTGCATCTGTCCCACCGGTGATGGCCTTCACGACATACATCAGCAACTTGCTCTTCGTCTGCGTCATGGTGGCAATAGTACGGTACACGGCATCCACAGGCCCATCGCCGGTCCCGGTTTGAGCGGTGGATGAGCCGTCTATTTCCAGCTCGACCGTGGCGGTTGGGACTCGATCTGTTCCGCTCGAAACTTGTAGTCCCTTTAAGACGATGCGCTCGGCCATCTTCGACAACTCTTCGGAGACAATGACTTCGAGATCTTCCTCAAAAATCTCCTTCTTTTGGTCGGCAAGTTTTTTGAACCGCTCGAAGGCGTGGTTGACCTCTGCCTCGCCAAGCTTGTAGCCCAACTCTTCCAAACGCTGTCGGAAGGCATGCCGCCCTGATAACTTGCCCATCACCATCTGGCTTTCAACCAATCCGATCGATTCCGGGCGCATGATTTCATAGGTCGTCTTCTCTTTGAGCAAGCCGTCTTGATGAATGCCAGACGTATGTGCAAATGCGTTCGCGCCCACGATCGCCTTATTGGGTTGCACCACCATCCCCGTAATCTTGCTGACCAAACGGCTGGTCTTCGCAATTTCTTCGGTTCGAATATGAGTATCCGCTCGGTAAAAATCCGTTCTGGTGCGGAGTCCCATCACGATCTCTTCCAAGGACGTATTGCCCGCTCGCTCTCCGATCCCGTTGATCGTGCATTCCACCTGGCCGGCTCCATTCATAATAGCCGCCAAACTGTTCGCCACCGCGACACCCAGATCGTTGTGGCAATGGACGGAAATCACGGCTTGTTCGGCATTGGGGACTTTGTCGCAAATCCCCTTGATCAGCGCGCCGAATTCTTGTGGGACGGCATACCCAACCGTGTCGGGAATGTTCACGGTGCCGGCCCCGGCAGCGATGACCGCCTCAATGACCTCGTAGAGGAACGAGGGATCCGACCGGCTCGCATCCATCGGAGAGAATTCGACATCATCGACATAAGTCCGTGCCCGTTGGACCATCTCCACGGCACGCTGCTTGGCTTGTTCCCGCGTCATCCGAAACTGATGCTTCAGGTGAATATCGGACGTAGAAAGAAACGTATGGATGCGGACCTTCGGCGCGCCTTTCAAAGCCTCCCACGCTCGATCAATATCTTCCGGTCGAGCCCGCGCCAGACTGCAAATCGTCGGTCCCTCGACCTCCTGCGCGATACGCCGAACCGCGTCAAAGTCTCCTGGCGAACTATAGGCAAATCCCGCTTCAATGATATCGACACCGAGACGTGCCAGCTGTTTGGCCACCATGACCTTCTCTTCCACATTCATGCTGGCGCCGGGAGACTGCTCGCCATCTCTCAAGGTTGTGTCGAAAATTCTGATCCTACGTGTCATGGTTACACCTTTACTCCCTCTAGAAACACAAAAGCCTTCATCCCGTCATTGCCCAGGGACGAAGGCTTCGCGCACTCCGTGGTACCACCCTGATTTGGCCTGAAGACCGATCGGTCGTCAGACCCTTCGTTCTGCCTCTTACGGGGGCAAGGCGGAATCTCCTACTTCATCTTCGGAGATTCGGCTCGGAGGCGAGTTCGGCGAGGTCCAGGCTGGTTTGCACCACCCACCAGCTCTCTTCAGAATGTTCACCACTCTGTTTCTGGACGATTCGCCTACTACTCCTCGTCTTAGCCGTTCAAAACTCTTTCTGTTCCTTCCTCTGTTGTTTGCCGTTACGAGTTTGTTTCGATCGGCACAGACTCACCTTTTCCAATATTCTTTTTCCCAGCTACAGGGGCAATCAGCCAAAAAATCTTTTCGACCGGCCCCATCAATGCGTAGCCGGCAAAGATGATAAATAGCATGACCGCCGGCCAAGCCGCCACCATCATCAGCGTAAGAATACCCCAGACCAGGTAGGTGACCTGCCGGTGACCCTTGAATTTCAGTTCCTTAAAGCTGCGATACTTGATCGTGCTGACCATTAAAAACGAGAGCACCAAGGTCATGAGCAATACCACGATCGGCCTGACGCCTCCGGCCATCTTGAGGAGGTTATGGTCAAAGACCACCAGTGACGCCACCACCCCTGCAGCAGCTGGAATGGCCAGACCGGTAAAGTACTTCCCGTCCGACTGCGTGACGGTAGAGTTGAATCGTGCCAACCGTACGGCTCCCATGGCCACGTAGGCAAACATCACGGCCACGCCGAACGTACCCTGTCCGCTCAACGCCCAGGAGTAAATTAATAAACCCGGCGCGACACCGAATGACACGACATCGGACAGCGAGTCATACTCCAACCCGAACTGACTCGTACTGTTGGTCAGTCTGGCCGACTTCCCATCCAGAACATCAAAAATCATAGCGACAAGAATCGCAATGGCCGCTTCCAGGTAGTTGCCGTTGAAGACGGACAGTATCGCAAAAACTCCGCAAAACAAATTGCCGGTGGTGAATAAATTTGGGATCAGATGCATGGCGGCTCTCCGCCGTTTCCCATCTTTCCCAAAGGAATTCTTGAATCCCGCCGTTTTCATGGCAACTCTCCCAGAATGGTTTCTCCACCCTTCACCCGTTCACCAACGGCCACTCGCAGTTTCGTGCCCATCGGCAGAAAGGTATCCATGCGCGATCCGAAACGGATCAACCCATATCGTTCACCCCGGATGGCTCGATCCCTTGGCGAGATCCAACACACGATACGCCGAGCGATCAATCCAGCCACTTGCACACAGAGAACCTTCATGCCTTCATGCGTCTTGATCATGATGCCGTTCTGCTCGTTCCTCAACGTCGCTTCCGGTTTGCTGGCGACCAAAAATAGACCCGGTTGATATTGCACCTCTTCGATCACCCCGTCGCAGGGCATCCTATTGATGTGGACATCGAAGACATTCAAAAAGATCGTCACCCTGAGACTGGGTTCTTTCAGGTAGCGCGGCTCAAACTCTTCCTCGACGGCGATCACTTTTCCATCGCCGGGAGCAACCACAAGTTTTGGACCTTGGGGAACGACCCGAGCGGGATTTCGAAAAAACCAGGCGGAAAATAATGTCGCGATGGCGCCGACAGTAGCGACAACGAGCCAGCCCAGCCATGCCGTCAACAATGTCAGGCCGGCGGGAACCGCGATGAACGGAATTCCTTCCTTGGCGAAGGGGACGCCGACCGCTCGATCCGCCACAGTAATGCCTCACGGTAATAGTATGAGAGTGGTCAAACGGGCTGGCGACTATTACCTACACCCCGCGAGCCCCTCCGAGGGCAAAACCGCCATCTGTGAAAAGGCGGTCACGCCTCTCAATGGTACATTGCACCTTTGAACGATGCAAGAACGAAAGCTGGCCGTATGTTTCAATATTCTAGTTCTTAGTTTTATCGACGAGCTGATCCTTCTTCAGCCAGGGCATCATCCCCCGAAGCTTGGCTCCGATGGCCTCAATGGGATGAGCTTCTCCTTTGGTAAGGAGGGCGTTGTAGACCGGTCGATTGGCTTGATTCTCCAAGACCCATTCTTTGGCAAACCGTCCGGTCTGGATCTCTTCAAGAATCCTCTTCATCTCCTGCTTCGTCTGTTCAGTCACCACACGCGGACCTCTCGTCACATCACCGTATTTCGCCGTCGTGCTGATCGAGTAGCGCATGTTGGCGATCCCGCCCTGATAGATCAAATCGACGATAAGCTTTACCTCGTGCAGACATTCGAAATAAGCCATCTCCGGAGAGTACCCGGCTTCGACCAGGGTCTCGTACCCGGCCTGGATCAGCGACGTCAGCCCTCCGCAGAGCACGGCTTGTTCGCCGAAAAGATCGGTCTCGGTTTCTTCTCGAAAATTCGTTTCGATGACACCGGCGCGTCCACCGCCGATCGCGCTCGCATAGGCCAATCCGACCTGCCTCGTGGTGCCGCTGGGGTCCTGATGGATCGCCAAGAGGCAAGGCACCCCGCTGCCTTTCGCATACTCGGAACGAACAAGATGTCCCGGTCCTTTCGGGGCCACCATGAAGACATTGATGGAGGCCGGCGGCACAATCTGTCCAAAGTGAATATTGAATCCATGGCCGAACGCCAAATAGGATCCCGCCTTAAGATTGGGGGCCACTTCCTGCCGATAGATGGCGGCTTGGGCTTCATCGGGCGCCAGAATCATCACGATATCGGAAGTCTTCACGGCATCGGCAACGGGCATTACTTTTAGTCCGCTCTGCTCGGCCTTTTTCCACGAGGCGCCCTCACGCAAACCGATGACGACCGACACACCGCTTTCTTTCAGGTTCAGCGCATGCGCATGGCCCTGACTCCCATAGCCGATCACAGCCACGGTCTTGTTTCGGATCTGCTGAATATCGGCATCCTTATCGTAGTAAATTTTCATGACCAACCCCTTCACTCATTATATTTAGCAAGTCTTCGAGCCTCAGCAGCCGCTACTCGCGGGCCACTTTCTTCGCCTGGACGGCTGTAGAACGGATCGGTTCGCGCGCGACGGCGACCCTCCCGGTGCGGACCAACTCTTTGATCCCCAGCGGCTGAAGCAAGTTGATAATCGCTTCAATCTTCTTCGGATCTCCCGAGACTTCGATCGTATAGGTGCTCGGTGTCGAATCGACGACGTTTGCCCGGAAAATATCCACGATTCTGAGCGCCTCGGCTCGATCCGCATCCTTCGTATGCACCTTGATGATCGCCGTTTCTCGTGAAACAAACTCCGTTTCATTCAAATCCACGACCTTGATGACATCGATGAGTTTATTCAGCTGCTTCACGATCTGCTCGATGATCCGCTCATCACCCGATGTCACGATCGTCATCTGAGACATGGATGGATCAAGCGTCGGAGCGACCGACAGACTCTCGATATTGAATCCGCGGCCGCTGAATAGGCCTGCGACTCGTGACAGCACCCCGAACTTATTTTCAACAGTCACTGAAATAATATGTTCCATGTTCCTCAGTGTTGATACCCGAGTGCTGAGGACTGAGGCCGGCGACTCAGCACGGAGCACCCATCGCTCAGCACTTCCTTTATGCCGTTAACACCGTATCTTTATCTTCCGGCGCCACCTTTGTCGCGCCGGATTGTTTCTGCTTCAACTCAGGCGGATCCTCCAGGAGCATCTCATGGTTACAGCCACCGGCCGGGATCATCGGATAGCAATTCTCATAGGGATATGTCGGCACATCCACTATGACGGGTTTATCCGTCGCCAAGGCTTCTTTCAAGATGGCATCAAGGTCGCCGACCTTCTTGACTCGCAAGCCGACCGCTCCATACGCATCCGCCAATTTGACAAAATCCGGTGTGGTGTCCAGATAGCTCGACGCGTAGCGGCCTTCGTAGAACAGATCCTGCCATTGTCGCACCATGCCGTGAAATCCGTTGTTCAAGATGACGATCTTTACCGGCAGCTTGTTCACTACCGCCGTGGCCATTTCTTGCATGTTCATCTGCACGCTGCCGTCTCCTGCGATACAGAGGACCAGTCGGTCCCGAAAGGCAGCCTGTGCGCCCATCGCTGCGGGAAATCCAAACCCCATGGTGCCAAGTCCGCCTGATGTCAACCATCGATTCGGCTTCGCCAACTTGAAATACTGTGCAGCCCACATTTGGTGTTGTCCGACATCCGTCGAGACGATTGGATCTCGATCCTTGGTCAATTCATATAGTCGCTTGACCACCTGTTGCGGCTTGATCGGCCCCTCTTTCTCTTGGTGAAACGTCAAGGGATGAGCCGCTTGCCATTCTCGGATCTGATCCCACCAGGGCTTCCGGAGGTCTTTCTGCTCTCCATTGACCGTCGCGCGCAAGATCTGATTCAACTCACGGAGAACGTTCTTACAGTCGCCCACAATGGGAATGTCGACGTGGATGTTTTTCCGAATGGAGGTCGGATCAATATCGACATGGATCACTTTCGCATAGGGACAGAACTCCGACACCTTCCCCGTGACCCGGTCGTCAAACCGTGCGCCGATGGCGATCACCAGATCGGAATAATGCATGGCCATGTTGGCTTGATACGTCCCGTGCATCCCGAGCATACCCAGGGACAGAGAATGCTCTCCCGGAAACGCGCCAAGGCCCATCAACGTCATATCCACCGGGACCTGTGTCATCTCGGCCAGTTCGAGCAGTTCTTGCGAGGCTCCGGAGAAGATCACCCCACCACCGACATAGAGAATCGGCTTCTTGGCCTTCATGATCGCTTCGGCTGCCTGTTTGATCTGCCATTTATTCCCCTCGTAAGTCGGATTGTACCCGCGAATCGAGACGGAATTCGGATAGGTGAACTCGGCTTTGGCCATCGACACGTCTTTCGGGATATCCACCAAGACCGGCCCCGGACGGCCGGTCGTCGCGATATAGAACGCCTCTTTGATCGTTGCCGCCAAGTCGTTCACGTCTTTGACCAGAAAATTGTACTTCGTGCAGGGTCGGCTCAAACCCACGTTGTCGGCTTCCTGAAAAGCATCGTTCCCGATCAAATTGGTCGGAACTTGGCCGCTGAAACAGACCACCGGAACAGAATCCATATAAGCATCGGCCAATGCCGTAATGACGTTGGTCATGCCGGGGCCGGAGGTGACCAGACATACGCCGGCCTTCCCAGTCGCCTTCGCGTATCCTTCCGCCATATGCCCCGCACCCTGTTCATGGCGCGTCAAGATCACTTCAATATCTTTCTGCTGATGAAGCATATCGAAAATCTTCAACACGACTCCGCCCGGAAGCGCAAAGACCGTCTTCACCCCTTCTCGCTTCAGGCACTCGATGAAGATTTCAGCACCGGTGAGTTTCATGACAACTCCCTCCAACCGCAAGCATAAGGTCTACTGTCGATAGTGAGACTGTAAGACGGCACCCCTTGTGAAGCACGCATCATCGTGCAGAAATGTGTTTGGAATCAAGGGGTGAGATTTCTCATCCTAGCAGCCTCACAAAGGACCGTCAATATAACCTCTCTCCCAGTGGGCCTCTGAGATAAAAGATGAGGGCCTCAAACAAGGAGCTTCACTGGGTGAAGAGCGTGGACGGAAGACCTATAAGCCGGATTCTGTCCCGCAAAGAAGTTTCCCTCTTTTGCTTGGGTGATCATTTCTCTGGGATTCAAGTTGCCTCGAACCTCAAGCGACCTACCCGAAGACCTCGACCGGGCCAGTCGGCGCACAGGCCCCCTGCAAAGCGTAGAGCCTGCGCATGTCTTCCTATTTGGCCTTGCTCCGGGCGACGCTTACCCTGCCGGTGATGTCACCACCACCGCGGTGGGCTCTTACCCCACCGTTTCACCCTTACCTGAGCCGTAGCGACCAGATGAGATCCCATCGCCATGGCCATCGGCGGTTTGATTTCTGTGGTGCTGGTGTCGGATTGCTCCGCCTGGACGTTATCCAGCGCCCTGCCCATGGAGTCCGGACTTTCCTCTCGATGTCTAGAGACACCGAGCGACCATCCGGTCTTCCACCCACGCCAGAGCAGTATAAGCAATGCCGCAGGTCGTGACAAGAAGACCCATCGGTCCCATTCGCGGTCGCTCCGCGAAGTTTAGAAATCGGTTACCTCCCAACCTCCGGTAACAGAGCCACAGGAACCGGTTTTCTTTTCTGATAGATGGCCATAGCCTCAGGCATCCACTTTTTCAATTGCTCGATTCGAGTGTCGTGGCTCGGATGGGTCGACAAGAATTCTGCCGGACCTCCACCTTCTGATACCTGCGCCATCCGTTCCCAGAGTGCAACCGATTCACGTGGATCATACCCCGCATCCGCGGCCAAAAGAATTCCCACGTAATCTGCCTCCGATTCATGTTTTCGGCTGAAAGGGAGCAGCACGCCGACCTGCGTTCCTGCACCCAACGCTGCCATCGTCGCCTGGCTCAGGGCGGGATTCTTACTGTACATTCCGACTGCCCCACCGACGACCTGAAGCCCGATCTTCGCGACTTGCCCTTGACTCATGCGTTCCGCGCCATGGCGAGCCAAGGCATGCACCACTTCATGCCCCATCACCGCCGCCAAGCCGGCTTCCGTTTTGGCCATGGGGAAAATACCTGTGTAGACCGCCATTTTTCCACCGGGCAGCGCAAAAGCGTTCGCCGTTTCATCATCCTTGATGACCGTGACTTCCCACTGAAACTGTTGAGCCATCTCCGCGTACTTGGATCGTTTCGCAGCCTCGACGATTCGAGCCGCCACTCGCTTCACCGGTTCAATCTCTCGTGGATCTTGAGAAGGTCTCATTTTCGGATCACTCTTAACCTGATTGTACGCCTGAGCCCCCATTTGCATTTCTTGGCTGACCGACGTCATCACTAGTTGTGACCGGCCGGTATAGGGGTTGGTTTCACAGCCTGCGAGGCCGATTTCCATCATCAGGAGACAGAAGATCGTCGTCCTGCGCATGGACTTCTGATCACACATCCTCATCCACAACCTCCAGCCAAAGTCTCGGTCGACAAATCCTTCCACGATTGACCACTCTAGAATCGGTTGATAGATTACCGTCGCCTCAATGGGATTTCTAGATAGAACATGAACATGATGACGGCGTCACAGCCTCGCGCCAGGATCGAGCGCATCGGCATCGACGAATCCGGCAAGGGAGACTACTTCGGCCCCCTCGTCATCGCCGCCGTGTTCGTGGATGCTACGACGCAAGGTGAACTGAAGTTGATGGAGGTCCGCGACAGCAAGAAAATTTCCGACGGCCGAATCCTGGAAATGGCTCCCGACATCAAGACGATTTGTCCCCACAGCGTGATTGCCATTGGTCCACAGAAATATAATGAGCTGTACGCGAAGATCAAGAATTTGAACCGGCTGCTCGCCTGGGGCCATGCCAAGGCGCTGGAGAATCTACTGGAGCGAGGCGTGACCTGTGAGCGGGCGATTTCCGATCAGTTCGGTGATGAGAGACTGATTCTCAATGCCTTGCAAGAAAAGGGACGGAAGATCGTGTTGGAACAACGGCCTAAAGCCGAATCGGACTTAGCGGTCGCCGCTGCATCCGTGCTTGCACGAGCGGAATTTTTGTTACGGCTGAAACGACTTTCCGGCGAAGTGGGCACCACCCTACCAAAAGGCGCCTCACCAGTCGTCGAACTCGCCGCCAAGATGATCATCAAGAAACACGGACGTGATCGACTGGAGTCGGTCGCCAAGCTGCACTTCAAGACCACCCAAGCGGTGCTGACAGGATTCTCCTAGACTACTCTCACCCTCAGTTCGTGCAACCTGCTTACCACAGTCCGCACATTGCGTAAGAGGATGCAAGGTACGTTCGTCACACGCACCGTGTCGATCATATTCATGCCGTTGAGGTCTCTCATGCCCTCCCTATGTGACACCCCATTGCTCATCGCTTCGCGCTGCGCGGACGCTCCATCGATGTTTGGCGGGAGGCTTTGCTGCTGGCAGACCTGGATTGGCTGCGGAATCGTGCCGGGGGAAGGCCGAACTCGAGTTTGAAGGCACGGTTAAAGGATGCTTCCGCCTGATAGCCCACGTCGCCCGCGATATCCACCACGCTTCTATTCGTGGAAGAGAGCAGTTGCGCACCGAGCTGGAGCCGCCAGCGCGTGAGGTAGGCCATTGGGGTTTCCGAGAGATAGCGTCGGAACCGCTCTGCCAGCACCGAACGAGAAATGCCGACCTCATCGGCGAGCGTGGCTATTGTCCAAGGATGGGCCGGTGTGCGATGCAGCAGGGCCAAGGCCTTCCCGACTTCCGGGTCGCGGACACCGCCCAGCCACCCCGTTTGTTCCGGCGGGAGCAGTGCGATGTAGCGTCGCAGCGTTTCGACGAACAAGACCTCGGACAATTTGGCAAGCACGGCCTCACCCCCCGGTTTCGATGCGTCGACAGTATCCACCGAATAGCGGAGCGAGTTTTCCAACCACTGACCTGACGCGTCGTCGCGAATGCTCACCTTGAACATTGGGGGCAGCCCGCCAAGAAAAACCTCGCCCAGCTGCGGATCGCAGGACATGTAGCCACAAACGAATTTGGTGACCTCGCCCCCTCCGCCCATCCGGGAAACTCTGAGCCCATGGGATAGAACTTGTTCCAACACTCGAGCACGGTCCACCGGCGTGACCGACTGACCGTTCCCCAAAATGTGTGCATCGCCGTGCGGAACAACGATGATGTCACCTGCGTTCAGTGGAATCGGCCGATCGTCACCCTCGACATGTGCATAGCCGCGCCCCTCGGTCAGCAGGTGAAAGATGACCACATGTTGTGAGTTCGGCGACAGGTACGAGGCTACCGTGCGCGCGTCAATCGAATGGGCGGCCCAGGGTGCGGAAAACTCCGCGTTGTAGAACACGGCTCCGTCGAGCTTCACAGCTTTCAGGACTTCGGAGAGGGCTTCCATGTGGGCACCACAGCGCGGAGAACGACTTTCAGTAAACTGCGCCGGACGCTGAATCAAGCATAGTTACACTTAACAAATCAACATCAAGAAAGCCAGACGCCCCGCAAAGAACAGAAACCGTGCGCCCCCTAGAATGCAACATGTCGTCGAGGCGATCACACACAGGAGCCCAGCTGGAACGAAACGCGAGACAGTGCCCGTCTCCTCATCAACTTCTTGGGGGAATAGCCATGAGAATCCATCGGCGAAACCATACAAGAGAAGCATTTGCTGCGCACAGAGCGGCCGCTCGAAACATCGCGATGGCGGTTTTTGGGGGGCTTTGGCTCCTTCACGCTCTTGTGGCTGACTCGTTGCCTTCTTCTGCGGCAACCGTTGCGGTGGAACCCAGCGCCGACGGAGTGCAACGGGCGACGATCGTGATGGAGAGTTATTCCTACGTCCCGGATCATCTGGTGCTCCATGTGGGCAACCCGGTTGAGTTAGTACTGGAGAACAAGAGTTGGCTTGTACCGCACAATTTCATCCTGAAGGACGCTGACGCTGACTTGCGTTTAGAGGCAGATGTCGCAGGAGGCGACAGGACGATCCTTCGATTTACCCCCACTCGATCCGGTTCCGGCGCATTCTACTGCGATAAGCAGCTGCTCTTCTTCAAGAGCCATCGTCACCGGGGAATGGAAGGCCGAATCGACATCCAATAGGAGGAATGCCCATGTTTATCACCGGGCTAGGTACAGCCGTCCCGCCCTACCGGTACAGTCAACGTGACTGTTGGGCGGCGATGCAAGCGGCCCAGCAATTCCCTGAACTCACGGATCGTTCACGCAGAATCCTGGAGAAGGTGCTCTGTAGCAAGGACGGGATCGAGAATCGGCATTTTGCCCTCAAATCCCTGGATGAAGCGTTCGATATAAGCCCTGATGCTCTGCACAGCCGATTTCTCCGTCACGCTCCCTTCCTCGCTAGTGAAGCAGCCGAACGAGCCCTCGCGGACGCCGGTTTGCGGCCGGATGCAATCGATGGGGTGGTCATTTCCACCTGCACCGGGTACCTCTGCCCCGGCCTGACAAGTTATGTCGCGGAACGTCTGGATTTGCGTTCCGATGTCGTAGCTCTGGATTTGGTTGGGCTGGGTTGTGGCGCGGCGATCCCGAATTGGCGTGTGGCCGAAGCTCTCATCACGTCCAAACACTGTCGGCACCTTCTGGCGATCTGCGTTGAAGTCTGCAGTGCTGCGATGTACCTGGATAATGATCCAGGGGTGCTTATCAGCGCCTGCCTGTTCGGCGATGGCGCCGGGGCTCTGGTGCTGAGCGATCAACCGAATGATCGAGGTCCCGTGATCGAATGGAAGGCCTCCGAATCAGTCACCTGCCCCGAAGATCGCGATCTGCTCCGCTTTGAACAGCGGGGTGGCCTACTCCGCAATGTGCTGTCACGTCAGGTGCCGGACTGCGTCGGCGATTATGCGGATCAAGTGCTCCATAAAGTCCTTGCCGCGAGCGGCGTTTCATCTGACGAGATTGCAGCATGGATTCTGCATCCGGGGGGTCGTAAGGTCTTGAGCGCCTTAGAGAAACGACTCAGACTTGACCCAGCGGATCTCCATTGGAGCCGATGGGTACTGCGTGAATTCGGAAACCTGAGCAGTGCCTCCGTGTTTTTTGTTTTGCAGGCGGCCATGAAGGGGAAGGCACCAGACGGCTGGTGGTGGGTTTCATCCTTTGGCGCAGGGTTTAGCTGTCATGGCGCGTTGCTTCGTGTGAGCGGAAACCAGCGAGAAACAATTAATCTAGAGTGGTGAGGTCATGCTTCGTTCTGTAGAACCAGAATGGCTCGATATTCTGCCGGCTGATGATCCCAGCGCCCAGCGTTCCCGGCGTGACCTCCAACGTGTGAATGCCTGGATGCTGCATCCGCAAATTCTCAGCCGCATTCTCAGCCGTATCATCCGCCCGAAACCTTCGTTCACCGTGATTGATTTAGGAGGCGGGGATGGACGGCTGATGCTCCGCCTCGCGCGCGACCTCGATTGGCGTCACGTACGGCTCACGATCGTCGATCGTCAGGATCTGATCACTCACGAGACTCGTGAGACGTTCGCAACCTTGAATTGGAGCGTGGAAACGGTCGTCGCGGATATTCGCGACTGGCTCGCGCGACCATCAAGCGACCGAACCGATGTCATGATCGCCAATTTGGTGCTCCATCATTTCAAGGATGACGAACTTGCGGCATGCTTGCAGGGCATTGCGAAACGGGCCAGAGTCTTTGTGGCATGCGAGCCGAGGCGAGCCCATCGAGCGGTTGTGGGAGCACGGCTGCTCTGGTTGATCGGGTGCAATAGGGTCTCGCTGCATGATGCATGGACAAGCGTTCGGGCAGGGTTCATGGGAATGGAATTGAGTCAACTTTGGCCATCCGGTAGCAACTGCAGCCTGCAGGAGTATGCGGCAGGGCTCTTCACTCACTGCTTTCTGGCCCAATACCGCTCGTCTATCGATGATCTATGATGCCATCATCATTGGGGGAGGCCCAGCCGGCTCCACAGCCGGCCTCCTGCTCGCGCGCGCCGGCTGGTCCGTTGCTCTCGTCGAGAAACAACGCTTCCCGAGACCAAAAGTGTGCGGCGAATTTATTTCGGCGCCCAGCCTGCAGGTACTGCGCGAGTTAGGCTTTGACGAATCGCTGGTTCAATCCGCCGGGCCGGAGATCCGAGACCTTGGCCTCTTCGTCGGCGCAAAGAGGGTTGTGACCGAGATGCCCCAGGTGCAAGTCTCTGGCTATCGGTGGGGAAGAGCGGTTCCACGTGAACGTCTAGATCAGGTTCTCCTCAGGGAGGTCGGCGAGGCAGGCGCAGAAATCTGGCAACCTTGGAGCGTCGACGAGGTTGTGAAGAAGAGCAATGGCTTTTGTTGCACCATCCGCTCAAAAGAGTCGAACGAGGTCACTCAGCTCTCCAGCCGACTCGTAATCGCTGCTCAGGGATCTTGGGGCCAGCGTTCACCATTTCAGCTTGGGGTGCCGGCGTCTCGCCCCACCGACCTTTTTGCCTTTAAGGCCCGCTTCCGAAACTGTGACCTTTCGCCGGAGTTGATGCCCTTGGTGATGTTCCCAGGGGGGTATGGCGGAATGGTGTATGCCGATCAAAACCGGACCAGCTTCTCCTTTTGTATACGGCGGGATACGCTGGAGCAATGTCGGCATCGTTCGCCAAATCGGAAAGCCGCGGAGGCAGCTTTCGTTTATATTCAACAGTCGAGCGCGGCGGTGAGCCAGGTCTGTGCGCAGGCCTCCCTCGACGGGCAATGGTACTCCACCGGACCTCTTCGCCCAGGAGTTCGGAGCTGCGGGGGCCAAGGGATCTTTTTCGTGGGCAATGCCGCCGGCGAAGCACATCCTATCATCGCAGACGGTATTAATATGGCCATCCAATCTGCGTGGATCTTGTGTCATTGTCTTGTTGGGTCGGCGCCATCTGGAAGAAGCGACCAAAACCTTGAAGCCATTGGGCACCTGTATGCCAAGCATTGGAGAAAGGAGATTGGGCCACGAATCCGCAGCGGATCGCTGTTCGCCACAATCGCCATGAGCGCGAGCAACCTGTGGGGAGGGCTTCTCTGTGAACACCTTCCTTGGCTTCTGAAGCTCGGGGCCACTCTTTCTGGAAAAACACGCGCGATCAGTCACCCTACGTGTCAGCCCTCCACACTTTTTGCGCGCTCCAATCGATGAAATCGGTCTGAGACGCCACGAATTCCAAATTCCCCTAGCGGGAGAGGATCTCATGTCAAGCAATAACAAAGGGATTGTCGCAAATAAATTGTATCTTGAGTTGACCTGCTGCATGACGGTTCGTCATGGAAAGTGATGGCGGGGTCGCTGACGGAGTCAACCGCTAGCGCAATAAGCCTCTGATGACACGGAAACACAAAAGATCATCATGGCCATCACGACCCGAGCGGCTGAGTTCTGGACTCTGGTTGGCGCACAGTGTGGTGGCCGACTAATTGCGCGATCTCCTCGGCCAGGACATCTGCAATCATGCGATTGCCTCGTGGACTTAGATGCACCCAGCTCATTAAGACCTCTCTGTTCTGATCCAGCACCTTCTGAACGTTCGCAAATGGTGAGACCAGGAGCGACTGACCTAGGCCGATTCTCCCACTTCGAGGTCCGAGGGCTTGCTTTCTAGTGCGGAAGCGCCTTCCGTGATCGGTTCCCCTTCCCAATACAAGATCCGGCGGCAATAGGGGCAGAGATGCAGGTCTTCCGACCGTTTGACTTGCGCGATAAGCTGCGGCGGGATTTGCAAGCGACAGCCCGTACATATGCCGTTGCGCACGGCCGCAAGAGGGTGGTCTTTCCGCGAAGCCTTGACCTGGTTGTACCGATCGAGCAGAGCTTTCTCAACCAGCACTGAAGCCTCTCGATGGCGAAGTTGGAGTTGAGCCAGTTCCGTCGCAAGCTCCTTGTCCTGTGCGTCTAGTCTCTGCTTCTCCTGTGTAAACACCCTCTCGAGCGTGGTGCTTTTCTCCTGAAGCTCCTTGAGGGTCTTCTGCAACTCGTCGATCTTCTCCATCTTCAACAGAATCTTTTCTTCAAAATCTCCTCGCTTCTTACTCGCCAACTCCAACTCGAACAAGTGCGCCTGATACTCCTTGTTGGTCTTCAGGCTTGCCGCGTGCGATTTCATCTTGTCCGTGTGCGCCTCATGCGTTTCCAGGTCCTTCTCGTGCGAGCGACGCTCCTTAACGGCAGTCTCAACGGCGACCTTTGTGTCGTTGAGGATCCGACTTGCCTCTCGAAGGGGAGCCTCGGCAGCATGGAGACGTTCGGGGATTTTTCGGCGGATTTCATCGATCTCCATGATTCGGAGATCGAGCTTTTGCAGTTCAATGAGCGGGGAAAGTTTTTGGTTCAACGTATCCTTCCCATCGATGCCGGGGCGCTGAATGGGTCAGGCACCCGTTCAGACTGGTGGGCCCACTAGGACTTGAACCTAGGACCAGCTGATTATGAGTCAGCCGCTCTAACCACCTGAGCTATGGGCCCTCCTCAGAAAGGTCAAAACTCAGGCTAAGGTCGACCATTAGGAACCGGCTCCCCGGCTTTCTTCACGCTTCATCCTTAACCCGAACCTCTGTCTGAGACGGATTCTAGGCCGCTGCTCCCAGCAGAGTCAAATCGCGCCGTCTTGAACTCTGAAATCTATAAGCTCTCGACAAAACTTCTCAGCTTTTTACTCCGGCTCGGATGCCGTAATTTCCTCAAGGCCTTGGCTTCGATTTGTCTGATGCGTTCACGGGTGACTTCAAAATCCTGTCCGACTTCCTCCAAAGTATGATCGGTCGCTTCGCCGATACCGAACCGCTTGCGCAACACCTTCTCCTCACGAGGCGTCAAGGTTTCAAGGGCGCTGTTGATCTGTCGTTGCAAGTCGTAGCGAATAGCCGCCTCCAGCGGAGACACGGCCTTCTTGTCTTCGATGAAATCGCCCAGATGGCTGTCTTCTTCCTCGCCGATCGGCGTTTCAAGTGAGATGGGCTCGCGGGCGATCTTGAGGATCTTGCGGACTTTGTCCAACGGCAGATCCATGCGCTCGGCGATCTCTTCGGGTAGAGGCTCACGACCCAACTTCTGCACGAGGTGCCGGGAGGTTCGAATGAGCTTATTGATTGTTTCGATCATGTGAACGGGAATTCGGATCGTCCGTGCTTGATCCGCAATAGCCCGGGTGATCGCCTGACGAATCCACCAGGTGGCGTAGGTGCTGAACTTATACCCGCGCTTATACTCGAATTTGTCCACCGCCTTCATCAACCCGATATTACCTTCCTGAATCAAATCAAGGAACTGGAGACCTCGGTTCGTGTATTTCTTCGCGATGCTGACCACGAGCCGCAAGTTCGCCTCAACCAACTCCGCCTTCCCACGCTTCACCCTCTCTTCGGCCAAATCGAGATGCTTGACCGCATCCTTGATTTCTTCAGCCGGAACAAGCGCCTCTTCCGTTTCCAACTGGCGAATCTTCGCCTTGGCGGTTTGATAGACCTTCCGAATCTCCAGCAGAGCTTCTTCCGACACTCCGGTTTTCCGCTTAACCGCCATGAAGTCCTGGCGGGTCCGGCACATCCTCCTCATCAGTTCGGCACCTGCCTCGCCCCCCACACCGATCCGCCGTTGACAGCTGACGGCTTCCCGTTCGGCGGCGCGGATCTGTACCGCCAGATCGCGGACACGCTGTACCATTCTGTCTTTCAGCACCCCATGGAGGTTGACCGATTCGATCTTGTTCACCACTTGCTGGCGGATCGCATCGAACTGTTTCTTGAACTTTTTTTGCTTGACCGGATCACCACCGAGATGCTTGCCCTTCTCGGCCATCGCCTTCAGGGCGAGCGAGACCTTCCGCACGGCATTTAATGACTCCAGCGTCTTGACCCGCAATTCCTCGTAATCCCGCTCCACCGGCGGCTGGTCTTCCTCGAAGTCCTCCTCAGTCTCCTGGACCGGCACAATCTCACGCACGTCGATCTTGGCGTTCTTGAGCTGATCCCGGAGCGCCAAGACGAATTCAATGGTCATCGGCATGCCATAGATCACCGAGGCGATATCATTCTTCCCCTCTTCAATCCGTTTTGCGATTTCGATCTCGCCTTCGCGACTGAGGAGAGCCACACTCCCCATTTCCTTGAGGTAGAGCCGAACCGGATCGTCGGTACGACTGAGCGCGCCAGGCGTCAGGTCGATCGCTTTATCGTTTTCTTCCTCAGAATCCGATTCGACCTCTTCCACATCTTCGCCGACTTCGCCATCAGATCGTTTCTGAGGCCGATCCCCATCGCTCGCCTCGATGATTTCGATATCCATTTCACCGAACATCGCCATAATGCTGCCAAACTGATCGGAAGACACGACTTCAGCGGGCAAGGTGCTGTTGAGCTCGTCATACGTCAGAAACCCTTTTTCCTTCCCAATCGTGATCAGCTTCTTCACCTCACCGAGCAACTCTTGTTTCGACATGACTACTCCTTCACCAATGAAACCACACCGGCGGTCGGCGTGCCGGCTTTCCGCATCCGTACTTCATTGATCTGCATATTCAGTAGACGCGCATCGTCAATGCGGCCTTCGCGTTCAGCCGTTTTCAGCCTGGCAATGAGCTCACCCATGAGTCGCTCCGATCGCTTTCGGTCCAGACGGTCGAAACAGGCCGCAATGTGCGCCTGCACATCGTCGAAATGATCTTCGCGCATCGACAATTCCACCGCCAGAGCACTACAATCGAGATCGGCCACCGACTCATCCACTACAGGCTGAACCTGAACGCGCCCCTCGCGATCCACATGGGCGAGCGCAATCTCGACGAGCTTGCGGCAGGGCGCGACGGTAAAGGACTCCGGCCGCAGGCGGCGGACATCGGCAGGCGCCAATTTTCCGTGCAGCAGCAGTACGAGTAGATCCCGCTCTTCAGGGAGCCCTTTGAACAGGGCATTGAGCGGAGTTCTCTCTGTGGGCTGCGGGCGCGGCGCTTCCGCGCCTCGTTTGGACTGAGCCAGAAGCGCCGGATAGCGTTCGATCAGCCGAGCCTCGCTGATTCTCAGCCGTTCCGACACGATCTTGATGCGCTCCTGCCGCTCGATCGGATGCTCGCCCTTCTGCAGAATTCGCAGCACCTCATCGACGCTTCGGATACGGCTTTCCAGCGAGCCGTCGTCGGCCTGCTGAACCATGTGATTCAACGCATAGTCCAAGAGACTCGGAGCTGCCGCCTCCAGCTGGGCAAACGCCCCGGCGCCTTCCTTCTGCATAAACGTATCAGGGTCCTCACCAACAGGAAGGGTGACGACTTTGACGCCCAATCCGCTGTTGACGAAAAGATCCAATCCTCTCAAGGCGGCTCGCACACCGGCTGCATCTGGGTCAAAGAGCAATACGACCCTGTCGGCAAACCGCCGTAGGGCCTGAATATGCTCAGCCGTCAAGGCAGTCCCCAATGTAGCGACGGTATGGGTAAGCCCCGCCTGGTGGAGCGCGATCGCGTCGAAATAGCCTTCGACGACGATCACCGTCTTGGTCCGCACGATCGCCTCGCGCGCCTGATCGAGGGCGAAGAGGGTCTGGCCCTTTTTAAACAACGGCGTATCCGGCGAATTGAGGTACTTGGGCGTGCGGTCGTCCAACACACGTCCGCCGAATCCCACCACGCGCTTGCGTAGATCGGTGATCGTGAACATGAGCCGTCCATGGAACTTATCGTAGTGCCCGTTACCGTTCGATCTCGGGCTTCCGAGCCCGGCCGTCGTGATCTCGCTGTGAGTGAATCCTTTTCGGGTAAGGAACTTACACAACCCATCCCATTCTGAGGACGACGTTCCAATTTGGAATGACTCCACTGTCGATGGAAGGATGCCTCGTCTGTTGAGATATTCACGAGCCGTGGCACCGATTTGCGAATCGCGCAGATTGGCGTGAAACCACGTCATGGAGGCCCGGTTCATTTCTTCAATGCGATGGGTCTGCCCGCGTCGCATTCGTTCCGCAGGCGACTCTTCCACCGCAATACCCACCTTGTCCCCAAGCTCCCGCAGCGCCTCCTGAAACGTTACCCCGGTAATCTTGGTCAAAAAGGCGAAGACATCTCCCCCAGCCTTACAGCCGAAACAGTAAAACATTTGTTTGGATGGACTGACGGAGAAAGAGGGGCTCTTTTCCTGATGAAACGGGCACAACCCCACAAGGTTCTGACCTGCCCTCCTCAGCGAGACATGGCGCCCGACGACATCCGCGATATCTACCCGATCTCTTATTCGATTCTTGATATCGTCGGGAATCAAGCCTCGGCCCACCAGAGTCGCAGCTCCTACGTTCCCGTCGCGCACGACCGGACGAGTCGGTTGATAAGTAATAGAAATAATTGACCGGTCAGATTAACAGACAGGTTGAAAATCTGTCAATTCGGAGAATTCCGTCACCCTGGAGGCCAGGCCATATGACGGCCGCCCATGACATGGAAATGCAGATGGAAGACGGTTTGACCTCCATTTCGTCCAGTGTTCGCCACGAGGCGGAATCCTGAATCGGATAGCCCTTTGTCTTTCGCGACTTTCGTACAGGTCAGCAGCAACTGTGCCAGCAGCGCCTGATCTGACTCACCCAGGTCATGAATAGCAGCCACATGTCGTTTGGGAATCACCAGGGTATGCACCGGTGCCTGGGGATGGATGTCGTCAAAGGCCAGCGTCTGGTCGTCCTCGTGAACAACCTTGGCCGGAACAGTCTTCGCCACAACCCTGCAGAACAAACAGTCGCTCATAGCCGGTTCCTCACTTATCCGTCCTCAACCCGGACTTGCCGAATCGTTTGCTAAACTCTTGATAGATATCGGAGAGCGTCAGATCATGATACCCCAGTACCATCAGGATGTGGAAAAACAGATCCGCCACCTCGTAGACGACCTCTTCTTTCTTGCCGCCTTTCGAGGCCAGCAGCACCTCGCCCGCCTCCTCCGCCACCTTTTTCAGAATCTTGTCATGCCCTCCCTCGAATAGCTTTGAGGTATAGGAACCGGTCTGAGGGCTGAAGCGACGCTCCCGTATCGTCCGCAGAACACTTTCAAGAATTCCACCCTGCGCGTCTTGCACATTTCGATGAACGACGTGGCCTTGTTCGTCTATTCTAGAAAAGAAGCAAGCTCGCTCGCCTGTATGACAAGTCGGCCCAACTGGTTGCGCCTTCACCAAAATAGTATCGCAATCGCAGTCAATAAAGAGGTCCTTCACGTGTAGCGTATGACCGGATGTTTCGCCTTTTTCCCAGAGCTTGTTTCGAGATCGACTCCAAAAGTGCACCCTCCTGGTCGCGACCGTCTTCGCGAGAGCCTCTTGGTTCATGTATCCCAGCATCAGCACCGTCCCGTCGAGCCAATCCTGAATGACGGCCGGGAGAAGATCCTCGCTGTCGAACTTGACCTGATCTGCCATTCCCTGTCCCATCGTATCATGCCATTTGAGGAAGATTATCCGATCGAACGGAAACACCCCGTTCCCGCAAATAGGCTTTCGCCTGGGAGATCGTATAGGTTCGAAAATGAAAAATCGAAGCGGCCAAGACTGCGTCCGCTTTCCCTTTCACAAAACCATCGTAGAGGTGGTCGAGCGTCCCGACTCCGCCCGATGCGATGACAGGAATGGACAGGGCGCCGGACACGGCAGCCGTCAGATCCAAATCGTACCCCGTTTGCCGGCCATCCTGATCCATGCTGGTCAATAGGATTTCTCCGGCACCGTACTGGGCCATCCGCTTTGCCCACTCGACCGCCTCGAGTCCCGTCGCATGGCGACCGCCGTGCGTGAAGACCTCCCAGCGATCACTCGCTGCACGCTTGGCGTCGATGGCAACGACGATGCATTGCGTCCCGAAACGTCGGGCGGCTTCTTTAACGAACTCGGGCCGTCGAACTGCCGCGGTATTGATGCTGACCTTATCTGCTCCAGCATTCAACAAGGAGCGAATATCGTCGAGCGTTCCCACGCCCCCGCCGACCGTCACCGGCATAAAGACTCGCGCAGCCGTGCGTTCGACGACGTCGATGATCGTCTTCCGATTTTCATGCGAGGCTGTAATATCGAGAAAACAAAGTTCGTCCGCTCCTTCATGATCATACCCCACGGCCGCTTCGACCGGGTCGCCGGCATCGCGAAGATTCACAAAACTGACACCCTTGACTACCCGGCCCTCTTTGACGTCCAGACAGGGAATGATGCGCTTGGTCAGCATGGCGACGCGTGAGACGTGAAATGTGAGAGACAAAACGATTTCACTCCCGAGCCCCACAGATTCACTTTCATCCCCTACTCTTTACGAAGGGCCGCAACCGTGGTCTCGAGATCAAGCTTGCCATCGTAGAGCGCTTTGCCCACAATTGCTCCTTCGATCTTGGGACCGATTGACTGAATAGCTCGCAAGTCCTCTAGAGACGTGATCCCTCCCGATGCAATCACCGGGAACGAAGAGAATTCAACGATTTCGCTCAGTGCCGAAAGGTTTGGGCCGTTCAGCATCCCATCACGTGCGATATCCGTATAGATGACGGAAGCAATCGGACAGCCCGATAGTTCTTTCAACAGATCTATCGCTTTGATATCCGATACCGCGGTCCAACCCTTGACCGCAACTCGTCCGTCACGCGCATCGAGGCCGAGGACGATCCGCTGCGGAAATTCCCGGCAAGCCTGATCGAGTAGCATCCGATTGGTGAATGCGGCAGTGCCGAGCACCACGCGCGAGACACCGGCATGCAGATACTGCCGAACCGTCTCCAGCGTTCTGATGCCGCCACCGACCTGAACAAGCGCAGTGACCGATTTCATGATGGACTGGATCTGGCGTAAATTCTTAGGTTCGCCGTCGACCGCTCCGTTCAGATCGACCACATGGATCAGACTGGCTCCACTCTGTTGCCACTTACGGGCAACCTCGGCAACATCAGACGAATAGACTGTCTCTGCCGCCATATCGCCTTGGCGCAACCGAACGCAGCGCCCATCTTTCAGATCGATTGCCGGAATGATGATCATGGGCTCTGGGGTTCCCGCGGCCTGTCGACTTACCGGCTCGTCCCAAACGGCATCGCTCTGACGAGCTCTTCGGCGCCAAATTGAGCCAGCTCATCGGCGGTGACATAGCGTCCATGCCGATGTATGCCGCCAGCGAAATCTTCATTCATTGGTCTCTGCCGTTCATAATAACCACCTTCCCAGAGGACAGACCCATCGGTAGAGATGACTTTCACTTCAAATCCAACCGCGGCAGGTGGGCTCGCGCCGAAAGGACCTCCGACTCGCTCTTGATACACCAGCACCTTGCCGATCAGCGCAGCATCGACGGCCAGCCTTTTCGCCGTGCGCGACGCAGCGGTTTCCTCCGTCATCGTTTCGCTTTCGCCCGGCGAGGCTTCGGCGGTTTTCATCGATTCACGAGGAGCGATGACCCTGATGCCCTGTTTGTTGCGCAGGCGATTCCAAACCAATTCGGTGATCCGCTCCGGGACGTGAGGGGAAATGGAGGAGATGGTTTGCATCAATCGTCCCCGCGGAGGGGGGATGCCCTCCGGCGAGATATCCGACCTCTTAGCCCCTTCAGGTACTCCCATGTATGGATCGGACGACTCAATGAGCTGTGGCGACTCAATTGCGGTAAAAGGAAGCACCACGAGCGAAGAGATCGCATACCGATCGAGCTGGGCCGATGTCTTCGTCGACACCTTGGGGCCGCTGCACCCCTGCAAAACGATAAGCGCAATGATCGAGGTGACCAAAGGAACACGTCCGTAATAATAGAGCTTCGAGGTCTTGATCATTTCCAATTCCCGAAATTCTTCATCAATCGCAAACCAGAGCTCTGGCTTTTTTCAGGATGAAACTGGCACGCCACCACATTGTCTTTCCAGATGCTCGACGCGAAGGGAATGCCATACGTCGTCGTCGTGGCCGTCACCTGCTTGTCACCTGGATCCACAAAAAAAGAATGAACGAAATACCAATGGGCTCCATCGGCGATACCCTCGAACAGCAGGCAAGGCCGTTGAATGTAGACCTGGTTCCATCCCATATGCGGAACCTTCAACGGTTGATCCTTTGAGAAAGCGCGCACTTTCCCAGGAAAGATATCGAGCCCTTCATGCTTGCCGAACTCTTCGCTTTCGCTAAACAGCAGTTGGAAGCCCAGGCAAATTCCCAAGAACGGTTTTCCCGATTGGATCGCGGTTTTGATTGGCTCGATCAACCCATACTGCCTCAAGTTCGACATGCAGTCGCCGAACGCTCCGACTCCGGGCAAGACCACATGACTCGCATTCTGAATTGAGGCTGCGTCTCGCGTAACGATCGCCGGGTGTCCCACCGCCTCGAAAGCTTTGGAGACACTACGGAGGTTGCCCATCCCGTAGTCGATAATAGCAATCATGCTAGCCACCTAAGAGGTTGTAACAATACCGCAAATGTGAAGCTTCCTGCCACTGCCAATCTGCTTCCTTCAGACCATGTCCGCAGAGTAACCTTACGGATCTAATCTCAATGTACCAACCGGCGACAAGGAAAACATATCAAACGCGTGAAATATACGGCTAATGAAGCTCTTCCAGCCTGGAGCAAGAAGAGAAGCTGGGACTGTGTAGTGCGAGTGATTTGACTCCGGAGGTTGATCAGTTGTTCGTCCCAGCAGTTTTCAGCTGATACCTTTTCCAGACAGGCTTAATTACTAAATATCTCGCCAAGGGTACTCGCCTAAGGATGATCGTTAATAGCACGGAAAAGCCATACACAATGATGGCCATAAAAGCTCCCCACAATGGAACATGGCCTTGTACCCTCCAGCTCAGTGGACTAAGCGTATAGAGCACGAGAATATGGGATACATAGACACCCAGAGTGAATTGGGCTAGGAAGGGGAAGGGAGTTGATTGGCCAAGTGTCGGCTTCGCAAGTGCGAGCAGAAAAATCCCCAGGCCTAGGATAATCCCTCCCAGGAAATAGTGCCACCTGAGGTCCTGGAGTGAAATGTGAAAAACGACATTCATGACTACCCCCTCCATTAAAGCGAAGGCATACCCACTAACAATCAAACTCCAGGCCACAGTCGCCGAGGGCTGTTCACGTTCTGCAACCAACCACCCCATGGCTGTGAGGAGAAGCGCTATTGACCACATTCCAAGGCGAAGATCGGTGTTGGAGAACAATCCACCAACCGTTTTTTCAACAAAAGCCAATACACATAGACATACAATTAAGGGGATTAAATATCTCTGCAACCGGCAGATCGCCACAAAAGCCAGAACAGCAAGGCTGAACATCAGCGCAGGGAGAAACCACAGATGAAAAACGGGAGCATGCCCCTTAAGGAAGAGGCTGATATGTTGGGTCGCCAGTAGGTGTACGTTTTTCAGAGCCGTCGAGTAAAACGGCTGCCATAAGCCGCTTCGAAGGACCTCGGCGGACCAACCTGGCGGGACCATAATGTAGATACACATCCACCCGAGGAATACCCATGCCAGGGGAAAAACATGCCGACGAAATTGAGCAATGGGATTTCCATGTGCCAGTACAGATCGATGAAAAAAATATCCTGCCGTGATAAAGAAGTACGGCACCCCCACCCACCAAACCAGATAGCCAGTGAGAACAACGGGAAGGCTTTCACCCGCCAGCCGAGAGAGACCCGAGACAAAGCCGGTATGCCAAAGGATCACTGCGAAGATGGCAAGCACCCGGAAACTTTCAATACTGGCTATACGTGTGGTCATCGCATACCTCTCTCACCAGACCGAACGAAGCATTCGACGCGGCTTACCGACGTCTGCATTGGCGAGCCAGTCTGAAGATCAGCGGAAAATTCTCTGGATGCTTGATGGACTCCACAGCAAGATCCACAAGCCAATAGAAGTGACTTGGTCCCGGCCACTCAACCTTTAAAACTTCCGCTGCTGACGCCTCTTTGAACCAAGGAAAATCTTTGAAAAGAACGATGATCTCTTCATTGCCCAGGAGCAGTCAAAACCCCTACTTCGACTGTTCGAAACCTCGACGTCCCAAGTTCGTTTGCCAAGCGCGGCGGATTTCATCTTCATGCTCCTCGATCAATCTGGGCATGACTCGGCCTTCCTGGCATACAGACCTGAATTTTTGCCAATTCGATACCCGGTTCCAATCAGAACTTCCTTCACCGCGCTCGCAATGCACATGGATATGGATACGGGATTCCTCACGGGAAAAGAAGAAACGAAACTCTCTGGATCAAAAAATCGTTGGGGTCAGCACCTCCCATGCATCCTCCGCTTGAGCTCAGCTAGACGAAGGCGCTTGGTTCGATTGGATCGAGTGAGAACCTGCCGCCTCTACAGCATCCCCTTTGTCGAAAGTACTTTCCCGGCCAGCCGATCTTCCAGCATCGTCGCTTGATCGAGTGCCTTGGCGAATGCCTTGAAGATGGCTTCCATGATGTGGTGGGGATTACGGCCGTAGAGGAGATTCACATGCAGGTTTAGGCCGCCGTGGGTGACAAAAGCTTGGAAGAAATCCTCGAACAGGCCGAGATCGAACGCTTTTATCTTCCGATCTGGCAGACTTACGTTATAAACGAGGAAGGGGCGGCCACTGAGATCGATGGTGACCTGGGCCAATGTTTCATCGAGCGGCACGGAGGCAAACCCGAATCGCTTGATGCCGACTTTTTCTCCCAATGCCTCGTGCAGAGCCTTGCCCATGACGATCCCGACATCCTCCACCGTGTGATGTTCGTCGATGTCGAGATCGCCTTTCGCCTGGACGGTCAAATCAAAAAACCCATGTTTGGCGAGCAGCTCCAGCATATGGTCGAAAAAGCGGATACCGGTGTCGATCTTTCCCTGCCCGCTCCCATCCAAGGTCCACTCGACACGGATATCGGTTTCTTTGGTTGTTCGTGGGACATTCGCCTGTCGTGGAGCAGAACCGTTCTTCTTCATGAAAACCTGCTCTGCGCCGATTTGACATGGGCATCAAACCCTTCAATCTGCGCCAGTCGAATCAACGGATCCTTGATCTTGGCCAATTCTTGTTTGGTGTAGTACACGATGTTGCTGACTTTCACATAGTCATTGACTGAAAGCGGGGAAAAGAACCGTGCAGTGCCTCCTGTCGGCAAGACATGATTCGGACCCGCGACATAATCGGCGACCGACGGTGGCGTATAGCGCCCCAAGAACAACGCTCCTGCATGACGGATCTTCTCCAAATAGTCGAACGGATTATCCACCGAGAGGGTCAGATGCTCGGCTGCGAGCTCGTTGGCGACCGCGATGGCCTCGTCCATGGTGGATACGACGAACGCCACCGAATGGCGCGCAATTGACTTTGACGCGATCTTTCCTCGCTGGAGCCCTCTGAGTTGATCCTCGATCGACTTAGACACATCCTTGGCCAATCGCTCTGATGTCGTGACGAGAAACACCTGCGCATCCTCGTCATGCTCTGCTTCACAGAGCAGATCTGCAGCCACATGCGCCGGTTTTGCCTCGTCATCCGCTACCACCAGCAACTCACTGGGGCCGGCGACCATGTCGATTCCAACTGTTCCGTAGAGCAATCGTTTCGCGGTGGCCACGTAAATATTTCCGGGGCCGACAATCTTGTCGACCCGGCCGATGGTTTTCGTCCCATAGGCAAGCGCCGCTACTGCCTGAACACCGCCAACGCGATAAATCTCGGTGACCCCGGCGATATCAGCGGCGACCAGCAAATAGGGATTAATCCCGTCCCTCTGAGGCGGTGTGACCATCACAATTCGTGGGACTCCGGCCACTTTGGCAGGAATGGCACACATCAGTACAGACGACGGATAAACAGCTTTCCCTCCAGGCACATACACTCCAACAGCGTCGACTGGTGCGACAACCTGCCCCAACGTGGTATCCCCGTCCTGATACATCCACGTTTTGGTCTGCTGCCGCTCATGAAACGACGTCACCCGCTGAGCTGCCAACCGCAGCGCATCGCCTTCGTCCTTCCTGATATGGAAGTAGGCGTTCTTGATCTCCTCCGAAGTGACACGTAACGCGTCGGTCTTCAGTACCACCTTATCGAATTGCGCGGTATAGCGGAGGATGGCTTTGTCGCCGCCTCGTTCCACGGCTTGCAAGATTGTGCGCACGGTTTTTTCAACGGCTGCGCCGGCCACCCGCCCTCGAAGCGCAGCTTTCTTTAAGGATGGAAGAAAGCTGCGATCTGCCTGCGTGACAATCTTCATGGGCGAACCAACTTTTTCTTGCGCATGCCCGCAACCGACGGGCGACCATTGCTGGATGGAGCACTCTGATTCTGTACCGCCGCCCTGAGCTTACGAATCAACTCCATCAGCGGTTCCTGTTTGAGTCGAAGACTCGCTCGGTTGACGATGAAACGAGCCGTCGATTGGGCAATGACTTCGAGCTCAACAAGATCATGCGCCTTGAGGGTGCCGCCGGTTTCGACCAAATCCACGATCCGATCCGCTAATCCTACTACCGGAGCCAACTCAATGGAGCCGTACAACTTGACGATCTCGACCGGAATCCCGCGCGCATTGAAATAACTCCCTGTAATCCTGGGGTATTTCGTTGCGATGCGAACCTTGGACGTCAGACGATCATTCGGTCCATCTCCCCGGAGCGCGGCGACGGAGATTCTACACGCTCCAAAACCCAAATCCAATGGCTCATATACGTCACTTTCTTGCTCCATCAGGACGTCTTTCCCGACGATTCCGGCATCCGCCCCGCCATACTCCACATAAGTCGGCACATCGCTGGGGCGAACGATGAGGAAGGTCATGTCGTTCTCGGGACTGACAAATATCAGTCGGCGACTGTCCACCGACAATCCGACAATCTTGTAGCCGGCTCGTCGGAAGAGATCCAGCGCGGACTCGATGAGTTTTCCTTTTGACAACGCGATCGTCAGCATGGGAGGCCCTTAGTGAATCGTCATCGTGGTCTGGCGGCGACGTATATCGGCTCCTAAGGCTCCTAATTTCTCTTCAATTTGCTCATATCCCCGATCAAGATGATAGACACGTTGGACCTGAGTGATTCCCTCTGCAGCCAAACCTGCGACAATCAGGCTGGCACTCGCACGGAGGTCGGATGCCATGACTGGAGCTCCGGTAAGCTTCTTCCCTCCACTCACCACCAATCGATTGCCTTCCACGCGAATGTCCGCTCCCATACGTCGCAATTCTTCTACGTGCATAAACCGACTCTCGAACACAGTCTCGGTGATAACACTCGTACCTTCGGCTAGGCTCATCAAAGCAACCATCTGCGCCTGCATATCGGTGGGAAACCCTGGGAAAGGCAACGTCCTTATGTCGGTTCCTCTTAGTTTATCGGGCATCGTCAGACAAACCGAGTCTTTTCCTTCCTGCACATCGGCCCCCGCCTCACGCAACTTCATCAGGACTGCCTCAAGGTGATTTGGACGGCAGTGCGTCGCGGTCACGTCCCCATGAGTCATGGCCCCCGCTGCCAGGTACGTACCCGCCTCAATACGATCTGGAATCACTTCGTGATCTCCACCATGCAGTTCGTGCACCCCCTCTATCGTGATCACGTCGGTTCCCGCTCCGTGAATTCGTGCGCCACGCTTGGCGAGAAAGTCGGCCAGATCCACGATCTCCGGCTCCTTGGCCGCATTTTCCAACATGGTGACCCCTTCAGCAAGTGACGCCGCCATCATGAGGTTTTCAGTGCCGGTCACCGTCGGGGTATCACAGTAAATGTGCGCACCTTTCAATCGTTTCGCCTTGGCCGTGATATAGCCATGTTCGATGGAAATATGAGCCCCTAGTTTTTCCAATCCCGCCAAATGAAGATTCACCGGTCTCGAACCGATCGCACAGCCTCCAGGAAGAGAGACCTTGGCCTCCCCCCAACGGGCAACCAGCGGCCCCAGCACCAGAACCGACGCACGCATGGTCTTGACGAGATCGTACGGAGCTTCTGTTGATGCAATCACACCGGCTTGAACAACGGCTCGGTTACCCTCGTGCAACACCTTTACCCCGAGAATCCCCAGGAGCTTCCCCATCGTCAGGACATCCACGACCCTCGGAACATTCGTGATGACACATTCCCCGCCTCCCAGAATGGTCGAAGCCAAGATCGGAAGCGCGGAGTTTTTTGCACCACTAATGCGGACTTCCCCGGCTAACCTATTGCCGCCGTTGATGAGGATTTCATCCATACCGTGGTCCTAGCCAGCCCGCCGTGCGATCATGACCCGTTCGATGCCGGCTTCGTCTTTGACTGTTTGAAGCCCTGTGTAGCCCCCTGCTCGTTCCGCGGCCTGTCGAACAAGCGGAGCTTGGCCTTGACCAAGTTCCATGACAAGCAAACCACCTAGCACAAGGAATGGTCGCGCATCGTCGAGTAGTCGCTCATGGAACTCCGTTCCCCTCTGCCCAGCCACCAATGCCAACCGTGGCTCAAAGTCCCGGACCTCTGGCTGTAAATCGCCCCAGGCCGTTTCAGCGATGTACGGAGGGTTGGATACGACCACATCCACCGCACCTGTCAAATTACATTCGCGCAAGGCAGATAAGAGATCCCCTTCCTTCCAAGTAATGTTGCCGCCGACCCCGTGTCTCTCCGCGTTGCCCCTTGCAACAGTCAACGCGTCTCCGGAGCAGTCCAGAGCAAAAATCCGCATGCTACTCAGGATGGTCGCCAAGGTCACAGCCACACAACCGGAACCTGTTCCCACATCGACCAGCACGGCACCTTCCACAAACCCTCCTTCTCTGACAACCGCTTGGACAAGGAGTTCGGTCTCAGGCCGAGGAATCAACACCGCTGGATTCACATGAAAGTCGAGACCACAGAATTCCTGCGCTCCCAAGATATACTGTAGCGGTTCGCGCGCCATTCGCCTCGATATTACTGATTCGGCACGAGCCAGATCTTCGCCCGACACCGGTTGATCTCTCCGACTGACCAACTCGTGATGTGCCTTTCCCAACGCGTAGGCCAATAACCAGAGCGCTTCTTGAGACGCATTTGTGGATCCAGCTGTATCCAAAGCGCGTTGGGCCCACGTGATCAGCATGCCAATCGTCTTCGGATCTGCGGTAATGGGGGCGGGCATCGTTACACTTTGGCGGTTTCGGCCTGCTGCTGTTGTGCCTTCAGCGCTTGAATGATCTCGTCGAGATCACCTTCCATCACCAACTCCAGCTTGTGAAGCGTCACGCCGACTCGGTGATCCGTGACACGATTCTGGGGAAAATTGTAGGTTCGAATTTTCTCGCTTCGTTCTCCGGTCCCCACCTGAGACTTTCTGTTTTGAGCGATCTCCGCTTCTTGCTTTTCCCGTTCAGCTTCGACAATTCGGGCACGCAACGTCCGCATGGCTTTGGTCCGATTTTTCAACTGAGATCGCTCATCTTGGCAGGTCACGACCACACCCGTAGGCAGATGCGTGATCCGAACAGCCGAATAGGTGGTATTCACACTCTGTCCACCGGCTCCGGACGAGCAAAACGTGTCGATTCGCAAATCCTTCTGATCAATCTCCACATCCACTTCGTCGACTTCCGGCATGACCGCCACCGTCACGGTAGATGTATGAATACGACCACTCGCTTCGGTAACCGGGACCCGCTGTACACGATGAACGCCGGCTTCATACTTAAAATGACCGTAGGCCCCCTTACCCTCGATTAGTGCAACAATGTTCTTATAGCCCCCAATACCGGTTTCTGACGCTTCGACCGTGTCGACCTTAAATCCTTTTTTTTCTGCATACTTGACGTACAAGCGAAAGAGCTCTCCGGCAAATAAGCCCGCCTCGTCCCCTCCAGTCCCAGCTCGAATTTCTAGCACCAGACTTTTGTCGTCCCGCGGATCCCTTGGAATCAAGAATTGCCAGACTTGCTCCTCAATTTCCGCCTTTTGCCGCTCCAACTCAACCTTCTCCTCCACCGCTAGCTTATGCAACTCACTGCCGGCCGATGGGTCGGCGAGAATCCCCATCGCATCTTCCAGCTGCTTCTCGTATTCATGGTAGGCTCCAAAGAGCCTGGCTGCTGGTTCCAGATCGGTCCGCTCCTTACTCAGTTTGCGCAACAAGCTCGGTTGGGTCGCAACGGACGGATCCATCAGTCGATCGGTCAACTCCTGAAACCGTGATGCGAGACTCTCCCATTTCTTGCGTAACGCTGTCTCCATCGTTTCGTACCTAGACCTTCATAGTGACACCACTGCAACAAAAAAAGAGACCCTGCTTCAAACACGAAGCAGGGTCTCTTTCTTGCTCGGGTGATGCGCTACTTACCTTTCTTCGCGTACTTCTTTTTGAACCGCTCAACGCGTCCTTCAGTGTCCACAATCTTCTGGGTGCCGGTAAAGAACGGGTGGCAGTTGGAACAGATATCGACGCTGATGTCACCGACGGTCGAACGCGTCTTGAACGAATTCCCGCAGGCGCAGTGAACGGTCGCCTCACGATAGAGTGGATGAATGCCCTTCTGCATGACCTACAACTCCTTACTGAAGAATTACAACCGCCTCTGGCCCATTCCCGAGGGCAGCACTTTATCTGAAGGGAGCATAAGAAACAAGCAGCACATTATCGATTCATCGATTGCAGGAACTCCTGATTGTTCTTGGTACCACCGATCTTATCCATAAGGAATTCCATTGCTTCCATGGTACCCAAGGGACTGAGCACCTTGCGCAGAATCCACATCTTGTTAAGCCGATCCTTGTCCACCAACAATTCTTCTTTTCTCGTCCCGGACTGACTGATATCGATCGCCGGGAAGAGGCGCTTGTCAGCCAGACGACGATCCAAGTGCACCTCCATGTTGCCGGTTCCTTTGAATTCTTCAAAAATGACATCGTCCATGCGGCTGCCGGTGTCCACAAGCGCAGTTGCCATGATGGTGAGGCTTCCGCCGTTCTCGATATTGCGAGCGGCTCCAAAGAAGCGCTTGGGCCGCTGTAGCGCGTTGGAATCCAGACCGCCGGAGAGCACCTTACCGCTGGGCGGCGCAATGGTGTTATAGGCCCGTGCGAGCCGCGTGATACTGTCCAGTAGGATGACGACGTCCTTCTTGTGTTCGACAAGCCGCTTCGCTTTCTCCAGCACCATTTCCGCCACTTGAGCGTGTCGCTGCGCCGGTTCATCAAACGTGGAACTGATGACCTCCGCCTTCACCTGTCGCTGCCAGTCGGTGACTTCTTCCGGTCGTTCGTCAATCAACAGAACGATGAGTGTGACTTCGCTGTGGCTCTTGAGAATGGCTCGGGCGATCGCCTGAAGGAGCATCGTTTTACCAGTTCGTGGAGCAGCGACAATCAATCCACGTTGACCTTTACCAATCGGTGTAATCAGATCCATAACCCTGGTACAGTACTCTTCTCGGTCAAATTCCAATTGGATCCGTTCTTCAGGGTAGAGTGGAGTCAGGTTATCGAAAAGAATCTTGTCGCGAGCGACCTCGGGATCCTCGTAGTTGACCTTCTCAACTTTCAGAAGAGCGAAATACCGTTCGCTCTCTTTCGGCGGACGGATCTGGCCCGATACGATGTCACCCGTGCGGAGGTTGAATCGACGAATCTGCGAGGGTGAAATGTAAATGTCGTCGGGACCCGGCAGGTAATTGGAATCTGGCGCCCGCAAGAAGCCGAATCCGTCTGGCAGGGTTTCCAGGACTCCCTCTCCAAAAACCACGCCGTTTTTTTCGGTCTGAGCCTGGAGAATCGCGAAGATCAACTCCTGCTTCCTCAAATTGGCGGCCCCTTCGATCTTCAGCTCACGGGCTACATCGTTAAGATCCGCGATTGACTTCTGTTTCAATTCTGCAAGATGCATCACTTCCCCCCTAGCTACTGACATACGACTCCTCTCGAGCCATGGTATTGATACTCTCTGAAATACACTCAAACTGATTGGTCATGCGAAACGTGTCTTTAATCTTGACGACGAGCCTTAGGTTTTGGCCTGTTGGGTTGGGATAGCTTGTGGAAGTTTTTGCCTGATGTTTGTGTAGGGAAATAGTGTTGTTTTTTATCCCTCGATGTTCACTGCCCACGCGAGATCTTTGGTCGGCATTCTGATCACTTGGCTCGCATGCTGCTAGACTTGATTCGAGACAGGTTCCGGAGTTGAAATTGTTCGCTGGAGAGAAGCAATTATCCGAATACTGGAGTGATAATACTCATGCGGTGTTCTGTTGTCAACTAGCAGCTATAATTTAGTTCCTCCTGCCCGTAGAAATAATTTATCGTATTCACGGGTTGTTCCATGAATTTAAAGTGTGTTACACAAGTATCAACAATACGGCGAGCTATGATATGGCACGTGACGAAAACGAAACCAGCCCGGGCCGCGTGTTTTCACTCCTTGAAGCTAATCAGCTCATCCCTCAGCTCCAGTTGCATCTCTCAACCGTCCGAGAAGGCAAAGCCGTCCTTGTGCGAACCCGCAAGGAGGTGGGCAAAGCATCGGCCAATGCATGTTTCGGAGGTGGGACGCCGGTGGGCGTATCCTATGTGAATAGCCTCCAGAACATCAGCGTCAACCTGCATGCCATCCATGAGTTGGGAGTTGTCGTAAAGGACATCGATCTTGGGTTATGCGACTTCCCTCATATCCGTGATGGTCGAGTCGTCTACTTATGCTGGAAACTTGGCGAGCAAGAAGTTCGCTGGTGGCACGAAGTCACATCCGGATACAACGATCGTTGTCCCATCGAAGAAGATCCCGCCTAAGTCTTCCTCAACAAGGACGAGAAAACAGCACCGGAGCGCGCAGGACATTAAGGTATGAAGTTCGTCATCATCGGCTACGACAGCCCACAGGGGGAAGCCAAACGGAAAATCCATCGGGCCGCCCACTTAGCGAACCTCGAACCGCTGGATAGGCAAGGGCGAGTCGTCCTCGCCGGCCCTCTCACGGATAAAGCCGGAAGCCTGCTGGTACTAGAGTTTGAGACGAAGGAGGAGGCTGAAAACTTCGTCAACCACGACCCCTATACGGTTTATGGTGTCTTCGAACGAGTTGAAATTCACCCGTTTCTTCAGGTTTTCCCCAAATCGCCCTCGTAAGGTCCATTCCCTCATTTCCAAGATTTGACCTCCTCTTTGGAAGCATTGTCCCACGCTAACCCAAGCGGGTATAGTTCTCCTATGAATTTTCGACGCGCACCACGGATCGTTTTCGTCTTCGCCTCATTCCTTGTCATGTATCAGCCTGCACGGGCTTCGGAAACTACCGTGATGACCGAGGGACGTTATGTGATGGGAGACAACGACACTCTCGCAACAGCTGAGGAACGAGTCCTTCGGCTGGCTCAGCGCAGAGCGATTGAAGAAGCCGGACTGTATATCGAGTCCGCATTTCAAGACATAGAGAAAGCCTCCCCCGGCAAGAGCTTCCAGTCCAGTTCATTGGAGATCCGGACTATTGCTGCCGCGATCACAAAAACCGAAATCCTCAAATCATGGCGTTCCTTCGACAATGATCGACCGACCTTCTATATCCGTATCCGTGCAGCCGTCGACCTCGACAATCTTCAAGCCGCAGTTCGACGATGGCAATCCGAGGAGCGATTTGCGGAACTTTCCCGTCGGCTTCAGAGCGAGAATGCAGAACTCAAGGCTCAGCTCCGTCAGCTAAGAGCTCCTGCCGGTGTGCAAATACTCACCATTGGGCCGCTTGGCCATACGGAAGATCGCGAGCAGGCCCGTATGTTGATCGAGAAAGCGATTCTTTCTCAACACCTTCCTCAGAAGCTCGATTTGGCCTCACAGGCAGCTGCTCTGGACCCCCAGTCCGTGGAGCCTCTGATTGTGCGTGGGCAAACTTATTTGCGGCTCGCATCCGCTGCTTACTCCAACAAGTCCAGACCGAGTGAATATTCCAAATATATCGACAATGCTCGAATGGATTTCGATCGAGCCATTCTAATCGATCCAAAGAGTACCTGGGCCCTTCTTGGCCAAGGAGACGTCAACACGTGGCTACATCGGCCCGTCGAGGCAGTTCACGCATTCGAACAGGTACTTGAATTGGATCCTTTTTTTGATTTGGCACGTTATCGCCTCATCAATCTGTGTACCACCGAGGCTCGCAAATTGGTTTCCCTGAGGCAATGGTCATCTGCTCTTCGCATCTTAGAAAAGTGCTTGTCCCCGAACATTCCTGATAGTTGGATCCCAGATCAAAAAGCGGCCTATTTGCTTAGGAGCGATATCTACAAGAAGTTGAGCCAGCCGACCCAAGCGATCGATGACCTTAGCGTGATCCTACGGGCCGATCCCACTGATAGACAGGCCTTGCTCGCGAGAGCCTCGCTTTACCAGGAAAATCTGCAAGGACGCTCCGCAAAGGATGACCTCGAACGTGCGTGCATGCTGGGAGCAACACCTGCCTGCGAACAACTTCCGTAGCAACATCTCTCACCACGCTCGCCCGTTGATTTCGGCTGAGTTCCTCACGCCTCATGCTGCTCAACTTCTGCTGGATCACGTATCATTGACCGCATCACTCAATTGACAATCAAAACGATCGACAATTATAATCGACCGGGCTTTCCAGTCGAGTTTGACCATCTGCCGCCGAGACGCAGGGTGAGGACAAAGGTCCTAAGCGCATCGTTAATAATGGCCCGAAAGCTCCTTGGCGTAGGCCTTCTGTGATCTTGAACAAGAGCAGGGTAACGGCTTAGAGTGGCTCAGAGGATCAAGTAAGTGAAAAGCCACCGTTCTTTTATCAACCAAATTTCCCCCGGAGTGTAGGTTGTGATGAGTGACTATCGTGTGCTCCCAGGACCGGAACACTTTCTCCCTCCAGCTGCTGCAAGCATGGGGATTCGACTGCCGAATCCAGGAGAAGCCCATATCAATGGCGTGATCACCTCGGAAGAAAAGGCCTACGAAGAGGCGGCGCGCCAGTTCTTAATGGCAAAAGTACCGACCATCTTCCCCGGGCCCTTGGTGCTTTGGGCATGGAACGAAAAAGCCGCAAAGAAAGCAACGGCGATTCGACATCTTTTTAACACGCTCAAGGAATCGGTTCAGCCGAACCAAAAGCCGATGTTGATTCCAATGCCCGACTACCGCCCCAAGTATCCAAAGATCAACCCCGAAATCGAGATCAACCCGAATCATCCAAATTTGACGATCTGGCACAACAAAATCGACTGCTGCGTATTTATAGGCGTCCATTGTCACCAGGCTAATCTGTCACTGAAAATTATTCGTGGCGGAACATCCTGCTATACTATCGCCATGTGCGCGCAGGCCGGCCACGAAGACGCGATGCTTTCATTCCGTGATGCATCCGTCGAAAAAATCATGCTGTTGGCCGATACCATCAAACGATTAAAAGGGACAGTCCAACCACGCCTAGCATCAGCTAAGAATGGCGTCTCAAGTTGATCCTTTGCATTGAACTCGCATGTGTCTGATCTGAAAGGAGGCTGGGTCGATGGCAGAAATAAAATCCGTCCTTGGCACACAGAATAAGAAGGGCCAAACATATACCGATCCATGGAAGTTGTTGAATGAAGCTCCGAGGACCCCGTCCTTTTTTACAGGCTCCGAGGTCATCAAAGAAGCCATCCGACGTGCTACCTGTGACGTCATGATCGCATACCCGATTACCCCCCAAAGCGAAGCTGCCGCGCTCATCGGTGAATTGTTCGCAGAAGGCTATGTCGGCGACTACTTCCGTGGCGAGAGTGAGTTCGCCGTCATGTCGCAATGCGCCGGCGCTGCCTTCGGCGGGGCACGTGTGTTCACGACGACCGCCGGACCGGGCACGATGCGCGCCATGGAGAACTTTCCCATGTGGGCTGGCGCCAGGTTGCCGATTCAGATGATTGTCACCTGTCGAGGCATCAACTCACCGCTCTCGATTCAGCCCGATACACTCGAGATTGCTTATCTGCTGAACACCGGCATGTTGGTGTGGCATGCAGAGACCGCTCAAGACTTCTTTGATTGGATTCTGAAAGGGTACATGGTGTCAGAAGAGCCGGAGGTGCACCTTCCGCTCGCACTGTGTTGCGATGGGTTCTTTGTTACTCACACGAAAGACGTGGTGAATCTGACGCCTGCCGATATGTGCCTGCCACCTTACGATCCCTACCGGTCTCCCGTGCCTTGTATGGATATGGAGTGCCCGCCCGTTCGCATGATGCGTGACCCATTTGTCATGAAGAGCAACTATATCAGCTACGCAACTCACGCCAGCTGGCAACAAGAGATTTGGGCCGCTGTCGAACGCTCCCGTAAGCACTCAATTCACTGGTTGAACGGCCTCATCGACACTGAAAATACTGACGCAGACATCATGATCGTAGCATCAGGCACAGCCGTCTCCCAGGGTCGGGAGGCGATCCGAATGTTGGAAGACGAAGGCGTCCGCTGCGGTCTTGTGAAGGTAAAAACCATCCGCCCCTGGCCGGAGGAAGAGATTCGTGAGGCCACGAAGAACGCAAAGCACATTTTTGTGCCGGAATTCAACGTGACCGGCTGGCTGGCCAAGGAAATCAGGGCTACGGTCCCAAACCACCACCGCGTACATGCTGGTCCACATGTTTGCGGAGGTATGACGATGCCACCGGAGATCATCGTATCTGAAATTAAAACAGCCCTTGGGATGAAGACCTTCTCCCTGGCTGGTCGTGGAAGCTGAATCACATTGACTGCGAATCTATCCACTATGACGAGCGACACCGAGGAGGCCTATATATGAGCAAGGAACGCATTCAAATATCCGAAGCCCTATACGACATCATGCCGTCTGATTATCAGGACCTCGTGAAAAGTGCTACCTACGGCAAGGATGACCGAGGGTGGAAAGACATCGGGACATCTAAGGAACTGATTGAACAGCATTCGCTCTGCGCGGGTTGCCCCGAGTCCATGGCCTTCCGCTATATATTGGCCTCCCTCCCCAATCCAGAGGATACGGTCATGGTCGGCTCGACCGGCTGTACCAGTCTGGTGTTTCCAATGGTTGCCGTCCACAACATTCACTCGTTGTTTGGAAACCAAAACGCGATCGCATCGGGTCTTAAACGTGCCCTCAGCGTCCGATTCCCCGGCCGTGTAAAAGACGTCGTCGTCCTCGCCGGTGATGGTGCGACCGTCGACATCGGTCTGGATATGACGTTGCAGGCTTGGTTCCGACAGGAGAAATTCACCACCATCTGCTTCGACAACGAACTCTATGCCAACACCGGGGGGCAGGAGAGCGGGCTCATGCAGAAAGGCTTCGTCGCTAAAATGGCGCCGGTCGGGAAGTTGTTCGATAAGGTGCGCTTGCCGGAGATAGCCCGTGAGTCCGGTTGTCACTATGTAGTGAACTGCACGGTCAGCAAACCGTCACTGGTCGAGAAGGTTATCCGCAACGCCGTACATATTGCTCGAGAAATCGGCCCGACCTATCTCCAGCTCTACACTCCATGTATTCTCGAAATCGGCAAGAACAGCATGGAAGGCCTACAAGAAATGCGTGATTCTGAAAAGCCGACTGAGCGGTTCGCGTACAAGGAATACATCAGCGATCCAGCGAAGCAGCTGTTGGCTGAACTAGCTGCCAAGGACAAGGAACGGAAGGCAGCCGCTAAGCAGTTGGCCGCACAGGCACAAGCCAATTAGACCGGGAGGCCATTCATGATCAAGAAGCGACTTAACATCCGGATGTCAGGGTTAGGTGGACAAGGTGCCGTCACTGCTGCTCACGTCATGGCCATGGCCGCCAATCGGGATGGAAAGTTTTCCATTTCGAACCCATTTTTTGGTGCTGAGAAACGCATGGCTCCGGCAGAGAGCTATTGCCGTATCGGCATTGAACGGATCTATGATCGAGGAGAGCTTGTGTTTCCGGATGTGATCCAGGTTTTCCATCCACAGGTCATTACAATGGGTAAAAGTTACACCATGCCGTTCTATTCAGGCATCAAGGACGGCGGCGTGGTCATCATCAACTCCGATGTTCCACTGCTTTCCGAAGAGGATATCCAACGGCTTGAAGACTTGAACGTTGCCGTATTCTATATTCCAGGTACACAGATCGCGATTGAAATAGCCGGAACGGAGCTGTCGACGAACATGACCATGATCGGTTCCGTCGCCGGTATCACCAAATGCGTATCGATGGAAGCCTTAGATGGCGCGCTCCAGGAACGATTCGGGAAGAAGTTCGTCGCCTCGGGCGGTACCGCCTCTCTGGACGAAGCTATCAAGAAAAAGTTCGCGAAGAAGGAAATGCTTCTGGCAAAGAATTTGGCAACCGTCAAACGTGCTTATGATATCGCCAGCGAGTGGGCGGAAAAGAACAAGATCGAATTGCGGGTCGGCAATCCGGCCGTCGCTGCGTAAGAGAAGGATCACCTTACATGTATAATGTCGCACAAGTCATCGATGAGAAATGTACGGCCAAGAAAGGTTGTCGGCTGTGCATCATGTACTGTCCGGAGGCTAATTGTTTGGACTTGAACACGACCAAGATGGTGGCTGAAGTGTTCATCGACCGTTGCAAAGGCTGCGAACTATGTGTGGTCGTCTGCAACGCCGCCAAACATGAAGCGATCGTGATGCAAGCTGTCAGCGCAAGCGGTCAGCTCATGTCGAAAAAGGGAGAATCCGCTGCTTTGGGGCAAGCCTATCAAGGTTGACCGGATTCGGTTTGAATGACAAGACCCCATAGCGCCAACGCTATGGGGTTTTTTGTTGGCAGTCAACGAGGACCTTATGGAGAATGAAGACAACGTCATCGAGGAACTGCTCCGAGAAATCGCCGCCCTGATCGGCGAATACCCAAAGGCTCTTGAGCAACGGGCAGCGGTCATCCAGGCCACGGGTAAAGATCCCGAGCTCGTCGAGAAGCTCGTCAAGGCCGCCGACACCATGCGCGATAGTGGCAACCTCTACCTAACGTGGGCCAAACATTACGCCGCCTTAGCGGAAGGCAACACCGACGCCTCCTCCGACGAAGACGAAACCGAAGATTTCGACGTCTAAAAAATCTCCCTATTCGTCGAAGAGTTTTGCTAGAATGCCTCCCTCTTTTACAGAAATCCTTGTTCCCCGGTAGCTCAGTTGGTAGAGCAGCCGGCTGTTAACCGGCTGGTCGCAGGTTCGAGTCCTGCCCGGGGAGCCACTACCTTTCTCCTATACAGCTCTCCATTTCGTATCCTTATCAAGCTGTTCACGGCTGAGCTTGACGTGGTTCCGCAGCCGCTTCAAGCGTTCGGATACCGAAGCCCGGTCTGATCTCGCTCGCAACAATTTCCCTAGGTGGCTTGATTTCGAGGAAGCCCTCCCCTCTAGCTGTGAAAAGGAAGGGGTTCGCTCTACACACACTCTCAACACAGCCAAGAGGGGAAGGACCGACTTGACCGCCATCAGAACGAATAGTCAGATTCGTATATGATTCCATCGAGAGTCGTCGCTAGTGTCCCAGCCTCCTCATTCTAGACCACCTCCTATGCTGTCACTGAAACCAACCGATTATTGATCGTCCGAGCGCCCACTCCGCTCTTCAGCACGATCTCACATACATGATCCAGTCGTTCAATATGCTCGTAAGCCGCCCAGGGATCCATGGCGACCGAACAGACTCCGTGATTTGCCTGTCCCACAATATCGAACTCGAGCGTGCCATCTTTTCCAAGACCTAAGCAGTCCGACGTTGCATCGGCCAGATCACGAGACAACGCCGGCAGCGCTGGGACTGTGGGCCCTACTCTGGTGTAGCGAGCGATTTCCGGAAACTCCGAGCTGATTGCCTGCAAGTCGATCCCCGCATAGACGGCTGCCACAACGTGTGTCGCATGGACATGAACGACGGTACGTGTCCGCTTGGAGTCACGTTGCAGATTCCAGTGCATCCAGAGTTCTCCGGATGGTTTTTGTCCATCTCTTATGTTGGGGACCAGCCGACCGGTCAGCGGATCAGTGATGATCTCCAGCCTGACGACATGCTCAGGGTGAACGATCGTCTTGCGCCAACCGGATGGAGTGATGTACAGATATTTCCCTTCCCGCTTCCTCATACTGATATTGCCGTCTCTCGTCGTGATCCAACCTAGCTCATAACAACGTCTCATGACATCCCCGATGGCCGTCAGCATGATTCCTCCATTTAAAATACAGAATCGCTTTGATATGGTTTCGTCGTTGGCGTCTTGAGCCGACGTGGGGAGCCAGCTTCAAAGGGCCTCATCACAGAAGGGCACATTGTACACCATGAACGATGACATGATCGCCGATATCGCTTCGTCGTTCCGGCCGTCGTTACCTCTCCGGAACGCTCATCTCATGACCCTCGTTCCTCGCTACGTGCCGCGGGACACGTCCTTGGCAGGATTGCCTCAGGAGTCGCGTTGTTTTCTCGTCGAGCCACATGCACAGCTTCTGGGATTCTGCCATTGGCAAGACGATCGCAAGGCGTCTCCTACAGTGGTGCTGGTTCACGGCCTTGAGGGCTGCAGTGAATCTCGATACATGCGCGGCATTGCCGCAAAGGCCTATCGTACAGGATTTAACGTCATTCGCATGAATCAGCGTACGTGTGGCGGCACGGAACATCTCTCCACGACGCTTTATAACAGCGGATTGAGCGGAGATTACCGCGCGATTCTCAATGAACTCGCTCACCGAGACGGACTCGACCACGTATGGTTGGTCGGATATTCCATGGGCGGAAATCTGACCTTGAAAACGGGCGGTGAGTTTGGCCGGACCGAGCCCGCGCTAGCGGGAATCGCTGCGGTATGTCCGAACATCAACCCGACCGTGTGTGCTCGTGCCTTGGAGGAGCCTCGTAATTTCATTTACCATCGTCACTTTCTGACGCGGTTGAAATCGAGACTGCGGAGAAAAGCGGCTCTGTTACCTGGGAAGTGGGACCTTTCGCAACTCGATCGGATCGCCACGATCAGCGAATTCGATGATCGCTACACTGCTCTCGATGGAGGCTATCAAAACGGCGCCGATTACTACGATCGGGCGGGCGCACGCCATGTGCTCGATGCCATCGCAGTTCCCACACTCATTATTACGGCACAGGACGATCCGTTCATTCCATACTCGATGTTCACCACACCGACGATTCAGCGGCATAGTCACATTCGTGTGGTCGCCCCTCGCTACGGCGGTCATTGCGGGTTTTTTCACCGAGGCCAAAACGGAGAAGATCCGTACTGGGCGGAGAACCGAATCGTGGACTTTTTACTGGGGCGGCTATGACAGACCCTGTCTCAGGCCAGTCTCATGCCTGACAAAGTGGGTGACTAGACAATCACGCTTTGCAGGTGGGTCCGCACATCCTCCAGATATGTCCTGAACGGATCTGGCATGGGAAACGGTGCACGACCGCGCACTTGGAAAATCGACCAGTTGATGACATAGGGAGGGAACAATCCATCAGGCGCTGGAAGCTGGTCCAACGCTGAGGGTGGCGGGTCATTCAGGAGATGTCTGATCAACTCACTACGACCATAGGCACGCGTGTTTTTCGGCGCCGTTTCCATCGCCAGATGGATGAGGCGGTCTGTTGTCAAACGAGGCGCACGCCCCTCTTCCAGTAATCCATGGTACAACCCCTTCTGGCGATTCAGATTATGATATTCCAAATCCAAACTTTTCATCATGGGATCGACCCAGTCGACATGTTCCGCTTCTCGAAAGCATTCCAATAGCCACAGTTTGGAGGCCCAGTCGACACGGCCGACGAGCTTTTGATAATCGTCGCCCAGGTCATGGAGCACCGATGCCCATTGGGCAAGCACCCAATCGGTTTCTTCATCCTGCCCCTTGCAATGCCGGGCTGCACAGTCAAGGAACCGTGCTTGAATATCCACAGCCGACATTGTCTTTTGAGACCGCAACTGGACCAACCAGCGCCGCTCTTGATCCTGGGAAATCTCTTGGAGCGCTTCCACTGGCTCGTCGATCTCCAAATCCTGAGGTGCATGCCCTTCCTCAATGAGCTGCAGCACCAGCCCCGTGGTTCCGAGCTTCAATGCTGTCGCATATTCGGCCATGTTGGAATCACCCAGCAGTAAATGAATCCTTCGGTATTGATTGGGATCAGCCAACGGCTCGTCTCTCGTGTTCACAATCGCCCGATTATGTTGCACCCATTCGAAGAAATCGTTCACGATGTAGTCGGCCCGTTGGGAAATTTGAAAGGATAGATCCGATACCTGGTGCGCACCAAGAGCCGAGCGTGGAACGATCAACCGATCCGTCTGAATCCAGGCATCTTGTGGAGCGGCGGAACCAACACGCCCAGAGCCGGTAAAAATCTGCCGGGTCACAAGAAAAGTCACGAGCGGAGCCAACCCGCGCCTCGAAAAAGGAAACCGCCGAGAGACCAGGTAGTTCTCATGCGAGCCGAATGTCGCGTCGGTTTCATGGTCGATGTTGTTCTTGATCAAGGACACTTGCTCTGAGAAGCCGAGCTCTTCGAGAGCTTGCTGCAGCAGGAGATCTCCGGCACGATCAGACGCCACGACATCGGTGAGAGAATGACATTCCGGCGAGGCATACTCCAAATGCCCCATATCCAAATAGATTCGCCCGGCGTTGGCGAGAAATCCTCCATTGCCGGGAGGCTCGTCATGCCCACGATGGTGGAGGTCGAGGACGCCTCTTCGCTGCACATGGAACAGCTGGTCACGGATCTTACGGGCAAACCAGGTCGGTGAATGATCAGGGTGATCCTCGTGAATCAAGAGCCCGTATTCAGTCTCCAAGCCGAAGATACGGTTTAACATGAGCTCACGAGAGTGATGGGTTCAGATCCGTCGGGAGCACTGCTTCCAACTCGTCCGCCTCGAGTGCTCGATACTTGGATGGTCCTTGCACCTGTCGATCAAGCAGAACGCATTCGATCGTCTTTTCGGGAATGCACCGACGTACATGCGCGTAGAGTGTCTCCGCACCAATCATTTCCTGATCAGAATCGGGCTTTGCCTCGTCACGGCCTTCGCCATCCTCCAGTGCTGATCGTTGCGCTCGATCACCGACTGCCCACGTACGAATTGACACATCCACAGCGTCTTTCAAAGACACAATGGACTGCCGTCGGACATACTCGATCATCTTCTGCTCGACGACCGACGTAGCGGCAAGCACCGCAGACTGGCTCCTTTCCTCAAAAGTCCCGTCATAGTTGATCGTCAAGAAACCGTCTTTCCCTGATTTTTGGCCCAACTCTGCCAGCAACATTTTCACGATGAAGGGGGCTTTGAACACCTCTTCGAATGCTTGTTTGATGACGGGCGCGATGCCATACTTTACCAGGCGACTCCCGGTCACATCGGAAGCGGAACGATTGAATCCTTCGACATGAGCCATTTCCAACAGATTGAAACGCAGCTTCTCCAGGTCGGCCGGGTGTCCCATACCTCCCAGAGCTAAGCGATCGTAAATCTCATATAGCTTGGGAGTACCTTTGCTCATCGTCATGAGCAGAATGCCGCGCTCGTACGTGACCCCGACGACTGGTGTCCCCTCCTTAAGCTGATCGTCGAGATATTGCCGACGATTTCCGACCGCTTCCACCCATCGATATGGCTCTTCATACATAACTAATGCCCCTACACACTTCGAGCAACTCTTGATTCAAACAGCGATCGGAGCTGAAGATCCGGCATCACCCTGACACCACCGGCCGTAATGAACTTAATGACCGGATAGAGGCCGGCCTCGCGGTTGACTCCGCCGGTCGCGCTGTCGAATTCTGCGGCACTCGTCAACAGTCGCAACGCCTGAACAGTTGCCTGCTCTTCCGGCATCGCACTCAGCGGTTGTTCTCCCCATGTATTCAAGTAGTGCAAGATTCCTCGGATCGTCGATGAGCCGGACCCGGAGACCGCATATTCCACTCCCTCGAACTCGGCGCCGAGGATATCGTAAAAGTAGATTTTCGCTGCTTCTTGTCCGGCATCGTAACCGGCAAAGATCGGTGCCACAGCTCCGGTCCCTGCTAAGGCCGCAGCGACATTCTCCTTCAGCAATTTAGATAGAGCGCGGAGCTTTCCCTCAAAGCTGAGCTCTTGAAGCTGTGTCCGCCGGTAATACTTGAAAGAATGTTCGAGGATCCGAGCCATTTCATACGCAGTCGCAGGCACTCCGGCGATCGCCATGACACTAGACCGATCGATCTCCAATACCTTGTCCGTGCGGTCGTACATCACCATATTTCCGGCTGTCGCCCGCCGATCCCCGGCAACTAGAACGCCGTCGCGGTACTTGAACGCAAGGATGGTTGTGGCGGTCGTCAGTTCCTGCCTTGCTCCCGCCTGTCCCGATACTCCGAGGATGTAGCCTTGTGCTTTCAAGAGCTGATAGAAATCGCTTTGCATAGCTACCGGTCTCCCAGTGCTGAGTCAGACTGAAACAGTATCACTCTGAGTCTGCCCGCTCGGCACTCAGCACTGCTTCACTATTCACCCGTCCTCTGCCGATACCGCTCCGCTTGTTTGGGATCAACTTTGCGCATCCGCTTCATCAGATAATCCTTGTCCGGTGATCCCGTATCTGGGCGGCGTGGCCCACTTCCATCTTCCGGACTGGGAGATTTTGGCATGGGATCGACTGGCCCCTCGCGCCGCTCCGGCATCATGCTGTGTTTCATGTTTCCATATCCTTTCCGCGGCTCCACGCTGCCAGCGCATCAGCCGGTGAACGGGCATGCTGGAAGATGCCCATACACCGTCGGACTTCTTGAGGATTGAAAAGGTCCCCCATGTCCAAATGATGGGTGCGAAGCCCGCCCGCGAATTGAATCCCTTCCCATTGCATCGACTTAATCTGATTCGGAAACCGCTGCACGCACAGTCCGCGGAGCCCGCCACGAGTATCTTCTGGCCCGCTCCGAAGCGCCTCCTCGATGGCATCGTCGGTCGTCATCCGCCAAGCTTTCCCTTCCGCTTCCAATCCCAAATAGAGGCCCTGTTTCGGATCCACATTGTGATACTCCAAGTCCAGACTGGCCAACCAGGGATCGTCCCAGCCAAGATGCTCTTCCTGCATGAAGGTCTCGAGCAACCACTGTTTCGTGACCCAGTCCAGCTTCCCCACCAACTGCGAGCGGTCTTGCGCCAACAAGCGTAAAGTCTCACCCCATTGCGCCAACAGCCAATCAGACTCCTCGTCGGATCCGGCCAACTCGCGACCTGCCGCCTCGCAGTAACTCTCTTGAAGCTCTAAAGCGGAAAGCCTCCGTCCGCTTTTGAGACGAACCACGGCTTTCAGGTCCGGATCCCGCGACAACTGTTTCACTGCTGCCACCGGATGATCCAGCTCGATGTCAGGCATAGCCCCTCGCTCAATGAGGTCGAGTACGAGTCTGGTCGTGCCCACCTTCAGCGCTGTCGCATACTCGCACATGTTGGCATCGCCGATGATGAGGTGAAGCCGTCGGTATTTCCTCCGATCGGCATGGGGTTCGTCTCGGGTGTTGAGAATCGGCCGGTTATGCATCGTGTCGACGCCCAACTCCGCCTCCATAAAGTCGGCGCGCTGCGAGAGCTGATACTTCCCTGGAACATAACCAGACTCTTGCGCTTCAGTCCCGACCTTTCCCGCGCCAGCGGTCACTTGTCGACTTACCAGGAACGGCACCAACCCGGCAACGAGAGCCGGAAAGGGAACAGCCCGCGAGACAAGATAGTTATCGTGACATCCGTAACTGTGACCATGGAAATCCGTGTTGTTCTTATACAGTCGGACGTGACCTCCTCCGAGCACCTGATTACGCCGCTGGGCAGCGCGTAGAACGATACGTTCCCCCGCACGATCCTGAGCCAGCAGGTCTCTCAGGGTCCGGCATTCAGGAGTCGAATACTCCGGATGGGTATGGTCGTTGTAGAATCGCGCCCCGTTCGGCAACACTAAATCGCTCTTCATTTCATGGAACGAAAAGGGGCGGTGAGCATCCACCTTCGCAAACTCATCTTCTTCCTTATCTTGCTGGAGACCGGAGACACGAAAGCCACGAGCATCTTCGTGCGGATCTTCGCCGGCATAATCCCATCGCCGTTCAAAGGAACCTTCCAGATAGGCTCGCACCAATTCCATCGACTCCACGACCGGATCCATCTCCGGTACGTCATCCCTCGTGATTCCGTACTCGGTTTCAATGCCAAAAAGACGCATGGTTCGTTAGAGGTGAACGGTAATGCATGAACCAGCCACCATTCGGGCCATCAACCGTTCACCTTTACCTCTCGTATGTGGCGTCTTCAGATGATCTGATTCACGGGTCGTTCTTCCGTCTGACGCCCCCGCCGGAACGAGGAAACTCCGATCACTTGTTCCGGGTGATGATCCAGCAGCTTCAGCCACTCCTCCGCAGCATCGTCAGGCGGCAACATGTCACCCTCTCGAAATTCCTCTGAGACTGAATCCAAGAGGTCTTTGGCTTGCAGTCCTGACTGTTGCCCCGACTGAACGGTACGATCGATCGCCTTTTCCTTGGCACGTTGCACGATCGAGGCCAAGATAGCTCCGCTCACCAAATCGCCGCGGTACAGCACCTTGTTTTGCCCGTTCCTGAATCGAATCGACAGAAGCCGATTATCTTCCGTTCGACGGAAGATCGACTCAATGATGTCTTCGACGAGTGAGGCCACCGCCTGAGATTGCCCGCCACCTCGCTCCTTCACCAGCGTTGGGTCCACCGGCAGATCCGCGGTCAAATATACCTTCAGGATCTCGGCTGCAGCCTCCTTGTTCGGGCGACTCACTTTGATCTTCCGATCGATCCGGCCTGGGCGCAGCACCGCCGGATCGATCAAATCAGGGCGGTTGGAAGCTAAAATAATGACGACGTCACGGAGCGATTCGATTCCATCCATTTCGCTGCAAAACATCGGCACGAGCGTATTCGAGATATTGAAGGAACGCATGGCACGCCTTGTCCCCAAAATCGACTCCGCCTCGTCAATGAAAATAAACGGCAAGGCGCCGTCCTTGCGTCTCGTCCGAGCCTGTTCAAAGAGATCGCGAACCATCCGCTCCGATTCCCCCAGCCACATGTTGAGGATTTCAGGCCCTTTCACGTGCAGGAATGCTCCGCTTGTCACATGCGGATGCCGGTCTCGATCGAGCCGGTGCTCTTGTTCGGATTCGCCGACCAGTTTGGCCAAACTACTGGCTGCCGCTTGGCCGATGAGCGTCTTCCCACATCCCGGTGGGCCATAGAGAAGAAAGCCCTTCGGTTGGGAAAACTTGAACCGTTCGAAGGTCTCCCCATGCAACAACGGATATTCAATCGCTTTTCTGATTGCCGTGATCGCCTCGTTCTGTCCGCCGATCTGTTCCCACGTGACCTTGGGTGGAGCATCAAGGACATGACGACGTGGCTTGCGATCGGTGAGCTTCTCGATTGCCACTCGATAGCCGGGATCGACGCGGATTTCATCGCCCGCCTTGAGCTCCACGTCGCCGAGATCCGTCGATCTCTGCAAGATCAACGACTGCCGGCCCATCTCCTGGTCGAATCGCAATCGCCCATCAGGCATAGCTTCGGCCAGTTTCAAGATAGGGCCATTCCGATCGTACCCGAGCGTCCTGATCACTGCGTAGGCTTCGTTGACTAGAACCTGCGTTCCGATTTTAAGATCCGTACCGGGGACCCGGGGGTCCACGTTGGCATAATACTCGGCCCCACCGACGACGATGCGGGCGAGTCCCTCATCTGGAACATCAAGTAAGGTGCCGATACGATTGGCCGGTGCCGTCAGTTTGGCGACGACCTCGCTCACTTTCTTGAATTCCAGCTCGCGTTGTTGATGGGCGGCGTGAGACAGCGTCACCGCATGACGCAACTTGTATAGCAACTTCTGCCGAGGATCCCCCTCCGGAAATGTGACCAGACATTGCTCAATCAATTCAATTGGATCGGTGCCGAGCCTCGGCGATGGCTCATCGCTCCGATTCTTGGATTCATCTTGATCAGGAGGTCTTCGATCACTCATACGTGGTTCTTCACAACGCTTGCCCAAGTGATCCTAACACAGAGGTGTCCTGCAATACCTTCACACTAATTGACCGCCTGAAGGGTCACCGACACTCTTTCACGCCGATTTTCCCGCACAATTTCCACGCTCACTTCTTCACCGACTTTGTGCGCCTCCATCACATCCATCAGGTCATCAATGGTGGTCACCGTCTTTCCAGCAATCGAGACGATAACGTCGCCGAGTCGGATCCGCCCGATCCTGGTTTCACGAGCCCCCTTGAGCCCAGCACGATCGGCGGCACCGCCGCGTGTCACCTTGCCGATGATGACTCCGTTGATCCCCCATCGCTTCGCCATTGCGTCCGGCACAAGAGAGACGCCCAACCCCGGGCGGATGAGCTTGCCGTGCTTGATGAGTTCCGGAACGATCCGATTCACCATGTCGACAGGAACGGCGAAACCAATTCCGGCGTAGGCTCCGCTCGGACTCATGATTTGCGTGTTGACGCCGATCAATCGCCCAGCCCCATCGAGAAGCGGACCGCCAGAATTACCGGGATTGATCGCCGCATCGGTCTGGATCACACCTTCAATCGTCCGATTCGACAGGGATTTGATGGTTCGCCCCAACGCACTCACGACTCCGGTCGTCAAGGTATGATCGAGCCCGAATGGATTCCCGATCGCAAGTACCTTCTGTCCCACACGCAAGTCATGTGAGGCACCGATCGCCATCGGCTCCAGGTGACCGTCCGGTACCTGAATTTGCAGTACCGCCAGATCGTGATCGGGGTCGGCGCCGACCAGCTTCGCTTCGTGCTCGCTCCGATCTGCCAACGTAACCTTGATCGCATCGGCGCCGTAGATCACATGAAAGTTGGTGACGATGTGGCCTTGCTTGCTCCACACGAAACCGGACCCTGACCCTTGGGGTACTTCCATGACGTTGAGCGACCAGATGTCCTGTTGTATTGCCGTGTTGGCAATGAACACGACGGATTTGGTCGCACGTTCAAACACCGCGATCGTCGATCGTTCATCGGCGCTGAGTTCAACCGGAGAGGGCGTCACCGGGCGGGGCTTCCCTTCAGGCCCGTCATAGACGGCACCAAGCGGCTTGCCCCATTCCGCCGCATGAATCGGTGAGCCAAGCATCAACGTCACCAGAAGTAGCGTCAGGGATTTGGCGTGGCTATTCACCAAGAACCTGCACGACGAGTTCACGGGTTCTGGCGCGGGTATCGAAATCCACCACCACGATTTGTTGCCAGGTGCCGAGCAGCAGTCTGCCGGCTGCAAATGGAATAGTGATGGAAGGCCCTTGAAGTTGCCCTCGAAGATGGCTGTGGCCGTTGTCTTCGCCGGGATTGACCGTGTTGTGCCGCCAGCGGGGGTCAGGAGGAATGAGCCGGTCCCAAAACGCTTTCGTGTCTGCGCGAATCCCTGGTTCATCCTCAATGATCATGACGGAGGCGGTGGTGTGCCTGACAAAGACCGTCGTAATTCCAGCTGTAAGATTGGAACCAGCCAAGGCATCGGCAACGGATTTCGTGATGTTTTCGACCCGTGTGTCGCCTTCCATACGGATCGTCAGGGAAACGGTGTGGACAGCCATCATAGTCTCCGATCCTCGAGGCTGCGAAGGTAGCGGCGGTCGCTTCGGGTCAGCGACTCGCCTCGCGCCTCTTCCAAAATGGAATCGAACACCCCTTCTGCTGTCAGCGCCCTCACTGCGCGCAAGACTTGACCGCTCAGAATGCCTTCTTGGCCAAGCTTGTCGAGATAGGCAAACGCCTCCGCCAGGCTCTCTTTCTTCCGGGCATAATAATCGCGTCCCCGGCGCTGATTGCTGTAGGCCTCAAACTGTTCGCAGGCGACGAGGATCTCCGCCAGTTGCCGCACCCAGGCATTTGCCTTAGCCAGCTGCTCCGGGTAATAGTAATACAGCATCACTTGCTGCATCCACGGTTCCCACTCGACGCCGAGTGTCTTCAACCTTGGCTTCACCTCACGCAATCGTCTTGCCAGGCGCCGAGCGTAGCCCAGTCGCATTTCGATCTGCTCGACAGCCCACCTGTCCATCGGTACGCCGGAGGCGATCAGATCCCGGCGATACAACGAAACGAAGGCTTCTGTTTCCCTGCCATACGTCGTTCTCGGGTGAATGGCGCGCCACTCGCGAGGCCTCGTCGGAATGCCCCGTTGCCTGGCCCAAGACCAAATCCTTCCAAAGAGTTGTCGATCGAGGCCGGCACGGCCCAGGTCGTGCAAAAGGCAGGCAACGTGATAGCGCCGTATCCGGTTGCGCGGATGGCCTAATCGATCGGCGACGGTCACGCACATCTTCGCCGTTCGCATGGCATGTGGTCGATCATAGCCGCGGATTGTTCGTCCGGGTCGACGGGGATGCGGATAATCATAGAGTTTCATGAGGGCTTTCCCGAGAGAACGGGAGACTTCTAGAGGTTCCAATCGACGGGATGCAGAGACAACCATAGTTCGTAGTAAGAGTTAAACGATCGAGCAAGCCGAGGCGAGGATATCGTCGGTCGAAATGGTGTGTCAAGGCGAGTCGTAGGGCTCGAAACCACACAAATCCCGTGCGACAACAGGCGGACAGACGATGGGCCATCTACAACCGCGCTGAATATTTTCTACATCGTCACTACGTATTCGGTATTATCAAACAGTCTCACTATAGATTCAAACTGCCCCATCGGCAGAAAATATCCCGCGATGGAGTAGGCGGTATCATGTTTACAGACAGGACCATGGCCAATCGGTTTGACAAAGCGTTTATCAACGCTGCAGTTTTTGTAGTGAACAACAAACGAAAGAGCCTTTCTAGGGAACATCTGATCAATTCACGTTTGCCCGAAGAAATCTGTTTCTGGATGGATCACCACGGGTCATCAGAAGGAGGCCGATTATGAATAGACGGACATTTCTTCAGTACATGGCTCTGCTTGGTGGTTCCACATTCTACGGATGCTCGTCCCAGCAGGCGCCCTCTACACCCGTCACCACCAAGACCAAGGATCCTGATATCTTCAACCGTCTCGACCAGATCGAGCGAAATCGAAACGCCGCGACAGCGTCGGCTCCTTCCGCATCGTTGAACGCACAGCTCTATCCGTTTCCGCCGGCACCGATCACGTCCGGCGTCGGCGTCTGTCTCTCCGGAGGCGGCTCGCGCGCGGCATCCGCTTCGATGGGTGAGTTGCGCGGCCTCCGATCTCTCGGCCTTCTCGATCGTGTCTCAGCGCTCTCAACCGTGTCGGGCGGCGCCTGGGCCGGTGTCACGTTCACCTATTTGCCGTCTGACATTTCCGATGATGAATTTCTGGGCGGCGTGGTTCCGAATCCCGGCGACCTGACCTGGATACATCATTCGGGCGAAAACCCGGCTCAGGCGTTGGACTTCTTATCGGATCAGGCACTTGGCAGTCTCTGTACGCGCATCGGTCTGGTCGAGTTCATGGCTGAGGTCGCCAAGCTGCAGGTCACCTATCACGATTCCCCGCATGTGCTCTGGTGCCGGGCAGTGGGAGCGCTGATTCTTGATCCCTTCGGGCTTGGGGCTATCACGCGACAGGGATTTCCGGCGACCTATTACAGCTCGACCCTACAGTGGCTGAAAAACACAATCCTCGGCGACGGGCGCAATCCCACTCTGAGCGCCTCGGACTTCAATCTGGTCCAAAAATCTGGGAGGCCATATCTCATCACGAACTCCACAATCTTCTCCCCGCCCGGTGTCCATCTACGGCACCCGGCGCCCGGTAGTCCACCACTTGAGCCATACCCGTTTGAGGCCTCCGCCACGGGAGCAGGAGTTCCCTTTCCCTTGCAGGGAGGGCTCGGCGGGGGAACCATCGATCCGTTTGCATTCGGCGGGCAAGCGCCGTCCGCTCCGCCGGCTCAGAATCGCGTGCAGGTCCCGACCCCGCCGCAGCGGTTTTCGTTGTCGGACATCGCAGGAACCAGCAGCTCGGCCTTCGTCGGCCCGTTGATCCAGTACTTCTACACCCAATACCCCTGGATGGAAGAAATCGACCCGCTGTACTCGTACTGGCCGGTGATGCAGACCGATCAAACTCCCGCGCAACAATATTTCATCGGTGATGGAGGGAATCTGGAAAACACCGGCATCATGGGCTTGCTGCGCCGCAAGATGACGCGAATCATCGCCTTCGTCCATGCGGCGACGCCGTTGTCCTGGGACTCGGTCGCTAAACAGGTCGTCGTAGACAGCCAACTGCCGCCGCTCTTCGGCTTGCAACCCAAGGTGGCGGGGCAGCCCTATCAGCCCTATCCGAGTCCACCGGCGCCGGTCTCGCCGTCCGCCCAACCCTATCGATACAATCAAGTATTTGATCAGCAAGCCTTCTATAGTTTGATCGATCAACTCTGGCAGGCGCATCAGGCAGGCGGCTCGGCCATCTGTAAACAAACCAAGCTCACCGTGCACGATAACCTACGATTCGGCATTCAGGGTGTCGGACAGGTGGATGTGCTCTGGGTTTACACCAATCCAGTGACGGCTTGGACCAACCAATTGGACCCCACGGTTCGACTCGGAATGGAGTTCGAGCCGAACCTCTATGGGACATTTCCCAACTACGACACGTTTCTCCAACTCCACCTGGAACCACGACAAGTGAATTTGCTCGCGCACCTCTCCTGCTGGAACGTGGTCAACGACCGATCCATCGGCGGCTTTCCAGCCAATGCAGAACTGTTTCGGGACATGTTCGGCCAGGGCTGAACTCCAAGAAGCATGAGCGCACCATGAGAGGTCAGCTTCATACGAAAACCATGAACTGCCCGCTGGTATGCGCTAGTGCTGGCTGATCTGGAGAGGGCTATTTCCTTTTTGAATCTTTTTGCTCCAGACGTTCCTGGACAGCCGCCCGACACGAAGGTGAGAGGTTGCTCTCATTGGCTTCGATACACTTTTTGATCCGACCGCCACCCGGGAGGATGCCGCGACAAAGCTGCTCCACCTCGGCGCGGCAACTCGGCGTGACCTCATGATGCTCCGACGGGTCCTCAGACGGCGTTGCCGAGGGGGCGTGAACCTGCCCTGAGGGCGGCGTGGCCGAGTCGGCGGCCAAGACCGGTGAGAGTGCGATCCAACCAAGAACAATGGCCGTCAATGGCCCCGTTATCGCTGGAAGAGGTATTCCCCGACGCCACAAATGATTCATTTTCTTTTCTCCTTTGACATCACTGAGGAAACGCGACCGGTGGCGTGACCTCCCACCCTTCCCCGTTCAGCGATCGCATATACTCGACCAAATCCGCTTTCTCCTGGATCGTGAGATTCGGCGGGATCATTAAATTGGACAGGTGGTGGTTCTGAATACCGCCCCTGTCGTAGAAGTCGATGACTTCCTCCGATGTGACGAAGCGGCCGTCATGCATGTATGGGGCGGTGCGGGAAATCTCGCGCAGGGTCGGTGTCTTCAAGGCGCCGATGTCATCCGGATCATTCGAGACCTTGTAGCGGCCGACATCCACCTGATCAGTGTCCCAATCGATGCCCAAGTTGTGAAACAACCCGTCCGTGAAGTTGAGGCCGGAATGGCAACGGGTACAGCGCTCTTTGGTTTGAAAGAGCGTCAGACCACGTTGGGCGGACTCCGAAATGGCATGTTCTTCTCCGCCCATATCGAAGCGATCGGCGGGGCTGTTCCCGGAAAGGATGGTTCGTTCGAAGGCCGCGACGGCTTTGGCAAGGCCGTCCAGTGTGACGTCGGTTCCGAATGCTGCTGGAACAGTTTCCTACAGCCGGATATTGCGTTGAGCTTTTGAACTTCCGCTTCGTAGGACGGCATGCCCATGCGGACCGGTTTGTGCAGTGGATTGAGCGCTTGCGCCTCCAAAGTCGGTGAACGTCCATGCCAGTGCTCAGCCGTGCTGTAAAGACGATTGACGATCGTCATCCCGTTTCGCAGCGGCACATCCTACGCCCGAGGGAAGGCCACTTCAACGAGTTTTTGCTGGCTTTTTACTGGCTCTCGACTCCGCAAAAAGGCACTGACCTAAAGCAGCGGGCCGTGCTAAGGTCCATGCCTTGAGATCCAAGCGCAACCAGGACCATACCTTACTCCACGGTGTCACCAGCACGACAGAAAGGAGGGGGCCATGAAATGGATCGTGGCAGGACTCACCATCCTTACACTCTTTGAATCGATCTGGACAGGGTACCCAGCACAGGCAGCGGAAATCCTGACTTTGGAACAGGCCATAGCGCTGGCCGGTCAGAACAATCGTCTGGTCAAGAACTCATCCCTCGATGTCGACAAGGCCGTCGCGCAGGTCCAGGCGACCAAGACGCGCCGGTTGCCGGCATTGTCGTTCAGAGCCCAAGCGAACCAGCTCTTGGCGCCGATCCAGTTCAGCTTTGCCCAGGGGGCCTTCGGGACGTTTCCGGCGACAGGACCGATCCCTGCTCTGGACACCAAGCTCGAGACCTCCCAGCGAATGATCGGCGTTCTGTACGCGACCATCTCGCAGCCATTGTTGGAACAGTTCAGCATCCACAAGAACATCGAGCTGGGAGAGCTCGGCAAGGAGGTGGCCACGGAGCAGCTGCGGAACCAGCGTCAGACGGTGGTGGCGAACATCAAACGCACCTATTTCGGCCTGATCCAGACGCAACACTCGCTCGAAGCCGCCGAGGAGGCGATTCGGCTGTATCGGGAGCTCGAACGGTTGGTCAAAGACCAGGTCCGGCAGCAGAAGGCGCTCGAAGCCGACCATCTGGATATGAAAGCCAAGCTCGCCGAAGCCGAATACAATGCGTTGGTCCTGCGGAACAGTCTAGCAGCACAGAGGGAGCAGTTAAATGAATTGCTGGGACGAGAAGTCCAGACTGAGTTCAGCGTGACCGGCGAGCCGGAACCGACTGAAACCGATGATCCCGCCGACCCCGTTTTGGACCGGGCGCTTCAACAGCGGCCCGATGTCAGGCAGGCGCATCTGCAAGTGCGGCAGGCCGAGCACGACAAAGCGATTAAGAAGTTGGAATACTTGCCTGCTGTCGACTTGGCATTCAACTACATTTCGCTTCAGAACGTGGGCCAAGTGCTTCCCCATCAGATCGTCACCGCCGGCATCTGGCTGACCTGGGAACCCTTTGATTGGGGCCGCAAGCAACACGAGTTGGCTGGAAAACGCCAGGCCCTGATGCAAGCTCGTAACGGCGCCCTTGAAGCAGAGGCCCAGGCGCAGGTCGATGTGCGTAACCGACACCGGACGCTGTTGCAGGCCAAGGTGCTCCTGCCGGCCAAGCGACTGGCGAAAGAGACGGCTCAGGAACGACTGCGCATCACCAAGAACCGATATGTTCAGAAGGCCGCCCTGCTGAAAGACGTGCTGCAGGCGCAATCCGACCTCGTGGATGCCGATGCTCAATACAGCCAAGCCCTGAGCGGGTACTGGAGCGCCAAGGCTGACTTCGACAAAGCGACCGGGGAAGACTGATGCGCGCATATCCTCGGCTGGTGATCGGGTTGGGCGCTGGGTTGGCTGCTCTGACGGCCTGCGGACAGGACCCCGCCTTCGAAAAGCCGCTGACGCCGGTCACGGTTCAAACCATCGAGCAGGTCTCCCTGCCCAATGGAACCCGGTATTCGGTCAGCTTCTCGCCCGCCACCCAGGTGGACCTTGCATTTAAAGTCGCAGGCTACGTCAAGGACATCAGTCACATGCCAGGACCGGATGGCCGAACACGCATCCTTCAAGCCGGCGATCACGTCCGGCAAGGCGCCGTCCTCGCCCGGCTCCGCGAGTCCGACTACACCGTCAAACTGAATCAGGCCGCCTCCAACGAGGCGGATGCGAAGGCCAACTACGTCCAGGCCAAGCAGGACTTCGAGCGGGCGCAGAATCTGTATACCGCTCAGAGTCTCACGAAATCCGACTATGACGCCGCTCGCGCTCGATACGAGTCCGCGCAGGCGAAACTGCGGAGTGCGACGGAGAGTCGAAAGGAAGCGGACATCTCAGTGCAGGACAGCATGCTGAAATCTCCGCTGGACTGCGTCATTCTGAAACGCAACATCGAAGTCGGCACGCTGGTCACCGCCGGAACGGTGGCCTTTGTCCTGGCCGATACGTCCGTCGTGAAGGCGGTCTTCGGCGTTCCGGACATCACCATCGAGCATCTGAAGCTGGGGCAACAGCTCACGATTACGACGGAAGCGATGCCGGGAGCCCAGTTTCACGGCCAGGTCACGAAGATTGAGCCTTCCGCCGACGCGACCAGCCGGATGTTTCAGGTCGAGATCAAAGTTCCTAATTCCGACAACAGGCTGAGACCAGGCATGATCGCCGTGGTGGGCTTGCCCGGCGCTGGTGATTCGACGCCTCGCCTGACCGTGCCGTTGTCTGCCGTCGTGCGTCCGCCCGGTACGGCGGAGTATACGGTGTACGTCGTGGAGAAGCAGGAAGGCCGAACCCTTGCTCGTCGCCGCTTCGTGAAGCTGGGCTCCGTGTTGGGGAGCCGCGTGGTGGTGACTGAGGGAGTGACGCGGGGCGAAGCCGTTGTCGTGAAAGGGACGACTCAGATCGTTGATGGCGAGCAGATCCGCGTTCTTTCCGAGACGGGATAGGCATGTCAGAGCACAGATCTGACAGCGAACTGATCCAGACCCACCACAATCTCGCGCGGTATTGTGTCGAAAATCGCGTGATCTCCTGGGTGCTCCTCATTGCCGCTTGCCTATGGGGCATCCATGGTTTTATGTCGATGCCGCAACGCAAAGACCCGAACATCCCTTCGACCGAGGCCCTAGCCGTCACTCCCTGGCCGGGCATTACTGCTGAAAAGGTCGAGCAACTGGTCACCAGGCAGGTCGAAGAAAAGATCGCGGAGAATCCGAACGTCCATCGCGCGACGGCTGGGTACTACGGCATCAAATCGATGACCTTGTCCGGACGCTCGTTCGTGTGGGTGAACCTGGAAGATTCCCTCACCGACACGAAAAAGGAGTTCAACGACATCAATCTCAAACTCAAGGACCTAAATGCCAACCTTCCCGACGGCGCCGGCCCGGTGCAGTTCAAGAGTGACTTCGGCGACACCGCGGCGCTGATGCTCACGGTGGCCAGTCCGAAGGCCGATGTCGTGGCGGTCGCGTTGCGGGCTCGATCGATCGGAGAAGCCATCGCCCGGGTCCGCTCTACGGCACCGGCCTCGGGAACCCGGTTTACGATCGTCTACAACTTTCCTCTGTCCGCCAACCAGCGGCTGATTCTCCTGGCGCGGCAGCTCTTTACCCGCTTTACCCTCGAACAGGGCGTGGCGCGCGACCTTCGCTCTATCGATGGCGCGGGATTTGTGGGAGTGGACGGTGAAGGGCCGGTGGATGACGCGGCAATCCAGGCGCATCTGGACCGATTCGTGCAGGAACGACTGCGGGGGACCGAAATTCATCCGGACGCCTGGATGCCCGTAATCATTCGAGATCCCAAGGACGCCGAGGCCGTGCTCCTGCGGGTCGCCGGCGACAAATACACCTATCGCGAGCTCGATGATTTCACCGACCTCATTCAGCGCACGCTCCACGGCGTACCACAGGTCTCCAAGGTCACCCGAACGGGAGTGTTGCAGGAAAATATTTTCTTGACCTATTCACAGGAGCGGCTGGCCTCTTACGGCATTGCCATCACCGGACTGTCCGATATTCTACGTGCCCGGAACATCACGCAGCCTGGGGGCCTGTTTGAGATTCGCGGGAAAAATCTCGCCATCGCCCCCAGCGGAGAATTCCACAGCGAGCAGGAGATCGGTGGGGTACTACTCAACGCGTCAGCGGGCGGGACGCCCCTGTACCTGCGGGACTTGGTGGACATCTATCGCGGGTATGAGACTCCCCCGAAACTGTTGAATACATACAACCAGCGCAATGCGCATGGTGAGTGGGAGCGGACGAGGGCCATTACCTTGGCGGTGCAGATGCGGCCGGGAGAACAGATCGGACGGTTCGGCGAGGCCGTGGACGCCGCGCTTGATGGCTTGAGGCAGCGGCTCCCAGAGGATCTGGTCCTCGCGCGGACGTCGGACCAGCCTCGCCAGGTCGAAGAAAACGTCCACCTCTTTATGGACGTGCTGATGGACGCGGTGATCCTCGTGATTCTCGTGTCCTGGATTGGCTTTTGGGAATGGCGTTCCGCACTGCTGATGGCCTTGGCGATCCCGATCACCCTGACGATCACTTTCGGGATGATGAACCTGCTGGGCATCGATATTCAGCAGGTCTCGATCGCCTCACTTATCATCGCCTTGGGACTGCTGGTGGACGATCCGGTAGTCGCTGGTGACGCGATCAAGCGGGATCTTGCGGCCGGACATCGTCCGGCCGTGGCATCGTGGCTGGGACCGACTAAATTGGCGACTGTGATTCTCTATGCCACCATCACCAACATCGTGGCGTATCTCCCCTTCCTCCTGCTGACCGGGAAGACCGGACAGTTTCTCTATAGTCTGCCCGTCGTCATCACCTGTTCATTGGTGGCGTCCCGGCTGGTATCGATGACCTTTATTCCGTTTTTGGGCTATTACTTGTTGCGTCCGGTACGCGAGCAATCTTTGGAGGAACGGAAGAATCGCGGATTCGTCCGGCTGTACTACAAGCTCGGCGGGCTCGCGTTGGATCATCGCTGGGCCGTCTTTGCCGGATCGCTGGGCTTCCTCGCGCTCGGTCTGATCTTTTTAAGCCATCTCAAGACACAATTTTTCCCCAAGGATCTGGCCTATCTATCCTATGTCAACGTCTGGCTTCCCGCCGATGCGCCCATCTCCGCCACCTCTGAGACCGTTCGGCAGACCGAGGCGTTGATTCTCCGAGCCGCGGACGACTATGCCAAGACGCATGCAAGCAAAGAAACTCCGTCGCGGCAGGTCCTGAAATCCTTGACGTCCTTCATCGGGGGAGGCGCGCCCAGGTTCTGGTACACGCTGGCGCCTGAGCAGCAGCAATCCAACTACGCGCAGATCATCATGGAGACGACGGATAAGCATGACACCACGCCGTTCATCGAATATCTGCAGCCGCTCTTGTCCGCCGGCATCGCGGGCGCGCGGGTGGAGGCGCTCCAATTGGAGAGCGCCAAGCCTGTCGGGACGCCGGTGGCGGTCCGCGTATCGGGAGAAGATACCGCCGTTCTCAAACGGGCGGTGGAGGCACTGAAAACCATCTTTCGGTCGACGCCCACCCTGACCCGCATCAGAGACGACTGGGGAGAAGAGGCCTTCACCGTTCGCTTTGAGATCGATCCCGATCGGGCAAACTTAGCCGGCGTCTCCAACCTTGATGTCGCAGCCTCAGCAGCCGCCGGCATCAGCGGCTATGAGGTCACGACCATGCGTGAAGGTCATCGGCAGATTCCGGTGATGCTGCGACTCCGAATGGACGAGCGCGCGCAATTGGCTGACCTACAGAATCTCTACGTCTTCTCGTCACAGAGCACGGCCAAGGTGCCGTTGGGACAGGTCTCGAGCATGTCGTACCAGATGGAAGCGCAGAAACTTCGCCGCCGCGAGCACTTCAGGATGATCACCGCCGAGGCCTATCCCGTTCCCGGCGTCTTGTCTTCCGAGGCTATGCACGCCATCCGCCCGCACTTGGCCGAGTTCAAAAAAACCTTGCCACCAGGCTATCAAATGCAAATTGGAGGCGAAGAGGAGTCGCAGATCGATGGATTCAGGAATCTCGGCATCGTCATGGCCATCTCCATCGTCGCTATTTTTCTGGCGCTGGTCTTTCAGTTCAAGAACGCAATCAAACCGTTTCTCGTGTTTGCGGCAATTCCTTACGGCATGGTCGGCGCGCTCGCGGCTCTGTATGTCATGCAGACGCCGTTTGGATTCATGGCCTTCATGGGCGTGGCGAGCCTGGTCGGAGTCATCGTCAGCCACATCATCGTACTGTTCGAGTTTATCGAAGAACGGCACGCGTTGGGCCAGCCGTTTCGCGAGGCGATGCTGGATTCGGGCATTCTGCGTCTGCGACCGGTGCTGATTACCGTGGGGGCCACGGTGATCGCTCTGTTTCCCTTGGCCTATCGTGGAGGGCCTCTGTGGGAGCCGATGTGCTACACACAGATCGGCGGGCTGTTGCTGGCGACCATTATCACCAAGATTCTGGTCCCCGTGCTCTATGCGATTTTCGTTCAGGACCTAAAGATCTTGAAGTGGGAAGAGAAGCGACCGGCGGATATGGATGACAGTTCACATGATGGAGGCAGCGGCGACGGCGCGCCGGTGTTACCAACCACCGCCGTGCCGGCAGTCCCACGGCTGGTTTAAGTATAGCTCCACAATGATTTTACCTGCTCGCCCTTCAAGGAAGAGAGAGGAGAAAGGCGGGCTGTTCTTGTCTGTAATGCCTTTAACAAGGAGGTGTTCAATGAGGTCGTTACCGCAGATCGTCTTGCTCGCCATGATAGCTTTGCTGGTTGGCTGCAAATCGACCAAGCAAGCGCGATCGATGGAACAAGTGGGTTTCCTTGGAGATTTAGCCCCGCTGATGCAAAAAGGCAAGGAGGGAGAGGCGCTCCTGGTGTACAAGAGCCCGCGCGTCGCCCTCATCCCACGCGGGACCTACAAGAAGATGCTATTGGAACCGGTTACCCTGTGGGGCCCACCGGCTGCCGAGCAGAATACCGCTCCCCAGAAGGAACTTCAGAGTGTCGCCGACATGATGTACAGTCTGATGTACCAGAGTCTCTCGAAAGATTATGAAATGGTGTCGACGCCAGGCCCGAATACCCTGCGCATTCAAGCGGCCATCACGCGAGCGGATCACTCCTATGTCGTGTTGCGCGCCGTCTCCACGATCCCCGCTCCGATGAATTATCTTGCTCTTGCCTCGTTCCTTAAGGATCTCGGGACCGGCAAGCCGCTCTTTGTTGGGGAAGCCAGCATCGAAGGGAAGATTTCGGATGCGCAAACGGGAGAAGTACTTGGCGCTTCCGCCGACCGGCGAGTCGGCAAACGCCATCTCGATTCGAAGTCCTTCGATTCTTGGGACGACGTGCATCAGACCTTAGCATTCTGGGCGGAGCAGCTGCGGTATCGGTTGTGCCAGGAACGAGGCGGATCCAACTGCACGCCGCCGAAGGAATAAGAGCAGGAATTTATCGGACCCGTTAACCTAAAAACGGCAGTCCACGTGTCAGGTTGGCGCAGTTTCTGAGATCGGCAAGGCCAGCGGGTCTGCAGGTGGGAGCAGAAAACTGGCGAACGCGCGGGCAAGAATTGCCCGCAGGCGATCGGCCTCAGTCCACTGCTCCGCAGTGGCTTTGAGGGTCTGCAGAAAGCCCGCCAAGCTGGTGAGCACCGCTTGGATGGCGGAGTGCTTGGCATGCAGGCTGGTGATGGTGAGGCGGGTTTGGCCGGCGTGGTGGGTTTGCGTGGCGACATCATGCACCAAGAGCGGTCGACTCGAGATCGCCTCGAAGTGCTTGTGGGGCTGGGCGAGCCGCACGAACAGCGTCCACCAGTTGTAGACCAACGCCACCATTCGTGCCATGAGCCGACAGCGCGCCAAATCCTGCGTGGTGAAGTCGCCCCACCCCCATTGATTCTTCAACTCGTCGAAGGTGTTTTCGGCATCGGCCCGATCGCGATAGAGCTGGGCGAGAGCGAGAATCTCGTACGCGGTTGAGGTGACCAGCACCGCGTACTCATAGCGTTTTGTGGGCACATCGCTCTCTATGAAGTCGAACCGCTCTTGATCGGCATCCGTCCCGGTCCTGAGCAGCTCGCCTGTGAGGGGGCGGCGCAACACGACCACGCGGCGCGCTCGACTCCACCCTGACAGCCGCAACGTCTCTTCGATCCCTTCCCAACCGTGGCCGGCATCTTCCCACGCGGTGGAGCGAAAGAGCGTCTGGATGAGGGCCGTCACATTCTTTGTGACGCGCAACTTGGTGAGATACGGCTGATCTCGTGTCTCGGCCTCGCGGAGCACCGATTCGTTGGCAAAGGCCACACATCTCCGGAGGTCTACGTGGAAGCAACGAGGGCCTTCATGAGCAAGCACGCGGTCTGATTAGGCAGCGGCGCTGCGTTCGTCGCAGGAAAGAATCACTCAATAGCTGTCGAATGCAACCCTATGAAAAAGCGGAATCTCGTTCTTGGAGTGGGCTTCGGCGGACTCGAACTCAGCACCATGCTTCCGGAGGCCTTTGGCGACGGCATCGAAGGGACGCTGATTGACAAGAGCGATGCCTTCTATTTCGGTTTCTCGAAGCTCGATGGGCTGTTTTGTTGGCGCACGACGCCCGACGCGGTGCGTCTGCCCTATAAAGAAATTCGTGAAGCCCGTCATGCGCTACCTCCAGGAAACGATCACATCAATCAATCCCATCGCGAAGCGCGTCACGACCGACCATGGGACCCATGAGGCGGATTTCCTGGTCATCCCGCTTGGAGCCGACTACGACTTTGCCGCCACACCGGGTATGGCGGACGCCAATGAATTCTATACCTTTGGGGTTGGTCGCCCAGAGGGCTTATGCTACGATTCCCCTTCACTTCGAAGGAGCAGGCGTTGTCTGATGTTGCGGTAAAGCTGTCTGCTATCATGGGTAAGGTTGCTGGCGCTGCGCTGCGGTCCGGCCGGTCCCCCGAGGCTGTTCGCTTCGTGCTCGTGACCAAGACCGTTGCGCCAGAGCGAGTGTTGGAGGCGGTGCGTGCGGGTGCGACCGACCTTGGCGAGAACAAGGTGCAGGAAGGGCTTGGAAAGGCCAGAGCGCTTTCCAACGAGCCTGTCCGTTGGTCGATGATCGGGCATCTCCAAAGTAACAAGGTCAAAGACGTGCTGCGCTTTGCTTCGGAGGTGCAGTCGTTGGACCGCCTGTCGCTGGCGACCGCGCTCGAAAGGCGGCTTCAGCATCTTGGGCACGGCCTCAATGTGCTCGTGCAGGTCAACACGTCGGGCGAGGCCAGCAAATACGGCCTGGCTCTCGAAGCGGTACCCGCCTTTCTTAAGGAATTGTGGGCGTTCGACTCGCTGCGTCCCAAGGGGTTCATGACGCTCGCCACGTTCACCCCGGACGAGGCCGAGGTGCGTCGTTGCTTTCGCCTGTTGCGCGGGATCCGCGATCGCGCGCTGAACGATGCACCGCAGGGTGCGATGCTCGCCGACTTGTCGATGGGCATGTCAGGCGACTATGAATGGGCGATCGAGGAAGGCGCTACTATCGTGCGCGTTGGGCAGGCCGTCTTCGGTCCCCGGCCTCTGCCTGATTCTCACTATTGGCCGGGCGCGGCTGGAGCCGGCTGATGTTGATCATCTCCATCCAAAACCAGGCCCATGTCGGCAACGACGCAGTGCTTTATCCCATGCAGGCCGAGTGCGTCGTTGTTGCCGCGGTTCCCTCCGCGCTGTCCTCCAACCAGCTGCGTTGCCGACTCGCCGGTAGGGTCATGTTTTGGGAGTCACTGTTTTAGAGGTTTGAGCCCGTTCTGCTCCTGGCGGGATGTCACCACGATAAGCCTGTTACTGTCGCGGATCGTGTCGAGCGAGTGCCCTCGATACAGAGAACTGTCGAGCAGGTGGCCAAGATCGTTAAGGTATCAAAGCCTGATCCTTGGATGATTACACCATTGTCACAACATGAGGCGCTCAGCCAACCTCCTTTTCTCGCACGCCTGAGGTCTTGCGACTTAAGGTAGTGCCATGGGACTCGGACCCCGTTTCTTCGATGTTATTACAGGGGGTCTTCTGACGACACGCCCACGAAGTAGAGCTGCTTCTCTCTGGTGAGATGCTGCGGCTGGACGATGTAGTCGCCTGTCATCGAGGGAATCCAGATGGACTTTGCCGCCTTCATGTTCCCTCCCGTCAGCGTCCAAGTGAGGCCGCCCACAATGCCTCCGCCGATCGCATAGGCCATTTTCACGGCACCATAGGGAATGGTGAGAGCCCAGCAGGCTGCTTGCAGCCCGGCTGCCTTGGGGCTGGATTGGGTTGATGGGCTGGACGGGCTCGATTGTGATGGACTCGTCTCGAACGGGTCTTCACCATGAGCCAGTACAGATTCCTCTGTGACGACCAGTAGTGTGCAGAGGGTAGCTCCAACAAGGAGCACCAGCCCAGCCTGCACCCATGGAAAGCGATTCGTGTTCATGTCTATTCTCCAGTGGTCAGACTTGTCCACCATACGAAACCACCACGAGTGCTCGTTTACGGCGGGCTAGATTGTTCTTTAATTATTCAAACAGTTACTCTCAATGTCTCGCACGTCGCAAGGACCGTTGAGGAGATTGATAAGAAATTCCTTTTCGGCGTGACTGTTTCTGTGGAGACTTGTAGATGACACAGAATAAAACCTACCCTATGGTACAGGAAGTTTGGTTTATGGTTCGTCTTTGGGGGACTCCTCGCTCTGTTTGAGCCAGAGCTCAAGAAGTCTTGTTTCGCGTTCAGACTGGGAAATGTGCTCCAGCGCGAATGCGCCCGTCAAGCGATCTTCATAAAAAGCGCGTTGCTTCGCATATGTTTTCTTAAAGGCTTCCGTCTTAAGGGTTTTCCAATCAGCATCGGATATTCCAGCATGGGACCGCAAGAGGTTGATCTCGATAGCTTGGAAAGCAAATACTTTCGCTAACACCTTGATGACGGTTGCATTTGTCATAAACCTTGGGACTTTATCAGCCATGACTCATCGTTTCGGTTAGGCCAAGTCACACATGACTGTACCCGCGACGTTCTCAGCCTGTTAGAGTGGCACAGAACCTCGAAGTGGAACCGATCAGTTCCGCACGCCGCTCCAAACTTTTGCCGGATCGATGGGCTTGTCAGGATTCAGGACCTTCGCCTTTTCCAGCAGAACATCGGTCCCCTCCGGATAAGCCGGATCAGAAATGCAACAATTATCGACCGGACAGACTGCCGCACATTGAGGTTCGTCAAAATGACCGACACACTCGGTGCACCGATCATGAGTGATCACGTAAATGTTGTCCCCCACTCCCTGGCCGTCGCCCACATGATTTCCCTTCGATTCCGCATCGCTGCGAGTTTCGAAGATGGCCTCGTTCGGACATTCCGGCAGGCAAGCGCCACAGTTGATACATTCTTCGGTAATCAGCAGTGCCATGATTTTGGCCTCCTTATTTTCTAAGATTGAACAGAGAGCCGCAGGTCCTCTTTATCCTACTTCCCGCAGAGCACCCTCAAGAGATCTCATTGTGGAAGTGCGCTCATGACGATATCATCGAAAGCGAAACGAATATGGCGGTTAAGCTGTCTGATGCACGTTTCCAATAGCTCAATAGGATACGCATGTTGCACCTTCATAAGTGCCCCTGTCAATGCGGTGGTTCAAAAGCGTCTGAGGTCGCCAAGTGAGATGAAAACCCTTCTGGAAGCAATCAAGTATGAATGGCAGCTCCACTGATGTGAGCACCAATTATGTCTCGCACCGGGCGCGTCGCGCTTGCGCATGAGATTTAAGGTAGTGCTATGGGGGGGGCGGACCTCCAAAATATTCTTCCGGTTCGAGTGAAGGCGGACAGGATGAAATCCCATGAACACGTACGATGTCTCCATCGTCGGTGCCGGTATCGTCGGATGCGCGATTGCCAGGGAATTATTGTGCCGGCGCCGAGTCGCGCCGACCCGTATTCTCATCCTGGAACAGCACGAGCGCCCCGGGGAAGAAACCAGCGGGCGCAACAGTGGCGTCCTCCACAGCGGTATCCATGAACCTCCCTTCTCACTAAAGGAGAGGCTCGCCCGAGAAGGGTGTCAGTTGGCGACAACATACGCGCTGGAGCATAACGTCCCCATGCTCAGAGCCGGCATGATCATCGCTATCTCGATGGAGGATGTCCGTCGGGGTCTGTGGCGCGACATATCGATGTTGCGGCGCTTGTGGTTCAACGCTTGGAGGACAAAAACGAGGGTGCGGTTTATGACGCCTTCTGCCATACGGACTTGCGAACCCTCTCTTCACGCCTGCTGCGGCATCGCTATTCCGAGCGTCTCCGTCATTGATTCTCAAGCCTTCGTGCAATCACTCAAGACCGACTCGGAACTGACCGGCGCAGAGTTTGCCTTCAACAATCGGGTCATCGGCGTCGAGGAGGCCGCCGGCTCGTATCTCGTTTCCACCGACCGCCAACGGATCCGAACTGCCTGCCTGATCAATGCGGCTGGACTCTATGCCGACGAGATTGCCGCATTGGGCATGTCCCATAGGAAATATGTCATCAGCCCCGTACGGGGTGAGTATTACGAACTGGTCACCCCGGAGAAGCGAAGCCTGATCGGGCGTCCGGTGTATCCTGCGTTACCAGGTCAATCGACCGGCAAGGGAATTCATTTCAGCCCCCGCCCGAACGGACGGTTGTATCTCGGGCCGAACGAAATGCTCATCACAGACAAAGCGGACTATACCTCGCGCAAGACGCCGCCGGGATTGTTCATTGAAGCCTTGCAGAAATTCCTTCCATCCCTGGATGAACGTGACCTTCGTTGGGCCTATTCCGGAATCAGGCCACGTGTCGTGACGAAGAGCCGGTCCAAGAGCGACTTCATCATCTCGGTCGACAGGGAAGATCCCCTGTTGATTAATCTGATCGGCATTGAATCACCGGGACTCTCCGCCGCCTTGGCGCTCGCGCGCTATGTTTGCGACCTGCCGTCTCTTCGGAGGCGGTTCATATCAGCCTAATACTCCTGGCGATTTCCTGAGACCTTGGAATGTTCCGGATGAACCAGCACCTCTTCGTCAAAGGGAAAAGAGGGGCGGATACCTTGGTCCTCGCCATCGGCAATTCCGTAACTGCCAACGATAGTCACCGTTTGGGGGGGGTATCCTGGGGTTTCTTGCCGGCTTGCGCCTTTCCGTCGGTCGCATTGCCGCCCGATTCCGGCCATTGTGTAATCACGATTTCCATTCGTCGGTTCTTCATCCGGCCATTTTCAGTATCATTCGTCGCGATAGGCTTGCTATCTGCGTAGCCCACTGCTTTGACTCGGTCGGCTCCTAGTCCCCCGCTGACCAGTACCTGAACGGCATGGTCGGCCCGTGTTCGAGAGAGTTCGACATTATCCCGAAAGCCCTTCCGAGAGTCGTTCCGGAGCGGCTGGTTGTCGGTATGTCCGGCTACCTCGATGTTCTGGTAACGGAATCCATGCAAGACGACCCCGACCCGCTCGAGGAGCGAGGCGCCTCCGATGGTGAGTGTCGCGTCACCTGGGGGAAATAACTCTCCGGCTGCCAATGCGAGGGTCAATTTATTTCCGCGCTGCTTCAAGGCGGCACTACCCTTCCTGAGTTCGGGCTGTAATAGATTCGCAAGGCTTTCGCTTACTTTGCCGAGCTCGCTATTCGATAGTAATGCTTCTCCATCATCTGCGACCTCAGAGTCTGGCCCGAGCAGGTTGGTCAAAGAGAGATTGTGATCGATAGTTAGCAGCGCAAGCGAGGGAGGTTCTTCCTGAGCGGAAGCCGACGCGGCCTGTTTGGACGAATTGAGCTCAAACTCCGCCAGCAATTGCTTCGTGCGCACAAGTTCCGCGTCTTTTGTCGTGAGTTGGGGAGTGAGATCCGCCAGCTTTTGCGTGGCTTGTTTGAGGTCCTCCTTGACCTGCGCCAGTTCTTGCTCTTTCTTCGCCGTCTGTTGTTCCGCTTCGGCGGTGCGGCGCTTGGCCTGGGTCAGTTCTAGTTCTTTCCCCGCGATCTGCTGTTCCGCGTCGGTGACACGACGTTTGACCTGTGTCAGTTCTTGCTCTCTCCCCGCCGTCTGTTGTTCGACCTCGGTGACACGGCGCTTGGCCTGCGCCAGTTCCTGCTCTCTCCCCGCCGTCTGTTGTTCGACCTCGGTGACACGGCGCTTGGCCTGCGCCAGTTCCTGCTCTTTCCCCGCCATCTGCTGGTCGACTTCGGCAGCTCGGCGCTTGGCCTGCGCCAGTTCTTGCTCTCTCTCTGCCATCTGCAGTTCGGCTTCAGTGACACGGCGCTTGGCCTGGGCCAGTTCTAGTTCTTTCCCCGCTATCTGCTGCTCCGCGTCGGTGACGCGACGCTTGGCCTGTACCAGCTCTTGCTCTTTCCCCGCCATCTGCTGATCGACTTCGGCAGCGCGACGTTTGGCCTGGGTCAGGTCCTGTCCTTTTCCCATCGCGGCCAACTGTTGTTCGAATTCCCCAACGCGGCGTTTGGCCTGCGCCAGCTCTTGCTCTTTCTTCGCCGTCTGCTGTTCCGCTTCGGCGGCGCGGCGTTTAGCCTGGGCCAGTTCCTGCATTTTTCCCGTCGCGGCCAACTGTTGTTCGAGTTCGGCAACGCGACGCTTGGCCTGATTGAGCTCCTCAGTTTGGGACATAAGATCTTCTCGAAGCTGCTTGGAATTCTCGTGGCTGCTGGTTATCAGGGCTGCAATCTCATTATCCTTGGCATGGAGCTGGAGGACGAGCTCACCGATCCGTTGCTTGAGTTGTCGCTCAAGCTCATCGATTTTTTGCTTGGCCTGCTGGAGATTGTTTCGCGCCGCGCTCAGCTCGTCTTGCGATGGCTGGCCGTCTGAATCTTCGACAGCCATCGCAACCGGCATGGTGCCGCAGAGCATGACGATGGATGCAAGAGCAAAGGCGGATAACTTGATGATCATGTTTCACCCACAAGTCGAGAAGGCGCGGTGACCACAAATGGATTCCCCGCCAATGGACTTCAATTCACTCATGTGCGCATGAAATCCGCTCAGGGGGCTTAGGCGGAAGCATCTGAATGCAAGCCTAAACCGATGTCGGCGCGTTCCTCTCTTCATGAAAGAAAAGAGAAAAACGGAAGACGATCGTATCGCCTTCGCGATTCACTTTGCAACGGGGTGTGAAGAGCCGAATGTCGTACTGTCGGCAGCGTGGAACATGGAGTGCCCTTCTCGAAATTGACAATCTGGAATCCGAATGGTGTCAATAGCGCTCACCGCAACGACGAGCCCGAGTTTTGTCTGGCAATTTGACGACGTATTCTCGAACGTCGCTGCAGCGCAGAGATCGAATCCCGCAAGAGGTGATGTTGAGATTGGTTCCAGCTTCCCGCCTTGAATCTGATCGTCTGTCTCGCTAGACTTCGTCCGCTCGACGCTTTTTGCTTCTTCGGAGGTTACGCGATGACGGTTCGCTCTCTTCTTCACGCGTTCATGGTCTTCGGAGCATTGGCCTCAGTAGCGATGAGTCCTTCGGAGGCATCCGACCAGTCGCAACAGGTGAAAGCGGCATGCGAGAAAGGCACTTCGACAGCATGCAACTCCCTCGGATTGTTGTATCTGAAAGGTGAGGGAGTGAAGCAAGATGACGCCCGAGCTGCAGCCCTTTTCAGGAAAGCCTGTGACGGTGGGGATGTGGGCGGCTGCTCCAATCTTGGCGTGATGTATGCCGAGGGAATCGGGATCCCACAGGATGACGTTCAAGCCGCTGCCTTCTCGAGGAAAGCCTGTGACGGGGGGAATGTGAGGGGCTGCTACAACCTTGGTGTGATGTATGCCGAGGGGACGGGGGTTCAACAGGACGACCTTGAAGCTATCGACTTCTATAGGCAAGCCTGTGATGGGGGGCATGTGAAGGGTTGCTACAATCTTGGCGTGATGTATGCCGAGGGGATTGGGGTTCCACAGGACGACGCTCAAGCCGCTGCCTTCTCGAGGAAAGCCTGTGACGGGGGGAATGTGAAGGGCTGCTACAACCTTGGCGTGATGTATGCCGAAGGGGCCGGGGTCCCACAGGATGACGTTCAAGCAACCGACTTCTATAGGAAGGCCTGTGACGGTGGGAATGCGAGGGGCTGCTACAACCTTGGCGTGATGTACACCGAGGTCCAGCAGGACAACTTTCAAGCCGCCGACTTCTACAGGAAGGCCTGTGACGGTGGGAATGCGAGAGGTTGCTCCAATCTCGGTTTGATGTATGCCCAGGGGACCGGGATCAAGCAGGACGACATTCGAGCCATCAACCTTTACAGAAAGGCCTGTGACGCTGGGGATGCGAAGGGCTGTATCCATCTCGGCATGGTCTATCAAGTCGGACGGGGTCTCAAACAGGACGATGCTGAAGCACTCAAGTATTACGGGAAAGCCTGCGATCTCAGGGAGCCAAGAGGCTGCTCTCATTACGCAAAGTTGAAGACGGGCAGGCGGTGAGATGGACTGTGCGAAAGACCATCGTGAGTTCATAGAGCACAGCAGAAACACAGAAAAACAGAGAGTCAGCAGTTGTACCGAAACGCACTAGATTCCTATCAAACCATCCGAATTTCTTCCGACCAACCCTGTTCGTTACAGCAATCAGAGCTTCCCACCAGGAGACGAAGAGAAAAATGAAGTAGGAGCGATCCGATGCATAGGCCTCACCATTCTTCCCAAGGAGGAGTGAGGAAGCGAGCTCAGATCTCTTTCCAGTCTGGACAACGTTGGAAGGAAGCTAGTCGCCCTCTATGAGGGCCGACTGACTTACTCTGGTTGTGTACGGTATGGTGTAGCTATTGAAGAGAGCTGCCGCCTTTCCGTTTCGACACATGTCACATGACGGCAGAGAGAGGACCCATGGATAATGATGCGGCCTACGGGGTATGGTGGCTCGTCCTCGTCAATTCCCTCTTCTTTATTCTTTTTGCGCTGAGCTTCACGCGTCCTCGGACGGGACGTGATTGGCGATCCCTTGGAGTATTCTCGGCGTTTATCGTGGCATTGTTTGCGGAGATGTATGGATTCCCGCTGAGCATGTATCTGCTCTCGGGATGGCTGGCGAACCACTATCCGGAGGTCGATCCGTTTGCTCACGACACCGGCCATTTCTGGCATGTCTTGCTCGGCATCCCTGGCTCCGCGCACTCTGATCCAGTGCATATTCTCAGCGAGCTGCTGGTTTTCATAGGGCTGATCCTGCTGGCGGTGTCCTGGCGCGTCTTGTATCGAGCGCAGCGCGAGCAGACCCTGGCCACAAGTGGAGCCTATGCCTTGGTCAGACATCCGCAGTATGCCGCCTTCATCATCATTATGCTGGGTTTCCTTCTCCAGTGGCCGACCTTTCCGACGCTGGTCATGTTCCCTGTGCTCGTGGGGATGTATGTCCTGCTTGCACACGAAGAGGAGGCAGAGGCCCGTGCGCAATTCGGCGAGGCTTATGATCGGTATGCGGCAGTGACGCCGGCCTTTGTTCCCTCATGGAAGCAGGTACGAGGACCCGAGAGCTGAATGTAGGAAAGTCTGGTCGATGGACGGGGCAAGAATCATGAGCGGAAGGGCATGATGGGCGCTCTATAAACCGCCTGGGTGTTGTGATACCGTGCCTACCTCCAAGGAGAATTACAATGCTATTCAGACGGCCGGAGCTCGAAAAAGATAATCCGATCGCTCCTGAACCGTATATAGGTCCGCGTAGAAGGCTGGCCATGACTCGCGTCGCGGCACCGGTAGAATCAACGGAACTCCATGATCTGAAAGAGATGTTGCAAACCCTGACGAAAACAGCATCTCATTACGTGAACAGCTTGCCGAGATCAAGGAGAACAGCCAAGGGCCTTAAGGCATTGCATGACGCGATCACACAAGCCGAGAGGATGCTTTCCGCCGAAGGCTCCTCTTCAGAGTCTCATCATCAATCATGAACGTGCCAGGACCATAGGGTGAGTATGATGATCCGGGCCATGGCGCCGCAATGATAATGTGATGCTGCAACCGCAGCACTACTTCCGCATCCCGAATACTGAAGACCGGTTGTTTATCCCTCCTACCTTCGCCGCTCTGTTTGTTTCGCGGGGTGGCGTCTTGAAGGTTGGGGGAAGCGAGCACTGTTCCTGATCCAGTACCGCTACCTAACAGGCTACGGGAAAACCCTCCGTTCATCCTTCGAGAGCCTCAGGACGAACGGAGCGCTTGTTGAATTTACAGAGGTTTTCCGTCCGTGCTGAGCCTGTCAAAGCACACAAATCGAGTTTTTCCGCAGCCTGCTAAAGTGCCCGGTTGTTCGACATGGTCTTGTGTGGCTGAAACAAAAAGCCCACGTCAAGACCGGCCGAGACCGGTTCTGAATCGTTTCCGATCCAACTTGTTATCTATAAGGATACAGATCTTTCGGGTCGGTCGTCTCATCTGCTCTGAATCTCGATCATAAGTAAAGCATTCCTTCACCGTACAGACCGGTACAAACTTTGCTGCTTGGATTAATCAGTGTGCTCGGAGCTATTGGTTTCGCCGACTGCTTACTCCCGCGGGACGGCATGCATCTATCGAAGACATAGTCGGAGAGGAGGAATGTTATGCCAGGCAAGAACATCGTGTTGTGTTCCGACGGAACAGGCAATACTGCCATCAAAGCGCGAGGGACCAATGTCTTTAAACTGTACGAAGCGGTTGATATTCAAGGCCATAAGTACGACCAGACCTTGACGCCGCAAGTGGCATTTTATGATGACGGAGTCGGCACGTCGCGGCTGGCTCCAGTCAAGGTGATCGGCGGTGCGTTCGGCTATGGGTTTCGCAAGAACGTCAAAGAACTCTACATGGAATTGATTCATGTCTACGAGCCGGGCGACCACATCTTCCTCTTTGGATTCAGTCGGGGGGCCTATACAGTCCGGGCTCTCTCGGGTCTCATCCAGTATTGCGGCATTTTGGATGTCGAGAAAGTCAGCCATGCGACACTCAAGCGTTGCGTGAACAAATGCTGGACGGCGTTTCGCCGAGAAGCGTTCCAGAGGGTCACAGAGAGTGAGCGGCGGAAGAATCAGCCGTCGCTCGACATGGCCAAACAAGACCGAGCGCGACGCGAAGCGTGCGGCGCGATCATCCACGATGAACATGTGCCTGATGGGGCTGTGACCATAGATTTTGTGGGAGTATGGGATACGGTCGGGGCAGTCGGGATGCCGTTTGAGGAGCTACGCGATCTTTTCAACTGGATCTATCCCATGCGGTTTTCCGAATTGACTCCCAGCAGCCGCATCACACGTGCCTGCCACGCCTTATCGATCGACGACGATCGTCGGACTTTTCACCCGGAATTGTGGAATGAAAAGGACATACCTGCCGGACAAGTCGATCAGGTATGGTTTGCCGGTGTGCACTCCAACGTGGGAGGTGGCTATGTGAAACACGGCATGTCTCTAGTGGCCTTGGACTGGATGATGGCCGAGGCAGAGCGGTGTGGGTTGCGTTTTATCAAGGCGGACCGTGAGTACGTCCACACACACCAAGATGTGCATGACGAGCTCTATGATGCCCGTGCCGGATTAGGCGCGTACTATCGCTGGGAGCCGCGTGACATCATCAAACTCTGTCGCGATCATCATATGGGTTTGCCGAAGATTCACGTGAGCTTGTTTGAGCGGATTGCCAACGGCACGAGGTGCTATGCTCCGATCAATCTTCCTCATCAGTGTGAAGTGGTCCGTACAAACGAGGAACAGGCGTGGCCTTCGGACCGGATTCTGTGGACGATTGAGCGCGAGGTTGCGCGTGGTGAAGGGACAGACATGAAGCCGGCAAGGAATGAGTCTCTGCTGGAATGCATGACTGGAACTATTAAGAGTGGAAAGATGTCATACTACGCTTTCGTTGCGGCCTCAATTCCCGCCATCGGTTGGTGGTATGCCTTGCCGCCGTTTCCACAGGCTGCGGAGACCATAGCTCAATGGTGTCCCTATTCCAATCTCGTGATCGGCGGCATCTACGCATGTCTCGGTGGGCTGGTATGGTGGTGGTCCGACCGAGTCGACCGACGGATGGACGATGTGGCCCAGAAGCATTGGCAACCGCATCGTGAAGCGCTACGGAACATCTTCACGGATGCTCGAACGCGGCGAGAATTGGAGCAAGTCGAAGGCGGAACATCGGCAGAACGAAATCCAGGCAGCTTCGCATTGAGGTAGGAAGATGGGTGTCTGTAGATCATGCAGCGGGTGTCACAGGAAGAAACTTGGAAATTTCGACTCTCGTGCAGGTTGAGCCTACTTTGTTCACGCATTCCACGAAACAGGTAGCTCCTCGCCTTGTGTTCCGGGCACTGCCGGGCGCCATGCTGTTCCTTATCTCTCTCGTGGGCTGCGGGGCGATGACCGTCGCGCCATGCAGGGACGATGGGCAGCCAGCAGTGCAGGAGTTGCTGTATTTCGGAACAGAAACGCCATCCGGCCATGTCACGACGGAAGACTGGACGCAATTTCTTAACGAGATAGTCACTCCACGTTCCCCCATGGACTCTCGGCCTGGCAGGCCTCCGGACAGTGGCGGTCGGTTTCAGGTGAAGTTATCCGCGAACCTTCGTATGTCCTGAGCCTTGTTCATCCGGATGATGCCGCACCGAGCAAGGCCGTTCAAGAAATTATCGCGTCCTACAAAACGCGCCTCCAGCAAGAATCCGTGCTCCGCGTCAAGTCATCTATTTGTATGTCTCTGTAGGCTAAGGCCCAATATGGCTGCGCATTCGCCAAATGCGATTGGTTCATTCGCTATGGAAGGAGACCTCTCTGCTCTGGGGCAGTATGTCCCTTTTCCCTACTAACCCAACTTCCGCAGTTCGGTCACCTCGGAGTCTTTTTTTGCCTTCGGCATTGGTACAACCCCGCGACAGATCAACAAGCCCCTACGTGGAACCACGATGTAGTGGCGACCAACCCCATTGACGCGAGCCTGACCCATGACGCATAAGGGCTCGCGATGTACCTCCGCCATACGACACGCCGTAAAGATGGCAAAGTCCATACGTACTGGCAACTGGTGCGCTCGGTGTGGATGGGCCGCAAGGTCGTCCAGCAAACGGTGGCACAGTTGGGCGAATTGGATGCCCAAGGCTGTGCCCGTGCGAGGGCGCTGGCTCAGCTGCTTGTCGGACGGGCCACACAACCGGATCTGCTCACGCCTGGGACGGCGGAGGAGACGGTCGTTCCGGTCCGACTGGATCAGGTCCGGCTGGAACGCAGCCGACGCTTCGGGGACGTGTGGCTGGGCTGGACACTATGGCGCGCCTTGCAGTTGGACACCGCGTTGGGGTCGCTGCTGCCGGCGGGCCGGGAAGCGGTGCCCTGGGCCACCATGGCGGCGGTCTTGGTCCTGGCGCGCCTGTGTGAACCGGCCAGTGAGTTGCACAATGCCGAGACCTGGTACCGACAGACCGCGCTGGAGGATCTGCTCGGAGTCCCGGCTGACCTGGTCAACGACGATCGCTTGTATCGGGCGCTGGATCGGGTGCTCCCCCAGAAACGGGCGCTCAATCAATTTGCCATGATCTTAGGAGATCGGGTGCCTACCAGTGATTAACCACAATCAGTTACACAGAAAACCTGACACGCCCATCTCCCACGCTGACCTCGCGAACTGCGGAAGTTGGGCTAAGGTAGTGACTTGACAATTGGAGGTATGGGTCACTAGATTCAGAATCCGATCTTTGGCATCTTTCTTAGGAAGTGAGTCGATTTGTATTTCCAAGCAAGCCCATCCGAGCGAATGGACAGCGCTCATCTTTAACTAAGTTTAGGAGATACATCATGCTGAAACGGCTGACAATTCGAACATCTTGCTGTGTGTTTATTCTCAGCAGCCTCCTCGTCTCTGAGGCTCATGCGTATATTGACCCAGGAAGCGGGAGTGCCTTACTCCAGCTCATTCTCGGAGGCATCGCCGGAATCGGGGTCGTTGCCAAGTTGTACTGGGATCAAGTCAAGACGCGGTACCGATCTTTATTCGGTCGAGCAGAGCGAGCGAAGGATGAATAAGTTGACAACCGCATACCCCACTTGGCCTGCAAGGGTCGGTGGGTCTTTTCGAGATCCAAGGGGGTATGTCTATCGCCACGGTGACCGCATTTTCCGGACCGTAACCAATGCGGGGAAAGAGCAATTCGATTTCGTGCGCCGGTCCGGACTCTTCGACCTGCTCATGCGAGACGAACGTCTCTTGCCCTTTGATCTCATTGAGAGAGCTCTCTTACCTGATGGGTTTGACGAAGCGGCGCCCTATGTCCTTGAGGTGCCGAAGCTCACGTTTGTATCGTTCCCTTACGAATGGCCATTCCCTGCTCTCAAGGCTGCAGCTCTTTTGCATTTAGATATTCAGCTGACTGCACTTGACCACGGCGTGACACTGTCCGATGCCTCCGCGTACAATATCCAGTTCATTGGTGCTGCTCCCACATTTATTGACCATCTCTCATTCCAGCGATATGAACAGGGCGAAATGTGGGCGGGGCATCGACAGTTTTGCGAGCAGTTTCTGATCCCCCTCTTGTTGAGGTCATTATTCGGTATTTCCCACAATGCATGGTATCGAGGGAGTCTAGACGGAATCTCCGTCGTTGAATTCAGCCGATTACTTACCTGGCGGCACTACCTCAAGAAGGATTTGTTAACGCATGTTCTCTTGCAGTCCTTGCTGCAACGATCGACCGAGTCCACTTTACGGGGGCAGGATCTCGACAAAACTACTGTGCGAGAGGGGAACCTCCCTGTGCAGGCCTATCGAAAGCTACTCACTGGGTTGCGTAGGTGGATTAACAGTCTTGAGCCTCTTCAAACCAGCAAGTCGACTTGGCAAGATTATGCCAAGGAGAACTCGTACCAAGCCGACGAATTGGGTAAGAAAGTTGCCTTCGTGCGGGATTTTGCCGCGCAACATCGCCCTCGGCAGTTATGGGATTTTGGCTGCAATGTCGGAGCCTTTTCCAAGGCCGCCTTAGAAGGCGGTGCGGAGTACGTCGTCGGGTTTGATCTCGATCAAGGGGCGCTTGATGAGTGTTACGCACAGGCACGTGCGAGCCAGATGCCCATTCAATCAGTTGTGATGGACATGGCCAATGTCAGCCCAGACCAAGGGTGGATGGGAGTCGAACGGGAAGGACTTGGCGCTCGGCGATCAGCCGATGCCCTCGTGGCCCTCGCGGTGGTGCATCATCTGGCCATTTCGCGGAACATTCCGTTCGGAGAGCTCTTGGATTGGCTCATCGATCTTGCTCCTTGTGGGGTGATCGAGTTTGTCCCTAAGACAGATCCTATGGTCCAGAAACTCTTGGCGCTTCGGGCAGACATTTTTGAAGACTATACATGGGATTTTTTCACGGACCGCATCGCCCGGAGGGCACGGATCGACCGTGTTCTGCAAGTCGGACAACATGGTCGCACCCTGGTGAGTTACATCCGGCATGGATATGAGGGGATCCGTCGAGAGCATTCCCTGTGAAGCCGGAGCAGTCCTCGGAGACGTTCTGGCTCGACCACAGAGTATCCCTCGCGATTACCTTCCCTTTCCTCACGTCGATCACCCCCTTTGCGGTCTACTTGACGAAACGGGACTATCCCCTGATGAGTCCCGAAATCTTGCTCATCCTTGCGGGCATGTTGTGTGTGTCAGCCGTAATTGGGTTGTTCCGCTGTGCCGGCGGAAGACTCATATACGCAATGAGTGTGAGCGGCCTTCTCGCTGTTGCTGCCGACTATCAATTTGAGTGGGTTGCACAGAGTCGCACCATTACGCTTCTTGTTATTTTTGGAATACTCGTGGTTCTGATGCGACGTTTCGAAAAGACCATGACCTTGGCAGTAACGGCGTTTCTCTGTGTGTTTGTGATTTCGACCTTCCTGCGCAATGGATTCGGGGACGCGTCCGATCCTGTCTTGGCTGCGCCACGCATGGATGCGACGACAGATGGTCCACCCCGGCTCATCCATCTCATCCTGGACGAACATCTTGGTGTCGAGGGAATCCCCGACGATACCGACTATGCCAGGGAGCTGAAGCGCAAGATCAAACAATTCTATCAACGTTACGGTTTTGAGCTGTACGGTGGAGCATACAGTCATTACCTCGACACGGAAGACTCAATCCCGAATCTGGTGAATTTCTCAGCGCAAAGCGTCAACATGGTATTTCTTACGGGTGAGCGCCCTCCATACGCCTTGCAGCAGAACCGCTATTTTCAATTGCTGAAAAGTATGGGGTATCGGATCCATGTTATACACGGGGACTATGTAGATTTTTGTTCGAGCCCAGATGCGCAGCCGCACTCCTGCGCTAAATTTGGATGGTTTACCTTGAGTAATGTGGCGAAGCTGGACATCCCCTTACTTACGAAGACGACGACGGTGCTGGCTAGCTTCGTGGCCAGTTACACTCGATATCAAGCTATACTGGATCTCTATGAACAGCGGGCACGTCCGCTCTTGCTTTCGCGAGGGGTGGTCGGTCCGGCCATTGATCGTGAATCTCTCTGGACAAAGCGACGCCTTCACCCATTTTCGGTGAATGCGCTGGTGGCGATGGACGCGGTATCCGACAAGATTCAGCAACTGACGCCGGGGCACATGTTGTTTGTGCATCTCATGCTTCCGCATTTCCCCTACGTGTATCGGGAGGATTGTTCGCCGCGGGCGATTCCGGAATCAATGGATGACCTGGAGGGCGTTCCTCTGGAGTTGCGCACTTCCGAAGACAGAAGGATTCGTTACGACCAATATTTGAGGCAGATGGGGTGCCTCTATGTCAGGTTGGATGAATTGTTCCAGATGATGCAATCGTCCGGAATATTTGATGATTCAATCGTTATGGTTCATGGGGATCACGGTGGACGCTTGGGCCTCCGACAACCGATAGCGAAGGAGCAAAGCCAACTGACGCCGATCGATTATAGAGATGGGCTATCCACGCTGTTTGCCGTCAAGATCCCTGGGGAGCCGGGCGGCTATGATCCTTCATTGCATGCCATCGACGAACTCCTGGTTGAGACTCTCGGCAGAGCCTTCGGCAACGTTCCTCCACTCTCAGTTCCACGGCCAGAGCCGTTCGCTTATCTAAGGGACAAGTATCGAGGAGAACAGTTACTCCTGGACATGCCATGGGATCCGTTGAACGCACTTGATAGGCCTACCGCTGTTCAATAGCAGAGACTTCACTTTGAGAAACGTGAGCCGCTTTTCCTGTGGAATAGTTTCACCAGTGCGGTGGCGGAGACCTTCTTCAGCACCTGAAGAATGAACCCTGATTCCGCAGCTGAAATCCAAGGTACGTTCAGCTACTTCGATCAATCCGAATGAAATCTTGTACAACCACCGAGACCGATTTTCGCCAAGTTCAACTGCGGCGCAGTTTAAAATTGGCAACTTAAGACCTTGACTATCAAGGTGTTTCTGGGAGTAGTTTTTGGCCTGCATTGGCTACTGGGGAATCCAGGATGAATCGGTCTACACCCGTTCATGACCTGCTCAAGAACAAACAAGAAACGGCAATACGCGAAAAGTCATGCCACCAAGAGCGGATCAAATTAGCAAGAAGGTAATCGGAGGAGTATGACTCGAATCTGGACTCGTGCCAGCAGTCTTGATCAGGCCAAGATGTTTTTGCAGGCTGGTACAACGAGTATTCAGGCATGCTTATGAGAGTCCAACCCACGTCCGTTTTTGCGAGGCGGTGTACGGGTACGACCTCATCCCACATGGCATGATAGATGTGCAAATGATGGTTTCCGTAGCTTCACTCCTGAAACCAGGTGAAAAGGTCTTTGAAATCAGCTGCTCAATGGCCGTATCACCGAATATCTGTCCGCAAAAGCCGGTTGTTCGACTTTGGGGTGATTACTCGGACGCTGCTATCACCCAGGCTCAACACCATACCAGACCTAAAGGACAAGCTGACCTTTCAATGTGTGGATTTGATTGCCGTCGACAATCCCGGCGAAAGGTGCGACACCATCGTCGCCGTGGATTGCATTTATTTCATGCGCCACTATCTTCATAAGGTGTGGTGAGATAGAAACTCGGGAGCCCGATTTTCTGGCGGGTTGCTTCAACTGGTCTGATCTATGCCAGAGAACCAATAGTGCATCGCAGCATGCTTCAGAATCCATTAGGCGTGCTGCTGCTCCTCGTCTCGCTTGTGGGCTGCGGGGCGATGACCGTCGCGCCATGCAGGGGCGATGGGCAGCCAGCAGTGCAGGAGCTGCTGTATTTCGGAACAGAAACGCCATCCGGCCATGTCACGGCGGAAGACTGGACGCAATTTCTTAACGAGATAGTCACTCCACGTTTCCCCCATGGACTCTCGGCCTGGCAGGCCTCCGGACAGTGGCGGTCGGTTTCAGGTGAAGTGATCCGCGAGCCTACGTATGTCCTGAGCCTTGTTCACCCAGATGATGCCGTACCGAACAAGGCCGTTCAGGAAATTGTCGCGTCCTACAAGACGCGCTTCCGGCAGGAAGCGGTGCTCCGCGTCAAGTCTCATACATGTATGTCTCTCTAGTCCTCGTCTGTCGGCTTGCCAGAGGCTTTCCAACTATTCCTTGTCAGCAAGCCTGTCACTGATAGAGTTTTCTCTGCGGACGAATTGTCGTCTTCCCCATTCAATCCTTGGGGGGGTGTCTATGCGATCCCGGCATCTGAAGCCTGCCTCTGTCTGGGGCCTCGCGCGTCTGCAACTGTTCATCCTTCCGATCGTACTTCCGTTGTCGTATCTGTCGATTGATTGTGCTCGGGCCGGTACGGTTGTGCATGTCATCGAGACTTGGCCATCCGGGGAACACCTCACGTTAGGCAAGAACCAGAATTTCTATCTCAGGCTGGCGTATGAGACGGACAAACCTGTCCGCATTTGGGCGCGGCCATACTTCAACGGCAAGCCGGCCAATGTCGGGAGCAACCCCTCGCCAACGTATTCAGGTCAGGGAGAGACCTATGGCTGGTTCTTTTTCATGCGTCCGGGGGACGTGGTGGATGAAATCAGGATTACCGCGGGCGACGGCAGCATCTCCAACACGTCTGTAGTTGCGGTGTGGCGCGGCGATATCGTGGGAGGTAGTGAGGTGGGGGGGAGGCAGGCCCAGCCTGCTTGGATCGAGGAGATGAGTGTCCGTGTCAAAGCAGCGGAAGAAGCAGACGAGGCCTATCGGGTGCGGACGCAGAAGCCTCTTAGCCGCGCCGATAGAGTCTTCCTCGCCGGTTTCGGCTGGGCTGTATTGGCCTGTGGTCTCTTCGGCCTCTTGCTGCCGGTCTGGGCAGTTTGGCGTTGGCAAGGGGCCTGGAGAATGGCGGCGGCGGTTCCGGCTGCGGCGATGGGGTTCGTCATCATGCGAATCGTGGTTGATGGTCTCCGTGATCCCACGTCACACAATCTGTGGCCTTTCGAAATCCTCATTGCAGGATCCGTGAGCACTGTGGTGATGACCGCGCTGTATCTTGCGCACAGGTTGTTCAGCGAGAAACACTGAGTCCGTGGAGTGATGAGCTGCGAGCGCCCTCCGAAGTTTCGGTGTAGGGTGACATCCTCGGCGAGGTCTCGGCGAAGAATCACCAGGTACCACGGTTGTCACGCCCAGGGGCTTCACCGGGCCATGCGCAGGGGGCAGGCTAAACGGGTGATGGCTTCATGAAGCGTTGCTCCCGTCAGAAGAAGGGGACTGTGCGGTACCCGCCAGACCGGTTCCAGTGGGGCTGGATCGTTCGCGAGACGAGGAATGAGATGCCAATGGATATGAGGGAGTTGATTCCCCAGGAGTTCATAGTTGATCTTTTTAGCCTGGTAGATTTCGGCTAATGTTTTGGCCACCCGACTGACTTCCTCGATCAGCTGAAAACGTTCGGTGGGGGCAAGTTGGAATAACTCGGTGGCGTGGCGCTGGAAGACCACGACGGTCCAGCCGGGGAAGAATTGATCATCGTGGAGATAGACCTTCGACGATCCGAGGTCTGTGATGAAATGGTCCTCTCTCGGCCAAGTTCCCTGGCACGCCCCGCATGCGTCCGTCATGGCTGATTCGCCTTGCGCCACTCTTCTTCAGTCAAGACGCCTTTTTTGATCAGTAGTTGAATCAGCGTATCGACCGCATTGCGGTTGGCGGCTGCCGACTGTCCAGGAGCAGGAGGCGTGGAAGATACCGGAGACTCCGCATGCTTTGTCTCCGGCAGAGGGCGCTTCTGGCCAAAAACTTTGAACGAGGGAGTGAAGACCGTCACATAATCCCGATTCCTGATCCTGACCACGACGGGAAGACTATCGGTTTGCGGTACGAGGGCCGGAGAAGTTCCAGCCGGAACACGGAAGTAGGGTTTCCCGTCGTCTGTCTGACCATCTTGGCCCAACACGTCGAATCGTTTCAGGAAGGACTCTCCCGTGAGCCCTTCTCGGTCCTCCCCGGCCAAGTTGGTAATCTTGTCCAGCACGATGATCAGTGACTCGCCGATGATCGCGTCCGGTGAGAGGTTTCTGACAGTCACGTCGTAGCGATATTCACTGGTGAAGTTGTCGCGGTTCTTCAATGTCACGATGGCCTGTACTCGTCCGGTCAGATCGGCCAAATGATCCAGCGATCCGGCAAAGCCGCACACCGGTTCCATGGCGATGACCAAAGCCGCAGCGAGGCAACAGGTTCGTAGCCGGCTCATCATCTTCATGTCCTCACGTGCGTGCCGTACATGAGCATAGCAAAGTCCGTGGGATTGGGCGAGTCCTTGGAATGCAGGTTGTAGCTAAAGTGGCGGCCGTATTCGATGCCTACGAGATCGGACTATCGCATTCGAAGGGCTCCGTATCGCGGAGGTAATCTTAGTGAGGGGAGTTTGGACAGCAGTCTTGTCCTGGTGGCCTCCGGCCAAGTTCAGCTTCAGGCTTCGCAGATCATCGGGGCGCATAACTTATCACCGGGTAACGCCGGGGGTCATCTTCTATACGGACGTGGCGATTCCCGTAATCGGTTCGGCCATGAGTCGCCGGGATCACGGAGTTCTCCAGACAGAGAATCAGACCCAAAGGAAGCGGATACGCGTAGGGCCTAACCACGGCATGCAGCCAACGCGGCCTCCCAATCGTTACTTGTGTTACTTGCGCGAGTCTCTCGCATCCGCACTCGGGCACTGACGGTTCCAGTACTGCACTACGAAGGAAACGCTTAACCCTAGAAACGGCAGTTGAAGCAGCGGCTGGCCCCGGGATAGCCTTGCTGGAAGCGGATTGGCGGCATTTGTCTTCGCACGAAGGGAGTCACCCCATGGGTGGGGCACCACGCAAGGCCGTAGCAGGGCAGAACGGGGCGATTGCACTCGATACGTTCGGGTGTCAAGACCGAAGTTGGTTGTCCACCAATCACCGATGTGAGATGTCCCCTTTTCGCCGATGCGATTGTCCGGTCGTCGTGCTCAGGTCGAGGCATCGACAATTCCCTCCTCAGCGGTCGTGACGGACCGCCGACCCAGGAGTCCGGCCTTCTTGTTCTCCCGCAGCCGATAGCTCTCCCCTTTGATGTTGAGCGTGGTCGCGTGATGCAGGAGCCAATCCAGTATCGCCGTGGCCAAGACCGGATCGTTGAAGACCTCGCCCCAGTCGGCGAAGCTCTTGTTGCTGGTCACGATCAGGCTGCCGCGCTCGTAGCGACGGACGAGCAGCCGGAAGAACAGGCTCGCCTCTTCCCGTGAGAGGGGCAGATACCCTAACTCATCCAGAATCAGCAGGCGTGGGTAGGTGAACTGCTGCAGGGTACGCTCCAGCCGGTTCTCCTGCCGTGCCCGGATCAGACGGCCCATGAGGGCTTCGAGAGTCAGGAATAATACGGACGAGCCGGCTTCGACCGCCTTCATCCCGGAGCGTGTAAGATTAACTGTGTAACTGGTTATCATGCCTCTTTTATAGAGGAGGGAGGGGTTGATGACCAAGCCAGAGACGAAAACGGAGGCGTTGTTGGATGACTTGTTACAAGGCTGTGAGTCTCCGGAAGAGATTCTTGGCGAACCTGGATGACTGAAAGGCCTCACGAAACGGTTGGTGGAACGAGCCCTGGCTGCTGAATTGACCACCCATCTTGGGTATGCGCCTCATGCCCGCCTGCCTTCGAAATCAGATAATGCTCGGAATGGCAGTACTCCAAAGACGGTACAGACCGAGCAAGGCCCGATTGACTTGGCGGTGCCGCGCGATCGGGCGGGTACGTTTGAGCCGACCATGGTCAAGAAACGGCAGCGGCGGCGTGAGGGGGTTGATGACAACGTGCTGGCCCTCTATGCCCATGGGCTCACCACGCGGGAACTTCAAGGCCACCTCGAAGAATTATATGGGACGGAGGTGTCGCCGCCACTCATCTCCACCATTACCGATGCGGTCTGAGAGGATGTGCGCCTCTGGCAGAGTCGTCCCCTGGAAACGGTCTATCCGATTCTCTATTTCGATTGTCTCTTTGTGAAATCGCGGCATGACGGAGCCGTCAAACCCAAAGCGGTCTCTGTGGCGCTGGGCGTCACCTGAGCGGGGGAAAAAGAACTCTTAGGCCTCTGGGTCAGTGAGACCGAAGGCGCCAAATTCTGGGTAGCGGTCTTTACGGACCTCCAGCAACGAGGGGGCACAGATTGCTTCGTGGCCTGTGTCGATGGGCTGACGGGGTTGCCCGAGGCCTGGGAGACGATCTTCCCGCGTACCCAGGTGCAGCTCTGCATTGTGCATAAAGTCCGACAATCCTTGCGGGATGTGGGGTGGCGGGAGCGGCGTGCCGTGGCCAGAGATCTGCGGGCCATTTATGGAGCGCCGACGGTCACGGAAGCCGAAGCGGCCTTGGACCGCGTTGCCCTGACGTGGGATGCGCACTATCCCACAATCAGCACGAGTTGGCGGCGAGACTGGACGCGGCTCACGGTCTTTTTTGACGATCCTCCAGCCATTCGCAAAGTCCTGTACACCACGAATGCCATTGCATCCCTGAACTATTCGTTACGGAAAACGTTAAAAAAGCGCGGGGCGTTTCCCACGGATGAAGCGATCCTCAAAGTCCTCTCTCTGGGCCTGCAGCGTCTCGCCAAGAACTGGACCGCCCCGATTCCGGAGTGGAAACGGGCGCGCAATCAATTTGCCATGATCTTAGGAGATCGGGTGCCTACCAGTGATTAACCACAATCAGTTACACAGAAAACTTGACACGCCCCCCTGCGGGCCCGGTTCGGCAAGCAGCTTGTGCACCAGCGCTGTGCCATTCATAAGAGCCGGAACCTCCAACGCCACCTCGCCAAGCCCTATCGGCACGAGGCGCATCAGCGACTGATGACAGCCTTGGAGCAGACCAGCTATGCCGACGCCAGACGGATGCTGTTGGAGTTGGCGGCCTGGTTGCGGGCCAAGAACGAGTCCGCGGCGGATTCGCTCCGGGAAGCCTTCGAAGAATTATTGACGCTGCATCGACTGAAGGTGCCACCACTACTGCGCAAGACGCTCCTCTCCACGAATCCGATCGAGAGTATGTTCTCGCTGGTTCGACACAGTGAACGGAACCTCAAGCGAACCCGCGGAACGGCGATGCTCCAGCGGTGGCTGGGGACAGTCCTGCTCTACGGGGAGAGCCGGTTCAAGCGGGTGAAGGGCTATGGCGAGATCGCGCAGGTCATCGCGGCCATCGGGGCCGGACACGCAGAGCCGCACTCGGTTCAGACCAAGAAGGCCGCGTGAGACAATTATGGAAGCCGCTCAGGAAATTTCAACGGACTTATTGACAATTCCCAAGTCTACGTAAACATCAGGAACTTATCTACACCAACTTATCATCCTATGCGGGACCATCCACGCACTGGATGATGGGCGCGACTTCCCCTCATCCTGCTACTGAATGACCAAACAACCGAACCCCTGAATTTTCTTCACAATGTTTTCGCTTTCACACTTCTCGTCGACCGGCATTTCGGTTGCTCAAGCAATCCTCCATCGGCGCACGGAACGAACAGCTGAAGGGAGGTGAGAACAAGGTGTTGCTGTTTCGAACGTGATGGCTGATCAACTTTGACTTTCATACTTTACTGATGATGAGGGGGGTTTAGTCATGTCACAGACTGGGTCACAGGTTTCATCAGGAAACATCGCCCCCACGGTGGGGCTGCACAGAGGCACCAAAGAGGTCATTGTCCTAGTCAGAATCGTCCACCTCCTCGAAGGATTGTTCGCCACTGTGTGGCTTTACAGCCAATCCAGCGACCAAGAGAAGGTTACTCTTGTCATGGACAGGATCGAGTATGCCAACGCCCCGGACCTGCTGAGGAAAGCTACTGCCGTGAATCAGACTGAGGCTTCAACAATCCACACTATCCGGGTGACGACTCCCGTCCTATCCATGCCGGACATCATTCATGTCGATATCTACTTTGAAGTCGGACGGAAGGGCCTGACCGGTGAAGGGAGGGCTTAACTCACTACGCAGGCCGACATGGTCAAGCAGCATAAGGACTATGGCCTGTTGATCCAGGGCTACATCGGCCAGTAGGGGCCAACGCCGACCATTCGGCTCTGGTTTGAGCAATTGATACCTGGAGTTTTTCTATCATTCGATGGAGCCGTCTTTTCTTGTTCAACCCCTTGACAGATACGAAACCACGCTCCTAATGCAGGAACTGTTATCCACAGGAAAGTTTTGACCCTGTGGATATCGGTCCGAATGACGACAATGACAAGGGCACCAACAGGGGCCAATTGGTCACGTTAAGTACTCTTTCCAGGAATATGCAAGAAAGGAAGAAACGTACACCGAAACCACTATTACTTGTGGCTTTGCCGGCAGACGGCGGATGCCTAAAAAATAGGCGAGTTGATGAATACGCACGCCATTCGCTCCATCTTTCTCGAATCAAGAGACTTGCACACAGGGTTATCCCCAGAAAGTGTGGAGTGAGAATTCTCACGTTAATCTCGCCGCCCAAGAAGGTGATTTCTTAAAGCTTCGATATTGTTCGGTTACATAACTACATTGATTGAGCAAAGTCCCCTGTTAATTGTAACGAGCAGGCTTCGTAGCTTTCCATTTCCACGGTGGGATGGGATTCGGTTCAGACCACAGCCCCTTGCTGGCGACTCTGGCCAGTTCTTCCATATCTTTCAGAGCTCGATCACCAGACCCTCCCGGCTGTACCCAGGCAAGCCCCTCTTTGACCAACTCATGGGCGATTTGTCTCCCATCCGGCAGGAGAATTTCGGCGGTCATCCGACCCTGTCGATCCCGCTTCAAGTCTCGCACGATCACTTCACGGTTGGCGATGTAGGCAGCCGTCGCATGCCTCGCCTGTTTTCCATAGGGTTGTCTCTGCTTGGGACAATCCACATCGCGAAGATGAACCATGTCCCTTCGGCCTTGATGGTGGATTGTCAGACGGTCTCCCTCGTGGACGATGAGAACGCGCGCGACAAAGTCGGTTGCCGCCAAGGTTGGCCCGACCATCAACCATGTAGACGTTATCGTTGTGACAAGCAGGACTGTTCGGAACATGGGCCTATGCTAGCGCCTCAGCATGTTCCGGCCAACCATTTCTCGATTCTTGGACATCACAAGAACCCCCTTGATCGCCATATCGTATGAGGGGTAGATTGGATTGTCGATACCGCCTCATCTTCCAGGGGGTGGTGATCATGTTCGTCGTGGGAATCCCGCACCGACCGACTGAGCATGACACGTGTGACCTCCCCTCATTCTTATCTCTGATCAATTGTCTCACTGAGTTGTCTTGGGAGGATGTCATCCGGCTCATGAGCCTGCGGACCGCTGGGCGTTTTGCATGGCAGCCTAGGCAAACGTGAACGGTACACAGGTGCACAACAGATTCAGGAGGCAAGTCGTCGAGTGCCGGTGAAGTCATGAACATGAGAAACGCAGCACATCGATTCGATCGTGGAATACAACCCAAATCCATCCGCCTGCTCATCGTCGAAGCGCAACGTCTGTTCAGGCAAAGTCTGCGGCTGCTCTTGGAACGAGAACGAGATATCGCGGCAGTGGTCGAAGCAATGGACGGGCGCGAGGCCTATCGACTCGCGATAGAACACAAGCCCGACGTCGCCCTACTAGATGTGGATATGCCTGATCTCGATATAGAATGGGTCACGAAACTTGTTCGCAAGCATCTCCCCAACACGCGAGTGCTGTTATTGGCCCGGTACGATGAGGATCACAGAATTGTCGCAGCCATGCAGGCTGGCGCCTTCGGCTACATCCTGAAGGACAGCGATTGCACAGACTTCCTGCGTATCATCAGAACAACCGCTCGCGGAGAACACGTCCTGTCACCGGCCATGTCCGAGCAGTTCGCCCGCACCGTTCCCGGCGCGGTACGGCACACTCATGAGAATAACAACACTCTGCTTTCCAGTCTGACTGACCGCGAACGAGAGATCTTGGCTTGCGCCTGTGCCGGCCGGAGCAACAAGGAAATTGCCGACCAGTTATGTCTGTCGGTGGATACCGTGAAGACCCACCTTCATCACGTCTATCAGAAGCTCTCAGTCGACGGACGTGTCGAGGCCATTCTCACCTACCTCAAGGTTCACTGATCCGTCAGTTCATGCGTTTCCCCTCACCCAATCGATGTAAGCCCTAATTCAACCTTCTAGGCGATGGCGAAGGAGCGGCCCACTTTTTACTATCTGACTAAATATCTGACTGAACACAGAGGACGGTCCAAACATCCTTATCCTGAAAACCGGACATTCGAAGCAAGGAGGTGAAGCGCGATGCAGCATATACACATGAAGGATGTAAAAGACGAGCTCAAGTCTGAGCCAACATGGGCGTACGTGTATGCAGCGTTTTTTCTCGGGATCGTTGTCTTTGCAATCCTGTCCGGCGGTTTCGGTTTCCACTTCTGATGATCGATCGATAGCAGATGTCCAGCTGAGTGGTGTGATGGGGTGAGTGTGACGCAAGGACGGGAATGCCAGCTGGAGCCGTCCTCCCACGGCTCCGGCTGCCCATGAACGATGTGATGACCCGCCAGCTGTTCAATAGTTTTCTTCATTCGCAATCCGCACTCCCATATGGTAGATTGAATCACACGAATTCTGATCCTCGCGCTTTTGCCCTCGCCGTTTCGTTCCTGCGCGATTGCATTGATCAGTATGTGATGACTTTGTCGGCCAGGGGCCTTTGTGCCTGAGCCAGCAGCGTAGCTGACGGAGACCTCGATATCGACTCCGTCTGGTCCCTCGACCACTGCTTCAGGCAATAGAGACGGGTGCAGCCTGCACGTACATCCTAGTAGGCAGCTCTGTGCCATCGATTCAAGGAGACAAACAGATGAGCAACCACAGGCAGGGTGAATGTTCATGAACGCCGATAAACATCATCACCAGACACCTGCAAACCATTGGGTCCGTATCCCAAACGGGACGAAAGTGCGCCACCGATCTGAAGCCTATGAAGGGGTCATTGACGGATTGACCGAGATCGTATCAGGTTCCGACCGCAATCCTGACGGAAAAACACAATATCGTGTGAACGTGGGCGACAACACACGGTTGCTCGTTTCGGAGGATCACCTCAATATTCTACTCGACAACAACAATTTGGTTCTTCTCGCTCGCGAATCTGAACTGTATCGTCGGAACGTCACCGATCGACTACGGGCGGTCTTTCCAGCAGATCGATTCGTGACGATTGGCAGCAAAGGGCCGACATCTCCGAGCGAATAGAGTGGTTTGAAGGCAGTTTCTGCAGCGCATCGATAAATCGAAACCTTTGAATCGGAGAAGCGATGAATACATCATGGGGAACCAAAGCCTCGCACCGACGAAAACGAGCCATTCGTAGAACGAAAGTCCGCTGGGATCTGCTCGGACTACAGGACCCGGAACGGACGTCATCGACAACGTCCATAGACGATATTCGTCGCCAGATCATCTCGGCAGCAAACCAAGGCCTAAGCTCAGATACGCTCTCCCGTTCTCAGGCAAGAGCTGGACGCCCCAAACCGGGACCCAAAGCGTCGGTGGTTACCAGCAAGCGTGGTGCCGCTTCGTAGTAAGCCTTACTACATACGCACACCGCACCCGAAAGGAGGACATCATCGGAGGAACAGGCAAAACCACAGCAGCAAAGCGAGACCGCGAGAAAGCACGGCTTCAGAAGCAACGTGACAAAGAAGAGCGTCGTGCACAGCGAAAGGCTGCGAAGCTCAATCGGCCGACGCAAGAGGGCGAAGACCCTGACCTCGCCGGCTTGCAATGGGGCCCACAACCCCCACTCTTCTGATCAGCACCAGCGATTACGCCTATTCGTTGGGTGACTCGCCACTCCGTTCTATACCGGTTCTGTGTCCTTGAATTGACGATCGCGGTAGGCTGCCAATGTGGCTGCAAGGGAGGTTTTCAATTCCAAGCGCTTGGGTTTGCCGGTCGAGGTATAGGGTACCGCCTGTCCGAATTGGACGACCTTGGGACATTTTGAGAAGGGAAGCCGCCGACGGCAGTGCGCGAGTAATTCGGCTTCTGTGGGTGGAGAAACATCGTCTCGCACCACCACATAGGCGGCAATCTCTTCCCCGTAGTAGCGATGATCGAAGGGAACAGCCATCGCGAACCGAATGAGAGGATGGGTCCTCAACACCTCGTCGATTTCGAGCGGAGCAATGTTGACACCGCCTCGAATAATCAATTCCTTGAGCCGACCTGAAATGAAGAAAAACGGTCGACCGAGTTGATCGCGGACATAGAACCCCTCGTCCCCGGAATGGAACCACCCCCCTTGAAACGCCGCCTCATTGGCGTCGTCCCGCTTGAAATAGCCTGCACATACGGTCCCACCGCGGATGCAAATTTCTCCCCTCACCTTCTCCGGCAGCTGGCGTCCATTGCCGTCTACGATCGCCATCCGATTGTGTCGCAGCGGAACTCCGATAGAGGGGAACTCATAATCTCCGATCCAATGGCGATGCTCATCACATGCGAGGTCATTCGGCAGAAAACAGGAATAGCAGGTTGTTTCGGACAAGCCGTAGCCATGGCGAATCGGAAAACCGAAGCGGGCTTCGAACCTTGTCGCCGTGTCCTTGAGCAAGGGACCCGCGCCGCAGATGAGTCCACCCAAACCATCCAGCTTGTACGCGGTTAGATCTTCGTTCCCATCGAGGAGAAATTCCAAGATCGTCGGCACGACACTCACGCAAGTCACTCGCTCCTCGTGCAATCTTCGCCAGAACGTGGAGCTTTTGAATTTGCGATTCAGGACGGCGCCGCCTTTGGAGTAAAACGGCGTGATCAGCGTGACAACCGTCCCATTCACGTGATGAATCGGGAGCACGCCCATCAAGCGGTCGTCCGCTCCGAACCGATGCCAGTCGGTGATCGCGTCGGCATCAAGCAGCAAGTTTTCCACTGTAAGGATCACCCCTTTGGGCGGACCGGTCGTCCCGGATGTGTAGACAATGAGTGCTTCGTCATCGAGTCGGGAGGTGCGGGATGCTGTGTCCAGGTGGGAGATGAATCCCACCCTAGGGCCTGTCCTCGGCTTCGGTCCTTCCACGAAGCCTTCGTCATTCACCGCAATCACATGGCGTAAAGCCGGAAGATCCCGCTGAAGGTCTTTCACTTCATCAAGATAGGAGTGCCAGCAACAGACGGCCGATGCCTCGGAATGTTCCAGGATATAACGTTTCTTCTCCGCGGATTCTTCGACGTTGATCGGAACAAGCGTGATCCCCAGGACCCAGGCCGCAAAGTACAACACCACGGTGACGTCGTGATTAAAGAGGATGGTCGCCAACCGATCCCCCCGTCGTACCCCCACATGATCATGAAGGAACGCCGCAGCCGATTGGACCACCGCTCCGAATTCCGCATAGTTGTAGGTATAGCGGACGGACCTGTCATCGTCCCAATAGGTCAAGAATGGCCGATTGACGAGGGCGCGATCATAGACGCGAGATTTGAAGAAGTCAGCGAACGAGTTCCATGGGAGCAGAGGGCACAGTGCTTCGATCTTTCGCGCTTGCCTGACGTGTTCAGGTACGCTAGTCAATGGAGACATATTCGCTACTCGATGATCCCGTGTAGAGGGCACGCAGCCTCATCAACCGTGCATGCGTGATGCGCTCAGGTACGGCGATCAAGGGGGACATATTCCCTCCTCGACGGCCCCGTATAGAGAGCGCGGGGCCTCATCAACCGATTGTGATCCTGTTGTTCGATGACATGGGCGCACCATCCGGTGATCCGAGAACAGATGAACACCGGTGTATACAGCCTGCGGGGAATTCCCATCAAGAGATAGATGACCGCGCTGTAGAAATCCAGGTTGGGACGGAGACCTTTCTCCTCCTCCACGACGTGATCGACGACGGTCGCAATCTCATACCATCGGCGGTCGCCGCAGATCCGGCTCAACGATTCAGCATGCCGTTGAATGATATCTGAACGAGCGTCGCCTCTCTTGAGCACGCGGTGACCAAAACCCATGATCCGTTGTTTCTGCCGGAGGGCCTCCCGTACCCATGCTTCCGCCCGTTCACGGCTGCCGATACCGAGAAACATCTCGGCCACCGCCTCGTTGGCCCCTCCATGGAGCGGTCCCTTGAGCGTTCCGATCGCCGAAGTAACGGCCGAATGCAGATCCGTCATCGTCGATGCAGTCACCCGGGCGGCGAACGTGGACGCATTGAATTCATGTTCAGCGTACAGTGTCAAGGAGACATCGAGAACTCGAGCCATGGCTTTCGCTTCATCGTTTCCCTTCCGGCCGGTGAGGAGGTACAAGAGATTCTCAGCAAAACTTAGATTCTCTGGTGGTCTCACAGGAGATTTTCTGTTCATGGGCCGACAGGCAGTCGCTATCATCAGTGGGATCTGTGCCAGCAGTCGGACCGATTTCCGAACGTTGGCATCATGCGAGTTGTCGGCCGCCTCCGGATCGACCATGCCCAGCAGAGAAACGCCCGTTCGGACCATATCCATTGGATGAGAGCCGGAAGGCATGGGGCCAAGGAACACTTCAAGGAGCTGAGGAAGGACAGCCTGATTGATGAGTTGTACTGCAAAGTCTGCTAGCTCCTGCCGATTCGGCAGATGACCAAACAGCAGCAGATAGGCGACTTCCTCAAACGTGCTGTGCTCCGCCAAATCACGGATCGGGTAACCACGATAGAGGAGACCAGCTTCCCCTTCATCTACAAGGCAGAGAGTCGATTCACCGGCGATCACTCCTTCGAGACCGGGGCTATAAGCAGGACGACCTTTCACTTCAGTCACGAGAGACTCCTTCACTGCGATGCTCATACGTCCCCCCTTCCCGATGCTCGCCGGAATCGTTGTACCGGAGCAGACTATACAGTTCTCGTCTTGTCATCATGCGATGGAGCCAGTCCTTCTGAGACCCACACAGCTTCAGCTCGGCCAACAGCCTATCGACGGCTTGCAAGGCCGTCCGTAACCCTGTAACAGGAAAGAGCACACCGCGATAGCCCAGCCTCTCAAATTCCGCGACGCTCAGCAGAGGCGTTTTTCCAAACTCCGTCATATTGGCGATCAGTGGAACCCTAACACCTCTCTCCTTGATTTCTCTGGCGAAGGTCTGGAACTCTTCGGCTGACTCCAACGCCTCAGGAAACAGCGCATCCGCCCCTGCTTCCGCGTAAGTCACGGCACGCTGAACGGCTGCCTCAAGGCCCTCCACGCTGCGGGCGTCGGTGCGCGCAATAATCACGAAATCCGGATCTCGTTTGGCATGGACGGCCGCCTCGATTTTGGCTGCCATGTCGGCAACAGGCACCAAACTTTTCCCCGAAAGGTGGCCGCATTTCTTGACCGTTTCTTGATCTTCGATCTGCATGCCGGCGAGATCGCTCCCCTCGAAAGCCCTCACCGCTTCGGCGACGGATAACGGACCGCCATATCCTGTGTCCGCATCCACAATGGTCGGGATCGATACCGAACAGGCGATCCTTGCCGCCTCCGCCGCCATATCACCAAGCGTCACGAGGCCGATGTCTGGCAGCCCACGGCAAGCCGATATCGCAGCGCCTGAGACATATGCGATTTCGTAGCCGGCCCGTTCGATTTGCATCGCGACCAACGCATTAAAGGCTCCGGGAATGGCTAGAGTGCGTGTGGTCAACAATTCGCGCAAGCGAGACGTCTTCGTCGACCGCTTTTGCTCCATCATCGTCGTCGAGCTTCTCCTAAACCTTACACTCAACTCCCGCCTTTCACGTACAGCAGCGGCATGAGCGTACTGATGTCTCCGACCCGATCAAGGCTCCACACGAATTCGACAAGCCGGTCGATGCGAGAGCGATCCAGCCGTCCATTGGCCAACCGGCGAAACTTTGCTTCCAGATCCCGATCCGACATCGGATTACCTGGATGCCCGACCGGCACATCGACTTGACCCATGTAGGTTTTCCCCGCATCTGTCTTGACCGTGATCCTGGTCGGCATGGTCTTAGGATAGCGTCCCACGAATTCTGCTTGCTGCACGACACGGACCTTCTTCATCAGATTTCGCACGGCCGGATCGCGCAATCGTTTCGGGCCGAATGACTGCAGCGTCACAGGGCCGTGGAGCAATGCCACCGCGACGCAGTACGGAAAACTGTGGTCAGCCGTCTCCCTCGTGGCCGGCTGCCATTTTTCAGGATCGCGCCCAATGATCTCGATGGCCACGTCATAACTCCCGATCTCCACATCGGCTACATGATCGATGGCACGAGCTCCTTCTGCTTCCATCGCTGCGTCGCGAAGTGCCAACGCCGCTTCGACCGCAGTCTGAGCGTGATACTCGACTGGGTAATGCTTGATATAGGTATCCACGATCTTGAATTGAGGAGACTGGTTCTCGCCGAGAGCTGGTGCCTGTCCCCGTTCTGCAGCGAATGGCGCCAGCTCCAGTGGTCCAGAAACCAGTTTCATAAAACCCTTTTCTCCTTCGAAGATAGGCGACGGTCCTGTCATACCTAGCTGCGCCAGCCTGGCGGCGAACACCCCGTTGCGAGCGGCATTCGAGAAGGCGCAGGCTTTCCACATGGACAGATCCCCGACCCGTGTCTGCCGAAGAGCCATGTTTGCAATGCCGGCCAGATTGATTGCCTGCACCGTCTGTTCGTTGGAAAGTTTCAGGAGCTTGGCGGCACCAAGGGCAGAAGAAAAGGGGCCGTACGTCACGTGGTCCCAACCGCGTGGACGTAGCGCCGAAGCGTCACAGAGACGGCACTGGATTTCATAGGCGAGCACGATCGCTTCCATGATGCGTTTACCAGACGCATGGACCGATTCGCCGACCGCAAGAATGGCTGGAATATTATCGGAAGGGTGCGCCGGCTCTTTCGAAAGATAGGTATCGTTGAAATCAAGATACCGGACCAGCCCGCCGTTGGCGAAGGTCGCAAGATCGGGTAAGGTCTTGTGGCTTGTACCCCACAATGTAGCACCCTGCGGCACCTTGGCGGTCTGGGCAATCAGGCGGGCGACCCGACATGGCGGTGCATTCCACGCCCCAAGCGCGCAGCCAAGGCTGTCGAGCACGCGCCGTTTGACTTCGTGCACGACAGTGTTCGGCAAATCACCGTAGCGCAAAGACCTGCAATATCGAGCGAGACGATCTGCAAGCATCGACTGCCTCTTTCCGATCTATGCCATCTCTTCCCCCTCACGCTTGACAGTCCACGAGCTCATGCTTCTGTTTCGGTCAATTTCGGCTACCGCTTTTCCAAATCAACACATTGGCCGACAGATTGTGGGGCGTGATCCGCGTGATATGGTGAGAAATCATCAACAATTGATGCGGCATCCATCCCCATGCCAAGCTTCGCTTGAGCCTCGTCAGCGAGTTCGGACTTCACCGACAGAGCTACCGTCACGGGAGGGTCGATGCGCCAGGATTGCGGCAGCAAGCTCCGAAATCCCCTCGCCTGTCGTCGCGACTGTGCGCAACACATTCGGGCACCATTCCCTCAGATCTCGTAACGTGTTATCCGTACCGGGAAGGTCCCCCTTGTTGACGACGACGATCTGTGCGACTTCCAATAGCCCGGCCTTCATCGCTTGAACCTCGTCACCCAGGCCCGGCGCCACCACTGCCACAACGATAGGCGCCAGATCGACGATGTCGATTTCATTCTGGCCGACCCCGACAGTCTCAATCAGAATCACCTCATATCCAGCTGCTTCCAATACCAACGCTGCATCGCCGGTCGCTCGGGCAAGCCCTCCGTGATGTCCGCGAGTGGCCATGCTTCGGATATACACCCCGTGATCCAGCGCATGCTCCTGCATTCTGATACGGTCACCCAACAGGGCACCACCTGTGACGTGGCTACTGATATCGACCGCCAAAACTCCCACCTTCAAACCTTGCCGTCGATAGCAACTCACTAACCGGTTGACGACTGTGCTCTTCCCTGCTCCGGGATAGCCCGTGACTCCAATCACCGTCGCCTCTCGCGAGGTGCTGTTGAGGAGGTGCACCATCCGTCTGTTGTCCATATGATTCTCGAATAGGGTGATCAGCCGTGAAACGGCACGAATATTTCCGGTTCTGACCTGTTCAATCAAGGGCGCCATGCCTTCGACGTCGCGCATGGATAGGTGCGGACCAGCGGAGCTCATGCCACGCCCTCATACTTGGTTCGTTCTGTCTTCACCTGCGATAGGCGCGACGATAGGCGGCGATTCAGAACCTTACCGATCTCGCTTGCCGCCGCAATGACCTTCCGTTCATCCACGGCAAGCGAAGCCCCGGATGCTTTCAGGGCATAAACGACGTCTTCCGTCGCAACGTTCCCCGAAGCCCCTGGCGCGTACGGACAGCCTCCGAGTCCTCCAGCAGCCGTGTCGAACGCTTCGATGCCGTACTCCGCCCACGCGGTCAGGACATTGGCCACGGCCATGCCGCAGGTGTCGTGAACGTGAAGCGAGAGTCGACTGGGCTCAACGCGTGGCACTATTTCATCCAGCAGCCTTCGGATGTCACGGGGAGCGGCTTTTCCAACAGTTTCTCCGAGGGAGATTTCATCGACTCCAAGATCAAGTAACTGCCGCACCACATCCAGAACCTCCGACGGCTGGACGGCACCCTCGAAGGGACAATGGGTCACGGTAGAAATGTACCCCCGGACGACCATGTCGTCACGTTTCGCGTTGTACAGCACCGGCCTGAACCGCTCGATCGACTCGTCAATCGTACAATTAATGTTCTGCCGGGTGAATGTATCGGATGCCGCCGTAAAAACGGCGATCTTGTTCACACCCGCTGCTCTTGCCCGTTCCAATCCTCGTTCGTTCGGCACCAGCGCTGAGTAGATGACGCCTGGCCACCGCTCAATCCTCCGGAACACCTCATCGGAATCCGCCAGTTGCGGAATGGCACGAGGCGACACAAACGAACCAGCTTCGACCTCCGCCACTCCGGTCTCGGACAAGGCATTGATAAACGCTACCTTGACCTCCGTGGAGACGACGTTCGACTCATTCTGAAGCCCATCTCGCGGACCGACCTCGATGATCCGAACGATAGGCGAATTTGGTTTTGACCCGTTGCTGTCGGCCATCATGCGACGTTCCACGGCAACACCTTTTACATTCCACCTGTTGATGGAACCCAGTCCGGCGTTCTGCGTTCACGAAAGGCTCGAAGCCCTTCCTGCGCTTCAGATGAAAGGCGAGCTTGAACATTCCCTTCAATACAAGCCTTCCAGCGCTCGTCCTGAGACAGATGGTGAAGGCGCTGAAACAGCTCTTTCGTGTCTCTTACAGCCTGCGGAGCGAGCCTGTTAATCTGTTCAACCAATGATGCGACATGGGCGTCAAGCGCGACCGGTTCAACCACATCATGAATCAGACCAGCTGCTTGAGCAGTCCCTGCGGAAAACGACTCGCCGGTCAAACAGAATCGTCGCACGAAAGACTCTCCGGTCTTCGTAAGCACAAAGGGCGCGATGACGGCCGGGACCAATCCCAGACGAACCTCGCTGAACGCAAAGGTCGCAGAGGCGGCAGCCACGGTGATGTCGCACGCCGCGATCAACCCGATTCCTCCGCCATAAGCGGCTCCTTGGACGCGTCCAATGACGGGGCAGGGACAGGCATCGATCGTCCGGAACATCGCGAGCAAGCGCTCGGCGTCCTGCTGTGCCTCCGAGGCGGACACGATTCGGTCTGTTCCCATCCAACCGAGATCTGCACCTGCACAAAATGTCGGACCACTACCGGTTAGGACGATTACGCGCACCGAATGGTCCTGTCCCAATGTTTTGAAGGCCTCGCAGACCTCGGCCACCATGCGGGCGTTGAACGCGTTTCGTCGATCGGGCCGATTCAAGGTCACCCTTGCACCGCCTTCGTGCAACTCAACGAGGATCGACGTAGGATGTTTCATCGAAGCCTCACATGCGGAAAACAGGGAAGTGCGACGGGCGGATCGGCGTCGTCATGGCGACGTCAAGACATAGACCGAGAATTTTCCTTGTACCCACTGGATCGATGATCCCGTCATCCCAGAGGCGAGCAGTGCTGAAATAGGGACTGCACTCCCGATCATACTGGGCTCGTATCGAGTCCGTGATCCTTCGCCGCTCATCTTCCTCCAGGGACCCTTTGTCGCGGGCTCGCTGCTGCTGTTTCACCGTCAAGAGTACCTGAGCCGCCTGCTGCGCCCCCATCACTGAAGTCCGGGCATTGGGCCAGAGAAAGAGAAAGCGGGGAGCGTAAGCGCGTCCGCACATCGCGTAGTTGCCGGCGCCATGGGAGGCGCCGACAATAATGGTGAACTTCGGAACCTCGGCGGCCGCCACCGCTTGCACCATCTTGGCACCGTCCTTGATGATTCCGTGCGCTTCATACTCCTTCCCAACCATGAAGCCGGTAATGTTTTGCAGAAACACTAGTGGTAGCCGTCGCTGGGTGCAAAGTTGCACGAAGTGGGCGCCTTTCAGCGCTGCTTCGGAGAAAAGCACGCCGTTATTCGCGACGATGCCGACCTGGTGCCCCATCCAACGGGCAAAGCCACACACAAGCGTTCTGCCGTACCGGGCCTTAAACTCATGAAAGCGGCTGCCGTCCACTAAGCGGGCGATGACTTCATGGGCATCGAAGGTCTGACGTGGATTGTTCGGAATAAGCCCATACAGTTCGTCGGCCGGATAGCGCGGCTCTTCGATCGCAGCCGGTCGGTGAAGGGCCGGCCGTCGAGGCAAGGTGTCGACGATCGACCGGCAGATCTCGAGTGCCTCTCGATCATCGTCTGCGAGGTGATCGCTCACACCAGAAAACCTGGTATGGAGATCTGCCCCGCCAAGGGCTTCGGCGGTGACCTCCTCGCCCGTTGCCGCTTTGACCAGCGGGGGTCCTGCCAGATAAATGGTGCCGGTGCCTTTGACGATCACGTTTTCATCACACAGGGCCGGCACATAGGCACCGCCTGCCGTGCACATCCCCATGACGACGGCAATTTGAGGAATCGCGAGAGCGGACATGCGCGCCTGGTTATAAAAGATCCGTCCGAAGTGCTCCTTGTCGGCAAATACATCTGCTTGCATCGGCAAGAACACACCGCCGGAATCCACCAGGTAAATCGCGGGCAACCGGTTTTCCAAGGCAATTTCTTGAGCCCTGAGATGTTTCTTAATCGTCATGGGGAAGTAGGTCCCGCCCTTGACCGTTGCATCGTTGGCGGCAATGACACAGGGTCGTCCCGACACGTAGCCGATTCCGGCAATCAGACCGGCAGCCACAACCTGGTCTTCGTACATCCCGGATGCAGCCAAGGGACTGAGTTCGAGCCATTGCGCGTCCGGATCGAGCAACTTCGCAATCCGCTCACGAGCGGTCAGTTTGCCCCGTTGTTGATGAAGCGCGATGGCCTCCGGCGGTCCCCCGGCTCGAGCGAGAGCGATGTGTTTCTGAAGATCGGCCACCAGCCCTTCATAGTGGGCACGATTCGACGCGAATTCGTCGTTGGTGGTAACTACTGAAGTCGTCAATGTACGCATGGTTCCTCAGCCCTGAGGTTTGAGCCCTTTCACAAATGTCACGATCTCCTCCATGGGTGCTCCCGGTCTAAACAGAGCCTTCACGCCGGCCGCCGTGAGCGTGGGCACATCCTCATCGGGGATGATTCCGCCGCCGAACAAGGCGATGTCCTCGGCATCCTGTTCTTTGAGGAGTTCGATGACGCGGCGGAACAGCGTCCTGTGCGCTCCCGAAAGAATGCTCAAACCGATCGCATCCACATCCTCTTGAATCGCCGTATTGACGATCTGCTCCGGCGTCTGATGCAGACCGGTATAGATGACTTCCATTCCGGCGTCTCGTAATGCGCGCGCGATGAGCTTTACACCCCGGTCATGCCCGTCGAGGCCGACTTTGCCGATCAAAATCCGAAGAGGCTGGCTCGCTACTGTCATGTTGCCACCTCCCGAAGAAAATATTTGCCTTCCTGATCCTTCCTGACATGCCCGGCCTGAACCAGTGGATCATGCTCGAAGAGCAGCAGCCATTGCTCTTCAAACGCCCGATCCAACACCCACCGTTTCGTCTCCAAGGTCTGGATCGGGAAGAGATCGTAGCCCATGATGTAGGGAAGCGGCAGATGCGATACGGTCGGAATCAGGTCTCCTAAAAAAAAGGCAATGCGTCCTTCCGATTCGATCTTGACGCTCTGATGACAGCGCGTATGGCCGGCAGTGACGACCGCGGTCACGCCTGGAATGAGTTCCGTCTCGCCATGGAGGAATTCCCACTGATTGATGTGAGCGATGGGTGTAAAGTTGTTCGGCCGGTAGCTGACTCTAGTCCGCTCATTGGCACGAGCAGCGTCTTCAAACTCGCCATGCTGAATGAAATACTTGGCATTGGGAAAGGTGGGCACGACGGATCCGTTCTCTTGCCTCGTGTTCCCGCCGGCATGGTCGAAATGGAGATGCGTGTTGATCACCAGATGGATGTCCTCCGGTCCTAGGCCTAGTCGTTTCAAGGATTCAAGGATCGTCGGCGTTCGCTCAACGGCAAACATACGGTGAAACTTCTCGTCTTCCTTAGGCCCCAACCCCGTATCAACCAGGATGTTCTTGCCATTCGCTCTGACTAATAGAGCTGTGAGACTGAGGGAGATCCGGTTCGACTCATCGGTGGGACAGCATTTCTCCCACAAGACTTTCGGCACAACACCAAACATCGCTCCTCCATCCAGCCGAAACCGACCGTCGCTCACAGGATAAATCTCAAACGCTCCGAGTTTCATGGCTTTAGCCAATGTCCCTCTACAACACCACCGGATCCCGATACATGCCCAAGACTTCTTTCAAGGCCAAGCAAATTTCCCCTAATGTTGCCTTCGCCTTCACCGCGTCGATGAGATACGGCATCACATTCTCCCCACACGTGGCCGCTTCCTGCAGTGCCTCGACGGCGCCGACCATTTTGAAAGAGTCGCGAGACTTCCGCAGGTCCGAGAGACGTGCCACCTGGTCATCCTCAACACCCTGCCCTATCTTGAGGATCGGGATCTGGCCTGCTTCCGGTTCCACGTACTCGTTGACCCCCACGACGATCTGCTCCTTCCGTTCCACCTCACGTAGGTACCGTTGCGCGGCATCGAGGATTTCACGCTGGGGGAAGCCCTGCTCGATGGCCCGGACCATGCCGCCCATCTCATCCAATCGACGGAAGTAATCCAGCGCTGCTTCTTCGAGGCGATTGGTAAGAGTTTCGACATAATAGGACCCGCCGAGAGGATCGACAGTATTGGTAACCTCGCTCTCCTGCGCGATGATCTGCTGGGTGCGCAGCGCAAGTTTCACCGCGTCTTCGGTCGGCAGCGCGAGCGTTTCGTCCATCGAATTGGTATGGAGGGACTGTGTGCCACCCATGACGGCCGCGAGGGCCTGAATGGTCGTCCGGACGACGTTGTTCATAGGCTGTTGTGCCGTAAGGGAGCAGCCGGCTGTCTGGGCATGACAACGGAGTTGGGCCGAGCGCGGATCGCTGGGCTTATACCGTCTCGTCATTTCACGAGCCCACAGTCGGCGGGCGGCACGGAACTTGGCGACTTCTTCAAAAAAGTCGTTGTGGGCATTGAAAAAGAATGAGAGTTGCGGTGCGAATCGGTCGACGGGGAGACCGGTCTTGACGGCCGCTTCCACATAAGTCAGGCCGTCGTACAAGGTAAAGGCCAGTTCCTGCACTGCGGTCGAGCCGGCTTCCCGGATGTGATACCCGCTGATGCTGACCGGATGCCACTTGGGCACATGCTCGGCGCAGTACGCGATAGTGTCGGTGATCAGGCGGAGTGAAGGGTCCGGAGGAAAGAGCCACTCTTTCTGGGCGATATATTCCTTCAGAATATCATTCTGCAATGTGCCGTCCAGCCGCTCGAGACGGATACCGCGCTTCTCCGCGACCGCGAGGTACATCGCAAAGATCACGGCAGCCGGACCGTTGATCGTCATCGACGTAGTGACTTGATCAAGGGGAATGCCGTCGAACAGTCGCTCCATATCGTCGAGCGACGAGATCGCCACGCCGCAATGACCGACTTCGCCATGAGCGCGGGGATCATCTGCGTCGATTCCCATCAACGTCGGCATATCGAACGCCACACTCAGGCCGGTTTGTCCATGCTTGAGGAGGTATTTGAAGCGGCGATTCGTGTCCTCCGCCGACCCGAAGCCGGCGAATTGCCTCATCGTCCAAAGTCGCCCGCGATACATGGTCGGATACACGCCTCGCGTGTACGGAAACTCGCCCGGTGCTCCAAGTTCCTCCTCGGGCGACCAGCCCTTCAGATCGTTATGGGTATACACAGGGTTGGTGTCGAATCCTGAGAGGGATGTGAATCGCGGTTTACGTTCTTGCATCATCTGCTCCGGATCGTGCCGAGGAACCAGGGACCAACATCAGAACCTGCTTATGGCTGCCTGCTGTTCGTTCCTCCCGTCATAAACGTAGAACCCGCGGCCGCTCTTCCTCCCAAGCCATCCCGCTTCAACATACCGGCGAAGCAACGGGCAAGGTCGAAACTTTTGATCACCCAGATCATGAAACAAGACATCGCAGATGGCCAGCACTGTATCCAAACCGATGCGGTCGGCAAGCGCCAGCGGCCCCACGGGATGATTAGCCCCTATCGTCATCGCCAGATCAATGTCCTCGACAGATGCCACGCCTTCCTCCAGCGCAAAAATGGCCTCGTTGATCATGGGAATCAGGACTCGGTTCACGATGAATCCGGATACATCTTTGGCCAAGACCGGTGTTTTCCCCAAGCGCTCGGCCAAGTCGAGCACAAGTTGCGTCGTTTGTTCGGTTGTTTCCAGTCCGCGAACAACTTCCACGAGTCTCATCACCGGTGCGGGATTCATAAAATGCAAACCCACAACACGGTCCGGCCGGCCGGAGGCGGCTCCCAATTTCGTGATTGCAATGGATGAGGTATTGGTCGCGAACACTGTCTGAGGCACGCAGACTCGATTCAATTGGGCAAAGAGGTCTCGCTTCAGGGTGAGATCTTCCGGAATCGCTTCGATGACTAACTGCACGTCCCGCAAGCGGTCGAGCTTCACCAAGGGGTGAATGAGGGTCAGTACCTCCCCCGCTTCACGGTCGGTCAGGCTCCCTCGTGCAACTGCACGTTCCAATCCGACACGGATCTTGGAGATAGCCTCTGTTAACGGTGGTTCGGCGACGTCCACGAGCAAGACTTCGTAGCCGGCGGTGGCGCACACCTGGCTGATGCCGCGCCCCATCTGGCCCGCGCCTACAATGCCGATCATCGTGATGTCGTCGAGTTTCATGGTACGAAACCACCACCTTCGCTCGTTACCCCGACCGGCTGAACCGGCAGCTAAAACTCTCCATCGATGTCCACAGGGCACTGACGATCACCGCACGTGATGTCCGGTTCACAAGATCTGCTCCCAATGGCTCTGTTCGAGATAGTGTTTTACTTTTGCCATGAACTGATCCGCCGTTGCACCGTCGATGACCCGATGGTCGAAGGACAGGCTGAGATAGCCCATCGGCCGAATGGCGATTGCATCGTCAATGACGACGGCACGTTTCTGAATGACGCCGATGCCCAAAATCGCGATTTGCGGCTGATGGATGATGGGGGTGCTGAACAAGCTGCCGAACCCCCCATGGCTCGTGATCGTGAACGTCCCGCCCTGAACCTCTTCAGGGTTCAACTTTTTTGACCTGGCCCGTTCAGCGAGGTCACCGATTTCTTTCGCCAGTTGCGTCAGTCCTTTTCGATCGGCATATCGAATAATCGGCACCAAGAGCCCGTCATCAAGCGCTGTAGCGATCCCCATATGAATATCCTTCTTCACCGCGATGCCTTGCTCACTCCATGACGAATTCACGACTGGGACCTCGCGAATGGCTTTCGTCGCGGAACGGATCACAAACGGTAGATAAGTGAGGTTTCGACCTTCCCTGAATTTGGTGATGCTCGAAAAATCAGCTTCGAAAAAGGTGGTGACGTGGGCTGACACCTGTTTGCTCTTGACCATCCGATCGGCGATAGTCTTCCGCATCTGCGTGAAGGGCAAAAGTTCTTCGCCCATGGAAACCTCTTCGCCCGCAGCAGCAAATTTGCTCTGAGGCCCGTTCTGAGCGATACAGTCGAGTACATCCTTCTTGGTTACCCGACCGCCGACCCCGGTCCCCTTCACCTGTGAAAGATCGATGCCGCGCTCCTTTGCCAGCTGCCGAACCGCCGGGGAATGATGTTGTTCGCCCCCTGGAGTCGATTCCATTGGACGGACGACCACCCCGCCGACCCGATTGATCACTTCCGACGGCGGAGCACTCTCGATTCTGGCCAGCAAGGTTCCGACAGGAACCGTCTCACCCTCATGCACGACGACCTCATTCAGCAAGCCTGTGGCGGGCGAGGGAATTTCCAATGTCACCTTTTCAGTTTCAACTTCCAAGAGGGACTCGTCCTTCTGAATCGTCCCTCCGATTGGAACGAGCCACTTCACGACCGTTCCTTCGGCGATGCTCTCTCCGAGCTGCGGCATGATGATCTCGGTAGCCATGCTTAAGTGTTGAGTGACGAGTGCTCAAGATTGAGATAGGCATCCAGCACATGCGAGGGGCTTTGGTGTTCAGTCCTCATCACTCAGTCCTTTTTAGTACGCCGCCAGCTTCCGCGCTGCTGAGACGATGTCGCTCGCCTTCGGGAGGAAAAACTCCTCCAGCGGCGGGCTGAATGGCACCGGTGTGTCCGGTGGCGCGACGCGCACAATCGGCCCATCCAAGCAATCGAAACAGTCTTCAGCCAACAGTGCTGCGATTTCGGCTCCGATACCACCGGTCTTGTTGTCCTCATGCAGAAGAATGACTTTGCTGGTCTTGCGTACGGACGAATAGATCGTTTCCTTGTCGAGCGGGATCAATGTGCGCAAATCGACCACTTCCAGGTCAATCCCTTCCTTCGTCAATGCCTGAGCAGCCTCGAGGGCCAGGTGCACCATTGCTCCGTACGTGATGAGCGAGATATCGTTCCCGACCCGTTTCACATCGGCCTTTCCGAGCGGCACAATGAAGTCTTCCTTAGGCAAGGCAGACTTGATGCGGCGGTAGAGAAATTTGTGCTCGAAGTAGATCACCGGGTTAGGATCGCGAATCGCGGCCTTGAGGAGCCCCTTGGCGTCGTATGGTGTTGACGGGGCGACCAGCTTGAGCCCGGGTGAATGGAAGAACCAGCCTTCCGGACATTCAGAATGGAACGGCCCACCATGCACGCCGCCGCCGAACGGCGCGCGGATAACCATGGGCACAGCAGCTCCCCACCGGTAATGATTCTTGGCCGCGACCTCAGTGATCTGGTCGAAGGCGCAGGAAATGAAGTCCGCAAACTGCATCTCCACCACCGGACGTAGCCCCATCATGGCCGCCCCAATCGCCGCGCCGACAAACCCTGACTCGGCCAGCGGCGTATCCAACACGCGCCACTCACCGTATTTTTGGAGAAACCCTTCGGTGATCTTGAAGGCTCCCCCGTATGTGCCGATATCTTCGCCCATCAAAAACACCCGCTCATCTCTGGCCATTTCCTCATCCAAGGCTTGTGAAATCGCCTCCAAGTAACTGACTTCTTCGGTAGCTTGAGCCGTCGTCACCATATGAGGCTCCTTCTGGACCGAAAACCGACAGTTAATAGCTGTCAGCTCCATCCGCGAACACGCCTTCCAACATTTCCGGTCCTTCCGGCAGAGGACTCTGTTCGGCAAATTCCACACCAGCCTCGACTTCGCTCTTTACTTGCTCGGCTACTCTTTGGAAATATGATTCCTCGCCATAGCCGAGTTCTCCGAGCAGCCTCTCGGCCTTCAGGATCGGATCTTTCTGCTTCCAGTCCTCCAACAGTTCACGCGGCACGTATTTGGCCGGATCATGTTCGGAATGGCCGTGCATCCGCATCGTCTTGAACTCGAGAAAGGTCGGCCCTTCACCCTCGCGGGCGATTGCAATCGCCCGTTTGGCCGCCAGATAGACCGCCGCCACGTCGTTACCATCCACAATCTCACCGGGCATGCCATAGGCCTTGGCTCGATCCACGACGTTCGGAATCGCCATCTGCAGACGAAGCGGCGTCGAGTACGCATATTGGTTGTTGTTACAGAAAAAGACGACGGGGAGTTTCCGCACCGCCGCAAAATTCATCGCCTCATGAAAATCGCCCCTGCTGGATCCTCCATCACCGGTTCCCGTAAAGACCACGCGCGATTCGCCTCGAATCTTGAAGGCCAGAGCTGCACCGGTTGCCACCGGCAGGTTGTCTGCCAAGTGACTGACAAATCCGAAAACTCCTCGCCTGAGATCTCCCATGTGCACATTTCCGTCTTTTCCTTTGGTCGGCCCGGTCCTCCTCCCAAGATATTGGGCGAGAATCTCGCCGGTTGTGAAGCCTCGAATGAGGAAAGCCCCCATGTCCCGGTGATACGGAGCGATGACATCATCTCGCTCCAGAGCGGAAGCATACCCGACGGCGATCGCTTCCATTCCATGACTGGTATAGACTCCTCCGACGATACGTCCCTGTCTGTACAGTGCTGTGACCCTCTCCTCAAGCGCTCGGGTGAGCCTGAGGTAGTGGTACATCTGGAGCAGGTCGTCCCGCTTGATCTCTTTGGCGATGTCGGCAACATCCATGACAACCTCCGAATCTCTGACTTACAAAACCGGCATATCTTTCCATGACAGCAAAGGTTTGTGTGCCCGGCATAGAGGACAGTGTGTTGGCTCCCACTGCGGCATGTCGAGATCCGTCGTGTAGTAGAACGGATGCTGTGCGATTAATTCGTTCATCAGCGGGAACTGGCCGCTGTCGCGGCGGGCAAAGACCATCAACCCTGCCAACAGACCTCCATTGTCCGTGATGACCTTGCCGAGTTTGCTGACACAATTGCCGCGCGTGGTGACATCGTTGAGAGCCACAAAACGCTCGCCGGCTTTGATCGCACCGACCGCAATGTCCGTCCCGATTCGTCCTGTCTGACAGCTGTACGGTGTCAGTGCCAGACGCAATCCCATCGTGTCATCCAAGACCTCAGCAATGCCTCGCGCAAGTAATTCCGCTGTCGAGCTGGTCGCCACGAGACCGGTGATTGGATGGTGTTGAAACGTCAGATTGATCCAGGCCGCCATATCGACGACCAACCGCTTGATCAATTCCGGAAAACGCGCGATCGATTCGAACCGGAGGTAGGTACCAGTGTGATGACCTGACACGACCTCCACATGGGTATCGAAGTAGACGGATCGAGATGTACGGAGAATCTCCAGAATGTCCTTCTTTGTCAGAATGGTGTGAGAACCGGCACGAATAAGGCCTGTCAGCTTTGCATCAATCGCCGGCTCGTCATAGAGCGTTCGATGCTGTTCCACCATCTCTGCGAGAGCCTGCTCAGCCGTGTCGACCGGCATCTTCACCCCCTTTCTGCTTCACTTGCCACAGAGGTTCTGAGAACGCCGACCGGTTGGATTTCCAGCTCCACCACGTCACCCGGCTTCAGGTAGCGATCCATTTCCAGGCCACATCCCCCTCCGACCGTTCCCGAACCAAAGACATCGCCCGGATAAATAGTTTCGCCTCGCGACACATGCGCGATCATCTGGGGAAAAGACCAGTGGATGGTCCCAAATCGCCCCCGCGACCACTCTTCTCCGTTCACCCTGGCAATCATCGTCAATGCACCGAGGTCGGCAATCTCATCGGGAGTGACGAGACAGGGACCCATCGCGGTTGCGAAGTCCTTGCCCTTAGCCGGCCCCAGCCGACAAGCCATTTCTTGGAATTGAATGTCGCGCGCGCTGAAATCGTTCATGATCGTGTAACCGGCGATGTAATGCTCTGCCTGCCGTTCGGGAATGTCTCTGCCCTTGCGCCCGACTACACAGGCGAGTTCCAGCTCGTAGTCCAGCTTCGTCGTGTCGAGCGGCCAGGCTAAAGCCTCGTCAGGCCCGATGATCGTACGATGGTTTCCCTTATAGTAGACCGGCATTTTGTACCATTCCGGTGGGATCGGTTGCCCCCGCTTCTTCGAAGTCGCGGCAATATGGTCTTCAAACGCGATAAAATCGCGGAGCGAAGGCGGATTGGGAAGGGGAGCGGAGAGTTGAACATCGGTGGATGAATACATGATCGTTCCCCCCGTAGGACCTCTGACTGAAGCGGGAAGTGCTGTTACGTAATCTTTCGCTCGGCACGCTGCCGCGATTGTAGAAGCTCCTCCTTCGAGAAATTCCAACATCGTGGATGGAACCTGCGCATCGGCCAGGCGACATGGTTGCGCTTCCTGTTGATCCGCCAACCAACGGGCATAGGCCATGTTCAAGTCCACAATCTGTTCATGGTGTATCGCTCCTACCCTGGTGAAGGTGCCGAGAGAGGTTCTGACTCGGAAGCTGACGAGTTTCATCGAAGACTCCAACTCAATGCATAGTCCTTCAACTCCACCGCTTCCATTTCCGGTGACACCGTGAAGGGAGCTTTGGACTCCACCATCACCGCCACTTCGTTCGTGCATGTCTTCGTTTTGCCGGCTTGGACCGCCTGGGGCTGCGGCCCATGGTGAATACCCTGAGGATGCAACGTGAGCATCCCAGGCTGAATTCCCGCGCGGCTGAAGAATTCACCATCATGGTAGAAGATCACTTCATCGTAGTCGGTATTTCGATGGTAAAAGGGGACCCGCAAGGCCTCTGGATCGCTTTCCAAAGGCCTCGGAACAAAAGTTGAAATGAGACATCCGCCGGCCTGGAACGTCTGATGGACGCTCGGCGGCAGATGATAGCTGGGACTCACGACCGGCCTGAAATCCCGCACGTTGAGCTTTGCGACCCAGAGGTCCCCTTTCCACCCAACCACATCCATGGGATAGAAGGAATAGACAACCCGTGTCCACTCGCCTTGGCGCTTGATGTGAACCTCCCATGCTCGACCCACCGTCTCTACCGGCGCCGCCGTTTCCAAGTCGGGAGCGACAAGCACACCTTTATCGAAGAGCGCATGCTGTCCGAGAGCTCCTCGCTCCGGCACCATCAGGGGAACAGGCGTTTCTATAATGAGAAAATCGGAAGGTCCTTGATCGATGTGAGTCCGATAGGTCGTCCCCTTGGGGATCAGGACGTAATCGCCCGGCTCGTAAGTCAGGCACCCATAGTCGCTTTCAAATTTTCCTATGCCCTTATGCACGAAATGAACTTCATCTCCATCCGCATTGCGCACAAAATATGGCATCGACTCCCCTCGCCGGGAAAGATGGAGAGCGACATCCTGGCTTTGCATCATCAGCGCTGATTGTGTGGCGATGGATAATGTGGACTCGGAAAGCTGCGTGCAAGCAAAGGCCCGCGGCTTGAGCTTCCCCTCGATCGCGATCCACGCCGTCGGTGGGTGCATTCTATAGAGGTGAGAAGCTGCCCCCGAAAACCCGTTTCGCCCATGTTCTTCTTCATGAAGCCCTTCGGGAATGCCGACATGGGCCTGATTGGGAACTTTTCCTCTCCGCGTGAGATACATGGCGGCTCTCACCAAGTGGATCGTGCGGCTATGACGCCTTTTTCAGCGGTTTCCTTTGCTCTTGCCCGGGCATCGAAGACGGGTCGTAATCGATAATCGTCTTCTCGACTCCGGAAGTTTGGTCACGTTCGATATCCTTGTACAGCGACTCCACTGTACTTCTGACAAACGTCCGCGCCGCCTCTTCGCCGTGCTGCCGTTGGATCAACTCGATGAACAGTCCACTGTTCGGGAAAAGAGGATAGGTGAAGCGTTGCTTGAGCGGTCCGAACCCGTCTCTCCCCTCTTTGACCGGCCCACTGAATTTCACGCCATGCGCCTCCCATTCTCGACACACGGCCTCGATGTTGTCGACCGCGAACGCGACGTGTTGCACGCCCTGTCCATACTTTTCGATGAATTCGTTGATTTGAGACTTCCCCGCCTTGTCTCGACCCTGCATGAGAGCGATCTTGGCGGCCCCGCGCTGCACAACGACAGTGTCCATTGACGATGTATCACTGCCGACATCTTTCGCCGCCCAAATCACCTCGAAGCCGAGGATCTTAGCGAACAGAAATTCTGCAGCTTCGAGATTGTCGACGCAGAACGTAACGTGATCGAACCCCGTCGTCTGCTCCATGATGTCTCCAGATTACCTTGCCCGATTCCCAACGCCTCTTGTTTATACACTTTTACGATTGCACGATAGTAGGTTACTATCTTTTAAAACTCATTACAAGGATAATGTTTAATACCTCGATGCTAAAACGTCAATCCATCGCTACGATTTATACCATCAACCTGTTGCGATTGTAATATAAAAACGTTATCATCAACACATGATGGGTTCCATTAGCGAAGAGCCTTGGAGGCGTCTATGACTTTCCATAAAGAAATGCGGCAACTCGTACTTGGGCATGGAGCCATCAACAATTCCTACCTCACTCGTTTTTGCTCCGGCGACCTCACAGACAAAGCACTCAAGGAATTCGCAGTGGAGTTCTACAACTTCGCCAGATTTTTTCCGCAGGTTCTAGTGGCTCAGCTCGTGAATACCGAGGACGAACAGATCGCCGACGAGCTGACCAAAGTGTTGTACTCCGAACTGGGCGATGGAGAGACTCGGCGTCGCCACGAACTGCTGTACCGCGACTTCTTGCGGTCTCTGGGAATCGACATTCACGATGCCATGACTCGCCCGATCCTGCCCTCAACTCGCGCCTATATCGAAGGGATGGAAAAGCTGTACAGCGACGGCAACCACGCGAGGGCCTTGGGTGCCTCATTCGGCCTTGAGAACATGGCCATCACAATGTGGGATCGCTTAATCCCGGGCCTCACGCAACTGAAAACAACTCGTTACCCTCACATGGACTTGACCTATTTCACCTTTCACCGGCAACTGGAGGTCACTCACGAGGAGGCAATGGAGCACGCGGTAACGGCGATGCAAGGAACGGATGAGACCGAGATGTCCAAACAGGATGAAGAAGATTTTCGCTTCGGCGTCGATGCGGTGCTCGGCTATTTGGAGGGGTTCTGGGCAGGATTGGAGCAACGGAAGACGAGCTCTGATACCACGTGGTCTGACTTAGCTCAGCGGCGTGCGAGTTAGCACCGTGAGCGATTTCGCCGGCATGCCCGTGCTTGATAGTGGGGGAGGGTCCGATGCAACAGACTTGGATCACCCAATATGATTCTGGAGTGCCCTCAAGCATCAGCTATCCAGAGTGGACCGTACCAGACCTCCTGCGACACTCATCGAACCGTTTCGCGAACTCCCCTGCCCTTTTGTTTTATGGCACATGTATCTCTTATGGAGAACTGAACGACCTCGCGGCTCGATTTGCACTTGCGCTCCAGCAACTCGGCGTCAGTCAAGGCGATCGCGTCGCTCTCATGCTTCCCAATATTCCACAGACGGTCGTCGCTTATTACGGAATTTTGAAAGCCGGCGCCGTCGTCGTACCGACCAATCCACTCTACGTTGAACGAGAAATTCATATGCAACTGACCGATGCGGGGGCGGAGACGATGGTGGTCCTTGACCTACTCTATCCTCGCGTTCGAGCGGTGCAGGACTCGACGACACTCCTCAAGCGGATCATCGTCACCAGCGTTCGGGACTATCTCCCCTTCTTCAAAAAGCTCCTCTATCCCATCAAGGCTCGCTTAGCCAAACGTTGGGTTTCTATTGAGAAAACTCCGCCTGTGTATGGTTTTCTGGAACTCATAGGCACCAACTCCGTAAAGGGCGCGGATCGTACCGACGGTCTGCCTCTCGTACACCCGACCGACCTCGCACAATTGCAATACACCGGTGGGACGACGGGAACAGCCAAAGGCGTGATGCTCACGCACCACAATGTGGTTGTGAATACGCTTCAGGGCCGATACTGGTCCCCGAACTTTCGTGACGGTCGTGAAATCTTCCTGGGTGCCATCCCATTTTTCCACTCCTACGGTCAGACCACCTGTCAAAACTTAGCCATCGCGACAGGATGCGCAGTGGTCCTTCTCCCTCGGTTCCAACCAGCCGAGGTCATCAAGGCGATCCATACCCATCGCATTTCCATGTTTTCAGGCGTACCCATGATGTATTCGATGATCACTGAACATCCGGACGCCAAGCGCTATGATTTACGTTCATTACGGGTCTGTCTGAGCGGAGCCAGCTCGCTTCCTGCCGATGTGCAAGAGCGGTTCGAACGCCTCACCGGAGCAAGAATTTCAGAGGGCTATGGTCTGACTGAAGCCGGTCCCGCGACCCACTGTAACCCGATGCACGGGGAGCACCCGCCTGGCTCGATGGGACTTCCCTTCCCCGATACCGAGGCGCGGGTGGTGGACTCAGACACTGGGCTGGAGGAAGTGCCGAATGGCGAAACGGGTGAATTGATCGTGCGAGGACCCCAGGTCATGCTGGGATACTGGAACAGGGAAGACGAAACTCGCGCCGTGATGCGAGACGGATGGCTGCACACCGGCGACCTTGTCCGCCGGGATGATCGCGGATATTTCTACTTTGTCGATCGCAAGAAGGACATCATTAAGTCCCGAGGAGAAACGGTGTATCCGCAGGAAGTCGAAGAAGTCTTGCGTCGACATCCGGCGGTGAGCGAAGCCGCAGTAGTTGGGGTTGCGGACCACGAGTACGGTGAGGTCATCAAAGCCTACGTCGTGGCGAAACCAGGGTCGTTCGTCACCGAGCAGACATTGATCACGCACTGCGCCGGACTGCTGGCGCGATACAAGATCCCGTCGACCGTGGAATTTCGTCAGGAGCTGCCACGAACGGTCATCGGCAAGGTACTGCGACGGACGTTGCGCGATCAGGCGGCCCGAACGAACGATGCCGAAGCGGTTCAACATCAAGCAGTGTGAGTAGGTGGCCCATGAAAGACCTTGTGATCGTAGCCGGCGTACGAACTCCGATCGGTAACTTCGGGGGCGCATTGAAGGATGTGTCGGCTCAAAAGCTCGGAGAACTGACGGTACGCGAAATTCTCGCGCGGACCTGCCTGGATCCGAAACTGGTCGAAGAAGTGATCATCGGTTGTGTCGGGCAACCAAGCGATGCCTATAACATCGCCCGTGTCATCACTCTCCAGGCCGGTCTCCCACTCGAAACTCCAGCATATACGGTCCAACGAAATTGCTCCTCAGGCCTTCAGCCGTTCGTGAACGCCTACCAAAATCTCCAAAGTGAGGATGCCGATGTGCAAATCGTGGGCGGTGTCGAGAACATGAGCCGGGCGCCCTATCTCTCCCGAGACATGCGCTGGGGCAAACGCCTGCGGCATGCCGAGTTCGTCGACAGTATTTGGGAAGGATTGACGGACCCAGTCTGCGGCCAGCTCATGGGCCGGACAGCGGAAACCTTGGCTGAGGAGTTTGGTATCAGCCGTGTAGAGCAGGACCGGTTTGCGATCGACAGCCACCGCCGTGCGTTCAAAGCCATACGGGAAGGTCGACTGAAAGAGGAGATCGTGCCTGTCACCCTGTCCAAGTCGGTTGCAGGGCGCGAAGTCGCCCCACTTGTGGTCGCTCAGGACGAAGGTCCGAATGTCGGTCTGACCGAACCCCAACTGACCCTCTATCCTCCACTTTTCAAGGAGGGAGGTACCGTCACCGCTGGCAACAGCTGCCCGCTCAACGACGGAGGTGCTGCGGCGCTCGTCATGTCGGCTGAGCGGGCGAAGGAACTTGGAATGCGTCCGCTCGGTCGCGTGAAAAGCTATGCATTTGTGGGAGTGGACCCGGCACGCATGGGCATCGGGCCGGTGGATGCACTCCCGGCAGCGCTCAAACGAGCCGGCCTCGGTTTGGCCGATCTCGAACTGATCGAGGTGAACGAAGCATTTGCCGCTCAGTACCTTGTCGTCGAGCGATTGTTGGGACTCAAACGAGACCTCGTCAATCTCAACGGCGGCGCCATCGCCTTGGGCCACCCGGTCGGGATGACCGGCACACGTCTCGTCATCACGCTCTTGCACGAAATGCGCCGACGCGGGGCAGCGCTGGGAGCCGTGACGATGTGCGTGGGCGGCGGACAAGGAGCGGCAATGGTGTTGGAGCTAGTATGAGCCTCCTACGCATCAAGTGCCACCCGAACGAGTGGGCTCCGTCATGATGTTGGGATGACAGAGAACAGGAGTGCGACATGTACATCTATAAAGTCGGGGTTGTCGGCGCAGGGACGATGGGAGCACAGATCGCCGAAGTGGTGAGCTATGCCGGACTGCCGGTCGTACTCGCAGACATGAATGATTCCTTGACGAAACGGGGCATCGAGTCGGTGCGAGCGATCTATCAGGCACGGGTCAACAAGGGAAAAATGAGCGCCGAGCAACTTGAAGAGAAGATGTTGCTCGTCACCCTCTCCTCCAGTCTCGACGGGCTCAAGGACGTCGATGTGGTGATCGAGGCAGTGTCGGAGGACCTAAAACTCAAGAGACAGATCTTTCAGGAGTTGGACCAAATCTGCCAGCGCGGCACCATCTTGGCCAGCAACACGTCAGCACTATCCATCTCGGCTCTTGGCGCAGCCACGACGCGGCCGGACAAGGTGGTCGGTCTCCATTTTTTCAACCCGGCTTATGTCATGCGGCTCATAGAGGTCGTGCCAGGGTTGGCCACCTCTTCACAAACCGTGGATGACGCTCTCAGCTTCGCGGAAGGCATCGGGAAACTGCCGATCGTCGTGAAGGAATGCGCGGGATTCTTAGTCAATCGCCTGCTGATGGCCTATGTGAACGAAGCCGTTCGCGCGCTGCAGGAAGGAGCGGCCACGGTGCAAGAAATCGATCGGGAGATGGTGTCATTCGGCATGCCCGTCGGTCCACTTGCTCTCCTGGATGCGGTGGGTCTCGATATCTCCTTCGAGGTTGCTCGCATTCTGTACCGCAGCTATGGGCCACGCATGATGCCGGCTCCGCTGCTTGAAGCCATGCTGAAGGCGGGCCGGCTAGGAGTCAAATCGGGCCATGGCTTTTACGACTATGTCAGCGGAGAGGAAGGCGATCGAGATCAAGAACTTGAACGACTTCTCCAAGTATTCAGACCTGATGCCGATCATGCTGCGGCGCGATGGAGTCGATCACGATTGCTCCTGGCCATGACCAATGAGGCAGTCATCGCGCTCCAAGAAGGAGTCGCCTCTGCAGCAGATATCGACCTGGCGATGATGGCCGGGATCGGTTTTCCCAAGGACAAGGAAGGTCCGTTGCATTTCGCGGATCAGCTGGGGATCGATCAGGCTCTACACGAGCTTGAGGATTTTGCGGAGACATTGGGTCCACGCTTTTGGCCTGCGCCGATGTTGCGCCGAATGGTGGATGCCGGATTCACAGGGCAGGTGGCTGGTCGAGGCTTCTTCACATACTGAACGTCGCCGGATCGGCCTCCGAATATGGCGAGGAAGGAAACGCATCATGACTGTCATGACAGGTGCCATGCACAGTTGCAAAATTGAAGAAGGCGTCGCGCTCGTGACCCTCAATCATCCGCCCGTCAACGCTCTCACACCTGAACTCCTCACGGAGTTGAGCACCACGTTCGACTCGCTCGCGAACGATGAAGGCGTGAAGGCTGTGGTGCTCACGGGCGCTGGCCGATTTTTTGTTGCAGGTGCTGATATTCGCGTGCTGGCCTCCATTCCGTCGTCGGTTGAGGGAGAAGCGATGGCCCGCCAAGGGCAGAAGATTTTGAACAAGATTGAGGCTCTTGACAAACCGGTCATTGCGGCGATCAACGGGGCTTGCTTGGGAGGAGGATTGGAATTGGCCATGTGCTGTCACATCCGCCTTGCAGCAGAAGGCATCAGACTTGGCCAGCCAGAAATCAACCTGGGCATCATGCCGGGATTCGGCGGCACCCAACGCCTTCCTCGACTGATCGGCCAATCCAAGGCCATGGAATTGATCCTGACAGGCGAGCCAGTTTCAGCTCAAGAAGCCATGAGTCTGGGTTTGGTGTCTCAGGTGGTACCCGCCGATGACCTCCTGCGACAAGCGCTGGGACTGGCGCGCACGATGGCTGCGAAAAGCCAAGTGGCGCTCCGGACATCGCTCCAAGCGATTCGTCAGGGGAGTGAGGTGAATCTCTCAGATGGTTTGGATCTGGAAGCCCGGCTTTTCGGAACACTCTGCGATACAGATGATCGGAAAGAAGGAACAGCCGCTTTCTTGGAAAAACGACAGCCTCGGTTCAAGAACTGTTAGGGCTTCGGGAAGCAGCGAGAAGGCTCTATGCTAACTCGGCGATCGACAAAATTGGGATTGGCCCTGGCAGGTGGCGGCTTCACGGGCTATCTCTTCGAAGTCGGCGCCTTGACCGGGCTGGACGATTTTTTCGGTGAGTCGTTCACCAGCAATGATTTCGACATGTATGTCGGCGTGAGCGCCGGATCGGCTGTCGCTGCCCTACTGGCACAAGGGGTCAAGCCGGAAGAGATCCTCGAAACCAATCTGTCCGGGAAACGTCCCTACTATTTTGAGCACCGAGATATCTTCAGACCTGCAATCGGGGAAGGTGTGAAAACGATCTGGCGGGCGACTAAACAATTGATCCCATTGCTGAAGCTCTATGTCCGCAACTACCAGGAGATGACGCTCATCGACCTCCTGGACGAGGCCCAAGATGCGCTACCCAGCGGCATTTACCGATTGGAGCCCTTCGCCCGATACCTCGAAAAAACGTTCATAGCCAAGGGACTGGGGCTACGGTTCGCCGACCTCCGCAAAGACCTGTATATCCCGGCTATCGACCTGGAAACCGGGGAATGCGTCATCTTCGGCGAAGAAGGCCTGCGGGATATTTCCATCGCCCAGGCCGTCACCGCTTCCTCCGCTGCACCGGTCTATTTCTGCCCCGTCCGCATCCAGGGCCGCGATTATATCGACGCGGGCATCGGGCGGCCTGCGTACTTTGACCTGGCCGTTGCCAAGCAGGTGGATCTCATGGTCATGATCAACCCGATGGGTCGCATGCCGCCGCCCTGTGCGGCATGGCGCGAATCGGGTGACGCTCCACGTATTTGTCGCCTTCGGGACAAGGGATTCTTGACGATCGGGGACCAGGCCGGCCGCATCAATCTCAATGCCCGTGTGTCTCAAGCGCTGACCATGTTCCGACAAGACTATCCGGATAAAGAACTGCTGATGGTCACACCTGGTCCCAACGATGCGCTGCTGTTTGAGCGAAGTTTTCTGAGCTATCGGGACCGCGTACATCTCCTGCGAGACGGATATCTGTCTGTCGTGACATTGGTGCGCGAAGCATACGAGAACGTTCAAGCACAGTTCGCACGCCATGGGATCGTTGTCGAACAAACCAGCTTTGAGCCTCGTGTTGCGTCACGCATGGCGCGCTTCGATCAGATCGTGGCGGCCTCCTCTCCTCCACAGCGACCGGTCACAGGCGTGAAGATTGGTCTCGACGCCGCTCGAACCGCTCTGTACCAAGCCAAGTAGGATGCGATGACGACAGTGAAAAAGCACCCTTTCTTTCAAGGCTCGCTCGCCGTGGCGGAGGCCTCCCGGGATCGAACTCCCTATTCAGGTTTTCTGGCCGGTCTCTTCGAGGGAGTGGTTCGCCGCGAACTCCTCCGAACGCAGGCGATCCCGCCGGTCCGCGACAGAGCGAAGGAGTTCCTTGAACAGCTTCGCCTCCTTCTGATCGAGAAAGTTGACGCAGAGGACATCGACCGAGAAGGGGAAGTCGGCGAAGATGTGCTCACGGCGCTCAAGGACATCGGTGCCTTTGGGCTGAAAATACCCACAATCTACGGAGGACTCGGCTTCACTCAATCGGAGTACCACCGTGTGGCGACCCTGCTCGGAAGCCATGACCCAGCGACCACGGTGCTGATTTCGGCGCATAACTCGATCGGAGTCGCGGAACCAGTCAAGCTCATCGGGAACCGCGAGCAGCAACAACGATTCTTGCCGCGCCTCGCTCGTGGCGACATTTCAGGATTTGCACTCACGGAAAAGGGAGCCGGCTGCGATATTTGGGATCTCCAAACCTATGCCATCCCGATGCAAAAACAGGGCACCTTGACGGGTTATCGACTCACCGGAGAAAAATTGTACACGACCAACGCACCTCGCCAGGACAATGAGTTTTTGGCCTCGCTCCTGGTGGTAATTGCTCAAATCGTAAACGACCCCGTGGAAGTCACTCGCCCCAAATCGGAACGGCGGTTCGGCGCCTTCGTCGTCGACACCCGCACACCAGGGTGTCACTGCGCCAGGCTCCATTATATGGGTGTGCGCGGCATCTACAACGGCACAGTCCGGTTTGACAACGTCTTCGTCCCAGTAACCGATCGTTTGGGAGAGGAGGGAGAGGGATTACGACGGGCCCTAGAAAGCTTGACGATAGGCCGGCTCACCCTGCCCGCTGCCTGCTTGGGAAATCTAAAACAATGTTTGTGGCTGGCACGAAGCCGGGCGCAACAGCGCGTGCAATATGATCGTCCGATCGGCGAACATACAGATATCGGTGCCAAAATTGTGCGCATGGCCGCGCGGGTCTTGGCACTAGAAGCGTTAGTTACCATCACAGGGACCTGGGCCGACGCCAAGATTGATGTGCGGCTTGAGTCTGCTGCTGCAAAAATTCTCGCCACCGAATGGCTGCTTGACTCAGTGCTCGACCTCTTCCGCATTTATGGGGGGCGCGGGTTCGAAACCCCGGAATCGCTCCGGCTTCATGGGGACCTGCCGGCACCGATCGAGCGCATGGTCCGAGATGCGCTGATCAATGTGATTTGGGAAGGGACGAACGGTATTTTGACTCTCTGGATCGGACGGGAAGGACTGGCTGAGTATGTATCTCAAGGTAAGGCCTTCTTGGAATTCCAGATCGGCGAAATGGTGCGTGCCCTGCCATTCTTCGCCAAGGTCGCGGGCCGCTCCCTCAACCGCGCCCCTCAGATTAGAGGATGGCTTGCTTCCATGGAACCAGCATCGAAATGGGAGCGGTTTGTTATGAAGAAGTCACGAGAGCTCGCCCAGAAGTCGCTGTGGGCCGCAGCCCGTCATCGTCAAGGTCTCGCGCGTAAGCAACTCTTGACGACACACCTGGTCAAAGCCGGAATGCAACTCTTTGCGGTGGAATCGTTATTGTGGTACGTAGCCCAACCGCACATACGGACTCATCCGTTGGCCGATCGGCTTTTGCAGCATTTTTGTTCACAGGTCGAGGGCGAGTTCGAGCCGAAGCCCTTACTCTCTTTCAGGCAATCCCTCTGGCAGGACGACTCGCATGTGTTCCGCTTGGCGCAGGATATTCTTGCCGGCAAGGCTGAGTGGCTGGAAGAGGGAATCCTTCCCTGGCACCAAGACGGACATAGCCGGGATGATCAGCTCGCGTCCACGATGGGAGAACAATTGACGGACTTTCCAATGAAGCACTGAGCGACGTAAGAGACGTAAGAAGGGGTGAGCCGTTTCATCCAGAGCGCCCCTAGACAGGAGGACCAGCCCCCGATGAGGTCAGCATGACGGAAATTGCAGGATACTTTGAATTGGTCAAGGGTCGGTATGGATTGAGCAGCGATTACGCCTTGGCAAAGAAACTCGGAATCGCCCAGCCGGAAGCCAACCTCATGCGACGCGGACTGAAAGTTCCCAAACCGGAAGTGTGCATAAGAATCGCCAAACTCCTCGACAAGAATCCGGTGGAGCTCTTGCTGGCGGCGCAGAAAGACAAGGCTCCTCGACAGGCCAAGGAATACTGGACCCTCGCGCAGACGGCCGTCGACGTCATGCTTCATGTCCCGAAAAGCCCGAAGTACATCCCACGGAAGGTGGCAGCCATCGGACAAGAACTCCGTCAGCTTGAAACGCAAACGCTGACCTACAAGGGTGCGGAAGCCAACGCCGAGGCGGTCCGGCTGGTCCAAACCGCCGAACGGTCGATCGATGCGTTGATGGAACGCTGGAATATCTGGCAGAAAGGCGAGGCCCTCTATCCGAATTACCTCTTGGCGAACCAGGAGGCAGTGAAACGCGGCGTCATCGTTCGACGTCTGTTGGTGTTGGCGCAAGAGCAAATGAGGCAAGAGTCTGATGTAGCGGATGCCATACAGGTCATGGAGGATCAACAGCGAGCCGGGATCAAGATATTCTATGCGTTCAGGGAGGAGCTGGAACGCGCTCCCACGTTCCAGCGCTTTGAGGAGGATTACAGGCGACAGGGCGCAGCGAGAGATCTCAATGCCGCCATGTTTGACGGGGAGATTCTCATTTTCTCTCAATCCTACGGCCAAGCGCAGTTGGGTGTGGTTGGTCCGCCGACACCCATTACGATGATCAACCAATTGGAGATCACGTGGAAACCGGACTTACTGCGGGATCTCGATCCGGCCCCGCTCTTCGACATGACTCGCTATGTGTTTGAATACGGAGGACCCCATTCATTCCAGACGGAACTGACACGATTCCAGAGGTCCGGCCGATGAGATTTCCTTCCGAGCCATTCAAGATCAAGGTCGTGGAACCTATACGCCGAACCACGCGCGAGGAGCGGAAGCGATTGCTCCGCGAGGCAGAGCCGATGACTGTCTGAGGGAGGATTATGGCCAACCTGTTCAAAGGGTTCGAACGGATCGAAGCAGCCCGAGAACTGCTTACCGGCCACAGTTTCATGGTGGGACTATTTGCCGGACGGCCCGACTTTTCACTCCTTCTCATGCCGGAAGAGCCACCGGAAGACAAGGCTGTCTGGGAAGCATTCCGTCCGCGCCTGGAGACATTCCTCACAACGCAGGTCGATCCCGATGAAATCGAACGGACGGCAAAGATTCCAGACTCAGTATTGAAAGGGCTCTTTGCGATCGGCGCATTCGGCATGAAAATCCCACCCGAATATGGTGGGCTCGGCTTCTCCTACAGCAACTACGGTCGAGCGCTTATGCTGATGGCGAGCTGGAGCAATGCGCTGGCGCTTACCGTTGCCGTGCCGCAATCCATCGGTATCGCCATGCCCATTCTATTGTTCGGGAATGAGGAACAGCGGCGCACATACCTCCCCCTTGTAGCCCGGGAAGCGGTTTCGGCATTCGCCCTCACGGAGCCGATGACTGGATCCGACGCCGCAAACATTGCGACAGAGGCAACTTTAGATTCCACCGGGACGACGTTTGTCGTAAACGGCGAAAAACTGTGGTGCACGAACGGTCCCATCGCCCGCTATGTGACGCTGATCGCACGCGTACCGGCCAAACGGACACAACAGAATGGGCAGACCATGTGGGAACCGATTGCCAACGGGAAAGGAGCAGACGAGCGAGTTCACACCGCCTTCATCCTTGACATGCAGACCCCTGGTGTCCATGTTCGACAACATTGTCAATTTGAAGGTTGCCGTGGCCTCGAGAACGCCCACATGACTTTCACGGATGTTCACATCCCGACCGGGAACGTCATCGGAGAGATAGGTCGTGGGCTCAAGTACGCCTTGACCATCCTCAACGTAGGTCGGGCGGTCAGTATTCCTGCCATTTGCTTAGGCATGGCCAAACAAGCGTGGCAACCGACGCTCGATCGGGCCAATCAGCGAGTCACCTTCCAGAAGCCTCTCGGTACCAGGCAGACACAGCGCATGAGGCTGGGCCGCATGGCTTCTAACCTTTTCGCTATGGAGGCCCTCGCGCTCGCTGCTTGGCGAATGGCGGATCAGCATACCTACGATGTCCGGATCGAGGCGGCCCTGGCGAAACTCTTCTGTTCCGAGAAGACCATTCAGTTCTTGAAAGACGCCCAAGTCATCTTCGGAGGGATGGGGTACGAAACTGCCCATTCTAAGTGGCTTCGTGGAGAGCCTGCGTTCGGCATCGAACAACTGGTCCGCGACGCGGAGATGTACCGAATCGGAGAAGGCGCCACCGATATCTTAAGGCCGTTCGTCGCGCGCGAGGGGCTCGACATGCATCTTCAGCGGACGAGACATCTCTTCGACGAACAGGCCACGGCTGGTCGCCAGCTGACCGAGTTGTGGCAACTCTCAAAATTCTACATTCCTTGGTTCAGAAGCCAATGGGCAGGTGGCAGATTGCCCTCCGGCTCGGAGTTCAAACATCCAAAAGTCCGCTCTCAATTGCTGTTCGTCGAACGTGCGAGTCGTCGCCTGGCACGAACGATCTTCTATGCGATGCTCCTCCATCGGCAGGCGCTTCGAGACGATCAAGGCCGACAAAATCGGATCGAGATGGTCGGTGAAGATCTTCTAGTGATCGCAGCGACGGCACTCTATGCCGAAGCCCAGGAACGGACCGCCGGGCTACCGGAAGTGTGGGACCTGGCAGAAGAAACTTTCCGAGAAGCCAAGCAACGTATCGAACAGCACATCAGAGAACTGATCCGCAATCAGGATACCGTGGTGGCGGCGGTTGGGGAAAAATCCCTCAGCGGTCGATACGCTGCGCTCAATCATGGAATCATACGACGTGAGCTTCAAGACTACGTGAGACGAGAGAAGAACTCTCTCATTAGCTGGGAGGAAAGCGAGCGAAAAGCAATCTGACTGAGCCGATCAGCTGTGGAGTTGGGAGCATTGACTCCAGATGTTTCCGATGACCCCATCTGTTTCGCTCTTGCGAATCTTGCGTTTGGACTTGCCGATGAGATCCGCTGTCGTACGGGGTTTAGGAGGGAGGCAGTTGGTTTTCATCCTTTAAAAACAGAGCGCCCCTTTGCGCAAACGACTTCCTCATAGTGTAGGTACGTAAGCATCACTGTTTTTTCTCTTCGTGAGAAGAAACTTCAAGAAGTCGATGTCCTTGAGCCCACAGGTCTGATAGATGCTGAGGAAGATCAGATATCGCTTGATTCCATCCCGTGAAAACACCCCATCGGTAATCGCTCTATACAAAGCAAACGCCTTCACGGCATGTTCGGCGGCATTATTATTCCAAGGCACATTGTCATGGTGAAGAAATTCGAATAACTTTTCTCGGTTCTTCCGAAATCTCCTTTGATATCGGCATGCAATCTCTGACCTAAGGTCGCCGTCACACACCTGATCTAGGAATCTTTCCGCCTCTGCAATATGCTTTTTCAACCGTTTCTGTTTCAAACCGAACCTATCTACTGTTCCAACCATCGAGCGAAGTAGGCGAGCAAAGCCCAGCACGATTCCTGTGAGCTCAGGATCGAACTGGTTTTTATGATAATCGTCATTCATGTCACGGATAAGATGAATGAGGCACTTTTGTTGCCGACAGTCGATTGAATCGTAGGCTGAATAGAAGTCCGAAATCAAAACTCCCTTGAACTCGTGAAGAACATCCTTCAACAGTTGTCCTTCTCTGCTATCGGAGTAAAAGTAGACGACCTCGTCCAGGTTAGTGAATACCCAGATATAGGCCTTAGTCCCCTTGATGCTCACAGCGGTTTCATCAACGTGAACGAGATCGCCGTTTTTGATTTTCCTGATCAACAGCCGATAGGTGTTCGCGTACTTGTTCGCCATTGCTCTCTTTATATGGGCCAGGCTACCCATACTGACTGAATAGCCAAATAGCCCGTCCAAAACCTCAGCAACCTTTTTAAGACTCTGTCGCGTTGCCACATGTTGATAAATCACCCAAGAGGAAAAGCCATGGCCATACCTCGATCTGATTTGCAGGAACCTACCGGGGACAAACGCCTTTTTACAGGAACGACATCTCATTCGTGGGGCGACGTATCGGACGACGTATCTCCGAACTCCGAATTTAGAGAATTTCAGATCGAACACGGTCTTTTTGTATCTGCCGTGCTTATACAGACTGTTACTCCCGCAAGAAATACACCTCGTGGCCGGTCTGAGAACCACAGTCTTATTAACCCGATACGTTCGTCTTTGTCGGTGAGACCTCATCATCTTCAACCTGCATTTTCTCGACTCTCTTGAGAGAGAAATTGTGTTCCTTTGATAGTCGAAATATGCGCATTTATTGATGTAGTCGAACTCAGGTACGCAATAGTCTGTCGTTCCGAATTTGTAAGGATTCGTTGTCTTGATTTCCTCGACGGAGGCGATCTTGTATCGGCATGCAAAGTAATCGCTCAATGTAGATTCGTCGATTTTCATTGGAACTTACCAGAACAGGGTCCCTGTGATCTGTGGGGCCGGGAGACAAACTCTGATATCTTCACAACTCTTTGCCTGAAAGGGCTCTCAACAGGAACCTTTTCGCCTTTCAGAGCTTCACCTAGTGAACAGATGAGATCATTGCCTGACTTTGCACTGTACCCACCTATGCTCCGCGCTCATGGCTCGCCAACTGGGATTTGAATATCCTCACGCCCTCTATCACGATACAGCCCACGGCAAGGAGCAGCCGCCGCTCTTTCATGACGAGACCGACAACAGCATTTCCTGACGTTCTTCGGTCACGAAATCCTCTAACAGTGGAGGCGGTACGCTGTCTATTGTCCGATGGGCAATCACCCTCATCTGCCACGCAACACGCTCAAATCAAACCCCAGTTGCGAACTACGGCACGAATCGAGAAAGCGGGTCACGGCCTGACCTGACACTGCACCATGGCTTGTTGCTGTTCCCTGGTGAGTGGGTCTGACTCGATCGACGCGTGAACAGAGGGCAAGGTGCAACATCATGCCATGACCCCAGCATCCGCTAGCACCAATCCGAGACAAATAGACAGAGGCCGTCCTCAATCCTTTGAGCGTGTCGTCGGTATCCTCTCTTTTCAGGTCTTCGGCTCGTCACCTCTGGGCAACTTCTCAATGAAGCGCTGAATGTGGTTCAAATACAGGGGAATCCGGCGGATCGCGATAGGCAAGGCTTCATACACTCGCTCAGGATCGATGTCATCGTATTCGTGCACAATCCGGTTGCGGAGCCCGGCGGCCATGGCCGTCTCCTTGGCAAGATCGGACGTCATCACGTCGAGCCTGCCAAGGCGTATAAAGGATTCGTGATAGTCCTTGGGCGGCGCGTGACCGGACTCGGTGATCAGATGGAAATTGATGTCGATCATGCGGCCGATGGCCCGTTCGAGATACCGCTCGGCCAGGGTTTCATTGGTGGAATCCTCCAAGTACTGCGCGCGTGACAATCGGGACAGCCTGGTCATCGCGGCTACGTCTTCGAGAATGAGGCTCATCTTTCTGATGATAAGCTCGCGGTCGATCATGAGCGGGAAGGCTCCGCGACCAGCGCTGACAATCGCCGGGCGACATGCCGGCGCTCCAATTCCAAGTAAGGCCGAAAGTCTTGGTGCGCTTTGAAGGCATGGAGGCGCAGACGGGCGAGGTCTTGGGGCATCCCGAACAGGATCCGGCAGGACTCAACGATTTTCTTGAGGAAGAGGGGGTCCGCCCGATTGAGGATAGCCAAATCTATTTTCGATCCAGGGAACCGCGCCTGCAAGGCCTCTTGCATCTCCAGAACGGTCTGAAACGACGCGTGAGAGGACTCAAATTGAACCGCCAGGTCCAGATTGCTGCGATCATGGGTTGTTCCTGTGACCGTTGATCCAAACTGGAGGATCAAGCGAACCCTGAAACGCTGGGCGAGTTCTCTCAACCTCGACACTGCTTCTGTGTTGGCTTCCTCGCTCATTTCACGCTCCCAGGGTCTCCACTCAGACCGTAGCCTAGCTGAGAATCGCTTCATTGTCTATGCGCCACAGTTGTTGCGTGTGTTGTAATATCATTGCGGACGCATGGGTAATGACTGTGACCGCCACGGGGCCTCCCCAAGAGGGGGTGAGTCTATGCGCGTCTGGTTGATGGGCTCCTATGACGGAGTTGAACAGTTGCAGCTTGGCGAGGTCCCGGATCCTCAACCAGGCCCGACCGAGGTGCGGCTAAAAGTAAGATATGCCGCGCTCAATCCAGCTGATGCGTTTCTTGCGCAAGGACTCTATCCGGCCAAACCAGCTCTGCCGCATATTCTTGGGCGTGATGGCGTGGGCGATGTCGAAGCCGTTGGATTGCGCGTGGCAGACATCCGCGCAGGTGAAACAGTCGGGATTCTTCGCTGTGACGCGGGAGTGGAAAAGCCTGGAACACTGGCCGAGAAAGTCCTCGTCCCTGCTGAAAGCGTGGCTCGAATCCCTGCAGGCTGGTCTCTCGAAGAAATGGCCGGTGCCCCGCTGGTCTTCTTAACCGCCTGGCAGGCATTGACCCAGTGGAGTGACCCTCCTGCCCCTCCACCGGAAAAATCCGTCCTCCTCATAACCGGAGCATCAGGTGGAGTCGGTGTTGCTTCCGTGCTGCTCGGGAAATCGATGCATCTGATCGTCGTAGGGTTATCACGCGATCCAGAGAAGCGAGTCACGTTGAAGGCGCTTGGCGCTGACTTCGCGTTCGATCCGGAGGACAGGAGCCTCGTGAAGTCCATAGCTGCTTCGATCAGTCCGAAGAAGGTGGAGCTGGCCGTGGACTGCGTTGGCGGGAAACTCTTACCTCAAGTCATCGCCCTTCTCGGGTATGGCGGAAAGATCAGCATCGTCGGAAGGAGTGGAGGGTCGGTCCCGGAGTTCAATACCGCGACGTTATTGTTTCGTCGCATTCGCATGGGCGGTGTCGCAGTTGGGGACTATACGGCTCAAGCGGCCCAGGGTACGTGGAAGGAGATTGTCGATCGCCTAAATGCTGCGGGACAACGGCCACAGGTCGACAGCGTCGTTTCATTCGAGGAGGTCAAGAAAGGATTCGCACGGTTGGCACAGGGGCCGATGGGGAAAGTCGTGGTGCGGGTGACCTGATAAATTGAATCCTGTCGCAAGCACAACGGCCAGGAATCACCAGAAAAATCATACGGATCTTAGTTGGGCAATGTTGACTTAGTCTTATTGTTGGCCTACTATATGGCCATGATTCGCATCAATGTTCACGAAGCCAAAACCCATCTGTCCTATTACCTGACTAAACTCAAGAAAAAGGGCGAACCGATCATTTTGTGTAACCGCAATCAACCGATCGCAGAAATACGCCTCTTACCGTCGCCACTTACCGGTAAGCGTCCCATCGGATTGGCCAAAGGGCAGTTTTCTGTTCCCAAAGCGTTCTTTGAATCTCTGCCCGACGATGTCGTCGATGCCTTTTCTGGCAAAGCGACATGAAGCTTCTCCTGGATACCTGCACCTTCTTGTGGCTGATTACAGACGATCCTGCGCTCTCGAACAAGGCACGAGAACTCTTCACTGACCCTGTCAATGAGGCCTATCTTAGTACCGTCTCCGTGTGGGAAATGGTGGTGAAGTTCAGTCTGGACAAGCTTCACCTGCCGGAAGCTCCGGAACGCTTCATCCCCGAGCAGCGTGAACGCCATCAAATAGCCAAACTGCCGCTGGAGGAACAGGCGGTGTTCTATCTTCCTCGCCTACCCGCGCTTCATCGCGACCCGTTCGATCGCATGTTGATCTGCCAAACCATCCACCATGAACTCACCCTGCTCACGCCCGATCCGTTGATCACACAATACGCCGTGAAGACTGCCTGGTAGGACAGACCTGCGACGACTCGTGTCATAGACCCGCGTCAATAATCCTGGATTCCGCAGTTGAAATCCAAGGTGCGTTCAAGCACTACACTCAACAGGGGCGAATTCCTTAACAACCACCTAGCCCGTTCTCACTGGCGACCCGGATTGAACGTGCGACCTGCAGTTTACAAAATTCAGATAGCCCTACCTCGGACAACCTAACCCCACAAGAAAACACAATTCAGGATTCCTCCGACATGGGGCGAAAGGGGGCCGGTTTGTCCGGTGCTGGTAGCAGCGTAGTAGCAGACGGTGAGGGAGATGCAGATGTCGAATCTATTGATATTTCCGACGTTTGAACGCGGCAACATCGGACGCATCAAGCGTAAAGAATTCAGTATCCCGAACGCGCTTGGAGCTAAACCGAAGATGCCAGTAGGACTCAATTCCAGCGGGATCATCTGTTGGGATCGCATGAACAAGAATGGTGGGATCAGGCAAATCAAGCCGTACTTCACGATGACGCCGAGAAGGGGATGTGGTGTGGCCAATTTTATACCGACGCCCAGACCGCAGCATATAAACGTAGCCATTGATAGGAGCATGGTGATCAAGCCGAGGTTCAATCTCTTCTGCTTCAATTCGCTGGGCTGCAATCTTCGCCGCGATGGAAAGATTCTCGTGCTCGGTGTAGTACGCGGAGAGTTTAGAGACAAAATCAGGCATATTCCGCACTCGGCGCAAGATCTTGATGCTCGGAAAGGATTCATTGCGACTGCGCTCTAGGAGCAACTCAGTTTGGGTGGGCCACTTCTTCAGCGTCTCAATGAGGTGGGCAAAGGCTTCAATGACGGTTTCCTCCTCCGTTCTTGGACGAGCAAATTCCATGGTTTGGAGTCCCGCTTCAGTGATGGCGTCATTCCACCTCGCCCAAAACTTGCCAAGTAGGTGGTGTTCTTTCATGCCTGTGGCCGCTAGAAAAGCATCCAGGCTTATATGTCCTCCACGTTGTTTTCCGAGACGCCGAATGTCTGCGAGAATTTGCTCTTTCGTAATCACAATGACCTCAGAAGACTTCGCCAATGATGTTTATAGAGGGACGGCAAGATTATCAAGACCAGAGATCTTGACCTGCCATTTCCTAGTTTGCTGCCCCTTGAAAACCCCTGAAAGGACACTAGTTTAGAGAGACCTGCTACCACCTGGCTACCAACATGATTGATGCTGAACCAATGAATAGGTACCGGGAGTCTTTTTTGGTGACTACAGGATAATGAGGCTACTGGTGGTGTCTATCCGCCGGTCATCATCACTACTAAACAATGAATAGACCGGCGGCCCTCACGAAGTGCGGATAGAATCAGGTCAATCGAAGCTGTTTATCCGGCGGCGTCAAAGGGGATGGGCTTCGCCTGGTGAGCCGTGGGAACGCGCAAGCACTATTCTTTGGAGTCAAGACCACTGGTGGCGTTTATCCGCCGACCCCCAGTTACGATACTACAATGAATAGTCGGCGGTTCACACGAAGTGTGGTATGGAGCCAGCGACCCGGATTGGCCGCATAGTATATGCGCGACCAGATGTGGATGCTGAGTTGTTAAACAAGCCTGAGAGAAAGGGCCATGCCATTCTCCCATTCCGTGATCATGCGATTTCCTGTCTCTGCAAAGTCAGGATGTTCCTTCGCATAGAGGCGAATTTCAACCAGGGTGTCTGCCATCGCCTGCTCTATCCGAGCAAGAATCCCTTTGACTTTCGAGGGAGTGGATGACATGCGCGTCTCCCCGAGCCTTCTGAGTTCCTTGGCATTCGGCCATCTGGTCGTTCCGTTGAGAGTCAGCGCCATCGTATCTTTGGGAAGGTACACGGTAGTGGTGACAAGATCGTAGGCCGGCGCAATTCTCGCTTCCAGGCGAACATCCTCATAGACAATGGCGAAATTCTTCAAATGTGCGTCTCCATTGCGGAGCGCGCAGTTCAGTGCAATCAGGGCAAAGAGCTTCTCTACATCTTCATGTACATGTGTGGAGTTCGCAAATTCTTGAAGCCGTTTCATGATTGAGGTTTCGTAGCTCCCCTTATACTTTTCATCCGTCCTTCGGGCGTTCAGCACACAAAAATCCTCGAAGCCACGATAGGTCCCGTCCGGTCGTAGATCGAAGCGGTCAATAACGAGGGCCATGGCGTCTTCGGACAGCCGGTATGGAGGCACTTCAAGCCCGCACTTCTCTGCTGCTCTGAGGCAAAAATACTCGTTAGCCGCGAGCTGTGGGTACTCGTGTGGCTCCCATAATTTCACGATGTGAGTAGCGCCACGGTAACTTTGAGAGAGACGGGTTTCGGCGAGCTTCAAGGGCACTGATGCTTGCTCATCGCGTACGAGGATTTTTGGCTGTACGCCACTGATGCCCGAAAAAACGGCAAATTTCTCGATTAAGTATGGGAGTAAGTCTCCGCCCCTTCGACGCGCAAGAATTTCCTCCACGGACTGGAGAGGAACGTCCTCAGAGAGTTGCTCTTTGTCGCCGGTATAGCGAATGCGTCCGATCT
>JARFXQ010000010.1 GCA_029194725.1 Nitrospira sp. | reverse complement strand
ACCGAGCAGGATGCGAGCCGACACGAAGCCGACAATGCCGTCGGATGTCGCGCAGAATATCGAGGCCACAGCGTAGGCGAGGAAGGCACCGCAAAAAACACGAGGTTCTCCATAGCGGTCGGAGAGCCAGCGGGCAAGGGGAAAGCCCAGGGCCAGGGCGGTCAGGAAAGTCGATTGTGCCCACCCTCCGAAACTGACCCTCACACCGCCCAAGTCTCCTGCCGCGTACGGCTCCATCAGCACGTACGAGCCGGAGAAGAATACCACGATGTAGCCGAGGCTCAGCACGAAGTTGAGGAGGAGGAAGTGCCATCCGAGGTAGCGGGTCTCTGGATAATCCCCTGTCGTCATACGAAGACTCGCTCAATAGAACAGGGTAGGCTTGGTTGCTCGTCTGCTGAGATTATGTTGCTCCGTTGGATCGCCACCAGATGATCCCCCCGCTGAGCCGGCTCATGGTGCGGTGAGACTATGCAATAGCGTTATATCTGCATACACCGCTCTCTGTGTGAGACAGATAGGCCGCAGCTTTTGGCATTCAGGAGAATAGAGGGGAGTCGTGGCCGCAGTATTGGAGGTATCGACGACAAGCATTGTGTCAGGTCTCTGCGCTGAACCATGCTCAGTTCGTTAAAGACCGGCCACCCTGTCTCATACGTAGCAAGAAACCATTTCGTGTGCCATAAGGCACTTGCCTAAAATACAAAAGGAAATTCCACGGGAAGGATGGGAAGGGAATGGAAAAGATTTTGAAGCTATTCGGATGAGGGGGTGGGGCCGTGGGCCAGCGCGTACTTTGTCGGTTCAGCCGTCGTATGGAAGCCCAGCTGTTCCATCAGCTTTGCCTTATGATACTCGACCGTCTTTGGAGAAAGACCCAGCCTTGAGCGATTTCCTTGAGAGTCAGACCCTCGGCCATTAATTGGAGGGTCTCTCGCTGTCGCATCGATAAGCGATTCTGTCGGCCGATGCTCCGCTCCGTTTTGGAGATCGCGGATTGAACAAGCTCTTTTGCGATCGAAGAAGTGATGTAATAATTGCCGTTCCTCACCGCCTCAATGACCAAGGACAGTTCTGACCAGACCGATCGTTTGAAGAGGCTTGTTCATGTACGCTCCTGCTTTAAGGGTACCCAAGCACAGACTCCTGTCCCTTCGCCCGGTGTCGATTGGATCTCCAGGGTCCCGGCAACCAGCGAAACGCGCTCCCGCATGCTCAACAAGCCGAGGCTTCCCCGCAGACCATCGTCCTGATTCAGGTCAAACCCCACTCCATCATCGCGTATCGTCAGCTGCAGGCCGTTTCGCAATCGCCGGAGCTCAACGAGAATGTTCTTGGCCTTGGCATGGCGGGAAATGTTTGCTAAGCCTTCCTGTGCCACGCGGTACAAGCAGGTGGCACTGTCCTTCGCCACGTGTGAAGGGATGTCTTTGCCTAGGAACCGGGCGGCAATGCCCGTACGGGCTTGAAAGTCATCGACCAGACGCCGGAGTGCGATCGAGACACCCAAGTCGTCAAGGATGGATGGATGAAACTGGTGGGCCAAGCGACGAACATCGTCGGAAAGCTCGGCGAGACGGTCCTGAATCGCGTGCACCGTGCTGACCGTACGGACGGGGGCGTCGGAAAGCTGTTGTCCCAACATTTCGATGTCGATCGACAGGAGCGCCAGGCGTTGATTGATGTCGTCGTGCAGATCGCGTGAAATCCGCCGTCGCTCTTCCTCCTGGAGGCGAAGAAGCTGCGAGGCAAGCAAGCGGAGATCCCGACGGTTGGCTTCGAGCGATTGTTCCGTATCGATTCGTTTCGACACCTCGCTGACGAGCGCGTTATTGACAGCCAGCAGCTCTTCGCTTCGTGCATGTAAGCGCTCTGCCCAACCTTCATCGAGCCGCTGGATCTCCTCTTCACGCTCACGACGTTGGAGAAGGTACCAAATGGGCAGCCCGATCAGAGCCACGCTCACGACGCGAATAACTATTTGTGGAGGGAACACCGACAGGAAAGATTTTGCAATTTCCGTGGAGAGATGGAGAACCATCAATCCAACTATCAGGGCGGCAATACTGCCGACCAAAAACCCGATTCTAGTTCGCGATACCGGCATGAGTCGACCTCACTCAGTTGAATTATCCTCCTTCAAGGTTGCTCAATCAAGCAACAGGATCCTCGTTTCGTTCAAACGGACCTGCCTGATGTTTCGCCGGCCACTCTTGAGACTCCGCAGCTCCTTGACCCCACCGTTCACCCGCCTCCGTGAACTCTTGAAGGATGAGATTACGTTTGATGCGGAGTGGTCGGTGCTTCATCTCACCAGACATCACCATCAGTCTGATCTGCCGCTGCCGCTGTCACTGACGTGAAATCAAACAGACGAAGTGAGAAGCTGATATTAGGGAAGGTCTGATTAATTCCTGATTTTAGTCAGTTGGTACTCAAAACACGAGGAATTGAGCTGATTGTTTGTTGGAACTTTGAATAAATCAGACCTTCCTTAGATCTTGAATTGTGCATGACGAAGGCGAACAAGTATTATGGAAGGCTTGACCATGTCATGCCGTGGGATTACAGTGTTCCTATGATACGAGCTTGCGTAGTCGCCTTCTTCCTGAGCTGCCTGGGCACTCCGGTCTGGGCGGCTGAAGCGGAATCGTTCGACCCTGACCAACCCTTCAATCAGGCGCTGACCGCCGCTGCGCTCCGTTCGCTGCTGAATCAAGCACTCGATAGACTTGAAGACCACGTAGAAATTTCAGGAAACCTTCACTCCGATGACACGAAGGGAGATCAAGGGAAGCGCTTGCGGTTCAAATTCTATCCAGAGGGTAAGTCGAAGTCCGATCAGCATTTCACAGCCGAAGGATGGTTCGGCTCATCCCCAGAATCCGGTCAATATGATTGGCATTTCCAATTCAGGCAGCCGGAAGATCGCACCAAGAAACATCCCTCCCCACAGGTAAAAACTCCGCTGTAACTGGACTGTTTCGACGTTCAGTGGTTAGTTTTGCCTACCACCCTGTAAAGTTTTCCTCGTTCGTGACAAAGCTGCAAGGATTCTCACAGCAACAGGCCTGATTCCCTGCGACGTTATAAGCCGCTCGATTGGCATGAGGCTTGTATTTCCTCTCCGCCGGATCACACAAGGACCGGCTACGTGGACTTTCTCCTTACTGATACAGTCCCCCATCCATCTGGATCCCCTGTAGATGGGGGAGTAAGAACGGCTCGGGTAACTACTGCTCACAGTTCCAGCGCTGGTCGGAGAAGTTTTTCCGCTGTTCTCCACGGAGCTCGCGGAGAAGAGAGGAGAGCGGAGACGCGCGAAGCAGATGATGGGCTGGCAACGAACAAGTCTGATCGTAATCCGCGCTCAAAGGAAACGAAAGGTCTGAATCTTTCCTCGACTCAGAATCAGCGTACTGAGGCATCACCTGCTCAGGCTCAGGCCTCAGATAAAAACAGATCCGGCGACGATGAGAATAGGGTCGCTGAAGATTCAAAGAAAGCTCGCGAATCTACGGACGAACCGAATAACGCGAGTGCTGATTCTCAAGGACCGGCGCCCGCGCCTCTCCTATCGCCGGCTGCACATGAGGTATTGGTCCAGGCGAATGGCCAGACCAATGTTCGCATGAAAGGAGAGGATCACCTCTCTAAGGGGGATCAAGTGTCTGAGCGGAAGGCCGAGGCAGACGAGAGTTCTTCAACGTCTTCGTTGATATTGTCTAGGGCTGCGAATCCTCCTATGCAGCCATCCAATTCTGCTGGAAACCACTCTCCTCCTGGCAATGAACGGAGTTCTCAGCATGATTCGGCAACTCATGCATCAGATGCTCCGGTGATTCCCGCCAGAAGCGATCCGCACGCTGCTCCAGTCGTTAAACCGGAGCCCCACATGGTTGTCGATGATGCTGGTACAGAGATCATGAATCATGCAGCAGTTCGTTCAGTGCCTCTGGACTCACAGCCAGGATCGACAGTTCCACAACCCGAGGCGATGGTGAGTCGAGCCGCTCATGTCCAGCTCCTGGCGGGGCTAGTTGATGGCAAGCCAGAAATTCATAAGACCGATTCCGTTGTACGAGATGGTGCACAGGCCGACCGTGCTGCTCCGACTCAGATGAACTGGTATGGGCAATCCCTTAGCGACGATCAGGACGCTGGAATGAGGACAAGCTGGGTTTTGCCGCAGGGGCAGCAAGCGACCTTCGATGCGGGAGAGCATTTCAATTCGTTGTGGGCGGATCGAAACGGCCTACAACCTGACCACACTGACAGTAAATTTCTGCAGGCAGCGGGTGTTGACCCTCAAGTTGTAAATGGACAATCTACCGGGACAGTTGTGGCCGGAGTCCATAGCCAATCAGTTCCCAGTCCAATGACACCGCCTCCGACCGCCCCTTTCGTGAATCATACACAGCCCGCCATGCCTGGCCATGATCCCACGGACAAAACCGCACAGGTGATGGCGCGGTCAGTCGTGTTTGATGTGACACAGCCAGACCTGGGTCACGTGAATATTCGCGTGGCAATGGCGAACGACGTGGTCCATACGCATTTGTCGACCGACCGACCTGAGGTGGGACAATTCCTCATCAATGGACAGGACCGTCTTCAGGCGGCGTTTCAGGCGAACGGCTTGGACATGGGACAGTTCCGTGTGGACATCGATCGTCAGAATGCCGGTCGTTCGTTCCAGCAGGGCCAGTTTCAGGAGCAGGGTCAGGCATGGAATCAAGACTCATATGGAATGGAGCATGAGCATGGTCACCGCGACAGGCAGGACGAACCGCGAGTGTCGCTCCATGGCCTATTGAATCTAGTGGCCTAGACAGCAAAGGAGACGAGGCAAATGGTTGATGTATCGCAAATCACTTCGACCGGAACACCGCCGACGCCGGAAAAAACGGGCCCTCGACAGTTGGGGCAGGACGATTTTCTCAAATTGCTCGTCACGCAACTAAAGAACCAGGATCCCTTAAAGCCCACCGACAATACCGAATTTGTTTCGCAGCTGGCACAATTCAGTCAGTTGGAACAGACCGCGAAACAGGCGCAGCTGCTTCAGAAGAGCCTCGATGCGCAGACCGCCTCGTTGCAGTTCACGTTGCTGCCCATGATCGGCCGCACGATCACCATCGGGCAAACGATGGTGCAACTCGCCGATGGTCCCGCTCAATTCGGATACACATTGGACAAGAATGCCGCAAAAGTTCTGGTCAATATTCAGGATCAACAGGGTCAAACCGTGCGGAGTCTGGAATACCGCGATCGACCGGCAGGACCTCATACGGCCGAGTGGGATGGAATGAACCAGAATGGAAGTCTTATGCCCAAGGGGATGTACCGCTATGTCATCTCCGCCATGGATTCGGAAGGAAAGCCTGTGGGGGTGGAAGGGCGTGCGTCACTCACTGTTTCCGGCATACGTATGGAAGAGGGGCAAGCCAAACTTCTTGTCGGCGATTTGGCCATCGACCCGTCTGATATCGTCGAGTTGCGGTAAATACAGAGGAGGGTTGTAATCATGGGAATTCTGTCGTCGCTTTTTACGGGCGTCAGTGGGCTCAACGCGAACGGGAACGCGCTATCGGTCGTGGGGAACAACATTGCCAACCTGAGTACGGTCGGGTTCAAATCCAGCCGCTCCGTATTCGCCGACCTGATCAGTTCCTCGCTGGGAGGAGCGGGTGGCGCGATCCAAACCGGTTTGGGGGTGGCGCTCAACGGAGTGCAAGGGAACTTCAGCCAAGGTTCGCTCAGCACCACCAGTAACGGACTGGATCTGGCGATTGATGGTAACGGCTTTTTCCTTCTCCGGGATGCAAACGGCGGGAGTTTCTATTCTCGGGCGGGGCAGTTTCATTTGGATTCCCAAAGTCGCATCGTCGACCCAAGCGGCTTCTTCCTCCAGGGCTACCAAGTCAACACCAGCGGGCTGATTACGGCCAGCATCGGAGGCATGACGTTACCCTCGACAACCGCTCCGCCGAATCCGACGACGACCGTCGATATCGGCGCCAATCTCAACTCACAGTCCTTGACGAGCACCTTCTCCCTCGCGGATCCGAACGGGACATCCCAGTTTTCTACATCGCTCACCGTCTACGATTCGCTTGGGAACCCTCATTTGCTCACCACGTATTTTTCCAAGACTGCGGCAAACACATGGGACTACAACATCGTCGGCAGCACTAACGAAGTCGTCACGGCGAATTATCATGCATCCAACATCAATGCATCACTCGGCATCGTGCGCTTGGCTTCCGGGACTCTGACCTTTACGACCTCTGGTGCTCTTGACACCGAGAGCGTGGTCACGAGCTATGACAGCGGCACCGCCGCCGGAGTCGCCGGAGCCCTGGTGGGGCAGGGGCAAATCGACTTTGTCGGTGCGACGGCCGATCAGTCGGTGGCATTCAATTTCGGCAGCAGTGTGACGACGGACGGAGGTGCGGGAGTCGATCTCAGCACGCAATTCGGAGCGGCATCCGGCCTGGTTCAGCAGACTCAAGATGGGTTCGGCGCCGGCGCGCTGCAATCCTTCTCTGTGGAAACCAATGGAATCATCAACGGACGATTCTCCAACGGGCAGGTTCGTCCGTTGGCTCAACTGGCTCTTGCTCGATTCCCGGATCCTCTCGGACTCGTCCGGACCGGCAAGAATACTTTTGCCGAATCTGGTACCTCCGGACAACCGCTGGTCGGTCCTGCAACGTCTGCGGGCCTCGGACGAATTCTTTCCAGCACGCTTGAACTGTCGAACGTGGATCTCGGGGAAAGCTTTATCGACATGATTGCGGCACAGAGAGGGTTTCAGGCGAATTCGAGAGTGATCACGACATCCGATGAGGTTCTCCAGGAATTGGTGAATCTGAAACGATAGTTCCTTGATTCGAAATCGGGCTGGGACTGTTGCCTTAGACCCAGCCCGACCTCCCTCCCATCCCCAGACCAACACCCCTCCACTGTCAGACCTTTCCCAGCTCCCACGTCAGATTATTGACTAGACTGTCAAGGGGTCGCCTGACAGCGAGCTATTTCCCATGCCCTTCAGGCCAGTTGTGAATTGGATAGGCGCCAAGTGCGTTGATTCACGATCTCTTTTGACCAGAGGTTTCAGTGACATAGTGGCATATGCATTGCAGTCTCCGCACCGGGCCAGTGAGCCAGTCGAGGAGGAGCTATGGCAGATGCAGCCGCAGTCGATGAAAAAGGTTCAGCAGCGGCCCCCGCTCCGGTGTTTCCCATCAAACTGCTCATTATCGTCTCGGTTGTTGCCTTGGTGTTCGGGGTCGGGGGAGCGTTTGTGGCGGTCAAGTTTCTGGGAGGAGCAAGCAAAGGCGCCGAAAACTCAGAAGAGCAGAAGGCCGAGGTTGAGGCAAAGGCAGACTCCAAGAGCGAGGCCGGCGGAAAACATGGTCAGGCCTCTGCGCCGGGCGTCATGTTCGACTTGGACCCCTTCATCGTCAACCTCGCCGACACGTCCGACGTTCGGTATTTGAAGCTGACTCTCAAACTTGAAGTGGACAGTGAAGCCGGCGCTGCCGACCTGTCCGCCCGCATCCCTCAGATGCGAGATGCCATCCTCGTTCTGCTCAGCAGCAAGGACGTCAATGCGATCAGAACGACCCAGGGAAAATTCCAGCTGCGCGATGAAATTTCACAACGCATCAACGGCCTCCTGAAGAAACCCGGCGTCCGATCGGTCTATTTCACGGAATTCGTCGTTCAGTAACAGCGGCACTATGGACAAGATTCTCTCACAGGACGAAATCGATGCGCTCTTAAAGGGCGTCGTCTCAGGCGAAGTGGAGACGGCTCCGAAGGAAGCTGTTCCGGACGCAAAGGGTGTCAGGGGATACGACCTGTTCAACCAGGAACGGATCATCCGCGGGCGGATGCCGACCATGGAGATGATCAACGATCGATTCATTCGTCGCCAATCAGTCGTCTGGACCAGCATGTTTCGAGAGGTCATTGAGTTTGCCGTCGTCGGAACGCAGGTGATCAAGTTCGGCGAGTTTCTGAAGAAGGTTCCGATGCCCTCATCGTTGAACGTGTTTCACATGTCTCCGTTACGAGGCAGCGCCCTCTTTGTGATGGACGCGTTCCTTGTGTACTTGGTCGTGGACTATTTTTTTGGAGGAAAAGGTCAGACCCAGGTGAAGCCGGAGGGGCGGGACTTTACGCCGGTTCAACTCAGGATCATCAAGAAACTGCTGCTGCACTCGCTTGCCGATCTGGAAAAAGCGTGGCAGGCCGTCGTGCCGGTCAAGGTGGAGTATGTGCGCTCTGAGAGCAATCCGCAGTTCACGATGGTGGTGACCTCATCCGAAATTGTGGTCGTCGTCACGCTGCAGGTCCTCGTGGGAGAAAGGGACAGCGAACTGTACATCGTCTATCCCTACAGCATGCTCGAGCCGATCAAAGAGAAACTCTATTCCGGTCTCGTGTCCGATCAGGTTGATCAAAACGGCGAGTGGAATCTTCGATTCCGAGAGCGATTACAAGACTGTCCGCTTCCGATAGCGGTACGGCTGGGAACCGCGACCGTCACGGTAAAGGATGTCATGAATTTTGCCCCCGGTGACGTGATTGTGCTCGATCAGCACCCGGGAGACCTTCTCGATTGCTATGTTGAGGGATATCACAAATTTCAAGGTAGCCCAGGAATCTACAAGGGCAATCACGCGTGCCGCGTGACTAGAGTATTGAACTAGTCGAGAGAGTGACCATGACCGAATCGGATTCCGCAATTCGTGCCGAATCGCAGATGACCGGGAGCCAATCCCCGCAACCTGCCTCATTTCCGCCTGTTCAACAGGCGGAGACGGGAGGAGCGCCGAAGAACATCGATTTTATCCTGGATATTCCAATGAGCGTCACCGTGTATGTCGGATCCGCCAAGATGGCCATTCGGGATCTCTTGCAACTGGCCCAAGGTTCCGTGATTGAGCTGGATAAGCTGGCGGGCGAGCCGATGGAAGTGATGGTGAATAACAAACTGGTCGCGCGCGGCGAAGTGGTGGTCGTTAATGAGAAATTCGGCATTCGTTTGACCGATGTGGTCAGTGCGGCGGAACGGGTGCAGCAACTTCGCTGAAGGATCCGAGGGAGAGGCCGTGATTGATCTGTGGGACAGCCTATTCCGCACCGCCTCAGCCCTGGCCATCGTGTTGGTGTTGATGGGGATCGTCGCTGTGACGGTCCGTCGCTTGATGGGGCATCGGTTGGGGATCGCCGGCGGACGTCCCCTGGTTCGTGTCTTAGCCAGCAGCTACATCGCCCCGCGCAAGACAATTGCCCTCGTGTCGGTTGCTGGAGAATATCTGATCGTGGGGACGACCCCGACCGATCTTGTCTCGTTGGGGCGCATCGGTGATTCCGCCGAATTGCGTGAATTACTCGCTCTCACCGGCGAGAAGTCACCCACCGAAACGGCGCCGGTCTCGCGGGACGGCTTTGCCGCCTGGTTTCGACGCCTACCGCTCGGCATCTTTCATCACGACAAGGGACTTCATGGTCGATAAACAGGAGTCTCGTCCTCGTCTATTGCCGGTGATCATCGTCGGAGCGATGGCACTGCTTGTCATACCGCCCTCTGAAGCGGTGGCGGTCGGCCCCTCGGTGAGTATCGATTTCGGCGCAGATGGTCCGAAGCAAACCGCCGTGGTGATCCAGATCTTGATCCTCCTCACGGTGCTCTCCTTGGCGCCGGCCCTGTTCATCATGGTGACGTCCTTTACGAGGATCGTGATCGTGTTGGCCTTTCTCAGGCAAGCGCTGGGAACGCAGGCAGTTCCTCCGAACCAAGTACTACTGTCTTTGGCGCTGTTCTTGACGATGTTCATCATGGCTCCGGTGGGTCAGGCCGTGTACAACAATGCGCTGCAACCGTTAATGGCCGAGCAGCTCTCTTATGAGGACGCTTGGAAGAAGGGCATCGAACCGGTGCGGAGCTTTATGCTCCGCCAGGTGAGAGAGAAGGATCTCGAACTCTTTATCACGTTGAGCCACGTGCCGAAACCGGGCCGGGTTGAGGACGTGCCGACCCAGGCGATCATCCCGGCCTTCATCCTGAGCGAGCTACGGATTGCCTTCCAAATCGGGTTCTTAATCTACATCCCATTTTTAATCGTCGATATGGTCGTGGCCAGCATTCTCATGTCGATGGGCATGATGCTCCTTCCGCCCGTCGTGATCTCTCTGCCGTTCAAGTTGATCTTGTTCGTCTTGGCCGACGGCTGGTACCTGGTCGTTGGTTCGATGGTGCGAAGTTTTCAGTAGCGGTGGGCCCTCTGCGGGAAGCCGACGACTGACGGCCGAGTGCTGATAGGGAGGAGGACTGAATGACGCCGGAACTCGTGACAGAACTGGGCAGGCAGGCGCTGGAAACGACATTGCTGGTGTCATCGCCGATTCTGGGACTGAGTTTGTTCATCGGGCTGGCGGTCAGTGCGCTGCAAGCGATGACCCAACTGAACGAAGCGACGCTCACATTTGTCCCGAAAGTGGTGGCCCTTTTTGTGGCGCTGTTGCTCTTTCTTCCCTGGATGCTGAACGTCATGACCACATACATGGCAAATCTCCTGATGAATATTCCCAACTACATCCACTAGTACGAGACGATGGCGTTGGCGCAGACCATCCAGCTTGCTCTCCCGGAATTCCAAGGGTTCTTGGTCCTCATTTCCCGTATCGGTGGACTGTTGGCTGCATTGCCGGTCTTGAGCGGCCGAGCTGTTCCTTTGAAAGTCAAACTGGCTCTTGTTCTGGTCTTGGGAGTCCTGTTGGCTCCCTTGGTCCCGCTTTCCGTCGTCCCCTATGATCCTGTCGCCTTGGCAGCCGGACTTGTCAATGAAATGGCCATCGGTTTGACGATCGGACTGGCCGTCCGACTATTCTTCAGTGCGCTGGAAGTTGCGGGAGAGATGATCGGCGTGCAGATGGGATTTGGTGTGGTTCAATTACTCGACCCGGCGACGTCCGATCACACACCCATCATCGGCCAATACTTCACTCTCCTGGCGACCCTCACGTTTCTCTCGCTGAACGGACATCTACTGTTAGTCGCCACGATTCTCTCCAGCTACGAATCCATTCCGGCGTTCGGCGCGTCCCTTCCCGGAGAAATGGGAGACGATATCCTTCGTCTCTTTCAGCACATGTTCATGGTGGGGTTGAAATTGGCAGCGCCCGTGCTCGTCGTCATTCTCCTGATCAATATTCTTCTCGCGCTTCTTGGGCGCGCGGTCAGTCAGATCAATGTGTTTGTGCTGAGTTTTCCCGTCACCATCGCCGGAGGTTTGGTGGTGATGGGATTGTCCATCCCGTTTGTGGTGGAGCTGCTTGTTCGGGAAATCGAGCAACTGCAATTCACGATCAACGGCCTCATGAAAGCGCTGGGACATGGCTGAGGACCGGGGTAATAAGACGGAACCAGCGACTCCGAAACGCAAGGAGGAGGCGCGCAAGAAGGGACAGATCGCCATCAGTCGCGATCTGTCCACCGCAGCCATCCTCTTGAGCGGCATTGGGCTGTTGGCGGCCATGTTGCCGGTCGGCCTTCAGAAGATGACGGAGATGACCCGCCAGGGGCTCGCGCTTTCGTTCCCGCTGGACTTCCGTGAAGGGATGTCGATCGACCAGGTGTACTCGATCGTCATCCATGCCGGCATCACAGTGGTGTCGCTGAGTCTTCCGGTCGTCGTGGGCATTCTGGTGATGGGGAGCGCTGCGTCGCTGCTGCAAACCGGGTTGTTGTGGCGCGCCAATGCGATTCAACCGGACGTCGAACGTGTCAGCCCGATCAAGGGGCTTTCTCGCTTGTTCTCGCTACGTTCGGTGATGGAACTCGTGAAGGGGCTGCTCAAGATCGCGATCGTGACCGGTATCGGCCTGTGGGTAGCACAGTATGATGTGCTCCAGATTCCGGGGTTGATCGAGTTCGATCTCGGTACCGTCCTCCAAGTCACCGGACGGCTCTCGCTGAAGGTTGGATTGACCGTCGCTGGGGCGATCGCGGTTCTGGCCGGGCTCGACTACTTGTACCAACGCTATGAGTGGGAACGAAGCCTGCGGATGTCGAAGGAGGAGGTCAAGGAGGAACACAAGGCTGCGGAAGGCGATCCACTCATCAAGAGTCGTGTGCGGACTATTCAGCGGGAGATGACGAGGAAGCGCATGATGGCCGCCGTGAAGACGGCGGACGTGGTGATTACCAACCCGACACACTTGGCCGTTGCCCTGAAATATGACACAGCCACGATGGGAGCTCCTGTTGTGGTCGCCAAAGGAGCAGGCCTTGTCGCTGAACGTATTCGTGAGCTGGCTCGACATCACGGAGTGCCGGTCGTCGAACATAAATTCGTGGCCAGAACACTTTTCAAACTGGTCGAGATCGGCAAGGAGATTCCGAACGAGCTGTACCGCGCGGTTGCGGAGATCCTGGCGTTTGTATATCGCGCCAGAGGCGTGACTCCGTACGGGAATTCATAGGATCAGACACTGATGGCAACGGCAATAGAACCGGTCGAACGAACCCAGCTGATCAAGCATCCGGACGTGGTCATATCCGTCGGGGTGGTGGCCATTCTCATGGTGATGCTGTTGCCATTGCCTCGATTTGTGCTCGATTTGTTGTTGAGCTTCGATATCACCTTGTCGGTCGTTATCTTGCTCGTTGGACTTCAAGTAAGGCGTCCGATCGAGTTTTCGGTGTTTCCGTCGGTTCTCTTGATGATCACATTGTTCAGGCTGTCTCTCAACATTGCCTCCACGCGTCTCATTCTGCTCCATGGCAATGAAGGGGCAGGGGCGGCCGGAGAAGTCATTCGGGCCTTCGGGAACTTTATCGTTGGGGGTAATTACACGGTCGGCTTGGTGGTGTTCTCCATTCTCGTCATCATTAACTTTGTCGTGGTGACGAAGGGCGCCGGACGTGTGGCGGAAGTTGCCGCCCGTTTCACGTTGGATGCCATGCCCGGAAAGCAGATGAGCATTGATGCGGATCTGAATGCCGGCCTGATCAATGAAGCGGACGCGCGCCGCCGCCGACGAGAAATTGCGGAAGAGGCTGACTTTTACGGCGCGATGGACGGCGCCAGCAAGTTTGTTCGAGGAGATGCCATTGCAGCCGTCATCATCATACTCGTCAACATCGTCGGTGGATTGGCGATCGGTGTCTTGCAACAGGGTATGAGTCCGGCGCTCGCGGCTCAAACCTACACGATTCTGACGGTCGGTGAGGGGTTGGTGGCGCAGATTCCAGCCCTGATCGTTTCGACCGCCGCCGGTATCGTGGTGACTCGCGCCGCTTCGGAAACGGATTTGGGAGGCGAGATGACTCGACAGCTGTTGATGTCCTCCAAACCGGTGGGCATTGCTGCGGGAATTCTTCTCGCGCTTGGATTGGTGCCAGGGCTTCCGCATGTGGCGTTCTTAGCGTTAGGGAGCGCCATCGCATGGATCGCCTACCACCTTCATCAACAGGAACAGGTCCAAGCAGCTCCGATTCCCAGTTCCGCCGCTCCGAAGGCGGAGGAAGGCCTGACCCGAGTGACTCCGCTCGACCTCATGGAAGTCCAGGTCGGGTACGGCTTGATAGGACTCGTCGAAGGAACGCAAGGCACAGCACTGCTCGATCGGATTAAAGCGCTCCGGCGACAATTTGCGGAATCGATGGGGTTTGTCGTGCCTCCTATCCATATACGTGACAATCTCCAGCTACGCCCGAATGAATATGCCATCGTTTTGAAGGGGGTGGAAGTGGCCAAGGCTGACGTCTTGCCCGGGAATCTGTTGGCGATTGATCCCGGTACCGGTCAACGGGGTTTGGTGCAGGGCATCCCGACGAAGGAGCCTGCATTCGGGTTACCGGCGCTCTGGGTGCCGGAATCTGCCAGGGAGCAGGCCCAAATGGCCGGGTATACCGTGGTAGATGCGAGTTCGGCGATCGCCACACATCTTTCTGAATTGATCAAGCGCCATGGGCATGAATTGTTGGGACGGCAGGAAGTTCAAGCATTGCTGGACGAAGTTGGAAAGGCGCATCCGAAGCTGGTGGAAGAACTGATTCCTACATTGTTGCCGCTCGGAACTGTCGTCAGGGTACTTGGGAATTTGCTCAGGGAGGGCATTCCCATTCGTGACCTACGGTCCATCCTCGAGGCCATTTCTGATCAGGCCACCAACAGCAAGGATGCGGAAGTCCTCACGGAGTATGCAAGGCAGGCGTTGGCCAGGACCATCACCAAACAGTACCAAGCGCCTGACGGCAGTCTACAGGTGATAACCTTGGATCCCCGACTGGATCGGTCGTTGGCGGAACAAGCGGCGGCCTTGCCGCCCGGGGCCACGTTGAACCTTGATCCCACCCTCTCGCACAAGCTGTTAACGGGGCTCAAACAAGCAGCCGAACGGGTCGCAGCTCGAGGGCAGCAGCCGATCGTGCTTTGTTCACAGGTTGTTCGCCGCCATCTCCGTCGACACAGCGATCGTATGCTGCATGCCGTGCCCGTGATGGGACTCAATGAAGTGGATTCCTTCGTCCGTCTGCAGGCGCTGGATACGGTGCGGATCGACCTGGAGTTGGCGCAGCCGCTTTAAGGTAAACCATGAAGGTCAAGACATTTTACGCGCTCACCATGCAGGATGCCATGCGCGATATCAAGGAAGAATTGGGGTCGGACGCCATCATCCTGTCCGCGAAAGAAGTGCGTGAGGGAGGGCGCACCCTGAAGGCATTCAATCGACCGGTTCTGGAAGTGATGGCTGCCTCCGACCATGACGAACAGCGGTGCACTCAGGATGGAAAAGGAGGGCGGCAACGTTCTCTGCCTGTGCCGCAGTCTGATATCAGGTCGGATTCCGCGCTGTCCGCGCAGACCTTTCAACAGACGCTGCAGGGGGTGCTGAAGCCTAATTGTGAGGCGGCGACACCGACTGTCGGTAAACAGCCTGTCTCAGTAAAGCCATCTACGGTTGATCTGAAGTCGAATCGTCGGCTGCATCTGCATACCGTGATGAATGAATTGGGCCGTTTGTTGGAAGAGCTCTCGCGGGAGGACAGCGGGATAATTGGAAGTCAGCCGTCGCCCGCGTCGCGCTGGTTGCGCCGTTCGCTCATCGAGCAGGGGATGAATCCCTCCACTGCGGACTTACTCTTGCGTGCGACGGGCATGACCGAACAAGCCGTCGGTCCATGGGACGATGAGTCGGTGCGGCGCGCACTACAGCGTGAAATCGCAAAGCGCGTGCGAACGAGCGGGCCGATGCTGAAAGGAGAAGGCTGTCCCTCTATCGGTCTCGTAATCGGGCCGAGCGGAGCCGGAAAAACCACCGCCGTAGCCAAGCTGGCGTCACATTATCGTCTCGAGCAGCGGAGATCCGTCGCTCTCATCACCTTTGATACCTGTCGGGAAACCGCAGTCGAACAGCTGCGTCGGTATGCCAAGGTCGTGGGTGTACCGTTCGCTTGCGCCCTGTCGGCTCGGCAAGTCCGTGAAGGACTCCGTCGACATACGCAGGTAGACCTCGCACTGATCGATATGCCTGGGATCGGACCGCGTGACTTAGCATTGGCCCAAGAACTGCGGGAGTTTTTACCAAAAGAGGCCGTCACGACGCATTTGGTTCTTCAGGCTTCCACCAGGCAGGGGGACCTCTGCGGGATCACGAGGCGCCTCAGCTGTCTTCCACAGCTCCGCCTTTTGTTCACCAAGCTCGACGAGACGGAATCGTTCGGCACCATCTTCGAGGTGATGCATCAAACCGGAGTGCCTCTTTCCTACTGGAGTATCGGACGGCGAGTCCCGGGGGACATCGAGGTGGCCTCATCGGATCGGTTGGCGACGTTACTCACTGCGGAATGCTCCACCCGCTCTCAGGTGCCAGTCAATCAGTCGGTTCAATCTTCAGAAGCAACTCCTGCGGTAATGGAAGCAAGGATTCACCATGGATAACCTGGCTGGAGGTCGTGATATGCCGTTCGTAACAAGAAGGTCTGTCCTGATGTCGGAGGATTTGAGTCGGGAAGGTGGCTCGTCCACTCACGTTATAGCGGTCTCCAGCGGCAAGGGAGGCGTGGGGAAGTCCAATGTGGTCGCGAATCTTGCGGTTGCGCTCACGAAGGTTGGAAAGCGCGTGCTGATTTTGGATGCCGACCTAGGCTTAGGTAATCTCGATGTCCTCCTAGGGCTGGTTCCACGGCATACGATCGAGGATGTATTGGTGGGCACCCATACGCTCGACGAGATCGTGCTCAAGGGCCCGGGTGGCATCCATGTCCTTCCCGCCAGTTCCGGTGTGCCGCGCCTCACGTCGCTGACGGAAGCACAACAATTGATGATCCAGGAGCAACTGGCGCAGCTCACCTCAGAGATGGACATCCTGTTGATCGATACCGGTGCGGGGATCTCGCCGAACGTCACCTTCTTCGCCTCTGCGGCGGATGAGACGATGATCGTCGTCTCGCCGGAACCGACATCACTCACGGATGCCTATGCACTGATCAAAGTCTTGGCTCGCCAATATCGGGAACGCCGTTTCAAAGTGCTGGTGAATCAGGCCAAGAGTCCCCGCGAAGCTGCCGAGGTGTTCGGTAAGTTGGATGTGGCGGTGGATCATTTTCTTCATGTGACCGTCGAACTGGTCGGAGCGATTCCCTATGACGATTATGTGCATTTGGCGGTCATGCAACAGAGGGCACTATCGGAGATATTCCCTGATGCACCGGCAGCCCAAGCCTTCAGACGGTTGGCACAACAAATACTCCAGTGGCAGAGGCCGGGTCTCCCCAAGAGTTCCGTACAGCTCGTCTGGCAACGAGCGGCAACGCCGGCGGGCGACTGAAACTGGTTCGTCCATGGGAAGATCATGAGCAAGACGGCCTCACCACGGGAGCGGCAATCGTTTTCGGCCCAGGGAGTCAGGCGCGAGCAACTTATCAAGGAGTTCGCCCATGTCATTCGTGCGATGGCCCACCGGCTGGCCTTCCGGCTTCCTGCGTATTTGGACGCGGAGGATCTGATTTCGGTCGGCACCATCGGGCTCATGGATGCCATGGACAGGTATGATCCGACCAGAGAAGCCAAGTTTAAGACCTATGCGGAGTTCAGAATCCGTGGGGCCATGTTGGATGAGATTCGTTCGATGGATTGGATCCCACGATCGGTTCATGAACGAATCGGCCTGCTCCAAAAGACTCACACAGCACTCATCAGCCGGCTGGGTCGACCGCCGCAGGATGAGGAGGTGGCGGCAGAACTGAGGATGTCACTGGAAGAGCTGGATGATTTCATTACGCGCGCCAGAGGGGCGGTGATGATCAGCGTGGACGATTTAAGTCTTCATGAACCGGACGGGCACAAAGTGGTCAAGATGTTGGTCGATACGCACACGCCTGATCCGCTTTCTTCTTTGGTCAACGAGCGTGAGCGCGCATCGCTCGCCGGGGCCATTCAATCGTTGCCGGAAAAAGAACGGCTCGTTCTGACGTTGTATTACTACGAGGAGCTCACCATGAAGGAAATCGGAGAGCTGCTGAAAGTCACTGAGTCACGGGTCTGTCAAATCCACACCAAGGCCATCATCCGGCTCAAGGCACACTTGCAAAGCCCGAACTGATCGAATCGTCCCACCGACTGACTCGACTGCTCAGTGGTATTCCTTGCGATGCTAATCGCGATGTCCTGCAATCGCTCGTCTTCAGTTCTGAGTCAAAGAAACCGATACCTTACTAGACGAGATTTCGACAAGGTCCTGGTCTATTGAGCGGGAATTCATCACAGCGGACTGGAATGTGGACCGGGTCTCCGGTTTAATCTCAATTCAAGCCAGCTCCTCCATCTGTAATCGCGACGATGCACTGGAAGGTATCACACCCTGAGTTCTCACGATCGCGCTCTCTAGCATGGTGGTGTGGCTCAGCAACAATTTGCGTCGTCAGCATCGCGTGGATGGAGGCGACACCGGTCGAGCTTGCGGTCATGGCCGACGCTCTCTTCGTGCAACTTGTCATCGGCTGGCTGGGCCTTTTCATCGCTGCCGGATTTGGGGTGGCGGGGCTCTTGCGTTGGCCTTATAGTCAGGATCTTGCACAGCGCAAGCAGGATGGTGCGCCATCGGCGTACGATGGTCTGACCAGTCTTCCAACGCGACGGCTTTTCCTTGTCCTTCTCAAACAGGCGATGAGCAGGGCTGAGACGACTAAGCGGCGCGTTGCTGTTTTGGTATGTACCCTGGAACAGTTCCGTCCTCTGTCCACCTCCTCAGCCGCACCAAATATGACGCTCGTCGTGCGAGTGCAAGCCGCCCGCATCAAGAGCGCATTGCGGCCGCACGACGTGGTGGCACGCCTGGACGAATACACCTTCGCCGTAATCGCGGACAATCTCGAATCACGGGACGAGGCTCAATTGGTCGCTGAGAAAATCCAGAAGACGATCGCACTCCCACTGTTGATCGAAGGTCAGGAGTTGCTGATTTCCTGCCGGATCGGAGGGATCATGGGCCCGCAAAAAGGGACTGAGGCGAACTCATTCCTTGATGCCGCGTCACGAGTCCTCTCGGATAGTCAAGCAACCGATGCCTCCATTGCATTTGCGTCGGATCTGTCACTGCCTTTCCTCTCGCCGTCAAGCCATGTCCCCACAGGCCGAATGCGTCCTTACGCGGACGCGCGGCATTAGCCTCATTGCGAGTGATAAACCGATAGGTGCACTCCTCACGGGACGAACGGAGGTCTTCCGTCAGTCGCCTATGAACTCGGCAGGGGACACACCGGCTTGCTTGAGGATAGCACGCAGACTGCCCTCGGGCATGTCGCCTGGGTGGTTGGGAATGGTCGTGTACCGAAGAGTGGATGGATTGAACCAAATCTCGTGACTGCTTGCAGCCTGACGATTGAACTGAAATCCAAGGGCTTTGAGCCGTTGAACGATTTCTCGATACTTAAAACCGACCAGTCGCCCCATCAGGCATTGACGATGAGCGGATAATAAAACTCATCACGGGCCGGTGGCAGGGGAGACTCTCCTTCACCTTCCTGTTTAGCCTCCAAGAGCTTCTTGGCGACATCACGGGCGATCTCGATGGTTTCTTGAATGGTACGCCCTTGCACCACGAGTCCCTGTATGACGTCGGAGGTTGCGAGATAGACACCCTCAGGGAGTTTTTCAATATGGAGGTTGACGATGCGCTCCATGTGGACCTCTTCCGCGAATAAATCGAACCTCTGTCCAGCTATGCAGCCATCCTACCTGATGGCCCGTCCCCAAGTCGAGAGAACGTCACGATCATTGCTGATACTCTTCTCTCAGCACGCCGAAACAGCGTTCTCCTTCTCTACGACCGCTCCTCTCGAACACAATCCAGCAGCCAGTTATGCTGGGCACCAGAGCCTTTCTCTACAGGTGGGAATAGGCTACTATGCTCTGGAAGTCGGGAATCTCGTGATCTGTGGCTGTTGATTCGAACTCTTCTGCTTTCCTTGCCTACTCCTGACAAGTTGATTTGTATCTCCGCTAGGAATATTTTTCTCTGAGCCTGGCAGGAATAGCCTAGAGCTCTACAGCTAAGACGCGACGACGTCCGTCACTCCTGTTCTAGCGTTGTCCATTTCCTTGCATCTTCCGGGAAAATAGGATCATTTCGAACCGCGCAATCGAGCCTGTTTCAGCTGCGTCACGTCAGCGAACCTGGCATAAGGGTTGCTGTCCCTCTCTCGAAAGCAAAAGGAGTCGGCAGCATGAATCGAGGGATCTATCCCATCTTGTCCGGAGCGCTGGCCCATGAGCGGCGGATGCAAGTATTTGCCAATAACATGGCCAACGCGAATACCGCCGGCTTCAAGCAGGACGAGCAGGCCTTCAAAACCGTCTTTCCTCGGTACCATGCCGTGATTCCGGTCGGCAGTCCAACCGCGGGATTGGCTCAGCAGATCATGGCCAGACCCTTGGGGGTTACGGAACGTGCGTTTGTGGCTCCACATATGGTGAAGACGACGTTCGAAGCAGGTCGGATCAGACTCACGGGGAATCCGTTGGACATTGCGATTCAAGGCCCCGGGTTTTTCGAGGTGAATACTCCACAAGGAATTCGATACAGCCGCAACGGGATGTTTTCGCTCGATCGTGAGCGTCGGTTGGTGAACGGACTTGGCTATCCGGTGATGGGGACGAAGGGTGAGATCAAGGTTCCTCCCGGCAAATTGGAGATCACCCCACAGGGAGACATCAAGGTCGATGATAAATCTGTAGCGACGATTAAAATCATGGAATTCCAGAAAGACGAGATGCCAGAAAAATCATCGGACGGCCTGTTTTCTTCCGATAAAGGCAAAGTCGCCAAAACGCCACAGCTTCAGGTCGGACACATCGAAGAGTCCAACGTCAATTCCATCGGCGAGATGGTGAAGATGATTCAGGGCATGCGCAACTATGAATCGACGCAAAAGCTGATTCAAGCGCTTGATCGGATGGCTGAGGTCGCGATTCAAGACGTAGGGCGGGTGCTATGAGACGGAATGTGTATCGCCGCCGGCCACGAGCTGATGGCAAGGCCTGGATATCAGCTGAGATGAAATCCCTGGCCATCAGCTATCTGCGATCAGTTCTTCAACTCTGGAGGATTCTATGATTCGCGCCATGTGGACAGCGGCGACCGGCATGACGGCTCAACAAATCAATGTCGACACCATTGCTCATAACCTTGCCAACGTCAATACCAATTCCTTCAAACGCAGTCGTGCTGAGTTTGCAGACTTGCTGTATCAGATTCAAAGACTTCCGGGTACGAGTGCGTCGAACGTTGGAGTCTTTCCTGTAGGCATCCAGGTTGGGGCCGGAGTGCGTCCAACGACGGTGGCGAAAGAATGGCTCCAAGGAAACATGCGCCAGACGAATAACGAACTAGACTTAGCGATCGATGGCAACGGTTTTTTCCAAGTCACTCGCCCCGACGGAACCATCATGTATACAAGAAATGGTTCCTTCAAACGCGACAACCTGGGTAACCTGGTGACCGGTGACGGCGATCTGCTGAATCCCGTCATCACGATCCCGTCCGGTGCGCTTAAGGTGGATATCGGTCAGGATGGCACGGTCTCGGTCTTACTTCCCGGCGTGACACAGGCCTCACAGGTCGGCCAGATTCAAATCACGCGCTTCGATAATCCTTCGGGCATGGTCGCCATGGGGAACAATCTTTTTATCGACAGCTTCGCATCGGGACCTCCTATACAGGGGACAGGCGGATTCACTACGGGATTCGGCATGATTCAACAGGGATTCTTGGAGAGTTCGAATGTCAACCTCGCCGAAGAAATGGTCAGCATGATCATCGCGCAGCGAAGTTACGAGATTAACTCCAAGACGATTCAGGCGTCCGACGAAATGATGGCCATTGCCAATAATCTCAGACGATAAGGAGCGTCTCATGCCCGGATTCTTGCCGATCCTGATCATGCTCCTTTTGCCCGGAGTCTTCGACGTGACGGCGGCAATTGCGGTGCCTAGCGGCGAATCTCGCGCGACCTCGCCTCCCTCCCGAGGTTCGATTCATCGGGCGGTCGACGTCGTTGTCGCTCGAACGGCCGTCAGCGAGATCAATCCCGAGTTGTTTAGGGGGGCCATTCAGAAACATCTGGAGCGCGAGTGGGGACGTAAGGTCAAGACGGTGCATGTGACGGTCTTGGAGCCCGCTGATCCTGTGACGATTTCCGGTGGACCGGTGGAGTTGCAGATCATTCCCAACCCCACGGAAGAAGGCTTAGGCCGGCGCGTATTTCGTATAGAGGCGGTGGCGAACGGAAAACCCCAAAAGACGATCGAAGTCGTGGCTGATATTGCGGCGATGATTGATGTGGTGGTGGCTACCCGCTTTCTGAAGCCCGAAGAACTAATCGATACAGGAGATCTCAAGACTGTCGGAATGAGAGTTCATCAGATAAACCATCCGTTCATTACGGATCAAGATGAGGTCATAGGAAAAAGCGCCTCACGACCGCTCCCTCCGGATACTCCATTCCGTGCCGCATTCGTGAAGCTTCCGTTGGTGATTAAAAAGGGCGATCGAGTCCTCATCGAAGCGCGGCGTGGGGGACTTTCGATTCGGGCCTATGGCGTGACGAAATCGAGCGGACAGATCGGACAGACCGTCATGGTCACCAATCTGGATTCCGGTAGAGAGCTGAGAGCCAAAGTGATTGCTCCGAGTCTCGTTGAGGTGGAGTTTTAGAAGAATCGTGGAGAATATCGCTCTATCCCACAACCGAAGCCTGTGTTGTCGATCCACGAGTCTCAGTGTCATGGTCATGCTTCTCCTTCAAGCATGTTCGAGTCCGCCGAATGTCTCGAGCAAGGTCGTCGTGGCACCATTGCCGCCGCCGAAGACGGTAGGTTCGCTCTGGCAGGAAGAGAACGGGCGGGCCTATCTCTATGAAGATCTTCGCGCGATGCGCATCGGCGACATCCTGACCGTGAAGATCGTCGAACAGCACAAGGGATCGAAGTCGGCGGATACCGAGGCTCAACGGGAGTCGACGATCAAAAATAGTCTGGTCGGCAGCGCGATGGGTTATATCGGAATACCGGGTATACGACTCAGCGATGAGACGAGACGTGGAATGGGGATTGACGCAAGCGCTAACAGCAAATTCAATGGGAAAGGTGCCACGAGTCGCGAAGGAACTCTGACCGGGACCATTTCCGCCATCGTGACTGAAGTGCTTCCTAACGGCGATCTTCGTGTTGAAGGGCGTCGTGAAGTGACGGTCAACAGTGAAAAACAGTTGATGAGCCTCGGTGGCATCGTGCGGCGAGTCGATGTCGATACCAAGAATACAGTTCTATCATCTGCCATCGCCGATGCCAGAATCGAATATTCCGGTCTTGGTGTGCTGGATGATGTGCAGCGGCCCGGGTGGTTCATTCGCATTCTCGATTGGGTCTATCCGTTCTGAAGAGGGGTGGTGCCATGACGGCTCCGTTGAGGCGCACGACTGCGAGGAGGGGTATCCCCAAGCGGCGTTCCTTAAATTCTCACACTCTGCAGATGATGGTGCAGAGCGGAGTTGTACGACGGGCTGACTTTGATCCTCCCTCCTTCGAGAACAGGACGCGACTCGATGTGTTGGATGGTGGTGATTGTGACTCGGTGACCGAAGCAGTCTCTGAACAGGGATGGCTAGCGCGCTTTTTACTTGGTCGGCGGTCACAGTTCTCCATTTCCAAACGTTCGTAGCGAGACTGGGTACACACGCATGTTCACACGACTTGCTCCGATCCTCAGTGTATTGATACTGGTCTGTTGGCTCTTGACGCCCTCCAGCGCTGATGCGGTGAGGATCAAGGATATCGGTATGATTGAAGGGGTGCGCGAAAACCAGCTGATCGGGTACGGGTTGGTGGTCGGCCTGGATAGTACCGGTGATCGAGTGATCGGTGGACAGTTCACGATTCAGGCGATGATGTCCATGTTGAACAAGATGGGCGTGAATTTGGTGATCAACCCCATCCAGTTACTGACCAGGAATATCGCCTCGGTAATGGTGACGGCCAAGCTTCCTCCATTCTCGAAACCGGGGATGACGCTGGATGCAGTCGTGTCGTCGATGGCGAACGCGAAAAGTCTGCAAGGCGGGACGCTCCTGCTCACGCCTTTGAAAGCAGCGAATCAGCAAGTGTTTGCAGTCGCGCAGGGACCGGTTTCAATCGGGGGTTTTCTTGGCGGGACAGGCGGCCCAGGCGGAGCGACGGTGGTCAAGAATCATCAGGCCGCTGGTGTGGTTCCAGGTGGAGCCATTATCGAGAAAGAGGTCTCGGTCAACATCGACTCGTGGGAAACGGTTTCAGTCCTCCTACGGCAGCCAGATTTCACGACCGCCATCAGGATGGCCGAAGCCATCGACAGCGCTTTTGGGAAGGGCAGTGCATCGGCCGTGAATGCTGGATCCGTCAAAGCCACGATCCCTCAAACTTTCCAAGGCCGCGTCGTCGAATATATCGCATCCATTGAGGGTTTGGACGTGGCGGTCGATTCTGTGGCGAAAGTCGTCGTCAATGAACGGACCGGGACGGTGGTGTTGGGAGAACATGTACGGATTTCCACATGCGCGATCTCTCACGGTAATCTTACGATCTCGGTGAAAAACACGTTGAACGTGTCTCAGCCCCTGGCGCCGCTCATCGGCTCCTCCGCGGGACAGACAACCGTCACACCGGATGTGCAGACGGAGGTAAAAGAGCAGGAATCGCGGCTTATGGTGGTGGATGAGACCGTGACATTAGGGGAAGTCGTGCGAGCTCTCAATGCAGTGGGAGTGACGCCGCGCGATCTTGTCGCAATACTCTCAGCCCTCAAGTCGTCGGGAGCACTTCAGGCTAATCTTGAAATAATTTAGATATAGTATTGATATATATGAATTATATAGGGCCATACAGCAGCCATTTTATGAGGGATGTCGAGTTGCATGTGGACCATGTGGACTTACGTTCTAGTCCTGCCCCTCATGCGGATCTCTTAAAGTCGCGAGACGTTACTGAGGCAAGTCAACAAATGGTCCAGGCCGGGCGGCAGTTCGAGGCCTATTTTATTTCGTATCTATTGAAGGTGATGAGAGAAACGGTTCCTGAAGGCACTTTCACCAATAAGCAAGGGGCGTACTTTTACTCATTTTATGACGAGGAGATCGGGAAGCGGGCGGCCGAATCCGGAGGAATAGGCATCGCGAAGATGGTCCAGGAGTATACGCAACAACATTTTGCATCACCTCCCCTGAAACAGTCAAGTTCTTCAGGGTAGAAACCGATAAGAGGTTCGGCCGAAGTAAAATCTAAGACCTCTCAGAATGGTCGTTGGGAGAAAAAAGCCGGGGAAGGAGCGGCAACATGCAGATTTCAGGTCATGGGAAGGTAGATCATCTTGCAAAGCTGTTGCTTGGGGTTCAGGAAACTGAGGGTTCTGGAGGGCGACAAGCGGCTGCCCGCACCCAGGTTGGTAAGGATGAAGTCCAGATTTCCGCTCAAGCAAAGGAGTTGCAACGGATTCGGGAGTTGGCCAGTCAGCCTGATTCCGAGCGGACTGAGCATGTGGAGCGCATCAGACGCGCGCTTGACAGCGGCACCTATGATGTCAGTGGTCGTGCGGTTGGAGATGCCCTCATTAAGCAGGTTCTGACCGACGCCATACTTTGAGCCTCTTCGACCTGCGGAGGTTCGATAGCAACAACCGGGCCTCCGTCTGGCCCATGGATGGGCGGGTTGCCGATTGTGAATGCGTCAATCTTTCTCGATGAGTTGACCAATATTCTCACCCGCGAATTCGTTCAGTGTGATTCCCTTGCACAAAACATCGTTCGAGAGCGAGAAGCCATCAAGCGGTTGGCACTTCAAGAATTCGTCTCGATCAATCAATCAAGGATTGCGATCCTTGACTGCCTTCACAGTCTCAAGGAAGAGCTGGATACTGTCCTGGATCGTCTGGCGATCGCCTGTCATGTACCGGAAGCCGGGCGAACGCTGACAGAAATTCTACCCCGGACTCACAGTCCTCAGGCGGGGGAAATCTTGCAGCAGTATGAGCGGCTTGCGGATAAGGCCCGGGCGGTGAAGCACGACATCGCGGTCAATCAGTTACTGATCAAGAATGCTCAATCGTTTCTCATTCGGGCAACGGAAGCTCACCACCAGCCACCTCCAGTGGATGATCTCTATACAGTGTCTGGCTCTCGAAGCAACAGCGGCATGCCGGCTGCGTTGATCAGACGGGAAGGGTGATGATCGATGGGACTGAGTGGCCTAATTGATGTCGCGAAGTCAGCTCTTTTCACCGCTCAACAGGCCTTGACGGTTACCGGCCACAACATCAGCAACGTCAACACGCCGGGTTTTTCCCGACAGGAAGTTGTGTTAACAGAAGAACGGCCTGCTGACGGCAACCCTGGGCAAGTCGGTACCGGCGTAAAAATCGAGCAAATCAGACGGGCAGTGGACGTATTCTTGAATCGAGAACTGACGAACTCTCAGGAAGGCTTGGGCCAATTCACCGTGACGAGAGATGAACTACAGAGATTGGAGAGTCTTTTCCAGGATACCCGTGGGCAGGGTTTGGCAGGACAACTGAATGAGTTTTTTGAGGCTCTGCAGGATGCAACCACGACGCCCTCTCAGATCACCCCACGTTCGGTTGTGTTGGCAAAGGCCTCGGCGCTGGCAGGTACCTTCCATCAAATCAATGCAGATTTAACTGATAGTCGCCGTGCCGTCGACATGCAAATCGGTGTCAACATTCGTGAGATCAACGGCCTGACGAGAAAGATCGCCGCGTTGAATACTCAGATCAAGTCCGCTGAGACCAGCGGCCAGAACGCCAATGATCTTCGAGATCAGCGCGACTTGGCCATCAATGAATTAGCCACGAGGATCGACCTGTCTACTCTTGAACGGCCTGACGGCACGGTTTCCGTTTTCATGGCCCGCGGACTGGTACTGGTCGATCAAGAAACGACGCGGAATCTGGTCGGGGTGGAATCCTCGGACAACCAGGGTCTTTTGGATATTGGGTACGATATCGGAGGAACTCGGCCGAGCATCGTTAACGACTTGCTCGCCGGCGGGAGGCTTCGTGGACTCTTGGACGTACGGGACGGGACGATTCCGTCAGTTCGGCAGGGAATCGATGCGTTGGCCGGATCTCTCTTGAATGAGGTCAACCAAATTCACCGGGTTGGGTATGGCCTCGGCGGTACGACAGGACAGGACTTGTTCTCCGGGTTATCAATCACGACCAAAGCGCCCACGACGAATGTTGGAATCGGTTCAGTCGCCAATGGAGTAGTAACCGCGCCGAGTCTCTTGACCTTTCATGACTATGAGATCAGGTTCACTGGGGCCAACAGTTACGCGATCGTCGATGCAACAACCGGAACCGGCATCAAGGGCAATTACACAGGAACCGCCATCGTTTCTCCAACGGTCGATGCGCCATTGAATATCGTCAGCGGGGTGAATGATACCTTGGTGGTGACGGTAGATGGAACGATGTCGGGAAGCATTGCACTGACCGGTGCCGCATCACCAGGACGGCCCTATACCTCCGGTGCAGCGCTGGCGGCTGAACTCGAGAGCAAAATCAACGCTGATTCGACGCTTGCTGCGGCTGGGCGACGGGTGACAGTGTTGTTCGACAACACGACGAACCGATTGGTGTTGCAGTCGAATTCCGTCGGAGGCACGAGTTCCGTGGATGTGATCGGTGGAACGGCCAGGGTGAGCCTGGGCCTATCTGCCGGGACCAGCACGACTGCATCTGGAACCTATAGCGGACCTCAAACATTTCATGTCGATGGAATTGCGGTGACTGTTAATGGGGCGCCCATCGCTAATGACGTTCTGGGCTTTAACTCGCGCGAGAATGCCGCTCGTGATATGACCGTTGCGCTATCAGATCCGTCCAAAATTGCGCTCTCCTCGACGCGCGCGGGTGTTCCGGGGAACAATCAGAACGGATTGGAGCTGGTTGCGCTTCAGTCAAAAACTCTCACCGGCCTCAACAATGCCACGCTCATCGACGCCTACCGTAAGACCGCGACCGACCTTGGAGTGGCCTCACAGATGGCGAGCCAGCGCCTTGATGCGGAGGAAATTCGTCAGGAGCAATTACAGAACTTCCGTGCGCAAGTATCGGGAGTCTCGCTTGATGAGGAACTGGTCAATCTTCTCAAGTATCAGCGGGCATTTGAGGCTGCGTCACGCATGATCGTCACTGCCGATGAAATGATGTCGACCTTGATCTCGCTCAAACGATAGGAAGGGTAACAGGGTTATGCGAGTCACCGAGCAACAGGTTTTCGGGTTTCTGGTCCACAGCTATCAACAAGCTCGATCCAGAGCGTTGCGACTACAGGAGCATCTCGCTACCGGCAAGCAGATATTGCAACCCTCCGACGATCCTGGCCGTTTCCATCAGATCGTCGGAGAAAAAACGACATTGGTAAAACTTGAACAGCGTCTTCGCAATGTCTCGACCGCCACCACGCGAGTCGAACTGGCTGATGCGTCTCTCCAAGGTACGACCGCGGCGCTCGCTCGTATCAGACAGCTGGCGGTTCAGTATGCGTCCGATACCAACGGCGCGACGGAGCGAGCCACCGGCGCACAGGAAATCAAAGAGTTGCTCCAACATCTGCTCCAGCTTGGAAACACCGAGTTTGATGAGAACCAACCGGTGTTCGGAGGGACGAGCCGCCACGGGTTCGCAGCTGGGTTGACATTGTCGACACCTGTTACGCTGACGAACAGCGTTGCAGATACCTTGACGGTGAAGATTGATGGCGTGACATCGGGCACGATCGATTTGACCAGTGGTACCGAGACTCTCAGCGGAACCGAATTGGCAGCCCGGGTGCAAAGCCGCATCAATGCCGATTCCACTTTGGTCGCGGCGGGGAAAACCGCTTCAGTCACGTACACCGATGGAAGACTGGTCATTGCCTCAAATTCTGATGGTCCAACATCGAACCTAGAAGTATTGAGCGGCTCGGCTCGCACGCTGCTCGGATTCAACGGGGGGAGTGCTGGTTCAGGCGGCTCGACGTTCGCTGCGACAGTGACGACGAATGCGGCAACTGGAAACAGCGGTGGAGCATTGGTCTCGCAAGGACAGATCGTCGATACGAGTATGACGTCCTTCGATAACTATGTTGTGAGGTTTACTGGCGCTGGGACTTTTGACGTCGTCAATATCTCGGCACCGGTTACGGTCGCTCCAAATTCCGCCAATGCAGGTCGCGTTGGGACAACTGATGCCGGAATCGTCGACCCTCAGCGAGTGACTCTCGACAGGTATGAAATACAGTTTACCTCTCCATCCCAATATTCCGTCCTGGACACGACCACGGGAGCCACGATTTCGACCGGGAACTCCTACCTGTCGGGCGGCGCCATCGAATTCGATGGCCTCCGTGTGACCCTCTCAAATGGGCAACAGGGAGGGCCTGTCAGCGGAGATCGATTCGCTGTCGCCATTGCTCCCAAGACGGTGCTCACCAATCAGACATACACGTCCGGAGCTCCTATGGAGTTTGATGGAATCCGGTTTCAAATAACCAACGGCGTGTCGGCGCCCGCCGCGGGAGACTTGTTTCATGTTGTGACTCATACTCAGTACGCTGGAGACTCCGGTAGCCCTCAGATTGAAGTGGCGGACAGAGAGGTCGTTCGCACCAACGTGCCAGGCAATGAGGTGTTCAGCGGATCCGATGTCAACCTGTTCGATACGGTGCAAAAACTCCTCGCGGCCTTACGAGGAAACTATAAAGCTGGAATTAGTGAGAGTTTGGGTGATCTTGACCGAGCGCTCAGCCAGGTGTCTGCAGCGCAAGGTACCATTGGTGCTTTGGCAAACCGATTGGACTCTACGTCTTCAGCATTGGCGGAATCAAAAGACTTAGCCACTAACCAGCTGTCGTCATTCGAAGATATCGACTTGGCACGAACCATCTCAGATCTCACCCTGCAAGAGTATGCCATTCAAGCAGCAGGCGAAACGCTTGGTCGGCTGTTCGACAACTCTCTTTTGAAACATCTGCGTTGACGTCGCATCTCAAGTTTGCTGGGTTGATGGCCGATAGTTCTCTGCACCCCCATTCGGCCAAGGAAGATTGATATGCTGGTGCTCGGCCGTCGATGCGGAGAAAGTGTCACGATCGGTCCCGACATCCGTGTGGTCGTGCTTGGAGTGAAAAGCGGTCAAGTCCGTTTGGGAATCGAAGCGCCGCCGACGATTGCGGTTCATCGGGAAGAAGTCTACGTGAGGATTCAAGAGGAAAACCGGTTGGCCGCGAAGACTCACGTGGTACCCATCGATGCGTTGCGTCGCTTGATCCCTGCAAAAACCAGGATTGCTTCGTGAGGACACAATCGTGAAGTGCACAGCGACTCGTTTTGGATCATTCGAAGTCCGCGCCGAAAGTGTCTTGACGTTCCCTTCGGGGCTGCTCGGCTTTACCGAGCATCGGCGGTATGTCATTCTGGATCATGACACCGATGCCCCCTTCAAGTGGCTTCAGTCGGTTGAAGAACCGGCGCTGGCTTTTGTGATCATGGACCCAGCCCTGTTTCATCCAGGCTATCATGTCGACGTTCCCGCCGATGCCTTAGCTGAGATCGGGGCTAAGGAGAGAGAAGATCTGGCGCTGGTTGTGATTTTGACGATTCCATCGGATGATCCCGTTCGGATCACGGCCAATTTGCGAGGACCACTGGTCATCAGTCACAGGACTAAACTAGGGAAGCAATTAGTGCTCTCAGAGGAATTTCCCACCCGGCATCCCTTGTTTCCTGCCTCTGGACCTCTGATGTCCGAGACGCCTGAGGCAGGCCTTGCCGAATGTCGAACCTAGCCGACACGTGCTCTGACTGTTCCGATACCCCGGCCGTTCTGTAGCCTTCTGACATCGAAAGTCTTACCTAATTGGGCGGACCCTGTTTCGGAATGATTGCTTTCTCTGATGAAAAGCGGTAAGCATTTGCGCTGGGTTTGAGCCGATCCGCTGGTTGTTGGAAAAGCTTTGGGTATGGACACTCTCTTCTACGACAGGGGTCTTGTGTAGGATTCACATCGCTGCGGCTATTTCTGGTCCGTTTGTAGATACGACGAGGGCGAAATCGGAATGGGTGAACCAACTATCATTTGTCCAACCTGTAAGACGGAGATCAAGCTGACCGAGTCCCTTGCTGCCCCGCTGATCGAGTCCACTCGTCGCGAGTACGAAAAACGCCTCGCTCAGAAGGATGCTGATGTGGCGAAACGCGATGCCTCCTTGCGCGAACGGGAGGAAGCGCTTTCCAAATCCCAACAGGCACTCGATGAACAGGTGGCTGAGAAACTTAAGGCCGAACGGAGCAAGATCGCCATTGAGGAGGGAAAGAAGGCCAGGCTCGCTTTACAAACCGACCTCGACCAAAAGGCAAAAGAAGTCACCGATCTGAACGACATTCTTAGACAACGCGACGCGAAGCTGGCAGAGGCACAGAAAACACAGGCCGATCTGCTTCGCAAACAACGAGAACTGGATGATGCTAAACGTGAACTGGAATTGACAGTCGAAAAGCGAGTCCAGGAAGGGCTTGCTGTGACAAGGGAACAGGCCAAGAAAGAAGCCGAGGAAGGGCTGAAGCTCAAAGTCCTGGAGAAAGAACAAACCATTGCCTCGATGCAGAAGCAGATTGAGGAACTAAAGCGAAAGGCTGAGCAAGGATCGCAGCAGCTTCAGGGGGAAGTGCAGGAATTGGAGTTGGAAGCGCTCCTTCGCACCAAGTTTCCGAGAGACACAATCGAGCCCGTTCCGAAAGGGGAACATGGCGGCGATGCGCTTCAGCGTGTCATGGGGGCGAACGGTCAACCCTGTGGGACGATCATCTGGGAATCCAAACGCACCAAGAATTGGAGTGATGGCTGGCTCGCGAAGCTTCGGGAAGATCAACGGGCCGCAAAGGCAGAGATTGCCGTCATCGCCAGTCAGTCACTTCCAAAAGACGTCGAAACCTTTGGTGCCGTTGAGGGTGTCTGGGTAACTCACATCAAGACCGTAGTCCCATTGGCTGTCACCCTTCGCTACACGCTGATCGAAGTCGCTTCAGCTAGACAGGCATCCGAGGGACAGCAGACGAAGACAGAAATGATCTACCAGTACCTGACCGGGCCTCGTTTCCGTCATCGAGTCGAGGCCATCGTCGAAGCCTTCTCCACCATGCAGGAAGATCTCGATAAGGAGAAAAAGGCGATTATGAAACAATGGGCGAAGAGGGAAGAACAGATTGATCGAGTGATGCAAGCGACGGCAGGGATGTATGGGGATCTGCAGGGGATTGCAGGGAAGACGATACAAGAAATTGAAGGGCTAGAACTTCCCGCTTTGAATGCCCCCTCACTCGAGAAGGAAACTGAGTGACCTGAAGCGATGCATTCCGAAATGCCAATCCGATGCCACAGAAGACAATGTTGGATGCCAGACAAAGGTCTCAGGTAAGGTCTAAGGCAACACGAATGACGATCATGACTTAGGCTGCTGCCTGGGTGATGGGTTGATAGCCCTGCCGGTAGGATTCAAGTACACGGACGAGCCGAGCGACTTCGAGCTCAAGCTGTGCGTAGACGGGAGGGGCATCGTGGAGCGCGTTGAGGCGGCCGACTGCTTCAAGACGACCGGCGGTGAGCACGACCTCAGAGGCGCAAAGATTTCCGCCGGTGCCTTTGAAAGTGTGGGCCATGCGTTCGACGGCGACCGAGTCGGCATCGGCCAGCGCCGTTCTGATCTCAGCGAGCATGGTTTGATGACGATCGAGAAATAGGCAGACAAGTTGAGCGAACAACTCGCTGTCACCGCCGATGTTCTGGTACATTTTTGCAGGATCAAAAATTCCTCTGGTTGGGTCTGCCGTGGTGGGAATTGGTTTCTGCTTCCCGGAGACCACCACATTGGGTGGTGCGGATGCCCAACGTGCCAGAGCGCTCCTTAGCTCCTCCAGTTTGATTGGTTTGGCGAGATAATCATCCATCCCGGTTGCCAAGCACCGCTCGCGATCGCCTTGCATCGCATTGGCAGTGACCGCAATGATCGGTATGTGCCGAGTCGATTGTGGAGCCCGGTCTGAACGGTTCGCGCTCTCATCAAGCGAGTCACGTGATGCCACCGACAGTTCACGTTCCCGTATGCACCGGGTTGTTTCAAAGCCATCCATGACTGGCATCTGACAATCCATCAGGATGGCGGCATAGTTTCCCTTGGTCAGCACAGTCAGCGCCTCTTTGCCGTTTTCGACGACGTCCGGTTTGTAGCCCAGTTTTTCGACCATCCGCACGGCTAGCTTCTGGTTGACGATGTTGTCCTCCACGACCAAAATGCGCTGATGTTGAACCTGCTCCGCCACCATATGTCTGGTGACGAGTCGAGGTGCGACGGAGTGTGTCTGGGCGTCCTTCGGCGCTTGGCCCCCGGGCAAACCGAGCACGGTTCGTAGGCAGTCGCGTAATTCGTCATGGCGGACTGGTTTCGGCAGATAGCCCATTGCGCCGGCCTGACGGGCTTGTTCCGCATGGCCGCGCTGCAGCATCGAAGTCATCACGACGAGGCGAATCCCGGATCCAGCCGGGTGGCTTTGTATCTCTCGTGCGAGCTGTAAGCCGTCCTTTCCCGGCATGATGACGTCCAAGATCGCGAGATCGTACGGCATTCCCTGCTGCTTGGCCTCCTCGATGTGCTGTAATGCCGATTCGGCATCCTCTGCGAGATCATCGATCATCCCCCAACCTGCTACCAGATGGTGGAGGATCAAACGATTCGATTCGTTGTCGTCAACGATCAACACGCGCTTTCCGGTAAGATCTCCAGTCGGAAGAATCGCGCGGGGAGAATTCGCCTGTTTCTGGAGGCGCGCGGTGCACCAGAAGGTGCTGCCCAACCCCTCGGTACTGCGCACTCCGATCTGTCCACCCATCAATTCTACGAGTTGCTTGGAGATTGAGAGGCCAAGGCCGGTCCCACCGTATTTTCTCGTCGTGGAACTGTCCGCCTGCACAAACGGACGGAACAGTTTGGCTTGAGTATTCGGATCGATTCCGATGCCGCTGTCCGTGACTTCGAAGCGGATGACTGCAGTATTGGACAGGTCCTCTTCGAGATAGGCCTGCAGCGTCACCTCGCCCTTGTCGGTGAACTTCACCGCGTTGGCTACCAGATTGGTGAGGATTTGGCGGAGGCGGCCTGGGTCTCCTTTGAGTCCCATCGGAACCGCTGCGTGTACTAGTCCGGTCAATTCCAGCCCTTTCGATTCCGCCCGCTTGGCGAATTGCGCCAACACCTGCTCCACCGTGGTTCTTAGATTGAAGTCGAGGCATTCCAGTTCCAGCTTACCAGCCTCGATCTTGCTGCATTCGAGCACGTCGTTGATCAGCTGCAGCAGCGCTTCGCCGCATTGCCGAATGGTCTCCGCGTAGGACTGTTGTTCCGGAGTCAAGGGCGTCTCCATCAACAGACTCGTCATACCAATGACCCCGTTCATGGGAGTGCGTAGCTCATGACTGACGGTCGCTAGAAATGCCGTCTTGACGCGTGCCGATTCCTTCGCCTTGTCCAGAGCTTGATCCAGTCGGAGGTTGCTCTGGCGAAGCTGGTCGGCGGAGAGTTGGAGCGCTTGCTGCGTCTTATGGACACTCGTCATGTCGGTGGCATAACCCCGGACGATGCCATGAGTGGGAACAGGGCAGAAGGTCCATGAAAAGCAGGCTTCTGGGAGAACCACTGTCTCATCATGGAACGGCTGGCCTGTGGAAAGACAGCGACATACGATGTTTGGAAGACTGCGCGGGGCCACGTTGGGAAACCCTTCGATCCTGTATCCGAATCGAGTGAGCAGCGCGATCATCGCAGGATTGGCATACAGCAGACTCAGGTGCCGATCCATTTCGATCATCGGTAAGGGACTTTCCTCGGCGATTGCGGTCAAGCGCTCACGATCCTGCTTCAACTCCAGTTCATGGGACAAGTCCCGAAGGCTGATCATCAGTACGGTTTCCCCATTGAACCTACTGGGCGCGCAGGTCCATTCCACTGGAACAGGGCGGGTTACCTTCCGTAGGACCAGATGTTGTGTCATGGAAATCGGACGGCGGGTTGTCAGCACCCCGTTCAGTTGCGCTGTCATGGTGGTTGTGTCGGACTTGGTGAGCATCGACCACAAGGATGGAAAGGATCGGATAGCAGAGGAAGACAGTCGCGGTCCGAGCAACCGATGGCTCTCCCGATTGGCGGCCAATACAGTGAGATCACGGTCGAGGATGAGGGCGGCCAGCGGAAGCCCTTCGAGAAGATCAAGATCCGTGGAAGCCGTATGAAGCGAGACCGCAGGTCTGTGTCGGTCGCGTTTGCGTTTCCGTCGAGATGGCTTCATCATGCGGCTCGTGAGAGGACTTGATCCAGGTGTATGCCGATGTTGACACGTTCTCGAACGGGGTCTAGAACACGCAGCACGGTTCGGGCTGCGTGTTCGAGGGATGGTACAGCCAGGTCCACCTCGATCGGCGTTGCATAAGAGCCTCCTTGTGGGTCGGTCGTGATTTTAATCAGGGGCTTGAGTCGTTGCTGAGGGTTGACTCCGACGACGATCGCCTGCTCGCCGGTGTTGAGTTGGACGAGGCTCCCGACGGGATAGACGCCGATGCTCCGAATCATGAGTTCCACGAGAGATTTCTCGAACTGTTGTCGTTCCCCGGCCAAGAAGAGTTGCCGAACTGCGTCATGTGGAATCATAGCCGGACGTGCGCCGCGCCGACTGACCATGCCGTCATAATAATCGACGATGCCGACGATCTGCGCAAGGCGTGCAATCTGGTCGTTGCGTAGACCGGCTGGAAACCCGCTTCCATCGGCCCGCTCATGATGCTCCCTGACGATGCGTAAGACATCCTCATGCATGCCGTGATGCTCGGAGAGGAGTGCGACGCCAAGCTTGCAGTGCTGTTCGAGCAGGGTCTTATCTTGTCCGCTACAGGTATCCCGCTTACGAACGAGATTGCGGGGGAGACGGACATATCCGACGTCATGGAGCAAGGCACCCATGCCGACCTGTTCTTGCATCGGTTGATCCAACCCGCTCTCAATGGCCACCAGGAGCGACAAGATGCAGGTGTCCAAGGCATGAGCCGTCAGGGAGCGGTCGAAGTGCTTAATCTTCTGAATAGCGACCTGTGTGGCCATGGCGGCGCGGTCGCTGAGAACTTGCCCCAACACGTTCAACACGATGGCCTTGGTCGCTTCGGAAGAGGGAGGAATTCCCCGCTCAAGATCCTCGAAGATGTGCTCAACCGCTTCTTGAGCCTGTGCATAAATCACAGTAGCGGAGTGAGCTTCGGATTCCGTCTCAGGCGTACCTTCGGTCGTTTGGTTCGGAGGAGCGGGGACATCCGGGCTGGTAGAGTCGTGGCTTGGAGCATGCGCTGTATTCGTTGTGGGCTCCGACGAAAGGTCGGACCCCTTGCTGGTATCGATAGTCACCATCTTGATTCCATGCTGCTTCATCAGTTGGATGGTCTGATGATCCTTGATCAGTCGTTTATGGGAGAGGAATGGAGTTCGGTACCACGGGACATCCATCTCGATGATGAACATGCCGGGAATGAGCTGCTCGATCGCGATACGTTTTATCGCCATAAGTCTTTGGACTCCAGGTCAGAAGGTTCTCCGGTCGGACGTGCGCCAGATGGAAGGGGCCATGGGCGTTATCGGCGAACCATGCGTCGAGCTTGATCATTGTCTGTGAATCGTGATTCGTTTGAGTCAGTTCTGAGCCGATACTCTCCATCATGTCTGTTCACTCTCAAGATCTATCCATGACATTCCGAGAGAGCTCATCAGGGTTGGTTCGTGTCAGCTGACTATCCTGGAGCGAAGGGTATGAACGAGATTGTCGTGTCTGTCCCGCCCGCCGCATCATTTTTGTCGGTTGGACTGGCGTTGAAAATATCCCTCACGCTTGACCAGCAGAAAGTCATATATGGCTCGACGCTCCTTGGATGGAAGGATCACGCCTGGCTTGTCTGCGAACGGCCGATTCAGCTCGGCCATGACCATCAGATTGCCGGCGGCACGCCCTGCACCGTCAGCTACTTCCATGAAGGTAAGCTCGTGGGATACCTCAGTGAGATACGTGAGCTGATCACCTCGCCGGTGCCGCTGCTTTTCGTTGCCTATCCAAAGGCGGTGGAAGAAATTCACCTGAGGAAACATCTCCGTGCCGCTGCGAACGAGCCGGTTCTGTTGATGCGGGCGGGGCAGGACCATCCTTCAGAATCCGCCTTGCCTACCGACCACTATTTCGGTGGTCTCTTAAGGGATCTCAGTGAGAGTGGATGCAGTGTGGTCTTGGCGCGACGACCAGCCTGGCTGCGCTCAGGTGCTACGGTCCGTCTGGAATTCGAACTCCCTGGTCTTGGACATATTATGAACCTCACTGGCGTCGTAAGGAATGCCGACGTTCGGGATGGCGGTGAAATGATCGGCATCGAGTTTCGATTCAACGAACTCGAGTACATCGAATACCGCGGGTGGGGCGGATCCGTCCGGCAAGCAGTCGAACAATGCGTCTTTCAGAAGACCAGCGCCTCTTTTGTTGTCCCGTAACCCTGAACTCCGTAGCCTCGCCGGGTGAGCGTTCTTTCCTCTTCACCGGGCAAATATTACCTCGTAGGAAAGTTGCGATGAATGTCCCACCCACGAATAGGGCGATTTTCATCGCGTCACGGGAATAGCGGCTGGCACAGGACTTGGAGTGCAGTCTCGCTGCCTATCGTGATCGGTCAGGCAGCCAGGCGAGTCACAGTGAGCCAGGATTCCCCAGTTGCAGCACAAGGGATGTTGGAATACTAAGATCCAGTCGAATGAATTCCTGCACAACTGACATCACGGATGTTCACCATCCTCAACTGCCGGTGGTTCAAGATTCGCAACTCAAGACAATGATGATCAAGATGTTTCTTGACCTGGTTTTGAGGATGAACTGGCCACTGTGCAATCCGGGATAAGTAGATTGAAGAATCCACGCGCAATTCTACAGATTGAAGAAGACGTGGTGGCGTTCTCCTCCCGGGGTTCATCAGGAACCGAGGAAGCCGGCTTCAGCTTGGTGAAGGAGGCTGCCGCGACATTTCGGGACACGTGGATGCCGCTAGAGGTGTGCCTTACTCTGCGAGATCAGTTGGCAGCCGAAACCGAACAAGCAGACCGACTCGCCACACTCTTCCAATCGGTCCGTCCCATCTTGGAAAGATTTCGGAACACTGAACTACAACAACTCATCCCCGCTCAATTAGTGGGGGGATGGGCGCTCTGTGCAGAGACCGTCGAATATGTAGTCGGACAGATCCAACAATTGCGTCCATCTGCCGTACTGGAATTTGGAGCCGGCACGAGTACCCTGGCATTGGCTTGGATCATGACACAGCTGTACGGAACGTCACCGAGACCGTATTTATTCAGTATCGATCAGTCTCAGTTGTACATTGAGCAGACAAAAGCATTACTTTTACGGCATGGTCTGATAGACCGGGTGCACTTTCTCCAGGCAGACCTTGTACCTCAAACCATCGGTTCACAGGCCACTCGGTGTTACGATCTCCCACCGGATGCACTCGAGCAATTCTTCGCCGGAGTCCGCCCAGAGATGGTCCTCGTCGACGGACCTGCAGGAGAAGACGGAATACGTTTCGGCACAGTCCCTCTCGTCAGAGATTGTGTCGCTCTAAACGCCGCGGTGTTTTTAGATGACGGATTGCGGGACAGCGAGCTTCGTACTGCTGATCAATGGAACCGGCTTGGTTACGTTCGCTGGGAAGGAGTCCGTTGGGAAGGAAAGGGATTGCTCGGCGGGAGGATCTGTCCGGCCCCTGACATGCCAATTCAACGATGGCTGGAACGGGCACAGAGCGTGAGCCGTCCTCCAACCTGGTATAGGTCAGCTCCGGAGATGTCGTCTGGTGAAACTGCTCAGAGAAAAAACAACGTGACTCCACCTGCTTTGTGTCAGATCGTGTCTCACTGTGACGATCGTGACAGCAGGAATCACTCCCACAGACCGCCATCGCGACGGGAGCTGCAGACCTGCTTGTTCTTGAATACATACTATCTCGGGTTTCTCGAACACCATTATCGGTTGCGCCCGGAACTACTCGAGGCTTCCTATGAGTCTCAACATAAGGCCCTTCAGGCGGCCTGTTTCGGGGACAGCGATTTCTACTCTGCCGGCTTGCGGAATGCCGGCTGGGCTGCAGAGGACCTCATCGTTAACTGTTCTTCACTTCAGCGGCAGTGGGCCAGTGAACATGGAATTGATCCCACGCTATCGCCTGTCGGTATGGCTCTTGAGCAAATCGCACGAATACGTCCACAAGTGTTTTACTTGCAAGATCTTGCCCTCGGCACCAGAGAGTTTCTTTCAGCCGTCCGCCCACATGTCGAGCTGATCGTCGGCCAGATCGCTTCTCCCATTCCCTCCCAGACATATCTCGACGGCTTCGACATCCTGATTTCCTCATTTCCACATTTTGTCGATGTTTTCCGCAGCCAAGGACGCGTGGCCTATTACCAACCGCTGGCCTTCGATCCTCGTTTATTGCAACGATTGGGCGGGCACAAGCGGGAGTATCCATTGACGTTTGTCGGGGGTCTCTCTCCTGCCCACCGGGAACGACAAGGATTCCTGGTCACACTCACGAAGTCGCTGCCGATTCATTGTTGGGGCTACGGTACGCAAGCTCTCACACAGCAGGGAGTGGACATAAGTAGACTCCGTGGAGATGCCTGGGGCCTGGATATGTTTTCTGTGCTGACTCGGTCTGCGATCACGGTCAATCATCACATCGATATTGCAAAATCAAACGCGAACAACATGCGTTTGTTCGAAGCCACTGGATGTGGCGCTCTTCTTGTGACGGACTATAAAGATAATCTGAGTGACCTGTTCGACATCGGCTCTGAAGTCGTCGCCTATCGGTCGGTTGACGAATGTGTGGATCTTATCTCGTATTACCTCACTCACGAGGACGAGGCGGCTGAAATCGCCAGACGGGGACAAGAACGAACGCTTCGAGACCATACCTATGAAATACGCATGCGTCAGACGGCTGAACTGCTCAGTCGCAACTTAGAGAGGAAGAGAGGCACCAATTGCCTGCCGGATCCTGATATGACTCGAATTTCGTATGGTCGGGTAGAGATTGAACCTCGTCAGATTTCAACCGAACTTGTCCGATCCTGGCGGTCCGATCGTATTCCGCTAAAGCAACGGGCGCTCGTCCAGCATGAGCTGGAGGACATGTACCGGGGTAACCCGCCTGTGGTGTTCCGTGTCCTGGCCGATGCCTTGCGCCCTCACATCAGGCCGAATATCGAATTGCTGGAGATCGGTTGTGCCAGTGGCTATTACTATGAGGTTCTTGAATATCTCTTGAACGTTCGTCTCAGCTATCTGGGCGTCGACTTCTCCGATGCCATGATCCGATTGGCTCGGTCGTACTACCAGCAGGCCCGATTCGAGGTTGGAGACGGGGGTGCGCTTCGTTTTCAAGAGCGGTCGATTCCGATAGTCGTTTCCTCCGGCGTGCTGCTGCATGTCCGCGAACATGCCATGCACATTGCAGAAGCGGCGCGAGTGTCATCCGAAGTCGCCGTTTTCCATCGCACGCCGATTTCACGGCGAACGATGACCAAACACTTCAAGAAATTCGCGTATGGCGTTGAGACGTTCGAGCTGCGTTTTAACGAGGAAGAGTTCTTTGGAATCTGCCGGAAGAGCGGACTGGAGTTGATCGCGCAGCATGATGTCGCAAGTCATCCTGAACATGATGAATTCGAGATTACTTATGTCTTTCGAGCAGGAACAGAGCGAGCCTAACCGAGTCCGCGGCATGCGAGTGTTGATTACTGGGGGACTCGGGTTTATCGGGTCGAATTTGGCTATCAGGTTGGTCCATGAAGGTGCCCAGGTGACGGTTGTCGACAGCATGATCCCTGAGTATGGCGGAAACTTGTGGAATATCGAACCGGTGCGTGACCAAGTCCGCATCAATATTGCCGATGTCCGGGACGAGCATGCCATGAAATACCTGCTGCGCGACCGCGACTATCTCTTCAACCTTGCTGGCCAAACCAGTCATCTGGATTCGATGGATTATCCCTTCCCGGACTTGGACATTAATGCAAAAGCGCAACTGTCGCTGCTTGAATCCTGTCGTCGGTACAATCCAGGCGTCAAGATTGTGTTTGCCGGCACGCGTCAGATTTACGGGAGGCCCCGTTATTTGCCGGTCGATGAACAACATCCGATTGATCCGGTGGATGTGAACGGCATCAATAAGCTTGCCGGCGAGCTGTACCATCAGCTCTACCATCGCGTGTACGGCATTCGTACCGTCGTGCTGAGACTGACGAATACCTACGGACCGCGGATGCGCGTCGTCGATGCACGGCAGACGTTCCTCGGCATCTGGATTCGCCATATCTTAGAGGGCCATCCCATTACCGTCTATGGAGACGGAAGGCAAGTCAGAGACTTTAATTACGTCGATGACGTGGTCGACGCGATGCTGTTGGCTGCTCTGTCCGAAAAGGCGAACGGAGAAGTCTTCAACCTTGGAGATGAGCATCCGCTCAGTCTCAAGGAGACGGCCGAGTTGTTGGCCCGATGTCACGGACGTGGAAGCTACAAGCTGGTCCCGTTTCCGTCTGAGCGAAAGTCTATCGATATCGGAGATTACAGTGGCGATTTTCGGAAGATCAATGGCGTGGTGAATTGGAAACCGTCGGTCTCGTTGGTCGATGGTCTAACACGAACCTTGCACTACTATGCAGAATATGGCGACCGATATTGGCCTTCAGCCCTCGCGGCCTAAGATGATTCCCGTTGCGGATCCCGTAGCAGATGTACAGGGGTGCTACGAAGCCCTTGTTATGGCCATTAACCGCGTGCTGAGCAGCGGCCAATATATTCTTGGTAAGGAAGTTGAAGCCTTCGAAGAAGAGTGGGCTCGGTATCTTGGGGCTCACTATTGCGTCGGCGTGGCAAGTGGAACGGACGCGGTGGCCCTGGCCTTGAAAGCCGTGGGCGTTCAGGCCAACGATGAGGTGGTCACCGTTTCCCATACCGCTGTTGCCACAGTGGCAGCGATCGAGTCGATTGGAGCCATTCCTGTCTTCGTCGATATCGACCCAACATCGCGGTGCATGGATCCGTGTCTCCTCGATACAGCGATCTCGTCACGCACTCGAGCGATCGTCCCTGTGCACATCTATGGCCAGCCAGCTGACATGGAGCCTATTCTCTCCGTGGCCCGGCGTTTTGATTGTTCAGTGATCGAAGACTGTGCCCAGGCTCACGGCGCGGAGATCGCCGGGAAGAAGGTCGGGACCTTCGGCGTCGCCGCCACATTCAGTTTCTATCCAACCAAGAATTTAGGAGCCGTCGGCGATGCCGGTGCTGTGGTCTGCAGCGATCCGGCGGTAGCGGCACGTGTTCGTTCTTTCCGTCAGTACGGTTGGCGCGAGCGGTACATCAGTGATATTGCAGGAACCAATTCGCGCCTCGATGAACTGCAAGCAGCAATTCTCCGCGTGAAACTTCGGCATTTGGATCAGCGCAACCAAAGGCGTCGAACCATCGCAGAACGCTATCGCGAAGCACTTGCATCGACTGGGCTCGTTGCTCCTTCAGATATTGCCGGCACCGTGCATGCGATGCATCTGTTTGTCGTTGAAAGCGCGGAGCGTGACTCGTTGGCTGAATTTCTCTCGAATGCTGGCATCGCCACGGCTCGTCATTATCCGATGCCGATTCATCGGCAGCCGGCCTATTCCGGACGGATAAGGGGAGCAGAGCAACTGCCGGTCACTGAGGCACTATACAGGCGATTGCTCACGATTCCATGTCATCCGGACCTAACGGACGATCAGATCGACCGGATCTGCGACCGCTTGCACGCCTGGTCCGAACCATCGGTGGCTTCGAATTGTTCAGGGCATCGCTCGCTTCAAGGGGCTTCGTTATGACCCGCTACTACTGTACATACTTCGACCGCCATTATCTGGCACGGGGACTGGCACTCATTGAGTCGCTGCAACGCGAAGAGGGGTCTCCTTTCATCCTGTACGTGGTGTGTATGGATGAAATGACTCGTCTCGTCCTAAACCGGTTGGCGCTCCCTCAGGTTCGGACGATTCCTCTGCATGAACTCGAATCTCACGATGATCGGCTGTTGACCATTAAGCCGACGAGGGCCCTCGTCGAATATTACTGGACGCTCACACCGACCGTGCTCCTCCGGATTTTAGAACGGTATCGCGAGATTGATATCCTGACTTATGTCGATGCCGACCTCTTTTTCTTCTCATCACCGCAACCGCTGTTCGACGAACTGGGATCGGGATCCGTCTTGATCCATGAGCATCGATTCTCACCCCGACAAGTTCATCTTGCCCAACACAACGGAAGGTACAACGTCGGGCTCTTGGCGTTCCGGCGAGATTCCAACGGACTTGGGGCTCTGCAGTGGTGGCGGGAGCGCTGCCTGGAATGGTGCTTTGCCCGCTATGAACAAGGAAAGATGGGAGATCAGCTCTACCTCAACGATTGGCCCTCTCGTTTTTCAGGTGTGGTGGTTTTGAAGAATTCAGGTGGAGGAGTTGGTCCATGGAATCACGATCGTTACGATTTTCGGCTTTCCGAAGATGGTCGGGTTCTGATCGATGGCGGGACGGTTATTTTCTACCATTTCCATTCGCTCAAACTCGTCGGCCCAGAGCTGGCCTTGCCGGTCGCTCACTCGCACTATCCACTCACGCTCGAAAGTTTGCGACATTGCTTCGTCCCATACCTCCGGGCGCTTGTTGAAGGACATCGCAAAGTGACAGGCATCGTCCCTGCTGCTCGTTGGGGATTTGAAGCTTCACTCGACCTTTCGCCGCAACTGACATTTCTCGCGCGATCATCAGTGATAGAGCGTCTGTCGAGCCAGGCGAGGGGCCATCAACGTATCTCGTTAGACGAAGAGTGGGAGGCATACTGCTCGGACCAGGTCATGGACTGCAACAAGGTCGTCGTATCAGTCGAACAGGAGATTGTTCGGCCTCCTACAGCCCGCACTGCAGGCATTAAACCATTGCTGTTCGAGGAAAGGCACGACAGCATGCCGGCTTCTTCTCAGCACGATCTTCTCATGACCCTCCACGGAACAGAGGAGGCATCACAAATTCGTACGCTCTATGTCATCGGAGCACATCGATTTCAAGAACGGAATCTCTTCAACCGATTGTTTCCAAACCTGAAACGTATCTATCTGTTCGAGCCGATTCCTGAATTGGCTGCCTATCTTCGGGGGGTTGAGAGGCTCGACCCGCGCGTGAAAGTCCTCTCCTATGCCGTTTCTGATCGGAACGGCACCGACGAATTTTTTCTGACCAACAACGATGGTGAATCCAGTTCGCTCCTTCGGCTTGGCAAACACAAAGCGATTTTCCCTCATGTGCGCGAAGTGCGCTCCATTCATGTCGCCTGTCGGACGCTGGACCAAGCGATTGAGGATCACCGTTTGGACGAGCCTGATATGTTGTTGCTCGACGTGCAAGGAGCGGAATACCGAGTTTTGTCTGCCCTATCCGAAACACTCAAGCAACGACCTCTTGCATTGTACGTGGAAGCCAGCTTGGAAGAAGTCTATGAAGGGGCGAAATGTTTGAATGACCTTGTTGAGGTCTTGAAGCCCAACCATAGGCTTATTTCATTTGCCCCGTTGAGCCCTGCCTCCCCCACACATGGTAATGCCCTGTTCGTGAGGCAACCATCTCGTCCTCAGTCAGAGGTTGTGTCCACAGGACAGCAGCCATCGGATCAACCACTGATCTCCGTCATCGTCTCCAGTTACGCAGCAGAAGCCTTCATGAAGGAATGCTTGGACGATCTCGAGCGCCAAACGGTTGCGGATCAGATGGAGATCATCGTCATCGATGCAGCTTCCCCCGAAGAGGAGGGTTCGATCGTTGCCCAGTACCAGTCTCGCTATCAGAACATCGTCTATGTCCGCACAGCAACTCGGATCGGTGTCTATGCCGCGTGGAATATAGCCCTAAAACTGGCGCGCGGACGCTATGTCACACCATTCAGCACGAACGACCGACTGCGAGCCGATGCGTATGCGGTCATGTCACAAAGTCTTGCTGAGCATCCAGAGGTCTCGTTGGTCTACGGAGATACGTATTTGACGGATCTTCCACACCAAACGTTCGAACAACATCGACGGATCGGGGTATGGAAATGGTCCGACTACTCATACGAGTACCTCTTAACACACTGTACCATCGGCCCTCATCCAATGTGGCGACGGGCACTGCACGATACAGTGGGGCATTTCGACGAAAGCTACATCGCCCTTGGTGATCAGGATTTCTGGATTCGAGTCGGGGCACAGCATCGAATGCTGCATATCCCGATGGTAACAGGCCTGTACTGGCGATCACCTGATGGGTTGTCCAATCGAGTGGATATTGCAGGTCCGGAGGAACGGCGGTTACGAGAGACGTATCACAAAGACAATACCCTATCGTTGTTGCCCACGGTTGATGCGGTTGCTCCAACCTATGAATGTTCGGTCATTATTCCGGTATGGAACCGATATGAATTAACTCGTCAGTGCGTCGAGGCCCTGGCCAGGACGACCAACGGAGTCTCATGGGAGCTCATCGTGATCGACAACCACTCGACCGATGATACGGCTTCCTTCCTCTCAGGACTCGGCGGTGATGTTCAAATAATCACCAACCAGGAGAATTTCGGATTTGCGAAAGCATGTAATCAAGGAGCACAGGCTGCGCGTGGCAAGTACCTGGTGTTCCTGAACAACGACACGATCCCACAACAAGGCTGGCTCAAGCCGTTGGTCAGCGAAGTGGAGGAGCATTCGGAGGTGGGCATCGTGGGTAGCAAGTTACTGTTTCTGGACGGGTCCATTCAGCATGCCGGTGTGGCCTTCATGCGTTCGCTTCTGAGGCCTTATCACATCTATCGATCGGCCTCCAGCGCCGATTCCGGGGTTAATCAACGGCGTGAGTTTCAGGCCGTCACGGCAGCCTGCATGTTGATTCGTCGAGAGCTGTTTGAGGAGACGCAAGGATTCGATGAAAGCTTTGTCAATGGATTTGAAGACATCGATCTCTGCTTGAAAGTTCGAGAGAAGGGCTACCATGTGATCTACGAGCCACGGAGCGCAGTCTATCACCTAGAAAGCCAGACTCCAGGGCGAAAGGAGCACGATGAATCCAACTACCGGCTGTTCAGAGAACGGTGGGGCAACCATTGGTGGCTGGGGGATGAAGACTTCCACTATCACACCGACGGAATTATGTTGGTCGAAGGACCTCATGACAAGGAGTTCGCAACACAATTGAAGCCAATGGTTGATGTCCGTGATCGTGCTGCCTGGACTCACGTCGCGGCCGCCCAAGCGGCTGCGCTGAAGCAGGATTGGGAGGCTATCAAACGCGAGCTCAGATTGGTAGACCACTGGCCGGATGACCGGTTTGTGCTCTCCTGGGGCGCGACGGTGGCCGAGCGGCTGCAAGATAACGGTAGTCGCGCGAAGTTTCTTTCGCGGTATGTGGCGTTGGTTGATGCGCCGGTCGAGCGGCTTACGCTAATCCGTATGTTGCTCGAACAGCAGGCCTTATCGGATGCAGAAGAACACCTCCGGATCCTGCTCGCGGCTTCCCCGAGTCATGCGGAAGGACTGCTCATGCAGGGCATCCTCTGCATGCAACGACAACAGTACGAGCAAGCCGAGGGTGCATTCGATTCAGCATTGCGGGGCGGAGCAAATCGTAACAAGTGTCTGATGGGAATGGGGATGGCTGCGATGGGGAGAGGCTACGGTCAAGGAGCCTGGGAGCGCTTTCTTCAAGTGCTGACGGAATGTCCGGATGATGCGGTGGCGCTTCATTGGCTCTTGAGGGCCGGCACCGGGCAAAACCGTTGGGATGAGCTGAGGCGGCACCTTCAAGCATATCTGTCGCGCAATCCGGGCGATTTAGCGACCCGCTTTGCGTTGGCCGGCGTGTTGGTTCGGAGAGAGCAAATCGAGGACGCACGTCGAGAATTGGAAACTCTGCGGGCGCTTGCACCTGCGTATGACGGTTTGATTGAACTCGAGCAAGCGATCTCAGGAAGGGAAGCGGCGCTTGCGATAGAAGCAGCCCACTCCTGAGATGACTCCTCATGCCGGTTGGACGAGCTTGTCCGAGGTTTGACCAGAAAGAGTCCTTCCAGCGGTTCAAGTCAGCGGAAGCAAGGAAGAATGCCACGCGCACTAGTCATACAATTGGCCAGGCTGGGAGATCTTCTGCAATCGCTGCCGGTGATCACGCAGCTCCATGCGCGGCATCCTGAGACGCAATTCGATCTACTCTGTCCGTCTCATCTTGCGGATGTGGGCCATCTGTTGCCGAGTATCGACAGGGTCCTCGCCTGGGATGGAGCGGCCTGGCAGCGGCGTGCGATGGCTGCCCAGCAGGGCTTGTGGGCGAAGCATCTCGTGGAGGTCGATGCCACGCTGATGACGCTGGCGCCGGACCAGTACGACTGTGCCTATGTCCTCAATCAACATCGTCGCGCGCTCGTGGCCGGCTTCTTACTTGCTCGAAATGTGACAGGACCATTTCTGCATGGGCCGCTCGGGGAGACGTTGACGCCTTGGGCAGCCTATGTGCGCGATGTGGCTCAACGGCGTCTGGGACAACGCGTGCATCTGGCCGATGCCTTTTGTGGACTCTGTGGAGTGACTCCGCCAGGGCGTGTCGTCACGCTCGATCCTCCGACCGTCCGATTGCCTGACGATTTGGAACCGATCGGCAAACATGGCGATCCGTGGATTGCGCTCATCGTAGGGGCCGGGGAGACTGAGCGGTTTGTACCCACGGAGGTGTGGCGTCGGTTGCTGACCTCATTTCTTACATCCATGCCGCAGGGCCGGATCGTACTCGTCGGGACAGAACGGGAACGAGCAGCAGAAATTCAAGCACCGTTGCCTTCATCGGCTTTGGGTCGGATTTGGGACACGACAGGTCGCACTTCGTTGTCACAGCTTGCCGTCATTCTCGCTCGCTGTGATCGAGTCGTCGGTTCGGACACAGGTCCCCTGCATTTCGCTGCGGCGCTCGGCAGACCTGTTATTGGCTGGTATTTTGCGCGGGCACGGGTCCATGAAACAGGACCGTACGGGTTTAATCATGTCGTTTGGCAGGCCGAAGATATGGGGGGTGAAACCTGGCCGGTCGACGAAACTGTTGCTGCGATACGTGAGCAGGGACACCATGCCCCAGTCGGCTGGAGTGTTTGGACGAGCCACTGCGATACATGGGGCGCCTATTATTCACCTGCCGGTCAATCTGCACTTCCCCCTCGTGAACGTGAAGGACTCTGGCATGAACTGGAGCCGGCCCTCTCATGAACTGTCTAGCGCAGAACCTTGAATGGCTTCGCAAGCGTTATCCAGAGCTTGTTCAGGCTACTCAGGAAAGCCCAGGCGGTCTACTGACAGTCGTGCCTTCTCGAGAGGGGAGCCCATCGGCGACGCATGAAGGACGATGGGTTCACAGCGCATACGATCCTCGTGAAGAAGCTCAAGCGTGGGCCAAAGCCCAATTGCTCGAATGGAAGGCCGGCGAGCTCGGGGTCGTGCTTGGTGTCGGCTTGCTGTATCACGTCGAAGCGTTGGTCGCTCTCAAGCCGCAAGGGGCAATGCTGGTGGTTGTCGTGCCCAATGTGGCGGAGTTCAAAGACGCTGCGTCGACCAGGCCTATGGATGCCTGGATCCACAGGGTCGAATGGTTGTGGGGAACATCAGTGGCTACGGCTGAGGAGTTGGCCGAAAGAACGGCGCCGCTCCGGTTCATGACGTATGGACCGGGTGCCCGCCTACACGTCCAAGCTCATCGCGACTTGGAAGTGGAACTCCGACGGATCGTTGCTGCCAGACAGGGTGGACGACTTCATGTCGCCGTCGTCGGCCCGATCTACGGCGGCTCGCTTCCGATCGCAGGACACGCGGTTGCAGCACTGGAAGCGCTCGGCCATCGGGTCAGCTGGATGGATCAGAGTCCGAATAAGGCTAGTTATGATTTCTTTGCATCTTACCGAGAACCTCGGCATCGACTTACGATGCAAAGTCGGTTCGCCGATGTGCTGAGTTTAGGTGTTGTCACGCGTCTTGCCGAAGATCCGCCGGATTTTATATTGGCGCTCGCCCAGGCGCCGATGAACCTCGCTGTGCTTGAGCATTTGCGCAAGAAGAAATTTCTCACTGCGATGTGGTTCGTTGAAAACTACCGACATCTGACCTACTGGCAGCAATTGGCCGGCGGGTATGACTATTGGTTCGTCATCCAGCAAGCCTCGTGCATTGAAGCGTTAAAGCGGGCAGGGGCGCGCCAGGTCAACTATCTGCCGATGGCGGCCGATCCAGCCCTGCATCGACCGTTGATTCTCAGCGTTGCTGAACAGGCTGAGTACGGTGCGGATGTGTCGTTCGTCGGAGCCGGCTATGTCAATCGGCGCATGCTCCTTCCTCGATGGTTATCGAATGACTGGTCGTTCAAGCTCTGGGGCAATGAATGGGAAGGCGCGAGTAGTCTCACCTCGGTGCTCCAACAAGGCGGCGCCCGGATCGATGCCGAGACCTGCATCAAAGTCTTCAACGCCACGCCCGTCAACCTGAATCTTCATTCCTGTGCCGGTGACGGGCTCGATCCGGAAGCTGACTTCGTCAATCCTCGGACGTTCGAATTGGCTGCCTGCGGTGCGTTTCAGCTGGTCGACGAGCGATCGCTCCTACCCGAGCTTTTCGCCGTCAATGAGATGGTTCGGTTCACCGAAGCGACTGAAGTTCCGTCGCTTATCCGTGCCTGGCTCGACGATGGACTTGGACGGCGTGAGATCGCTGAGGCCGCGCGCCGTCGCGTACTCGCGCAGCACACATACGAACATCGCATGAAAGAACTCCTGGCTACGATTGGTATGCACCAGCCTGATCGAATAGGAGCGATTGTGCGAGGCGATCGTAATGCCGGCGCGTTAGCGCAACGTGTGGATGCGCCACCGGAGGTCGCGGCGCTGCTCAGCCGATTTCCGCCGGATCAGCGAGTAGAGCTCAAAGACATGGCGGCCCAGATCAAGTTGAAAGGTGCGGGACATGAACTGGCGCGCGAGGAGCTGCTGGTTCTGATGCTGGATAGTTATCGAGCGGAAACGAGAGATCTCGTATGACGCCGCAGGTCCTGATCATCAATATCACCCGCATGGGCGATCTTGTGCAGATGGGCGCTCTGCTGTCACGACTTCGTGACGAATGGCCAGAGGTGGCGGTGGATCTCGTAGTGGATCGACAATTCGCACCGATCGCATCCATGTTGAACGGTTTGCGTGACATCATCTCCTATGACTTTCATGCGTTGATTGAGGAGAGCCGGGTCTGCGCCAAGGATACCGTCGAGCTTTATCGAGAAGTCGGATCATGGGCCAACGGGTTGCACGAGCGTCGATACGATCGCATCATCAACCTCACGTTCAATCGGCCCAGCGCCCTTCTGGCTGGGTATGTCGGCGCGCCTGATATCCGCGGTGCGCGGAGCGCCTGGGACGGTGGGACAGTCATCGACGATCCCTGGATGACGTATTTTACCGATATTCATCAGATCCGCCGGATCAATCGATTCAACCTCGTCGACGTCTATGCCATGGGTGGGAGCAGGCCAGGCTCCTTTGCACCGTTGCATGTGACGGTGCCGGTCGAAAGCACAGACTGGGCGAGGCGGTTTCTGTCGACTCCGGATGGAGTGGAAAGCAAATGGATCGGGGTACAGGCAGGGGCGAGCGACGTAATGAAGGCCTGGCGGCCACAGCATTTCGGCTTGACCCTGGCCCGTTTCAGCAAGCATTGGGATGGCGGCATTCTGTTCATCGGATCGCCATCGGAACAGGACACGATCGCCCATGTCATCAGAACGTATCGAGAGGCGGGCGGGCGCGGGGCGATCAAGAATGCCGTCGGGCAAACGACCCTGGTACAGCTCGTCGCTCTCCTGGCAGACTGCAGGTTATTGCTCACAAACGACACAGGACCGATGCACTTGGCCGTTGGGGTGCGGACTTCGGTCATTGATCTGTCGGTCGGGCATGTGGATTTTCAGGAGACCGGTCCGTACGGACCGGGGCATTGGGTTCTGCAGCCAGACCTGGAGTGCGCACCCTGCGGGTTTGACCAGGTTTGTTCGCACCAGGCTTGCAAGGAGCGTTTACCGATCGACGCCGTTGCCGACGTCATGCAGCATGTGGTGGGGCAGAGGCCGCTGCCCTTGGCCGTGCCGGGCTATCGTTTGTATCGATCGGGAGTCGATGCGGATGAATTGGGTACTTTTGAACTCGTCTCCGGGCGTGAAGATCCAATAGAGGCTTGGTATGCAGCCTTCTGGCGCCGCCTCTGGTATGAGTCGTTCACCGGTCGGCCGAGCCGGCTGGGGACCCTCAACAGCCCTGCTCCGGACACCGGCGCGGGATTGGCATCTATGCAGACGATGATGCCGTTGCTCGACAGCCTCTGTCGACGGGCCGACCACATCGTCCGGCTCATCGAGCAAACGCCGCTTCCTGTCCAAGCCATTCAAGCGTTACAGCGGGCACAAGCGGAAGAACGTCGGAAGGTGGTTCAGGCCTGCACGGCGACGTGGGCCACAAAACCGCTGATCACGTCTGCGCTCCGCCTGTTGCATCAGGACAATCTGCAAGGGCTAGAGCAAATGGCGAGGCATCACGCGGCAGCGTATCATCGCTGGCGCCACGAGACGAAGTCCGCGGCGTCCTACCTCGCATCAGTGCGAGAGGCGCCCGCTCCGAGGTCAAACACGCCTGTGTCGTACGGCGGTATCAATTGAGAGGAGACTGGCCCATGCAGATCACGCTCGATCAAGACCACTGGGAAGTCGACGCGCCGCTGACGATGGAGCATGTGCTGACAGAGGTGAGTGAACGGGCTCATGCCCAATCTCGTATCGTCACCAAGCTGCAGCTCGACCATCGTACGATTACGGACCGTGACTTGGACCCTGTGTTCCTCGCCGAATCGGTCGCGCGCTTCCGTCGGCTGACGGCGGTGTCTGAGCCGATGCCGGAGCTCATACTGGCCGCTGAAGGGTCCATGAGGAAATACACAGAAACTTTGCGCGCCGAGGGGGCTGCCTTGCTTTCGCCGTTGCGATTCGGACCATTGCCGCTTTCCGCGCTCGATGCCTGGCTTGGGCAGCTGGCCGATTATCTCGAATTCGTAGACGGGGCTTCGGCCATTACGCAGGCGGGGACCCGTGCTTCCAGCCTGGCGCCGTGGATTCAACAGCTTTTAGAGGCGCGGGCGGCTGGAGATCGAATCCGTCTTGCGGATCTCTTGGAGTATGAAATTTTGCCCCGGATGGACGTCCGACGGTGACGGCAGATTGGTGTCCATTGTCATCGGCTCAGCCACTTCGTGCTTGATTGATGGGCTGCTTAAGTCTCTCTTGATTCAGCCGATAAGACACCAGACCCGCTCACAGAGATGAGCAGGGCGCGCGCTTCTGCACGGATGCCGGAGGCGAAGAGGCTGATCAAGTTTTGACTCAAGGAGGAAGGACCCATGTCGCTTATTGTCAACAACAATCCCGCATCCATTGCGGCCCAGCGCAATCTGGGTGTGAGTTCAGCGAGCTTGAGTCGCTCGGTTGAGCGGCTGTCGTCCGGGCTCCGCATCACCCGCGCCGCCGACGACGCGGCCGGTCTCGGACTGTCCGAGACCTTGCGGGCGCACATTCGCAGCATCAATCAGGCCGTTCGGAACTCTTCGGACGGGATTAGCTTAACGCAGATCGCCGACGGAGCGGCTGCCACCATCGGCAATCTCATGGCTCGTCTGCGCGAGTTAGCCTCGCAATCATCCAGCGGCACGGTGGGCGCCACCGAACGATCGTACATCGATCAGGAATTCGTGGCACTGCGTTCGGAAATCGACCGCATTGCGCAGGTGACGGAGTTCAATGGACAAGCCCTGACCAGCGGCAGCACGATCAGTTTCACGATGCAGGTGGGTTTCAAGAGCGGCACCGGCAATACGTTAACGATGGACTTGAACCAACTGACGATCTCCGCTCTGGGTATCAGCAGTGTGAACGTGTCCACGGCGGCCAATGCGCAGAGCGCGCTGAGCAACATCGACAGTGCCATCAGTGCCGTGGCAACCGCTCGAGCCGAATATGGGTCGCTCCAGAATCGGTTCGAAGCGACAATCGCGAACCTTGAGATTTCGAGTGAAAATCTCACGGCGGCGGAATCTCGGATCCGTGATGCGGACATCGCATACGAGACCTCACAATTCACCAAGAACCAGGTGCTGGTGCAGACGGGTATCGCCGTGCTCGCGCAGGCGAATACGCTGCCGCAGCAGGCCCTGGCGTTACTCCGAGGGTAGTAAACTATCGGGGCCGCGCCCGCGCTTCCTGGGCTGGCGCGGCCCCGATAGCTCAGTAGGGAGGCTGCCATGATACAGAGTGTTACCGCAAAGGCAGATCCTCGGGTGGACCGCATCCGTGAAGAGGAATCATCTGGGTCGGCCGGGCAGAAGCTGCGGGCGAGAAAATCCGATTCGGACGGTCAGTCGACTTTCCAGGCTGACCGTGCCAGGATCGATCAGGCTGCAACGAAGGTCAATGAGATCCTGAATCTGGCGGACCCGCGGCTCAAGATCGAAGTGGACGATGAAACCAAACGGGTCATTGTGAAGGTGATTGAACACCAATCTGGTGAAGTGATTCGCCAGATTCCACCTAAAGAGTTGCTGGAGTTGGAGAAGTACCTGTCTAGCCCGAAGGGGATTCTCCTGAGGGAACAAGCATAGAGCAATCCTGAGGAGCGTGCATGGCGACAATAAGTTTTGGCGGCCTTGGAAACGGGCTCGACTTCGGCCAGGTTGTCGACCAACTGGTCAAGACGTCGCGCATCCCGGTCGATCGGCTCAACGCCAAGAAGACCGACCTCAATTCGAAATCGACCGACTACGCCACTCTGAGCACGAAGTTGATCTCCCTGCAAGGCGCGGCAGACAAAATGCGTCTGCCCTCCACCTTCGACCGTACTAGCGTATCGGTTAGCGACTCGACCGTGCTCACGGCAACGGGGTCGTCGTTGGCTGTTCAGGGAAGCTACACGGTCAAGGTCACGCAACTGGCGCAATCACATCAGATAACAAGCAAGGCAGCCAAGGCCGTTACCTCCACGACGACCGACATCGTGAGCGGGGGGTCCGGCACGTTCACCTTCCGGGTCGGTAGCGGTACGAATCAGACCGTCAGTCTGAGCTCCACCGCCACGATCGACGATCTCAAAGCCGCCATCAATGATCTTGGCGCCGGCGTCACCGCCTCGGTCGTGAACGTGGGGAGTGAGGGGTCTCCCGCCTACCGGTTGGTGCTGACCGCCACTAGTACCGGAGCTACCAACGAGATCACCATTGTCGCAGACGATACCGACCTTGATTTTCTGAACGCCAGCGGAATCGGAGGAACCGATACTCTCCAAGCAGCTCAGGATGCCGTGATCGTCGTGGGCGATCCCACCCTGAATCCGCTGACGTTCCAACGAAGCAGCAACACTATTACCGATGCCATTGCCGATGTGACATTGACTCTGGCTAAGACGACCGGCTCAAGTACGATCTCGGTGAATGTCTCACGGGATATGTCGGCTATCCAAGCCAACATCAAAGATCTGGCGATGGCCTATAATGAGGTGGTCAAGTTCATCAACGAGCGAACTACCTACGACATTACGACCAAGAAGGGCGGAATCTTTTTCAACGAACCGACCGTGCGGATGGTGCTCAGTCAGGTGAGGACGGCACTCTCCTCTGTCGTGCCGGGATCGACCACGTACGGTTCGGTAGGCGACATCGGGTTCAAAACGGAGCGCGACGGCACGGTGACTGTCGATGATGCCAAGCTGAATTCGATGCTCAGTTCCAATTATGCAGCCGTCAAGAATCTATTCGTGAATCAAACAAGCAGCGTCGGTGTCGCGCAGCTCATCAATGCAGCGGTGGATACGCTCGATGATATTGAATCAGGATCCCTGACGCTTCGAAAACGTGGCCTCACCGACCAGATTTCGGACCTCACTGATGAGATTGCCAGGAAAGAAGATCTCACCGCGCAATATGAAGAGCGGCTCCGCCGCCAGTACGCGGCGCTCGATGGGCTTCTCAGGGAAATGCAAAGCCAGATCGGTTTCCTTCAGTCTAACTCCTCGCAGACAGGTAGAAATTAGGATCGTCCTGGCAAGGGACTTATGCTCACTCAATACACGAACCAGTATCAGCAGACAGAGGTGATGACCTCCTCCAGAGTGCAGATCGTCGTGCTGCTCTATGATGCGGCCATCCAATCAATCGAACTGGCCCGGGGCGGGATTGAGTCGAACAATCCAAAGGAGAAAGGCCGGTTTCTTGGACGAGCCATTTCCATCATTGGGGAGCTCAATAGTGTGCTTGATTTCGAACAAGGCGGTGAGATCGCCCATTCGCTGCACCGGCTCTACGAGTATATGCTCAGCGAACTGGTCACGGCGAATGTCCGGAACGAGGCGCGCCGTCTCGATGGCCCGCTGCGTTGCATGACGACACTGCGAGAAGGGTGGCGTGAGATCGCGACCCAGCAGACTCGTATGGCAGGTGTACGATGAACTGCACGAGCGAGAATAGTCAAACCGACGTTGCCTGGCTCACGAAGGCTGCTGCAGAGGCGGCTGAGCTCGGACAATGGGACGCAGTTGCTCAATGTTATCGCGATCGCGCTGCTCACCTTGTGGCCGTACAGAGGCCGGTTCGAGAGGCAAACGATCTGCTGAAGCTCGATGAACAGATCCGCGATCGTGTGCGTACCGCGCAAGCCGTGTTGGTGTCTCTGTTGGGTGAGGCGACGGCGACCAGGCAGCGACTTCAAGGTCTACATCAGCGGCTTGGGGTGCAGCCTTCAACCCCAGTGACCGTATCCATGAAGGTGTAGCGTTTCCTGTTGAATTGAGGCGTCGTTCATGGCCGAGAGCCGGCGTGCGCCGCTACGCTGAGATAGGTCCATAGCATAGAAAGCTAGATGACAATGGCGTCTCCAGTCACTGCGCCTTCCGTACCATCAAAGCATTCCTCGGATGAACGGCGAGAATGGATTAGAATCGATGACCGAGTGCTGATGGAATATCGTTTGCTGACCGACACGGGAACCGTCAATTCTGCCGAAGCAGGCAGCACCACTCCGGAGATGATTTCAGCAGCAGTCACGAAGCCGACAGCGGATCTGCTCGCGCGCACTGGAGAGTCATTGATCGGCTCACCGGTGCTCCCATGGATCATGAAAGTCGATTACCTGCTCGAAGTCATTCTCAATTCCCTCGCGACGATTGGGCCGACGAGTGTTGTCATGGCGAGGCTGACGGATGTCAATTTGAGCGGAGGAGGAGTGGGTTTCGCGTCCTCACGCGAATTCGCTGTCGGTGACCGAATATCCGTCAAGATGATCCTGCCTCCATTTACCCCCATCCACACTGTGGCGGAGGTTATCCGATCGACATCGGACCCCCAGAGACAGGGCTGGGTTCTTGCCACGGAATTCGTCGAGATCAGTGCAAACGATCAGGAGCACCTCATCCGCCACATTCTTCATACACAAGCCGAGCGATTGAGAACCCGCCGTACTTCCGTCATGTAGAAACCGATCGTTCCGAGGATACTGGCTATGCCGCTTGGGCAGGAGGGGTCGTGAGGAGCTGTAACAGCGTCTCTCCCATTCTCTCCATCGCGGCGGCAGCAGGGGAGGAAGGGGCGTACTGAACCACCGGCAAGTAGGCTCGTACCGCTTGTTCCATCGCAGAGTCCTCGGGAATTTCACCCAATAAGGTTAAGTCACCCCCAACATATTCCTTGAGCAATTTCCTAAGCTGCAGCACATTAACGCGAGCCCGCCCTGAGACTCGATTGAGGATGAGGGTTGGTTGAAAAGCTCGCAGAGTGGTTTCAGCGGACGCCCGGCCCGATTGATCGGTCTTACCAGCCACGTCCAACACCTCTTCCACACTGCTGTAGTCTCGATTGGTAACCTCGTCTGGCATGACATCCCGCCCCATGAACATCGACAAGACGCGACGAATCGCCGCCAGCTTGATGAACTTGTAGAGATCTAGGACAGAGGTCGGGTCGGGGGTTGCGACAGCAAGATGATGGTCGGCCATCAGAAAAAAATCGAGTGCATGATAGCCCGTTCCCGCTCCGATATCGACGATGATCACATCCGCGCGGATATTCTGAAAATTCCGGATCAGGCGCATCTTCTGTGAATAGACCATGTTGGCTGTCGCCAATGTGTCGCCGGTGCCGGGAATAATCCGCAAGTTCGGGTGAATGGGGAGTCGTTGAGCCACGTCATCCAGGTGCTCGATTCGATGGTTGAGGAAGTCGGTCAGGGTGAGCGGCGGGTTTAGGAGACCGACCAGCACATGCACGTCGGCACCGCCGACATCGAGGTCTGTGAGCACAACCTGTTTTCCCTTCCGTGCCAAAACGAGAGCCAGGTTGACCGAAACTACACTTTTCCCCACCCCGCCTTTTCCCGATGCGACTGATATGACACATGCCATTGAGTTCAGTTTCTATTGGTTTGAGCCTGGTAGCACATACTGTGTCGGTCAGTCGTGTAGAAACATGAATACACACCATCCATCAGAGCGAAACCGGTAAGAAGATAAGGTCGTAGGTCGACATCCGTCTCTACTGGGTGCTCAAGTTTTGGAACCGCTACGCCGATACCTCAATCGTCATGAATAATGAAGCATCTACAGCAGCAGCGATTCAGACTGTGGAGACCACAGCACGGGAGGGAGAAATTCTGACCGTGATGGAGGTGGCTCGATTTCTGCGGGTACCGAAGTCTACAGTCTATAAGCTCGCCCGAGTTGGCGACCTGCCTGCGTCAAAAATTGGAAAACATTGGCGTTTCCTTCGCCGTGATATCCATGAATGGATGCATGGTCGGTCTCGGCAAGCCTAGCGACCCGGGAGTGACTGTTTGGTCCATCGGCAGAACGACTCGACTGCCGCCCTCAGCCGACAAGTCTCCAAGTCATGAGTGGAGGCCTAATCCTGCCGGCGATGGCCTCCCGGGACAAGCGTTCTCCAAGCGCCTCTATCATTCCTCACTCTTGCAGGGAAGACAGCAACGCAATGAGCCTTTCCGGCTCAGGTCGATCGGCGAATGTGCCGATATCCGATGAAGCGTCGAGAAGCCGTGGAGAGGTCGGACCGTCCGATCAGCGACAAGACGGCGGGTCATCGTGGCTGTGACGGTAGGATAAATAAAAGGAGGGGCTATGCTGGCCGATCCAAACATGAAAATTCTCGTGGTCGATGACATGGTGACGATGAGAAGAATTGTCAAGAATATCCTGAAGCAGCTGGGATTCGCCAACATCGACGAGGCGGAAAACGGACAAGAGGCGCTGCAGAAGCTGCGAGCAGACACCTTTGGCTTCGTTGTGTCCGACTGGAACATGCCGGTCATGACGGGCATCGACATGCTCCGTGCGATTCGATCAGACGAGAGGCTCAAAACAACGCCTGTCTTGATGGTGACCGCCGAGGCGCAACAAAGCAACTTGGTCGAGGCAGTGCAAGCGGGCGTCAACAACTATATCGTCAAGCCATTCACAGCCGAGACATTAAAAGAAAAGATTGCGAAGATTTTCAAGTAATCCGTGATCAAACAGATCCGTGTTGACACTGGGATAGGGAGCAGGGTTGTGCACAATCAAGAACATAAATTGTACGAGAAGCTCGGAGCCTTAACTTGTTTTGTGGACAACGCGATGAAAGCCATTTTGACGGTTACCCCGCAGATCATTTCCAGTAGTACCCAGCTTCCGACCGCCGCTTCCCATTTGAGCGACCTGAGCAAAATGACGGAGGATGGCACACTTGAGGTGATGCGGTTGACGGAGATGATTCAGGATCATCACGAGCAGATGGCCAAAGATCTCTCCTCAGTCGTCGAAGTCTTGCAGGCAATGGATTGCGCGACTCTTGCGGGACGTCTCCAGAACGTGACCTCTGTTCTCGATCGAGACGGCAACTGTCTGACGGAAATCATGACCGCCCTATCCTTTCAAGATCTGGTGGCTCAACGGGTGAAAAGGCTTGTTGCAGTTCTCGACGAAGTGCAAGGAAGGCTGATGGAGCTAGTGGTCATGTTCGGGTTTCAGGAAAGCTGCGAGGCGGCACGTGATGCGGGCACGGCCGGAGACTTACTCAAACAACTCGAGGAATCGAAAACGACGGTCATGAAGCAGAAACTCGCCGACGACATCCTGGCTCAGTTCGGATTCAAATGAGGCGCCCGTACAATGGATATTGCAACGATACTCGGGATCGTGATCGCGTTGGGTTCCATCGTTGGGGGGCAAGTACTGGAAGGCGGCCACGTGAGTTCGATCCTGCAGCTGACCGCCTTTATCATCGTGATCGGAGGGACGGCCGGAGCGATCTGTATCCAGAATCCGCTGCCGGTCGTTATCAAGGCGGTCGGCGCCTTGTCTCTGGCGCTTTTCGGTCATCACATCGACAATAAGGGAACGATCAAGTTAATCTTGGATCTCGCCAACCTCTCGCGAAAGCAGGGGTTGCTGGCGCTCGAGGGAAAACTGAAAGACATCAAAGATCCCTTCATAAAGAAAGGAATTCAGCTGATCGTTGACGGTACCGAACCAAAAGCTGTGCACGAGGTTCTCGAAATTGAAGTGGAACACCATGAGGAGCAAGGTATGATTGCGGCCAAGGTCTGGGAAGCGGCCGGAGGATACGCACCGACCGTCGGCATCCTCGGCGCGGTGCTGGGGTTGATTCATGTGATGGAAAATCTTGCCGATCCCTCAAAGCTTGGTAGCGGGATCGCAGTTGCGTTCGTCGCCACGATCTACGGCGTGGGAGCAGCAAACCTCTTCTTCCTCCCCCTTGCTAACAAGATCAAGCTGAAACTGAAAGAGGAAGCAGGTGCCCGCAACTTGATCATCATGGGGCTCGTCGGACTCGCTCATGGCGAAAATCCTCGGTTGCTGCAAGAAAAGTTGGAGAGTGTTCTTCCGCACAGCGAACGTACGAAGGAGACAAAGAAGTGAAACGTCATATTCCAAGTCTAAGCCAGACGTCTCACCCCTTCATCTCTAACGGTTCGCGTACTTATGGCCAAGCATAAACACGAAGAACACGAAAATCACGAGCGCTGGCTTGTCTCGTATGCCGATTTCATTACCTTGCTCTTTGCGTTCTTCGTCGTGATGTACTCGATCTCGTCGGTCAACATCGGAAAGTACCGAACCGTCAGCGAATCGATCAAGGCGGCACTGAATCCACTCGCTAACCACTCGGGTGCGAATCAGATAATCAGTGTCGGCGAAGCAAAACTAGCGTTGCAAGGACGGAATCCAACCGACGCTAAGGAAGTCATGACTCGCCGTATCCGCCAACTGGCCCAAGTCATTAAAGATAAGCAACTGAAAGATATGGTGGCGTTCGTCACCGTCGTGCAGACGATCAATGGAGATATCGTGATTACGATCCCCGATCGACTGCTGTTTAGCAGTGGAGAATCGACTGTCAGAACGGACGCCCTTCCATTTCTCGAAGGGTTAGGCGGAGCTATCCTGGAAATGAATCGGCATGCTCGCGTCGAAGGGCATACGGATAACGTTCCAATTCGAACAGCACAATTTCCTTCCAATTGGGAACTGTCGGCCGCTCGGGCAGTGATGGTTGTGCGGGTATTGTCCGAGCTCTACGGAGTGCCTGCGGATCACCTGGCAGCTGTGGGGCATGCCGATACCAGACCCGTGACGGCCAACTCGGATGCGGAAGAGAGGGCCAAGAATCGTCGAGTCGAAGTCGTCATTCTTGGAGAAGCACCCCCGGCTCCCGTTCTCCAGTCCGAGGATGAGCCGGGCATATCCAAGCAATCGACAGCAGAAGTGCCGACGAGCGCATCGCAGCCTGGTCCTGAGTTGCTTGGCGAAGGTGGACCCAGGACACCGTAGCCCTATCTTAGGTTCTTATAGCCAGGCCGACTCTCAAGTCTCGCTCAAATACAACCGACAGTCCGTGTCAGTGACCTCAGTGAAGAGGCTTTGCGATCGATGACGACGGAACCAGTTGGACCTCAGACGCAACGGACTGAAGATCAGAATCCCAGACTCCTGGCCCCTAAGGGCGATATCACCATCTTTGAGGCCGCAGAGTTCAAGGAATCCCTGGTGAAGCTGTTTGCAAATGATGGGCTGGTGTCGTTGGACCTCAGCAGTGTCGCCCGAGTGGACACGTCGGCGATCCAACTGATCGTGGCCGCACGCAAGCAAGGACGCATGTTCGTGACTGGTATTTCCGATGACCTTCAGACGAAATTGAATCAGCTGGGATTTGCAGATTCCCTGAGCGAGTGAGGCACATACTGTGGAGCACGAGACGGTACCAAACATAAGTTCGATGTGCTATCGAGAGGTCCGGGGATAGCCGGGTCAGGGGGCTATGGATTTTTCAGGAAATCATATAGAAAGGCTTGATCATCCTCATGTCGGCGCTGAAACGCCGTTCAATGTGTTTCTTCAGCATCAGGAGACATGGGAGGCATTTGCGGCTTGCGCCGTACGCTTGATTGGGTGTTGAAAGCCCAAATGACAACTATCACCGACGAAACCGAGCGAGCCACGATGGATGCAGTGCTAAATCTCCGCATTACGACCGAGTCGGCGGCTGACAAGAAACAAGCAGGAAAAGAAGCCGGCGCAACGGGCTGGATCGTCAAACCGTTCAACCTGGACATTCTGCTGAATACGATCGCTACAGTATTGCCAGTGTAGCGGCGCAAACGCCTCTTGCGCGAAACGTCCGCGTCGGAGTTTCAAGCTACAAGTATCACGTTTCACAATGGAACTAAGCAACTGAGACATGAATTCAGAGACTTGAAATCTATCAGCGGAGCGACGCACGTTTCGTTGAGGCAAAGCGAGCCTCGCGAGGGACAGAAAAGAGAATGAGCAACGAGTTCGCACAATTTCAGGACTCGTTTTTTGAGGAGGCAGCCGAGCATCTTGCGGTCGTCGAAAAAGGGCTACTGGAATTGGAACAGCATCCGGAGGATCTGAACCTCCTCAACAAGGTCTTTCGCTCGGCCCATTCAATCAAAGGCACAGCCGGCATGTTCGGCTTCAGTGCCGTGGCGCAGTTTACCCACAAGATGGAGACGTTACTCGATCTGTTGCGGGGCGGGCAGAAGGTGGTTTCTCCATTGATCGCAGACCTCCTCCTGAAATCAACGGATTGCGTGAAGACGTTGATCGAGTCTCTCAAATCGGGTGCAGTCGTCGATGAAGAGACGGTGCAACGACTCACGACAGAGCTGGCGTCAGCGGGCGCATTGGATTCTCGACAGGCGGATAGCAGTGGTAAGAAGATGGACGCTGTTCCGCTGTGGAGCGGCGGCGTAACGAGGACCTACTCGATCTCCTGGATGCCTCCAGACTGGCTGTTTCAGCGGGGTGTTGATCCGCTACAGATCATGAAGGATCTGAGATGCCTTGGGAATCTCACCAAGGTAAGCCTTGATGTTTCTCGGCTACCGCGTCTTGCCGATATTGATCCAGAAAGGTGCTATTTCGCGTGGAAACTGCAGCTCACCACGGAGAAGGATCGGCAGGTTATCGATTCCGTCTTTGAGTACGTCCGCGGGGATAGTGGCCTATCGATCGAGGAGGTCAAGACCAAGCTTGAGGTTCAGCAAGTCTCCCAGGGAACTGACAAGACTGTAACCTCACCTTCTGAATCCGATGGGCCGAAACCCCTTGGAGAGATCCTGGTGGAAAGCGGTGTCGTTTCGCGTCAGATGCTGGACCAGGCGTTGGCACAACAAAAGCGAGTCGGAGAGATCCTTATCGAGCAGAAATCCGTCACGCCGCAACAGTTGGAACAGGCATTGCGCAAGCAGCGGGAGCAGGAGTCTCTCACGCAGGCAAAAAAGCCCGATACCACATCCATCCGGGTTGATACGGAGAAGATCGATAAGCTGATCAATCTGGTGGGCGAATTGGTGATCACCCAGGCGATGTTAAGCGAATTGGGGTCTCGGTTCGAGATGCAGCAGTTGCCTGTATTGTTGGAGCGCATGGTGGAATTGGAACGCAACACGCGAGAAATTCAAGAACGTGTCATGAGCATCCGTATGTTGCCCATCGGTATCGCATTTGGCAGGTTTCCTCGGCTCGTGCGTGACCTTTCGGCCAAATCAGGCAAGAAAATCCAACTCATCCTGTCCGGAGAAGCGACGGAATTGGACAAGACAGTCATCGAGTCCATCGGCGATCCGCTCACGCACTTGGTAAGGAACTCCGCCGATCACGGATTGGAGCCTCCGGATGAGCGATTGCATCATAATAAGCAAGAGGTCGGGACGATCCGGCTCAATGCGTTCCATGAGGGCGGAAATATCTGCATCACCGTGGAAGACGATGGACGTGGGTTAGACCGCGACAAGATTTTGGCGAGGGCGAATAAGCAAGGCTTGATCGGCGAGAACGAAAGACCGACCGATGATCAAATTTGGCCGTTGATCTTCAAGCCGGGATTTTCCACTGCAGACAAAATAACCGACGTGTCCGGTCGTGGTGTGGGCATGGATGTGGTAAAGCGGAACATCGAAAGCCTGGGAGGAACGGTCACTATCAAGACCATTAAGGGCAATGGTACCACGTTCATACTCAAGCTGCCGCTGACGTTGGCGATCATTGACGGCATGACGGTGCGAGTCGGCAAGGAAACCTACATCGTGCCGCTGCTGTCCATACTCGAGTCGATCCAGCCCAAAGCCAACTTGATCAGGACTGTGGTCGGCAAGGGCGAACTCATCAATGTTCGAAGCAGGTACATCCCAATAGTGCGTTTGTACGAAGTCTTTGGGAGTGAGCCCCAATATACAGATCCCAAGGAGGCCATTTTTCTCATTCTGGAGACGGAAGGGGAACGAGCGGCTGTCATGGTAGACGAAATTCTTGGACAACAGCAGGTTGTCATCAAGAGCATGGAACAGAATTTCCGCAAGGTCGAAGGTGTCGCCGGCGCTACGATTCTTGGCGACGGCAGGGTTGGGCTCATCGTCGACGTACGTGGCGTGCTTGCAATTTCGCGCCGCGGTCATGCAATTGCAGCTTGATCACCCATTACGTCGAATCGGAGAAGTCGAGGAAAAAGAGCCTTCCATGACAGGGATGGTTAGGGACAAGGAAGCCAAAGACCTCAATCAGCAGGCAGGATCGCGTGCGGACGCAAGTCAGTTTTTGACTTTCAGCCTCGGTGATGAATTGTACGGGATCGATATTCTTCGTGTCCAAGAGATCAAGGGGTACAGTGCCGTGACCAAGATCCCCAATACGCCGCCTCATATCAAAGGGGTTCTGAATCTCCGAGGGACCATCGTGCCCATCGTGGAGCTGCGGACCAAGTTCGGTATGCCGACAATCGACTACACCGCATTTACCGTCATCATCGTGGTGGTGGTGCAGGACAAAGTGACGGGGTTGGTGGTTGATGCAGTATCGGACGTGCTCCACGTAGAGAAAAAGGCTATTCAGGCGGTGCCAGATTTCGGGAATAAGGTCGACGTGACGTTCTTGAACGGGGTTGGAAAGTCCGGCGACAAACTGGTATCGCTGTTGGACATCGACCGATTGTTACTGGATCCGGCCGGGAAAGATTCATCAATGAGACTGCGGAACCCCAACGTCTAGCTGTTGCCTTCGCGAAGGCCATCTGAGCTGGAGGAGCCACTCACAGGGGAGTACGGTTGCAGGCCGCCGTGAGGCTTGAGAGCGAGGGGGGCTCCTGGTGCCTTCGGTCCAAAATTCCGGAGTCGCCCCAGTTAGGTTAAGGGGAATCAGAGGTCAATGATCGCGCGCACCGGAATCCGATTGTCGCGATACGTTGGTCTGTAGGGGCGTCGCCTCGGGTTGCTGTTCAAAATATGACGCGATTGCTTTTCCAGGAGCCACCGCGGATGCTTTCGTAACGCCCCGTGGTCGGATCCGTAGGGTGGAGTTCCAACATATACACATCGTGGTCGAACCCGAACCAATCCTCTACCCATTCTGCAATGCTGTCCGTCACATGGTGCAAGCCATAGGGAATCTTGCCTTCCCCATAGGAATCAACTGCTGCAAGAATAGGGATCTCATGGACATGATGCTGCCCAAACATCATGAGTGTGGAGTTGGGAATCGCTTCACCCCATGGGCAAGGAATGCCTGCAGACCCTCGTGCTGCTTTTTCCCATTCAACCTCGATCGGGAGTCTGGAGTGCTTTGCCGCACATAGATCGTTCGCCTCTCTCCATGTGACATAGAGCGCAGGCCAGCGAGTCAAGGTCTGGTCGGAGACGGAGTGGACGGTGATGACGTGCCAGAGGAGCTTCTGGTGCTCATCGCAGGGATGAAGTTTCTGTTTCTGCAGGAAGGCCACGTACCCTCCGAGGCTTGCTTCATCCCGATTCATTTCATAGGTGTCCAGCCAGACTCGCTGTTGAGGCAGTTCCATATGGTCAAACTGAGTCCGGTTTCCATATGGGTCGTTGTCGACTCGATTGCTTCCGCGCAAAACGTACCAGTCGGGATGGTGATCATCGGTGTCGGTCTGGCCAACCTCACGATCTCTACTAAGTGGCAGGCTAGGTCCGGAGAGGGCTTTGAGCCGGCCTCTCCGAAGGAGGGACTCCTCATCATGATCAGGAGAGAAAACGTGATCACAGACACAGACCATGCACAAAGGCGGTGCAGCGTCTTATCACAGAAATTCATGGCGGGGCGAAATTGCGTTGCACTATAGACGGGACGGCTGTAGCTTACAATAGTTCCGAGTGACGATCAGACCATTCCTGGTCGCTCGGCATGTTTTGAGAAACAACGTGATCCGATTGTATCCAGCTCTGGCTTGTACGGGATTATGGAAAGGAGCATTGAATGAACACGCGCCACCCATTCGCAGCTCACTCCCTATGCCTTTCCACGTTCGGTGTGTGGGGCGTCACGGTAATGCTTGCTCTTCCCCTTTTCGCTGAAACGACGCCACTTGGCCAAGACGCGTTGCTTCGAGCGAGACAGGTGACGGTGGGAATTCTAGCTGACACACAAGATCAGCGAATGCCGGAAAAGCCTGAGAAGGTCGTCGTCCGAGGAACTGGATTTCATCTACGAGACGGCTATGTGATTACTGCAAGACATGCCGCAGAAAAACACGAGCTTCCGACAGGCGTCGTCGTTCAGAAACAGATTCGCGTGCTCACGAATGATCTCCATGAACTTCCTGCCGATCTCGTGGGCGACAGTGCGTTCATGGATGTCGTCTTGTACCGGGTTGCCGAACAGCATCGCTCCAAATTACAGGCAGGGACGTCCTTTACTTCGACCGAGGCTTCTCCCGGGATGGAAGTCTTCACAGTCGGTTATCCGCTTGGTTGGGGACCGACCATGGCCTTTGGGAAAATCGGAAATACCAATACGTTCCTGCAAACCGTCGATACCCGTCTCATCCAGGCCGATCTTTCGACCTGCAGCGGAAATTCAGGAGGTGGGCTGTTCAACGCGCAAGGAGAAATTGTCGGCATCGTACATGCCGTGATCCAAACCGATAAAGAAGAGACCCAGGCTCATTGCAGTCGCCTGACCTTTGTCATTCCGGGAATCCTTGCGGAGCGCATCATCAACGCAGCTCTTTCAGGTAGGCCGCTTGCCTTCTCCAGACTCGGGGTTCACATGACTTCGGTAAAAGACGGCACGAAGTTGCGTGTCGCCGTGAAGGAAGTCGCGGAACCAGCAAAATCGGCAGGTATTCAGAAGTACGATATCTTACTGGCTATCGAGGAAACGGAGATTCTTGATGGGGCTCAGCTGAAGAATTTTCTCATCGAACGGACAAGCCCGGGCCAAGAAGTGTCGGTTAAAGTGCGTCGAGCTGACGTCGATTTGACGTTCCATGTTATTCTTGGCGGTGAGGGGAGCAAGCCCAAGTAACGCGTGAAATAATTTTCACGTGCGACCGATCCTCAAGAGGATCATGAAATTCTAAGGGCATGTTCTAACATCATCGTGCGGCACAGCGGCGGAGCCGATCCATGATCGCGATCCCAAGTCCTTCTTCTTTGCAAGGCTCCGCATAGATCCTATCCAGACCGAGAGAGTCCAGCCTCCGCAAGGCTCCAAACAGGTGACGTGCAGCTTCCTTCAGATCGCCTGTAGACGACAGAACTTCAACAGCTGCAAAGCGATCGTCGGTGTCTCTGATTTCCGAGTGGATCAGTAAGCCCGCGCGCTCCCCGTCTTTCAGGGCAGGCCTTGCTCCAACCGAGGGTAAGATCGTCAGATGCGTCAGTGTTGCGTAGTGGCGTGATAATTGGCCGGGAGCGATCGGCGTTTCATTCACGGACAGCGATCGTCGAAGCGAGCCGATCACGGCGCTGAGTTGTTCGATGGTGATGCTGCCTGGACGCAACAATTCTGCTTGTGGCGTCACCAGTGAAACGATCGTCGATTCGACCCCAATCGGGCATGGTCCACCGTCGAGTATGAGATCCACCTTGCTCCCAAGCCCATCGGCAACATGTCGCGCGGTCGTCGGACTGACATAGCCGAAAGGATTGGCGCTGGGGCCGGCGATCGGAGTGCCTGCTTCTCGAATAAGCGCCTGAGCCACCGAATGGTTCGGCATTCTGACCGCTACCGTTGAAAGTCCGGCCGTGACGAGATCTGGAACGGTCGGCTGCTTCGGCAGCACCAAAGTCAGGGGGCCGGGCCAAAACTCATCTATGAGTCTGTGACCTATAGGAGGGAGAGAGGCGATCACAGTGTCCAACTGCTTGAGATCAGCGATGTGGACAATGAGTGGGTCGAACTGAGGACGTTGCTTGGCTTCGAAGACCTTCGCTGCTGCGTCAGCACTCATCGCATCGCAACCGAGTCCATAGACTGTTTCTGTTGGAAATGCGACGAGTCCGCCTGTTTTGATGATTCTGCCTGCTAGCCGGACAGATTCATAATCTGTTGCCGAGAGGATGGCACCTCTCAGATGATTGGCCTCTCCACCCATAGGAATGCCGCACCGACGACCGGTACTTATTCCTTCACGGTCATCGTGATACTGATCGGATCCAGGGGGTTGTCTCGCTCGTCGCGAGGCACTGCGACAATCTTGTCGACAACCTCGATCCCGCGAAAGACCTCCCCAAACACGGTATAGCGCCGATCCAACCCACCGTTCTCTCCCACGCAGATAAAAAATTGTGAGCCATTGTCGTTGAAGTCGCGCGTGCTGTTGCTCTCGCGGGGCATTTTTGCCATGGATACTGCGCCGCGCTTGTGTGGATGGTCGTTTGGCTCGGGCGAAAGAAAGTATCCTGGTCCACCCGTACCGTGGAGCGTGCGGTCGGGGTCTTTGCTCAATGGATCTCCGCTTTGAATGATGAATCCAGGCACTACACGGTGAAACGTTGTGCCGTCATAAAAGCCCAGCTTGACGAGATTGATGAAATTCTCCACATGGCGAGGTGCCGCATCGGAGTAGAAGCGAATCTTGATCTCACCGAATTTCGTGGAAATCGTGACCCGGGGATCTTTCTTTCGAAAATCAAGTGTCATCGTCATGAATGTAGCAAGGCGGTCTTCATAGTGACAAGGGCTTACCAACAGTGCTGAGTCCTGAGGGGAAAATGGCTCAGCACTCGTGTTTCAGCAATCAACACCGTCTCTTGCTAGTCCATCTCCAGGCCGGATGAGCAACCACATGATTCCACCGAGCAGGGAAATGAAGGCGGTGACGCTGAGCGAAGCGCCCCACCCCCACTGTTGGGCGAGCCACGGCGTGAGTGTCGGAGACATCGCCCCGCCGAGATTGGCACCCATATTCATGAGACCTGAGAGGCTTCCGGCATGGGTCGGTGACAGATCGCTTGCCGAAGACCAATAGGCGCCGACTGTGAAATAGAGCCATCCGGCACCCAGTGATAAGCTGGCAATGGCGAGATAGGGAGATTCTGCAGCAGCACCCAAGGCAATGGAACCTGCGGCCAGCCCCATGCCTATCATGCCCACGATCTGACGGCCTTTCGTCACTCCTCGTTGGATCGCCAATCGATCAGTGACCCAACCGCCAAGAGGACAGAACACGAGAATCATAAGGAAAGGGGCGGCAGCGAACAAACCACCTCGTAGAACGCTGAAGCCCCGCTCATTCACGAGATAGAGATAGAACCAAGACATGTAGACATAGGCGACATAGCCCAGGCATCCATAGCTCAGCATCAGCCACCAAACGCTGGGGGTTCTTCGTAGGATAGCCCACGAGATCGAAGGGCCAGTTGAAGCAGCGGAAGTCGCGGACCTGGTTGCTCCGCCACGAGTGTGCCACGGGTGATGCGATGGACGATCGGCGGCCAAGAACCACCAAATGACTGCAAGGACGAACCCTATTCCACTTGAAAGGTAAAAGGCGGATTGCCAACCGTAGTTGACCATAATCCAAGCGGTTACCGGCGGAGTGATCGCTGCGCCAATCCCGATCCCGCCGATAGCAATGCCAATGCCAAGACCACGTTCATGAGTGGGAAGCCAGTCGGTGACGGCGCGATTGAATGTCGGCAATGCTGCTGCCTCTCCGACGCCGAGAAGGAATCTGACAAGGGCCAGTGCACCGACGATTCCTAACGGCGCGGCCAGGAAAGAAGTCGCGGCAATTGCCGTCCAGGCGGTAAAGCAGGACCACCAGATCAGTGCGATCATGAGGACGATACGGATGCCCCAACGATCACCGAGCCACCCACCGGGAATCTGAAACAAGGCATACCCGATGACGAAGGCGGAGAAGACAAATCCCATTTCCTGCTCGGTAAGTCCCAACGCTGGCATCATCTGCCGTGCCGTGACCGAAATGTTGACGCGATCGATATATGTGACGACACTGATGGCAAAGAGAAGCCCTAGAATAAGCCAACGTAGGGGCGAAGGAGGTGCGGCGGCTTCGCGACTCATTGAGGTCCTCTGACTCACAGTAGTTGATTCACCCAGATTCATTGGAACGGTGGTCGTTGTCAGGTTCGGGAGGCGTCGAGGGGTCGAATAGTTGTGCCGCCTCTATGCAGAGGCGGCACAACGAAGTGGTCAGTTGGTGACGATGTCGAGTAACTCAACTTCGAAGACTAAGGTGGCTCCCGGTTTAATGGTTGGCGGCGATCCGCTGTCGCCATAGGCCAGATTGGATGGGCACACCAGCCGGCTCTTGCCTCCGACTTTGATCTGTTGAACTCCCTCTGTCCAACACTTAATGACCTTGTTCAACGGAAATGTCGCTGGCTCCCCCCGCTTGATGGAACTGTCAAACACTGTTCCATCGGTCAAGGTACCATGATAATGGACCTTGACTGTATCCGTCGCCTTTGGTGTGGCTCCGGTGCCCGGTTTGATGGTGGTAATGACGATCCCTGACTCCGTCTTCGTCGCTCCTTTTTCCGAAGCCGCTTTTGCCGTAAACGCGGCGCCTGCCTTCTTCTCACCCTCAGCAGCGACAGCCAATCGGGACTGTTGCAGTTGTTGAATTTTAGGTCCAAATGTTTGGAGATCGACTTTTTGAGGGCGCTTCAGTACGCCGTCAGTGATGCCAGTTTTGACCATATCGAGCTCGGTTTCGCTTAAGGCAAAGGTCCCCAACGATTGGCTGATAGCCAACCCGAGTGCATACAAGGTTTTCTGATCATCATTTACTGGATCTGTCGAGGCAGCCAATAGTGGGGTTGTGACAAGGAGAAACCCTATGGCAGAACATACTAGACGAATTCTCATGGGATAGAGATCCTTTCTTGTGATGAGGTATGGGCAAATGTGGTTCGTAAGAATACGATAGGCTTCCCGATGTCACAACAAAAATATCACCGAAATAGTTACCGATCAGCGAGGTGAGATTCGATGCCTCACGCAAAGACGAGTTTATGGAGGTGGCGGAGAGGGAGGGATTTGAACCCTCGGTAGAGATTTTGTCCCTACGACGGTTTAGCAAACCGTTGCCTTCGGCCACTCGGCCACCTCTCCACGTCATCATTAAATGGATCACGCCGCATCCAGGGCGGAAGGGGTCGCCAGGGCGGGAGTCATCAACGAAGTGGCATCATACCTCAGCCTATGGGAAGGGTACAAGAGAGGAATGATGCTTCGGCTATACGGCTACACCTTATCTATCTTCAAAACGGTTTTCGATGGGCCTCCTGCTGCGGACAGGTTCAGGAACAAGTCGTCGCATGTCCTGGACAAACAGAGATATCAAACGTGACGAACGGACAGACGCACGTAGAGATATTTTTACGAGGCCTGCGGCGGTTGTTGCTGGATAGAGGGTTGCCATGGTGATCTATCATCCTTCGTGGGCCAGGATAGCAGCTCGAAGAATCTTTGTAGGAGGCTCGCCGGTCGGACTGCGGTTGCAGAGTTCTTCTGGAAAGGGCTAGATTCGTTTTCATTGTTCAAAAGTGGGATCGCATAGAGAAGTTCGACATGGCTTGGTCGTACGACGCCGCTGAGGGCCAGCATGTGGAGGGCCTTCCACTTTTGACGAGTGCCTTCGATATACGATCGCAGTTGGCGAAACGGCATAAGGTAACCTCCATTTTCGTTAGCTCGGACTGATCGAAGTCAGATCCATAGGACGCTCTTGAAGTCCGTATCCAGGCTTCGTGGGTGGCCACATTGCCGGCAACGAACGAATAGGCTCGAATCGTCAGGTGTCCCAGAAGCTCGGAGGACAAGTTGGTAACTCTTGCCTCCACAGAAGGGGCACGCTTTCCCAGGAAGGTTCTGTCGTATAGGTCCTAGTCGGTGGTTGAGTTGTCTTTCCATTATCCGCCCCCAATACGTTAGCTATCTTGTGATCGGTCCGGTGTCAGAATAGGGCTATGTTCGGTGCAACGGAAATCCCGTGAATGGACGGTCATGCTGAGCCAAAGAGGAATGATCGATCATGGCTGCACCCTAGTCGTTACCAGGAGACGCAAAATTCTAGGTGAAGGTAGATTTCCTCTCGAGGGAGAAGAAATCTCTCGCTGCTTGCGGGTGGGCACCCGCCAGGAGCTACCTTCATCCACGTATTATTCCATCAAATGCTTTGGTTCATGACAAGCTCGTAGTTCTCCTAGTCTGACAGCCGCTGAACGTTGGAGTTAATGTCACGCGCGAATCATGATCTGTTCGTTCATCCTCGTTGGTGCCGGCAAGGGGTTTTCTGCTGGAGTCGCGAACTGCTGGAGGCGCGCTTGGTCCTTAGGTGAAACAAGAAGAAGCTCGATCTTGATCCACTCATTCTTGACCCACTGAACCTCTGCCAATTCGATCAGGCTATATGTGTTGTCCTCCGGGAACCACAGACGGAGTTTGACATAATCTCCCGGCCGGAGCTTTTCAGGATTTAGGATGACAGGATGAGCGGACGATAATTCATACACACAACCATCACCCCTCAAACCATCGCGCCCCTTTGAAAGCATACAATCGATCCCAATTTGTGATAGGAGTCCTGCAGGCATGCTTTCTCTCCTCTCGTGGAAAATCTGTCCAGTGAGAACACCGTAATACAGGGGTGGGAGTTAGCGCTATTATCCTGGCAGGTGGAAAGACCTACCTAAAGAGGCATGCACCATGATTCTCATATATCGCGGAATTCAGAAGGCGCTGTGCGTATAAATATGTTGATAAATAATGATGTATAAATTCTTCAAATACTATGGAGCCTCGCTGAAATCATGGAGCCCTGTTGTCACCTCCTTGTTGGTAACCAAATGACATCGGTCGAGATAACTTTCCTTTGTCGCATCTGATTGAGCATAACGTTCTGGCCAATTGTCTGGCTGAATCATAGATGATTTCGCTGAATCGCCCGCGCCCGAAGTGAAGCGGTTCACTATAGTATTGCATGCGGTCTTCAATGGCTCACTCATGCCCATGGTCTGTTGAGGGCTTGTTGCGAGCGGAGGATGGCCGCTCAAAAAGCAACCTTGCTCCCGGCTTGAAGGTGAGGTAGTACCAGACCCATTCCGACATCACTCGGAATCGGTTTCGGAAGCCGATCAGGAAGAAAATGTGTACCACGCACCAGAGCAGCCAGGCGAAGAGTCCTGAAACATGGACCCAGCCGAACTGCGCCACGGCTTGCGCGCGGCCGATCGTCGCCAGGATGCCACGGTCTGTATAGGCAAACGGTCGGCGTTGGCCCGGATCAATGTCATCATCGATGAGACGGGCAACATAACGCCCCTGTTGCATGGCTACAGGAGCTAAGCCAGGCAAGGGCTTCCCATCGCTGCCCAGGCAATGGGCAGCGTCGCCAATCACGAAGATCGAGGAATCATTCGGGATCGTCAGATCCGGTCCGACCTTGACACGGCCATACGAATCTTGAGGAACCGAGAGCTTATTTAGAAGAGGCGCAGCTCTGTTGCCGGCCGCCCAAATAATGTTGGTCGAAGCGATCCACTCCTGTCCGATCATCACACCGTCAGCGTGAATGGCGCTCACCGGGCTGTTCAACTTGATCCTTACACCCATGCGCGCGAGGGCACAGGCGGCCTTCGCGGAAAGTTTGGCGTCGAACGCTGACAGAAGGCGCGGGCCGGCTTCCACGAGTAGGATAGAGAGATTCTCAAGGCGCAAAGTTAAAAAGTCAGGACCCATGGCCTTTCTTCCGATCTCAGCCAGCGCACCGGCCAACTCCACTCCTGTGGGGCCACCTCCGATGATAACGAACGTGAGAGGATGGTCTGGTGCACCGGTCACAATTCTCCGGCGTTCGGCGTTTTCAAATGCGAGCAACATCTGCTCACGCACTTGGACAGCATCGGTCATTGTCTTTAGACCTGGCGCAAACGATTCCCACTCGTCGTGGCCAAAATAGGCATGGCGGGCTCCCGGAGCGACAATCAAAACATCGAAGGCAATCGGCGTGTTGTCTCGCAGGTGTACCGTCCGAGCCGCCCGATCGATTGATATCACGTCATCCATCATGACCCGGACGTTGGGTTGCGACCGAAAGAGCGTGCGCAAGGGCCAAGCGATATCGCTGGGCGACAGGGCGGCAGTAGCCACCTGATAGAGCAGCGGTTGAAACAGGTGATGATTTGTGCGGTCGATGAGGATGACATCCGCCTGGCGCAATGAACGGGCGGCCGTCAGACCTCCGAACCCGCCTCCGATAATGACGACCTGTTTGCGAGTCATAGGATGGAATATGGAGGCAAGTTATGTGCGATAGAGAACAGTGTCAATGGGTCCAGCGCGAGTATGTGCAAGTTGGTGATGAGTCACCCGGATGTCGCGAAACAAGGTTCATGGTTAGGCCAGCAGCCCCAACTTGAGCTTGTGCTCCCGTGGACGATCGCTGCGATCGCCGGCATGAATCGACCGGAGTTGAAATGTCCAAAGTTGACTTGCCACAAGATGGCATATTTCCATAAGACAGTGCACGCCTTACCTTACCTCGCCGAAGCAATCCGATATCGCTTCCCACCCATCGATTGAAAGGAGTCACGGACTTGCTCGTCATGGTACTGGACAAGAAACCCACTCAGATCTTTGTGGTCCCAGTGGAAGTGGTCACAGCCAATGGGATGTTGCAGGAATGATTGTCAGCAAGTACGGATAATAAGAACGGGGGAGGATCCAAAGAGGTTATTGGATGAGTGAGAGTGCCCTACGCAGCCGGTCTGTGTTCCTTGAGAATTTCTCCTTACATTGGGGGCATACCCGGATCAGCACGTTCTTGTGATGAGCCTCTACCATGGATTTCGGGCTTCTTGTTCCTTCAAAAGGCAATTTCGCTCCCCGCTTGAAGGTGAGGTGATTATGCGTTCCAGCCTCGGTTCGTTGCCGTTCCGCCACCTCAAATGTGAGCAACATCCGCTCGCGTAAATGGACCGCATCAGCCATGGTCTTCAGACCTGGAACCAATGGTTCACGCTCATCATATCCGAAATAGACGCGAGGCAACCCTGGAGCGACAAGTAAGGCGTCATCAGGATGACCTCGACATCACGCAGAAAACGTGCAGCCGTCATGCCTCCAACCCGCCCCCAATAATGACGACGCGGCTTCGAGGCATGGGCTTGAATCAGGAGGCACAGCTACTTACGAAAGCGGATCGGCTTAACCGCCGGACTGAAGCGTCCGCGGTGGCCGACTGCACAGCCTGCTACCGTCATCGTGAGCAAGACCAATAGAAACAGTTCCATGTCTCACCTCCTGAAAATTGTTCAATGCGATAAGTGGGGAAGCAGAATACGTTCGAAAACAAACTACGTGCCAAGGGGAAGACTGTCAACGACCTCCTCCAAACCCGCTTGAGCACTCTTTCCATAAGAATCGGCAGGCCCTGGTGTTTTCTTGAGACCATTGGTGAGGATAATCCAAATAACTTAGGCGGCTACATTGGTGCTGCTACACTTACCTCATTGCCTCAGACTTTTATGTGCTGTTTTTACCCACGGAGAGAGGAAAAGGAGTACAGCTCATGGCCGTCGAAGCCCATCGCTTTATACATATGATCACTTCCGCCTGTTTCGCCACCGTTGTTTTCACGATGGTCGCCTGTTCCGGAGGTTACCATTCGGCCAATCTGAACGGCGAGAAGAAGGTCTATCGCGTTGATGAACATGGAGCAAAGACGCTCGGATACGAGACCGGCCAGAACGGCAACAGCACCATCCGCGATGCCGATGCCCCGATGGCGCAACGGTCAGTTGCCGCACAAGAGATGGTTGGGCAGCTCAGCGCAAATGGGGCCGGCCAACTTGAACAGCTAGGTCGGACGCCGAAACGGCAGCCGTCGGACCCCATCTATGTCAGCCTCGTCCCACCGGTGTTGGACCCACAAATGGAGAAGGCGGAGAGAACAAAGGGAGCGGTGGCCGAACAGATCAGGAGCGAATTTGCTGCGGATCCCATCATTAAACTCATCGAGGAGAATCGAAATCAGTCAGGTTTGATGAAGCCGCATGTCTTGGCGAGCGTCGATGTCGAAGTGTCGCCGAAGGTCTCGCTGAAGGAGGCCTACGGGATTGATCGAAAGACCGGAAAGCCCACCAAGATGCTGGCGGTGGTTTTTGAAGCGACCATCACCTCACAGGTCCCACCCGCCACGTACAACGTGTCGGAGTCCGGTCATGCCTTGAGGACGTTGGAGATTTCCAAGCGTTTCGCCTCACAGGTTAAACAGGTCATCCGCGAAAAAATCGGTCCCACCATTCCTGCCCACTGAACCAATAACTGCGTGCGCCCCAAAAGAACGCTTATATCGATCTGAGTTATTTGAGGGACGCACCAACCATTCATATAATAATGCCGCCCGCTTCAGAGTGAATACCCGATGGTCATGCGACAACCAACTGACTCTCGAATCACCATCGCTGATACCTCGGGAGAGCTACGCATCGTCATTCCTGGCAGACGCAGTCTGTTCGTGATGTGCTTTCTGGGGTTTTGGATCTGCGGTTGGGCGGTGGCTGAAATCATGGTCGCCATTCAGCTTTTGAGCGGCGATGCCCCGCCTGAGGGAGAACTTTTCATGTTGGCATGGTTCAGCATCTGGACGATTGGTGGTGTGTTGGCCGTGTACGCGTGGTTGTGGCAGGTAATGGGGAAAGAGATTGTCATCGTGCGGGGACAGACGTTCAAAACGCGGCATGACATTGGAGGATTCGGTTTTGACAAGGAATACGATCTCTTGCAGATGCGAGATTTGCGCGTTGGGCAAGTCGAGTTCAATCCATTTAATTTCTCGTCCAGTCTCCAACTATGGGGAATCGGCGGCGGAGTGATCGCCTTTGATTATGGGGCAAGAACCTATCGATTCGGCGCAGGTCTTGACGAAGCCGAAGCCAGGCAAGCAGTCAATGCTATCAAACAGCGCCACCGCTGTAGCCATGCCTCCGGGGTACCGCGATCGTGCGATTGATCTTGTGAACCGTCCCGGCCTCAGAGTGCGTGTCCTCACTCCGCTTGATTTCGTCATCGCGAAGCTTCGCCGCAGCACGGATCTCGACTTGAACGACGCTGCCCTGGCAGCCTCTCCTCAGGACACGGCCTTGTTCCTGTTCCGAAAGACCGTGGAGTTATTTTGTCTCGACCTCTCGGAAGCGTCCTGTACCCGATCATCGAGGCTATCGACATATTGGAATTCTTTCCCTGGTACCGTTGTGCGTGGATTCACCCGCCTGCTCGGGAAGTCACGCTGGATTGATCATCTGTTCGTTCATGGTCAGGCTTGAAAAGGTGAGACGGCAATCTGCGCGACCAGCTTTCGAGATCGAATCCTCCTTCTGTAAGGCGCAGTCCCCTCGACCGACAAGCCCATGGCAGGAGGCTATAAATGAGTCATTGGGCTGAGCTCTTACCTTTCCTCCGCTTGATTCATTTAAGGAAGGTTTGATTTATTCAAAGTTCCGACAAATAATCAGCTCAATTCCCCGCGTTTTGAGTGTCAACTGACTAAAATTAAGAATGGATCATCTCCTCCGCGAGTGGGTAAATGACGTGTGAGAACGGCAGCGTCCTGGTACTAGGAGCGTGAATTCTGCATTCTATGGGTTCCAGAAATCTGGCATGATGGCCGGATGCAAACACACCGACACCTCTGGGACACCTATCGTTTTTCCGGCTTCCAGCCCACGCCAACCGTCCACGGCCTCTTCGGTGACCCCAAGGCCCGTGTTGTTCGCCTCCAGCGGCGGGGGAAAAAACGGCCTGCGGCGCCTGCGGCAGCATCCAGCGAGGCTGGTACGACCGCAAGACACGCCGCGTTCGCGACCTTCCGTGCGGGGACACCCGGATCTATCTGGAACTCGAAATCCGTCGTGTCCACTGCGAGCACTGTGGCATGGTGAAGCAGGAGACACTGGACTGGCTGGCGGACCATCCGTTCTACACGAAGCGCTTCGCGTTCTTCGTGGGACGGCGTTGCCGAACCATGACGATCAAGGATGTCGCCAAGGAAACCCGGCTGGATTGGAAGACGATCAAAACCCTTGAGATGCAGTATATGCGTGAGCAGATGCGTCGAGCTGGCTCGCCGACGCCGAAGGTGGTCGGGATCGACGAGATTGCGATTCGCAAAGGGCACACCTACCGCATCGTGGTCAGTGATTTGGCACGACGACGGCCGATCTGGTTCGGGGGCACGGACCGCTCTGAAGCGAGTATGGATGCGTTCTACCAGTGGCTGGGCTCGTCGAAGAGTAAAAAGATACGCCTGGTGGTCATGGACATGTGGAAGGCCTTCCGCAATTCAACTGTGAGACCAGAGCACGCGCCACAAGCCGCCATCCTGTTCGACAAGTTCCATGTGCTCCAGCATCTTGGCAAGGCGTTGGACACGGTGCGCAAGGCCGAGTACGCCCGGGTGACGGGGACGGATCGGCGGTTCATCAAGGGCCAGAAGTACACGCTGCAATCGCACCGGAAAAACCTGACGACGGATGGGCGGCGGAGTTTGAAGCTGTTGCTCAAGGCCAACCGGCGATTGAACACGGCCTACCTCCTCAAGGAGGCGTTCGGGCAGCTCTGGGACTACGAGCGGGAAGGCTGGGCTCGTCGCTTCTTCGAGAACTGGCGCGCCTCGCTCAAATGGCAGCGCCTGAAGCCCTACGAGCAGTTCGCCGCGCTGATCGACCGGCACTGGGACGGGATTGCGGCCTACTGCAAACCAGAGAACAAGGTCGCCTTAGGATTCGTCGAGGGTCTGAACAACAAGATCCGTGTCATGCAGCGGCGAAGCTATGGCTTACGCGACGAGGAGTACCTGCACCTGAAAATCCTCACCTGCATGCGCGATCCGATATGAAATCAGACCGAAATCACCCACTCGGGAAGGAGAAGACCCTTGAGAATTAATCCCGGATTCCACAGTTGAAATCCAAGGTGCGTTCACAAGTTGCGGTCAATCCAAATGAATTTTTGTACTACTGCCAGGACAGCATTCACCACGTTCCAACTGCGGCGCAGTTCAGAATTGGCAACTCAAGACATTGATTATCAATGTGTTTCTGAAACTGGTTTTTTGGGTTCGGTCTCTACTGCGGAATCCGGGTTAATCAGACCTTCCTTAACCGACTCTGCCGTATCTGCAGCGCGGGACGGACAGGTTCTGACGCCCGTCGCAGCCACCCTCATCAGCCTCGATCCGTGGTGCGATTGAGTTCCATCTTGAAGGTCTGCGCGCCGACGGAGTCAAGATTCCCACCCCAAGCAGCCACGTCGAACACGCCGAAATCTCCGCCTGAGTCCGGCCTGCGAGAGCTGCCGCGCACCGCGAAACAGGACCGGCCTCTTCTCTCTCCACCATCATCGAAGTAGCGCTCTAGGCACGTTGCCGCCGTGGTTGAGTTGTATGTGTATCTGGGGCGGTTTTTTCTTATGCTGATTGTTGTACTGTGGTTGAAGAGCGAAGATGAGGTTCGCTTCGATCGCCTTCCGAATTTTCGATTCCTCGCTCACCTCTGCGAAGAAGTATAGATTCCCCGAATTGTGACCAGCCGCGTCAAGTGCGTAGGCCGTTCCCCCTTTATATCGTTTCCAGGGGTCATCGCATTCTCCGACGCGCAGAATGTTTTCCGCAGCATTGGTCTGAAGGTAGATGCATCCCTTTCCACGAAAGAATTGTCGAGCCTCAATAAAGCTGGGGAACCGATGCCAGATCAGCTTAAAAGAATCCATATGCCGCGCGCCGAGAAACGAGATTCTGTTTTCATAAGTCTTCAGGTGTGAGTCCTGTCACCTTGGCGAAACGTGCCAGCATGCGTGAACCGATTTCGTCGCGATCATGGAAGGCAAAGACAACATCAGGCCATCCACTTCTTTGCAACACGCGATGAGAACCAGTCGTTCGCTTGATCTGCCAACCGATGCGAAGAAGTGCGGAGAGAACGCGGGAAGCTTGGGTCGAGGGCCAGCGGCTCATGCCGCAATGAACGAGACGTTCAGCAATTCCTCAGGGACCGCTTCGTTGTGCTCCAAGCGATCGGCCATTGCTCGAAGAGCCAGGGCTTGAACAGCCGCCATCGCGGCGGCCTTGGTGTGCCCATAAACCATCACGCCTGGCAGCGTCGGCACCTCACCGATCCACCGGCCGTCTTCTTCCTGCTCAAGCTCGATTTTGAGCTGGGTCACCTTCGCCATGGCACTAGGCTAATGCTCCACAAGACCAAAATGCAAGCGCGCCAAGGAATCCCGCCGCGCGCCGCGATAGGGACATGTCTCCTTCAAGGTTTGGCAACTATTTTAAGAACCAATCTGGAGAGGTGGGAATATTGACTTCGATACTATCGACCAAAGAACGGGCCGACACCCATCATCGAGTAATGTGTCAGTAAGTTTGTCGGTCATCGAATTAGCCCGATTCTTTATCACCATTTGAGTGTTTGAATCCAAACCGTCCCACCAGGATTTTGAAAAAAATACGTTCTCACCGCACTCGAACACGAGACGCACAATCGCGCTAGGAACTTGATGCGCCTTAAGTCTATCGAGGCTTTTAATCAATCCGATGGATGCACCGGCTGTTTCCTTCAGCCAGGCAAACACGATTGCCCCACCACGCTGAGTGGAAATGATGGAACAGGTACACATGTCGGCATGAATATCAGGATTTTCCAGGGATTGAAGCTGGTTGCCCTCGAAATCGACTTCTGGCGAGAATGCGACACTACAAACAATCTGCGGGGCATGGTCTAGTTCGAGAGCATAGTAAGAGATTGCCTCAAAATTTCGGTTCAAAAGGTGCTGATCGAATTCGGCTTTATCGCGGTGCAAATCCTGTAAGCCAACCATCAGACTGAATTCTCTATCAAAGCAAAATTCCTGATGTGCCTGCTGAATGTGGGGAGGAGTTCCTCGATCCAATTGCCGAAGAGTTGGACTCGCGGCGAATGATGCCGCTTTGGTAAAGATTACCTGACACAGCGCTCTGTACGCGAGGAGAAAGCAGTGCTCAGGTGTGAGGAGTTTAATAGGTTGGTCAATGCATGAAAAGGTCTGGGAATCGTGCAGTTTGCAAAAACCAGTAAAGGAGATGCCTTGTTGATTCCAATAGGTTGAGCCGTCACACGTCCACGGGCTTCCAATGGTGCCTTGGGTGGGTAATAGAAGCGTAGGACGTGGCCATCTTCTGCGATGCTCTTTAGATTCGATGAAACTGAAACACTATGAGCTTTCACTATGTGCTGCGAGCAGATTGATGAGGAACTTTCAGGATGTAGGCAGTACTTCTTGGCGAATGATTTGCGGAACTCAGCATCGATTTCATGGGATTTCAGAGGAATTTGTTTATCTCTATCGCGATGGCACATGCGGTACTGCTGGCCGGATCCACACCAACATAGAACCGTCTTTGGGGCAGACGATTGCTTAACCATGCAGACCATTCTACTTTCTAGGGCCGTTTCGGTCGACACCCCTTCTTTCTTGACAGGTAGGGGCCCGTCTCCAACATGCTTTCCCAAACTTGCTCATTCATTCTCCATTCGTCGAGGTAAGGATGGCAGGCTTGCTATGCGACTCGCACGGGATGCATGGCCTCGTAGGCGCGGTCGTCGAAGACGACGGCGAGCACTGTTCGCCGTTCCGTTCGGACGAAGTCCCGGACGGAACAAGTTGCACAGCCGAGCGGCGACGAAGCCATACGGTGTTACTCCCTACCGGAGCAGCGCGAGCCTGCCTTCCTCATACTCTCTAGATAACATCACAAGGCGAAGAAAATCCTCGCATATCTGAGTGAAAAATGATGGCAAGCGGGGAAGAAAAAGTTGGTGCGGGTAGTTAGTGGCGACCATTCCTGGCCCGTCGAGCAGAACCTCGTGCTCCGCTCGACTTGCGAGCAGACAGCCATTTCTTGAACGAGGCATGACTTTCCCCAGATGGTTTGCCGGCCAGAAGCCCTTTGATGCTGATGTCCTCGTCGAGCTTGTTCCAATGAATACCATGACCTCGGCCGATCAATCGCCAACTCTTGCGTTCTACTGACGTGGCGTGGACCAATCGAGGGAACCAGGCCAGCGGGACGGACAAGCTCCTTCCGTCGCTCAATTCAATGGTCAGCGTGTCTTCGGTCACTGTGACTGATTCTGCCACTGGCAGCGAGATCTCAATCGTCGAAGTATTCATCCCATGCCTCCCGAAGGCTGTCGCGATGCTCGGCTACGAGTTTATGAATGCGGCCGATTTCCAGGCGTGAAAATCCGCCGCTTTCTTGCAATCGGATTGGATCAAGCCAAAACTTCGACACCTTGTCTTCCCGTTCAATGTGTATGTGAGGCGGTTCATGTCTATCGCCCGCGTAAAAGAAGAGCCGGTAGGGACCAACTCTCAGAGCCGTCGGCATGAATGTGCGCTCATCACGAGACGCATTTTAGCACGTCGGCACTTTCAAGCTGAAGCGTTCTGATACTTCGCTATGAACCACCGGCTATGGCGCTCCCGCGCCGGTCTCTTGAATGGGAGCACAGGCGCATGCTCTGATCGCACTCAGTCACATTGCCTCGTTTTCCCATCTGGTGCTAGACTCGACAGTCTGCGGGGTTCTCGTTAATTGCTCCAAACGCCGAGTAAGCACAGTGTCGAATTCTGAAGGACAGTCCGCTCCGACATCACTTTCGCTCCTCATTCACCTCATGGTTTTCCATTTTCTCCTTGTAGTCCTGCTGACGACAATCGGCGCAACAACCGTGGTTCACGCGCAGGTTCAGTGTTGGGCGCCGCGTCAGAACGAGGGATCCGTAACCGATAATCGACGGGCGCGTCACCTGAAGGCCATGAGAGCAGCCGAAACCATTCTCAAACAGTCACAGGAATTCCTGGATCCACCGGTCCCTGTCCGCATGCGGACCACGATGGTTACCAACCGGCATGAACCAATAAACTCGCGGTTGATCGTACGCGCCTATCCGGAACAGACGTCGGTGGGCATCGGGATTTGGAAAGGAGAATGCGGGATTGCTCCCGAGGCAGACCGCCTGTCCGGATCGATCGGAAGGATCAGCATCTTTTTCAACCACCTCTCCAAGGACATGTTCATGGGCCAGGACGAATTTCCGAAGCGAACCGGCACGATGGGTGGTTATTCCGAGTACAACGGGTGGGTTGTGATCTCGAAGAATGATCGGCTGCCATGGATTCCTCAAACGCTCAGTGATCGGCTCGATCGCGTGGGTGCTGCCCGTGAAAGGGCCTTGGCTGATTGGCGCAACGCCAAGGCTTCGCGCAAAGCTCCCGATCAGGCCATGATCGACCAGACAGCGGCATTGCGGAGAAAGACCGATCCAGCCGGCGCCGACCAGTATGTGGAGAACATGAGGCGACTTACTGTAGACATTCAGGCGGCGAAGGCCAAGGATGCAGTACGGGAGGCACATCTCGCGAAGCTGCTCAACGAATACCGTGCTTACCGGGCGTCGTTTACGGCTCAGCAACTTGCCATGCCGGCGGTGTGGGCCGATACCGATGGCTCCGCCCGCAAGGCAATGGAGGCTCAGGTCGATGAACTGCGAGAGCTCAGTGTGGATGAACAGGGGAGAGTGGGTGATATACGGGAGCACAGTCGTGGGCTGGAGAGAGAGGCAGCTGCGAGCGTCAATGAAGCGGAAGAGCGTCGGCTGCGTATGCAGGCCAGAGACTTATTGCAGGGTGTCGACCAAATCCGCAAGGAACATCTAGAGCGTGCCGCATTGGAGGGAGAAACATTGCGTGGTGTTTATGAATTGACCAACCTCAAGCCGGGCTCGGTAGAGCAGGCCCTTGCCTATAAAATGGATCCGACCTTTCCAAACCGAAATCAGCCGGCGAAGATCCAGGTGATTGCTGTATCGGTATCGGCGTTGACCGACGAAGATGTTTCCCAGCGACCTGAATATGTGGCGCGCAAAGCTTGGTTGGAAAGAGTGAAAGCCTCGATCGACTATGCATCCTTAGAAGCTCTGCTGGACTGACATCACTCAATGCAGCCTTGATCATTGAGAAGCAGACCTCACGGTGGACATTCTGGGCATATCTACATCGAATTACCAAATCCCGACTTCGTGACGACCCGGTCGGCCAATTTCCACTCTTCTTTGTATGAGAACAAAGCGGCACGTGAATAAGGCTGACGTACATTAACCAGAATAGATTCCTCATAATGAGTCTTATGGGTCGTCCTGTTGTTCTGGAGACAACTGTGTCGAGAGCCAATTGGTATCAGACACTTGGTCGCCTAGGGCTCCGCTGGCCCTCAGCATTATTTGGAGATGCAACAGTTCTCCTTTGTGCTGGGGTTGCTCCGTTGACATGGGCCGTTATAGCCTGGGCCATTCCCGTTCATTCGATGTCTCTTGTCCAGATATGGTCGTGGGGTTTTGTCTCAGTCGTCATCTGGTACCCTTTCTGGGAAGAGCTGCTGTTTAGAGGTTTGCTGCAGGGCGAACTCATTGAGCGTGGCTGGGTACGGCCCTGGGTATGTGGTTTGAGTGGTGCCAACATTTCGGTCTCTCTATTATTCACAGTCTTTCACCTCTGGAGCCATAGCCCGATCTGGGCGGTCCTGGTGTTCTTCCCCTCACTGGTCTTTGGCTATCTTCGTGATCGCTTCGATTCCACGGTCCCCTCGATTTTGATGCATATGTGGTACAACGGCGGGTACTTTTTCTTCCTCGGTTCCTCTCAGGCTTCCACAGGATCCGCCATCCACTGAGTTCTTCCACCTCGCAGCATGCAGGAAAGGGGCAGACCAAAAACATGTCGGGCGTGGCTCTTTAGTGGAAAAGATTACATCGACGGCGTAGGCGTTGACGCCCTGTTCTCAAAGAAAGCAAAACCGATACCTTGCGCGACCAGTCCATCAAAATGTCGGTCGAGGAATTCAGTATGATCCGCAACAACTGCCCTAGGAAACCTCCCAGCTGTCATTGATCCGGCCGTCTAATTATTGTGATCGAGATCGAGCTTTTCAAGCTGTTTTGCGACCGTACCCTCGATCGAATGACATCAATGGAACTCATCACCTTACGTGAAGGGACAGGGCAGTCAGGGCATTGTCAGTTTGAAGAACCAGGTTCCACATCATTACAGGCTATCCCGAAAAGTGAACAACGGTGCCGTTGCATTTACTGTGGTCGCCAAAGGGCGGCGACGCAAGCGTCCCCCCTTCGCGCCGCTTCACCCTCATTGGGAGGAAGGCAACCGGCCGAGCGGATAACTGATCGCTGAGAACTGAAACTGTTTCGTCGAAGCCCATGCTCAGAATTTTGATTGCCGACGACTTTCCGCTCTTCCGACGCGGAGTGAAGGATCTGTTGGCCGATGGGTTGGATTCCGTCATGGTCGGAGAATGCGGCAACGCCCACGAGCTGTTGGAACTGGTCAGATGTAGGAAGTGGGATGTCGTCATCCTGGATATCTCCATGCCCGGCACCACCGGCACCGAGGCCCTCAAGCGGCTGAAGGCGGAGCGCCCTGATCTTCCCGTCATCGTGCTCAGCCTGCATCCGGAAGATCAATACGCGGTTCGCATGTTCAAAGCGGGAGCGGATGCCTATTTGATGAAGGCCAGCGCCCCGGAGGAACTCATCAGTGCCGTGAAGAAGGTCACTTCGGGCGGGCAGTATGTGGGTGCTTCACTCGGGGAAAAACTCGCACATCGCCTGCGCCCAGGCTCCGAAAGCGTGCTGCACAACCAGCTATCCGATCGCGAATTCGAGGTTATGCGTTTTCTCGCGTCGGGGAAAACCGTCTCTGAAATCGCGGAGACCATGCATCTCGGAGTGAGCACTGTGAGTACCTACCGCTCCCGCATTCTCGAGAAACTCCAACTCAAGAACAACGCCGAACTGATGCGTTACGCGGTTGAACAGGGGATCACATAGCCACAGGCCAGAAATCTCGTCACACCTGTTGCCCTACATCCGTATAAGGCTATGTAACCATCCTATCGTTGAAACCAGGACAAGGGCTAGGAACGTTCTACTACGAAACAATCGTCCTTCCATCGATTGCGTGGTCCTGCCCCGCTCGCTAAAACCTCTTGCGATGCGAGCGTCGAATTCGTGATGTCAAAGCAGAGCAGATGTATAACCACACAACCAGTTGCAGATAGTTGAGCGCGTCCCACCTTCGGTTTTAGTTCGACAGCCTTGCCCTAAGAAATGCAATCCATGATGAGGAAACAACGGTTATATGGGCCATTCGAATGGAACCCGTTTGTGCCATGGACCGCACCTCTATTTGGCAAGAACCTCTTCAAAATCTTTTCCAAGACCGGGTATTGTAAGAATGAAGGAGACGTTATGTCCGTTGCCAACTCCGCGATGCCCACCCTCACGATTGCGATTCTTAGTACTCAGTGGCTCGTGTGGTTGGGCTTACAGAAAATTCTCGAAACCAGCTCGACCCTCCCGATCGTGGTGCACCGCTACCCCGGCAGGGTATCTGAACTGCTTCAGGCCGAGAGCCGGCCCGACCTGTTCATCCTGGATCTGGAGACCGAGCGCGACGCCGCTGGCACCATCAACGAGATTCGAGAGTACGCCCCGGCCAGTAAGATCGTGTTGTTGTGCGGCCTGGAGGGTCAGGCCCGCACGCGCGAGGCGTTTGCCTGTGGGGTCGACGGCATCATCCTAAAGGTTCAACCGCCTGAAGTCGTGCTCGCTGTGATTGAAGGGCTGTATACCACCGTGAAGCCCCGGCGCTCCGAGGAACGGGAGGGCGCGATGAAGCTGGACCTCGAGCTTTCCTTTACGAAGCGAGCGGAACCCACCTCATCGCCGCCAACCTGGCCCGATGCCTTGACCGAGCGAGAACGCGAGATTATCCGTTTGGTGGAACAGGGTCTCTCGAACAAAGACATCGCCTACAAATTATCGATTAGTGACAGTACGGTCCGGCATCACATGACGAGCATTTTCGACAAGGTCGGCGTGCCCAATCGTCAGAAGCTCCTGCTCCACGCCCATCGGTCCCGCTCCACACCTGTCTAAAATCCATCTCAAAATAACTTGATGAGAATCGTGATGCGCCAGAGCTGCACAACCCCTAGGCAGTTGGGGTGCCGTGTTCCCACGCGTGAGTAGCCGTCATTGCCCTTTGAGTCAGGCAACGGCCCGCTCGACGAGTCAGCGACGGTCGTCCTGTCGCCGAAATCAGGACAACGACATATATAGGAATGCGACAAAACAATCGTGATTGCATTGATTGTGGGAGGCGGATGTTCTCGTTATAACACGACGCGAGAGGCTGGTTTGTAAAATCGATCAATAGGCCATGCATGGGTCTACCCCAGGTCATTGGGAGTGAGGGGCGCGACACCGTCGTCTGTGGCGCAGCGCTGTCGACCTCACAAGGAGGCTCTGTGATGCGAACCGCGATGATAGAAACGGCCATTCGAATGGAACTATATCGGAACGGGCCTTGTGCGCTTCGCGCCTTGATCGAACGACTTCCTCAGTTTTCTTGGAATGAGGTGTTTGCCGTTGTCGATCGGATCAGCCGAGAGGGGACACTGGTGCTCCGTCGCAGGGCTCAATTCGACTATGAAGTATCGGACCGTCCGATTCTCGAACCGTCTCGCGAGAGACGGACCGCAGTGGGAGAGGGGGTCCCGCGTTGAACGGATGTCGATTGTCAATCGCCAGACGACGGAGGTGCGCATGAATTGTTCACGATGTCACGGGCTCCTCTGCTTCAGCGACCTACGTGACGAGGAGGGCGGGCTTGTCACGGAAGGAGGGCCGGCATTTCGTTGTATCCTGTGCGGAGAGCTCATTGATTCGGTGATTCTGATGAATCGGGCACGGAGGGCGACCGAGCGCGACCTCTATCGCTGAGCCGTCTTCCGGAGTCAGGCCATGCGTACCGTCATGAAGGAGCAATCATGAAATCGATGGTGGCGGTTTGTTGTTCCTGCCAGAAAATCCGAGGTGACTTGGGTCCCGAGGGTGGAGCCGGTTTGTGGTATGAGCCGCATCTTTATCTGACGAGACACGGCCTCTGTGCGGAGGACTTTCAAGTATCCCAGACCTACTGCCCGTCTTGCCTGACTAGGTATCGTCAATATACTTCGCTGGATCGACCGGCGACCGGCATTTCCCTTGATGTGTTTGAACCAGCTACTTGCCCAGCCTGTGGTCGGCGGCGGTGCCGAAGTCGTCACCGCCACGTCATGACACACAAACAGGAAAGGAACGTCCATCGATGATATGTAGAGAACTTCAGCAGAGGCCAAGGAAGAGTAGTGAGGCGAAGGTGCCGGAACCGCCGAAGGAGAGCATCGAAGGCTTACCGGCGGGGTGGTTCTTCCTCACAACGCTCGTGAGATAGCTGCCGAAGCAATAGGCTCTTCTCATCGCCGGCCATCATACCAAACTGATAACTGTTTCTTGTCACGCAGGGTCCTTCTTGGAAACAGCAGCACACGGAAGAGTTGACCGGCAATCTCTCGGCCTGAGTAGAGCGAAACCTTGCGCGACGACGTCTCCAATGGATGTCTGGTCAAGATGGTGAATTGAAGGTCGTGCTGCCGCCCCCATTGTTGGAGCTGTTTGCTGAGGGTGATTTCTTCTGATGCGTAGACGCTTTTGTCGAACCCGTCGACTTCCTGAAATGCATCGCGACGGCAAACGATCAGCGCCCCGGCGGCCCAGCGAAAACGAACCGAGGTGGCGGTCCAGAGCTTCAACGTCAAGTTGGCCCACCAGGGCAGCCCATCCATCCGCAACGTGCTGCCGCACCCCACGTACTTCCCCGACTCGATCACTCGTAGAATATCCGCCAGCAACTCAGGGCTAAGCAGACTGTCTGCATCCAGAAACAACAACCAATCGCCGGCGGCATGAGCAGCACCGGCGTTGCGCGCCTTACCGATTTGATTGATCGGTTCAAAGACGATCCGAGCGCCGGCCTGTCTTGCCAGTTCGGCGGTGTTGTCGGTGGAGTTGTTATCCACCACGGTGACATCCGCGGTGAAACCAACTGTGGAGTTTGCGGCGACTGCTGCGGTGACAGATTGCAGACATGGCCCGATCAAACGAGCTTCGTTGAAGGCCGGAATGATGATGGAGAGATGCATGGGTTTCGTATGATGCCATAATTGCTTGGGTCGGGAAATAGGTAACCAGCAGGAGGGCCAGCGCAGATGACAACTGGCTGACCGACACCCGGAAGCCTGTCATGCATGGTAAGATGCCGCCGATGCCGCTCGCACGCTTTCACCCCACGATCTCCGAATGGTTTTCTTCCTACGTCGGTCAGCCGACCGACGTTCAAAGCCAGGCATGGCCCGCGATTCAGTCCGGAGCGGATGCGTTGATCGCAGCACCGACCGGCTCGGGCAAGACCCTTGCCGCTTTTCTCTCCTGCATTGATCAGCTTTTTAATCAGGCGCTCAATCGTGAACTCGATGACCACACGCAGATCCTGTATGTTTCACCGCTCAAAGCGTTAAGCAACGACATCCAGAAGAATCTCCGGAAGCCGCTGACCGAGATCAGTCAGCTCGCGTTACAGACTGGGTTGCTGATGCCGGAGCTGCGCGTGCTTGTTCGCACCGGAGATACGCCGATGGTGGACCGGCAGCAGATGCTCAAGCGGCCACCACACATCCTCGTCACCACACCGGAGTCGCTCTTCATCCTGCTCACGGCTGACAAAAGCAGGCGTTTGTTACAGACCGTGCGCACCGTGATCGTCGATGAAATTCATGCGTTGGCGCCGAACAAGCGTGGAGCCCATGTGGCGCTTTCGTTAGAACGGCTGGAAGCACTGACCTTGGCGAAACCACAGCGGATCGGCCTCTCAGCCACGCAGCGGCCGATCGAGACGATCGCGCAGTTCCTGGTCGGTGACCGTCCGACACCGATGATCATCGATGTGGGTCACAAACGGCACATGGACCTTGCGGTTGAAGTGCCGAAGGATGAATTGAGCGCCGTCGCAACCAATGCCATCTGGGCCGACATCTACGACCGTGTGGCTGAGTTTGTACGGCAACATCGTACAACGTTGGTCTTCGTCAACACCCGCCGTTTAGCCGAACGGGTCTCTCACCATCTTGAAGCACGACTCTCGGATCTCGGACCTGACGCAGTGGCAGCCCACCATGGCAGCCTGTCACGGCAGATTCGGTTGTCGGCGGAGGAGCGATTGAAGTCCGGCAAGACTCGGGTGGTCGTGGCGACGGCTTCGCTTGAACTCGGGATAGACGTCGGGACAGTCGATCTTGTCTGCCAGCTCGGATCGCCGCGCGTGATCGCAACCTGTTTGCAGAGAATCGGTCGCGCCGGTCATTGGATCAAGGCCATACCGAAAGGCCGGCTGTTTGCCACGACCAGAGATGAACTGCTCGAGTGCGCCGCACTGATTCGTGCGATCAAGAACGGGATGCTGGATCGTATCGCGGTCCCGACGGCGCCACTTGATATTCTGGCGCAACAAATCGTCGCTGCCGCAGCGACGCAAGCCTGGACAGAAGAGGAGCTGTTTGCGTTGGTCCGCCGAGCTGGCCCCTATCGCGAGCTGGATCGAGGCACGTTTGACCGAATCGTACAGATGTCGGCAGATGGCATTGCGACGCAGCGAGGGCGAGGGCTGGCCTATCTCTATCGCGATCGGATCAACCATCGTGTGAAAGGACGGCGAGGGGCGAGGTTGGCGGCGATTACGTCGGGCGGTGCGATTCCGGATACAGCCAACTACGCCGTGGTGGCGGAACCGGACGGCACGATTGTGGGATCAGTCGATGAAGATTTCGCGGTGGAGAGTCTGGCCGGCGACATCATGTTGCTCGGCAACACGTCCTGGCGGATCAAGAGTGTCGAGATGGGGAAGGTGCGGGTGGAAGACGCTCATGGGGCGCCGCCCAACATTCCGTTTTGGCGAGGTGAGGCTCCCTCACGCACAGCGGAACTCTCCGCGGAAGTGGCCAGTCTTCGGCAGGCGATCGTGGAACAAGCAGACTCTCCCTTGTCGGCCACTCAGTGGCTCAAGCAGGACTGCGGCCTGGATCAACGAGGAGCCCAACAGGCCGTCGAATATGTCTTGATAGGGAAAGCTGTATTGGGAACCGTACCGACCCAGGAAACGATCGTTGCGGAGCGGTTTTTTGATGAAAGCGGTGGCATGCAATTGGTGATCCATGCACCGTTCGGAGGGCGAATCAATCGGGCCTGGGGGCTCGCCCTGCGGAAGCGGTTCTGTGTGACATTCGACTTCGAGCTGCAGGCAGCGGCCACGGATAACGGTCTTGTGATTTCGCTGGGAGAAAAACACAGTTTCCCGCTGGAGTCTGTGTTCGGCTATCTTCATTCCAACAGGGTGCGGGAAGTCTTGGTCCAGGCGGTGCTGCTCGCGCCGATGTTTGCCACGCGGTGGCGCTGGAATGCTTCACGGGCGCTGGCTCTCCTGCGCTTCGCGAACGGCAAGAAAGTCCCGCCGCAGATTCAGCGGATGAAAGCAGAGGACCTGCTGGCAGCAGTCTTTCCGGATGCCATCGCTTGTCAGGAAAACCTGACCGGCGAGCGGGCCATGAGGAAGATTCCGGATCATCCGCTCATACAAGAAACACTGCGAGACTGTCTCACTGAAGCGATGGATCTTGAGGGCCTTACGAATGTCCTGCGGCAGATCGAATCCGGCGCAATCCGCTGTGTGGCGATCGATACGCCGGCGCCGTCCGTTTTTTCGCACGAAATCCTCAACGCGAATCCTTACGCCTTCCTGGATGATGCGCCGCTGGAAGAACGCCGTGCTCGAGCGGTAGAGATGCGCCGAACACTTCCTCCTGAAATGGTAGGCCAGATCGGTACGCTTGATCCGCTGGCGATTGCCGAAGTCGCCCGTGAATCCTGGCCGGTCGTGCGCGATGCAGACGAACTGCATGATGCGCTGCTGACACTGGTGTGGGTGCCTGAGTCTGAAACGACACAGTGGACTACCTATTTACCGCCACTCGTCGAATCCGGTCGTGCGGTCCAGTTTATCTCAGGCCCCTCGTCATTCGTGCCTCACTCTACAAAGGGGTGGGTGGCGACCGAAAATAGGGAACGGCTTGAGCAGATGATCACAGCTGGTGTCGACCAGACGCTCGATGCCATCGTGCTCGGTTGGATGGAAAGCATTGGTCCGACGACGACAAGTGAGTTGGCCGTGCGCCTGCAACTGCCAGTTGACGGCATCAATGCGGCGATGGCGAGGCTAGAGGCTCAAGGACAGGTATTGCGGGGACGGTTTCGCTCTACCTCGGCACTATCTACCCAGCACTCAGCACTCTCCGACGAGGCTCGAGCTTCGCCGGAGTGGTGTCACCGCCGCTTGCTGGCCCGTATTCATCGTCTGACGATTGGAATCTTACGCAAAGAGGTTGAGCCGGTCACGGCATCGGAGTTCATGCGATTCTTGATGCAATGGCAGCATGTCGTTCCAGGATCGCGTCAGCATGGTGAGGTCGGCCTCCAACAAGTGATTGGACAACTGGCGGGATTCGAGGCGGCTGCAGCTGCATGGGAATCACAGCTGTTACGCGTGCGCATGGCCAAGTATGAGTCTGAACTCTTGGATCGACTCTGTCTGAGTGGGGCAGTGAGTTGGGGACGACTCTCTCCTCATCCAAAACTTGCGCAAGGTCGCGAATCTGATCAGCAGCGCATTATCCCCACGAGCGTAGCTCCTATCAGCCTTTTCCCGCGTGAGGACGGTGAGTGGTTGATAAATGCTTTCCTTGGCGAGGCATGCCGCCCCGATACGAATGGGCAGTTGAGTACGGTGGCGCAGGACTTGCGCCGTGCCTTGCAACAGCATGGAGCAAGTTTTTTCGCCGATCTGGTGAAGTTCACCAACCATCTTGCGGCGGAAGTCGAGAACGGGCTGTGGGAACTTGTGGCAGCAGGCTTGGTGACGGCTGATGGATTCGACAATCTCCGTGCTCTTATGGATCCGCATCGACGTCGTGCAGAAGGCCGTGAACGAGCTCGTCGACCTCGACATTCATCCGGACGATGGTCGCTCCTTCGACCATTGTCGAAGTCGGTCGAACAGGCCATGAGCTCGTTGAATAGCCCTCAACATTCAACGATTCATGCAACGGAGAATGTCGCTCATCAGCTCTTGCGCCGCTATGGAGTTGTGTTTCGCGATGTGGTGGCACGGGAATCATTGGTTCAGTCGTGGCGGGATTTGCTTGTGCAATATCGACGCATGGAGATGGCGGGTGAGGTCCGCGGTGGACGATTCGTGAGCGGCTTCACGGGCGAGCAATTTGCTTTACCGGAAGCGGTAGAGTCACTACGAGCGATGCGAAAAAAAGAGACATCTCCCGGTGCTGGGCACGAGATTAGACTTTCAGCGACGGATCCGTTGAATCTTGTCGGTGTGATCCTCCCGGGACCACGCATTCCATCGGTGCCGACGAATTTTTTGGTGTTCAAGGACGGGGCGCTGGTGCGGACGGTTATGGGACGACACAGGGAAAGCGGACTCTCCTCGGTTGAGCAGATCGGCAACCTGGCGCTCTAGCGGCGACTTTGAAATCCTCAGGTTAGTCGATGAATGGTTTAGAGGTGTTGCGCAGGAGCGCCAGCAAGGCGACAGGATCCTGATTCACTGTATTGGCATAGCCCACCTGGGCGGTGGAACAAAATGCCGGTTGCCGCTCATCAGGGACGCCCAACAATCTACTCATTGACGCCAAATATTCTCCTCGTCCCGCTGCCAGATCCTGCCGCAAGTTCTCGTGATTGAGGGATACAAACGCCATCGCCTTGAAATCCGGCTTGATCTGGCCGTCTTCGCTCCACCAGGCCGCTCCCGAGGTCGTGCCGGTGATGTTGGAGGTCGTATCGGTCGTTTGATTCAACGTGGCCTTGATCGTGCAGCCGTTCCATGACAGAAGAATCGCGACGACACCAACGAGAATCAACGGATGGGCTGGCATTCGCTGCATGAGCACCCTCCTTGACTTGAGTAGAGAAAATCACGTCTAGGTTTTTTACCATAGCAGGAGCGCACTCGACTATCAATTCGGATATAGAGCGAGCGGGCGAATCCCTACCCCTCACGCGCCGCCCTGTTTGAAACCACAGCTGCGCATTACTTGGGCCACATCTGTCGCTCGTGATGTAAGGATGATGAAAGATATTCGCCGAGTAACAGTGAGCGTTGACAAGTCCTCAGAACCGAGCAAGAGTCACACCCCAGTGTATGTTGATAGGGAGGATGCGATGGCAAACCTGGCCGAAGTTATCAAAGGTGCGATGAGTCTCGATGTCCGAGATCGAGCTATGCTTGCGGAGAAACTCCTCGCGAGTTTGGACGAGCTGAGTGAAGATGAGGCGGATCGGCTATGGGCGGAAGAATCACAACGCCGATTAGACCAGTAAGGACGCAGTATGGTATGTCCGCAAGTCATCTGTTTGAACGGCACATCGAGCTCCGGCAAGACTACGAACGCGCACAAGCTGCAGGAGTTGCTGCCGGAGATCTATTTGAACTTTTCAATAGATAGCATTTTGTACGCGCTGCCTGGAAGCGCTCTATTTAGAATGACGCATGGACAGGGTATGTCCGATCCGAATTACGTTCAATTGGTCAAGTCCTTGGTATCTTTTAACGCGCTCTCTGCGGAAAATCTGATGCTGGCGGCTGAGCTGGAGCAGGAGGTGGAGAAGGAAACTGGAATGGCTGACGTGCCCGCTCAGGGAAGTCTAGTGTTGGTGGCTGAGCCGGAGGGGGAGGTGGAGAAGGAATCTCGAATGTCTGATTGTTCAATTGAAGGGGAGGGCCAGTGTTGAACCCAGGACTTACCGGTGGCTGCACCGTGATGATTCGTTCTCCGTTAGGCAGATTGATTGTGTTTTCGACGTTCCCTTGATGGTCCTTGTACACCTGAGTGCCACCTTCCGGACCCAGTACTTGGTTCAATCGTTCCCTCGCGCTCGGCTGTTGAGATGGTTCTTCCGCGGTGGCCCGGAACAGGCTTGGCCATCCGGTTCCGATTATGATAATGAGGCAGACAGCGATTCGATACATTGAGGTCATTGTACTACTGACCTGCGATTTATCAAGGGGCCTAAGTTGCTGAGGGAAGGTTCATGACATTAGCTGAAAAATCGGATAGAGAAATTTCGGCTATCGCCGATCCGATCATGGATAATTTGATGGTAGGCTCTACAGAAATTAACCGCAGGCTCGTTTACGAAGGATTGTGATTTTTCGAACTACATTGACGCTGGAAGGAATGTGGAGAGATCCTTGCGGCTCTTGCGACGTTTCATGCATCGGTTTAGGATGAACGAAATTGCATGAACAATCAGACCAGGGTTGTGCAGAATCGCTTCTCTGCATTCTTGTTGCAAATCCTGATGGTTCGACCAGCGATCTGTTATGAGTCACCCGCTAGATTTTGTCACCGTTGAAGGACTTTTAGCCTATGGTCGCGCCCTCGCTCGACGAGCGTCGGAGCGGGGACTCGTGGTACCTCCGTCGGTAGAAGCGTCGGGCGATGATGTTGATCGAGTCCGCGCCAAGATAGAGCAGGTTCGCTCATTCGTCGAGCGTGCCAAGTCCGGGTTTGCAACCGCTAGAGAGTACCGGTCAGCTCGCGAAGGTTTGATCGATGATCCGCTGGTGTTCTTTGCGGCCTGGAATGCGCTCCTCGTCGAAGGCTCGCTGCAGCCGTTGCTCCGGGCTACGATCGGGGCGGTGGCTAAACCGACTTATCGGCGCCCTGTGGCCATCGTGCCTCGTACGCAGCTCACCCCCACGCTGGCAGAAGGCCGCATCGTCCTGGAACTGGGCGACGACCGGTTTTGGTTATTGCCACGAGATCTGGGCGACCGGACATTGTTCTTCACGATGCGCCACGGTGTCTCGCAGGTTGACAGCAAGACTCATCGCGTCGGATGCCGCCTGCCGAACCAATTGGACAGGGAACGAGGCATTGTCAAGGCAGACGCAGTAGGGGCAGCCCTCGCCCGCATGATCGGCGTTGTGGGACAGCAACTCGATTTTTTGCATCTCACCAACTACCTCGATCCGCGGACATTCCTTCATTGCATCAGCCGTAGCCCGAATACCAGTCAACTCTACGAACGGGTGTCTACAGCCTTGCTGCAAGGGGCCTCTCCATCCGAACCGATGGTCGAGCCTGCTCTCGAATCGTCGGATTTCGGTTGGGTCACGGGACTGGAAAAGTCCCTGGAGGTCGAAGAGGCGGCGCGCGCGTTCAGCGTCGAAACATCCACGGCCAAGCGACTGATGAAAGATCCTCTATATAGTTATCCGGGTGGTAATTCTTTCTTCGACCTCTATGTCGATGTCATCGATGGTCTCCATCGATTGGGCCATGCGCAAAAGGGCAAAGTAGCCTGTCTCTATACCCACAGTTCCACCTTGCGGGCCTTGATGATCTATTTGGATCCGCGTCCGTTCCATGAAGCGTTCAGCGAGTTCAGTGACTACAAGGAAAGCCAAGACAATGTCGTGCTGTTGACGCTCGAACAGGGCCGCTTATCCGGCTACTCGACGGCGGTTGGGCTGTCCGAGCGAGAGCGGGTTGTGCGCAACACGTGGGTGGCCGTAGAGAATGCGAGAAAAGACCGTGTGACGCTCAAGCCTCGAACGCTCAAGCGCATCGTGGCCCTCGTGTCCGGAGGTGACTTTGCCGGAGCCGGTGCGGCATTAAAGGAATTGCACGTCACTGGCCAGCGCTTGGGATTGGAAGTCTATTTCGTTCGGCACGGCTATCTCGGCCTGGCCAACAACTGGATCGAACGAGTCACAGAAGAGCACACCCGCGGCATGAGCAGCCATCCGAGCAGCCCCATCGGCAGCAGCCGGTTTGAGGAATTCAAACAAGAGACGGTGTTGCAGGTGGCCATGCGGCACCTGGAGCCGTACCTGGATGACGGCGTCTTGGTGGTGTTGGGCGGCGACGGTAGCATGCGAGGCGCTCGGGCCATTTACGAAGGATTCGGAGCGCAGGTGGTCGGCATTCCGGGCAGTATCGACAACAATATCGAAGGTACGATTTCTCTCGGATTTCAGTCCGCAGTGGCGTTGGCGGATCAGTCAATTGAATCCCTCAAAGCCACCAGCGCGGCGATGGGCACGGTGTTCTTTGTGGAGGTCATGGGTGCCGGGTCCGGTCATCTGGCGCTGGCCTGTGCGTATCAGGCGAGAGCCGAGGGATTGTTGGTCAATGAGCATCCCGACCCGAATGCCTATATCGATGACGTGATCCTCGGGACGCTCAAACGGACATTGGGCGTGCCGAACAAGAGCCACTTGTTCGTCGTCGCCGAACGTACGCCGCACCGACATCACAAGGATGGCGGCGTCCATGGGCTCGTCGACTATATAGCCGGTGCGATCGCTCGATGGCCGGAGCGGCATGCTTCACCTGGTCACTATCCGCTCACACTCGCTACCAAAGCCACCATCCTTGGCCACACGCTCAGAGGCGCGCGACCCATACCGGAGGACAAGGTGATGGCACAACATCTTGCCCATGAGGTGGTGCACCGACTGATCGACTCACCCGAGGACATCGTCGGATGTCTCCTGGCTTACCGTGAACGGGGATCAATAGGACCGATTCCACTTCACGCCGTGACACCCAAACAGTTCGACTGGGACGTCTTCAGTCGGATGCATGGCAACACCCACTTCTCGTAACCCTCAGCACAACCCCATCGAAGCAGTTCCACCTTCAATGGGTTGACGTGAATCCATACTGAGAGTCGTTTCCCCCCGGTCTCAATCCCCCCCCCCTTGCCGGATATCGAAAACCTTGAAATCGGTTGCCTGAAAACCGATCTCACGATACCCATAACAAAAGCGCTGGTTGCCGGCGTGAGGTATGGTTTCACGATCAACGTCAGGGAGGACGTGTCCATGCATATTATCATCGTGTCAGCAATCGTTCTCGGGCTGGTCTACCTGCTATGGGAGATCAGGCCGTAAGCCTCGTCTCCACGTGAAAGCGCGAGTGTGCTTGACTGCGACGAGTGCCCTTACACGGCCTTCAGGGGGCAGCTTGTTAGGTCCTGGGTTTTTCTTCTCCATTTCTTGCCTCGCGTTTCCGTAGTACTACAGGAGCTCGGAACCCAAATCATGAAGTAGGTTGTTGGAAACCTCACGTCGCGGTCAAAGGGTGCTGCTTGCATCAGGAACGGTGGACCGAAGGGGCCAACAGCGCCTGACGCCCGGCTCGACAAGGGCAGAGGCGATAGGGTATAAATGATCTGCCCAACGGCTTCGTGGGGATATCAACCCGGACGGTTTTATGCAAGAATATGCCGCGTATTACGGGACAGCCTGTCTCATCTTTTCAGCCTATCTTCTCGTCAAGGGGTTCAATGCAGCGTCAAGGCAACGAAGCGAAGATCATTCCACGACGCTGGTTCCGGCCTATGTCTTCGGAATCCTGGCGTCGATTCTGCTGACCGTTGGTTTAGGATTTTTTCGGCCGAGCTTACCTTGGTGGGGATTTCGAATAGTGTTTCCTGGCACAACCCTACTCTTTCCAGCCATCATCTATCTCGTCGGGCGGCGACCTCCGAAGCCCAGTCTCGATCGCGTCGACGCATAGCTTGGTCCCAGTCATTGTAGTGGCCGAAGTCCAACCCTACTTGGCGATCGTAATGCTCGGCACGCCGGCGCGAGGAACCTCGGTGACGGTCATCTGGAACAGTTGCGACAAGAGCTTGAACGCCTCGCGGTTCCAGCGCGCCTGTGGCCCGATCGTATTGACGGCGTAATAGTTCCCATGGGATTTCATCACGAGATCCAATCCCTTCGGCGCCGAGGGCGACACGATCAGGTCCAGCGTTTTGATGGGATTTTCATTCCTTGCCACTTCAGGAGTACGGGGATCTTTGTCGACATTGTACTCCGGCTCTTCATCGATGGATTCCCCCAGAAAGTTCAACATGGCGTTGAAGCTTCGCAATCGAAAGTCGCCTCTGATCGGCCAATCCCCGCCAAAATGCCCTGGGCGAATATCAAAGGTTACGTCGTGGCCGAGACCCTGTTCATTCTCATGCTGCAAGCGGAGCCGTTCTTCCTTGGATAGCGAATCGGGGTCGTAATTGGTGATCAGCGTGCCGCCTTCAATTTGTTTCCGCAATGTGTACGTCTTGTTCTGCCCGTTATACTCCACCCGGTATTCCTGTTCGAGCGCTTTGAATCCTTCTGCCGTGACCGAGTCTGCGGGGATGGTCCAGCTTCGTTCGATCATCATCGGTTCCACATGGAGGCTGTTGTGATCTTGAATGGCCGAGAGATGGAGGACCTCTCGCCGGAACATCTCATAGCCGTTCTTATCGGACGGATCATTCCGATAGGCAACAACTCCGTCGTTTTGTTTCACCCGGAGCTCCTTGGCCATCAATCGGAGGAGGAGATCAATATCGACGCCCTGCCGCAGGAGCAGCGTCAGTTTTGATTCGTGAAACGGAGTGAGCAAACGCTTGGTAAACTCTTCTCCTTCAATCGGCGCGATGCTGATGGTCGGATTTTCAGCTACGCTTCCCATGATGAGGGGCAGCATCTGCGTACTGGCCAAACCAGCGAGGGCCGGGGTGGCGCCGGCCGTGAGACGAAAATCGAAGGTCGCGGCGATGTTGGAGACGCCGGAAAAGTGAATCGGCTGGTGGTGCTGCGCTCTGGCGATGTTCACGAGCAGTTGCTTGGACTGTGACTCGGTAATGGCATCATCATAGGCGATCACGGCGCGGTTCAGGGTGATCGGCGAGAGACAGCCTGACAGCGGCATCTGACAAAGCAGACACACGAAGGCGAACAGCCTAGAGATCGAAGTCACTGGCATCATCGAGGGATAGTCTCGCTTCGAGCAGCGGGCACGACCGGACGTGATTTGTACCATATCCCCTAAGCGATGCCTAGCACCAGATTACGGGCGGACCATCGGAGTAATTTATGTGGCGGCGGGATGCGGTTCGGAGCTGCCGAGCCGTTGGACAGTCATCCGAATCGGGACATTCTGGCGCAACGTCATGCCTGCTTCCAGTTGGATGGTTTGTCCCTCGACCGAGCACAACTGAATTCTCGATGCCAGGGTGGCCAAGATCAACAGGCCTTCCAGCTCTGCAAAGGACTCTCCAAGGCATCGGCGTCCGCCTGCGCCGAATGGAATGTAGCTGAACGCTGGACGGGCATCCTTCGCTTCCTCGGAAAATCTCTCGGGGTCAAAACGAGTGGGATCGGGGAACCAGCGCGCATTGCGATGTAGACTCCATGGGCTGACGAAGACCCAGGCCCCTGATGGAAGTACTGCTCCGGATGGAAGTCGGTCCTGTGCAAGGGCAAGGCGGGTATGAAGGCACCACGCGGGAGGGTAGAGCCGAAGCGACTCCTCCCAGACCATCTTTGTATATCGCAAGAGCGGTACATCCGCAGCGGTTGGAAGACGGTTCCCTACAACCTCGTTTACTTCCTGAGTCAGTTGCTCCCATACCGACTGATGTTGCGACAGCAAGAACCAGGTCCAGGTGAGTGCATTAGCGGTGGTTTCGTGACCGGCCAGCAAGAACGTCATAAGTTCGTCACGGATCTCTTCGTCACTCAACCGGCGACCTTCTGCATCTCTTGCGGAGAACAAGAGCGACAGCATGTCATCATCACCGTGACGAGTTGCAGTTCGCCGCTCGTCGATCAACCGGCGTATCATCGCCTCTATCGTACGGAAACCACGGGTGAACTGACGATGGAGTTGTGTCGGCACCCACAGCGGTGTCAAGCTCGCGAAAAGGGAATCGTACTGGAGCTTGATCAACCTTTGGCCGACCGCAATGGTCTCCCGTAGGGTAGTGGCTTCAGAACCGACTTCGCGTCCGAAGAGTAGACGCCAGATCACCGATAGAGTGAGATGTGCCATCGCCTGTCCGATCTCGATCGTCGTCCCATCCTGCCACTGTGCTGCAAGGTCGTCTGCCTTACCGACGATCAGGTCGGCATAGGCCGTGACATGGTTTCCGTGAAAGAAGGGTAGGAACAGTCGTCGCTGACGATGATGGATCTCGCCTTCCGTGTGAAGTACGCCCTGACCGAAGATGCGCGATTCGGCCGGGGCAACCGGAGCCTTCCGATAGTTGTCTTGATTCGTCACCAGCACATGCCTGACGTCGGCAGGATGGTTCAGCACATACATGGCGGCATCACGCTGCCGCAAGAGTAGTTCAAGGACAAGACCCATCGGGAGCTTGACCACGTCGCCGTAGGCGTGACAACGCAAAAGAAAACCTAGAGTGTCACGACGAAGTTCGGGGAAACATCCCCACCAGCGAGAGACCGGTGGGCCGGAAAGGGCTGATGCTGACATCGTCTGATCGATCATGTTGTCTGCAAGTCGCTCATGAAAAATACCGTATCTCTGGTTGCCGCTGTCAATGAGTTTGAGCTGGAACCTTGGCTTCCGTGTTCATCTCTTCACGAATCGTAGACAGTGCGATCAACGACAGAACGGCACAGAGGCTGACATACCATCCAGGGGCAAACGCACTTTCGCTCCGCTCCATAATCACCGTGGCTATCAACGGTGCGGTGCCGCCGAACAGAGCCGAGGCAATATTGTAGGAAATCGAGAGGCCCGTGTAGCGGTGCGCGACTGGAAAAAGAGTCGCCACGATGGCAAAGAACGGACCCATATAGGCCGACACGAACACCGTAATGAGGATTTGGGCCGTGATGATCAGTGCGAGATGACCGCTGCTCAGCCAAGAGAAGAACGGAACCGTGCCGAGGGCAAGACCTGCGGCACCGGCGGCCAGTACCCATCGATGTCCGACTCGATCGGACAGCTTGCCCATGAACGGAATCAGCATCGCCAACAGAGCCATACAAATCGTGTTGATCAGCAGTGTCGTTCCCATCGGAAGGTCGTTGACCTTAGTCAGGTAGCTGGGGAGAAACACATAGAAGATATAGAACCCGACGCCATGCAACAGGACAAGACCAATCACTTGTAGAAGCGGCGCACGGTGTGATCTGAGTAACTCGCGAACCGGTGACGAGGACACCTCACCTTCTTGTTGCAGCCGTTTAAAAGCCGGCGACTCGGGAATGCGCTGCCGAAGATACCAGCCGACCAACGCGATCACACTTCCAGCCACGAACGGGATGCGCCAGCCCCATTGCTGAAGCGCCTCCGATGAAAGGCTTGCAGTCGCCAAGGTGCCGACCGCGGAGCCCATCAGCGCGCCGATCTGCGCACTGAACCCCGCCCAACTGCCGATATACCCTCGCTCGGCGCACGATGCATGTTCAACAAGAAACGTGACCGAGCCGGTGAATTCACCTCCGACGGACAAGCCTTGAAGAAAGCGTAGGACCGTGAGCGCGAGCGGTGCGGCAAGGCCGATCTGGGCATAGGTCGGCAATAGGCCGACCAAGCAGGTGGGCAACGCCATTAGAATGATGGACCAGGCCAAGGCCGATCGCCGCCCTCTGGTATCACCCCAGTACCCGAACAGCAGGGCGCCCAGCGGCCTGGCAAGAAACCCGACGGCGAACACACCGAAGGTGGCGATTAAGGACAACGACGGATCCGAAGCAGGAAAAAAGAGACGAGACAAGACCGGTGCGAAATATCCAAAGAGGGCAAAGTCATACCACTCCAGCACATTACCGATCGCACCGGCCAAGACCGTTTTTCGCAATACGTTCGGTCCGTCTGAATTCAAGAACCAGCACCCTCGTACAACAGGGCCAAATTGCCGCGGCCACCATATCATGAATGAATGTCGGTGCGCCTGAGGTTCCGTTTCCGATAAGCGGTGCGTGGAGAGGAAGATCGTCTTGACCCGTCGGCTCAGCGATGGATACTGGTGGGAATCGATCCGGCCGCCAACATGGCAAAGACACGTTGCATGGCTTTGACCTTCGTGAGGTAGGCTTTCACATCATGGTCACCGCAGCGCTGGTTGGCGAGGAGACGAAAATTCCGCTTTGCGTAGTCACGGCCAGCCCCGGCACCGCAGAGATGGATGACCGCTGCCAGGTCCTGCTTCTGTTGGAACGTCGCTGGTCGTTCCCCGACCGCTTTTGCTACGTGACGGTCGAGATACGCGGCGGTCAGCTCGATCGCGTGGCCCGGGATGACCCTGCTGTAGAGGCTGTTGAACCAACAGGAGTTGAAATTGTGCCAAGGTCCGTCTTCGACGACCATATGGTTCTGTATACAATAACGCTTCCCTTCTTGAAACGTGCCGTCGGTGATTTGCAACATGCCCACTGCCGTCGAGGCCGGTTGGTACCACTCTAGGGGATTCGACGAGACGAACCTCCACCGCCAGTAGGTTCGCGCCACGGGATTACCGGAGCCCTCGGCTTGGGCTAAGGCGGCGAGCAGTTCGGGTGTAATGATCGCTGTCGAATGTGTCTCGAACAACGAGCCGTATTCTCCCCACGTTTCGCGAGGACTCTTCGTGAGTGCATTCTCCACCGGAAAGAACAATTCCGTCGGTTTGTAGAACGTGTGATACGCCCAATTGATTCCCAATAGGACCACGAAGAGAAAAGTTGCGCCGATTCCCAGCTGCATCGCGAGCGGCGTTCGGCCGACGACCTGGAGCAACGAGCAGAGATTTTGCCACCGCCGATGAGCAAATCGCGTCATCGACCTCGAAGGATGAGGATGGTGGGAGCGAGGACGGGTGTGGCGGCGGCGAGGCATGTCCGCAGAGTAACAGAAAGCAGATAGATTCTTCCTGTCAGAAGTGTGTGCGCAACACTTTTACAATGCCGAATGTGTGAACAATCTTGCATTGCCGTGCAGACAGGCTCAATATGACCCACCAACAGTGGGCTCACATCATTCACGGTGCGCTGGAGACTCTGGGAGGCTCTTATGCAAAGACTCGTGGTGCTGAGCGTCACCCTCTTGACGCTTCTTCTCTCTTCCTCTGCGTTCTCGCAATCATTTACCGACAAGGCCAAAAAGGATAGCGCGGTCGACATGAGCGACGATGATCCCGCGATGCAGAAAGCCATGGCCCGCGCCCGGACGGGCTTGGAAGATTTTCTTCGAAAAGCCGGGTCGCCGCCGCCTAACACCGACCAGTATTCGGTCAAAGTCAGAGTGAGCGAAGGGGACAAGCAAGAATACCTGTGGGTCTCCAATCTGAAAGCGCAAGGAGATCTCTGGTCTGGACGGATCGACAACCTCCCGATAATCCGTTCAGTCAAGAAGGGGCAATCGTACTCGTTCGCCAAGACGGAGATCGTCGATTGGACATATGTCGATAAGAGTCAAAAGCGGGTTGTCGGCAATTTTACCACCTGCGCGCTCCTCACCAAGGAGCCGCCGGGTGTCGCAGAATCAATTCAGAAGCAATACGGCCTCGAATGCGATCGTTGATGTCGCAGGGCTAAAATTTCTGAATGAGGGTATCGTTTTCGGTGCGAAGATCTTCTCCCTTAACCGGCCTGGCCTGCTGACCCTCAGTCTATCCGATCTATCGAGCAGATGCTTAAGTATCGGCAATTATGTGCAGCCCTGTCGATCCGGTGATACCATGTGATGCACAGTGTAGCTAGTGTGTCGAGGTGCCAATGGAACCGGCTCCATTATATGAGCTCTCATCTTCCTCGGCCTCGTCGGAACTACTTTCTGCAAAGCGCACCCCTCCGTTCCAAACAATCAGTCAGTTTGATCTGTCTCAGACGGATACGAAAAAGCAGGCAATCCGCGATCACTTTGATGCCTATGCCGGTCAACGTGCCTTCTGGGAACAGAAAGCCAGAGCCTACTACGAGGATCAGGGGCGCTATTTCAGATTCCTCGTGCCGGAAGGTTTGCACGTATTGGAGATTGGTTCGGGCTTGGGCACTCTGCTCGCCGCCGTGAAACCCGCTCGCGGGGTCGGCATCGATGTGAGCCCCGAGATGGTCAAGGAGGCGACGCGGCGCAATCCTGCTCTGGAGTTTCGAGTCGGGGACGCCGAAACGCTGGAGATTGATGAAACGTTCGACGTGATCATCCTTGCCGACCTCGTCGGTCATTTAGTCGATATCGAGGCAGCCTTTGGCCGTTTGCGTCAAGCCTGTAAGCCGCATACACGAATCATCGTGTCTTACTATAACTATCTGTGGGAGCCGGTTCTGCGGCTCTGTGAGAAGGTCGGCATGAAAATGCCGCAACCTGAGCAGAGCTGGCTTTCGCCGGCGGACATCTCTAATCTCTTGTACCTGACCGATTTTGATGTGGTGAAGGTGGAACGGCGGTTGCTATTGCCGAATCGCGTTCCAATTCTTTCTACGTTGTGCAACAACCTGCTCGCCTATTTGCCTGGCTTTCGCGCACTATGCTTGAGCCACTACGTGATCGCACGACCACATGTCCGGAGTCTGGAGCGTCCATACTCGACGACGATCGTCATCCCTTGTCGGAATGAACGTGGAAATATCGACGCGGCGCTCAGACGAATTCCACGATTCGGCGGTCGGCAACAGATCATTTTTGTAGATGGACATTCGAGCGATGGAACGCCGGAAGAGGTTCGGCGCCTGATGCACCGGTATCCGGGCAAGGATATCAAGCTCCTGGTGCAAGACGGCAAGGGGAAAGGCGATGCCGTGCGCAAAGGCTTTGCCCATGCCACCGGTGACGTGCTCATGATCTTGGATGCGGATCTGACCATGCCGCCGGAAGCCCTTCCGAAATTCTACAAGGCTATCGCCAGCGGAAAGGGCGAGTTCATCAACGGGTGTCGCCTCGTCTATCCCATGGAGTCAGATGCCATGCGGCTTCTCAACCTGATCGGCAACAAGTTGTTCGGCCTCGCCTTCTCCTGGCTCTTGAACCAGAGAATCAAGGACACACTCTGTGGGACTAAAGTCTTGTTCCGACACGAGTATGAACGGATCGCCGCGAATCGACACTGTTTCGGCGACTTCGACCCATTCGGGGATTTCGATCTGTTGTTTGGCGCGTCTAAATTGAATCTGCATATTGTTGAGATTCCGATCCGGTATCAAGCCCGGACCTACGGCAGCACCAATATTCAGCGATTTGTGCACGGGTGGTTGTTGCTGAAGATGATGGTCCATGGGTTCTTTCGCCTGAAGGCTGTGTGATGTCCGAGGAAGTGCTGCATCGGCGTCGGGCCGTGTGGCAACGGAAGCCTGTGCTGCGACGGTTGTATGAAGACTGGTATGGGAGGATCGTTGCTTGGCTGGTGCCTGGACGCACGGTGGAGCTCGGAGGAGGCACAGGTAATCTGATAGGCTGCGTGCCCGGAGTCTGTTGTAGTGATGTGGTGGTACTCCCTTGGTTGAACCTGGTGGCAGATGCTCAGCGGCTTCCGTTTCAGTCCGAATCACTGGCCAATCTGGTCCTTTTCGACTCCTTGCACCACATTGAGAATGTCTCCCTCTTTTTCGATGAGGCACTGAGGACCCTCCGCGTTGGGGGCAGGATCATCGTCATGGATCCTTACCTCTCATGGGCCTCATGGCCGATCTATCGGTGGTTGCATCCGGAGCCGATGGATTGTACGGAAGATCCGCTCGTCCTCAAACCTCCACATCCGGACCGTCGGCGGTTTGATGCCAATCAAGCTATTGCGACGATTTTGTTCGAGCGGGATCACCCTCGCTTTCATTCTCGCTATCCAGCATTGTCCGTCCTACACATCCGACGATTAGCCTGCCTCGCGTACCCACTCAGCGGTGGGTTCGACCATCCGTCCTTCTTGCCGGATTGGTTGGTGACACCGATACTTCGACTGGAACAAGCCCTGGAACGAGTGGGTCGGTTTCTCGCCTTTCGGATGCTCGTGGTGATCGAGCGCCGGTTGTAGAGCTGATTCGACGTCGAAGCCTCGGCATGGCCGTGAGGCCGTGCGATGCTTGCAAGGTAGAGGAGGCCGCCTCTATAATGCACTGGGCTGTTGAAGAGATGCTGTAACTATCTGGAGGAAACAGAGCGATCATGAGCGAGCGAACGTTGGCCATCATCAAGCCGGACGCGGTTAAGAAAAACGTCATTGGGGATATTATTCATCGGTATGAACAAGCGGGATTAAAGCCGATCGCTATTAAAATGATTCACCTGTCTCAGTCGGTGGCGGAGGGGTTTTACGCTGTCCACAAATCGCGCCCTTTTTTTGAGAGTCTCTGTACCTTCATGTCTTCCGGATCTGCAGTCGTCCTTGTGTTGCAGGGGGATAATGCCATCAAGAAGAACCGTGAGTTGATGGGGGCGACTGACCCGGCGAAAGCCGATGCCGGGACTATCCGCAAAGTGCACGGAACGAATATCGAATTCAACGCCGTGCATGGTTCCGACTCGCCGGAAACCGCGCAGTTCGAGGTTGGATATTTCTTTCCCGGCATGGAGCTCTCCCGCTGACCGTCCTGTGTTAGAACGCGAGGATCTCTTCGCGTTCTCCACCTCTGACCGGTACGGTCGTTTCTTGACAACGCCAGTCGGTCCAAACTACCATCCGAAGAATCTTTGAGGATAAGGTTGAGGCTGAGGAGTAGGTTGCCTTTTCCTTTCCCTCACCTCAACCTACGAACGGAGCCGACATGATTCCATCCGATTTACGCTTTCACAAAGAACATGAATGGATTCGCCTTGATGGGAAGCGAGCGACTGTGGGTATCAGCGACTTTGCACAGGATGCATTGGGCGATATCGTTTTCTTGGATCTGCCCAAGGTGGGCGCCTCGGTTAAAGTCGGCCAACAGATCGGTGAAGTCGAATCGACGAAAACAACATCCACTATTTACACGCCGGTAAGCGGGACGATACATCAGATTAACAATGATTTGAAGGATCATCCTGAAGTGGTGAATTCCGACCCTTACGGCAAAGGGTGGATCGCAGTAATCGAACTTGCCGATCTTGGAGAAGTCGATCAACTGATGACGGCCTCGCAGTACGAAGCATTTCTCGCCGACCAGAAGAAAGGTTGAGCCTCAGGTTGACATCAATCTCCTACTTCCCCTACGGACTTCTTCACCCTCAACCTGAACTTCCACATTTGGCATTCTGTGTCATGCTCACCTAAGACTTCATGCTCATCCAACACTTGCTCAGGATATGTATGATGGAGCGGTGGAAGACGGTTAGGCTCGTGCCGTTCACTTTATTCGGAAAAGGGTAGGTGCGTGATCAAATCCCTGCTTCTGAAACTTGGTATGCTGTCCATGACAATCGGTGTGATTTTCTGGGTCCGATGGACTCCACAACCGCCGGTTCAAGACATCCCCTCAGCCGCCGAGAAGCAGGTCGTCGCTTCCCTGGTTACGGAATTAGAAGAGCGGGAAGGCCGGACGAAAGACCTGTCTAGTCGAAATGTGCAGGGTCCGAACATGAAGACTGCCGCACAGAGGGAGCCATCAGGAGCGGCGGCGGTTCATTCGCGACTCGACCTGAATCGTGCGAGTGCTCGTGAGCTTGAGTCCTTGCCAGGAATCGGAGTGGTAATGGCGCAACGGGTGGTTGCTTTTCGCACATCAGTCGGAGGCTTTCGTACGGTTGAAGATCTCCGTGAAGTGAAAGGGATTGGGACAAAAACATTTGATCGCCTCAAGCCCTTAGTGACAGTCTCGACGGCGAAATCCTAGTAGTGACGGAGCAAACCTAGACGATGAAGGCGATAAACGAGCAACTGGAACTGATCCAGCGCGGCACTGTGGAGATTATTCAGCAGGTCGAGATGGAGGCGAAGCTTAAAAGGGCTCTTGCCGAGAGTCGTCCGTTGCGCATCAAGGCGGGATTCGATCCCACGGCTCCGGATCTCCATCTGGGACATACGGTCCTGATTCATAAATTGAAGCACTTTCAAGAGCTCGGTCATCAAGTCATCTTCCTCATCGGTGATTTCACCGGCATGATCGGCGATCCCACCGGCGTATCCGAGACTCGTAAAGCATTGACTAAGGAACAGGTGCAGGAGAACGCCAAGACCTACCAACGGCAGATCTTCAAGATTCTCGACCCGGCAAAGACCCTGATTGAGTTCAATAGTCGATGGATGAAGGAAATGTCGGCGGAAGGGCTCATTCAGCTGGCTGCGCATTATCGAGTCGCACGGATGATGGAACGGGACGACTTCCATAAACGTTATGAGGAACAGAAGCCGATCAGCGTCCATGAATTCCTATATCCACTGGTGCAAGGGTACGATTCCGTCGTGCTTAAGGCTGATGTGGAACTGGGAGGGACGGATCAAAAATTTAACTTGCTGGTCGGACGCGAATTACAACGGGACTACGGTCAGGAACCGCAGGTCGTTATCACGATGCCGCTACTGGAAGGCACAGACGGTATCAAGAAGATGAGCAAGAGCGTCGGCAATTACATCGCTCTGGAAGACAAACCAGGGGAGCTGTTCGGAAAAATCATGTCGATCAGCGATGCTCTGATGTATCGCTACTATGAACTGCTCACCACGGAAGATTTGGGCCAAGTCAAAGCACTCCACCCGATGGAAGCCAAACAGGCGCTCGCTGAACTGATCGTCGCGCGTTATCACGGAACAGAAGCCGGGCAGCAGGCACGAACTGAGTTTCAACAGAAATTTCAAGCCAAGGAGTTTCCAGATAAGCCGGATGTGCACGTAGTATTGCAACTGAATGATATGCAGGAGAAAGATCAAGCGTGCGGTCAGATCAGGCTAAGCAAGTTGATTGTGAAAACTGGTTTGATTGCTAGCGGCAGTGAAACGAGGCGATTGATCATTCAAGGTGGAATTGAAATAGATGGCGTGAAGGAGACAAATCCGGATAGGTTAATCTCTTTTGAGCTTCATCAACCGCGCCGTCTTAAGGTTGGGAAGAAAAAGTTCGCTATTGCGGAATTGAGACCGTAAGGCGAAAGAGTCACTTCCTTGACTTGTGATGAAAAGCCGGCGCTTGATCCGTTCCAGCGAGCGGGCTTAGCTTAGTGACAGTGTCCTAGTGTGCCTCCGCCTCAATTTTGCCGACACCGCGTTACACGACAGCCCCCCTTGCCTCGAACTCGGTGAGGAACCGATAGCCGAGCGTGGAGCGACATCGCTGCCGATTGTAAAAGCCTTCATCCCCGGTACTGCGAGTCGGCGGAGTTTCCAAAGATCTTCCGCCAACCCACAGATGCATCGAGCCCAGTATGATTGCTATAGTGGTGGTCGTAGGCCCAGTCTGAAGTAAAGCCGTTGTCTCTTGTGCTCGTGTATGCTGATGGCTGACGAGTCACCACATCCCGAATCCCGATACCAGTCTCACTTCGAAACGATGCTTGGTGTTGCGGAATCAATTTCCGTTCACAGCGATTTGGCCTCCCTCTATCGGGACCTCGCGATGTTGCTGCCCCGTGTGGTCGACGCAAATTTCGTGGGCCTGTCCCTGTACGACGCCGAACGTCACGCCATGCGCCTCCATACCCTGCAAGCCAATGTCCCTGTCGACATTACCGGAGGTCATGTTCTCTCTGTGGACGAGTTACCAGCCGGGCTTGTCTGGCAAACGCAACGACCTTTGCTGGTACCGGATCTCTCGCAGGAGTCGCGCTGGCCCCAGGTAGTCCAGCTGATGCGGAAAGACGGCATCAATTCGTTTTGCTACGTCCCCTTGACCACCGCAGTGCGCCAATTGGGGGCTATGAGTTTCAGTAGTGTGCGCAAGCAGGCTTTTTCCGATGCGAAATCGGGTTTTTGCTGCACGTGGGTAAGCAGGTGGCGGTGGCCGTCGAGAACGTGCTGAACCGCGAAGCGGCATCCTTGTCACAGAAGGAGACGGAGCGAGAGCGGGATCGGTTCCACCTACTCCTGAAGATGACCAACGCTATGGTCTCACAGCTGGATCTGCGCGAGGTGTTGCAAGCAGTGAGTGCCTGCTTGCGAGAGATCGTGCCGCAAGAATATGCCTCTCTGATCCTTTACGACGAGGTCAACCAGCTGTTCCGCCTGCATGCGTTGGATTTTCCAGATAATCCCGGGTTGCTGTTCGAAGGATTTGCGGGGAGCGACGCAGCCACGCCGGCCACCCTTGCCTTACGGACAAGGCGGCCGGTGGTGATCAATGACCTGGAGGAACTGCAGCGCTATGGCCATCAAGTGATTCGGATGTTAATTGAAAGGGGCTTCCAGTCGTTGTGTTGCCTGCCCCTCGTCGCCCACGATCGCGCCATGGGATGTCTCAACCTCGCGTCTCGTCAGGAACAGGCCTTCCCCGAATCGGACGTCGAATTTCTTACGCAAGTCGCCGGGCAGATCGCCTTGGCTGTGGCCAATGCCTTGGCCTATCAAGAAATCACGCAACTGAGGAACAAACTGACCGAAGAAAAACTCTATCTCGAGGAAGAGATTCGCGCAGACCGTGGGTTTGAAGAGATCATCGGCGACAGCAACGCGTTGACACAGGTGCTCAAGCAAGTCAAGATCGTCGCCCCGACCGACTCCACGGTCCTCATCCAGGGCGAAACGGGAACGGGCAAGGAGCTCATTGCCCGGGCGATTCACCGACTCAGTGGGCGCCAGGAACGCACATTCGTGAAACTCAATTGCGCCGCCATTCCGAGCGGATTGTTGGAAAGCGAACTGTTCGGTCATGAGCGAGGTGCCTTTACCGGTGCGATTTCTCAAAAGGTGGGCCGATTCGAACTGGCGGACAAGGGCACCATCTTTCTCGATGAAGTCGGCGACATTCCGCTGGAGCTGCAATCCAAGCTGCTGCGAGTCCTGCAGGAACAGGAATTCGAGCGACTGGGCAGCACCAAGACGATCCGCGTCAACGTACGCTTGGTTGCTGCGACGAACCGAGATCTCAAGAGCCTGGTAGAAAAAAAGGAGTTTCGGAGCGACTTGTACTATCGATTGAATGTCTTTCCGATCACGATGCCGGCCCTTCGGGATCGTCGTGAAGACATTCCCATCTTAGTCCGCTACTTCACGCAGCGCCATGCCGTTCGCATGCACAAGAACATTCATACGATTCCCGCCAAGACGCTCGATGTGCTCTCGCACTACGATTGGCCCGGCAACATCCGCGAATTGGAGAATCTCGTCGAGAGATCCGTGATTCTCACCCAAGGCACGGCGTTACAGGTGCCGCTCGGGGAACTCCAACTTGACAAGAGGGCAAGCGCCACTGCCGCCGAGACGCTTCAGGAAAGCGAGCGCGAGTACATCCTGCGAACACTCCGCGAGGTCCGATGGGTGATCGGCGGCTCCGGCGGAGCCGCGGCGAGACTCGGGCTCAAACGTACCACCCTCACGTCCAAGATGAAGAGGCTCGGCATTGCTCGTCATCTTGGATGACGACAATTTCGTCACCTGACGAGTCATCGTCACGCTGCATCGTCACTTGTACGACGCGCATTCACCATCCGCACTCGACCCCCCCCTCATTCGCTCTTGATTCAATAGGTTATGTGCAGCTCTGCCGGACATCCGAAAGCTGGAACGGTTCGTGATATGTGTGCGAGCAGCATGCAGGGTGAAAGCAGAGGCGACCATCATGCTCACAGACGAAAGGAGAGGGTCATGAACAAGCATTTCATGAGAGCTGCGGTCGGCATAGCGGTCTTGGTGAGCCTGCTCGGGACGTCGGCTTGCTTCCGTCATCATACCTCGGCGGAACGGGCTGACTGGATGACGGGAAAGATCACTAAGCAGCTGGACCCCGATGATCAACAGAAGGCCAAACTGACGACCGTGAAGGACGAACTGTTGACCGCGCGTGCCGAGTCGCAGAAGGAACGCCGGGCCACCATGGAAGAAGCCATCGCTCAGGTGAAAAGCGACCGGTTGGATGAGGCAAAGCTGGCCCAACTGATCGAGCAGCACCAAGCAGCGCGAACGCGCATGATGCAGCGGGTGTTGCCCAAGGTGTCCGAATGGCATGCCAGTCTCCACCCCGATCAGAAAGCAGAAGCCGCAAAGCTGATTCAGCGGTGGACGGACCATAGTCCTTGGAACAAGATGGACCAGGTTGGGTAACGAATCGGTATGCTGAGGGTCACCATACAGGCCAGGCAGCCAGCCAGAATGGTGTTGGAAGGCACTTTAGCCGGCCCGTGGGTAGACGAAGCGCGACAGGTCTGGCAGCGATTGTCTCGGGAGACAGATGGCCCAGTCGCTGTGGATCTCACCGAGGTGTCGCATATTGATCCTGAGGGTAGGCTGCTCTTGGCAACGATGTGGCAAGAAGGCGCCGACCTGCAGGCGAGCGGTTGTTATATCGAGGCGGTGTTGCAGGACATTACAGGGTTCCAGGGAGGCAGTTCAGAGAGGTGAAAATGTCATTAGACAAGAAGGAGGTGCGCAATGCCAGTTACCTTGATCAACGTGTTTTCGGTCCCGAAAGCCAAAGAGGACGAATTTGTGAAGTGGTGGCAAGACATAAAGGGCGATATTACCAAACAGGAGGGGTTCATCAGCGGGAAATTCCACAAAAGCATCAAGCCGGAAAGCCGCTTCAACTTCATCAATGTGGCCCTTTGGGAAAACGAAGAGCTGTATTGGAAAGCGTTTGAGAAAAGCGCGGCCCCTGCAAAGGCCAAGCTTGCCGAGATGGATGCCGAGCAAACCCCGGCGCTCTATCACGTCGTCTTCGAGTACTGATGCGGTTTGCAGTCGGGTCATGCTGAATCAGTGGTCATGTCAATTTGAACCGAACGATAGGAGGTGCGCCATGCCAGTCACATTGATCAACGTCTTTACTGTGCCAAGGGAGAAGGAAGCAGAGTTCGTGAAGTGATGGCAAGACATAAAGGTCGATATCACCAAGCAACCGGGCTATATCAGCGGCAAGTTTCACAAAAGTATCAAGCCCGACAGCAAATTCAACTTTATCAACGTTGCGCTCTGGGAAAATGAAGATGTCTATTGGAAAGCGTATGAGAAGAGCGTTACACCCATGAAAGCGATGCTGGGGCAACTGAACATTGAAATGACGCCGGCCCTCTATCACGTCGTTTTCGAGTACTGATGCAGTTTGCGACTGCGTCATTCCGAATGAGCGGATGCTTACGAGAGGTTGCATTTGAGAGCCCCGCCCGGAAGGGCGGGGCTCTTTACTCCAAAAGATAAGGGGGGCAGTGACTATGCCAGTCACCTTAACGCACATCTGCAGAAACACTGACCGAGAGCGAGCAGCGAGACGAGGGTCCAAGACGCGCTAGTGCTCAGGAAGTAACCGGAATGGGCCGGCATCCCGCCCTTCCTTTGTCCCTATCTTCTGGGGATAGTCCTGTGAACAAGTCGAAAGGAGAAGTAGCAATGCAACCGTTGAGCGTACTGATCGTCGGCGTGGGTGGTCTTGGGAAGTGCATGGTGCAGGAGGCACTTGAGCGCGGCCTGCGCGTGTCTGTACTCGTGAGGAATCGTGCCAAGCTTGAGGGTGAATTAGGAGAAGAGAGCATCGCAAAGCTGAGCAAGATCACGGTGGGCGATGGCACGCACACAAAGGTGCTAGACAAGGCTATGACCGGAGTCGATGTTGTTCTGTCAGGTTTGGGTGCCGATCCGAATTTGGCCTTCGAGTTGGCGGCAGCAGTCAAGCGTAACGGCGTTAAGAAACTCTGCTGGCCCGGTGGTACCACGAATGTCATGGCCGATGACGGCGTTACGCCAAACTACAAACAGCTTCTGCACTTGGGGAGTTGGGTCGAGGGTGCGTACCGCGCACACGGTGCATGTATCGATGCCATTCGCCAGGCTGATATTAACTATATGATCTTCTGCCCGGGCCGCATGGAAAGCGTTGGCCGGCGAAGCCCAGACGTGCGAAGGTCGGTGCAGATTAACCGCGACGCCGGCCCGTTTGTTTCATACGAGGACGCGGCATGGGTGATGCTTGAGGCTGCCACCACGAACACCTACGATGGTCAGCTCGTAAGTGCCGCGACGAAGTTCTAAGCCATACGCAACACGAAGGCGAGAGATGTGATCGTAGAAGATTTTGTGGAAAACCTAACAATGGGTTGTAGCCGACGCTGTTCTACGAGGCGACAGACCTCGATCGACGACGACGATTTCGTCACCTGACGAAACATCGTCACTCTGCATCGTCACCACCACGACTCGGATGCACCATCTGCACTCGAACCCCTCCTCTCATTCGCTCTTGATTCAATAGGTTATGTACAGCTCTGTTGAACATCCGAAAACTGGAACGGTTCGTGATAGGTGTGCGAGTAGCATGCACGGTACAAGCAGAGGTGACGACATTCGCCATGAAAGAGGTGACTACCATCGCGAAGGACGAAATGTTGGCCGCGCGTGCCAAGTCGCAGAAGGAGTGTCAGGTCGCTTTGGCCGCCCATGCCTCAGGAAGAATCCGATCTGCAGGAGTGTGATTATTCTATAAAGGCGATGTTGGAGGACATTTCAGGATGGCGGTTCATGAGATTTTTATTTAACCCGGATTCCACAGTTGAAATCCAAGGTGCGTTCACAAGTTGCGGTCAATCCAAATGAATTTTTGTACTACTACCAGGACAGCATTCACCACGTTCCAACTGCGGCGCAGTTCAGAATTGGCAACTCAAGACATTGATTATCAACGTGTTTCTGAAACTGGTTTTTTGGGTTCGGTCTCTACTGCGGAATCCGGGTTTAATCAACAGGAGGTATGCTATGTCAGTCACCTTGATTAATGTGTTTTCGGTTCCGAAAGCCAAAGAGGAGGAATTTGTGAAGTGGTGGCAAGACATAAAGGACGGTATTACGAAGCAAGAAGGGTTCATCAGCGGCAAATTCCACAAAAGCATCAAGCCGGACAGCAAATATAATTTCATCAACGTTGCGCTATGGGAGAACGAAGAGGTCTATTGGAAAGGGTATGACAAGAGCGTCACGCCGATGAAGGCGAAGTTAGGGCAGCTGGGTGTGGAAATGACTCCGGCGCTCTATAACATCGCATTTGAGTACTGAGGCAAGTATCGGCGTACGTGCTGACGTCCAGGAATGAGCGGATTGGGGGCGTGAGCTTTCGGCTCAAACACATTGGTCATGTACGGAAAAATGTGAAAGAGGATGGCTGATGAAGTCAAAACATTGGGTTTTGCAGGGAGCCTTCGAAAACAGTCCTACAACCGATCCGCCCTCCGCGCCGCGGTCAAGCTAGTCCCTGCCAACAGCACACTAGAGGCGTTCGATTCGGCCGGCATTCCGGTCTTTAATTGAGATCATGAGAGAGAGCTGCTCCCTGCCGTGCAGCGGTTCAAGGCGGCGGATGCCATTCTGATCGTGACGCCGGAATACAACTCCTTCGTTCTCGGGGTGTTGAAGAAAGCGGCCGACTGGGCGTCGTGTCCTTGTGACGACAGCGCATGGGACGAAAAACCGCTCAACATTATGGACGCCACGTTAGGGACGCTGGGAACCGCGTGGGCGCAATATCACCTCCGTCAAATGTTCGACTTTCTCAATATGTTTCCGTTGAATCAGTCGGATGTGTTTCTGCCGCAATAAGATTATCCCTTCCAGGGCATACACTATACCCATTGAGAGTGACAGCTTTGGACCATCGAGGGCTTCTGTTCCTTGACTTGTTAGCGATTCCCTGCGTAGGATGCGGTGCAGCGAGCGGGCGTAGCTCAGTGGTAGAGTCCTAGCTTCCCAAGCTAGTTGTCGTGGGTTCAAATCCCATCGCCCGCTCCAAATCTGACATTACTCTTCAGCGAGATTTGAACCCACGACATGGGGATTTCGAAAGGGGTGAGCCCCTTTCGTGGGGAGCGTGCGAGGGGGCTGGCCCCCTCTGCAGGAGCCGGGAAGCAAGTTTCAGAGCTGATCCGGCGACGGAGTGCGGTTCAAATCCCATCGCCCGCTCCAAACTTTCAAGTACTTTGCCATAGTTTTCGCCGCCAAAATTTTCTGCGCCACGGTTTTAGTTCCGACTCCATTGAAAATCCAGCCATGCCGTCCAATTTTCGACCAGCTATGAAAAGTCCAGTTCTCCTGACCCCATCTTAAGAAGGATTGGAGTTTTCCTGTACAGGCTGGTAGCAATGCCTCGCTACTTTTACAAGGCTCAGGTCTGGCTTCACCTAGGGAGACACATATGCAATTGAAACGGATTCAGGATCACGTTCTTATCTTATTGCTTCTCGTCGGCCTTTCTGCTTGTGGCGACGGTGGTGACACATCGACCCCATCTGCTACAGCGCCCCCTGCATCCCCTGCAGAGGGGCTTTGGACCGGGACCACCAACACCAACCGTACTGTGACGGGGGTTGTACTCGATGACGGCGTCTATTGGGTCCTGTATTCGATGGTTGGCGACCCCTCGTTCATCGCAGGTGTAGTCCAAGGGGGGAGCAGCTCACAAAATGGTGTCCTGACGTCTTCAAACGCCACGGACTTCAGTGTGGAGCGAGGAACAGCACCAACACTCAATGCTACGGTCGATGGTACCTATACGATGAAGCAACGTTTGGACGGCACGATTGTCTATCAGAACAACGCGCAGCCGCAAGACTCATTTACGACGACATACAGTAGTGATTATGAGTCGGCTCCGGATATCAATGCTGCGGCCGGAACCTATATCGGACCGGTAGCTGCAGGTGAAAACGTGTCCGTTACCGTATCCGCCACTGGAGCCATCACTGGTCGCTCTATTACTGATCTCTCTCCTACCGGATGCACGTTCAGCGGCTTATTTAAGCCGCGAGCACATGGAAATGTATTTGATGTGACCATCACATTCAATGGAGAGGGTGGTTGTAGCAACGGAACCGCTACTGTGAAGGGAGTTGGATTTTTTCATGCAGGAAAACTCTACAGCGCCGCATTGAATAGTGACAAGACGAACGGAGTTGTGTTTATCGGTACGAGGTCGTAATCGATAGAGCGCGAGACAGGACGCTCTCTTCTGGCACCGGGTTCCGCTCCGATCTTAGTTTTCGATCCTTCCCCATCAAAACCTGCCAGAGAGACAGCTTGTTTGATCCTGGGCGGGTCGGTTGCCGTTGGGCGATCCCTCGCATAAGATCCTCCGATGTTGCATCAATGTCGTCGCGTTGACTTCACGAAAGGGGTAATCATGAGGCACAAGCAGATGATTGTGCTTTGCGGAATGGCATTCATCGGTGGGACATTCGGTGGCGTGATGAGTACTCAGTTACTTTCGCCAAGACCGGTTGAGGCGCAGAAGCCAAATGGGGTGAACGCCGAAGAGTTCTTACTGTTGGATGCAAAGGGGAAAGCTCGAGCCGGTCTTGGGTTGGATGCGAATGGCGAAGTCGGGCTCGTCCTGAAGAGCAAGGACGGCAACCGTACCCTGACCCTCTCTCCTGATGAACGGTCGGTCATCAAGTTGGTCGAGCGAGGAGGTCGGATTGTCTGGGAGGTGCCGTAGTCTTTTGTGGAGCGAAGAAGCCGTCAGACCGCTTTACGGACAAGCCCTGAACGCAAACATCGGGTGCATACCCGAATACGCCGATGAGTCTTGCCGATCAAGGCACGAACTGTCTGGATATTAGGATTGAACACTCGCCTGGTTTTATTGTTCGCGTGACTGACATTGTTGCCGGATACAGGCTTCTTTTGGCAAATCTCACATTGTAAGGCCACAGTCGTACTCCCTTTCCACTGAGTGGAGCCCACAGATTTACAGCCGTGACTCTATTGAGTCTCCGGCGACATCTCTCCGTAGGCGGATGAAATCGAAGTTAGCGAGCGGATGGTACCATAGCCTGCCGAACGCTCACAAGCCTCGGACGCTTCTGCGATGGAGTAGGACAAGAAGCTGGGCATGATCGAACTTGACAAGATTTGGCGGTCTCTCCTATTGTGCTGAGCACTATAACTCCTGAGTAAGGGAAGAGGGTGTGAATCCCTCGTGGTCCCGCCGCTGTCAATGGGGACGAAACCCGCGAGAACCACTGTCTGAAAGGCAGTGAAGGGTGATCGGTGACGAGTGATGAGTAGGTTCCAGTTGTTGTAACTCATTGCGCGTCACCCATCACTCGTCACAGTTTTCGGATGGGAAGGCCGGGGAGTAGGATGAACCATGAGCCAGAAGACCTGCTCGGAGAATTGACCGTCGTTCCCTCGAGGCTGGGGAACTGGTGAGGATGAAGAACCGGGTGCAATCCTCAGGGTCTATTCAGGCCTTGGGGATTTTTCTTTTGGGCCAATGGCATCGATATCGCCCCGTCGCGAGCATGTGGCTACTGGTGGTGCTGTCTGTGTTTCTTACACAGGCGGCTGAATGTTGGCAAGGAGATTATGGTGAGATGAAGCGACGGCAACAGGGAATCCTCACCGGCATGCCGTTCATGGCGCATGTGTCGTCACGATCGTTTGTGGACGATGCCGGAAGGAATATCTATTTGGCCAAGCCGCCTGTCCGGATTATCTCCCTAGCCCCCAGCGTTACGGAAATGGTGTTTGCCATCGGCGCAGGAGATCGGCTGGTCGCCGTGACGGATTTTTGTGATTTCCCGCCCGAAGCGGCAGCCAAAGCAAAAGTCGGCTACTCCAATCCCAATCTCGAAGCGGTGATGGCGCTTCAACCGGACCTTGTCTTGGCGCCGAAGGAATTTCTCAGGCCGGATGTCGTTGCTGCGTTGGAGCAGCTCAAGGTGCCGGTGTTTGTGATGGCCGCGATAACGATCGAAGATATTCTGGCTCACCTCGTCACACTCGGACGGATGTTAGGTCATCCGGCTGCCGCAAACGATTTGACGATGAGTCTGAGACAGGAACTCATCGAGATCAAGTTGAGGATGGAGAAAGCACCGCCGGTCCGCGTGTTGTATGTCCTCAATAGTCAGCCGTTGATTACGGTCGGGCCGGGGAGTTTCATCGATCAGTTGATCAGACTTGCGGGTGGTATCAATGTCGCGGCCAAGAGTGCCGCGCCCTATCCGCGTTTAAGCATGGAAACGGTGTTATTGGAAGACCCTGAGGTATTGATCTTTCCGGTGGGGCAGGCCGAAGGAATTTCCGAAAGTGAACAGCGAACTTGGCGGCAGTGGACTGGGATGACTGCCGTCAAAGCAGGACGGCTGCGACAGATTCCCTCCAGTATTGTGAACCGCCCAGGACCGCGTATTGTGCAGGCGCTACGAATGTTAGCGGAGATCGTGCATCCGGAGCTGGATCTGTCCTCATCGGTGAATCGGTAAAGGGGTCCTATGGCCACACCGACTTCACAACTCGCACCGGTCGATTCGTCTCCGATCGTTTCTCCTCCGTTGACGAAAGTCGGACGCGAGCAGCTGCAGCAATGGAAGAACAGCGGAGCGATCCTGACGTTTCAGCGGTGGATCGCGATCATCGGCAGCCTCCTCGTGGTGAGCTTGGCTGTGTGCCTGTTGTGCCTTCAGTTCGGAGCGACAAAGATCGACCTGGGAATTGCCCTATCGGCGTTGAGTGGATGGTCAGGTAGCGGAGCACTCGATAGGGCAGGAACCGATACCTCCGCCGTGATCATGCTCCATATCCGCCTACCCCGTGTCTTGACCGGTTTTCTCGTCGGAGGCAGTCTCGCGGTAGTGGGTGTGGCGCTGCAAGCCCTCCTCAGAAACCCCCTGGCGGATCCCTACGTCCTTGGCGTCTCAAGCGGAGCAGCGTTGGGAGTGTCGTTAGCCATGCTGTTCGGCATCGGCACGACGCTGGCGTTTCTGCCTGCGCTGCCTCTCTTCGGGTTTGTCGGGGGTTTGTTATCCCTAGGGGCGATGTATCGATTGGCTCGCTCGCGGGGGCGCTTGCCGATTCAGAGCATGTTGTTGGCCGGCGTTATTCTGAATGCCATGCTGACCGCGTTGATCATGTTCATCACATCGATTATGGACCCCAATCGGTCGGCCGGACTCATCGCGTGGTTGATGGGCTCCCTGATGGTGTCGAGCTACGGCATCCTGTCGATGTTCGCTCTGTATGTGGTGGGAGGAGCGTCTCTCCTTCTGCAGAAGGCTCAGATTATGAATATCCTGACTTTTGGTGAGGAGACAGCGCGTTCATTGGGTGTTGAGACTGAGCGAGTAAAAAAACAATTGTTTTTTCTCGCTGCTCTGTTGACGGGAGCGGTCGTATCGGTGAGTGGCATGATCGGCTTTGTCGGCATGGTCGTGCCGCACGCGGTCCGCATGCTGGTCGGGTCCGATCATCGCGTGCTGCTACCGGCCTCGATGCTCGCGGGAGGAATGTTTCTCGTGGCGGCAGACACGATCGCTCGAACCATCTTGGCACCGAGCGAAATTCCAGTTGGGATCGTCACGGCTCTCACCGGTGGCCCGATGTTTCTCTACCTGCTTCTATGGCGAAAGGATCAGTTCGTGTGATCGGCTCGGATCGACGGCAAATCTCATCTGAATCATCGGCCGATGGGGTCGCCCATGGCGCATCCCGGTTCGCCTATGAAATCGAGTCCGTTCGATTTCGCTACCATGCAGGATCGTCGGATGGTGCCGACTGGGTTCTCGATGACGTGGGTTTTCAGGTCAAGGTTGGAGAGGTTCTCGGCATCGTTGGGCCAAACGGGTCAGGAAAGACCTCGCTGATCAAAATACTGGCAAGCATCCTCAGTCTGCAGCAAGGAACAGTCCGTTTGTTTGGGGACGACTTGACAGCCTTGATGCCACAAGATATGGCTCGTCTCATCGCCCATGTTCCTCAGGATACGCACCAGAGTTTTCCGTTTACCGTCGCGGAGACGGTTTTGATGGGACGATTCGCTCAGCGGAGGGACACCTTGTGGTCTGGAGGTTTCGGCTGGGAAGACGAGGCGGATATTGCCGCTGCCGCGCAGGCTATGGCTACAGTCAACATTGCCCATCTTGCGAAGCGTCTGGTGCCGGATCTTTCCGGCGGCGAGCGACAACGGACCGTCATCGCCCGTGCCTTGGCTCAATCTCCGATGGTCCTGTTGCTCGACGAACCCACGGCGTTCCTCGATTTACAGCACCAAATCGACATCTGTCGGGTCATACGACAGCTCAAGGAGGAACGAGGGCTCACCATTGTGTTGGTCTCTCATGATTTGAATCTTGTGAGTCAGTATTGCGACCGAATTCTGTTGTTGGATCGCGGACGAGTGGCACGGCTCGGTTCTCCTGATGAGGTCATTGAGCCTGGGACATTGGAAGCCGTATATCGATGCCGGGTATTGGTGGATCGGCATCCTGATACCGGCCTGCCTCGGGTGACAGTTCCGGGACGTGCTCTGTCCGGTAGGACGTGACATGAGAAGGGGCAAGATCGCACTGCTTCATTTGGAGACGGTTCCCGGGGCAGTCACGCAGAACCGGTACGTGATTGTCGAGGCTATCAAGCATGCTGCCCGGAACGGGGCCGACTGGATCGTGACCCCTGAGCTTGCGGTCTGCGGACTGCAATTCGCACAGGTCGTCGGTTCAGATTGGATAGAGCCGCAGCCCGACCCCTGGATGCAACAGGTCTGCAAGCTGGTCAAGACATTGAAACGAACCGTATTTCTGGGGTGCCCGGAGCGCGACGGCAAGCGGTTCTACAATTCGGTGTTTGTCATCGGCCCGACCGGCGAGATCCTTGGTAAACATCGCAAGATCAACGTGATAAGCGATTCGCTGTCATGGTCGAGTCCCGGTGACAGCGCCGCTCCGATCGAGTGTGATGGGATCAAGGTCGGCGTACTTGTCTGCAGCGATGTCTATACGTCGAATATTGCCCGTGCACTTCAATTTGAAGGCGCGCAGATCTTCGTGTCTCCTGCCTCATGGGGCCCGGGGGTTCACGGTCCGAATGGGGAATGGGAGCAGCGGACCTATGAAACAGGACTTCCGTTGATCGTTTGTAATAGAACGGGCGCAGAGAAGACGCTGGATTTTTGGGACGCTCCGAGTCTTGTCGTGAAGGACGGCAGGCGGCTCCTCACCCATCGGTCCAAGAAATCCGCCGTGCTGACGTTCAGCTGGGATTTCGACAACATGGCTCTGCGTTCTCCACGATATGCCGTCGACTATGTCCGAAATTGAGGCGAGGGCTTTCGAATGCATGACAGATTGTAAAGGGCAGGAAGAGAGGCACCCCTCTCCTGCATGGGAAACTGGGTGCACAACAATTATTCTGGGGGATGCTTTAAGACCACACCGACAGCGACGGGGAAGATGGTGCAAATCCATCACGGTGCCGCCACTGTAAGCGGGGAGTGACTCTGCAACGTGCCACTGTGTGCCTTGGCGCATGGGAAGGCGCAGAGAAACGACGAGCCGCAAGTCAGGAGACCCGACTGCCGGGATTATCGACACCCTTCGAGTCAAAGGGAGGTTTTCATGTTGCGGTTTTCAGCCCGTCGTTGGTTCCGTGCCTGTGCTCTCATTCCATGGATGATCGCTCTCGCCTATCCTGCATCGGCTCAGGAGATTGCGATGGCCGACCAACCGGAGGTCGAAGTTCCGGAAGTCGTCGTGAGCGCCACCAAAACCCCAATGCCTGCCAAACAAGTCACGAGCGCCGTGGAGGTGATCACCGGCGAAGAGATGCAGCAGCGAAAGGTCAGGACAGTTGCAGAGGTGCTCCGCTGGGCACAAGGACTATCGGTCAACCAGAGCGGTGGGCCCGGCACGGTCGTGGATGTACGGATACGTGGGGGGACGCCGGAGCAGACGATGGTTTTAATCGACGGGGCGATCGTCAATAGTGCCACGATCGGCACTTATGACTTTGCCAACCTCACGTCCGACAACATTGAGCGGATCGAGATCTTGCGAGGAAGTCAGAGTATGCTGTGGGGATCGGATGCGATGGGGGGCGTAATCAACATCACAACAAAGCGGGGCCGTGGCAAGCCCAACATCTCCGGTTTTGCCGAGTACGGCTCGTTCGTCTCGCTTCGAGAAGGAGCCAATCTAGTCGGCAAGAAGGGCCCCATAGATTTTTCTGGAGCAATCACCCGCTGGGATACGGCCGGTTTTTCGGCGATCAATTATCGGCGTGGGGCGGCTGAGCGCGATGGATATCACAACTGGCAAGGATCCGTGAGATTCGGTGCCGACCTTCCAAAGGATGGAAGGCTGGATTTTAGTTTCCGTTGGATGGACGGCATCGTGAATTTTGACGGATTTGCGTTTAATCCAGTCACCTTTGCCTCCGATCCGGCGGATGTGTTGGGAGCAGGATCACAAAGCACGCAATACGTCTACGCAGGCACCTATGTGCAACCGATGACCACCTGGTGGTCGCAACAGCTGACCTTGTCACGAGCGACCGACAATCTTGTGAGCAACGGGGGAACGGTCGAACGTAACCTCGTGACCGGAGCGACAGGACCGATCGGGTTTCCCTTTATGTCTCAAATTGAGACAACGAGCAACCGGATTGAATGGCAGCACAATATCCAGGTCGGCAAACCGTTGTTGTTAACGGCAGGCTATCAGTTTCGGGAGCAGAAGGGCAGCAATATGGATCTGCTCACGCAGACAGCTACCTTTTCGGATAAGACACTCAGTAGCCAAGCAGGGTTCGGAGAAGCTCAGTTGAATCTCTGGGATCGTTTGTTCGGAACCGCCGGTGTTCGGTATGACGCCTACAACGTCTTCGGAAGCGCCACAACCTATCGTGTGACGGGTGGGTACCTGGTCAAGGAAACCGGCACAAAGCTGCGCGGGAGCTATGCCACCGGATTTCGTGCGCCGACGATCAACCAGCTGTTTTTCCCGGGATTCGGCAATCCGAATCTGCAACCGGAAAAAAGTCAGTCGTTGGATGCTGCCATCGAACAGACGCTGCCTCATGATCGAGGCAGCATCAGTGTCGGATATTTTTGGACGCGCTATCGTAACCTTATCTTGTCGGTGTTCGATCCGACCGAGTGTACGGCTCCTAATTCGTTCGGCTTCTGTGCTCAGAATGCGGGGTTGGCTAGGGCTCAAGGGGTAGAAGTGACCACGAAGCTGAAAGTGTTTCGCGACAAACCATGGATAAAAAACTTGGATCTGCTTGTCCAGTATACCTACGCGGCTACGCAGGATCTCAGCAGCGGTCCGGATATACGGCTTCCCAAGTGGCCGCTTAATCAAGTTTCGACGATCATCAGCTATCAGCCCATTGATGGTGTGCGCGCCAATCTGGAGGGGCGCTACTTTGGCCAGCGATTCAACAGCGTTGGGAATGAAGGCTCGATCCCGGCTTTTTTGGTCTGGAATCTGTCGGCAAGTTACGATGTCACGAAACAGATCCAGGCCTACTTGCGTTTCGATAACATGTTCAATGAGAAGTACGAAGAAGTTCTTTACTTCGGCACGCCGATCCGTTCGATCTTCGGCGGAGTGCGCATGAATTACGATCTTCCGATCTAAAAAACGATGAGACGTTATCCACGATTGGTCATTGCCGGTACGTCCAGTGGTGTCGGCAAGACGACGGCGACATTGGCGATCTTGGCGGCCTTGCGTGAGCGAGGCCGCCTGGTCCAGCCGTTTAAAGTCGGACCGGACTTTATCGATCCGAGTCATCACCGGGCGGCCACCGGCCGTCCGTCTCGAAATCTTGACGGGTGGATGTTGGGGGCGGAACTGAATCGTTCGATCTTTGCTCGTGCCGCGGCCGATGCGGATCTCTCCATTATCGAAGGAATGATGGGGCTGTTCGACGGGAGCTCGCCGGTGAATGAAGTCGGCAGTACGGCTGAATTGGCGAAGCAGTTGAACGCCCCCGTGCTGCTCGTTGTGGACGGAAGCGCAATGGCCCGTTCCGCTGCGGCAATGGTGGCGGGTTACGCGCGCTTTGATCCTGAGTTGCGGGTGGCGGGAGTGTTGTTCAATCGCGTCGAAAGTGAGGGCCATTACCAATTGCTTAGGGTCGCGGTGGAGCAAGAGACCGATGTGGTTTCTGTCGGATACTTGCGTTCGGATCCCGCTATGGCCATCCGCGATCGCCATCTCGGGCTGGTCATGCCTCTGGAACAAGGCGAGGATCACCTCCACCAGCGGTTAACAACGGCTGCACTGGAAACAATCGATCTGGATCGTATCGAAGCCCTTGCCCATTCGAGCGATACATTTTCGGCAGCAGCGTCTCCGCCGGTCATACAGAGCCGCGGTCGTACGGTTCGAATCGCCGTGGCACAGGATCGGGCATTTTGCTTTTACTATCCGGATAATCTTGAGTTACTGGAAGCGGCCGGCGCTGAAGTCGTGACCTTTTCTCCATTGAACAACCACGTGTTGCCGGACGTCGATATGCTGTATCTTGGCGGGGGATATCCGGAATTATATGGCGAGGCTCTGGCCGAGAACAGAGCGATGCGAGCAGCCATCAGGCAGTTTGCCGAGCGCGGCGGCGTGATCTATGCGGAGTGCGGCGGGATGATGTATCTCACGGAATCGATCCGCGATTTCGATAGCTGCTCGCATGGGATGGTCGGAATCTTTCCGGCTGAAGCAGTCATGCAGAAACAGAGCCTTACGTTGGGATATAGAACGGTGGAATGTTCGGAACGCTGCATGCTTGGTGAGGTCGGCGTCACGGTACGAGGCCATGAATTCCATTATTCCACGTTGGTTTCGAGGGGTACACTTCAATATTCCTGTGCGCTGAGCGATGCGGGAGGACTTTCAAAGGGACAGGATGGGCTGACAGTCGGCAACGTGTTGGCGCTCTACAGCCATTTGCACTTTGCCAGTCAGCCACAGGTCGGGACCATGCTGGTGGATGTCGCTCGTCAATCTTCCGGTCGAATGTCCAGAGGGGTGAGATGATTGTGGCAGCGGATCTTGTGAGAGAGTTGACGCAGGTGAAGCATCCCTTCAAAAGAGGCATCAAGGTACAGCCGGAGGTTGAATTGTGAGAGGACCGATCCAGAAAACCTGTGAGCACTGCGGACAAGCGTTTGAATGCGTCGGCTACCAATGTTGGTGTGGCAAGATCGGCATTACCGAACCGCAGATGGTTTGGATCGCAACACGGTATAAAGAATGTCTCTGTCCCGTCTGTTTGGGAAAAATCGCGACCGGTGAGCTTGGGATTCGCCCATCATGAACGAGAACTGTAATGGGGTGCGATGAGCAATGTGATTGATGGCAGGTTTTCGAATGCGGAGCGTTCGGCGGTGTACCGGGCGATTTTCGAGCGCCGTGATGTTCGCCGCAACTTTCTGTCGACGCCGATTCCGGATCACATTTTGAAACGTGTGTTAACCGCTGCCCACCATGCCGGATCTGTTGGATTCATGCAGCCATGGGATTTTGTCGTAGTCAGGGAGCCAACAACTAAGAGTGCGGTGAAAAAATTGTTCCGGCAAGCCAATGCCCAAGCCACAACACGGTACCAGGGAAAACGCGCTACGCTCTACCGGAGCCTCAAACTGGAAGGGATCGAGGAAGCCCCGATCAACATCGGCGTGACTTGCAGCCGTCAGCGGGGAGGTCCCCATGTGCTGGGTCGCTCCATGGTGCGTGACACGGATCTCTATAGCACTTGCTGCGCCATACAAAACCTTTGGCTGTCTGCGCGCGCGGAAGGTATTGGAGTGGGATGGGTTAGCATTCTCGATCACAGCGCCCTGAAACGCGTGTTGGGGGTGCCCAAGTCGGTCAAAGTATTGGCATATCTTTGTCTGGGATATGTATCGACCTTTGCGACACAGCCGGAGTTGGAGAGTGCCGGATGGCGAGAGCGGATTCCGCTGGAACAGCTCATTCACTATGAGTCCTGGGGGCGTAGGGTGACTGAACGTAAGGGGAAACGGTGATGCGGATTACGAAGGTCTATACCAGAACAGGCGATGCAGGGAAGACGAGATTGGCCGGTGGTCAGCAGGTATGGAAGGACAGCTTGCGCGTCGAAGCCTATGGGGCGGTGGATGAACTCAATGCGTCGATCGGTGTGGTACGGGTCATCAACGCCGATATGAACGATGAAGTTCAGCCGGCCAAGCAACTCGAAGAAGAGTTGCGCTGGGTGCAAAACAAACTGTTCGACGTCGGAAGCATCCTTGCCACGGCGCCAGGCCAGACGTTCAAGAACATGCCGCAGGTGGCGGCGCAGGATGTTTTGCGTTTGGAACAACTGATCGATCGCTGTCAGAAAGATTTGGAGCCGCTCAAAGAGTTCATTCTGCCTGGAGGTGGAAAAGTATCAGGTTTTCTTCATCAGGCGAGGACGATCTGTCGCAGGGCCGAGCGGGTGTGCGTCGCCTTATCGAAATCTGAACCGGTCGATTCCACCATCATCAAGTTCGTCAATCGGCTGAGCGATACGCTGTTCGTCTTGGGTCGTTGGGTGGCGAAGACGCAAGGTGAACCGGAGTTCTTATGGGAGCGGGATGTCAAGGCCAAGAAAAGCTAGCAAGCGTCATCAGAGGCAAGGTACTGGGAGTCTGGTGTTTGTGCTTGGTGGAGCGGCATCAGGCAAAAGTGATGTGGCGCTCAGACTGGGGCAATGTGACGGGTCGAAGGCTTTTCTGGCAACGGGCCAAGAGCTGGATGCTGAGATGGCGGCTCGGATTGCCCGACATCGATCGACTCGCTCATCTGAGTGGAACACGGCTGAAGTTCCTGTTGAACTTTCAAATTGGATTGAGAATAATATTCATAAGTATCAATCAATTATAATAGATTGTCTCACGTTATGGTTGAGCAATCTCGGCATGCGCGTGACTGAGAACATGGTCTTGAAGAGGGTTGCGGCACTGCTGAGAGTGATTCGAAAAGGATCGGCGAAGGTTGTGATTGTCAGCAATGAACTCGGAATGGGTCTCGTTCCAATCGCACCCGAGGTGCGGCGGTTTCGTGATTTGTCAGGGAAAATGAATCAGCTGGTGGCAGCGGAAGCAGATGAGGTGTACTTCGTTGTAAGCGGTCAGGCCTTGAGGTTCAAGTAGATGAGGCTGCAGGATGTCCTCCAGAAAATTGAGACACCGGATAGGCAATTGAGAGCGAAAGCACAGGCTCGGCTCGATCGTCTGACCAAGCCCGTGGGGAGCCTTGGTCGACTCGAAGAGCTGGCTGCTCAGTATGTCATGATCACTGGTAATCTGGCGCCAACCGTCCCGCGTGCTGTCGTCTTTACCTTTGCCGCCGACCATGGAGTGGCTCTGGAAGGGGTGAGCGCTTATCCGCGAGAAGTCACGCCTCAAATGGTGTTGAATTTTCTACGGGGCGGAGCAGGGGTGAACGTATTGGCACGGCATGCCGGTGTGGACGTGAGAGTCGTGGATATCGGGGTCGATTATGAATTCGGCGACAGGCCCGGCCTTCTTGATCGAAAAGTCATGAAAGGTACGCGCAATCTAGCGATTGAGCCGGCGATGACCCGTGACCAAACCGAACAAGCTGTGATGGTCGGAATCAAGCTGGCGACTGAGGCAGTGCGCGAAGGATTCGGTTTGATTGGGACGGGTGAAATGGGTATCGGCAATACGACGCCTAGCTCCGCGATCACAGCAGTGATGACCGGTCGGCCTGCAACAGAAACGACTGGACGTGGGACCGGTATCGATGAGTCAGGCCGTCTACACAAGGCAGCGGTGATTCAGCAGGCGATGGACCTGCATCGGCCCAATCAGTCTGACGCGCTCGATGTCCTAATGAAGGTCGGGGGCCTAGAAATCGCTGGGTTAGCCGGGCTGGTACTTGGCACGGCGGCGGCGCGGGCGCCTGTTGTGTTGGATGGATTTATCGCCGGTGCAGCGGCGTTAATTGCTGTCGGGCTTCAACCATTGTGCCGTGAGTATCTCATCGCCTCCCATTGTTCGGTCGAGCGAGGCCATCGCATAGTCCTGGACCATCTGAGATTGAAACCGCTGTTGGATCTCGACTTGCGTCTTGGAGAAGGGACGGGGGCTTGTTTGGGGATGGATCTGGTCTGCTCCGCGATCAAGATCTATACAGAGATGGCAACATTTGATGAAGCAGGCGTGTCGGAGCGCAACACATGACGACCCTGGTTCGGCCATTCCTCTTCGCATGGCATTTTTTAACCGCAGTCCCGCTCAGTAGACATCATCATGAACCAACGGCGATGGAGTTGGCCTCATCGATGGCCTGGTATTCCACCGTCGGCCTTCTGATCGGTGGAACATTGGTACTAGCCGACGGGGTCCTGACGAAGCTGTTTGTGTCAGAGGTCGTGAATGTATTATTGATCGTGCTGCTCATCACCTTCACTCGCGGGTTACATCAGGACGGCTTGGCCGACACGCTTGACGGGATTGCCGGTGGAAGGACACCGTTCGATCGCCTGTCTATCATGCGTGACCCGAGGATCGGAGCGATTGGAGCGACCGGCCTTTTTTTGTCGTTGATCCTCCGCTATGCAGCGCTCATGGCCCTCCCACATCCCATTCGTGTGCCGGCTCTTGTCTGCATGCCTGCGCTCGGCCGTTGGGCGATGGTCACCCTGGCCTGGCTGTCTCCCTATGCAAGAATAGAGGGAGGCTTGGCAGCGCCGTTCCTCGTTCATTTGTCCTTCCTTCACGTGCTAGGATCGACATTGGTACTTGTCGCAGCGCTCATTCTGGCGATTGGTGTCTCCGGTGCAGTCGCAATATTGCTTGGTGGCAGCGCCGTGATCGTTGCGGTTCAAGCAGGTTGTCGAACCTTGTTCGGCGGGATTACAGGGGATACGTTAGGGGCGACGAACGAACTTGTGGAGATCTTGTTCCTGCTTCTCGTTCCGCTCGTGCTTGTCCTGCCATGACGGGAAGTGAGCTCCTCCTCGCAGCCGGTATCGATGCCGTCGCCGGGGATCCTCGATGGTTTCCCCATCCCGTTCGTGCGATGGGGACAGTGATTGCCTGGTGCGATGAAAATGTCAGAAAAATCTGTCGCCACTCCTATGCCTTGCGTACATGCGGACTGATGTTGGCGTTAGGCTTACCCTTGTGCGTGTTTGCTCTCAGTCGTGAAGCGATTACCTGTGCTGAAGGCATAGCCTGGTGGTTCGGAAGCCTCTTGTCGATCGCGATGGGATGGACCACACTTGCCGGGCGCGATTTATGGGATCACATTTATGAAGTATGGAGCCGACTGGGACAGAGCGACCTCGCCGGCGCGCGACACGCTCTCACTAGGATTGTCGGGCGGGATACCGACCGGCTGTCGGAAGAGGAAGTTGTTCGGGCAACGATTGAAACAACGGCTGAAAGCACGAATGATGGGATCGTTGCACCATTGTTTTATCTTGTCTTGGGCGGAGCGCCTCTCGGGCTCGCCTACAAAGCGGTGAATACATTGGATTCAATGATCGGTCACAGGGACGAGCGGTACATCGATTTTGGCTGGGCCTCCGCTCGGCTCGACGACGTGGTTAACTGGATCCCAGCCCGTCTCTCTGCCGTGCTGATTCTCCTGTCTGCCGGCCTGGTCATAGGCGGCAGTATGCCTATCAGAACAGGCTGGCATGTGCTGTGGCGTGACGGCGGGAAACATCCTAGTCCGAACAGCGGACGGCCGGAGGCAGCGATGGCCGGCTCGTTGGGAATTCAACTGGGAGGAATCAACTACTACGATGGTGTGCCCAACGAACGGCCAGTGATCGGAACGGGCAGACGTCAGCTTGTTTTGAGGGATCTCGGCATCGCAGCTCAGATAATGATTGTCGCCTGTCTTCTCGGTGTCATCCTTGCGGTAGGCACGGTGTGGCTCGTCTGAAGCGACAAATTCATGGCGGCAATATTTACGCAGCGTCGCGTGAACTTGGCCGTGACCTCGCCAAGCTCATTGACTTTAGCGCCAGTATCAATCCACTTGGGCCATCCCCACGCGTCTGGCGTGCCATTGCCAACGCTCGTCCCCTACTGGCTCATTATCCAGACCCTGATTGTTGGGAACTCCGACAGACAGTCGCGAAGTTGTGGCAACGATCTCCGTCGCATATTGTGATAGGAAACGGTTCGACGGAATTGATCGATGCGCTTCCTCGCGCACTCCGGATACGGCATCTCCTGGTTGTGCAACCCACCTTTTCCGAGTATGGAGCATCGATGGCACGAATCGGTGGGCGTGTCAGCGCTGTATTTGCTACGCGTACCGAGCAGTACGCCCAGCCGATCGATGGTCTCTGCCGCCTGATAGAGCAGAGGAGGACTGGATCGGACGCCTTCCAGGGAGTCATGCTCTGCAACCCCAATAGTCCCAGTGGGCAGGCATGCTCTGTCGATGATGTTGGACGATTGGCGCGAGCCGCTCAACGATGTGGCGTTTGGTTAATGGTCGATGAAGCATTTGCTGATTATTGCCCGGAACGGTCGTTCATTCCCCAATCGTCGTCATGGCCGCGTGTCGTGATCTTGCGTAGCCTGACCAAGTTCTACGCCTTACCAGGTTTGCGGATCGGATATGCAGTTGCACAGCCTACCGTGATCGATTTGGTACGTAGGCAAGTACCACCATGGTCAGTGAATGCCATGGGGCAGGTGGCTGCACTTGCGGCCCTGGAGGATTTAGCCCATGCGCGAAAGAGCATGCAGTTTATGACAAAAGAACGAGAACGGTTTGGGAACCTGCTTGGCGCCTTGCCCGGCTGTTCAGTGATGCCGACGCAGGCCAATTATTTCTTTATTGAGTTGCCTCGTGGCCGGCATGCGGGTGAAGTGACCGAGCAATTGCGAAATGAGGGACTGTTGATTCGCGATTGTTCATCCGTTCCAGGATGCAACGCTCGTTCAATCCGGCTTGCCGTGCGATCCCGACAAGAGAATGACCGGCTCATCCGGGTCTTGTCGAATCTGCTCCACCACGAAACGTTGTCATGAAGGAAGCCTCTACACGCCTCAGCACTCGGTATCACGTGATTGGACATACACTCGTGATCAATCTCGGAGGCCGGAGGCGTGTACTGTCGTCCGCGCCGCAAGGCGGTGGGTTCAGGTCTGCCTCACATATCATCAATCATCAAGTGGATGTGACTCCCGATATGAATGGGCACTTCCCCGATCCAGCGCGCTACCTTCGAACGCTGGCTTCGCAACTTGGGGTTGGAGACTACAGCGTGGGACTCATGACTGCCGTACCGATGACGCAACTTGTCACGTCCCGAGTTTCGGCAGGAGAACTCTGGATAGAATGTTTTGCCACAGTTGGTGTCACGAATGCGGTCCGTGCCGGAGAGTGGCCACAGCATCTCGCTCATCGAAAGGGCACAAATTCGGCGAGAGCTGGAACGATCAATCTCATCCTCATCACGAATGTAAGTCTCTCAACCTCGGCCATGGTCGGCGCGGTACAGGTGGCTACGGAAGCAAAGACAGGCGTCTTGCGGGATCACGCCATACAGAGTTGGAACGGGAGAGATCTCGCAACTGGGACTGGTACCGATGCAGTTGTCGTTGCATGCCGGTTGCGGGGCGAGGGACGACTGCATACCTACAGCGGGACCCACACGATGATCGGCGCGCTGGTCGGCAGAGCTGTCTCCGATTGTGTGTCCCGCGGTTTGACTCAGGCGAGAAAGTGGCAGGAAATGCACCGATGAAGGCGCGAGCGATTGCGATTCTCGGTACAGGTTCGGACGTAGGGAAGAGTTTGATCACAGCCGCGATCTGTCGGCTGCTCCATCGTTCCGGTGTCCATGTGGCACCATTCAAGGCTCAAAACATGTCGTTGAATTCGTTCGTCACTCCTGGCGGTCATGAAATTGGTAGAGCTCAAGCCCTCCAAGCAGAGGCCTGCGGGATTCCGCCGCATGTCGACCTGAACCCGATCCTCCTCAAGCCGGAATCCGACAACTGCTCACAGGTGGTTGTCCTGGGCAAGGTGTGTGGGAAGCGTGAGGCATCGGTCTACTTCGACAGCCGACAAGAGCTCTGGTCTGTGGTTGAAGATAGCTACGCCCGATTGGCAAATCAGTACGACATGCTCGTCATCGAGGGAGCAGGCAGTGCTGCGGAAGTCAATCTCCGTGAGCACGATCTGGTCAATTGGCCGGTTGCTAAACTGGCTGATGCTCAGGTCGTACTGGTTGCCGATATCGATCGAGGCGGGGTCTTTGCGCAAGTTCTTGGAACTTTAGATTTGCTGGCCCCAGACGAACGCGCCATGGTCCGTGGGGTCATCATCAATAAGTTCCGTGGTGATGCCAGGCTATTCGCCGATGGGGTGAAGTTCTTGGAGGAACGAAGCGGGCTACCGGTCTTGGGTGTGGTCCCGTTTCTTCGCGATCTGATGCTCGATCAAGAAGATAGCCTCGATCTCGACCGCAACTCACAAACACGTTTTGCACCAGACAGACTCAATATTGCCGTCATTCTACTGCCGCATATGAGCAACTTTACCGATTTCAATATTTTGGGCGCCGAACCGGATGTCGCATTGAAGTATGTGGCTTCGCCATCGATGCTTGCCGAAGCCGACATTGTGCTGATTCCTGGGAGCAAGAATACACTGGCAGACCTTTCCTATTTGCAGGAAAATGGATATATCCCAGCACTGGACCATCATCTACATGGTCGGCGAGAACTGGTTGGCATCTGCGGTGGCTATCAAATGCTCGGTCGCTGGATATCGGATCCTCACGGGGTCGAGCAAGGCGGTGCAAGCCGTGGACTGGGGTACTTAAATACCGAGACAGAGCTCAAACAAGCCAAACGCACTACACAAGTGGAAGCAAACGCGGAAGACGTCTTCGCGCAAGCGGAGACCATGGTCCGTGGGTATCAGATCCATATGGGCGTCACGCGTCTGGTGAACGAACTTCCCTGTTTTAAAGTTCGCCATTCAGTACTGGGGGAGAACGCCCGCCTGTCGATCGCTACGGGCGAAGCAGAGTTCGATGGAGCCGTTCGAAAAGACGGCCTTGTGTGGGGCACGTACATCCATGGAGTGTTTGATGAGTCTGGCTTTCGCCGAGCCTGGCTCAATCGTGCTCGCGTGAGGAAAGGGCTTCCACCGCTCGACGAGCTCGTGTCAAGGATGGTCACCGTACGATCACGGGGTGAACTGGATCGGTGGGCTGATCACGTCTCTCATAACCTCGACTTGACCAGCCTTGTGGAATCTCTCCACACATAATTTCAGACAGTAGACAGAGTAACCCTACTCGGCATTTCTGGTCTAGCTCCTTCCTGATATGGTTACAGGGATTCCGGTGCCGGTATTGGCTCCA
>JARFXQ010000009.1 GCA_029194725.1 Nitrospira sp. | reverse complement strand
CTGCAGGAACGTGAGGACGGTAATCGTCGCGGCCTCACAGGCCACATCGGTGCAGTGAGCAATCTTTAAATCGCCGTTCGTGACATCGTAGTAGGTGATGAGCGGCAGCTTGTCGATGCCGATGGTCAAGGAACTGTACTGTCCGACGTCCCCAGCTGGGTCGAGAGTCTTGAGGGTAGCCGACGTACAGGCGATATCGACACAGTGGGCGACTTTCAGATCTCCGTTTGTCGCGTCGTAGTAACTCATGAGGGCTCGGTCGTCGCTCCCAAGCGCGATGGAGGTGTACTGACCGACATCCCCAGTACGGTCCAGCGAGGTGATCGTCGCGGAGGTGCAGAGCTGGTTCGAGCAGTGAGCGACCTTCAGATCCCGGTTGGTCGCATCATAGTAACTGATGAGACCGAGACCGTCGGCCCCGATGGCGACGGACGTATACTGACCGGCATCGCCTGAGCCATCCCTGGTGATCAGCGAGAATCCCGGTCGCTCTAGGACTGTATCATCTGCTCTGGAACCTTGACTCAGCTGCAGACAGGACAGAAGTACGATGACGGCACCAAGCACCATCAGACGTCTCATCGATTTCTTGCCTGGTTGGACCTTCATGGGACCCCCATCGCCCCTAGTGTGAATGACCTTAAACCCAAGAGACAAGGGGCACAAGAATCGAATCGGAGGGAAAAGGGTCAAAGAACAAAGAGCACAGGGTTAGGGAATGTCCTGGACAAGACGGAAACCCAGGTTGCTGCTCCGGTAGTCGGCGCGGTCCCTGCACCGGTACGAAGAACGCAGGTCCACCCGCGTGCCGGCCCAGGAACCGCCCCGGATCGCACGCCAGTTTTCCCTTTCGTCATACCAGTCCATACACCACTCCGACACGTTTCCCGCCATGTCGTAACACCCGTAGGGGCTGGCCCCATTGGGATACTGGGTCACGGGGGTCGTATGATCAATACCGGATTCATAACTATTACATCGAGTTCTGTCAAAGTCCTGACCCCAGGTATACTGGCGCCCATCTTCGCCCCGTGCCGCTTTTTCCCATTCCTGCTCGGTCGTGAGGCGCTGGCCGGCCCATTTTGAGTAGGCTTCTGCCTCGTAGTGGCTCACCCCCACAACAGGATGATCGGGTCTGTTCCATTTCACATCATTCCAATAGGCGGGACTAGTGATGCTCTTCGTGACCTTCCATTTCCACCCGTCATCTGACCAGTACCGTTGATTCTCATAGCCCCCTGCTTCAATAAACGCTCGATACTTCTCATTGGTGACGGGATACTGATCGATCCAGTAGTCATGGTCGATCACCACGCGAGTTCTCTCATCACCGTACAAGAACGGCCCCTTCGGCACTTTCACCATATCCCTTGGCTCGGCAGAACCGCGGGCTGTTTCCTCACGAGGAACTGGCTTGGCCTGAGGATCTGGCTCTGTCTTAGGTTCCTTGAGGTCCGGACCCAGGTTCCTAACCTGTGCGATCAACCGATCCATATCTTTGTGAAAATCAGGATCAGGGCGCACGCCAATGCCGTTCCAGTACGATAACGCCTGGATGCTGGCAGGAAGGCGCTCTGCCTCCGGAATCTTTGCGCCCTGAACGAGCACCGGAATGACCGGAATGCGACGTTTCAACGCCGACTCGATTTCAATCCGCACAAAATCGCCTGGATCTTCAAGTCTGGACTTACCCTTGCGGCCTTTGGCCTTCATCCAGTTTCGTCCAATTACGGCAAGGAACACATCGCACTTGGCCACCTGTGCATCCAGATAGGTCCGAAAGTCGACGCCCAAAGGAATCGAATCCACATCCTTGATCACGACTGCTCGCCCAAACTGCTGGACAAGCCGGTCATAGATGCGACCGGTGACATCGGCACTGTCTTCACGTCGATAAGAAATCAGGAACTTGCTCATGGTCAAATCATGCGCGTGCTGCGTCCAGAACATGCGTCGTGGTTCGACTCGCTCACCACGAACGGATTCTGCTGGCTACGCCCAAGATTCTACGCATTTTCTCGATGAACGCAAGGCCGAGAAACTGGCTCTCGATTGTAGTAGCAATTACGTCCTTGGCGGAGTTAGGTAGGGTTGGGAAGAGGCGAATTCAGTTTTTGGGCAAAAACACTACTTCTCGTCACATTTCTGGAGCTTCGACTCCAAGCATCGCTGGGCCATCTCCTGGGCTTTCTGGATCTGAGCAGGAGTCATACGTGATGCCATCCTTTCTCGATCCTTCGTGACCTCCTGTTTCGAGCCGCCGCTTAACGATTCCGCTGCGACGCTGTACCACATATAGGCACGAATATAATCCTGTGGAACGCCTTGTCCGTTAGCATACATTTGCGCCAATTCGCTCTGAGCACCGGCGTGACCCTGCTTCGCGGCCATACGATGCCATTTCAACGCTGCCTGGTAGTCGTGCGCCACACCCAGACCGCTGGCATACAGCAGTCCGAGATTGTACTGCGCTCGTGCATCTCCCCTCTCCGCCAAGGGGTAAAAGAGTCCAGCCGCGAGCCTGTAGTCCCCACGCTGCAACGCCTCGTACGGTTCCTCTCCAGACAGAGCTGCCACCGCTGCCGAACAGTCGACAACCAACAGGATCGCGAGAAGGAATGACCTCATCGTTGACCTGCCTTTCAGCATCGTACCCGGCCTTCGGACGTAGCATGCCCTACGCTCTGTTACAATACAATCATTGCCTGGCTTTCCGCTACTCCCACGGGGCATCCTTGGGCCAGCCCATTGTGATTGACTCAGACCGAGGTATCACCAAACATGGTTGTGGCACGCGTTTTGGGCGGCCACACTGGGCACGATGAACGCAACCGACTTGCCAGCTGCAGCTTCCTACCGGAACCAGAGCGCATGCCCCTTGCTCCATGACCCCTACTTTGGCATGAGACCTTTTGAGTTGTAGCGACTGGCCTACTCTGATAAACCGATCGGGCCAGCAAGGACGCGGTCGCAAATGACCTGCTCGGGGACCGACAATCGAGGTAAGCCATGCCGACGACATACCAAGAGCGATTCGGGAAGAACGACGGGCTCATCCATGCCTATGCCGATGATAATTCTCCTCGTTCGTCCGAGATTCAATATCTCTATGACGCGATAAAGCGTCTCAAAGCCAGACGGGTCCTCAATGTTCCCTTCGAAGGCAGTCTGATAAAGAGCGTGTCGACAGATGAGCAGGTTACCTTCGCGGATTTCGTTGTGCCGGCTACCCTGCGCGGGTGGAATATTCTCAAGACAGACTTCGGCTTGACCGGCATCCGGAGAAACTATTTTGACGCGGTGATATCCATCGCAGGGATACATCATCTTACGGATCAAGAACAGTTGGAGTTTCTTGTCGCCACCCGCAAGACACTCAGGGTCGGCGGACGCCTGTTAATGATAGAGGTGACGACTGACTCACCCACGAGCCGTTTTCTTGACGGATTTGTCGGAAACCATACTCCTACGGGCCATGTCGGGAACTACCTCAAGGATGACTTCGTCCGGATGGTGGAGCAGGCCGGATATCAAGAGATCCGGAGGAAGACCGTAGTCCATGAATGGCTGTTTCGGGACAAAGAGCAGCTTTATGCCTGGATGACCAAGTTCTTTGGTGTTTCTGTCCCAAAACAAGATCTCATTGCCCAGGTCGACGGCATCTTGGGGATCAACAAGCGAAAGGACTGTTTGACGGTGAATTGGCCGCTGGACTTTGTCAGCGCGCAGGTCGAAAGAACGCCTCGGAAAAGATCTTCTCTCCATCGGCTGGATAAAATCGGCCGATCCCGCCAGCGGGCAAGTTCGTCAGCTCGCCGAAAAGCAGCCGCTTCGTATCGGTAAAAAAGTCTACCCTTATGTAGGTGAATTCGGCCGACAGAATTCGCGATTGGCTCAACAGGCCCGGCAAGAAGTCCCAGCTGGCCAGCTCGAATTCTTGTAGGGGATAATACAAGCTCACTCCCAAAGGCGTCCGATCTATATCAAAAGTCTGCCGCGCCTTGCTGTACCGATCGATCAGGCTGACGAGCTTCGGCTCCCCCATCAGACAGTGAACAGATCCTTCGAGCGAAAAAGAGTCGTCGATGTACTCCTCAATGATGACTTTCCGTTCAAGGGTGGCGTAATTCTTCTCCAGTTCGGAAACAAAATAGTCCTCGTGAAACCAATTCTTCATCTTGGACATGGCCGTAACGTAGTCACCCTCCGATCGCGCGATGATCATCCTTCCTGAGCTGTTCGTCGGCTTCATCACGCAAGGAAACTTCCTTGGCCTATATCGCTCAACTTCGTCCTCACTCCGCAAGACATGGATCGTTGGAGTGGTTGTCCCTGCACCGAGCCTCTCCTCCGTGTACAGCTTGCAATATTCCTTGTCCGACACAAGTCTTCGTAATGGGCTTTCCAGCTCAGGCCCTGACTTCACTTGAAAGAGGAAGTCATTGAACAATCGGTGCGGTCTTATCGGAAGTCTGTGATGCACCGCTACAAACTGAAAAAGATAGGTCGGATACAGGACGAGATTGAGAATTGAAGACGGAACCTTTCTGCTGTAGAGCGCCAACGAAACACGTCGCAAGCGCCCATAGAGACGACCCGCGACTTTCACAAGGACACCGGAGGATGGTCTCATTGCAGCAGGGGGTTCGTGACTTCTCGCGTTGGTTCTTCGTCGAGCCGCCAGTTCTTTCGACCGAAACCTTCCTGACCTGTCGGCTTACCGAGGGTCAGCACCTATACTGCAAAGTCGTCGAAGATATCTGGTCTACGTCTTCCTTTACTCTCCATTGTCGTTGCACCTTCGATCATACTTTAGCGCCTTCCCACAACAGAGCAGCCACCTGACAGTCTCACTCAGCAAAGACGCTAGCGTAGGTGTCGGCAGATGTCAGAAATGGTGAGGCAAAAAGTCTTGAGATACAAGAGAAAGAGGGGTTGATGCCGAAGCCAGGATTCAAGCATCCAAGTGATACCTTGTATAGGCTTAGATCATGCTGGGTTAGCTGTTAGCCGGTATTGTGGTGTCAGGACTGGTAGTAGGCAGTGTGTTAGCAGTTGGTTAGCAAATTGTGGTTGGTCTTCTCCTTCCTGCCGCCATATCTCTTCATTTACCTATCTTGGTTCTGAGGTCTCACAGTCTCAGTCTGTGAACACCAGAAACACCATGGCGTCGGGTGCGTATGTCTGAATCTGTGGCTACTCAGTTTTATCCCCGCGCGGATGCCAATGTTATCCAGCCGGTGGACTAGTGCGTCCTTTGTCATTTGCTTCCAGTCCGGTCCAGGGAAGACATGCTCGCTTTCTCCCGCACATTGCTTTGCGGACCCTAGGGTTTTGGTCAGCACGGGTGTTACTCGCAGGATCTTTTTTCGCCGATCCTTCGGCTGTCTAAATTCCAATGTCCCCGTTTGGTAGTCCACGTCTGACCACTCTAGCCCTCGGAGTTCGGACGCCCGGCGGACTGTCGCTCTGGTCAAGGGTTAGCGTGCCGGCACCGAGAAATAGTTAGGGCTAAATGGGCTGTCGGGATACCATGGTATGCGACGCTAGACCAGGATAATACAGCTATTCTTGGCGGGCGTCCGGGGTGCAGCGGGCCCACTACGCCGTGGCTTGTACCCAACGAACGCGGCGGCGTTACGCTGATGTTCCCAGAGGACTACTAGCAAACTTCTAAAGACGAATAGGAGGCCCTATGGCGTTTGACGCCGAATTCCGTGACCGGTTTATGGCAGGCCAAGCCGACGAGGAGGAGATCCTCGAAGCTATAGCCGACGGACTACGGACCGGCATGGTCTGGTGCGCCAGAGGGTACTATAGGCGCCTGGCGCAGACGATGATAGATGGCGGATGGGTCACAGCACGCGGGGACATCATCCGCCGGAGGAGTTAACCATAAGGAGTTAGTGATGTCTGATTTGAGCCACAAAGATGAGCGGATCTAAAAGATGTATCTCCGTGGTTTGGACATTGCGCAAATAGCACGAAAAATCAGTACCCCTTACAATACCCTAAGTGCCACAGCTTGATTTCAGCGAAAGAGGGTGACCCATGCCCGATCAAACATACCATTAGGCGTCCTGATTTCGGTGCTAACGATTTGCTAACGATCTGTGTCGAAAGCGGAGACAAATGACCCGTTGCAGCACGAACTACACCAAACCCCGCGAATCGGGGCGGTATGCCTTAACTGGCGTATCTCCCATTTTTACTGCTTTTTTCGTGTTTGCAGTGGGTTAGGGGTGGTGCCGAAGCCGGGATTTGAACCCGGACACCCGCGAGGGCGCTAGACCCTGAATCTAGTGCGTCTGCCAGTTCCGCCACTTCGGCAATGCTCGGTTACTGAAAATATCCTCCGGCGGCGTTCTCCATCACCCATTCTCTTCAACGTGCGTACACAATGTACGCCTCGGGGCCTCCGCCCCCTCGCTGTCTTGCCGGAACACAACTTGAGCGACTTCAACGATTCTCCGGACCGGAAATGAGTTTGGATTATCCTGAATTCCCCCCGTTCGCGTCAAGCAAGCACCACAGGATCATTCAGCGGCGGCACCGACGCCTTTCTGGGGCATAGCCCATTGACCAGCGGCAGCGGTTTCGCGCGGATCGCCGCTGATGACGATGCGTTCGCGCACCAGTCCTGCCGCAGCCAAAAGCAAACGCGCGGCGATCCTCGGGGCCTCATCGATCAGTAAGACATCGAAGCGCACCCGGCTGAACAACGGATCGCTCGCGACTCGCGTGGGTGTGGCGGCAACAACTCGTCGATTCTGCATGAAGGCCTGGCGGTTCGGATTTTCCTGAGCAGCGATCAGCTCACGAACCTTTTTCGTACCACCGAGTTTTGCGATGCGCTCCTTGAGTTCGTCACGCTCGGCTCGCATTCCTCTGGGAACGGCCGCCTCCGGAGCCAGCTGCTGAATGCTCGCCTTGGCAACATCGAGTTCTTTGTTCAGTTCATCCATCTGATCTTGATATAACACGCAGTACTGTTTGAGGGATTCGGCATTCTTCCCGACCGCCTGCATCGCCAGACGTTGAAACAGCGGTAGATTGTCGAACTCATCGAGCGTCTTTCGGACATCGGCCATTCTCACTTGAAGATCTCGCAATCGTGTGACAAGGCGCCATTCCAGCAGGCGGACTTCGTCCAGGTCTTGCTGCTTCGCTTCTTTCAGAGCCAAAAAAGGTGCGATCTCTCGGAAGCGGTCGTACTTGTGTTTCAAGGAGGCCTTGTCGCCTTGTGACTTGGCATAGAATTGATGCATTTGCGCTTCGAAGCCCAGTTCGTGAAGGTTGACGCCTCCGGCTTGCGCAGCTATCGGGAGTTCATAGCGAGTGATCCATGTCTTGTGGTTCAGTCCCCCAGCCTTCATGGTACGTCCCACTATCCCTACCATCTCATCGCATTCTTGGTGAGCCGGGCTGATCAGGAGTATGCGTTTGTTTGCGCGAATGAGTTCCATCGTCAGGTTCGCGAGCTTCTGACGCCGGAATGACCGGTCATCCGACCACACTGTTGAAAAGACAGATGAGGCAGAGGGGAATGCTGCGACCTCAACTTCAGGCATTTGTAACAGCGAAGCTAACCGCTCGGTCGGCCCGAGGTGATAGAGGTCCGGCTTGGCCAGCATTTCTTTCAGACGGGAGGCTGACGTACTGACAAGACCGACCTGATCTGGAATGAGAGTGACGGAAGGCACTTCGGCTCCAAGGGCATCAACCAATTGGACAAGGATGTTGTTCCCCGTCTGACGGAGCACAATTCCCTCCGTTGTGTCCGCTTCATCGGCAGGGACGATGGATACCGGAAGGTCGACGGACAGTTGGACGGTAGCAGGCACGATAAATTCGTACAGGTGGAGACCGCCGACTGTTTGCACCAGGCGACCTTGCGACGCCACGACAGGAGCATCTTGCTCTTTTTCAGACAGACGGACTTGCTCCGCTTCGAGTCGGTTGATCCACGATTCGATGAGGTCGGTGGCAGTCATCAGGACTGAGCTCATCTACATTTCACGGCAAGGAGAGGTCATGATAATTCCCCTCCGCGATACCTGTCCACCCTGGAGATCGATATGTTGCCCTTGTCTTCACGACCAGATCTTGTCTAGAATGAGCGCCTTCTTGTGGAGGAACCTGTGAAAGGTCTACGGTTCGAGCGGATCGCAAATGGACGGCACTACAACGTGGTCTTCCATATCGGCAGTACATACATACCCGTGAGTGACGAGACGGTGCAAGAACTCAAAGAGCAAAGCCTACTCTCGACCGAACGATTTTTGGACGTCCTCATCGACCGTGTCGGTTATTCATCCTACCTGAAGGATCAGATCCGCAATGAATTGAAAGCGACGGGCGATCCGACCACGCAGATCACCGTCCTGCAGGGCGCCATTCGCGAGCTGTAAGGTACGGCTTCGTCGTTCGTGAATCGCACTCGGCAAGCACCGGCCCTATTCCCTCAATCCCCGACCTGTCCTTGCTGAAACAACTGGTTCATGATCTGATTCTTTTTTTCGGGATCGCGATAGTACTTCAACGCCTTGGTGTAGTTGTCCATCGCGCTCTGGTGTTTGCCGCGCAGAGCATAGATTTCAGCGATGCCGTGATAGGCCCGCGCATCTTCCTCATTGCACTTGAGCGCCCGGTTGAACATGTCCGTCGCTTCCTGAAGTCTATGCTTGCCTAATGCCAGCCACCCGAGCGCGGAGTGGGCATCGCCAAAGTCAGGATCGGCGTTGAGTGCATCCTGGTAACTCTTCTGCGCCAGGTCCAGCCGCCCGCGCATTTCGTAGAGCCCTCCCAGCGCGAAGTGGACTTCCGCATCCTGGGAGTTCAGTTTCAAGGCCGTCTTGTAGGATTGCACCGCCGGTTCCAACTTGCCCTGTTCTGCGAGAGCACAGGCGAGATTTGAATGTGCTGCCGAATCGCTGGGGCTGAGCCTGACCACCTCCCGGTACTCTTTGATCGCCATCTCCAGCCGCCCTTGGTCTTGATACGCGACTCCCAGATTCATTCGTGCCGGCGCAAATTCCGGCGCGAGTCGGACGGCTTCGCGATACTCCTTGATCGCCATTTCAAGATGGCCGGCGCGTTCGTGGATCTGCCCCAAAAAGTAATGCGGATGGGCAGATTGCGGGAGTAACCGAGCGGCGTCTGAGTAGGGTCTCATGGATTGTTCCGATTGACCAGATTGCGCCAGAAATATTCCCATGACCAAATAACAGTAGCCATTGTCCCTATGGAGATCGAGCAGATCCTTCACCCAAGCTCCTACGGCCACGATATCCATCTCAGCTTCGAGGCAGAGCGCATGGGCTTTCCAGGCATCCGCGAATCGACCCTGCATGAGATACACGACGTTGCGGGCAAACAGCGGACGCGGATCCTTCGCTCCATCCGGGTCTCGGCTCCAGGCCATCGACTCGACAAACAAGGTGTCCCATGCTCCGGCTACGATGGCCGTTTCACATTGTTGCTGATAGGTGCTCATGAGCGATGTGAGGATCTTAGCGAGTCAGCTGCTCTTGGACATCAGGCGGTGTGGCCTGGATACCTTCGCCGAGAAAGGGAAATTTCTTGGCCAGCTGCTGCTTCATCTGCCAGGCGACCGTTCTGTACGACCAATGGCCTTTCACACCGGACCGGAGTTTGGCGATATAGTCCGCCTCGGCATAGTCCATCTTGAACAAACAGCGCACCTTGAAGCCGAACGGAATAGCGTAGAGTGATGCTTCCTGATCCTTGTGCTTGAGCGACTCGATATCCTGACGCACGGCATCCATCGCCTGCCGATACTCCTGATCCAGCCCTGCCTCAACAAGCGGCGGAGGGACATCATAGCCGTGAAGAGTCGTGAAGTTTTGCTGGACCTGCTGACACCGCCGATGACGGTGCATATCCCGCCAGGCGCCGATGTCCATCAAGACATCGAAGTTGAATGCATAGCCGCTGCGGAACTCCTTGACGAGTTCATCGTACGGCCCGCGCTGTCTTGTGGCTGCTTCGATGGTCGACTGTTTGTCCTTTTCAGACCACTCTTTCACGACTTCGAGTATCTTCCGGTACGGAGCCTGCGACACGCGATAGAGGAGCGTCGTCACAATCTCGTCGAGCGGATGATGTGGGTCAATCAGCTCGACCGACTCCACGGCACCCCACGTACCGGGCTGATCCAACCCTGTGCCTCGCAATGCCTCTTTCGCATGGCGGGCCAAATCGGCGTACACCGATTCTTGATACTCATTCGCTTTCGCATGCCGGGCCAGTGTGGGAGCTAGAGGATCGTTCAATCCCGAGGTCTGACCACAGAGTTCGCTCCACAGATTGACCGGCGGCCGCTGGCAGGCCGATTTCAAATCCTCACCGATCCCCCGCAGTTCCGGCAATTGCGACGACAACAGGCGCGTCATCTGTTTTTCCAGGGTCCGGATGCTCACGACTTGCCCTACGTTGGTCTTTGCCGCAAGAGGAAGCAGGTAACGGGTGACATCAAACGCGCGTGCCCCGATTGTCCTCTGATAATCGGCCGCTTTCATGGACTCCGGACACGGCTCCCGTTCAGAGAGGTATGCGGTCAAAGGATCGTGCAGTAATCGATAAATTTCAGACAGACTGCGGAGAATGCCTTGATAGAGGGCTTCCGTTTCGCTGCCTCGAATCTGGCCCGGCACAAACCACCTGCTCGAGGCAAAATTCTGATAGCGGCTCGATTTTGCCTGGCCATCCCAGAGCGCCTCGTCCTCCAAGCGAATGGCGGCGAGTTCCGAGATGTCTTCAAAACAGATGATGACGTGGCCTAGGTCGGCGATCGACGCATGACCGTAATCGAAGTAAAACTGCTCCCAGAACTTCTCCGAGGAGTGGCCATGAACCCACCGGATGCTCTCTTCGATGGAGTCCGGTGAGCGGCTGTAGCGGGCCAGCGCATAAGCAGATTTCTCAGGGGGCATGGGAGCGATGGCCACGACCCGGCGACCTGATTGGTCTTGACTCATAAAAAGGCTTTCACATCGTATCGAACCATAGGTCGCGCACTATACCTCTCGCGTCAACATGGCGCAAGGTGCCGGTCCGTTGACTTGCCTCGAAAGGCGCCGCTATAGTCCGCACGAACTGTGTTCTGTAACACACATCCTCGTATGGAGGTAACCGGATGTCCCTGATCAAGGGCATCAAAGGTGTCAAAGATCTGTTGCCGGAAGAGACGCCCCGTTGGCGCCTCATCGAAGAGGCTGCCAGACGGTGGGCCCACCGCTATGGATTTCATGAAATTCGCATTCCGATCTTTGAAGTCACGACCTTGTTTGCACGGAGCATCGGCGCATCGACCGATATTGTCGAGAAAGAAATGTACACGTTCCAAGACCGGGACGGCACTTCACTGACCCTTCGTCCGGAAGGCACCGCTGGAACAGTCCGAGCCTATATCGAGCACAATCGTGCGGCTATCCCGGTTCCTCAAAAGTATTTCTATTTCGGGCCGATGTTTCGTCACGAGAGACCTCAAGCAGGCCGCCTGCGACAATTTCATCAGTTCGGTGTCGAGTCGCTTGGTATGGCTGATCCTCAAGCCGATGTCGAGGTCATTGCCCTCCTCTGGCGAATCCTGTCCGACCTCGATCTCCCCGGTCTCACGTTGGAGATTAACAACCTTGGGTATACAGTTGATCGAGACACCTATCGACCTCACCTCGTGAGTTACCTCAAGCAGCATGAATCCCGCCTTTGTGCCAATTGCCGACATCGCATGGAAGCGAATCCTCTGCGGGTCCTCGACTGCAAAGTACCAGAGTGTCGCGCAATTACGGAGGCCGCTCCCCGCTTAACCGACTCCCTTTCAGAGACAGCTCGTTCGTACTTCACACGAGTTTTGTCTGGTCTTGACCTCGTGAAGATTCCCTATTCCTTGAATCATCGTCTGGTTCGAGGTCTTGATTACTATAACCTCACCACCTTCGAAGTTACTGCGACCAACCTGGGTGCTCAGAATGCCGTAGGAGCAGGTGGACGCTACGACGGGCTGGTTGAAACCCTCGGAGGGCCCTCTACCCCAGCCGTTGGTTTTGCCGTCGGCCTTGAACGAGTAGCAATGTTGTTGTCAGCGTCATCAGTAGAAAAAGTCCCGCAAGGCGCGACTGTCTATGTCGCCGGTTTTGGTGATCGCGGTGCTGTGGTTGGTCTCACTGCTCTTGAGGAACTTCGTCTTGCTGGCTTCCAGGCAGTTTCCGATTTCCGATCCGTCACGTTGAAAGCTCACTTGCGACAGGCCGATCGCCTTCAGTGTCGGTTCTCTCTCATCATCGGCGACGACGAAGTCGTCAAGGAGTCAGCCATTCTTCGCGATATGAAAACCAAGGTACAGCACGATGTGAGCCTCTCCGCCCTAAGTCCTGAGATTCATCTCCTCCTGGCTGGCTCCTGATAAGCACTTTTTCAGATTGACTTTCCGCCGAAAACCACCTATTCTCCAACAGTATTGATAAATATAACTATATAAAATTAATCGCAAATTCCTGTGAATTCAAAGAAGATAGGTTTCCTCTTGGCCCTTCCCCCATCACACAATAGCGCTGAGACCGTTTACGGTCTTGCGCGCGCAGCCCTAGATGCAGGCCACGAGGTCTATCTGTATCTTATTGATGAAGGCGTGAAGAATATTCACGCCGACTCTTACCGAGGTCTCGCACAAGCAGGGGCCCGCGTCTTCGCATGTGCTTACGGGTGTCAACAACACCACGTTCCAACGGCGACCATTGATCCAAAGATGTCACTCTGCGGTCTCGTCGTGCTGTCTGGAATTATAGATGCCTGCGATCCGTTTTTGTCGTTCACCTGATTACCTTCGTTCATGGCAAAAAACATAGCGGTTGTTATTCAAGAGGATCCTCGAAAGACCCATCGGCCTGTCGAGGCCTTGCGTATTGCGCTCGGTCTAGTGGCGGGATCTCATTCGACAACGGTTGTGCTGCTTGGGGAGGCCGCTCGTCTGCTCTCGGAAGAGACCGACGACATCGTCGATGTCGATATTCTCGAAAAGTATCTTCCCTCCATAGCGCAGCTCGAAATCCCCTTTGTTCTGCAAGACACATCAGATCAAATAGCAGTTGGGGATGCATTCTCAATCAGACGAGAACAGGACGAAACAATCAGCTCCTTTGTACGATCCGTCGACTGCGCACTCGTTTTTTGATTCGGGAGTTTCTTTTATGCCGTCGCTCGTCTATGTTGTCCGTTCTCCGCTTCATAGCCTGTCCCATGCACTCCTCCCTGGAGACGGTTCCGCATTGGTGCTCTCATTAGAAGATCCTCTCCTTCCAGGAAAAGTATTGCGCGGGACGAAGACGATGTCCTTAACAGAAGGGGAGCGGTTATCCTATGAACAGGTGTTGGCGATACTCCTTGACAGGAAGGTGGTCACTCTATGACTCCTAAGTCAGTTGATAAAGAAAATTCGTCGTCGTAGGAGTAGGAGTAGGAAAGTGAATAAAGAGGATAAGTGAGAGATGATTGACTTTATTAATCAAATATTGGCTTCCAGGCTCGGGATAACGCTGGGGATTGGTTCTCTATGGGGTGGATAGAATCTGTGAAGAGCGTGGTAAGAGTGAGAGACAAAGTGGGAGCGGTGTTTTCATAGAGCTCGACATGACCAGGTGCGGCATGGTATTCACCAGCGCTTTCCAGGAATCCGACGACTGAGCCGGGCTTGTTATCAACAGGTGTGAATAATCCTGTGTATAGGGATAATGAGACGTTATGAGCAGGGACATTGTTTGGGAAGATGCATTGCAGTATATCCAAAACAAAGTCCCGAAACAGGTCTATGACACATGGTTCATACCGGTTCATTTGGACCGGATTGAAAACTCGACGGCGCACATTGGAGTTCCGAATAAATTCTTTGGGGAATGGTTGAATGCTCATTATGGACCCCTTCTGGCGGAAGCCATGACCACAGCTCGTGGTGGAGACATGATGACCGTGGCATTTACGGTCTGTGAGAAGGGAGCTGCGGTGCAGGGAGAACTCCAACCAAGTACAAATGGGCCTCGAGGGGGCACAACGCAGCCGAAGGCTCGACGGGGAATTCAGCTGAACCCAAAATATACATTCATGAGTTTTGTCGTTGGCGCTGGGAATCAGTTCGCCCATGCGGCTTGCATGGCGGTAGCCGAGCAGCCTGGACAGACGTATAACCCGCTCTTTATCTACGGTGGTGTGGGACTGGGAAAGACGCATCTTTTAAACGCCATAGGCAATCACCTGGCTGAAAAGAGCGATTTGCGCATTGCGTACCTGACCACGGAACAATTTACCAACGAGGTGATCAATTCCATCCGCTATGACAAGATGATGGATCTGCGGAAGCGGTATCGACATATCGATATGCTGATGATCGACGACATTCAGTTCTTGGTTGGAAAGGAACGGACACAGGAAGAGTTCTTTCATACCTTCAATGCCTTGTACGAAGGCCATAAACAGATCGTTCTTTCGAGCGACCGGTTTCCGAAGGACATGCCTGACATCGAGGAACGTCTGCGTTCCCGTTTTGAGTGGGGATTGATCGCCGATCTGCAACCTCCTGACGTCGAGACCCGGATCGCGATTTTGAGAAAAAAGTCGGAAGACGAGGGGGTCACGCTGCCGGAAGAGGTGATCCAGTTCCTCTCCACGACCATGAAGAGCAATGTTCGCGAGCTGGAAGGCAGTCTTGTTCGGTTGGGCGCTTATGCGTCATTGACGGGGCAAGTCATTACCCTGGATCTGGCCAAGAGCGTCCTCCGCGATCTGATTGGAGATAAGAAGAAGGTCGTTACCATGGACGATATTCAAGAGGCTGTGTGTACCCAGTTCCATGTAAAACTGACCGAACTGAAATCGCGCCGCCGAAGTAAGACCCTCGTTCATCCTCGACAAATCGCGATGTACCTATGTCGAGAGCTGACCGACGCATCCTATCCTGAAATCGGACGACAATTCGGAGGCAAGGACCATACGACGATCATTCACGCCTGTCGTCAGGTTGGGAAGTCTAGGGAAACAGACACGACCTTGCAGGCGACGATTGAAACTCTGAAAGAGCGCATTCTTCGGAGCTAAGAATCGGGGAGAATGTTTTCATGAAGGTACGGATAGGGCGGGATGAATTGCTGACCGGGCTTCAACGGGTTCAAGGCGTCGTGGAGAAACGGAACACGATGCCTATTCTATCGAACATCCTCTTTGACGCAAAACACGATGGGATAGAAATCGTCGCGACCGACCTTGAGCTCGGAGTGCGAGGCCTGTACAAGGCGACCGTCGTTGAAACAGGAGGGGTCACGATTTCGGCCCGAAAACTGTTCGAAATCGTCAAGGAAGTGCCACCCGGTGAAGTCGAGCTCACGTCCAATGACAACAACTGGACCACCATTCAGGCGGGGAAGAGCCAATTCAAAGTCGTGGGATTGCCCAGTACGGAGTACCCGGCGCTGCCGACGATCGACCGCGAGGGATTGACGCCGCTTTCTGGAGACGGCCTTCTTGAATTGATCCGAAAGACACTCTTTGCCGCAGGAGATAATGATGCTCGGTATATCTTGAACGGGCTCCTCGTCACCCTTGTCGCCACCGATAGAAAGACATCCCTTCGCCTGGTGGGCACGGACGGTCACCGGCTCGCCGTTTCGGAACAGGAAGTGGGAAAGGCCGACACGAAAGGCGTCCCGCAGGAAATCAAGGCGATTATTCCGAAGAAGGCCGCCCACGAAATCCGGCATCTCTTGGAAGAGGGAGGAGACAGCGAACCACTGATCGGTTTTACGAAGAACCTCATGATTTTTCGAAAGAGCGGCCTCCTCCTCACGTCGCGGTTGATGGAAGGCAACTATCCCAACTACCAACAGGTCATCCCTAAAGAGAGCGGCAGGAAGATCAGTGTGAACCGGACTGAACTGGAAAGCGCGCTGCGGCGAGTCTCGGTCTTATCGAAGGATAAGGCCAGCGCGGTGAAGGTTTCCTTCGCGTCCGGCACGATGACTCTGTTTACCAGCAGTCCGGACTACGGGGAAGCCTCAGAAGATTTGCCTGTTCAGTACGAGGGGGATTCACTCAGCACGGGGTTTAACGCCCGCTATCTTTTGGATGTCTTCAGTGTGATGGACGGGGAAACCATCTCTCTCCAGATGGAAACCCCTTTGAGTCCCTGTCTGATCCAGGAACCGGACAACCCGGGGTTCAAGTGTGTGGTGATGCCGGTCAAGATCTGAATGACTCCGATGGGCGGCCACCCAATATGGACATCGAGCACTCTGTTTTCACCTTACGGCCGATGAGTCATGTGACCGTATGACGATTGAGTCAGGAAACAAATGAGCACGGAAGACTCGCTTCAACCGAAATCGGACAGCTATAGCGCGGATCAGATCAAGGTCCTTGAGGGACTCGATGCGGTGCGCAAGCGGCCCGCGATGTATATCGGGAGCACCAGCGTCGACGGACTTCACCACCTCGTCTATGAGGTCGTCGACAACAGTGTCGATGAACATATGGCGGGCTACGGCCAGGCGATCGAGGTCACGATCCACATCGACGGGAGTCTGACGGTCATCGACAACGGGAGAGGTATTCCCACCGGTATGCACCCCACGCAAAAGAAATCCGCCGCCGAAGTGGCGCTGACGGTGCTTCATGCCGGAGGCAAGTTCGAGCAGGGCGCCTACACGGTTTCCGGCGGCTTACACGGGGTTGGGATTTCCGTCGTGAATGCTTTATCAGAGTGGCTCGAGCTCGAGATCTGGCAGGATGGTCAGGTATTCGAACAACGGTATGAACGCGGCAAGCCAAACGCGCCGCTGAATGCCACAGGCAAGACCAAACGACGCGGCACCAAGGTTCGCTTCAGGCCGGACGGTCAAATCTTTGAGACGCTGGAATTCAGCTTTGACGTATTGGCTCAGCGCCTACGCGAGCTCGCCTTTTTGAACAAGGGCCTGGCCATCACTCTCAGAGACGAGCGGAAAGAGCCGGCGAAAGAGCAAGTCTTTGTTTACAAGGGGGGCATCGTATCCTTCGTCGAGCATCTCAACGAAGCCAAGACGCCGTTGCACAAGCCGATCTACGTGAAGGTCGAGAAGCCGGAAATGATTCTGGAGGTGGCCCTCCAGTACAACGACGGCTACGCCGAGAACCTGTTTTCGTTCGCGAACAACATCAACACCAAGGAAGGTGGGACGCATTTGGTGGGCTTCAAGGCCGCGCTCACCAGGACGATCAACAATTACGCGAACGCGAACGATCTGCTTAAGAAAGAGACCGAATCGCTCACCGGCGACGATGTGCGGGAAGGGTTGACGGCGGTGGTCAGCGTCAAGGTCCGCAATCCTCAGTTTGAAGGTCAAACGAAGGCCAAGCTCGGGAACAGCGAAGTCAAGGGCGTGGTCGAGGCCGCGGTCAACGAGGCCTTGGGCAATTATTTTGAGGAAAACCCTCCGGTCGCGCGGAAAATCATCGGCAAGGCTGTGGATGCGGCCCGTGCCCGCGAAGCAGCCCGGAAAGCCAAGGATCTGATCAGACGCAAGAGCGCGCTCGACGGCGGCTCCCTTCCCGGGAAATTGGCGGATTGTTCCGAGAAGGATCCGGCCTTGAGCGAACTCTACATCGTCGAGGGTGACTCTGCGGGCGGGTCTGCGAAGCAAGGACGCGACCGAAAATTCCAGGCCATCTTGCCGCTGAAAGGGAAGATCTTGAATGTCGAGAAGGCGCGTTTCGACAAAATGCTCTCAAGCGACGAGATCAGGACGCTCATCATGGCCTTGGGGACCGGGATCGGCCGCAAGCGGGAAGAGGGCGACAAGTCGGAGAAAGATACCTTCGACATCGCGAAGGCACGCTATCACAAGATTATTCTCATGACCGACGCCGACGTCGACGGGAGCCACATCAGGACCTTGCTCCTGACCTTCTTTTTCCGACAGATGCCGGAGCTGATTGAACGAGGGTATGTCTATATTGCTCAGCCTCCGTTGTTCAAAGTCAAAAAGGGCAAGATCGAACGCTACCTCAAGGATGAGGGGTCGTTGAACGAGTACTTGGCCGATTTAGCGGTAGAGGAAGTCGAACTCTACACGGAAGGGGCCCAAGGGTATGTGACCGGGCGCCGGCTGTTGCCGATCTTGAAGAAACTCATCGCGTTCGAAACATTGCTCGGGCGGTTGCATAAAAGGTCGCATGAAGCCGCTATGCTGCGCGCCTTTGTCGATGAACCGGAGCTCGATCGGGAACGCCTCAAGAATCGAGAGACCCTCAATCATGTGGTGGTCGGCGTAAAGAACTCGCTGCTCCTGGCGTTTCCGAAGTTAGAACCAACGTTCGAGATCTTTGCGGATGAAGAACATCAGTCCAACAAAGTCACGTGCGGGCTTCATGCCAACGGGATGACGCACAGCATCGAAGTCAACCATGACTTGGTGGGATCGGCGGACTTCCGAGAGCTTCAAAAGCTTGCGCCGTCCGTCGTTGGACTCGGGCGGCCTCCCTACAAACTGAAAACAAAGGGCCAGGAACGGCAGCTGGTTTCGACCGCTGAGACGGTGAGGACGATTCTTGAACTCGGGAAACAAGGCCTCGGTATTCAACGGTACAAAGGACTGGGTGAGATGAACCCGGGGCAATTGTGGGAAACGACGATGGACCCGGAAAAACGGACGCTCTTGAAGGTGCAGCTGGAGGACGTCACCGGCGTGGATGAGATCTTTACAATTCTTATGGGTGACGAAGTCGAGCCGCGAAGGAACTTCATCCAGGAACATGCGCTCGAAGTGCGCAACTTAGATGTGTAGGTAGTCGGCGAGACCGAAGCCGGTGATCAGGTTCAGCATCCGAGGGAAGAATGCCCCCCGATGAACGTTTAGAACATATCGATATCGAAGACGAGATGCGCTCGTCGTACTTGAGCTACGCCATGAGCGTGATCGTGGGGCGCGCACTGCCCGATGTGCGCGACGGGCTCAAACCGGTTCATCGCCGCATCTTGTTCGGCATGAATGAAATGAGTCTCGCCTCCAACCGAGCCTACAGAAAGTCCGCCAAGATTGTCGGCGAAGTCATGGGGAACTATCATCCACATGGGAACATGCCCATCTACGATGCGCTCGTCCGGATGGCCCAAGACTTCAACATGCGCTATCCGCTTATCGACGGTCAGGGCAATTACGGCTCGATGGACGGCGACCCGCCGGCCGCCGAGCGCTACACCGAAGCCCGCATGACGAAACTGGCTGAAGAGATGTTGGCCGATATCGATAAGGAAACCGTTGATTTCGGGCCGAACTACGACGAATCAAGACAAGAACCCCTGGTCCTGCCGACTAGGGTGCCAAATCTGCTCATCAACGGTGCCGGCGGTATTGCTGTCGGCTACGCAACCAATATCCCGACGCACAACGTCGCTGAGATCATCGATGGCTTACTTCTGTTGTTGGAGAACCCAGAAGTCACAATCCCCCAACTGATGAAGAAGATCCCCGGCCCTGATTTCCCCACCGCCGGGTTCATCTACGGCATGAGCGGCATTAAGGAGGCCTACGAGACCGGTCGGGGTCTCCTGACGCTGCGGGCGAAAGTGGTCGTGGAAACCGACCAGCGCACCGAGCGCGAGCGCCTGATCGTCACAGAGGTTCCCTATCAAGTCAACAAGGCGAAGTTGATCGAGAAGATAGCAGAATTGGTTCAAGAGGATCGAATCAAGGGGATCTCCGACCTCCGTGATGAGTCATCAGACCGCGAAGGGGTGCGGGTGGTGATCGAGCTGAAGCGGAGTGAAATCCCCTTGGTGGTGTTGAACAACCTGTATAAGCATACCCAGCTTGAAGCCACGTTCGGCGTCATCATGCTCGCGTTGGTCAACAATCGTCCAGAAATCCTGAACTTGAAGCAAATTTTGAGTCACTTCCTCGAGCATCGTCGCGAAGTCGTGGTGAGGCGGACGGCGTTCGAGCTACGAAAAGCCGAAGAACGGGCCCACATTCTGGAAGGGCTTAAGATCGCACTCGACCATCTCGACGCCGTCATCGGACTTATTAGACGGTCCCAATCGCCCGAGGAAGCCCGGGGCGGACTGATGCAGCAGTTCAACCTCACCGAAATCCAAGCCACCGCGATCCTCGAGATGCGGCTCCAGCGGCTGACACAGCTCGAGCGGACCAAGCTCGTCGAAGAATATCAGGAGGTGCTGAAGCAGATCGAATATCTCAAGTCGGTGCTTGCGAGCGAGGCGCTGGTCAGGACCATCATCAAAGACGAGCTGGTCGAAATACGTGAGGCCTATAAGGACGAACGGCGCACCCAGATCGTCAAGGAAGAGGCGGAAATCAGCCTCGAAGATCTTATCGCAGAAGAAGAGGTGGTCGTCACGATATCTCATGCCGGGTATATCAAGCGAAATGCCGTCTCGCTGTATCGCGCGCAGCGACGAGGCGGTAAGGGCAAGATCGGGATGGGCATCAAAGAAGAAGATTTCGTCGAAAATCTGTTTACCGCCTCCACCCATGATTCGCTCCTCTTTTTCACGGATGCGGGAAAGGTCTATTGGCTCAAGGTGCACGAAATTCCAGAGGCTAGTCGCGCAGCGAAAGGCAAAGCCCTTGTCAATCTGCTCGCCCTGTCCGGTAGCGAGAAAGTGACGGCCATCTTGCCGGTAGAAGAGTTCCGGAACGATCGCTATATCGTGATGGGGACCAGGAAGGGCGTTATCAAGAAGACGGAACTGTCCGCGTTCAGCAATCCCAGGCAAGGCGGTATCATCGCGTTGGGGTTGGAACCAGGCGATAAACTCATCGAAGTTCAACTGACTGATGGGCAGCGCGAGATTCTCCTTGGAACCAAACAGGGCATTACCATCCGGTTCAAAGAGGACGAAGTACGACCGATGGGCCGGACCGCGTATGGTGTGAAAGGGATCACGCTCGAAGAGGGGAACGAAGTCATCGGCATGGAAACCATTACCCCCGATTCAACCACCTCGATCTTGACCGTCACGGAAGGTGGCTACGGCAAACGAACGCCCGTTGGCGAATATCGCGTTCAGGGCCGTGGCGGCAAGGGCATCATCAGCGTCAAGACGACCGAGCGAAACGGACCGGCCGTCGGATTTCTGCAAGTACGAGACGGCGACGAAATTATGTTGATCGCCGCGCAAGGCAAAGTGCTTCGTTGCAAGGTGGACGACATTCGCGAAATCGGTCGGAATACTCAAGGGGTTCGCATTCTTGACCTCGATGAGGAGGGAGATCGAGTCGTAGGTGTCGCCCGACTGGCCGAAGCGGTCGAACGAGAAGAGACCGCCGCGGAGGACTCCCCCGAAAGCTAAGCCGGCCGGGCAGTCGTTCAATGCAGGAGCAGGTATTCTTTTCCATGCCTCCCGCCGATCCAAATGCGAAGAAGCCACTGGATATCGTCGTCAAATTTGCGCTCGCGGTCTTCGTGGGGTCCTTCGCCTTGATCTGGGGAGGGATGTATCTCAGTCGCCCCGATCGCTCGATTCCTCCCTATACAATCGGTTCTCAGTCCAGCTATCTCGTGGCGACGGATGTTCCCTCGGGCACGCAGGATGACGAGGTCGAAAAACTGGTTAAGCGGTTTCAAAAGATCGGCCATAAGACGCGCGATTTCGGTCCGATGAAGATCTACCCGACAACTCCGGGCGATCCGGAAGGACGTTATAGACACATCGTGATTTATGTGTTCGATGACCACAGGCGGACTGATCCAGAAGTCCTGGCGAAGTATCTGGGCGGAGACGCGGCGGTCGTTCACGACTATGAAAGATCGATGCGTGGATACTATCGACTCCAGGATCAGAATGAAGAAGGAGGAATCGGTCCTATCCTCAAGAATGGTCAGGTCACCAGCGACACACGGATCCTCTTCAAGGGACTTGTGACGGCCCCTTTGCCGGTCGACGCGGAGCCTGAGCAGGGTATCTCGATATCACCTCTCTAAGCCGCTCACGGATCGCCGGATCTTGAACCATGGTGGTAAGCGATACCAACTCATCCCAAGTTTGGTCGGACTGAGTGGACTCGATGTCGGTGGCAAGACTTGCAGAGGTAGCCTCCGTTTCACCGGGAATCTCGCCGACGCGAAAGGCAATGTCTGTGATAGACCCTGTTCCTGACTCTGCCTGCAGCTTGGCTAAGAGTACTGGTTTGAGGAACGTCAACTGCTGGAGCCAGACGGAATTCCTAACGATGAGGTAAAGCTTCTTGAAGCGAATCTGAGCCGGCCAGGTGTGGGAAGCCATGGGCTCTCCCACGATGTTCCACCAACGACGCTGTAAACGAAGTTCCACTAGTCTCGATTCGAGACCGAGCCGGCTGGACAGCCCTGAGAGGATGCTGCCGAAGGAATCAAGAGTACCTGGGCCGGTCATGTGGCATCATAGGCGGTAGGGGAGAAATAGATCAAGGTGTCGGTTTCGGATTATGGCTAAAGAGACGGAAGATCATCGGAAAGTCGTGGCGACCAATCGGAAGGCTTACCACGATTATTTTATCGACGAGAAGTTCGAGGCCGGGATTGTGCTCAAGGGCACCGAGGTGAAATCACTGCGGGACAGACGAGTGAACTTACAAGACAGTTATGCGGACGTCAAAGACGGGGAGATTTTTCTCCGTCACTGCCACATCAGCCCCTATAGCCACGGCAACATTATGAACCATGATCCGATCAGGACTCGCAAATTGCTCCTTCATCGAAAGGAGATCAACAAGCTCCTCGGGAAAACTCAGCAAAAAGGCCTCACCCTGATCCCCCTCCGAATCTACTTTTCAGAAAGAGGCCAGGCCAAGGTCGAACTTGGATTAGCCAAAGGAAAGAAACAGCATGATCGTCGAGACTCGATCAAGGCTCGAGAAGCAGGTCGCGAAGTGGAACGAGCGATCAAAGAACGAAAGTAGAACCGGAAATTCCTGACCGCTCACAGAGCCTTAGCGGTTCGGAGATTTTTCCTCCTCTACCTCTACGAGTTAATCCGGCAACAACGAAACCGCGCCGTGCCGCCGCTCGTGAACAACGTGACGAGGGCACGACGCCCCTTGAAACAGATACCTTCGGCCTGTGGGAACGTCCGAGGTCTCCATGCTCAAGCCGTGAGAGGAGAACCGTTCAATCTACTTTTCACCGTCGAGGAACACCGCCTTATACATAAAGCCAAAAACAGCAGTCAGCGCGAGGAGTGCAAAAAATATAGTCGTCAAGGTCCTTCACCTCCCTTCACTCATAAGGAAGCATACCGCTCGAAAATGAATGATCGATGATGAAAGCGTGAAGAAATCTTCATCTTTCAAAATGGATCCAAGCGGGCCTCAAACAGTTGGCCACTAAGAACTATGATGGGTCCTAAGCCTCAACATGCCCCGAACAAATCAAGCGTGGGAAATCGTCATAAATCAAAGAGTTGGCAACTAAGGACTATGATGCGGACTCCAGAGTCAGTAATCGACACTAAGGCGTGTCATCAATTAAGCCAGGTGATGGCGGACGCGAAAGAGATGGCACCGAGGAAGTTGGCGATACGTTTGTCGTAGAGAGGGTTCCTGATAGCGCGTTGACTTCAGCGCGTGTGGATCATTCGGAAATCCCAGAACCGCTCGGCAAATTTCGCCACGGGATCCCCGCACAATGCCGGTACAGAACAGGTTCTACAAACAACCGGTTCTGTTTTTCCTCGCCCCCGCGGTCGTGCGAGGGATTTCCGCCAACACTCTGCATCGTCTGAATTTCTTGACCATCTCGACCAGCACCCCCTGCATTACATCATCGCGCTGCGCTTCACGCCCAGGCAACAGGGGCTCGATCTTCTCCCACTGGTCATCCCGCAACCCGTACCGTCTCGCCATTCGCAGGCCCCTCTGTCGGTCTGCGACAGAGCGAATCATATCCTTGGTGGCTCTGTGAAGTCGAAAAGTAATTCAACGACATGCCCTATGTCACTCATGAGACTTCGAATGTCTTCATCGCTGCGTCGCCGTAATGGTTGATGACTGTGACGCGGCAGAACAGGTTCCTAACAATGGTCATTGCTTCCGGAGCGAAAGAAACGGAACGCTGATTTCAATTTTCCCAATTGCCCCCTTTCGGGCGCTTGCGCCCTAACGATGCTCCTGGTGGATTGTCATAGGTAATTCGGAACACCGTATCCGTCAGCCATCGTTTGAAGGACTCGTTATCCATGAATTGCTTGAATAGCTCCGTGTCGTCCTTCAGCACAGCGGTCATCACGCGCGCGAGCGCCTTGTCGTGCTCAATACGGGCGTTCTGCTTGTCCGAATTCTGCTTCGCATTCTGATACGCACTGTCAGCGGCAACACGACTTGGGATGTCCTCAGTGATGAGCCTATGCACGCGGTCGGCGTCGGTCCAGGGAATGTTGCCGAATTGATCATTGAACGTCTTGAGAATGTTTGACAGGCGATCAAGTTCCGGTTCGGCTTTGCTCCCGCCGCCCGTCATGGGAACGGGTTCAATCTCCGCGTTGTCATCAGGCAACTGAATCTTCATCACGGCCTGCTTCTCAACGCGATAACTGTCCATATCGATGGCTTCCAAGATCCCTTTGGAGAGATCTTCTTCCTTCGGGGCCGGCAACTTGGACACAAGGAAATTGAGGAAGATCGACAGCTTTTCCCACTCCGCGTTGGTATAGGGCAGTATCGAGGAGAGGAACCCATAGGCTCGCAAAAAAGCCTTGGCCTTGCCCTTGAAGTCCACCTGGCCATCTTCATCGAGCTGATTCTTATAGCCGGCGACAGAGGCATCCAGGATCGGATCAAGCTTGTCGCGGTCGGCCCCGCCGAGATACAACCCCACAAGTTGGTCGATTTGTGTTTGAGCGTAGACTTGATAGCCATCGAGCGCCGCTTTCAAGTCATGGAGCTTATTGGGATCGGTCTCTTCAGAAAGGATCGTCGTACGGTAGTAGTCCGCGAACGCCTCTTGGATGGTGTCACTGTCGTTCATGAAATCGAGCACGAACACGTCATGTTTCTGTGGATGTGCGCGGTTGAGGCGGGAGAGCGTTTGCACCGCCGTGATCCCGGAGAGGATCTTGTCCACGTACATCGTGTGGAGCAGCGGTTCGTCGTACCCCGTTTGGAACTTGTCGGCACAGATTAAAAACCGGTATGGGTCCTCCTGAATCTTGTCCGCGATCTGGCTTGATGGGAAGCCGTTCAAAGAAGCCTCGGTCACCTTCCCGCCGCCGTATTCATGCTCGCCCGAAAAGGCGACAATGGGTTTGTAAGGACTCTTTCGCTCAGCCAGATAATCGCGAAAGGCGTGATAGTACTGGATGGCCCGCTCGATCCCACTCGTCACCACCATCGCCCTGGCCTGCCCGCTGATCTTATTCAGCGCCAACACCTGCTCATGAAAATGGTCCACCATAATCTCGGCCTTGAGGCGGATGGCATGGTCATGACTTTCCACATACCGTCGAAGCTTTTTCCTGGCCCGCTTGGTGTCGAACTCCGGATCTCCCTCGATCTTCTTTACAAGCTTGTAGAAGCTCTCTACCGGGGTGTAGTGCTTCAGTACATCGAGAATGAAGCCTTCCTGGATTGCTTGCTTCATCGTATAGCTGTGGAAAGGACGGTGACGCACCTTCCCTTCGACATCAGGCGACAAGGCCTCACCGAAGATCTCAAGCGTCTTGTTCTTGGGCGTCGCGGTAAAGGCGAAGTAGCTGGCGTTGGGCAAGAGCTTCTTAGCCTCCATGATCCGGTTGATCTTATCCTCTGTGGTCTCGTCCTCATCCTCGGCACCGGCGGTAGAAAGCGCCATGCTGAGCGCCGCCGAGGTCCGCCCGCCCTGACTTGAATGCGCTTCATCGATGACGATCGCGAACTTCTTTCCACGTTGCTCGCTGCCGATCTCATCCAAGATGAACGGAAACTTTTGGACCGTAGAGATGATGATCTTCTTCCCCTCACCGATGAACTTCCGCAGGTCTCCCGAGTGCTCAGCGTGCCCGATAGTCGCCCCCACCTGGGCAAACTGTTTGATCGCGTCCCGGATCTGCTTATCGAGGATGCGCCGGTCGGTCACCACGATGATCGAGTCGAACGCCGAGGCGTCATCCTTGCGTAGGCCGATGAGCTGATGGGCCAACCAGGCGATGGAATTGGATTTGCCGCTGCCCGCCGAGTGCTGGATCAGATACCGCCGTCCGACTCCATGCTGTCGTGCATCGGAAAGAAGCTTGCGTACTACGTCGAGCTGATGAAAGCGTGGCCAGATCTGGAGCGCCTTCTTCTTGCCGGTCTTCTCATTCTTCTCTTCGACGATCTGCGCATAGTTCTCAAGAATGTCGGTCAGCCCTTCACGTGTGAGGATCTTCCGCCACAGGTAGTCGGTCTTAATCCCGTGAGGATTAGGCGGATTGCCCGCCCCGTCATTCCAGCCTTGATTGAAGGGAAGAAACCACGAGCTTTTCCCTTTCAGATGCGTGCAGAACCGCACTTCATGATCGTCCACAGCGAAGTGGACGATGCAGCGTCCAAACTCGAAGAGCTTCTCTCGCGGGTCGCGGTCGCGCTTATATTGCTCGACGGCGTCTTCCACCGTCTGTTTGGTCAGGCTGTTCTTGAGTTCAAACGTGGCGATGGGAAGCCCGTTGAGGAACAGGGCAAGGTCGAGCGCACGCTGGGTTTCATCACGACTGTAGCGGAGCTGCCGAGTGACAGAGAAGCGATTGGCAGCGTAAAGCGCCTCGGCCTTCTCATTGCCGGGCGAGGGTGTACCGAAGAACAGTTCGACATGGTGCGGTCCGTCCTTCACGCCATGTCGGAGCACGTCGATCACGCCGCGCTTCGAGATCTCTCCTTGAAGCCTGGCAAGAAACTTACGGCGAGTCGGGCTATCGTTAGTGAGATCAAGCGCTTCGGCAACTTTCTGCTGGGTGGCATGCAGGAAGGCGCTGAGCTGCGGAAGGTCTACGCAGAACTCGCGGTCGTAGTCTTGGGCCTGACCCGGAATCCATCCGGTCCCACCATAGCGTTCCCGGATAAGACTAATGCTCTCGCCGGGGGGTGGCGGTTCGCCAGACGCTTGGCCCGTCATCGCCGTGACGATGAGGCTTTCAAGACCCTTCTCGCTGGTGTCGGTACTCACGCCTCGGCCTCTTCAGGCTCAGCATCAAGGTCGGTGCCTTCTGTCTCATCGTCACCTTCAACAGTCATTTCCGCTTCATCGAGCGATTCAGGTTCCTCGGTCTCATCCGGCAGCTTGGCCGTTGCCTCCCGCACATCGAGCTTGCCGGTGACCACATCTGCGATCAGGCGGGTGCGATACTCGCGGAGGAGGTCGATTTCGCGTTGCGTGCAGACGACCACATGGTTGATGTTGGATGTCTCATCCTGGATTTGACTAGCAATACGCCTTTGGTCGTCCGTAGGAGGTACTGGTAGCCAAAGGTTCAGAACACGTTCAACTGCGAGCCCAGGCTGGGCGGCGGCGACAGAATACTGATTCAGATTCATCACCATCAAGATCGCGGCGAACCACTCAAGGATATAACCAGAGCTAAGAGATGCAACAACGGCGTGCTCTGAGGCCCAGAAGCGGCCCCGCGCAAGATGCACATTTCCGCAGAGCGCACCCTGTCGGCCGATCAGGACGAAGTCACCGTCGTGAGTGAAGCTCGATGTATAGCCTCTCACGCCATTCCCACCGTAGACCGGGTAGTCACCCGCAGGCTCGATTGCCATTGCTGTGATGCCGTCTCCGCTTCTCATTTTGCAGAGGGTCTTAAGCCGCTGTATCTCCCAATGCTCCGGCACGTCGCCCAGCCATTCGACGCTGGAGGGCTTGAGGCGGACGTTAGTTGTTGCCTGCCCTGAGCCTGTCGAAGGGAGGCCGCGAGTGACCGCGCGGTGGATGATGGCCTGCTTCTGCTCCTCCAACAGCTTGATCAGCTTCTGCTTGGCGCGAATGTGGCGCCTGATTCGCCGGTTGGCATGGTCGAGAAACCGGACGATGGCGGATTGCTCTTCCAGCGGCGGAACCGGCGAAGGCATCTGCTTGAAGTCCTCCCAGTAAAGCCGGTTCCTGTCTTTTACGATTCCGTGAGAAAACTTATCGACCTCGCCCATGTAGGCATCGGTCCGGAACAGATACAGGAAGAACCTCGGTTCGACTCCTCGCAACGGCCGAGCGACGACGTATGCAGGGCTCACGAGCCCGTTGGTCGGTGCCATTCCTATCGCACCCTGCCACATTCGCATCATGTTGTAGGCAAGATCGCCTTTGGAAGCTCGCTTGTACTTGTCGCGATCGGACATCACCTGTTTCCGCCCGCTTTCGTCAAAGTTTCGCACCTGGACGCCGGTCTTGAGTGAGACCTCCAAGATCGGAAGATGGGCAAATCCTGTCTCATTTCGCTGTACAAACAGCCCACCATTGCGTGCAATGACCCACGTCAAAGGCACTTTGCCCAGCCACGGCACGCCGGAGTCTTTGTAAGCTGGATAGGGTTTGAGATCGGCGATCATGGGTGTCGGTCATTTCCCATTGGTTGGGGCGGGTAGGGGCGAAACATTTTTCGCCCCTACAAAGATCGGGTCATGTTCCGTTCGTCTGTCGCACAACATTGTTCGCCCCGGCATCTTTGGGATGATCCACATTGCATTCCCTGATACGGTCCAGGGAAGATTCGTCCCATTGGTAGAGGCGAAATATCTTTCGCCCCTACGGAGATGGGGAATCTGTCCACCAGGTCCTCATGTTTTCCTCGCCTGCCGCGCAACATTCTTCGCCCCTATGTGAATTGGGAATCTGTCTTTCGCCTCGGCATCTTTGAATGATCCACATCATGGTTGATATGCCGAGGCGTCGTGATGGTAGGGGCGAAATATCTTTCGCCCCTACGAAGATTGGAACCTGTGCCGCCCTACATTGTTCACCCGTGCATCTGTGGAATGATCCACATCGGCCGATCCGATCCGGTGGGGATTCTCGGGATCATCCGCCCAAGACGCTGGATTATCGGCAATGTATTCTCGGATACGGTTCACGGAGGTTTCGTCCCGAATGACATGTTCGTAATAATTACGTTGCCATACGTGGTGGATATCGGTGTTCGCCCGCATCCATTTGGTGACCCCGATCTTAAACCCTCGGATGACAGACCCAATCGTGTTTGCTGTGCCGAGGCGTCGTGAGGGTAGGGGCGAAAGATGTTTCGCCCCTACAATCCTCAAAACCCCGTGAAAATGGTTCGGCATGATGACAAATGTGTCCAATCCGACATGGGGAAAATGTGAAGGAATGGCCTTCCAACATTCATCCACAACCCTTCCTGCCACATTCAACACCATGAGGCCGTCAACGATGTCGCCGAACAGGCAGGCTCGGTCCTTTGTGCACAGGGTCAGGAAATATGCTCCGGCCTGGGCATAATCGTACCCTTTCAATCGAATGGAACGTCGATGATGGTGTTGAGGGTCGTAAGGCGTCATGCCTTCTCGCCCCCAATAATCTCACTTAGCAACCCCTCCGTTTCCTTTTCCAGCGCCAGGATGTCGGCTCGAATCTCTTCGAGAGATCGGAGAGGCTGAGGTTTGTAGAAGTAGCGGGTGAAGCTGATCTCGTAGCCGGTCTTCACGCTTTCGGGGTCATACCAAGCGTCCGGCACATGAGGGAGAACTTCTCGCCTGATGAAAGCCTCGATGCCGCCTTCCTCTAATAGCGAGATCTGCTCCGTATCGCGGAGTTCAGTATCGGGCTCGTATTCGACGACATACGGCTTGCCGTCAATTGTCTTCTCGAATAGTCCGCGCAGCGGATCAGGCTTGGAATCCCTTTTATGCACTTTCTTGATGACAGGCGGCGCGTTCTCATTCCGCTCGGCAGTCTCCCTCAGTGCCTTAATCTCTTTGGGTGTATGGGCTCGGGTCGGATCAATGCCCTTGAGCTGGAGCGGCCGCTCGACCGTGACCTTCCAATAGCCGAAGGCGGCGTTGGGGAAGATTTTCGATTGCTCGGTCTCTTTGAAGTCGAGAAAGGTCTGGCAGATACGCCTGATGTCGTCATCCGATAACTCGCAGTTCTTCTTGCCAAGGTTCTTGCGCAGCGGCTTGAACGACTGGGTGGCATCGATGAGTTGAACCTTGCCTTTGCGATGCTCCGGCTTTCGGTTAGTCAGCACCCAAATATAGGTGGCGATGCCGGTGTTGTAGAACATGTTCAGGGGCAGGGCGATGATGGCTTCGAGCCAATCGTTCTCGATGATCCAACGGCGAATATTGCTTTCTCCCTGGCCTGCGTCTCCCGTGAAGAGCGATGAGCCGTTATGTACCTCAGCAATGCGGCTGCCGAGCTTGGTCTTGTGCTTCATCTTCGACAGCATGTTGGCCAAGAACAGCATTTGACCGTCACTGGATCGTGTGATTAACGAATACTCAGCTTCTCCTGCATGTTGAATGACGAACCGTGGGTCTTTGATGCCGTCCTTCCCACCCAGACGTTCGAGGTCACTTTTCCAACTCTTACCGTAGGGCGGGTTCGAGAGCATGAAATCGAATTCACGCGAAGGAAAAGCATCGTTCGCCAGCGTGGAGTGTTCCGGTCCACCGACAATGTTGTCCGCCGCCTCGCCTTCTCCCTTTAACAGAAAGTCGGCTTTTGCAATGGCATAGGTCTCGGCATTGATCTCTTGCCCATAGAGATGAGTCGCTACCTTCTTCTTGTGCTCGCTCGCGAGTTGTTGCAGCGTGTCTTCCGCCACCGTCAGCATGCCGCCTGTCCCGCAGGCTCCGTCGTAGAGCAAATAGGTGCCGGACTCGATCTTGTCGGCGATCGGCAGGAAGATCAGCTTCGCCATGAGCTTGACGGCATCGCGCGGTGTCCAGTGTTCGCCGGCTTCTTCGTTATTTTCTTCGTTGAACCGTCGGACCAGCTCCTCAAAAATCGTCCCCATCGCATGATTATCGAGGCCCGGATGTTTCACCGAGCCATCTGGGTCCTTGATGGGATTGGGACTGAGGTTGATGTCCGGGGAAAGAAATTTGTTGATCAACGTGCCAAGGGCATCGGCCTTCGAAAGTCGTGGAATCTGATTGCGAAACTCGAACTTGTCCAGGATGTCCTGGACGTTGGGCGAGAAACCATCCAGATAGGCCTCGAAATCGGCTCTGAGCTGCTGTTGGGTTGCACGGGCCTTGAGATCGCGAAGTGTAAACTTGGATGCGTTGTAAAAATCCTGACCGGCTGCCTGCCGCAGCGCCGGATCTTGATGAACGACCTTGGCCTTATCCAGCGAGGCCTTCATATCGAGCACTGCCTGCTTGCTCGGCTCCAACACTGCATCTAACCGGCGAAGCACGGTCATCGGCAGGATGACATCTCGATATTTCCCACGCACATAGAGATCGCGCAACACATCGTCCGCGATCCCCCAGATGAAGTTTGCAATCCAGTTCAGATCACCATTGCTCATGGGCATAATCCCGTCTTGGGCAATTGCCAGAGGTTTCTTGAGGATCGATCAGGTATTTGACGCGCGCAAGGATACCGGCTTTCGGAGAAGTGAACAATAGGGCGGGGGAAGGCTGACAACGATCACTCGTCAATTCCATACCCCTACGGTTTCTGCAACGTGATCAGGTAGCGAAGATGGTCTTCGGCGAGGGACAGTTCCTCTCTGGTGAGAGAAGTCCGACCGAATCGTGCTCGGCAGTAGAGCTCTGTAATGGAGGCGACCGCGGAACCGGCCTCGTGCCATCGTTCCTGAGTGAGGCGGGCGAACTCAAGGGGCGGCATCGCAGTGAGTTTAGAAAAGCCCTTCCGACCGAGGTGGCTGATCATTCGTCCGTAGAGCTGTACGATGACCTGCTCGTCGGGAGTCGTCTTGATACCTGTCACCCCTCTGGTCCAGGGCCGCTTGATTCCTAGCCAAAGCAGAAAGCCAAGGCCGATCAGAGCGGGCACAAGCACCTCGGCCAAAGACCGTACCGTTCCCTTAAATGCGTATTCCGTAACTCCTCCAAGCATGGCTAGAAATGGGCTGAATAGCGCGCTCATGGAATCGAGTGCCTTGTTTCGGGCCGATGTACCTCCCGCTTTCAATTGCCGCACAACGGCAAGCTGATCCGCCGCACTGTACTGCACAAAGAATCGGCTCCACTGGAGCCTGACGGTATCCATCATTCGTTCCAGCGCATGCCATGCAGAGGACCCGCTGCCGATACTTTCGGCGGAGGGTGGAGTTGGATCCATCGTGATCCATCCAGAATTCGGCAGGTGCATTTCCACCCAGGCGTGGGCGTCTTGCTGTCTGACCAGGTAGTAGTTGCCGTATTCGTTCCACTCGGTGGCGAGAAACCCCGTGACGAGGCGCGCCGGGATTCCAATGGTCCGGAGCATCATCACCATGGCGGTCGCATAGTGTTCGCAATAGCCGGTTTTTCGGATGAAGAGAAACTCTTCGAGCGGATGGTCCAGCTCAGCCAGAGGCGCATCAAGGCTATAGCGAAAGTTGTGCGTCAGGAACGATTGGATGGCGTTGGCTTTATCGTACGTCGGACGTTGTGCGCGAGTGACTTCCTGAGCCAGGACCGCGATCCTCTCGGATTGAGCAGGCATCTGCAAGAAATGTCGGGCAAACGTTTCAGGGTAGAGGCTGGATTCCGAACTGAGATCCGTTGGTAGGACCGGATTGGAACGGGAAAGAACGGAATACTCGATTCGCGACGAACTGGGAAACGGTAAATAGACCGAACCGCTTGGGTCTGACTGGACGCTGGGGAATTTTCCAGTGACTCTCTCGATATGAGGAGCAGCAAAAAGAACGACGGTGTCGAGCGGCTCCAAAAGGATATTCTGCCGGATGGTTTCGCCGAGGCGAGGCGCAGGAGATCGACTACCGCGGAGGACGAACGTCCCGGTCCCGTCGTCGTTCAAAGTCCGCCGGTTGCTCAGCCGATTCGTCCAGGCCTTGCCGTCGTATTGATCGAATGCCACACCTCGTATGTAAAACCGGCCCGCTTCGTTTCGGAAGCCATCGGGCAACTCGACTCGCATCACGATAGTGGGATCTCGCTTGATGGGCCCGATCTCTCCCAAGTTCACTGTTTCGGAGAATCCCGAAGTGCGCATGTTCTCCCCAAAGCCCTTTTGGTAGAACCCGGCACTGACTCGGGGAATCGCAAAAAAAATCGCCAACGTCAAACCAAAGGCGGCGAGGGCAAGCCCGTTCGCAAGCCAAAAGAGTTCCGGCGTCACCTGGCCGGCCGATGCAGGAGGTTGCGGTCGGGTGAGGGCCGACATCGCGAACACCCGCGTTTCCTCCGGATGTTTGGCCAGCTGAAACAGGAGCAACGTCCACACAGCGGCCAAGAGATAGAGCAAGAAAATGGGGAGATACCACAGATCCGTCGTGAGGGAGCCGGAAGCCAGGATCGCTACGAGACTGATGGCGTAGAGATGCTGATAATCGCGGCGAAGCTCGAGGTTGAACAACTTGATGATCATGAGGATCATGAGGAAGTGAATTCCTGCCGGGAGCAGTTCGCTCGAGACCCACAGGACATCCACCCAGAATCCAACGAATCCGATGATCACGAGAAGATTCCATCTGGTGGTTGAAATTGACGTAAGGGCGGCAAGTCGGTCCACGGCCTTGCCCACTCTGTTCCGTAAAAGAGCAAGGATCAGCGAGGCCCCCGTCAGCGCAGCCAGCCATTCCGGTAGGCCAGCTCCAAGCGTCAATCCGATGAAGGACGTGGTAGCCAGCCAAATCGATGCAAACCGATGGGCCTGATCAAACGGCATGTGGGACTCCGGCAACGACGGATCCGTTAGTCAGTATAGTGAGGTGTTCGGGGTTGGTATCCTCTGGTCCCAGCCATGACTGCACGACGATGATTGTGGCTCCATTGAGATCTACAGGGGTTCTCGGCAACTCTCCTGGCATGGCGGACTGTACATAAGGCGAGGTCCGTTCGCAGACAGCGAGCATTCTATGAAGTTCCAAAAGGTGGAGGTTGCCTTGACCGAAGGACGACCGCGACGGCCCGACGAAGAGCTGAAGAATATATCCCTGCTGCGCCAGGTGATGAACGAGGGAGGCCGTGAGAGAGACCGCCTGTTCAAACAGCGCATCGTGACTCACTGGGGCCACCGTCGGTAAATACACAGTGGCTCGGCGTTGATCTTCGGCCTCGGTTTCTCGGACCGTCAATTGGGCTGTCCGCGCCGTGGTCGGCCAATGGATTTTCCGCGAATCATCCCCGGCTTGATACAGACGGAGATTATACAAATCATTGCCATACCCGCGTCTGTGGGCGCTTCGTTCCGGTCCTGCCGTGAGAAGACCCCGTAAGAGACCCTCATCGATCGGCTTGATTTCGGGACAGACGATGGCTGCTTCCTCGAGCGGGTAAAAGGTTTGTTTCTTGAAGAATCCGAACGGAAATTCCGTCCCGACGCAGACTCCGTCCAATTGCAGCCGGCCACGCCGCGCGGGATTGAAAGAATACGATACCAGTCTGCTGGTGCCAGGAAGTAGTTGCGAAATCTCCAGACCTCGGCCCATTTCATGGCCGTCGCTGATATCGAACAGCTTCAGCGAAAAACTTGGGAGCCATGTCTTTCTGTTCCTCACGACCAGTGTGATACTGGTCGGTTCATTCACAATGAGCTGATGTGGAAGATAACGATGGAATTCCAACCGTCGCAAACAGTGTTCCGCCGCAATTCCAGAAAGCAAGATGAGGCTCAGCATCATCGCGAACAACAGGTAGAAGAGATTGTTGCCGGTGTTGATGGCAGCGACGCCGATCGCCAGGGTAAAAAGCAAGAATTGAGCGCCTTCTGAGGTCACGCTCGTTCTCCGGTGACGAAACAATCGACGGATGAAGGAAGGAGGGCGACCCAGCATGTACGACCAGCTCCACTGTGAGGACAGAGGCTTCGGGGTAGAGCTAAACAGGGACGGGAATCGTGTCGACCAGATCCAGGATAATTCGTTCAGCCTGCTCAAAACTGCCTTGATGCAACCCTTGCGCGCGGGCCACCATGATGCGGTGAGAAAGCACGATCGGAGCCAGCTCCTTAATATCGTCCGGCAGGCAATAGGTCCTTCCACGGACGAGCGACAATGCTTTAGCAGCCCGACTCAAGGCCAACGCCCCTCTGGTACTCACCCCCAATGACAGCAGGTCCGACTGCCTGGAGCTCTGGACGATTGCCAAGAGATAGTCCGTGATGCTTTCCTCCATGAGAACCTGATCGACCTGTTCCTGGAGCAGAAGGACATCATGAGCCGTGAGCAACGGTTGGAGCGTTTCGGCCGGATGAAGCGATTGCGGTCGGTCGAGGACCTTTTTTTCTTCCTCCGGCGACGGATAGCCGATGCGAAGTCGCATCAAGAATCGGTCCAGCTGCGACTCCGGAAGCGGAAAGGTGCCATGGTATTCGGCGGGATTCTGCGTTGCAATGACCATGAAAGGCTGACTCAAGGGATGGGTCTTATTGTCGAATGAAATCTGCGCTTCGCTCATCGCTTCCAACAGACTGCTCTGCGTTTTCGGCGTCGTGCGATTGATCTCATCGGCGAGGACGATGTTGGCGAAGATCGGCCCCGGCATGAATTCAAAGGCTTGTTTCTGACGATTGAATATCGAGACTCCCACAATATCGGACGGCAGCAGATCGCTCGTGAACTGTATCCGTTTGAAGGAGCAATCAAGCGATCTCGCAAGACTATGCGCCAGTGTTGTTTTTCCCACTCCCGGTACGTCTTCGAGGAGGAGATGTCCGCGCGCCAGGAGCGCGACCAGGGTCATTTCGATCACATGCGGTTTGCCCTTGATCACTCGCGCAATATTGTCCTGGACGGCTCGAATGGTCTGCGTCGAATTCATGTTGGGACTAAAGCGCGGGGTGTCGCTTGAGAATTGCTTGGTGATCGGACACGATCGAAGTCTAACAATAGGTCGAAAAACGGTCAATTATTGGTGTGTTTTCGTCCCTATGCCGATAGCAACGAGCCGTGGGGCTTACGCCCAAGTTCTAGGCCGGAACAAGCGTGAGCATCCAGGGAGGCACTTCTTCCACCATGCCGAAAAACTTCCGCGCAGTGCTGCTCGCCGGAATGCCAGGGAAGATGGCTCCTCGGCTGATGCGGACATACCGAAAATGGCGGGCGACACAGTCCATGGAGGGAGATGAGTTCGATCGAAGATAGTGACGCCGAAGGGCCGCTACTTCAGCCAAGTCAATTGATTCGCCGATCTGCAGACGGGCGAGAGCATGATAGACCTCGCCGAAGATCTTGGGCAGATTGACGGAGCCAAAGGGTTGGTCTCGTGGACGATGACGTGGGTCCTCCAGCAACTGCGCGAGCATTTCCCAAAATACTTGCGCATCCACTGCCCCCAGCACACACAGTAATCCGCGACAGGCGAGCAGGTTCAGGAGGGCCAGGGGTCCGACGATGTCAAACTTCCATGGTGGGAAGAGAAGAGCACGGTCGGCATGTAGGACTTCGAGCGCCGGTTCTTTGCCAAAACGTGTCCGGTGAAATGTGCCTTTGGAGTGCTCCAGCTCACTGCGAATGAGAGTCTCAGAGAGCCTGGATGGTTCATAGGCAAATGTCGGTGTGGCCGGCGCCCAACAGGTGGCGATAGTGTATCGTGGGGCTAAGAACTCCTGCTTATCAAGTTCTTTAAGTTCAAACATGTCTTGATCACCAAAGAATGAGAAGGATAGGCCCTCTGTCCGCTGGAACTTTTGTAATCTCTCCGGATTCGCATGGAGCGGACCGCCAAGTTTGGAACGAGGATCGAGTCGGTCAAGGCAGTGGACGATGAACGGTCGCTCTCGTTGTTTGAGCTCAGAGGTGTACAGATCGACGATCTCCTCGGCGAATGAGAGATCGCCGGCTCCAATCTCCAACACCGACGCCACGTCAGCGCGACGAAGGAGGTCGAACGGATTGTCCAGATTGCGCACCGCTTCCTCGACTTCCTCGCTCGACAGATTAGCCACAGGCCATTTTGCGGTGGCTGTCGGCACCAGGCCAAAGAAGACGGCAAGCGCACGTGCTGCTTTGGACGGAGGAAGACCGGTGACGGATTTGAGGCCTGCTCCATCGAGATCCTGAATCCTCCGTGGCCTGGGCCCCTCAAATAGGCACAACAAGCTTTCTTTCACTGAAGGCGGAAGCTCTTTGTTCCGAACTGCCTCACACAGTCGTGCGATGGTGGAGGGAAAGGTGGTTTCTTCCAGCAACTTCTTTGAAGCCTCCCATTGTTCGGGGGACTGATGTGCCCGAAGAGTTACGATACGGCGGAATTCTGCGAGTGGGTCGCGACTCATGGGAGCGTAATGGGCTGTGTGTGAGGTATCAATGAGACTGTATGATGCAGGAGGATAGTAATCATCAAGCTTCAGGGTCAAGCCCGCTTGTTCACGTTCATTCTGTATGGTAGGAGTGATTTCATGAGCGCTCGAATACTCTCTGTCAATTCACTGTGTCGACAATCGATCGTCATGCTGGGCTTGTTCGTAGGGCTTCTGGCATTCCCGATCGTCTGTGAGGCGGAGCACGACGGCGACTTGGGTCCCGTTGTCGAAGAGGAATGGCAGCCCTGGCAGATCCTCGAAAGCCAAACCGGTCGTGCGGTTCCCTTTCCGGAAATCATCACGAGGCTGGAACAGTCCGACATTGTTTATCTGGGAGAGGAACATCACAATCCATACCATATCGAAGCGGCGCTCAAAGTATTGAAGCAATTGGTTGCCGACGGCATTGAACCCACCATTGGAATGGAGATGTTCGGCTGGGACGGTCAACCGGCGCTCGATGACTACGTCTCGACACCTCAGTCGGACACGCACGAGTTTTTGGAACAGGTACGGTGGAAGCAAAATTGGGGTGGAGCGTTTGAGGACTATGCGCCATTGGTGAGGTTTGCTCAAGAGCGACATTTGTCCGTCCAGGCGATGAATCCACCCAAGCCATTGATTCGTCGAGTCGTGAAAGAGGGGCTCGACCAGGCCAGGCAAGAGTCCGAATGGGCACCGTGGCGTATCCTCCAGGAGGAGATTGTCGACGATCCAGCGTACCGCGAGAGGATTGTCGATCAGTTGAGACGGTGTCACGGCGGAACCGAGGAGCACTACCAAACGATGTATGAGGCATCGATGGTTCGGGATGAAGGTATGGCGAGAACGTTGGCCATCAGGCTAGAAGCAGTTCGCCACGAAAACGACGGCTCTCGTCGTATGATCGTCAGCTACACGGGTGCGGGTCATATCCAATATAACCTCCCCGTGCCGAAGCGGGTCGCCAGGCGCCTGGGAGGGGAGGTCAAACAGACCACGATTTACATGATGTCGTTCGAGCCAGCCAAGACATCCGATGTCCAGGCTCTCATGCAGGAAGCCATCGCGGACTATATTTGGTTGACACCCATGGGCAAGTCCAGTTCGGCCAAACTCTGTCGGTAGAAAAACTCAGAGCCTTTCTCTGCCGACGGCCAAGTAGAGGGAGGGTAACGCAAAACCGGTCAATGCTTGACAGGATTCAACTCGCTCGTCACACTGAGGCGGTCATGCATGATGCTTGCCCAAGAACGCAGCGCGTTTAGATGCGAAACAAGATTTCCTGCAGTGCCGAGCGACTTGGATTGTTAACCTCTGAAATGATCCAGGCCGTGTCGAGTGCCTCGGCGTTTCAAATTGCCCACCAGTACTTGACTGCGAACCGAGTCCGTATCGTTGAGGCCGATGATTCCCAGATCATGTCCACCGTCATCGGCAATTCCGGTCTGTACGAGCAGAACATCCGACTGAAGGACGGTCACCTCGTCTCGAAATGTTCCTGCACGCTTCCGGAAGAGCCCATGTGCCGCCATTGCATCGCGGTGCTGCTGGAATACCGACGATGGGCCCAGCCTCCTCAATCCCGTAACTCCAGCCTTGCGAAGGACGCGATAGCGGCTTCTCCGAGGGGACCTTCTGATAATGGGAAAAGAACCACCGGGCATTCGATCCCGTCCGACATAAAACTGAGCGATATCATGGTCTTTGTGGAATGGTTACAACCTGCGACGAAAGCGCTTGAAAGGCAGGAGCCTCTTCCCGGTCCTCCCGCAGTCAGTCCTGGAGCGATCTCAACATGGATTCAAGCGATTAGGAACCTTGAGGATCGACGGAGAGAAAGTGAAGAGGTCATGACGAGCCTTGAATCTCAGTTGAAAGACCGTGAGTCGGACGTTGGACGCCTCACCCAACAATGCCAAACCTCTCAGCGAGAGAGCAATGCTGCGCAGGCCACCACTCGGGAACTTCAGCGCGAAGTGGATTCCTACAAGGAGGTGCTCACCAGAGTAAGCGAGTTGACTGCAGAAGTCGTACGACATGCCGGTCAAATGCGGGCTGGTACGGGTGATATGCTCCAGAAGGGTTCTCAGCTCGACAAGCTTGTCAGCTCGTTTAAGGATGTGGCTGAAGCGCTTCAGTCAGCTGTCTCGTTTCCTCGCCGCGAATAGCAAATTGCCCCGTCCTTGCTTGCGCCGATTCTACCTCGCCCCGATTCCGCTTGCGCCTTCAAGCCGGCATCCAGTAGAATGCACCACACTTTTGTCGTGCGGATTGGGAAAGGGGGGAAGAGATGAAACGGCAACTTTCGCGAGCAAGCCTGTTGATGGGGGCTTTGGTGCTCCAAGCTTTACCGGCGTTGGCGAACGCCCCAGAGGGAGGAGGGGCCCCTGATTATAGCGGAATCACAGGCTTGTACTATACGCTGATTGGAGTGGTCCTTGCGTACGGTGTCTACGACACTTTTTTCAAGAAATCGTAGGGAACAGCGATTCGGCCACCCGACTTATGCCGCTGTGTCTTGTATTTTGCAGTTTCATCTGATTCCGATCGAGTGGTCTCCTCTTCAACTTTGCCTCTGAACTTCCGAGGGCTTGCGTAGCCGTTCGTTCAGTACCGGCCGTAGGGCCTTGAGTACTTGATCGACGATGATCTCATAGCCTTCCTTAGTCGGATGAATGCCGTCGGCCTGATTCAACGAGGACGAACCGCCTACGCCTTCGAGGAAGAAGGGGATCAAGGCAAGGTCGTACTCCTTGGCCAGCATCCGGTACATAGCCTCGAACCGTGCCGTGTAGTCATGTCCGTAATTCGGCGGCAGCTTCATCCCAGCCAAGACAACTGTCGTACCGCCATCTTGTAATTGTCGAATGATCTGACGAAGATTGCTTTTTGCGTGGTCGACCGAGAGCCCTCGAAGCCCATCGTTCGCGCCCAATTCGAGTATCACCAGCTCAGGCTTGTTGTTGAGGATCCAGGGTACTCGTCGAAGCCCACCCGCCGTCGTGTCACCGCTGACACCGGCGTTGATCACCCGATAGTGGTAGCCAAGGCTGTCCAGTCTACGTTGGAGCTGAGCCGGATACGATTCATGGGTCTCGACCCCAAGTCCGGCCGTGAGACTGTCGCCAAACGCCACGATGCGGGGTCTGTCGTCCGAGGCTGAAGAAGAGATCGCTTCCGAAGTGAGCGGCCAAAGGAGAATCAAGAAGGCCGACAGGAACATGTTATAAAATCGGTGCACTGGTAATCTGTAGCAATACTCGATCAGCGACTCTCTACAGTATAATATCATTCCTAGTCCTCTCATCTCGAAAGGCAAACAAGGTTTTTGATGATCACCGTGAAGAATGTTTCAATGGTCTTGTCCGCGGCAAGTCGTTCGGTCACGATCCTTGATCGCATCACCTTTGAAATCCCGGCAAAGCAAACTGTGGCCATTGTGGGGCCATCAGGAAGTGGAAAGTCGACGTTGCTTGGTTTGATGGCCGGCCTCGATCGACCGACCACCGGGGCAATTCAACTGGATGGAACGGAGATCACGACGATGGGTGAGAGTCGGATGGCCCGCTTTCGACGTGAAAAGGTAGGCTATATCTTCCAATCGTTTCATCTCATCCCGACCCTTACAGCCATGGAGAATGTCTCGGTTCCACTGGAACTCAACGGGGCGAGCCGTGCCGATAATCGTGCGTCTGAATTGTTGGCTGCGGTCGGGCTGTCCGACCGTATGGGGCACTATCCGGTGCAGTTATCTGGAGGAGAACAGCAACGAGTCGCCGTGGCCCGGGCTTTTGCCTGTCGACCGCCTATCTTATTGGCGGATGAGCCGACGGGGAACCTCGACAGTTCTACCGGTACCCACGTCATCGAGTTACTGCTTTCACTCCACCGGGATTGTGGCACCACCCTTGTGCTTGTGACACACGACGTGGCACTGGCCTCATCGATGCAGCGTGTGCTGTCGCTCCGCGACGGGCACCTTGAGTCTGACAGCATGCCAGCAGCTTCGGAGTTCCTCAACGACCACTCGACAGGTTCGTCAAGCGCGGATCAGGTGCCCTCTGTCGATCCGTTATCGTTGGAATCCCTCCCCACGTTCGGCTCATGACGTCTTTTGTATTCAACATGGCATGGCGAGAGACGCGCGCGGCATGGCGACACTTTCTCTATTTCTTAGTCTGTATTGCGATCGGTGTGGGAGCAGTGACCGGGGTATCTCTGTTCGGAACGCAGGTAGAACGAGCCGTGACCAAGGAAGCGCGCGGTCTACTTGGAGGCGACCTTGAAATCCGACTCTCTCACTTGATGAGTCCCAAGGGTCAGGAAGTTCTTGATTCCTTGAGCGATCGTGACGTCATTCTTACCCATGTCAGTGAGCTCATCGCGATGGCGGCAAGGGCTGAGTCATCCAGCAGTGGGCAGCCGACTCAGATCATTGAGCTCAAAGCAGTCGAGCCTCAGTATCCGCTGTATGGCACGCTCCGAGTGGAGCCACAGAGAGACTTAGCGGATCTTCTTGGTGGGCAAACTCGCGGGTGCCCCGACCGTACCTGTTTTGGAGTGGTCGTGCAGGAGTCTCTCCTGATCCGGATGGGACTCGCGATGGGAGATCAGCTTAGAATCGGACAAGGTCTGTTCATCATCACCGGCCTGGTCAGGACGGAACCGGATCGCATGGCGAACGCCTTCAGCCTTGGTCCTCGAGTCCTGATCTCACGAGAGGGGCTTGCTGCGGCCGAACTGATCAAGGTGGGCAGCAGGATTCGTGAGCGATATCTGCTGAAAGTCCCAAACACGATGGCACCCGAGCCTCTGCTCTACGAGCTGAGGGGACGACTTGCGCCCGACTCTGTTCGCGTATCGAGTTACCGAGAGGCACAACCACAATTAAAGCAGTCTTTGGAGCAGCTGACCCGTTATTTGGGCTTGATCGGATTGACGGCGCTGTTTGTAGGAGGTCTGGGGGTCGCTACGTCGGTTCATGCCTTTGTGCGGGAAAAGTTGAATACGATCGCCATCTTGAAGACGGTCGGCGCAGAGTCTCCTACGATCATTTGGACCTATGGATTGCAGGCGATGATTCTTGGGCTGATTGGAAGCTTGGTCGGCCTGATGGTGGGGCTGCTGCTCCACCAAGGACTTCCGTGGATGATGGCGGCGATGATGGCATCGGAACTTCTTGACCAATTGGGACTCGCGACGAATGGGATGGATATTGCCTTCGCTCCTCTTGCAAAGGGATTGGTCTTGGGCATGTTATCCACGCTGCTCTTTGTACTTTGGCCGCTGTTGACGATCCGCGAAGTCAAACCAGCTCGGATTTTTCGTCGTGACGTTTCTCCGCTTGCTACCTCGGACAATGTGAAGCGGACCCAATGGTGGATGTTTTGGAAAGGAATTGACCGAATAAAAGCAATTGCGTCGACCGGCATCGGCCTGGGTTTGGCTTTCTTATCGATTTGGCAGGCAGGATCCTGGAAAGTCGGGCTGTTGTTCGTCCTGGCTTTTGCAGCTGCGGTCCTGTTGTTGGGAGCATCAGCACGTCTGGTGCTCGCGGCCCTTAAGAAATGGCCACGCCCTGGGCCTCTCGTTCTGCGTCAAGCGCTGGGCAATGTCATCCGCCCCGGCAGCCAGGCGGTGAGCATCACGATTGCGATCGGCATCGCCGTCATGGTCGTGACGACCGTATCGCTCGTCGAACGCTCGCTCCTCACAGAGGTAGGCGACAATCGGCCGACCGACGCCCCGACGTTTTTCTTCATCGATATCCAACCAGATCAGGCAGAAGGGATGGCCGCTCTCCTGCGCCGGCGGTCTAGTGATCCAAACCCGCAATTGACACCACTGGTGCGATCTCGACTATCGGCCGTCAAGAACGAGGCAGTGAAGTTTGAAGCGACGTCTGAAGTGGAAGAGCAGAAAGAGAAAGGGGCCCAGAAGGAAGAACGGCGGAAGAAGTGGTACCTGACACGCGAATATGTCCTGACGTTCCTCCAGGATCTCCCGAAAGACAATAAGGTGGTACAAGGCGAGTGGTGGAAACCGGGGCAGGTCTTCACCAAACCATTGATCTCGATCGAGGAGGATGCGGCGAAGCAACTGGGGCTTACGATTGGAGACACCGTCGAGCTTGACATACAAGGGATATCCATCGCTGGAGAGATCAGCAGCATTCGGCAAGTGGATTGGGGGAATTTTTCCACGAACTTCTACATGATTGTTTCGCCGGGCTCCCTCGATGGAGCCCCACATACCTTTGTGGCCACCGTTCACGTGGCGCCCTCTGAAGAAGTGGCGTTACAGCAAGCGGTCGTCGCATCCTTTCCCAACGTGACGGCCATCAATATGGGCGACGTCCTCGACAGTTTTACGCGGGTACTTGATCGACTCTCCCTCGCCATCCGTGCCGTGGCCTTGTTCTGTGTGCTGTCCGGAGGTCTGGTGATGGCGGCAGCCCTGGCGGCGACGCGCTATCGTCGCTTGTACGAATCGGTCATTCTAAAAGCCCTGGGGGCGACTCGCAGCGTGATTGTACGCTCGTTCGCGGCCGAGTACGCCCTCCTGGGATCATTGGGTGGGCTGCTGGGATGCGCATTGGCCAGCGCTCTGTCCTGGGCCGTGTTATCGACGGTGTTTGACCTCTCCTGGAGCCTTGAACCAACGGTGCTGGCCGTGGGCTTTGCAGCAACGACCCTGCTCACCATGCTGGTTGGGCTTCTCAGCACCTATCGGCTACTCGGCCAACCGCCGTTGGCGGTGCTACGCCAGGAATAGTCTTGAATCCCCGTCTGCACCGGCATGCTCACCTCTACCGGATGGACGGCAAGAGTTCGGAGAGCCACATATCGACGATTCGGCGAATGCAGCGCTCATCGCTTCGACGAAGTCGAGTGAAGCGCAGGCCGATCGTGCCATTGACTGACGATCGCACCACGGCTTCCTCGATTGTGATCGGGAAGGAATCGTTGGAATATTGGAACTCCAGTTCGACCCGCGAGCCGATCGCGACCGGAGTGGTGGAACGAATTCGGCATCCACGGATCGATAGATTCTCAATCACACCTTCTTGTCCCATCTCATCTGGGTATCTGGACCGTCGGGGCTTGAACCAGACCGGGAATGAAACCTCGACGCGCTCAAAGCTGCGTCGGGGATTGGGCGTACGGCGGCCGAGGAAGGTTCGAAAGCGATCGGCACAGAGCTGACACCGAAATGGGTAAATCGTCAGACCGCTCAAGAGAACATCTGCGAGGGATTTTCTATGGGCGAGCCTGATTTTGCTCGCCCCGCAGGCCGGACAGTGGAGATCGGACATTGGACTTTCCAGCTAGAGCGTTGATTGATTGTACCGAGGTACAGTGGTCGCGACAATGGAGTCAATACCAGTAGTATTTATTGCTCATGTATAAGCTGACTCCAGGCTCTTTTCTTTGTGAGTCCCGGCCTTGAGAATCTTGGAATCGGTTGAAAAGAGATCCTCTGCGTTTCAAGCCCCTAGCGAAGGGGCGAGCGCAGCTCGAATTGTACGTCCCTCCCGTTCGCGGAACGCGACGGTCACACGAAGCTGTTCCAAGTACTGATCAAGCGTTTTTCCACCCAGGTCGATCTTGCGCGAGATAAAGAACGCGCGCACATCCTGCTCGAGTTCCGGAGTAGCAAGCCCAACGATGCCCCCACACATGCGCCTGAGCCCCTGTTTTGGGTACAGCCGATCCATATCATCCCAGTTGGCTTTCACGAACTCCCAGGCGAGGTCTCGACCATGCACATTCATCAGTAACCCTCCGACGATGAACGGGGCATCTTGGGTGCGGATCTCGCCGTTGATCGTGCGCGCCAGCGTGCGCGCCAGTAATTCCTTGCGTTGAAATGAGGCCAGCGAAAAAAGATATCGCCGTTCTTCCTGAGGGGTAGAGGCTGTTCGATAGAGCTCTAAGAATTCATCGTAACGGGCCTCGCCTCCTGTATGGGCCAGAATGGCCACGAGAGCTGGCACGACATTCGTGTCGGCGGTAGCCGGATCCTTGCGATAGCACTGATACAATTCCGCCGCTTGTTGTTGTATGGCAGAATCATTGCCCAGCTTACCAAGCGCGCTGAGTAGCTCACCTCGCAACTGCCGGAGAAGATCCGATTCTCCCGGCCCCTGGTTCCATCCGAGATGCTTCACGGCGGGTTTCACAAGGTCACAAACGAAGGCTTCGAATGCCGGCCGATCCTCAGAAGAAATAACCCGGTTCAAGAATGAAAACGAATCCACCAATACGGCCCAGACGTTCTTGTCTCGCTCATTCTTGAAATAGACGGCGAGTCTGAGATATTCCGGAAGGGTCGTAAGGCCTGCCACTGTGGTGGCCCAGGCGTCGCTGATAAGGGCGAACCGTTCTATGGCCGCCAGTCTATCAAGACCCTGATCGAGTAATTGTTGCAGGATAACACCGTGATGGCGCACACGATAAAACCCATGCCCTCCTTCGTTGACAAAGACCGAGGTGACCCCAATCGGTATTCCCACCTTTGTCTCACGCTCAGTCAACAGCAGCCGACGATGTTCCGTGCGATCCCCGATGACCAGCCGAATCTGGATGGGGATCTGCCAGAGCTGTTCATCGGTCGACGTCTGCGCGACATAGGTGAACCGTTGCTGGGATAGCCGCAGTTCGGTACCATTGACTTTCGCTGTCACCAAAGGGAATCCTGCTTGAAAGATCCAGCCGTTCATCAGCTCAGGCACCGGTTGGCCGGCGGCCGTGCCAAGGGCCGCCCACAGATCCTTTGTATCGGCATTGGCATAGGCATGGGTGCGCAGGTACTGTCGCACACCGTCCCGGAAGGCCGTGGGGCCGATATGTTGCTCCAGCATCCGAAGGACCGATGCTCCTTTTTCATAGGTCAAAATATCGAACATCGCTTCCGCATCCTTCGGTGCGTGAACAGGATATTCAATTGCTCTGGAGCTCAGCAGTCCATCGACCGAGAAGGCGGCAGCTCTGGCCACGCTGAAACTCTCCCAACGTTTCCATTCCGGTTTCCAGGCATCGACGGCCAGCATCTCCATGAAGGTGGCGAACGCTTCGTTCAACCATAAGCCGTTCCACCAGGCCATCGTGACCAAGTCGCCGAACCACATATGGGCATTTTCATGGGCTACCACGTCGGCCACCCGTTCCAGCTCAGCATGGGCTGCAGTCTGTGGATCGACGAGCAGCGCCGTCTCACGGAACGTGATGGCGCCGAGGTTCTCCATTGCTCCGGAAGCAAAGTCCGGAATCGCCACGAGATCCAGTTTGTCTCCAGGGTACGGAATGCCGTAGTAGTTTTCAAAAAACTTCAGAGACGCGACGGCAATCTCACGTCCGAACGGTGTGAGCGGTTGCTTCTCTGGTGTTGTCCACAACCGAATGGGTGTCTTGTCGACCCATCCCGGTTCTGTTGCTTCCAAGCGACCAACAACAAACGCTACGAGATACGTAGACATCTTGATGGTATCGGCAAACCGTACCACCTTCTTGTTGTGTTCAATAGATTCCGATGTGACCGATGTGTTTGAGATCGCTGTATGATGAGGGTCGATCACAAGCGTAGTCGTGAAGACCGCCTTAAAATCCGGTTCATCCCAGCAAGGAAAGGCTCGGCGCGCGTCAGTGGCCTCAAATTGCGTGGCCGCCATCGTTTGCAGCACACCCGAGGCATCCTTGTACGTACTACGATAGAAGCCGCGTAGCTGATCGTTCAGTTTGCCATGAAAGGAAAGATGCAGGCGCCATTCGCCAGGCTGCACGGGCTCTTGAAAAGAGAGGGCAACGCGTTGTGTTTCCTGTTCCGATTCGACAATGGCCTTGAATTGCCGCTGATTCGCGTCCTCGGCCATCGCTGACTGAAGCACAAGATCGACGGCGTTCAATAGGATGGTCTGCGTGGCTTGTTTGACCGTGATCGTGATCGTCACCAGGCCTGTGAATGTTGCGCCGGCGAGATCAGGCTCAAGCCGTAGGTCATAGCCTGTTGGGATCACATGTCGCGGAAGTCGATACGGATCGTTGGGGCGTGGAAGCTCATAAGGACTCATGTCTTCACCTTGTGGTCGAGTGGTCATTGCGGCGCCTGCAGATTCGGACGATGGTACGAGTGTATAGGCTATCGAGCCATTCAGAAGAAAGCGTGCCCCTCGAGCGAACTCCAATAGAATCTCTCGTCTGCTGAACGAGCATTCATTTCCTTGGGACATGGAGGGTGTGAACGCCTTGCGGCGTACCGACGATCAAGACGTTCGTTCGGCCGACAAAGAGTCCGGTCTCGACTACACCGGGGATGAGGCTCAGTGCCGCTTCCAGTTCACCCGGCCGATCGATGCGGTCGATGTGGACATCAACGATCAGGTGACCAGCCTCGGTCTTAAACGGAATCCCGTTCTGCTCTCTGACTGTCACACGGCTTTTGGTGAGCGCTTGAATTGCGCGCGAGGTATTGCCCCACCCAAAGGGGATGACCTCGATAGGGAGGGGGACTGACCCTCCAAGCACCGGTACTTGTTTGGTGTGGTCGACCATCACGATGAATTGCTTTGCCGATGCCGTCACGATCTTCTCTTTCAGCAACGCTCCACCACCACCTTTTATGAGATTGAAGTTTGGATCGACCTGGTCGGCTCCGTCGATGGCCAGATCGATCTCCCACCGATCTTGTGAATCAATGAGAGGAATCCCTGATTGTCTGGCGAGCGCAGCGGTTTCTTGCGACGTCGGTACTCCCGCCAGTCTTACACCGTTACGAACTTTGTCCCCGAGAGCGATCACCATATGTTTTGCGGTCGACCCTGTACCGAGCCCGATAACCATGCCGTCGCAGACGAATGTTATCGCTTTTAGTGCAGCAGCTCTTTTCAAGCTGTCGAGATCTCCGGAGGTCATGGCGCGATGGTGAGAGAGAGCGCCCCTGCGACGGAGGCCGCACCGATCAAGGCCGTTTGCTGGTTCATGATGACTTTCACGGGTATCTGAGTCATGAGTCGCTTGTAACGACCCTTATTGGTGAAGGCTTTCATGAACGTGCCGTCTTGAAGCTTGGTGATGAGCTTGGGAGCAATCCCGCCACCGATATACACACCGTCAAGGGAGAGCGCCTTCAAGGCGAGATTGCCGGCTTCTGCCCCATAGATAGAGGCAAAGAGATCCAAGGCTTGTTTGGCAATCTCGGCTTGTCCTTGCAATCCGGCTTGGGCAATCTCGGCGGCTGGATCGCCGGCACTAATCTTTTCTGCAAGCCAGGTCGGTTCGTTCTTCTTCGTGTCGCGTAAGAACTCATAAAGCGTGTGGAGTCCTGGGCCGGAGAGCATCCGCTCATAGCTGACGTGGAGATACTGGTTCCGGAGGTATCGAAGCAGTTCGATTTCTTGATCATTGTTGGGTGCAAAATCCGTATGGCCTCCTTCAGACGGCATAGGATGGTATGTCCTGCCATCCCAGAATAAGATACCTTCACCCAATCCTGTGCCCGCTGCAATGAGTGCCAATGCCTGCCGTTTGTTCGGCGGATTGCCAGCATTCAGCACCTCAAGCTCGTCTGGCCGTAGCCACAGAAGGCCATAGGCGGTTGCTTCTAGGTCATTGAGTAACTGCACGCGAGGAATATTGAACTGCTTGGCGATGGCCAGGCCGTCGACAGCCCAGGGCAGATTCGTCGTTTGGCAACGGTTGTCGATAACCGGTCCTGCGATCCCAAAGCAGGCCGCCCTCAGCTTCACCGGCTTAGCAGGTGGGATAGGGGGCTTTTCGGGTTGACCTGCTTCTTCGATTTCCAGCGAGGTTTCAGGGGATGGCGGGTTCGTTGGTGTTAGGAATTCGACGAGAATATCTTCCAGCGATTTGTAATCACCGCTCGGAAACTTCTCCAGACGCAATGGTTCCGCCCTAGCGTTGGTCCACTCATAGAGCGCCAGGTTTGTCTTTGTTGCTCCGATGTCTCCTGCGAGAATCATGTACCCTCTCTGTGTGATCGTCTATGCGTGAGCTGTTGCGCAGCGGCTTGATCAAGCATCCATACGAGTCGACCGGATGCTGGCGATATCCTCGCCGCCGGCAAGGAATGATCCGTCTCGGATTCAGGCTCGATGACCCGGTGGACCATCTGTGTTTTAGCTGGGCCGGTCACAAGAAACAGTATCACAGCAGCTCGATTCAGGACACCTAGGGTTAACGTGAGGCGGGACCGAATGCCTGCGGGGGCATGGCCGACCGTGACTATCTTGGATTGTTCCTGGAGAGCAGCGGTGCCTGGAAAGAGCGATGCCGTATGGCCGTCCTCGCCGAGCCCGAGCAGGATCAAGTCTAGGCGAGGGAGATCTGGAACAGGACATTGGGTAACTCTTCGAATCGTTCCCTCGTATTCCTGAGCCGCAACCGCTGGGGCTTCATACTCACCCTTCATCCGGAAAATATTTTCAGGCCGAATATTCAACGGATGAAACAGCTCCGTCTGCGCCATGCGAAAATTGCTCTCGGGGTGTTCAGGTGATGTACACCGTTCGTCTCCAAAGAAGAAAAAGATTCTCGACCAATTGAAACGTTCGCTCCACTCTGGCTCGCACAAGGTTCGGTAGAGACTCCGCGGTGTAGATCCTCCCGAGAGTGCAATCAGACATCGACCGGTGGATTGAATCGCCTGCTCGGTGACGGCAAGGATAAAGGCTGCTGCTTTCCGCACGCATTCCTGCACGTCGCGCGAAACGTGTATTTCCGGAGTAACATCCATATCAACTTCGGAAGCGCGTAGGACGATTCTTCAATGTGACAGGCTGACGACGAGATGATGGAGTCGTTGGGAACCTCGTTGTGATGGTGGTCACTGCAAATCTGCCTGTATCTTATTGAGCCGGTCTAGAAAAGACAATACGGATTCTAGGCGCTGCATGCCTACTTGTCGGTCGGGCGACGAATGACCAGAGGCATACCATCGACGAGAGACCAAGCCAGCGATTGCGCATGGTCGACCGAGAGGGTCAGCCGGAGATGAGAAGTGGGCTCGGATGAGGGATGCGTTAAGAATTTGCTCGTCCAGTCCTTCACATTTCTCCACCCCACTTTTCCCAGTAGGACAACCCTTTGAAGGAGACTTTCACCGGCAACCGAAGGAACCACCGTGATTCTCAGGGAGGGACTGAGAGACAGCACATAGTCGACCGGCATATCGGCGAGAGAAATAGGCTCCTGTTCTGCTCCTGCCCCTGGTTCGATCTTTCGTCTGACGACCGGAGGCCGTGCAACCAATCGGTGGATCCCTTTCAAATGTTCATGTGATCCGACAGACCAAGCAATGATGGGAATCTTGTGGAGGTCGATTCCGCGACCTTTGATGTGAATCGTGTCCCGGTCCAAATCAATTAGGAGATAGGTTTGAGGGCGAGCAGCGAGCTTAAGTTCTTCCTCAAGGACTCTCGTTGCCTCTTGCAGTTCGGTGGGGTTGTTGAAATTCAGGTCTGGAAAGACGTCGATGTCCTTTCCCCAACTTGGTGTGCTGGTGAGGACGAGCAGGAGGATAATGGCGCAGAGGTTCATGGGCAATATCTGCGCGCTCTTGAGGGATCAAAAGATCATGATCGGTGTCCCTACTCGAGCGAGCTTGTAGACACCTTTAAGATCGCTGTCATTGAGCCGAATGCATCCATGCGTCACATTTTTTCCCAACAAACGAGTATAGAGCGTCCCATGGATGAAATAACCCTTGCCGAATCCCAATGCATAGTCGCCCAGGACCCCCTGCTCTGCCCGGTCGGCGGCATTTTGCGGCACCGCGAGTCCTTCTTCAACAAACGCCCAATCGGGCTTGATCCACGTGGGATTGGTCAGTTTCGACTTGACGAGGAATTCTCCTCGTGGCGTATCGAAAATCCACTGGCTGCTACCTTCGCCCGGCTTATCGAGAATTGTTCCACTACCGGTCGAAGCGAGGGCATCGAGGACGACTTGGTCTTGCTGTTTCACATAGAGTCGGTTCTTGGCCGTATCGACTAAGATGTAAGGCTGGTTCGGCATGAGTTGGGACAGTTGCTTGGAGAGCCCCTTATACCGGGCTTGCAATGTACGAAGACTGGCTTTGTCATGGACAGCCGGTTGGCGAACAGCCTGGGGAGGTTCGGGCGCTACGCGACTTAGGGTCCAAGCAGTCACGACTAGTAGTAGCAGTAAGACCGTCGCCGAAGTTGGAAGAAGAAGGCGGCCCATCAGGCTACGCTCAGGTTTCATCTCTACGCTGGGCGAGTTCAGATAAGGCTGAGGCCACCGCGTTCTCTTTCGTCAAGGCACCGACAATTGTGACCGGTGTTCCGATTGAGACGCTCTCGTAGAGAACAGCCATATTCGGGTTTTCAAGCATGATGCACCCAAGGGTCTGGGCCAGGAGGTCATTGTCGGCTCCATGTATCTCGATCTGGCCCCCAATGCCTTTGGCCAAATCGATCCTTCCCGCCTTCTTCGCAAGGGCGAATCGCCGACGATCTTGAGCATTGGGATAATCTAGAGCCAGGGCTCGGTAGAACTGCGTCTGCCCTTGGCCGCGTTTGTCCGTCACGCGATATCGACCTTCCGGCGTTGCTCCGTCTCCCTGGAACTGTTTTTCCAACATGCCATTGAACCCCAGCCGAACTTGATATGATAGCATCTTCTGTCCAGACTTGTAGAGAGTCAATTCTCGGGCGGCCTTGCTCACCACGATTGCTGTGGATTGGTGGATCCGAGACCAAGCGATGGTCTGTTTGGCCAACGTCTGCCAATAGGCGATGCGGCCCTCGTCGGCGTATCGCCCCAATTCCTGGCTCAGCAATGAAGCCTGCGCCTTGAGGGCATGATCAGCTTTCTCTGCCGCTTGCATGGCTCGTTGAAAGTCTTGTTGCTCGAAGAACGAACGGGCCTGTTTAACGAGAAGACCCGTTTGAACGACTTTTTCTCCTAGGAGGATACGCCCATCGATAGATTGGATCCTCGACGTGATGGTATGAAACTGTTCTTCAAGACGAATCACCTTGTCCTGTGCCGCGCGATGCTGCGAGGCTTGTCTCTCGTGCAGCTGGGAGACCGTACGTTCCCCCATGCTGTACAATTGCCTGAGTTCATTCTCAAGATCGCTCGATTCCCACGGCCATCGGATCAGATCATCGTCCAATTGGACGCGCGATTTCAGCGACACCCATTGTCGAGCGAACTGCCCGTACTCCTCAGGCGCGGCCTCCGGAGCCCTCATTGCGACCAAATCCTGATCAATGGATTCAAGGGCTACAATGAGGTCCGGCGGAACGGCCTGAACGCAACCGGTCACGCAGAGGACGCAAAGGATCGCGGCAAGCGCCTTATGTGTCTGATCAAGCGCCATGCGCTGTGCGACTTTTCCTTGCGGGTTTTCCCTTTCCCACCTTTGCGAGGGCGTTTTGGATTTCAGCTGACACGCCTTGGCTCATGTCGTGAATAGCCTTCGCCTGGGTTTGGGCAGCCGGATAATCTTCTTTGTCGATCGAGGCCTGAACCTGTTTCAGTAATGACTTCAACCCTTCCACGTCATTCTTGATGGCCTCCACCGCTGCCCGATCTTTTCCGACGGGTGCCTTGGCGACCAAATCTTGCGTTGCTTTCACCGCCTCTTCAGCGACTTGTTGAGCCTGCAGGGCTGCTGCCTTTGCTTCTTCCTTTTTTTGCGACGAGGCCGCCTTGATCCGTTCACTATCGGCTTTGGCCGAGGCAGAGAGTTGTTGAGTCTTGCCGTAATCTCGAAACAGGATGAACTTTTCATCCTGATCGGCGACTTCTTTCCGCAATGCCGCGAGGGTACCTTCAAGCTTGGCATACTCTTCAGCGCTATAGGTGGCGGCGCCGCTTGCCTGCGCATCTTTGAGAGCTTTTTCCGCTTCCTGGATCTGCTGGGTGGGAGGCTCCGAGCATCCGGCGATCACAACGAGGGTCACGGCAAGAGAGACAAGGGATGCTTTTCTCAGCATACGAAGAATCCTCCTTAAAGGTTCCACCGACAAATCTGATTAATGAACTTCTTTCTTTGCTGGATTTATTGTGTGGCAGTCCATGATCTGCAGCCGAGGATACCCTTCATAAATCATGAAGAGCATTTCGAGCTAGATGGGCCAGCATAGCAGACTTAGGCCTTCCGGCATACTAGGACGCCAAAAATATGCAGCAAGCTCGGTGCCATCGAACATCGCCGTTACTGGAGAATGATTCATGCTATTCCACATGTTTATGATGAGGGTGATCGTCTCTGGGCATCAGATCTTGTGGCGTTCTGGTGGTAGCTGGCAAAAGCGCCTCAGCAGTGCGAACGGTAGGGTCTGAAGGCTGACGATCCACGGGGATGCGAAGGTTAAAGGAGCATGAACATGAAAATTGACAGGCTCAGGTGCCTCCCCTATAATCTGCCGTTCATTTGAACTGATCATCCAAGGTTATGGAGGCAGAAGGGGGACCATGTCGTTCACATTTCAGCAACCGTCCAACTTAAAAAAGAAGCGCGAGCACGGATTTAGGAAGCGTATGAGCACCAAGAACGGACGCAGGGTGCTGGCCCGGCGCAGAGCTAAGGGACGAGCTCGGTTGACCGTCTAGCCATATCATGTTGAATGATCAGATATTCGTTGGGTCGCGCTCCAATCTCGTGCGTTGCCGTTGAGCGTGCGTTCACCTACCGGCCAGACCCCTCTCCGAGATCCTTGGCGGGTTGGATGTTGCGAAGAAACACCCTTTTCCAATGAGGCCGAAGGCACAGGGACGAGATGACATTTTTTTGCGCAGCAACAGGGACATCCAACTCGTCAAACATCATGGTCGGCGAATTTCGACCGCCCTCTTCAACCTGTTGGCCTACAGGATGGATGAGGCTCCGAGTCGCGTGGGGATTATCGTCGGGAAGCGATTCGGAAATGCGGTCCGACGCAATCGTGCCAAACGAATCTTTCGTGAACTGGTGAGGCAATCACGTTCGGACTTGGCTCCAGGGCGGGGACTTCTCGTGTTTCCAAAACGGGACGCACTACAGCAATCTCGGGATGGGTTGGTCCAGGCATGGAGAAGCTCGCTTGAGCGCCTCGAGCTCCTTCGTCCAAGGGCCTATTGATATGCAATGGTTGTGTCTGCGGCTGATTCAGGGATACCGCATGGTGATTTCCCCTTTGTACGGTCGCGCATGCCGATTCGAACCCAGCTGTTCCCAATATGCCTCCGATGCCATCATGAAATACGGAGCTTTGCAGGGGCTTGGATTAGCCATCCTCCGGCTTATGAAATGTCATCCCTTCCATCCCGGGGGGGAAGACCCGGTCAAGTAGCGACGATGACCTCTTTTTAGAGAAAGCCTAGCCTCGTCATGGAAAAGCGAGTCATCGTGTTTTTAGTACTCTCTCTTGCGATTATCTTTGGGTACGAGTACCTGCTAAAAGAGCTGGGCCTCCTTCCTGAACCGGTCATTTCTGAACCAGCTGAGCCTTCCACGAACGGTACGCCATCCCCTGCGAGTACCAGTCCCGAATCCCCAACCTCAAGGACTCCTGCGACTAAGGAGGCAGGGCAGGAAAAACCATCGGGTGGGGACGTCCGGGCTCAAGAGTCGCGTGTTGAACCTGTCGCACGAGAGTTCATCGAGGTGGAAACGAATCTGTATCGAGCTAAGTTCACGAGGCGCGGGGCTGCGCTAGTTGGCTGGGAACTAAAGCGCTATCACGGCAGTTCTGATGGGAAGTCCGCAGTGCAACTCGTTCGGCAAGGAGGCAAGTTTGCCGAGCCCTTGACGGTCACAGCGGATGACTCCTCTCAGTCGCTTGAATTGAGCGACGGGATCTACAGAGTTGAAAAAGACTTTACAACCTTGGACCAGGAGCACCCCACTGGTCATATAACCTTTCAGTACGAGAATCCGGCGAGCGGTGTCGGCCTAGAAAAACGGCTGACGTTTCATGCCGACAGCTATGTCGTAGATATCGTCTTGAAATCCAGCGGACTGTCGGGAACAGTGAATCTCGGTTTGGGGACGAATTTTGGAATTGTGGATTGGGGGGAGGGGTTCATCGGATCGGTCGGAACGGCCTCGCTCATCGACGATAAGATTGATAGAGACATGCCGGAATCCGAGGCTGAGCACAAGGGCTCCGTGAAATGGGTCGCACTGCAAGATAAGTATTTTATTTCCGCGCTTATTCCAAAGACTACTGCCTCCGCCTTGCCCAGGAAGCAAGGGGACAAGCTCGTGTCCACTGCGATCCGTTTGCCTGTCGATTCATCAGGGACACCTCTGTCACTCCAGCTGTTTGCCGGTCCCAAGGAGTTTGACACGCTTCAGAGTTTGCAAATTAGGCTCGAAGATACGATCGACTTCGGATGGTTTCTTTTCGGCAGTTGGGACATGGTCCGGGCCGTGGCCAAGCCCATCTTCTACGTGCTGCGTTATATCAATGACTATACTCATAATTATGGACTGACGATCATTCTCCTGACAGTTATCATCAAGCTGCTGTTTGTCCCCTTGCAATACAAGAGTTACACATCGATGAAGCAGATGCAGGGCATCCAGCCGAAGGTGGCGGCCCTCCAGGAAAAATTCAAGGATGACCGTGATCGGTTGAACAAGGAGCTGATCAAACTGTACCGAGACCACAAGGTCAATCCTGTGGGCGGCTGTCTCCCTATGATATTGCAGATGCCGGTGTTCGTATCGTTGTTCAACATTCTGTACATGACGATTGATTTGCGCCAAGCGCCGTTAGGATTGTGGATTAGCGATCTGTCGGTCCAGGACCCCTACTATATCCTGCCTATCATCATGGGCATCAGTATGGTGGTTATGCAAAAGATCCAACCGACCACCATGGACCCGACTCAGGCGAGAATCATGCTGATGCTTCCGGCACTCATGACGTTCCTATTCATCAATTTTCCGGCTGGCCTCGTGCTGTATTGGTTGACCAATAATGTGCTCACCATCGTGCAGCAATTCGTCACCGATCGTTTGTTCTTTCGAACTCCCGCCATAACTGCGACTGTGGACGAACAAGGTGTCAAGAAATGATGCTCAGTTGAGGTCACTCGATGTGACTGGTTTTCCCGAACGCGTGAGAAGATGTCGACGGTCGGCGCGGCCGAGGATACGATATGTGCGATAGCCACTCCTGCCGGGGAAGGTGGCATTGGTATCGTGCGGATAAGCGGGCCGCAGGCCGTTGATATAGCAAGGAATGTTGTTCGGCTGCGTTCCAAGAAATCGCTTCTATCGGTCGCTTCTCACCAACTGCACCTGGCCGATATTCTCCTACGGCCTGTTCCTTCAATTGACACCCAGCCTGTTTCGAGGACAGGTGCGTTGACCGAGCAGATCGTCGATGAAGGTCTGGTGGTCTATATGAAGGCACCTCGGTCCTTTACCGCGGAGGACGTCGTTGAGATTCACTGTCATGGAAGCGCTTTGGTTCTGCAACGAGTTTGTGAGGCCTGCGTGGCTGCGGGAGCTCGTCTCGCACAAGCAGGAGAGTTTACCAAACGGGCTTTCTTGAAGGGCCGCCTAGATTTGTCTCAAGCTGAGGCTGTGCTGGACACCATTAGAGCCAAGTCCGAAGTCGCGCTCAGATTGGCGCAGCGCCAGCTCCGCGGAGAGCTCGCGCAGCAAATCCATCGACTGCGCACAGGTCTCGTGGGACTGTTGGCTCACCTGGAGGCAGGAATCGACTTCGTCGATGAAGATATTGCGTTCGTTGGACGGGATGAGATGACGGCCTCTCTTCAAGGGACTTTGGTTGAAGTTCAACGAATGTTGGCCACCGCCGAGAGTGGACGCGTACTGCGAGAGGGAATCCGAGTGGTGATCACCGGGGAGCCCAATGTCGGTAAATCAAGTTTGCTGAACAGTTTACTCCAAGAAGACAGAGCTATTGTGACCGACATTCCCGGCACGACGCGAGACACTATCGAGGAATCGGTCGTCTGGGACGGCTTGCGAGTGACCTTGATCGATACCGCTGGGTTACGGGATACAACAGAGGTTGTCGAACTCGAAGGCATCCGTCGGTCCAAAGAGGCTCAAGATCAAGCGGATCTGATCCTGCACGTCTTTGATGGCTCTCAACTGGCAAGGATGGAGCTCGAGAATGTGTGTTCACCCTCACGAGGCCACGAACGTTTATATATCGTGAATAAGATCGATTTAATCGACGCTGCATCAATGCAATCGCTGTCGGATGCACTTCTTGCTCGCACAACCTGCAAGGTTTTTCCCATCTCGGTTCGCACGGGGGAAGGATTGGAGACGTTGAAGATCGCTATTCGAGCACAGTTTGTGAAGCCGTCTTTTGAAGCCAGCGATGGTGTCGTCATCACTCATGTTCGGCATCGAGTCGCTCTCGAGCAGGCCGAGACCTCACTCCAAGAGGCGCTGGTCTCGGTCGAACGAGGCGTAGAGCCGGAGTTTGTGGCGGTTGATCTCCGGGGTGCAGCTGATGCGCTGGGCGAAATTGTCGGGACAATTACGTCTGATGAGGTTTTGGAGCGCATTTTTTCTGAGTTTTGTATCGGAAAATAGAGGGACCAGTGGCCATAGCATTTGACATCATCGTGGTGGGGGGCGGTCATGCAGGATGTGAAGCAGCGCTTGCTGCGGCACGAATGGGGGCAAGGACTTTGCTTTTGACGTTGGAACTCGGCCGAATCGCGCAGATGTCTTGCAATCCGGCGATCGGAGGGATCGGCAAGGGACACCTAGTCAAGGAGATCGATGCGCTCGGCGGCGAAATGGGGCGGAATACGGATCGTTCCGGAATTCAATTTCGATTCATTAACACAAGCAAAGGACCAGCGGTGCGGGCGTTGCGCGTCCAATGCGATAAATCGTTGTATCGCATGGCTATGCGGGACACCCTCGCCTCGCAGGGGCACCTTCGCCTGGCGGAAGGAGTCGTTGATCGACTGCTCGTGGTGGGAGGCGCGGTAAGCGGGATCGTGACGGGTTCGGGTGAACGGATCGATGCCAAGGCGATCATCTTGACATCAGGTACATTCCTTAAGGGCCTTATCCATGTAGGGCTGAACCATTTTCCGGCCGGTCGCGCGGGAGAGGCTTCGGCTGAACACCTTTCGGACTGCATGCGAGACCTGGGATTTGAGATCGGACGACTCAAGACGGGAACCCCTCCGCGATTGGACAAGGCTACGATTGATTTTTCGGTAATGATTCCTCAGGCTGGTGATACCCCGCCTCCCTCTTTTTCGTATCGCACCCAGCGGATAACGACCAGGCAAGTTCTCTGTCACTTGACTTATACGAATCGAGAGACGCACGACATCATTCAAAAGAATCTCGACCGCTCGCCTCTATACAGCGGCGTTATCGAATCTACAGGACCTCGGTACTGTCCTTCCATCGAGGATAAGGTCGTACGTTTTGCGGAGAAAGAACGGCACCAGATTTTTATCGAGCCTGAGAGTCTTGAGTCGATAGAATTTTATCCGAATGGTATTTCAACCAGCCTTCCGGTAGACGTGCAGGCGGCTATGCTCAAAACAATTCCTGGATTAGAACAAGCCAAAATGCTCAAGCCAGGCTATGCGATTGAGTACGATTATTTCCCCCCTCGTCAACTCTACCGGACGCTCGAAGCGAAACATATATCAGGCCTCTATCACGCCGGACAAATCAACGGGACCTCTGGGTATGAAGAAGCTGCGGCGCAGGGTTTGGTTGCGGGCATTAACGCCGTTTTGAAATTGCGAGAGAGACCTCCTCTCATCCTCGATCGGTCCCAAGCCTATATCGGAGTACTTATCGACGATCTCATTACGAAGGATGCCCATGAACCTTATCGAATGTTCACGTCGAGAGCGGAGTATCGGTTGCTCCTCCGTCACAACAATGCAGACCTTCGGCTCATGCAGGCTGGCTATGACGTTGGGCTGATTCCTGAGGAGGCGTATGAGAGAATTTTGCAAAAGAAGCGTCTGATTGAAAAGGAGATCGAACATCTGAATACAACCAGGCCGCCATTCACAGCGGAAATCCGCTTGCAGACAAAAAGTACGTATCTCGAGAACGTCTCGTCTGCCATGACCATGGCACAGCTCCTTCGCCGACAGGAATCAAGCTATCAAAAACTCTTAAGAGTTTTTGGAATGCCATTCATTCAGGAATATGAAGTTGCTGAAGAGGTAGAACTCCAGATCAAGTATGAAGGTTATGTACGCCGCCAGATCCAACAAGTGGATAAGTTTAAGAAACTTGAGCAAAAACTAATTCCTCATACGTTCAATTACAACGGGGTTTCAGGATTTTCCAGGGAAGTTCGAGAGAAGTTCAATCGAGTACGGCCTGAGACGGTAGGCCAAGCATCGAGAATAGCAGGCGTGACTCCTGCTGCCATATCTCTACTTCTAGTTGCGATAGAAAAGAATCGGCGCCAGGTTCATTCTACTCGACAACTAGTGCCGCAATTTTCGATTGGACCCAACCATCCCTATTGACCTCACTCCCACATCGGCGTAATTGTTCCACGTGGAACAAACGAGTTCACCTTCCTTGCTGCTACAGACAAGCGCGACTGAAATTGGCGTTCCACTTAGCGCTATCCAATTGCAACAGTTCATGGTGTACCTTCATCAGCTTCAATTTTGGAATCAATCATTCAATCTCACAAGCCTTACACTAGATGATGAGATCATCATTAAACATTTTGTGGATTCTCTTGTCGCGCTCAAAGCCGTCAACATTAAGGTTGGAGCCAGATTGCTCGATGTCGGAACGGGAGCTGGATTCCCAGGAATCCCTCTAAAGATTGCGAGACTGGACCTGAATATTACTCTTGTTGAGCCGACGAGAAAGAAGTCCTCCTTCCTTCACTTCATCATTGGTCTCCTTCGGCTTGAAAACGTCGACATCTTCGATGGAACTCTTGACAGGTTCATGACCGAACAACGGTCTCACGCATCATTTGACTACCTGACAACTCGCGCCTTGAAACATGAGTTGATTTTACATCATGGCACAAAGCTCCTTCGGCAGGGAGGGAAGGTCATACTCTATTCGTCGCAATCCATTAATCGCTCGTCCCTTTCTTCCAACTGGTCATTGGAGAACGAATACAGGTTTCAGCTTCAGAAAGGATATGGACGAAGAGTAATTTCCATCGTCATACCATCATCATCTTAGATCAACCGTTCTTAATGTTCTACATGGAACAAGTCTGTTGTAGGAGCTCTTCGATGGGAAAGGTTGTTGCGGTCGCGAACCAGAAAGGCGGAGTCGGCAAGACCACTACGACGATAAATCTTTCGTCGGCCATTGCGTTAGAAGGAAAATCCGTATTGCTCATCGACATGGACCCACAAGGAAACGCGACGAGTGGATTAGGCATTGACCACCAGTCCTTGAAGAACACCACTTACAGTTGTCTTGTTAAACACAGCACGATCCAAGAATCTTCAACTCAAACATCAGTCCCTGGACTCTTTATCTTGCCGACAAACTCTGACCTTGCAGGGGCTGAAATTGAGCTTGTTAATACTGAAGGACGTGAAGGTCATCTCAGAACTATCATCAGCGAGATCAGAGAGACCTACGACTTTGTTTTCCTAGATTGTCCACCAGCTCTTGGACTTCTCACCATCAACGCTCTTACCGCCGCAGACTCGGTCCTCATACCAGTCCAATGCGAATATTACGCGATGGAAGGGCTCACCAGACTCATCGGGAGTATCGATCTTGTCCGTCAATCGTTTAATTCAAACCTCGACCTGGAGGGCATCATTTTGACGATGTTTGACTCACGCAATACCTTGTCGAGACAAGTGGTCGAACAGATACGATCCCACTTCGTCGATAAGGTTTATCAAGCCGTCATCCCTCGCAACGTCTCACTCGCAGAAGCTCCGAGTTACGGCCGACCCGGAATTTTGTACAACGTGGCATCTGCCGGCTCACAAGCATACGTATCATTAGCTAAGGAGTTCGTTGATCATGGAAAAGCAAGCCCTCGGTAAAGGACTAGGCGCCCTCCTTCCATCCTCCAGAGCGAGCCAGCCAACGGAGTCTGCCGATATCCATCGGATTCGGATCGAGAGTATTGTACCCAATCGCTATCAGCCGCGGCGCGCCTTTCCTCGGGAAGAACTAACTGAATTGGCGGCGTCTATCAAAGAGAGCGGGGTTCTTCAGCCGATTATGGTTCGTCGCAAGGGTGACGGCATGTACGAATTAATCACCGGAGAACGTCGCTGGCGAGCCTCGAAGGAAGCCGGTCTTGAGACCATTCCAGTCGTCATTCGCAATTGCGGTGATCAAGAATCTCTCTTGCTGGCATTGGTTGAGAATCTCCAACGAGAAGACTTGAATCCCATGGAGACCGCGCGAGCGTATTCGCGCATGATGAATGAATTCGGTCTTACGCAGGACGCGATTGCCATCAAGGTTGGACGTGATCGTTCCTCTGTCGCAAACTTTGTTCGACTGATCCAGCTTCACCCTGAGGTACAGGAACTCGTCGAAGGGGGAACCTTGACAACAGGCCATGCGAAAGCACTTCTCGGCCTCCATTCCACGGATGAGCAGCTCAGAGTGGGTAAGATGGTGGCCGCAGGAACTCTTTCTGTCAGAGAAACAGAAAAGGTTGTGGAACTCTCTCTTGCGGGAAAGAAACGAAAGCCAAAGACCCCGCACAGTTCACCCTGGGCTGATCTCGAAACCAGGTTACAGAAACGTCTCGGTACGAAAGTGACGATCCACCCCCACAAGCAAGGGGGAAAAATCGTCATTCAATATTTCTCCTCCGACGAACTCGATGGAGTTGTGGAGACTCTCCTAAGTTAGAGTCTGTTCATAATCTTTTGAGTATGAGAACGACGAAGGCGAGTACGACCATGTTGAGGCTTGTGTGTAGTTTTCGTTCGCAGTTTTTCCAGAGTCTGCGGCATTTCTCGAGCCATGCGAAGGAACGCTCGACCACCCATCGCTTGGGAATGACGGCGAAGGTATGAAGTTCGCTGCGCTTGGCGATTCCGACGGGGCAATCAAGCAGTTCCTGTACGCCATCGGCAAATTTCTCGCCCGTATAGCCTGCATCGGCGAGCACATTTTTGACATCACACAGGCTGGTTTGGTGCAGACTGAATGCTTCCAAGGCGCCCGCTCTGTCGGTGACATTGGCGGTGGTGACGTGAATCGCGTGTGGCAGCCCTTGCGTATCCACCGCAATATGGCGCTTGATGCCCGACATCAGCTTGCCACCGTCGTAGCCCTTCTCTTCGGCGGTGTCCGTATTCTTGACGCTCTGGGCGTCAACGATGAGAACGCTGGTTTTCTCGGTCCGCCCATTGCGTTGTCGCACCGTGCCAACCACATTTTTTTAAGGCCTCCTCAAGGAGGCTGATACTGTTCTCTTGCGGTTCACTCCATTGCTGGAAATAGCTGTGGCAGGTACGCCATTTGGGGTAGTCCTTCGGCAGCATCCGCCACTGGCAGCCGCTTTTGAGCACATAGGTCACGCTGCAGAAGACTTCGTATAAATCCACTTCACGGGGGCGCGTTTTCTTCCGTGCCCGTTCCAAAATGGGCCGAATGTTCTCGAACGCCTCTCGACTGATATCACTGGGATACTTCTGGCGCATACACTGTCCCTTCTCAAAAGGAACAGGCTTACCAGAAAGTTGCATATTCCGCTGAATCCGGCCGCCGATTCCGAGCGAATCCGGCCACCCCTCGGAGCCCCGCGACGCAGAGCCTCAGTGGTCTGTCGTGAGTGGCCGACTTCCGTCTGCTTTCGCCAGCCGTTTGCGCCTCGATTCTCCTTTGAGCGTGATCTTATAGGCGTTGTGCACGAGCCGGTCAAGAATGGCATCGGCCAGCGTCGGCTCGCCGATCGCCGCGTGCCAGTGATCGACCGGGAGTTGACTGGCCACGAGGGTGGCGCGACGCCCATGTCGATCATCGAGGAGTTCTAATAAATCGCGGCGATGTTCGTCGGTCAACGGGGCCAATCCCCAATCATCCAGCACCACGAGGTCGGTCTTGGCGAGACTCCGGAGGAGGCGCCCATAGCGGCCATCGCCTTTGGCCACGGCCAGGTCCCGGAAGAACCGCGGGAGTCGCAGATACAAGGCGGAGCAGCCCAGCCGACAGGCCATCTGCGCCAGCGCACAGGCCAGATACGTCTTGCCGGCTCCCGTGGGGCCCACGATCAACACATTGTCGTGACTGCGAATCCACTGGCCGGTCGCCAGCGACGCGATCACACCTTTGTCGAGCCCCCGCGGATGGCGATAATCCAGATCCTCCAGCGTGGCGCTGCCGGGGAGCCGGGCTTGGGCGAGGCGGCGCATCAGCCGTCGATTGTCCTGGGTGGTCCGCTCCCGATCGACTAACAGCCCCAGCCGTTCCTCGAAGCTCAGCCGCTGCACGTCGGGCATCTCCAGTTGTTCCGCCAAGGCGGTGGCCATGCCCGTGAGCTTCAGGGCCTCCAGCGTTGCGAGTGTCGGGTGACGTAACATCAGAGTCCTCCTTCGTGTTCGTGGTAATAGGTGGCACCGCGCAGATGGTCGTGCTCGAACGGGAGAGGCACCACACGCTCCCGCTCAGGGAGCGGCTGCTGATCGAGCCCAGTCTTTAAAATGGACTGCACACTTTTGTAGGTGAATGCCTCCAGCGCCTGGGCCCGTCGGCACGCCGCCTCCAACCGCGCCGGGCCGTACGCACGCTCCAGCCGCAGAATTCCCAGACAAGACCGGTAGCCCTGTTCGGAATGAGGCCGCCGCGCCAGGATTGCCGCCACGACGGCTGCGGTGGCGGGCCCAACGGTCTCGGCCCACTGGATCAGTCGCGCGGGGGACCACGCCAGATACTGCTGATGCGCTGACGGGAGATGCGCGGTGACCGTGGTGTGTCGGCCACGTTCCGCACTCCGCACATGGCTCGCCACACGCTGTCCCTTATGGAAACACTCGACGGTGGTGGCCGTCAGTCGCACATCGAGTGGCGTATGGATCAGCGAAGACGGCACGCTGTAATAATGGCCCTCGACCTCGACATGCGCATCGATATTCACCCGTGCCATGCGCCACTCGGCATAGACGTAGGGCTCGAGTGGAAGCAGCTGCATGGCCGGACGATCGACGGCCTCAAACTGAGACTGCCGACAGCCGGGGAGTTTCTTGAAGGGGCGGCGATTCAGCCGGTCCAAGCACCCAGCGATCGCCGCATTGAGCTCTGCCAGACTGAAGAAGGTGTGATGCCGGAGACAGGCCAGGATCCATCGCTCCACCAACAGCACACCCGCTTCAACTTTGGCCTTGTCGCGGGGTTTGCGGACTCGGGCCGGAATCACCGCGGCGCCGTAGTGTCGAACCAAATCGGCATAGGTCGGATTCAGCTCGGGCTCATAGCGGCAGGCCTTGGTCACACCGCTGCGCAAGTTGTCGGGCACGACGATCTGCGGCACACCCTCGAAAAAGGCGAAGGCGCGCGTATGGGCGCCGATCCAATCCGGCAGCGTTTGCGTCCAGGTCGCTTCCGCATAGGTGTAATTCGACGCGCCCCACACCGCGACGAAGATCTGGGCCGGCCGCAGCTCACCGGTCTGCCGGTCCTGGACCGGTACCGTCTGGCCTGCGTAATCGACGAAGAGTTTCTCACCGGCGCGATGCTCCTGCCGCAGGCAGCGATCCAGGGTGGCGCGCCAACCGCCATAGAGATCGCAAAAGCGGCTGTACTGATAGCCGTCGGGATGCTGGGCTTTGTACTCCTGCCAGAGTAGCGCCAGGGTGACACCCTTCCGCGTCAATTCTTGATGCAGCGTGGCCCAATCTGGCATGGCCCGCGGCGGGCTGGTCGGCGACGGCGCGGCTGGATACAGCCGGGTTTCCAGCTGCTGATCGTCCAGGTCCTCCGGGAATGGCCAGGATACTCCAGCCGCCTTGGCCCGATAGAGCGTTTCCGCCACCGTGCTCCGCGCCACCCCACAACTGGCCGCGACTTGTCGATTGCTGAGCTCGCAGCCCCATTTGAGTCGAAGAATATCTTTGATCTTCCGCATGGTCACTCGCTCCCCTGGCATCGGTCCCTCCCTCATAAAATGGAAGGCACACGATACCCAAGGTTGAGAAGGACCTGCGTCGCGAGTGACTCGGGGAGACGGACCGCTGGGGGATCACCCCGCCCAGGATTCCGAGGGATGTCGGCCACCGATTCCGAGAGGACTCGGAAAAGTGGCCGGATTCACCTCGGAATCAGTGGCCGCGTTCCGCCGGAACGGGTGGCCGACTTGCGTCGGAATCAGTGGCCGGCTTGGGTCGGAATACGCAAAAGTCCTCAAAAGATCATGAACAGGCTCTTAGCCCTCGTCTTGGTCCCGATGCCGGGTGCTCGTCCAAAAAGCTGATCTTGTTGCTTTTTAAGCATGTGGACGCTAAATATCTCAGCGGAACCGACCGATATGTTCCCTAAGAATAAGGGCTCCGCTATTCAAGAGGACCCGGGTACCCCAAACACGTGAGAGGAGGGGCTAGTTATGTGGAAGGACAAGCAAGACGGTAGGCGTTCCGACGAGGTCGATAGTGAGAGTAATGGGCCGAGTCTGGAGTCCATGAGACACGAACCGGGCCAAGATGTCAGCGCGTTTGTCGGGAAAGGTGTCGTGTTCAAGGGAAATATCACCTATAACGGGACTGTGCGGATCGATGGGACTCTCGAGGGAGAAATCCACACCGACGGCATCCTTTTGGTTGGCGAAGAAGCTGTCATTACAGCAAAAGTCACGGCCGGCACCATCGTCTGTAAAGGGAAGATTACAGGGGATATTCATGCCAAAGACAAAATGAAGTTGCGAGCTCCTGCAATCATCGATGGCGGAGTCACCACACCCGTTCTCTCCATCGAAGAAGGGGTCTTCTTTAACGGCACTCTAGAGATGCAACAAGCCGTCCCACACTCCAAACGTGAAGCAACGCCCCTTCATCCCGTCGGCATTCCGGCCGAGCCCGTCATCCGTAGGGTCTCCGCCTAACCATGTGATACACTAGACAACGAAGAGAGGAGGCGCCATATCACCGAACGAGCTTCCTCTCCCGTGAGACCTCACTTGAGGACAGCACAGTCCTCGGTTCCTGTCACAAGGAGCAAAGAAAGTTCATGTGGGCTCTAGGCGACAAACATGATCAAGAGTCGAACAACAGCGATAATTTTACGTTTCTTGGAAAGGGAGTCGATTTCAAAGGCATTCTCAATTTTGATGGGACCATCCGCATCGACGGCCGCGTTGACGGTGAAGTTTGCACTACCGGGACCCTCATTATCGGAGAGCAAGCGGTCATCAAAGGCATCCTTTCAGTAGGTACCCTCATGACCAGCGGGAAAATCAACGGCACGGTGACAGCCACCGACAAAATTCAAATCCTTAAGCCAGGCATCCTCATCGGCGATATTCGCACACCGGGCATTTCGATCGAGGATGGCGCTCACTTCCATGGCATGTGTGACATGGGAGCCCATAAGTGGGCCGATGAACATCTATCATCCCCCAAGAACGTTCACGAGTTGGCATCCCATCGAGCTAAAGCGCAGGCGGTAGACCTCTAGCCCTTTATCGACTTTTCCCAGTACAATGCTGTCCCAATGAATCGTCCGACCGTCCTTCTCGGTATGAGCGGCGGAGTCGATAGCTCCGTTGCAGCAGCATTACTCGTCCGCCAAGGGTACGAGGTGCACGGGATTACTCTTCAGGTATGGGAACACGAAGACGAAGCCGTATCACCATCCAAAAAGTGGCAGGAGCGTGGATGTTGTAAGGTCGGCATCGCCAAACACGTCGCCAGGCTTCTCAGTATCTCTCACGAAGTCATCGATGCCCGGGATATCTTTCGGACGGGAGTCATCGACGATTTTCTCCACGGCTATACCACCGGCACGACACCCAATCCCTGTGTTCGCTGTAACGAGCGAGTTAAGATTCGGGGACTCATAGATGTCGCCACTTCGCGGGGCTTCAGTTATGTAGCGACAGGTCACTACGCTCGGCTTCAGAACGATCGCCGCAGTCCGGTCCTCGCGCGCGCAACCGATGATCGCAAGGATCAAACATACTTTCTCTACCGCCTCAACCCTTCCTGGCTATCCAGACTCCTTTTTCCTCTGGGCAACCTGGTCAAATCGGACGTCTGGAGAGAAGCCGAGGCTTTAGGCCTTCCGGCCGATGAGCTGAAGGAAAGTCAGGAGATCTGCTTTGTCACGCAAGGAGACTACCGCACATTCATCGAAAAAGAGGTCCCTGAAGCCAGGAAGCCAGGTCTCTTTATCGATAAGACCGGGCAGCCATTGGGCCAACACGAGGGCATTGCGTTCTACACACCTGGCCAACGTCGAGGCCTCGGTATTGCTACGGGACAACGGCTCTATGTTCAACAAGTCCGCCCAGCGACCAATACCGTGATGCTCGGCCCGGAGGAATCCCTGCGCAGACAAGAGTGTACGGTGAGCGACCTCAATATCTTTGCTTCTGATCTATTAGCGAGCCCAACAGAAGTTCTGGTAAAAATCCGCTACGCGACACCCCCGACACCTGCCATTGTGTCACCATTGACCCTCTCTAGCCTTCGTGTTCAGTTCCAGGAGCCTCAACGCGCATTAAGTCCTGGCCAATCTGCCGTCTTCTATGATGGAAACCACGTTCTCGGAGGTGGAATCATCCAACCGTTCTAACGCCGACTGACCCACCTCTTCATCTTGACTTGTCCGGTAATCTTCCTATAGCCTTCGAGACGAATGAAGGGGACGAGAAGTCCCTCCGTTTTCGTAGCATAACAGGTCGAAGTCCGTACATACTGCTTCATGAGAGGGTTCGATGTTCGGTTCATTTGGCTGGATGGAATTACTGCTGATTTTGATCATTGTCTTGATCATTTTCGGCGCGGGTAAACTTCCCCAATTGGGAGAAGGCCTCGGTAAAGCTATCAAAGGCTTCAAGAAGTCCGTACACGAGGCCGATGCTATTGACGTGACACCGGTCGAACAAGCTGAGCAGGCCCAGTCGCAGTCCGCCTCCTCCAGTCAGGTCAACACCCGATCAGCAACCACGCAATCGCCAGCCCCTCAAGCGGCGCAACCGGACCAGGTGAAACAAGGGTAGCAGGCCTGAGTGTGCTGCGACGACTGGACCTGAGGGCTTAACGGGATTACGACTACTATCTTGAATCATGTTTGGATTGGGAGCCAGCGAGATCTTAATTATTCTGGTCATCGCCTTTCTCTTATTCGGCCCGAAACAGCTTCCCGAAGTCGGACGTCAAGTTGGGAAAGCCATTAAGGGCTTTAAAGATACAGCCGAGGATCTTCGCAAGTCGGTGGAACCGGAGCTAAATATGATTCAGCAAGAAGTCAAAATGGTCGAACAGGACTTTCAAGCTTCCATGAAGGAAGCCGAAGACGAGATCACCGCTGCCGGTAAACCACCCGAAGAGGCCGCGGCGTCTGTTAGCAAATCTGGTCCTATGTAACCGAGAATGATCAGTGCGTTTGCTTCACGAAGCGGACACGGACATAGCTTCCCCTCTATTCTTCGGCCCTCATCGCACCCTCCCATTGACGTTATATAGATAATCATATATACGGGCATCTCGTTACCCATTCTTTTTCATCGTGCTGAAGGGCCTGCGCGAGCCGACCATCTCTTGTTCAGGGCATGGGTACCGTAAGAACGATTCCGAAACCGATAGTCTGGCCATCCTGGAGGACGGTCCTCCTCGCGGCGATAACGGCGGCGGTCGGACCATTTACCCTCTGTAGTCCAACCGAGGGCGCCTTCGAATTGCCCGAAGGCGAAAAGATTACCAATCCTATCGTCATCGGGCGTGGCATACCTCAAAAAGAAGCGTACGAACTGTTCGATCCACAGATCGGCAGAAACTTCGATATTAGAAACCTCTGGCTCCGCGCGGATCTGCGGGTACGACCCGAATACCGCAACAACGTCTGTTTCGGCGGTGGCATCGGCGCCAGCGGACAATGTAACGCCCCTGGTATTGCTCCAAATAGCCTGCCCGGCAGCGCCACCGATCAATTCGTCCAGCAGATGATCCGGTTGGGCATCGGCTACGATCTGTCACCCAACGTCAACTTTTACCTGGAGCTCATTGATTCTCGCACCTGGGGTGGAAACGGCACGCCGGTCGGCCCCGGTGGGGCTGGGAACAACGGAGACCCTTCGATCCAAACCTGTGGGGCCACGCCTGATCCTGGCCAGAGGCCGGTCTGCACACTCGGAGTGCGAGCCGGCTACATGTTGATTCGTAACTTTGTCGGCATACAGGGTCTGGGGCTCAAGGCCGGTCGGCAGTATCTGGTCTTCGGCGATCAGAGTTTGTTCGGTCACTTTGATTGGTCCAACACCGGCTTCTCGTTTGACGGGGTCATGATGCAATACAGTAACAGCATAGTGGAATCTCATGTCGGCTGGTTTCGAACGGCAGAAACGGACCTCCTCCAAGGGGCTGCCGTCGGCAGCGGTCAAGCAAACATCGTCGACAATGCCCACGGTGATGCCGACCTGATCATATTTTACAATCAGATCAAGACTGTACCGGGTTTTCTTATCGAACCGTACTATATCTACTACTACAACAACATCGGTGGAGGCGCCATTTCCTCTCAGGGGTTGGGTACCCCTAAGCACGGCGATCAGAATCGCCATACCCTCGGTGCCAGGGTAGCCATGAAGAAAGGTTACTTCGATCTTTCCAGCGAAGTGGTCTATCAGTTCGGACAGATGGGGGACACAGCTGCCAGCGCAAGCAGTCTGTGCGGTCCTCCAGGAGGTGAGGGTAAGTGTCTCCACATCAGTGCATTGGCGACCAGGAACTGGATCGGGTACACAGCATTCAACTTGCCCTGGAAACCTCGCATAGCCTTCAATTTTGACTATGCCTCTGGAGACAGCGGTGCAAACTGCACGTTAAATTCAGCCTATGGTCCTTGTAAGACCGCCAACACGTTTGAAAACTTCTTTCCAACGAATCACATTCACATGGGGTATATGGACGTACAAGCGTGGAAGAACATGATCAGTTTCTCCGCCAACATACAAGCCCGACCCACGATGAGTGATCACATCGAGCTGTGGTACACAAACCTGCACCTCGCCAATGCCCGAGATAATTGGTATCGCGCAAGTCAGGGGGTCTATGTCTTCTCACAGCCGGGCAACACCGAGACCGATATTGGTGACGAGATTGATGTCGTCTGGACCCATTTCATCATGAATGGCATGGTAGCCTTTCAAGGTGGCTATGGTCATCTGTGGCCTGGCTCATATATTTCTAAAAACCTCGGGCGAACTGCAGCTGGACAAGATTGGGCTTATGTCCAGTTATGGATAAACTTTTAGGCCGTCGTACCCTCTACTCACCTCACCACCGTAGCGAGACTTCGCCAGTGACGAGACTTCACCATGCTGTGAACTGGCCGGCCTGCGCAAGTCTCTCCTGAAGTTCAACGTAGTGCTGTGTCACGGGAAACCGAGGAAATTCCTTCGGCAAATGGTCCGGTGGCCGAAAGAAAAATCCAGCGTCGGCTTCGCCCAGCATCGCCGTGTCGTTGTACGAATCACCGGCAGCCATGGTAAAGAAATTCAGCGATTTGAGCGCAGCCACCGCATGCTTCTTGGGGTCCTGCATTCTCATATGGTAGTTCATGATGCGGCCGTTCGCGTCGATTTCCAGCTGATTGCAGAGGAGAGTTGGGAAGCCCAGCTGTCGCATAAGCGGCTGGGCGAATTGATAAAACGTGTCCGACAATATAATGACCTGACAACGCTCCCGCAGCCACGCGAGGAAGTCAGTCGCCCCATCTAAAGGACCCATTTTAGCGATCACATCCTGAATATCCCCGATCTTCAATGCCTGTCGATCGAGTATGTCCAACCGCTGCCGCATGAGCTTATCGTAATCGGGCATCTCACGGGTGGTGATTTTCAACTCGTCGAGGCCCGTCTTCACTGCCACATTGATCCAGATCTCCGGTACGAGCACCCCTTCCAGATCCAAACACACCACCACAGGCTTCTGCATGCAATCTCTCCTTTTGGTTAATCAGGGCACCGTCGCTCTGGCTATGTGGCGGCTGATCTCTCCGACGAGCATGGAGACCCATTTGGTGTTCCCTTGCGAACGGATAGAAACTAATATGCCGCTGTCCGATGAATCAAGAGCTTCACTGACAAAGATCCGACACTTTGGCAAGGCGCATGTCGATTGGATCGTCCGGTTCATATCGCGTGGCTATGGCCCTTTCTCGATCTATGCAGCGCACCGTCACCGACAGATCCTTCCGGTCCTTTGGCCCTAGCCCAAATGGACTCCCGCATAAGGCCATCTTTGGGTCTTGCGCGTTTAGTCAAAAGGCGTAGATTTGCTCGTGCGCGGGTACACCTACCCTGCCGAACATGAGATAGCCAGGGAGAGGTCGTCGCTCATACCGAGTCAGCGAGGTGTACCCCCGCTCAATCACCACCTCCCACATTCCGCCCCCGCACAACAATAAGATCATCGCCAATACTATCCTGGATGATTCGCTTAACAAGCTCGGCCGAGCTTGCTCCTTCCCTAAAAAACCTCGATAATAGCTCATAGGACAGCCGATCATGTTTTCGGGCCACGTCATTGGTCTGCTCAAAGAGTACATGCGGGATCTTGTTGATCAGGCCACGCAAGAGCAGCATGCTCAAGCACAGTTCGGCTTTACCGCTCTTCCGTATCGCCCCGATCAGGCCTTGTCCGACCTTCTCGCTCTGCTGGACGATCGCATTGAATCGGAAGGCATCCAAGTAGGCTTGCCGGAATCTGTCCTCCATGATCTGTGGGATCTCTGTAATGAAGCAGCTGAACCGATCGCTAATCAGATCTGGCTGGAAGGAAACCTTGATGGTCGGAGCATGACTAAGGCGAAAACAAGAGAGCTGACCTATCAGGCCCTGATCGAGTTTATTGAATCTCGTTCAACCGAAAGAAACTAGACCCATGCTTCTCAGGATCCGCTCATCGGTGAATAGCTGTATCACGGCCGGATTCTCTCTAGTTCCGCAGGAATGTCGAGATGCAGCACGCGAGATCTACGTGCTTGATCATAAAGGGGGAGTCCATCAACCCCCACCTCCATAACCAGCGCACTTCCTGTATTTGGAGAGTCTATTCGCGCAAGGATCAGAAAGAAGCAGAAGGAATGGGACCAAAAGGATATTGGTTGATGAAGTCTGAGCCTGCCACATTCGCCATCGACGATTTGGCGCGATCTCCTCACCAAACCACCTGTTGGGACGGAGTGCGCAACTATCAAGCTCGTAATTTCATGCGCAACATGGCAGTCGGCGATCGAGTCCTCTTTTACCACAGCAACGCTGATCCACCAGCGGTCGTAGGCATCGCAGAAGTCGTCAAGACCGCCTACCCTGATCCGACACAATTCGACAAAAAGGACAAGCACTACGACCCAGAGAGCAACCCATCCGCACCCAGATGGGATATGGTCGACATTAAGTATGTTCGGAAACTTCCTCGGTCCGTGGCATTGGATGAATTGCGGAAAGAAACCAAACTGAACGGAATGGTGCTGCTGCAGAAAGGGTCACGGCTCTCAGTTCAGCCGGTTACTCTCCTCGAATGGAGACATATCATAAAGTTGGCTGAGGCCTGATCTGTTCCGGCCCCTACGTGCTGGCCTTGCCATCGTCCATGTACCGGTGTTGCCAGTCCAGCCAGGCGTGACCCAGCTCGTGTGCAAGAATGTACCGTCGGCGGGTCACAGGAAGTCGCTTCCGAACATAGATCGTCTTGGTGTCGTCATCCCAAATTCCATCGGCATTCGCATCACGCTTGTCCATTTCCGCATCGGATAACTGTCGAACTACAATCCGGTAACCAAACGGAAGGACAACCCTATTGGGAATACGCAACATCTTCTTTCGTTCGCTGATCATCGTCCCCATAACTCGCTCCCGATTCCCCCTACATTTGACTTAGCCTACCATAACAGGTAGGTCGAGTGTTGACCATTTTATCTTTGTACATCCATAGCTTACAAGGTTTCACCTTGATGAACAGCTCCGACTACTTTTGGTCTCTACCGCTCTCTTAGCAGTTCCCACGTCGACGAAATTTGTGTATGATCGGCCTATGGAATCTTCACTTGCTGCACAACTCGCTCACACCTATCCCACCTCGGTCCGTTTGGTTGGAGTGAAGGTCAGGAACCGTGGGGAGGTCAAGAAGGTAGACTCTGCTGGTGTGTCATTGCGCAACGGCGACCCGGTCCTGATCGAGGTGGAAGACGAAGTCACCTACGGGATCGTCTACATGGAGCCCTACTTGACGCCCTTCATCCCTCCCATGCGAGCGATGAAAACAATTTTGCGCAAGCCTAATTCTGAAGAAACGGCGTTGATCGCCAGGCTTGAGCGTCTCTCTCAGGAGGCGACCACCTATTGCCGATCGAAAGCGATGGATCTTGGGATCCGCCTCAAGCTATTCGAGGTGTATGGCGCCCTAGACCGCCGGCAATTGACCTTTGTTTACACAGCAGAGGACCGGATCGATTTTCGAGAACTGGTCCGAGACCTGGCACGTCGATTCGGCGGACGCATCGAAATGCGTCAAGTCGGTGTACGCGAAGAAGCGAGGCGGCTTGGTGGCATCGATACCTGCGGGCTTGTACTGTGCTGCGCGAGTTTTCTGACCGATGTGAGGCCTATCTCCGCCAAGCAGGCCAAAAGGCTCGATCTGCCGATCGACGACCCTCGCTTGCTGGGCGTGTGCGGAAGGCTGAAGTGCTGTTTGATGTTTGAGCTCATGGATGCTCAAGGGATGATCACGCCTCAACCCCAACACCTCGTTACACCGACCAGACCCAATTCTCCATCTTCGTCAACCCTACCCGCTTAGTCGAACATCGCGCAGCTTTTTCCTGGTAGTTGGCGCTTACAGAATGGTCGAATCCTTTGTCCATGAGGTCTCTCTAACGATTCATCGAATGAGGCGGCGTTCTCTACCTAGATGGGCTAGACGAGAACACCCTCAGGCCTAGGAGGTTTGTTGTGATGAGAAAAGGTCTACTGGTCCTCGTGGCGATCGCTGCGGTCGGATGGAGTGGAGTTGCAACCCAGAAGGCGGTGGGCGGGGAACCAACAAGTCCGGCCATCGGATACGACATTCATGTCCAGGCGCCGCATATGATGGCGGATGGAACAGCGGGCGGTCCCTACCATCATTATTGCAAAGGCATTTCCGACAAGATCCTTCAATGTCTCCTCTTCGAATCCACCGATCCCAAGGCCCCCTTGGTCGGGATCGAGTATTTCATCGCCAAAGATCTCACCAGAAAGCTTCCCGCCATTCAGTGGCACCGCCATTTCCATGATCATAAGGTGGAGATCGCGACCGGCCGAGTTCAAGTCCTGGACATGCCTCCGGACCAGGCCGCCAAGGTGGCGGAAGCCGCGGCAGGGACAGACGGCGTGATCTATCACCTGTGGCAGCATGGGCAAGAGTTCCCCGACGGCACGGTGAGCTTCCCGCAATCCCTCGGACACAAGTTCCCTGGCTATTCTGACAAGTAACCTGAACGGAGAAGTCTAGTCCGACCATCTGCCACTAGACAAGGGATGGCTAGGGCAACGATCCTCCCTTGTGAGAGGGTAACGACATGAGAGGAAGAGCGCTGTGCCGGTCTCTAGTCCTTACGGCAATAGCGCTCGCCTTATGGGATGCCTCCGTCTTTGGATCTGATGAAGCAGTCCTCAAACCACGAGTCCCCGTTGATCAACTCCAGGAGGCGAAAACCTGGAGGAACCCGCTGCCCGTAACTGAGGCCATGATTGAAAAGGGGAAACAGCTCTTTCAAGGGAAAGCATTCTGTGCAACGTGCCACGGAAGAGACGGCAAGGGATTGGGAGTTGATATTGAGCAGGGCACACTCAAGGGTCCCTTGCCGCGGGATTTCACCGATAAGGACTGGCAAGCAGCCAGAACGGATGGTGAACTCTTCTGGATCTTGAAGAACGGTAGCAAAGGCACGGCAATGGCCAAATTCATTCCGTTAGTGTTGACCGAAGAAGAAGCCTGGGAGGTCTTACTCTATGTGCGATCGTTCGGCAAGAACCAGGACAGACCACAAGCAGAAAGACAGCCGTAAAGAGATCTGTCCGTCTTCCACCTTGACCTAGAGACAGAGAGAACAGCACTCCTAGCAATCATCGGCAGTCACACAACTCCTCTTCATACCCTCAGGACTTCGTGGATTGAGACGACGGTTGATCTTGTAGCAGCGATTGCACGGTTTCACCAGCTAACGCCCGCTCCACCACCTTATCGCGATGCCGCAAGAGGACAGACACAGGATCGGTTGTCTCGAGGTGGGGTACTATCCAGGGCGGGGTTCCGTTGCGAACGGAATCCAGAACTTCTTTCACGAAGATCAGGTCCGGCGACTTGATGAGGCTTACCCCTTCCGGTTGCTGAAGTCGGCCCACGAACCCATTCTCAGTGAGACGTTCCACTTCTTCCTCCACCAGAGACAAGGGAATGTTCAGTTCGCTCGACAGCTCCGGCAGCTTCAACGGGCGGTCCCCCTTGAGGTAATGATGCCCCAGAACTCGCAATACTTTCAGAGCCAGTTGTTCACGAAAGACGTGCGTGCCCTGCTCCCAGAGCAGGCGGGACAAATAGGCTGTTGGATATTGGTGAAAAAAGGAGAACTGCGCCCCAACCAGCACGATCATCCAACCGGTGTAGAGCCACAGCAGGAACAGCATGAGCACGGCGAAGCTCGAATAGATGGCGCTGTAATTGGCGGAGGCCGCCACGAATTTAGCGAACGCTTCCCCGACGATGATCCAGAGGATCGCCGCAGAAACACCCCCGATGGCTGCTGAACGGATTTGAACCTGCGTATTGGGGATCATCTTATAGAAGAACGTGAACACGGCACAGAGCATCAAGAAGGGAACCACTTCGCCGCTCCATACCAGCAGCGTTCCAAACGGCTCCAATCCTATGAGATGCTGGACCACAGTGTTGCTTTGGAGCGAGGCCAGCAAGCCGAACGCGCTAAAGATCAGGACCGGTCCCACGAGGACGGCGCTCAAATAGTCGGCAAACTTTCGGCTCCAAGTCCGTCCCTGCTTGACCTGCCAGATCGCGTTCAAGGCCTGCTCGATCTTGTCGATCAGCGAATAGGCTGTATAGAACAGGCCGGCGATGCCGGCGACCCCCAGCACGCCGATTTTGATATTGTCCACAAAGCCGATGATGGTGGCGGTGATTTCCTTGCCCTTTGGGCCCAACGGATCCAAGGCCTGGCCCAAGAAGGGTTCAATCACATGATGGACGCCGAAGGCTTTCAGCACCGAGAACATCACGGCGAGAAACGGCACCAACGACAGCAACGTCGTGTAGACCAGACCGGCTGCCCGTGCATCGAGCAGTCGATGACGGAACTCCATGCCGACGGCGGTAGCCAGCCGAAGCGCCTGAGTACCCAACCGCTGGACCAATGGCATGGTCGTCAGATCCCCGGTCCAGAGGTCCTGCTTCGCAAATTGAAAGATACGTGTGGAGCGGCTCATGGTCCTGCTCTCCCTAAGCAGGCTGTTTACAGCTTTTCGGTACAACAGGGATGGCGGAGAACTGCTACTGAGATCGTCAGAATACCATCCCGGCATGCTTTTCCCAAGAGGCGGTACGGCTGTACCGCGAATTGAGGCATTTATTAATGGCGGCGGTCGGTCTCAAGACATATAGCTGCTCCGCTTCTGTGACTAATTGACCGACGTGGTGGAGAATGGCCCCGTCCTGCTTCGGCAATTGAGCTCTCATACGCTGTAGTAGTCTTGTGCCCCTGTTCATTTGCTGCCTCTAACCTAGTGTGATACGGTCTGCTCTCTCATGCCAGACTCGGTTGCCTCCTTCACGCTTGTCGACGTGCCCGGCGGCTTGCCTCTGTTCGGCCATCTTGGTGAATTCAAGAAGCGTCCGTTGGAAACGATGTCAAGGTGGTGGCGCCGGCACGGCGATGCGTTGCGCTTTCAACTCGGCCCGAAGACGCTCCATCTCTTCAGTCATCCTGATCTCGCCGACGAGATTTTAGTCCAGCAAGCCGACCGCTTTGTGAAAGTGTACGATCCACGGAAGCCAACCGGTCTTTCGCTAGTTCTAGGTAATGGATTAGTGACCAGTTCAGGCGAGGTCTGGAAGCGGCATCGGCGCATCATCCAGCCGATCTTCCACCGCTCTCGGATGGCCGCAATGGCCAATCGCATGGCCCAGGTGGGCGAGCAGCGAATTGCCGGTTGGGCCGACCGCGAAGGACAGCAGATCGACATCGCAGCAGAAATGATGCAGCTCGCCCTCGAAGTGATCTCGCAAACGATGTTCACGACCAGCATGGCGCAACACATCGAGCACATTAGCCGCGCGCTGCGCGTGAGTCTGAAGTACGCATTCGATTCGTTTCATAACCCATTGCATCTACCCAGCTGGGTACCGACTCCACGAAACCGCGAATTTCGTTCGGTCATGCAGTTCATGGACGGACTGATTTATGGATTGCTCGTCGAACGGCGCCGCACCGAAGCAACCTATGGAGATCTCCTCGATCTCCTGCTCCAGGCTCGCGACGAGGAGACCGGGGCCGGACTGACTGATCAAGAGCTGCGGGATGAAGCGCTGACCATCTTTGCGGCGGGGCACGAGACGACTGCGAACGCGCTCGCCTGGACCTGGTATCTCCTCGCGACCCATTCGGAGGCGAAGGCACGGTTTCACGAAGAAATCGACAGAGTACTCCAGGGAAGAATGCCGGGCGCAGACGATCTCCAGCACCTCCCGTATACGCGGGCCATATTTGATGAATCGCTCCGTCTATACCCGCCGGCACCAGCTGTACAGCGCAAGGCGGCGACCAGTACCATCGTAGGTGGACTACCACTACCGGGCGGTGCCCTCGTCTTAGTCGGCACACACAATCTTCACCGACACCCGGCTTTTTGGCCCAACTCCGAACAATTTCTGCCGGAGCGCTGGCTGAACAGCGAGCGCCCAGCTGCCAGATATGCCTATCTTCCGTTCGGTGCAGGACCGCGCGCCTGCGTGGGAATCCATTTCGCGTCGCTGGAAGGGCCACTCTTGCTGGCTCTGATCGGTCGCCGATACGATCTCCAACTCGCTCAAGAGACTGTGGAGCCTGAGCTCATGGTGACCTTGCGACCAAAAGGCGGGATTCGGATGATGCTTCAGCCACGCCATGTGCCGGTCCTATGCAGCGCCTCGAGCCATTTGCAACCCTCTTAGCTTATCTGACGAGCCTGAAGTCCGAGGGTTGCCGAGCCCGTCTATCCGCCCGCGAACACTTCCAATGAGACGATGAGGAGCGGAATTCTGGCTTTCACGCCTCCAGTGACCTCACTCATCCGCCGCAGGGGTTATACCCAGTTTCTTTGATGCCCCTGACGTAGTTTGCTAGAGCCCATCTCTCATGCCGGACTCGATTCCTCAATTCAAGCTTGTCGATGTGCCCGGGGGCACACCTCTATTCGGTCACCTCGGGTCGTTCAAACGCACCCCATTGGAAACTATGTCGGCGTGCTGCCGTCGGCACGGTGACGCGCTGCGCTTTCGGCTCGACCCGAAGACTCTCCATCTCTTCAGCCATCCCGATCTCGCCGAAGAAATCCTGGTCCAGCAATCCGACCGCTTTGTGAAAGTGACTCGTCAGGAAATCAAGCGGGTAGATTTCAAGTTTTTTGGAGCCGGGGGAAGCCTGCATGTACGCACCTTCCAGCGCAGATATTCTTCGTCGCGCAGTCCGTATGCGCGACGTTGGATGACGCGGATGTTGTCGTGGAGTCCCTCGACGAAACTGAACGAGACCTTGCCCTCGGACCTGCGGTATGCAGCGATTCCGTCTCCATGACGATCGAGCTTGGCGGCGAATTTCTTGTAGAGCTGGAGCCGCTGCCACTTCAGACTCGAGTGCCAATTCTCGAAGAAGGGCCGCGCCCAGCCCGTGCCCTCGTAGTCCCAGAGCTGGCCAGAGGATTCCTTGAGCAGATACATCGTGTTCAGCTCCTTGTTGGCGGCGAGCAAGGTCTTCAATCTCTGCCGGACCTCGCTGGTGAGGTTCTCCCTATGTGTGAGCAGCGTGTACTGCTGGCCTTTGATGTAGCGCTGATCCTTCCTGCTCAGACGCCAGTACTCGGCCTCGCGCACCACATCGAGTGCTACTTCCAAGCAACGCATGCCCTGAGACTGGTCGAACAGGATCGTCGCCTGAAGCGCCTGCGCTTAGACAGCGCCTCAGCCTGGAAGGTTGCCACGATGCTCTTCAGCCGGTAGCTTCTATCTTGTTTCTCGTGCTGGATCTAACAAGGAGGATACGCCCATGCCGACTCACGATCTGACCGGGGGCCCCACACCTCAACTGTTTTTTCAGACGGCTAATGCCTACCAGCGAACGCAAGCGCTGAAGGCGGCCGTCGACTTGGATCTGTTCTCCGCTCTTGGAGAGGGGAAGGATACCGCAGAAGCTCTCGCGCAACGCTGCGGAACAGCGGAACGAGGTATGCGAATACTAGCGGACTACCTGACGATCCATGGCTTCATCGTAAAGGAAGGGAACCGCTACAGGCTGACCTCCGATTCGGAGTTGTTTCTCGATCGACGGTCTCCTGCCTATCTGGGATCGGTTCTGGACTTCCTGCAGGCACCGAAATTTATTGAGGCCTTCCAGAACCTCACCGAGGCAGTCCGCAAGGGAGGCACCGTGGTCCGTCAGGCGGGGACCGTCGCGCCTGACCATCCGCTTTGGGTCGAATATGCTAAATCCATGGTCACCATGATGGCCAAGCCGGCAGAGGAGATGGCTCTGTTTGTGAGTCGCACTCAGCCGGACATCAAAAAAGTCTTGGACATCGCGGCTGGGCACGGGCTGTTCGGGGTCGAAATCGCCAAACGTTGTCCGCATGCAGAGATCGTCGCGCTCGACTGGCTGAACGTCTTAACCGTCGCTCAGGATCTGGCGCGCCGAGCCGGTGTTCAGGGTCGCTACAGGACTATCGCCGGGGACGCCTTTCAGCAGGAGTTCGGGACAGGATACGGCCTGGTGCTGCTCACCAATTTTCTTCATCATTTTTCCCCCGCCGCATGTGAAACGCTGCTCCGCAAGATTTATCGATGCCTCGAACCTGGAGGCCGAGTTCTTACCCTGGAGCTCGTACCCAACGACGACCGCGTCACGCCGCCTCCAGTGGCCGAGTGCAGCCTGATGATGCTTGCCACGACCCCGGAAGGAGACACATACACCTTCAAGGAATTCGAACAGATGTTCCGCGCGGCGGGCTTCGGTCGAACCGAGCTGCATGCCATGCCGGGCTCGCCTGAACAGCTACTCGTGTCCTTTAAATAGGTTGTCGGGAGAGGACGGAGAAGCAGGGTCTTAGTGGGGCGAGTGCCCCATTGCGATCAATGCATTCCACATCTAAATATTCACCGCGTTGACCGAGGCACTGACGAAGGTCTTGATCGTCAGGTTTTGCTTGAGCGCTTTGAAGAATTCAATCTGCCAGCGATCCTTGTGGATGGGGACGATGGTAGAAGCGCCAGGGCCGTGATGATTGGTGAGAAATACCAAGGTGTCTCTCATGTCCTCGATGATCGCCTCCGCCCGGCGCAGCAGATGTGGGCACTTGCCGTGGGTCCCGTGCCGGTCAAGCGGATGGTCTGATCCCTGACGATATTCCGGTTCAAATGAGGAACGAATTGCTTTCTCGACCGGAAGCAATCCGTCACAAAGTTTCCTCTCAGCTCATTTGCTGCTCCTGCCATAGTGTGATACCGTCCGTTCTCTCATGCCGAGCTCTGTTTCACCATTCTCGCTTATCGATGTGCCCGGCGGCACGCCCCTGCTTGGCCACCTGAGCGCCTTCAAACACGCTCCGTTGGAAACGATGTCAGCGTGGTGGCGCCGGCATGGCGATGCGCTGCGCTTTCGACTTGGTCCGAAGACGCTCCATCTCTTCAGCCATCCCGATCTCGCTGAGGAACTTTTCGTTCAGCAAGCCGATCGTTTCATGAAAGTCTATGATCCTCGACGGCCAACCGGTCTTGCGTTGGTCCTCGGCAATGGCTTAGTCACCAGTTCAGGTGAAGTTTGGAAACGACATCGCCGCATCATCCAGCCGATCTTCCACCGCTCTCGCATGGCGGCAATGGCTGACCGGATGGCCCAGGTGGGCGAACAGCGGATTGCTGCTTGGGGACACTGCGGGAGGGAGCCTGTCAATATTGCCGATGAAATGATGCAGTTGACACTCGAGGTTATCTCGCAAACCATGTTCACCACTAGCATGGCGCAACACATCAATCAGCTCCGTCATGCGCTGCGTGTGAGCCTGAAGTACGCATTCGACTCGCTTCACAACCCTCTGCGCCTCCCCGCCTGGATGCCGACTCCACGCAACCGAGAATTTCGTTCCGTCATGCAGTTCATGGATGGGCTGATCTATGGATTGCTTGCCGAACGGCGCCGATCCGAGGCCAAACACGACGATCTCCTCGATCTCCTGCTCCAGGCTCGGGATGAAGAGACCGGTGCCGGACTGACCGACCAAGAGCTGCGGGACGAAGCATTGACCATCTTTGCGGCCGGACACGGGACCACGGCGAACGCGCTCGCTTGGACCTGGTATCTTCTCGCAACTCACCCAGAGGCGAAGGCACGGTTTCATGAGGAAGTGGAGCGGGTGCTACAGGGAAGAACGCCGAACGTCGACGACCTTCAGCACCTTCCGTATACGCGGGCCGTATTCGAGGAATCGCTCCGTCTGTATCCGCCGGTACCAGTCCTACAGCGCAAGGCGGCGACCAAGACTACCGTGGGTGGATTACCGCTACCGGAAGGCGCGCTCGTTTTCGTCGGCATATACAATCTGCACAGGCACCCGGCTTTTTGGACGGACCCCGACCGATTTCTGCCGGAGCGATGGCTGAATGGCGAGCGGCCGACTGCTCGCTATGCCTACCTCCCGTTCGGCGCGGGACCGCGCGCCTGCGTAGGAATTCATTTCGCGTCAGTGGAAGGCCCGCTCTTGCTGGCCCTGATCGGTCGCCGCTATGATCTGCAACTGGCCCAAGAGGTTGTCGAGCCTGAATTCTTCGTGACCTTGCGGCCGAAAGGTGGCATCCGCATGACGCTTCAGCCTCGCCGTGTGCCGGTCGTATCGAGCGTCTAGCGCCGATTACACCGATTTCAACCTCCCACATGAGTCAAACCGGCGCGGATGCGAAGTCCTGCAGAGAAGAGGAAGAGATGGATTAATGAATGAAGACAAGCTCCGCTACGATAATTCGATCAATAGACAACGATTCGCGCAAGCGAGGTTTGGTGGGCCGTGTAGGGGTCGAACCTACGGCCCGCTGATTAAGAGTCAGCTGCTCTACCAACTGAGCTAACGGCCCCACCGGGTATTGAGTTGTCGATACCGATTATAAGAAGCGGTTTGGTGCGCCTGACAGGATTTGAACCTGTGGCCCTCAGCTCCGGAGGCTGATGCTCTATCCAGCTGAGCTACAGGCGCTCCCGCAACCAAGGACAGTCACCTTAGCACAGCGAGAAATAAGCTGTCTAGCACGCGTCCTCCGTCTGCCCTTCGACCGCAGTTGTTGATTCGTCGCTACTCAACCCAGACTCCAGCTCCCTCTCTTCGGGATCCCGTATGAACGCGTAGGGGAGGAACAGCTCTTCACCCTCGATTCCTTGTCGATGGCGCAACGCCTCAATTTCAATCGCTTCCCTCTCGGCGAGATAATCTTCTTCCTCCCGCATCCCTTGTGAGAGCCGAATAAGGGGCACGGCTGTTTGAACAGCACAGGCTCCACTGACAAAGACCCCATCATCCTGAGGCACACCCATGGAACGACAGACCAAGGGCCGAAACTCATAGAGGCCGCAGGTTCCATCAGGCTCTAACGCCGGACAAGGCCATCTCTCGAACCGTTGGACGACGCGATCAATGTCCTGCTCAGACCACTGGTCGATGAAACGATTCATGCTCAGTTGCGGCGCGACGATTGTCAGCATGGTGACTTGTTCCGCTGCCGTTCGTTCGATCCTGTTTCGGTGCTCATCGGGTAGTCTTTGGAGCCCACGCTGAACTTCACGCCGATCCAGCACGGTGACGGAAAATAGCCCGACACAACAGCCGGAACATCCCTGGGTACAAGGAAGTCTCCCGAGCAGAGAAGCATTCGCCCGCTCAAACCACCGAGCGGTCTTTTCAAACAACGTGGAAGGACAGAGGAGTGTTCCTGACACGTTAGTCTTGGTCGGAGACCGACATGTCCACGATCAGTTCACCTTTGGGGGAGTAGAAACCCTGCTTGTCGATTTGGACGATTCCGTTGCACTGCTCCTGATAGAACTCAAGGATCCAACCGTTGAAATCGTAACCCTCGTCGGTCATATCCTTCTCTGCCATACGTGTCGTCAGAATAAACCGGCAACGGGTCACATATTCCATCGCGAGCTGCGCTTCGATGTCGGAGTGAGCAGTGAGGAGGCCCAGAAACAGTTTCTTCTCCTGATCGTAGACATCTCGATAGCTGCCGCGATCCCGTACACAGAAGAGGTGGATCGGACTGCGCTCTTGATCGTAGCCCAAGGTCACTTGAACCCAAGCCCAATCCTCCAGTGCTCCTTCCTCCAGATTGGGGGGTACGATAGGACTTTGCCCGCGGGACCTCAGGAAATCGATCACCAGTCGGAGAGGAGGCGAATTCTCCTTTTGGCAGAACACGCGCGAATAGAGAAAGTTCTCAACCTCTTCGGATGCCTGACTACCACTACTTACGGGTAATATAGGTAGATCTTTACTCACGTAAATTCACCAGGGTCAAGAGCCGTTTGCGCCGACTGGCATGGTCCATCTGGCTCTACTCTACGCTTCCATTTGCTACAACCGCAAGGGGCTGTGTGTGCATTTCTCCATGACAGACGTGCGTTTTTCTCGTTGACACTCCTCGGACTCTTGGCTACACTCTCGCGGGTTTTCACGATGTGAGTACGAGCGCGCGCAAGGGCGCATTGCATTATGCCAGGACATGTTTCAACGAGGCGCGTCAGTCGCATATCGACTTACTTTATCCCTTATACCCGCAAGGAGGTTCACGAATGGCAAAATCAATGACGAAATCGCAGATTGCAGATTACCTCGCCGGAAAAGCCGGCATCACGAAGAAAGGAGCAGTTCAGATTCTTGATGATCTGGCCGCCCTGGCCTATCGTGAAGCCAAGAACGTTTTCACGGTGCCTGGTATCGGCAAACTCAAACTCGCGAACCGCAAGGCGCGCATCGGCCGAAATCCGCAGACTGGTGAGGAAATCAAGATTCCGGCAAAGCGAGTGGTCAAGTTCCGTGTCGCTAAGGCTGCCAAGGACGCAATCCTCGGCAAGAAATAAGGAGATTCCCATCCTGCACAATCGTATCGCCTGATCCATGTCGGATTGGACTCATCCGCTGCATTTGGAACATACAAGAGGGGGCGAGATTGCATTGGAGTCTCGTCCCCTTTTCATGTGTCGTCACCTTCAGAGGTGCGACGGCCCAAGTCCGCTACCCCCCATTCCATCGTGTCCGATCAGACGAATCGCGTCCCCATCCTGAACGAGCGAGTCCTCGCTGGCGATCCTCTTATTGATAGTCACAAGCACTTTCTTCTCTCTCAACAGTTGCAGCAGATGCCGAAGTTGGACTCCTTGCCGCTGGATCAGTTGACGAACAGACATCGGTCGATCAATTTCGCATGCCAGATCACACTCGCCATCCACAGTTTGCAGTTGTCCGGTCAAAACGATGGTCACCATCTCCGTCAATCCTCACGTAAACGAACGATTCACCGGCATCGGCCGTACGACTGTTGACTCACCGGTCGGCTCTCCCGATAATGGAGGCCATGCCAACTCTCGATGTGAATAATCCCGGAATGCCAGACCTCCAGTTTGTCTTGTTCGTGTCGGCTCTCTGCACAGCAGATCTCACGACGATCAATGTGCCCAAAGATCTCCGACAGATGATCTTTGATCGTTGCTGGGCACTCATCCACACCGAGCCACCACCTACGAACCAAAAAGAGCGGGTTCTTGACCTCCGAGGAGGGACGGAGCTCACGCTCGACGCCTGTGCTTCTACGATCCGATCCCTTCTCCACGAAGCCAATATTACCACCCTGGTGTGGGATCATCCTGTGAGTGCCCCGCGCATGAGCAGTACACCAGAGGCTCTTCCCTTGATCGATCGATTAGAGCAATTGTATCCAGACAGCTCGAACGTCGTCGATCCTTCTCATAAACCTCCCAGCGGTTCCGACTCTCTTCCGTAAAAGGGAACCCCGTGCGTGTAACGACCATAGAAATCCCCGGCGTACTCTTGCTTGAGCCTTCCGTCATGTCTGATCACCGAGGCTCTTTCGTGGAAACCTATCACGAACATCGTTACCGAGAAGCCGGTATTGATGAGCATTTCGTCCAGGATAATTTTTCGAGATCTATACGAAACACGCTACGCGGACTGCATTTTCAAGAACCGCATGCTCAAGGAAAACTCGTCATGGCCCTTGAGGGGACCGTATACGATGTTGTCGTCGATATCCGCAAAGGGTCGCCAACATTCGGCCAATGGTATGGAGTCGAGCTATCGGGGAAAAGCCTTCAGCAGATGTATGTTCCTCCCGGATGCGCTCATGGCTTTTGCGTCACGAGTGATCAGGCTTGCTTCTTGTACAAGTGCACTGCCTATTATTCGCCCAAAGATGATCGCGGTATCTTGTGGAATGATCCGGCCTTGGGAATTCTCTGGCCGGTCAGCCAACCTATCCTGTCAGCAAAAGATCAAACACACCGTACTCTTGCTGCAATGGACGCAGAGTTACCGTTCTACAGAGCTATGCGCTAAAACATTTCCACTCACCACAAGCCCCAAACTGGAAGCCCAGCCGTGACAATGAGCCCTTGCGGATACGGCCCCTGCACCTTGGGTCAACCTATTCCTAGTGACAGCACAGCTATGAGTGTGGTATGAGTGGCACTGTCTTCTTGCCCATATCGTCACGTCCCCATCGTCTAGCCTGGCCTAGGACATTGCCCTTTCAAGGCAGTAACACGGGTTCAAATCCCGTTGGGGACACCATCATTTTGAAATCTCAAGGTGACCACCTCCCCTGGTGGCCCCGGGGCCGTCGAGATTTATCTTGTTTTGCGATGAGGAGCAAACTCCGTTACAACTTCATCAGATGCCAACTACCTACCTCCGCGAGCACTCTACCCTTCAAACGCATGACTGCATTTCCGGCATAGAAATTTCGACGCAATCGTATCCTTCCATTCATTGAGCTTTTGAGTATAGTTCTTGGTCTTCACGGCTCCATACCCCACCCACACACCTAGAAAGGCGATAGAGGAGGCTAAGTCTGCCATTGCCATCTCCGCTTCCGACCCCTGAGGGGATGCCAGACTTAGCATCACCGCCGCATTCACCGGTATACCGATGAAAAACCCCTGAAGATAGGCCCAAGGGGCCTTGGGAGGATGATAGGAGGTCGGCAATTGGCCCAATGCCTCCTTAGCCGGCGTTTGACGAAGAATGTCGCTAATCTGCTGTGCTTTCTCACTGTTGCAAGTCGGACAGGTGCGTTCGCCAGGCATATAAGCCCTCCTTTCTGGTATCAATTCTTGCGATCCACATCGGTTGAACAGCTACCTAGCCATTCTAGGCAGGAAGAATTGCCTGGCGCAAGGGGCGACTCTCCGATATGGAAATTCAGCTCAAAAATAGTTCGGCCCAGAACCCCTTAGGGGAGTTCCGGGCCGTCATGGCACACCGAGCCGCTACGGCTTAATACACGCTTCTGGAGCCTGGGACCACCTGGCTGGGGAACGGATCCAGGATGCTCTTCGGCGCGTTGTTCCAGATCACGTCCGCCAGATTCGACATCCGGCTCACGATCTGCGCCGCCACCCCGCCCGCGGCCCCGAACAACCCGCACCAGCCCAACGTCACAAAGCCCCAGTGTAACGGCGCCGAGAACAGCTCATCCACGAACCAGAACGCATGGCCCCACTCGTTCAACCCCACGTTCGGCAGAATGAACATCGGCCCCACCACCGCCGCCACTAATGCAAACGACGTCGCCTGGTTATACAGCGGCAGCCGCGTCTGCGCATACAGATAGCTCGACACGCCGCACGTGATGTACAACGGGAACGTCCCGTAGAACGCCACAATGTGGCTCGCCGTGAAGCTCGTGTCCCGGATGATCACCTGGTGCCACGCCGCATCCTGCTCTAACGTGTAGCTGCCCGCGTAGTACACGCCCCAGATGTAGCACGCCAGCCAGCCCATCCAATAGAAGTACCGCTTCAACTCCAGCTTGGGATCGAGATTGGCCAGATTGCGGTCCCGAGTGGTCCAGATCCATCCCACCGACGCTGCAAAGAACAAGGCATTCGCCACGATGTTAAACCGCCACAGCCCCATCCACACGGAATCGAATTCCGGGGTCATCGAATCCAACCCGTGGGAGTACCCAAAAGCCCGCTGATACAGGACCCAAAAGATGCCCATCATCAACATCGCCGCCCAGCCGATCTTCCACGGCTTCGAGTCGTACCACTGCGAAATGTCATACCCTCTATCGCTTGCCATAGTGTGACCTCCCCTTTAGATTATTGAAAAATCGTGAGCCAACTTTCACCTTGTTGATCTGATATCCGCCTATCCAAATTTCTCCACTCCGTGATACTACCTCAAATCGATATGCAAATGCCAACTGCTACCCCGCTCCATCGTCAGCCTCTAATCGTTGTCTTTTCCAGAGGTTACAAATATCAACCCTCACCAGCTCCATTACCTTTCGCCACCTATACGTGTTTGGCCTGCTCCGGCATGTTAGACGCTGGAAATTCGCCTCCAGAAATGTTGATCCTTTTGCATCTCGCAGCGTAGGATGGTCTTGATGGTTGGGAGGAGTATGAGACCACCTGTGGCAGCAGGTTCGCGCGTAATCGTTGTCACGCTAGTCGTGATAGGTGCGTTCTGCTTGCTGGCCTACACGCAGATCAAGCCTCACACACAGCGGCAGAAAGAGGTGATCGCCACCATCATCGAGAATTGGCAACAAGCACATCCAGCAACCCAGCGGTTCGTCATTTTGGCCGACTTCAACAACGAGGCAGTTCTCGATAAGGATACAAGCCTCATTTGGGAGCTCTCGCCAATTCCCGCACCTGTGACATGGAACGAAGCCCGTGCCGCATGTCTTACCCGAGCGACGGGCGGTCAGCGAGGCTGGCGTCTGCCGGCGCCGGCTGAAATGCGTAGTCTCGTGGGGCCGGCAGTGGACTCCCCTATCCCCAATATCCCGCCAGGGCATCCATTCGTGAACATCCAGCCAACGTCCTACTGGACGGTCGTCCCGGAAGCCAATCAGCCATCATACGCACGGTACGTGGACGCATTCCTCGGCAACGTGCTCAGTTTCATCAAGCTATATACCTACCCTGTTTGGTGCGTTCGTGGGCCGATCAAGCAGGATGATTAATGACTTGCTCCGTACGTGGTCTGTAGGACTGATGGTCGTCAAGCACTACGCCTATTTGACGGGTCAGGCGGACGAGATCATTTTCAGACATCACGTTGCACGTATCGTAGGGGTATCTTCGATCAGATTCCAATTTCCTTGATAGCCCGAGACGCATCGACCACTGAGTCACAACCGGGCTGCTCCCTATGGTTCAGGCCATCACGCGTAAATATGGAGACTCCGCACATGCGCTCGCTTAACCAACCATGACGGTGGCTCAGGACATAGACCTATGAACATCGTGGTAACCGGAGGGACAGGGTTCATTGGCCGAGCTTTGTGTGCAGCTCTATTCCAAAGGGGCCACGAAGTCACCATTCTGACGAGACAAACAGGAGAGGTTCTTCATCAGCCTGGCGCACAGGTGAAGTCGTTACAATGGAACGCGCGAGACTCCGGACCATGGGAGCAGGCCCTTGAAGAAGCAGATGCAGTCATAAATCTCGCCGGTGCTCCCATCGCCGACGCACGCTGGACGGACCTGCGCAAACAACTCATCACAGACAGTCGAGTGCTCACCACTAGTTTATTGGTCAGGGCCTTGTCCCGCCGGTCCACGAAACCCGTCACATTCATCAGTGCCTCCGGCATTGGCTACTACGGCGCGAGCGCCGACCGCTCGCTGGATGAAGGAGCAGCTCGCGGTCAGGGCTTCTTGGCCGATCTCTGCTTAGCTTGGGAAGCGGAGGCCCTTCGGGCTGGAGACCTCGGCGCGCGTGTCGTCATATTGCGAACCGGCATGGTGCTCGAACAAGACGGCGGGGCCTTGCCCAAGATGCTGTTCCCCTTTCGTCTATTTGCAGGCGGTCCCATCATGCCGGGAAGCCAATGGGTCTCGTGGATTCACAGACGTGATCACATCGGTCTGATACAGTGGGCGCTCACCACGCCGACGGTTTCCGGTCCGATCAATGCCGTTGCTCCAGAGCCTGTAACGATGAAGACGTTTTGTGAGGTGCTTGGGCGAGTGATTCACAGACCATCCTGGCTTTCCGTTCCAGAGGTCGCCATGACCATTCTACTTGGCGAGCTAGGGACAATGATGACCACCGGCCAGCGCGTGATTCCCGCGAAAGCAATGGCGGGAGGCTACAGGTTTCGGTATCCAACGCTGGAGACTGCGTTGGAAAGTATCCTGATCGGAACAACTCGCCAGGCTGCTGGTGGATAGGATTCATGGGGCACCTCCGACGTCCACGAACGAGCAGAACCGGAATCCTTGTCCAATCACAGTTGATTGTCCAACTCCATTCTGGATCAGGGGTCAGGCAAATCAGGAATATCTAGGGCTGGACAAACTTCAGGTGGCGGAATGACTGCCTCCCCGATTCGCTTGGGTATCAGCAGGTGTCTCCTCGGCGACGAAGTTCGCTTCGACGGAGGACACAAGAAGGACCGGTTTTTGACCGATATCCTGGGCCGCTACGTAGAATGGGTACCGGTCTGTCCTGAGGTTGAGGCGGGGTTGGGCACCCCACGTGAAGCCATGCGGTTGGTCGGAGATCCTCACAGTCCTCGCCTCCTCACGATCAAGACCGGGAGGGACCACACGGAGGCTCTCAACCACATAACTAAACATCGTATTGCCGAATTGAAAAAGCTGGATCTCTCTGGCTATGTCTTCAAGAAGAGCTCGCCCAGTTGCGGGATCGACCAAGTCAATATTTATGATAAGTACGGACTGTTCAGTCAGAATGGAGCCGGCATCTACGCGAAGGCCTTTGTGGAGCAGTTTCCCTTGATACCTGTTGAAGAGGAAGGGCGGTTCTACGACCCGGCTATCAGAGAGAACTTCGTCGAACGGGTATTTTCCTATCGCCGATTCCAAGATCTGATACATAATGAGCCCACTAGCCAGGCTCTGTTACGCTTCCACAGGATACACAAGTATCTGCTCTTGTCCCACAGCCCACAGCATTATGACGCGATGGACCGCTTGATCGGTCAAGCCGATCGCCCTCCGCTGAAGGAATTGGCGGCGAGGTACGGGGCATTATTCATGAGGACCCTGGCTGTGAAAGCAACGGTTCGTCAGCAAGTGAATGTGCTGCATCACATTGTGGGCTACTTCAAGACACGATTGAAGACGCGCGAAAAGGAAGAGATATTTGCCATGATCGATGACTATCATCGAGGACTCATCCCCTTACTCGTTCCCGTGGAGTTGATCAAGCGCCATGTCCGGATGTTCGAGGTCGAAGAGCTTCGTGACCAAGTGTATCTCAATCCGGATTCGAACGAGCTGATGCTTCGGATCTGCCCGTAGGAGAATTCATGGCGACACAGAAGCAGGGAGTGATTCTGGTGGGACATGGCGGCCTCCCAAGCGATTGTCCGCAAGAATTCGTGACAACGCTCAAACGGCTGGAAGCGCAGCGCCGCGCAGCCAAACAACCGCCATCCGCTGAAGAGGTCGGATTGGATATGAAGATTCGACGGTGGCCGCGGACGCCGTCGACCGATCCTTACCAATCCGGTCTTCAAGCTCTTGCAGCGCGATTACAATCCCAACTCAACGGCATCCTGTTCGCGCTCGCCTACAATGAATTCTGTGCTCCAACCGTGGTGGAAGCAGTGGAACACCTCGTTGGACAAGGGGCCACGGAGATCATTGTAACGACCACCATGTTTACTCCAGGAGGTTTTCATTCGGAAATCGAGATACCGGAAATCCTCAGCCACCTTCGGCCGAAACATCCTGGGGTGGTGCTTCGTTATGCTTGGCCCTTTGATCTTGAGTTGGTCGCCGACACGTTAGCCGAGCAGATCCGTCGCTTCTCCACAGGAACTCGTCACGAGGATCGTTGAAAAGGCCTGTCGGCAGTCGCACAGGCAATATAGAATGTCGGCACCTAGCGAACACTGAAACGAGGGAGGACTCTATAGTGACGGTTCGGGAGCAATTGGCAAAAGCGTTCCAGGATACCCAGGCGTTCAAATGCGATCACGAGAAAGGCTTCAAGCTCGCATCCGGTGAGATCAGCCCCTTCTATGTCGATTGTCGCGCTCTAATGGCGCATCCGGAAGCGCGTCGCCTAGTCGGCCGCCTCGCCTATGAGGCGCTCACCGACATTGAATTCGATTGTCTGGGCGGCCTCGAACTCGGAGCCATCCCGATTGCCGTGACCATTTCCGATTTTGCCTGCGCCGCCCCCTGTCAGCGCCTCTGGCGGACTTTCGTCGTTCGCAAGCAGGCCAAAGACCATGGCCTGGGAAAGTTGATTGAAGGCAGTGTACATCCCGGCGATCGGGCACTGATCGTTGACGATGTCCTCACGAGCGGCGGGTCGTTGCTGAAAGCGGTGGCGGTTGCACGCGAGGCCGAGCTTCGAGTGGATCATGCATTCGTCATTGTGGATCGGCAGGAACAGGATGGGAAAGCCCGTGTGGAAAGAGAAAAGGTTCAGCTCATCAGTCTCTTAACCATTCAGGATCTTATGAACATGGTGAAGAAGCACTAGCGCAATGCGCCGTGCTTGTGTGATCTTGATCCATTCATTTGCACTCGAACTGAATTCCCCACCGCCGTTCCTCGACCGGTTCTTGCCCCTCATCAGGCGGACCTACGACTCGCCTCCGTCCTTTGGCTTCTCCCTCACGAACGATCCGGTAGGACCTGTCGCCACATTTTTCCTTCATGAGGTCAAGCGCATCCTTGCGCGAGGAGGAGAGCATAGGGCCTTCTTCGTCTTTGAACGGATAGATCACGACCCCACCCCTGTCGTGCTCCTGAACGATCTTTGCACCTGCGGCACAGCCCCCAACCACTAGGCATGTCGCCGCGGCGGCGGTTTTCAGCCAAAATTTGATCATTACCTAGGACTAGCCCCAATCACTGTGGGCAACGGAATATGGCTGCCCGTGCTTCCGCCGAACAGACTCTTCCAGGAACTGTGCTCTTCTGCCCGCAGGTCTTTATCCCACAGCGATTCCAAAATGCGGACAGCTGAGGAGGACCCTCCGTCCATTGCCATGGCTTGCCGGACGGAGGGAAGCGCATGCTTGAAACAGCGACCGATGTCGTATAAGCGAACAGCTCCGAGGCTCTTAAGGAGAAGAATGTGTCCGATCTCCGTCTCAGCGATAATCGTCTGATACGCATGTTTCCCACTCTCACGGACACGGATCTTGCCGGTCACATCCAGAAGCATCAAAGCCTGCGCCGCTTCACGGTAGTGCGGCTGTTCTTCGTCAAACCTCTCTGCAGCCAGATCCAGGATCCGTGCCTTCCTTAACCCCGAGGCGGACGGTTCCGCGACAAACAATCCCTGCCATGATGTGTGGCGCCTGCTTCCCAACGGATGTCCATCCTTATAGAGAAGACCGAGATAGGCGAAGTTTTCACGGAATAACCCCGCATTGAAGAGCACATGATGACCTGTTCGCTTCTGCCATTCGTCGATCCTGGGAGGTTCTGAAAGGCCTTCTTGGGCGTAATGATGAACGGAGAATTTAGTCCGCTCCGGATCCATATCGACAGCCAGCATGGTCGGCACGGTCGGACAAGCGTCGCCGGGATCCCACACCGAAACCGCTACTCCTGCAGAGAGGCGCTCCCATGAACTGTCCTGCGCTGGGCACAGGCCGGGCAGCAGCACCAGGCTCAATAACTGGAGGAGAACGCGTACGGCGGGCTTGGATTTTTCGAACCACCGGAGGCTATTCATGACGGCCCCTGCAGATACTCGTTCGTACCGAGTAGACCGGTAACGGCGACCCATGGTTCAGAATCGCTCGACGCTTCCTAATTGCTCGATCGCCTCCGGTTGTTGACGGACGTTTATTCGATTTGTCGGCTTCACATTCAAAAGCTCACGCACGGAACTTGCTAGGGCATCAGGCGTAAATGGCTTTTGCAGATAGGCAGTGGCTGGGTCATTGGCCTCAATGCCAACATCATCCGCACATCCTGAAATAAAGAGAAGCTTCAACTCCGGCTTGATCACGCGAAGATGCCCTGCCAGTTCAGTCCCACTCATCCCCGGCATCACGATATCCGTGAGCAGCAGTTTGAGCTTTCCAATATGGGGAGTGGCCACCAGACAAGCCTCTACGCCATTTCTTGCCTCGACGACGCAATATCCGAGCTTACGAAGCTCATCTCGGATGAGGGTCCGAACATCCTCCTCATCCTCTACAAGGAGAATGGTTTCATGGCCCTCCGTCAATTGCAACAGTAAGTTCTCCTCTGGCGGTACCTCGATTTCGCCTGCAACGCGTGGGAGGTATATATCGAAACGAGTCCCCATTCCACTCTCGCTGATCACGTCCAATCCACCGCCGCTTCCCGTGACGATGCCCAACACGGTCGACAGTCCAAGTCCCGTTCCTTTTCCTTCTTCCTTCGTGGTAAAGAAGGGCTTGAAAATTTGCTCCTGGACCTCCGAGGAAATTCCGCAACCAGTATCGGATACCGAGAGCCTCACATACTCCCCAGGCGGTATCGGATTAACGTGGTATCTAGGCTCGTGGTCGAGCTTTGCAGAGGCGGTTTCGATCGTGAGCTTGCCGCCCGTCGGCATGGCATCCCGAGCGTTCACGACCAGATTCATCACAATCTGCTCGACTAGCGCAGGATCCGCGTTGATCTTAAGCGCGTCCATGCTCAGCCTCAACGTCAGTTGAATATCCGCTCCGATCAATCTCCGAAGCATGGTCTCAATATTGCTAAGGGTGGCGTTCAGGCTCTGAACCTTCGCTCCCGAAGGTTGCTTTCTACTGAACGCGAGCAACTGACGAATGAGCACCCTCGCGCGATCACCAGCATTCCGCATTTCTTCCACCCTATTTCTTAGCGGATGCTCCGCGCCCATTTCATTGAGCAGGACCTGACTATGGCCCATGATGATCGTCAGCAAGTTATTGAAATCGTGTGCCAACCCTCCCGCCAGACGGCCGACTGCCTCAAGCTTTTGTAGTTGTCGAAGTTGCATCTCGGTTTGAACAAGTGCCTCCTCCGCATGTTTTCGTGCGACCTGCGCTTCTCGCTCACGCAGGACTCGGCGCACCGATGGGACAAGTCGCCCCAATCCATTCTTGGGAATGCAATCCGTCGCACCTCGCTGCATTTGCTCGATGCAGGCTGTCTCAGTAGCTGACGCCGAAACAAAGATAAACGGTACGTCGTGAGCCAACCGTCGAGCCCACTCTAGGGCAGCCCCCTCACCACACTCGGGCATGGAGAATTCAGCCAAGATGAGATCCGTCTGGTCCTCGTTCAGAGCTGCGGTAAAGGTGCCGCGAGTTTCTACCCGTCGTACCGCACAGGCAAGTCCACCATCGGTCAACAATTCCTCGATGCGCTCGCTTTCTTGTGGGTTAGTCTCCAGATGCAGCACTCGCAACAGAGTCGTCATGGCAGAGTCATTGGATGAAACGCCAGCGTTCTGGAGGAGGTTCATTGATGATGCCCCAGAATGTCCCCATCTCCTTGACAGCGGACAAGAACTTGTGAAACTCCACGGGCTTGACGACGTAAGCGTTGACACCCAAGGCATAGCTGTCGGCCAGGTCACGTTCTTCTCGCGATGATGTCAGCATCACGACGGGAATCGGACGGAGGTTGATATCCGCCTTGATGGTACGCAAGACCTCGAGGCCATTCACTTTGGGCATTTTGAGATCAAGAAACACCGCGGCTGGGTTTCCCTTCGGTCTTGCCTTGAATTGTCCTCGGCAATACAAATAATCCAATACTTCAGCGCCGTCATGGCACAAAACGACTTTCTCGGAGATATGGTCTGCCTCCATCGCCGCCAACGCCAGCTCGGCATCACGGGGGTTATCCTCGGCGAGTAGGATCGGTTTGCCCGCGATCATGAGTCACGCCTCCTTGCTGGAAGCAGTACGTAGAACGTTGCTCCCTTATCAGGAACACCTTCAGCCCATGTTTGCCCCCCGTGGCGATGAACGATCCGACGAATGTTGGCAAGGCCGATACCGGTTCCCTCGAACTCGTTGCCTCGGTGCAACCTCTGAAACACTCCAAACAGTTTGGAGGCATACTGCATGTCGAATCCTACGCCGTTGTCACGGACAAAAAGGACAATTTCTGTAGAGGTGTGATGCTCCACACCGATCTCAATCGCGGCGATTGGCCTGGTGCTCGTAAACTTGACGGCGTTTGTGATCAGGTTCATAAATACCTGCCGGAGCATGGCCGGATCACCCTGCACTTCGGGCAGTACAGCGATTGTCCATGATATCTCTCGTCCTTGCAAGTCCAGGCGCAGATCGGCGAGGATGTGCCTAATCACTTGATCCAGGTCGACGGTGGTGTGAAGCATTTCTTGCCGGCCCATGCGAGAAAACACCAGCAGGTCATCGATCAGCTGTCCCATCTGTTTGGCGGAATCAGAAATGGTTTGCAAATAGCGGGCAGCCTTGTCGTTCAGCGAGGGCTCCACCGATTTTCGCAAGAGTGCGGCATAGCCGTCGATGTGCCGCAACGGGGCACGCAGGTCGTGAGAGACCGAATAACTGAATGCTTCCAGCTCCTTATTCGCGGCCTCTAAGAGCTCTCCTCGGCGCTGTAACTCACTGGTGACACGTCTCCTTTCCGTGATGTCATGCCGAATGAGGTAGTACACCCATGCCAGCAAGACCAGCTGCATCAATGCGCCGATGACGAGGAGTACGCTGGTATTTTCTGTCTCGGCGGCGGACTCGGCTATACGTCGTCCCACTGCTTGCCGCTCATGCAAATCCATTTCCGCAATGATTCGCCGAATCACGCTGAGCTCGCGCTTTCCGGCTCCCTCGAAGGCCATTTCCTTGGCGGCTCGCAGACCGTCCTCCTGAAACCGAGCGATGGCCTTTGATTCGGAGTTCAGTTGCCGCTCCATCATCCGATCGAGGACTCCGACACGTTGCTGTTGCTCCGGCGATTCGTGGGTCAATTCACTTAGATACGCGGTAAAGCTCGGTTTCTGCCTCACGACCTTCTTGTAGAGTTCCAGATATGACTCCTCTCCCGTCACCAGATAACGCCGGTGGGCATCTTCCGCTTCGCTCATCGCAGCATCAATAGTAGTTAGAAGGAGGATCACATCATGACTGCGTCCATCCAGCTCGCGGTTGGTCAGCAGAATGCTCGTATTATGATACGAAATCGCGCTGACGATCAGAATCCCAACGAACACCAGGTTGAAACCGGTTAAGACGCGTTGCTCAATGGTCAGTCTGTGAAACCACGCAACTGCAACATCGTAGAAAGCTGACGACGCCGCTGGAACAGACGCCAACGACTTAGCTCGCTTGGCCGTAGAGAGGTGAGCCTGTGAGGGATGGTTGGAGGCCGACTCCATTGATCAGGACGACTTGCTTCACCACGTTTCGATGATCATTTAGAAACCCTCCAGCAAAACTGTGTACTTAATTCTAGCAGAACTCTCCGGACGCGGAAGCAGAAAACTAACCACCTGAGATGGAATCTGGAGGAATCGCTGTGGCCGAGGGACCGATGACATTTGCAAACATGACGGTTGCGCTGACCACCCAGTCCGTGAACGGCTGCGGGTAAATGCCGATCACCAACGTTCCGGCTAAGCCGACATAGATCACCGCTTTCATCGGACTCGAAATCCCGATAGGAGAGGGATCAACCGGCTCGTTGATGTACATCTGCTTCACAATAATGAGGTAATAGTACATCGAAATCACAATGTTGATCAGCCCGACCGCGATCAATGTATAGAGCCCTTCGTGGATGGCCGCCACAAAAATATAGAGCTTGCCGATGAACCCTGCGAGGGGTGGTACACCGGCCAGAGACAGAAGGAACAGCAGCATCGCGAACGCCAGAAAGGGCGACCGTCTGTTTAAGCCTCGGTAATCCTCGATTTCATCTCTTCCAATGGCTTGGCTGACCGCGATCACGACGGCGAAGGCCCCGATATTGGCAAACAGGTACGCCAGAAGATAAAACAAAATCGCATCGCTGCCCATCTTGGTGCCGGCCGCAAGGCCGATCAACACATTCCCTACTTGGGCGATGCCTGAATAGGCTAGCAGCCGTTTGATGTTGCGTTGGGCAATCGCCACGATATTGCCATAGGTCATCGACAAGATGGAGACAGCCACCAAGAAGGTTACCCATAGAGGCTTGAACGTAGCCAATGCCACGAGGAAAAGGCGGAGCAAGATTGCAAAGGCCGCGGCTTTTGGAGCGATCGACAAAAAGGTCGTCACAGGAGTCGGTGCACCATGGTAGGTATCAGGAATCCATGAGTGGAATGGAACGGCCCCGATCTTAAATCCGAGAGAGGCACAGATCAGCAGAAACCCGATGACCAAGCCGGGTGTTGGTTTGGCGGACGCCATTTCCGAAAAGACTAGCTTACCGGTTTCACCATAGACGAGGCTGATTCCGTAGGCAAGCAGGCTGGCGGCAAAAACACCTAGGATAAAGAATTTCAGCCCGCCTTCGTTTGAAGCCAGATCATCTCTCAGATAAGACACTAAGATGTAGAACCCCAGCGTTGCGAATTCCAAGCTGACGAAGACGGACAGCAGATCGTTGGCCGACACCATGAACATCATGCCGAGTGCCGCCATGACGACGAGGCAATAATACTCCCCCCTGAACAGAGTGAAACGATTGACGTACTCGATTGATGCGAGGATGACGAGTATCGTGGCCCCAAGGATAAAGATTTTGAAAAAGATCGCCATGCGATCCAGCACAAACATATTGCCGAAGAGCGTGCCGGAAATATGATGGAGGTCAAACCAGCCCAAACAGCCGAGCGTGATCAGAAGACCGGCAACACTGAGATAAGCCAGCCGCTCCTTGGGAAAACGTGGAAGAGAAAAATCGACGATGAGCACCACGCAAAGCCAGCACGTTAGGAAGATCTCCGGCAATAGGAACAGAAGATCGGAGAAGGCCATGTTCAGCGAAAACGTCATTCTGCCCCCTCTCGTGAGACCTGAGGTGGATGGGATGTGGCTTTGTGCGCAGCCAACGGAGCGCCGGCCTCTTGTGGCGTTGCCGACTTCCCCCTCACCCCTAACCGCTCACCGATTTCCGCGACCGGAACCACGCGCGTAATCCTCGCGACCAAGGGATCCACTCCAGAACGAACGACATCGTATAAATGCATCGGGAAAATCCCGAAGCCGATGCTGATCGAGATCATAATCAATAGAGGCAGGCGGTCGACCGTCGAAATCGCATCGTGCGCGTGACTATACTTTTGGTTCATCGGACCATAGAAAAGGCCACGCATCATTTTGAACAGATAGGCCAGGGTTAGGACGATGCCCAGCATGGCAACAATCACTTGGAGAGGATACTTATTCCAGCTTCCGACGATGATCATGATTTCCGCGATAAAGTTCACCGTACCGGGCATCCCGATCGACGCCATGCAGGCCACAATAAAACAGGCAGAGATGAAGGGCATCTTGTTCGCTAAGCCGCCCAACGAAGGGATGTCGCGTGAATGGGTTTGGTCGTATACCCACCCGGCCATCGCGAAGAGCATGCCGGTTGCCATGGCGTGGGCGAACATGTAGATGACCGCGCCGCTTAGGCTGATGTAATTCAAGGCTGCCATCCCTAGGAACACATAACCCATGTGACTGGAACTGGAATAACCGATCACGTACTTGGTGTCCTTGGCATAAAACGCCACGAAACCGCCATAGATGATGCTGAACATGCAAAGCACGGCGGCAATCGGCATCAGTTCCCTGGTCGTCTCAGGGAGAATCTCAAAGGCGACCCGCATAATGGAGAAGTGTCCGAGCTTCATGAGCACACCGGCATGAAGCATACTGGTTGCGGCCGGCGCAGCCGCGTGGCCAACCGGGGACCACGAGTGCAACGGCCACAGCGGGGCGATCGACGCGAAGCCGAAGAAGACCAGCACCCAGATGATCTTGTCCAATGTTGTGCCGAGGGCTGGAATATTCATGAGATTGGCCTGCTCGCGGAGCACCAGGATGTCGAAGGTGTTCAGCCCGGAGAATTTATAGATGAGCAAGATGCCCATGAGCGCGACGACCGCAAACGCGGACAGGAAGAGCACAAGTTTCATCGCCGCATATTCTTTGCTGTTCGATCCAAAGTTAAGGATAAATCCGACTGAGTCCCGCCGTTTCAAACCTTCGGGATCGGTCATCTCCAAATACTTTTTCGTATGGCTGCCCCACATCCCCAGCAGCAAATACATCGGGATGACGGACATCTCGTAGAAGAAATAGAGAAAGAACAAATCCAGGGACATGAAGACACCGATCGTGGCTGCAGCTAGGATCAGCAACCAGATGTAGAATTCTTTCGTGCGATCCTTGATGTGCCATGACACAAAGATACCGGCAAACAGCAAGATCGAAGAGGCAAGCACGAGAGGAGTGCCGATCCCGTCGACGCCCAGATATAGTGCGATGCCCAGTTGCCTCGACCATTCAAACTTTTGAACAAACTGAAATCCGCCTGCGATTGGATCATACGCATAAAAGATATAGAGCGACGCGATCAGCGACGTAAAGGCTGCGCTTGCCGCTATGCTTCGAACAAGCAGCGGCTGTCGATTGGACACAAAAATTAGCCCCAAGGCTCCGGCGAACGGGGCAAAGAGGATATACAGTAGTGCGTACTCTCCCATGGACCTAATACCCTTGTCCCGCCTGACTACTATCTAGGGCTACCGTCTTCTCTTGATGGAGGCGATCAAAGAGCGCTTGCACAGATCCATTCATGATTCGTAAGAACGGTGAGGGATAGAGCCCGATCCAGAAAATCATGACAGAGAGTGAAACTGCAATGACCATCTCACGAAGCTGCAGGTCGCTCATCGTACCTTTCACCGCATGACCGAGCGGACCCATCATCGAACGTTCGTAGTACCACAGAAAATACGCGGCACCGAAAATAACCCCGAGCACGGCGATGACGCCGAACCACCACTTCGCCTCGAATGCACCCAAGAGAATGAGAAACTCCCCGACAAAGCCGTTTGTGCCGGGAAGCCCGATCGACGCCAGTCCGAGAATGAGTAAGAATGTCGCGAGGCGAGGCGCTTGTTTTGCCATTCCCCCGAACGCCGACAACTGAGTTGTCTGCTGTCGAGAGTAGAGAAAGCCGGCGATAAAAAAGAGCCCCGCCGTGCTGAACCCCAGATTGATCATCGTGAGCAGGCTGCCTTGCAGACCCTGATAGTTCAATGCAAACAACCCCACGACGACAAAGCCCAAGTGACTGATGCTGCTGTAGGCCAGCAAGCGTCTAAAATCGGCTTGCACTAATGCCATCCAAGCTCCATAGAGAATTGCGCAGAGCCCAAGCACAACCACCACCATGACGACCGTCTCGTTTTTCGACGCGTCGGGGAGCAAGGGGATGCTGAAGCGCATAAAACCGAACGTGCCAACTTTCAATCCCGCCAAGACCACGGCCATCCCGATCGGCCCCTCCAACAGCGCATCAGGCAGCCATGTATGGAAAGGAAACACCGGAGCCTTGAACGCGAATCCCATAAACATCAGCCAGAAGATAACCATTTGCTGACTGATGGGAATCGGCACCGTCAGGAGTTCAAGCAGATCGAACGAATAGATTTGATCGGGATGATGCAGGGAGGCCCATTCATGGAAATTGATGTTCAGCAAGGCGATGCCCACCAGCATGAACACGCTGCCCAAGAGCGTATACACGACGAACTTCAGCGCGGCGTAATGACGTTCAGCTCCCCCTCCCCACAGCTTGATCAGAAAATAGCTCGGTATCAGCATCAATTCCCAGAACACGAAAAACAGGATCAAATCCAGCGATACGAAGATGCCCATCGTCGTCGTCTCGAGCGCCAGCACGCACATCAGGTACAGTTTGACCTGATGTCGAATCGTATCCCACGAGTAGATCACGACCAAGACCGTCAAAAAAGCCGTGAGCCCCACGAACAGTACGCTGATCCCATCGACCGCCAGGTGATAGCTGATGCCCAACGCCGGAATCCATCGGACACGCTCCGTGAACTGCATGGCGGCTGACTCCGGCACGAAACGCAGCAGGACGAATACGGAAAGCGCAAACTCCACCAGCGCAATGGTGAGGGCTGAGGTCCGGACCATATCCTCGTCGTCGAGCAGCCAGAGCACAGCAGCCCCGACCACCGGGAGAAATAGAATGCAGGACAGAATCGGAAATCCAGCCGTAAGTTCTTCGATCATGAACGTAGCCTAGTCGGGTTATGACCTACATCTGAGCAAACAATTGAACGACAAGAACGAGAAGAAAGATCCCCGCGACGATGATGGCGGCATAATGGTGAACCATTCCACTCTGTATCTTCCGACCTTCGCGAGCCGCGAGATGGTTGCTATAACCGATCACGTTCAGGCCCCCGTAGATAACGTACTTCTCGATCCACGTAGATCCGGCAGAGCCCCAATCGGCAAGCCATCCAACGCCCCGCACGATGCCGTCTATGACTGTGCGATCGAACCAGTCAAGCATTGCACCCAGACGTTTGAGCGGCTCCACGAAGATCAGGTCGTACAGCTCGTCGACGTAGTACTTGTTCAAGAGAAGCCGATATATCCGCAAAAATTGCTCTGCCCAGCGGTCTGCTGTTGCCGGGCTCAGGCCATACAGAAAATGCGCCAGCCCCCATCCCGCCAAGGCAACGACGATCGCAATGCCCATCAACAGAAACACCATGCCGGCACTAGCCTCATGCACGCTTCCAACCCCAACGACTGGCCCCAAAAATCCATGCAACCAGCCATGTTCTGGAGGAAACCCCAAGATCAACCCACCCACGATCGAGAGAAAGCCGAGGACCATCAGCGGAGCGACCATGATCATCGGAGATTCATGCACATGCTCAGCCGCATGGGGATCCATCCGAGAAGAACCGTAGAACGTCAGATAGGTGAGTCGGAACATATAAAAAGACGTCATCAATGCCCCGCATGCCGCCATGCTGTACAGCAGATAGTGATGATTGGTGAAAGCATGGGCCATAATTTCGTCTTTGCTCCAGAATCCCGCTAAGGGAGGAAGCCCGGCGATCGCAATGGTCCCGATCAAAAACAGGCGATGGGTCCAAGGAATTCGGGCGCTCAGTCCGCCCATCTTTCGGATATCCTGTTCCCCCGATAATGCATGGATCACAGATCCGGCCGCCAAGAACAACAACGCTTTGAAGAACGCATGCGTCATGACATGAAATACGGACGCCGTATAGGCGCCGATCCCGCAACCCAGAAACATATATCCGAGCTGGCTCACCGTCGAATAGGCCAGGACCCGCTTGATGTCGGTCTGGACGAGTCCGATGGTCGCCGCAAACAAGGCGGTGCCGCCTCCGACAAACGCCACCATCGACATCGCGAACGGGGAGAGATCGAAGATCGCGTGATTACGGACGACCATGTAGACCCCGGCCGTCACCATGGTTGCCGCATGGATCAACGCGCTCACCGGCGTCGGACCTTCCATCGCATCGGGCAGCCATGTGTGGAGGGGAAGCTGCGCGGACTTCCCCACCGCGCCGATGAAGAGGCACAGGGCGATGGCGGTGGCCATGTCCGGAGACAGTTGCCCGACTTGGGCAAAGACCTTGGTATAGTCGAGGGTCTTAAAGTTACTGAAGACAAGAAATATCGCGACGAGAAATCCCGCGTCGCCGATCCTGTTGACGACGAACGCTTTGGATGCCGCCTTGGCCGCCGAAACTTTGTCATAGTAATAACCGATCAAGAGATAGGAACAAAGTCCGACACCTTCCCAACCGATAAAGAGCACGGCATAGTTGTTCCCCATGACCAGAAGCAGCATGGAGACCATGAATAGATTCATGTAGGTGAAGAATCGCGTAAATCCAGTTTCTCCGTGCATATACCCCACGGAATAGACGTGAATGAGGAATCCGACACCGGTGACGACCAGCAGCCAAGCGCAGGTCAGAGGATCCACCAGGTACGCCAAATTGATCGTCAGATCTCCCCCGAAAATCCACTGATAGACAACCACTTCATGGGAGGTTCCCGTACGCATGACATCGATGAATACGCCGACCGTACAGAGGAACGATAGGCCGACCGACCCCCAAGCCAATCGATGAGCCATGCCATGAGAGTAGCGATGCCCGAGCAGTCCGTTCGCGAGAACCGCGAGCAGCGGAAAAACAGGAATCAATTTTATGAGGAGATCAGTCAAGTCTGACACAGTCTCGTACCATTCTGAGGATGCTCAGGTAGCCACCCCTGCCGCAGGGAGCTGGGACCTACAACGTACCCATGACGGTGCGTTGAGGGATATGAGCCACCGACGGCATCGTTGGATCCGATTGTCCACATCCTGCTACCACTTTAATAGGTTCATTTCGTCTACATTCGTGGAAATCTTGCCTCTGAACACGACGATGATGATGGCCAAACCAACGGCCGCTTCGCCAGCCGCAATGGCGATGATGAACAGAGCCACGAGTTGTCCTGCCATAGAATCTAAATAATGGGAGAAGGCGACTAAGTTGATGTTGGCGGCATTCATCATGATTTCAACCGACATCAGGACGATGATGAAGTTGCGCCTGATAAGCACACCCAAGAGACCCGTCATAAAAAGGATCGCGCTGACGGCCGTATAGGCGGACAGAGGAATCATAACCGCTCGCGTCCCCTATCCAGCGGCTTAGGAGCCTTGGCCAGGACGATCGCACCGATAATGGCTCCGAGCAGGAATATGCCGACGATTTCAAACTGCAAGAGATGGTCGCTGAACATCTTGATACCCACAGCATAGGTATCTCCGTCTTGCAGCACGGCCGTGGTGGGCGCATCCCCCTTTACTCCCGCAAACGGCGACTGCAGAAGGAGGTACAAAACGTAGCCGGCTCCCAGGACAGCAGGCCCGAGAATATAGCGAGCCGATGGGTGAAAATAACGTTCATCCGTCTTGAGATTCATCAGCATCAACACAAAGAGGTACAGCACCAGAATGGCCCCAACGTAGACGATGACCTGGACGGCCCACAAGAACTCCGCGTTCAGAAGAATGAATAAGCCGGAGACGTGCATGAGCAACACGAGGAGAGAGAGCGCGCAGTGAACCGGGTGACGCAAGGACACCGTCATCACACCGGCGGCAATACTGACCAATGCAAAATAAACAAAAAACAGTCCGGTCATGGATGCGGCTCAGCTCAGATGTTTCGGAGGCGGTTGGGTTGACTTCTGTACCGACTGCGGAAAATAGTAGCGGTACTCGCGGCTCTGCTCGACATTCTTCTCCTGGTTGTGCGCGTACAAATATTTCTTCCCGTCGTCAAGATGACGTTCCCCGATGTCGTACAGCCGCTGCTTGTCGAACAGTAGACTGCGCTTGTCGTGGGTCGAGTACTCGTACATCTTGGTCATGGCCAAGGCGTTCACCGGACATGCTTCGACACAGTAGCCGCAAAAGACGCATTTTGTGATATCGATATAAAATTCACTGGCGTAGCGCTGGAGCGGCCGCGCCGGATCCTCGGCACTGATCACCTTGATGCAATGCGAAGGACAGGCAGCCTCGCAAAGATCGCAACCGACGCACCGCTCTCGCCCATCATCATATCTCAGCAAGCCCAACGCACCGCGATGAGTATCCGGGATCGTTCGTTGTTCACGCGGATACTGAAACGTCATCGGTCGATGAAGCATGTGCCGAAACGTAACCTTCATCGCGTCCACAATCTCATAGAACAACGCTGCCTGAAGGATTTTCTTCGTCAACGCGGCGACACTCATCGTAGGCTCCTCGTCACGGACCTCGATATCCGCTTACGCCTGTTCAATACTGACCCAGATCTGTTTGAACGACGGGACACCGGTCGTGGCATCTACTGACACCGGCATTAAGTCCTTCACCGGAGGTTCATTAAAATGCTCAGGGAAAAAGCAGGTACCCGGCGCGACGGACTGATCTGGTTGCACACCGAGCTGAAGAGAACCACGATCCGAGGTCAAGCGCACCTTCGCGCCGTCTTGCAATCCAAGCCGCTCCATGTCCCGTATATTCATCCGCAGCTTCTCGGTGTTCGGAGCGATCTTGATGAGCCCGGGCGCTTGTGTCGACAATTTCCCCGAATGCACCAGTAATTGTCCCATCGATAGAGAAAAGGGACGTGTATGTTCTCCCGATGGCGGCCTCTGTTGGTAGCGAGCCTTCACCCCCGCTGCAAAGTCGTTGGACAAATACTGGTCTGGGACTGGCACGACTTTACGAGGTTGCCCGAGATTATAGTATCCGGGCAGCAGCTTCATAATTTCGGCTTGAACATCATTGGCCGATTGGTATTCCCATCGACATCCCATGGCATTCGCGAACGCCGTCATGATGTGCCAGTCCGGCAGGCTCTCTCCAAGCGGATCCATCGCCTGACGAACGCGAAGCACACGACCTTCAAGATTCGTAAATGTGCCGTCCTTCTCCGCATAGGTGCAAGCGGGGAGCACAAAATGAGCCAATTTCCCCGTCTCAGTCAAGAAAGGATCCTGCACGACTAACAGTTCGAGTCGTTCAAGAGCGGCCCGCACTTCCATCGAGGCCGGCAAGGTCGCAAGCGGATTTTCCCCGAGAATGTACAGGGCCTTAATCTGTCCACTCTTGCTCCGCTTCAAAATTTCAATGAGACGCGCCCCTGATCCGACAGGAGGAAGCGACGCTTCCCATGCTTTGCTGAACCGGTCTCGAACTGCCGGGTCATCAAACCGAGCCTGACCTGGGAGGAACTCTGGTGCTGCGCCCATATCAACGGCCCCTTGTTCATTCGGCTCCTCCGTCACGGTGTTCACACCACAACCTGCTCGTCCGAGCTTGCCGGTGATCCAGGCGAGATCCATCAGTTTTAAGACGTTCTGATAGCCGTTCGTTCGTCTGACAATCCCTTCCCCACACAGGATGATCGACCTCGTCGATTCGGCAAAAATAGCCGCCACTTCCCGGAAGGCTTCCACGGGCAAGCCGGTCTGAGCCGCCAATCGCTCCAACGAAACATCTTCCACCGCGCTTTTGAGCGCTTCAAGCGCTTGGGGGTGTTTCCCAACAGCCCCCTCATCCACCAAGTCTTGATCGATGGTCGCTTTGACCAACCCATCGATCACTGCTCCCTCTGTCCCAGGCTTGATCAAAAGCGGGTGCGATGCCAGCTTTGCAATATTCGTAATGGCGCTGTCGAACGTCATCACCTGAGCCTTGTAGACCCTGATGGCTTCTTTGATTCGCACGGCAGTCAACGGGTTCGTCTCGGTAATATTGGTGCCGAACAAAATGATGGCTTTCGCTTTCGTCAGATCTTCCCAATCATTCGGCATTCTCCCCAGTCCGACGGCCTGTTTGGACGCAAGCACAAAGTTCATGTGGCCGTAGCGGGCGCTACTATCGAGCTGGTTGGTTCCAAAGCCAGTGCGCATAAGCTTCTGAAACAAATACAGCTCTTCGTTCGTACAGCGGGCGGTCACAAGGCCGCCGATGGCATCAGCACCGTACTTGTCTTTGATCTCGGTCACTCGGTCTACGAGCTGGTGCATCGTTTCCAGCCACGGCTTTTGCACCAATCGATTACCTTCGCGGACAAGGGGCTGTGTGAGCCGGCTTTTACTGTCGAGATACTCGAACCCAAAACGTCCCCGCACGCAGATCCCGCCGTGCCCCTTGGCAGTTTCCGATCGGTCGCCCCACTTATTCTTCCAAGATAACGGAGAGGTGACTCGGACCACCTCTTCATCTTTCGTTTCCAGGTAGAGCTGGCAGCCGTCTCCGCAGTAGTTGCAGGTCGTCGTCGTCTTCCTCATCTGCCACGGTTTATACAGATACTTGGAGAACTTGTTGGTGATGGCGCCGACCGGACAAACCGCTAAACAATCTCCGCAGAATTCACAATCGAGCGCAAGGTCGCCCTTGGCCACGACCTGGTTGAATCCGCCCTTCTTCATGAACTGCAAGGCATCGATCATCAGCACATCCTTGCAAACATTGATGCATTCCGCACAGGCAATACAGCGATTCATGTTGAAGTCGAGCACGGGACTGCGCGTATCTTCCGGAATGAATTTTTGTTTGGCATTGGCCAGATTGGTCACGCCGTGCTGGAAGGCCATATCTTGTAGTTCACAATGGCCGTCCGCATCGCACACCGGACAGTCGAGAGGATGCACGGACAGATGTTTTTCGACGGCTTTCTTCCGAGCGAGAAAGAGGTCTTCTCCCTCCGTACGGATCACCATTCCTGCCGCCGCCTTGGCAGTACACGACCGCACCGGAGCCTTCTTCCCCTCCTGCATTACGAGGCACATCCCACAAGATCCGAATGGGTCGAATGTGTAGTGATAACACATGGCCGGAATGATCTTGCCCGTCATTGCGATGACGTCGTACAGCGACACTCCATCCCTTGCCGTGACGGATTTGCCGTCGATGCTCAATTCGATCGTTGCCGCTTCAACGTCTGGATTAGTAGCCGGCTTCAAACCCATAGTTCTTCTCCGTGAAAGAGAAAACCCGCGCCGTACAACGAAACCCTGATTTTACCTTTCACTGTCCACATCTTACATTTATCTATCGCATTCACCCATCACGATATCGTAGGTACCGAAGATGGTACAGGCATCAGAGATCATATATCCTCTGGCCATATGATCGAACGCTCCCATATGCACGAACGAAGGGGCGCGAATCTTCAATCGATAGGGCTTTCCTCCCCCCGTACTGACGATGTAAAAACCCAATTCTCCCTTGTGCGCCTCCGTGCCGCAGTAGATTTCTCCAGGTGGAGCATCAAACCCCTGCGAGAAGAGCTTGAACTGCTGGATCATCGACTCTAGGTTTGTAAAAACCCGTTCTTTCGGAGGGAGCGTCACGCTGGGAACATCCGCCATGATGGGCCCGTCCTGCATCTGGTCCAGGCATTGTCGAATGATCTTGACACTCTCGTAGAGCTCCATCACCCGAATCCAGTAACGATCGTACGTATCTCCGTTTTTCCCGACCGGCACGTTGAACTCGCACTTTGGATAGGCGCTATAGGGCTCGTACTTACGAAGATCATAGTCCACGCCGGACCCGCGAAGAACCGGTCCGCTCAGTCCAAAATTGACCGCGTCTTCGGCGGAGATCACGGCGACCCCCTTGGTGCGCCCAAGCCAAATGCGGTTTCTCTCGAGAAACACCTGATATTCGTCGATCTTCGGCGGGAAATAATCCAAGAACTGTTTGAGCTTGTCGATCAACGAGGGAGTCAGGTCCCGTTCAACCCCGCCGATTCGATACCAGCTCGTCGTGAGCCGAGCTCCGCACAGCTCGTCAAACCAATCGAGCAGGATTTCCCGATCCCGAAAACAATAAAAAAAGACGGTCATGGCCCCGATGTCAAGCGCCTGCGCGCTCAGCCAAAATTGGTGGCCAATGATGCGCTGAACTTCCGCAACGATTGTCCGGAGATATTCCGCCCGCTCTGGCACTTGTAAATTCAAGAGCTTTTCAACAGCACGGCAATAGGCAAAGTTGTTGTACATCGCGCAGACATAGTCGAGTCGATCCGTATGAGGAATGAACTGATGATACGTGCCATCTTCAGCCAGCTTTTCTACTCCTCGGTGCAGGTACCCCATCACCGGCGTAGATTTCACCAACCGCTCCCCTTCCAGCTCCAGAATCACTTTAAGCACCCCGTGCGTACTGGGGTGTTGAGGCCCCATGTTGAGCAGGAGTTCCTCGGTTCGCAGGGTCGGAAGCGTCTCGCTTTCCGGATGCTCCGGGTTGATCTTATAGACGGTGGTTCGTTGATCTTCGAATGTCACTGGTGGAGTATCCTATCGTGGAACTTCGTCCAGAAAATCAAACGTGTCTCGCCAACCTTTGCCACGGAGTGGAAAATCCTTACGTAACGGGTAGCCTTCGGTATAGTCATCAGGCATAAAGATCCGACGAAGATCTGGATGATTTCGAAACCGGATGCCCATCATGTCGAAGACTTCACGCTCCATGAAATCCGCACCTTTCCAAAGATCCGTCAAGGAATCCACGACACAATCCGATTCAGGCACCCGCGTCTTGAGTCGAAGGCGATGTCGCTTCCGAATCGAGTAGAACTCCCACACGACTTCGAATCGCTCTTCGTCATCAGGCCAATCCACGGAGCTCACATGAACGATGTAATCAAAATCCATCCCGGGATCGTGTCGCAGAAACTGCGCAACTTCATGGAGTTTGTCTCGGGAGACGGTCACAGCCGCGTCGCCGCGCCACTCAGCCAGGCCGGTGATTCCGACCGAAAACGTCTGCTGAATTCGCTGGAGCAGTGGATGCATAACGGCGCCTTACACCTTCAAACTGGCCTTGACCTGCTCCGGTTGAGTCACAAATACACGTTTTTGCATGATGCGCTCCTGAAGCTTTAGAATGCCGTCCAAGAGCGCCTCCGGAGTCGGAGGACAGCCGGGCACATAAATGTCAACAGGAATAAATCGGTCGACTCCCTGCACGACACTGTAACTGTCATAGATGTTTCCCGATGTGGCACAGGATCCCATCGCGATCACGTATTTGGGTTCAGGCATTTGGTCGTAAATTTTTCGAATCACCGGCGCCATGCGCCGACAGACGGTTCCCGCGACGATCATCAAATCCGACTGTCGCGGTGAACCACGGAACACTCCTGCCCCGAACCGATCCATATCGTACCGGGAGGAAACGGCGGCCATCATCTCGATGGCGCAGCAAGCCAGCCCAAAGGTCATCGGCCAGAGAGACCCTTTCCTCGCCCAGTTGACGGCCTTTTCGAGAGACCCCGTGATGATGTCCGGAGCCCCGTCCTTCTCATGGCGTCCTAGTTGGATCAGTCCCATACAATCCTCAGTCCCACTCCAGTGCGCCCTTTCGCCAGGCATACACGTAAGCCACAATGAACAATCCTATAAAAATCATCATCTCAATCAACCCAATCACCCCGATCTTGGTGAATACGACGGCCCATGGATAGAGGAAGATCACTTCAATGTCGAAGATGACGAACAACATCGCAAAAATGTAATACCTGACCGGAAACGGCATACGGGCGTCGGAAAATGGTTCGGCTCCGCACTCGTAGGTCGATAATTTTTCTGGCTCAGGATATCTGGGTTGCACAAAATAACTGACGAGCAAAGTCACTACCCCAAAAACCAACGTTATCAGGATAAAGAGAAAGACTGGAAAAAATTTCGTCAGATATTCAAGAAGAGCTTCCGTCCCGGTCATTTGGTTTTTGCTCTCACAAAGTATTGACCTTGAAAGGGTATTGGACGACTGATGCGTGAAATCTTAGTGCGCCGATCTCGGGGATAGCAAGCGAACAAAGGACCTAATTTCAGGCGGACCCGAAAGTCCTAGGCATGACAGTCTCAGAGCGGAGAGGAGGTTGAGCTCTTAGGTTCTTGTGCGACATCAATCGGGCATCAAGCGCCTAATCTCTTTCGCGTTGTTCATCCTCCATCCCAGAAGAGGATGGTCCAACCTGTGAACTCTCCCATTCCGATTCCAGCGGAGAAAACGCCCTGACCGTTCGTCGTCGATGGATCTGTGTCTCGATTCGTTCCTCCTGACGGAGGTCCCTAGAGAGGCGCTGATCCTTTTTTTTATCACCATTCATCATCACTCAGGACCCTCGGACAGATACGGGATGACAAGATTGTTTCCACGGTATCATTGAAAAGAATGACCCGTCAAACTCCCACCAATCCGGCTCAAATTCTTGACAACACAGCGTCTTTTGCTATGTTTTTTCAAGCAACACTGGCCTCAGAAGGAAACTATCTATGAAAACCTTGGCGTCCCTCGTCTTGGTCCTCTGTTCAGGAACCGGCCTCCCACTTGAGGTAGCGCTGGCACAGACACCGGAGATCGATTCCATTCGGTTTTCGCAGGCTGCTCTCGCCTTTTCCAGTGGCGCTATCCAGAAAACATCACCGATCGACGGCACCGTAAATTTGATCACCGGCGATAATCTGTCAACGGGCAATCGCATGCTTCTTGGCAAGCGAGACTCCCTCTATCTCAAACTCAACAACTCCACTGAGGCGACGGTTGGGGATCTTTTCACAGTCTACCGTCGGGTTCGAAAAGTGTTTCATCCAGTGACTAAGGAATATCTCGGGTTTGTCATGAATCGTACAGCGGTCGTGAGGGTGACCGCAGCCGACCACGCTCTCACGACCGCGGAGGTCGTGCTGAGCTACGGACCGATTTCCCCCGGTGACCCTGTCATGCGCTTTGTGCCTCTGGCTCCAGACATCGAGACGAGCCCCGCGTCGAACATTCCCGACATTGATGGTATGATTATTGAGCTCCAGGCCGACCGAACGATGACCCTGGTCTCACAGTCAAATGTTGTGTACCTGGATCGAGGGAGAGAAGATGGACTCAAGACCGGCGCATTCCTCGATATCCACCGGCACAGTGCCGGGCTTCCTCCACGAAAGATCGGCCAACTCAAGGTACTGTCGGTAGAACCTCATACGGCAACCGCTCTGATATTTAAGGCCAACACCAGGGTCATCCAAGGAGACCGGTTCAAACTCGTTGGATACGCTGCACCCCTCACCAAGCCTGAAAGAGCAATCTCGGAGTCGCCTGCGACTCAGGCCAGTCAAAGGGTCCCAGCCGATCTGGTATCCAGCAGTCTGAAAATACAGGATGCATCAGGACAAAGCCGATTCAACCTTGGGGACCTCGCGAAGTTCCTCCGCTATGACTCAGGAGATGCGGCCATCAGGACGGAAAATTACCAAGTGCTGGATCAGTTGATTGAATACCTACGCACAAGCGGCGACATGAGGATGATCCGCATCGAAGGTCATACGGATAACGTGGAGATCGGCCCTTCGCTCAAATCGCGGTATCCAAACAATTGGGAGTTGTCCAAAGTGCGCGCCAACGGTGTCCTCCGGTATCTCGTAGAAAAGGGCGGCGTGGAGCCGGAGCGGATCAGTGCGGTGGGACTCGGAGACACCAAACCAACAACCACGAATACAGCGGAGGAGGGCCGCGCGAGGAATCGACGCGTGGAAATTCTTCTCTATACTTCTGATGCTCCGGCGCTCAAGCCTGACGCACAGGCTCACGTGCAAAGGCTCGAACACAATCCTTCGAGTTTGACTGCCCACGACAACAATGGCCAATCGTTCGATTCGACTGCTGTATCAGACCCAGCTGGTTCATCTGGTCGAGGGACCCTGTCCGTCGGCGATTCTCCCCAGGTTTCTGTGAGGGATGGTTCAGGTGCCGCCAATAACCCCGATGTGAGCGCCGCCACGCCGGCAGCCAGCAATAGGCTGGATACTCCTCCTCAGCCTACCGACGGGAGCCCGACGGAATAGCGTCGATTTAGCAGGTTGCAAAAAACCCTCCCGCCATTCATTCTCACGACTCCCAGTCGACCATTCGATGGCGTTCCGAAACCAACTTGGCTAACCCATCGGTGTCCCTACATGCTCAGGTCTGATGCCGAGCCCGATTATCCTGGCGGGAATACGACGAAGAACGGGGAACCGGGCAAGGAGCCGGACGGCCCAAGGGGGCGACAGCGAAACCTTGCGATCCAGTACAGGTCTGATGACGCGGTTTTGGACAATGAGTTGGCCACGCTGAGTCAGCTGGGTCGGCCACATACGGCGGGTTTGCACTTCGGCCAAGTCCGCTTCGGTCAATCGCCCATCACGCAACGGTTGTACTAACAGATTTGCCGCCGCCACTGCATCCTGAATCGCCAGGTTGATGCCGACTCCCCCGACCGGCGACATGGCGTGGGCCGCATCTCCGATAGAGAGGAGTCCGGGTTTATACCACTGCCGCAACCGATCGACTTGTACCGTCAGGAGTTTGATCTGTTCCCAGTCTTGCAGTTCGTGGACGCGCTCTCCAGCAAACGAGGCCAGCTTTGCCACACTGTCGCGGAACAGCGGGAGACCATGTGCTCGAATCTCATTGAACGACCCCTTGGCAATGACGAAACCGCATTGCCAGTAGTCACTCCTGTTCAGCATGATGAAAATTCGACCGGCATCGAAGCGGCCCATCGGATCGCCTGGGTCGTCGTGACGGCGTGACAATCGAAACCAGAGGACATCCATAGGAGCGCCGAACTCTTCTACGGACAGACCCGCCCTCTTACGAACAATCGAGTCGCGGCCATCGGCCCCCACGATGAGCGCAGTGCGAACTTCCAGGGACCCTGTTGTCGTTTCAGCGCGAAGCCCAACGACTGAACCACCGACCTCGATCAAGTCCGTCACCTCCGCACTCATGCGAACCTGAAAGGTTGGATACCGGCTTCCCTCGTCCGCGAGAAAGTTAAGAAAGTCCCACTGCGGCATGAAGGCGACGTAACGGCATTGACTCGACAGATGAGAGAAGTCCGCTACCGTGAACTCCAAATCGCCGAATCGTGCATTGATCCGCGATACCTTCTGGTGGGGCAATCGAAGGAAGCGTTCCAGCAGCCCCAGCTCATGGATGATTTCCAAGGTCGAGGGGTGCAATGTGTCGCCGCGAAAATCCCGCAGAAAATCCGCGTGCTTTTCCAGGATCATCACCGAGACGCCAGCCCGAGCCAGCAACAGGCCCAGCATCATGCCGGCCGGCCCTCCACTGGTAATGCAGCACTGAACTGAGGCCCTTTCCGTCATCAGATCACCGACGACAAGTGGGGAAAGTGGGTTAGAATGGATGATTATAAGCAGAAAAGTCAGAATCAAGGAATCATTGTTCGGCCAGTGTCAGTGTGGGCCAGAATATGTTGGATGGCGTCCCGGTGGTGGGCTGACGCATCAATGGGGCTGGGGCAGCTCTACGACGCAGGATCTGGCGCGCTGCCGGTTCATGGCACGGCTGGTGGGGCTCGTCTGCAACTGGTGGACGCTGCTCGTGCGGCTCGCCCAGCCGTACAAGCACTGCGAGGCGATCTCCAGTCGGCCGCTGGTGCAGTATGGCATCGCCACGCGCAGGCAACACGCCGTACACACAGGCCTCACGATCACCAGCTTGCATACCAAGCGCGCGACCATCCAAGCCGTGCTGACCAACTTGGCGGGCTTGCTGCGTACGTTGAAAACGACTGCGGAGCAGTGGACCGATGCCAAACGCCTGCGGTTGATTCTCGCCCGCGCCGTCACGACATTCCTGTTCTCAACAGCGAGCCCTCTGGGCCTCCAAAGCTGCGCCGACAGGAGACGGTGACCGCCGTTTTATGGTTAAACAGAGGCCTTGAGAGTTTCCTCGAGGTAGTAATACAGCCAGCGGTTCTTCTCTTTCGTCACCAACTCATCCCAGACGACCCCGATCAAGAATCCCTTTTTATCCCAGGGCCTTACCCAGGCGACGGTCCCATCGAGCTTTTCCTGTTGCTCGACTCGATCGGAATCGAGGAAGGCGAGTGAAACAGTGACCTTTTCATTCGGAGGGAAGCGATCTTTGGTGTGAAGACCGGCTCCGATCTTGTTCACATTATCCAAGACCGCGGTACAGCCGCGCCCGCCGCTTTTCGGCGACATCAAGGCGGAGCCGACCAACGTGGCCCGGACAAATTTTCTCCGCTCGCTCAGTGCTGCCACACCAGGTGACGATTTTCCTTCTGCACGCTTCATTGGTCTAAGTATAACCGATTAGACAGGAAAGTAAAAGAGGATAATTGGCCCTATTCCGACGGTTTAGGGCGGTAATACCGTCGATCTTTCAGCGCAGGAGGTAGGTGGGTTTGTTCAGTTCGTGCCGATGGGTCGTCATGGACATAGCGATACTCATTTCCATAGCCCAATCCCTTCATCAACGAGGTCACGGCATTCCGAAGATGGAGGGGAACTCCAAGATTTCCATGGGCTTTGACGTCCTGGAGAGCCTCCAACAGACCGACATAGGACGCGTTGTCTTTGGGTCCCGAAGCGAGATACGTCGTGCCTTGAGCCAGATTGATCTGCGTCTCAGGCAGCCCCACAAATTGAACGGCCTGTGCGACAGACATGGCAACCATCAGAGCCAGGGGGTCGGCATTGCCGATATCTTCGGATGCAAAGATCACCATCCGCCTTGCGATGAATTTCGGATCTTCGCCGGCTTCCAACATACGGGCGAGCCAATAGAGCGCCCCGTTCGGATCGGAATCACGAAGGCTTTTGATGTAGGCCGAGATGACGTTGTAGTGTTCTTCGCCCGTCTTGTCGTACCGCAGTGCCTTCCTCCCCAGCGCGGCTTCCAACGTCGCTTTAGTGATCGCGCGCGTGCCATCATGCCCAGCGGGCGCTTGCGTCACTACGAACTCCAACGATGTCAGTACTGCCCGCGCATCACCGTTGCTGAACGAGATCAGCCGCTGTCGGGCTTCCGGTGAGCACTGCGCTTTGTACCAGCCTAGCCCCCGTTCGACGTCGGCTAGCGCGCGATCAAGAATCAGACCCAACGCCTCCTCAGTAAGCGGTTTGAGAACAACGACCAAAGACCGCGACAGTAGCGGGCTGATAACCTCGAAGGAAGGATTCTCCGTGGTCGCCCCGACGAGAATGATGCTGCCGCGTTCGACATGAGGAAGAAAGGCATCCTGTTGCGCCTTGTTGAAGCGGTGGATTTCGTCGACAAACAAGATCGTCCTCTGCCCGCTGATCGCTCGGCGTTGTTCGGCTGCCTTGAGGATGGTGCGCAACTCGGGTACTCCGCTGGTCACAGCCGAGAACGGAACAAACTGCCCCTTCGTATGCCGGGCAATGAGATGGGCGAGCGTCGTCTTCCCTGAGCCGGGCGGTCCCCAGAAGATCGTGGACGAGAGCTGATCGGACTCGATGGCCCGCCGTAGCGGTCGATCCTGTGCCGTGATATCCTCTTGCCCCACAAAATCCGCAAACTGCCGCGGCCGCATCCGTTCCGCGAGTGGGGCCACGACCGTATCTTTGGGGGCATCAGAGGTGAATAAATCAGGAGTCTGATCACGAGAGGGGCTCATCTTACTCCTTGAGAATAGCGGGAATTGTATACGTCGCTTGGCATGATCGCAAACGACCTCTTGACCCTGCAGCCAGTCGACGGTACGAAGGCAGCAGCCTACTACGGAAAAGGCCGTGCAAGCCAACATCAACGGCATCACCCTCGCATTCGACGATCAGGGGACCGGTTTTCCCCTCGTCTTTCTCCATGCCTTCCCGCTCAACCGGACCATGTGGGTGGACCAGGAGAAGGCGCTTTCCTCACAGCATCGAGTCGTTACGATCGACCTGCGCGGGCATGGTGAATCCGATGCACCGCTCTGGCACTATTCTCTCGATCAAGCAGCCGATGATGTATGTGGTCTGCTTGATTATTTGTCGATCCGACAAGCCGTCTTCGTCGGACTTTCCATGGGAGGGTACCTCCTCTTCGCGTTCTACCGAAAGTACTCCGACCGTGTGAAAGGTATGGTCTTAGCCGACACGAGAGCCCAGGCAGATACCGACGAAGGGAGGCAGGCACGGTTTGAACTGGCTCAGATCGCGTATAAACAAGGGGCGAGCGCTGTTGCCGACATCATGATTCCGAAATTGCTGAGTCCCGCAACGATCCGGACGAGACCGGAGCTGGTGCGACGAGTGCGCACGATGATTGAGAGTAATCAAGTCAGCGGCATTGTCGGAGATTTAATGGCGATGGCCGAGAGGGTCGATTCTGTCCCATTGTTGAAACAGATTGCCTACCCTACCCAGATCATCGTCGGTGAACTGGACCTTCCCACTCCACCGGCGGACGCTAAACTGATGGCCGACCAGATTCCCGGCGCCCGTTTGGTCGTCATTCCAGCCGCCGCCCATCTCTCGAACCTGGAAGAGCCGGATCAGTTCAATGCAACCATTCGTTCCTTTGTGCTGCATGTTACGGGATAAACAGGGCGGCTGACTGGGCAATCGCTGAGAACTCAGTCTGAGTCACCGACGCTGCCGCGACGAATTAATTTTAAAAATTCCAGGCGCGTCTGTGATTGACTACGGAATGCTCCCAGCATAGAACTGGTGACGGCGACCGTGTTCTGTTTTTCCACCCCGCGCATCATCATGCAAAGGTGTCGCGCTTCGGCGACGACCCCGACACCATGTGCATTCAGCTTGGTGCTCAACGTTTCGGCGATTTGAACCGTCAGTCGTTCTTGTACTTGTAGTCGCCTAGCGAACATATCGACGATCCGGGGGATCTTACTCAGCCCGACGACTTTCTTGTTGGGCAAGTAGCCGACATGGACTCTGCCAAAAAATGGAAGCAGATGGTGTTCACACATGCTGAAGAAATCGATGTCTTTGACTATGACCATTTCGTCGTACTCGATCGGAAAGAGGGCGCCGTTCAACAGATGGTCGATATTGCGCTGGTAGCCCTGCGTCATGAAGGCCAGCGCGTTGGCAACACGCTCCGGTGTTTTGAGTAGACCGTTACGACTCGGTTTCTCCCCTAAGGCGAGCAGCATCTCTGTGACCAGTGATTGGAGCACCGGTAGGTCCGCGAGTTTGCCACTCCCGCTGCTGTCTTCCGGCGATTCCCGTTTCTTCTCTCTCTTCAGTTGCCTATTCACCACGCTTCCTCGTCTCGTTAGGTAACGCCTGCGTATTCGAAGTAGTTGTCTCTGGTCTCGATGACTCCGACCTTTTGTAGACAGCCGTTAGGCAATAGCGGCTCCAGGATGTCCCAAATTAGTTTGACGATGTTCTCTCCAGTTGTGGTTAGTTCGGCAAATGCAGGGTCACGATTGAGGTCCACATGATCGAAGCGATCGATGATCCTCTCGTTAACCAGCCCGTCGAGTTGATCAAGGCTACACGATTCCTGCGCCGTTCCACTCTTGATTGTGACCAGCACAACATAGTTATGCCCATGACCATTTGGATTGTTACATTTTCCGAAGGCAGCCCAATTCTCTTCTTCCGAGAGGAGGTCAGCGTGTAACCTGTGTGCAGCGCAAAAACGATACCGTCTTGTCACATGTACCTGTGACATTCGATTGCAGGTCTCTTGGGGTGGAATAAACTGTGAGGACCGCTCAGGGTACGAGCGGCCCTCACTCGGAGGTCCATTGCCGACATTCTACGGCGATCCCGCGACGACACTTCCGCAGGCAGGCTTACGCACTAAACGAGCTGCCGCAGCCGCATGTCGTTTTGGCCTGAGGATTCTTGATTGAAAAGCCAGAGCCCTGCACGCTGTCGACATAGTCGACTTCCGCCCCTTGGAGCAATGGGGCACTCTGAGAATCCATAATGAGCTTCACATCACCCTTTTCGATAACGGTATCGTCTTCGGCCATTTTTGATTCAAAGGCCATCCCGTACTGGTAGCCATGGCACCCGCCGCCGCGGACATACACTCGCAATCCGACAACGTCTTTTTCCTCGGCCATCAACTCCTTGATCTTCTGTTCCGCCACCGACGTAATTGTAACCATCGTCTTCCTCCTCTATGGGTCAGTCCAACCCGCACCAACGGGTTAGAACGTTAGTCTAACACCTCTCTCTCGAATATCAACCCCGCGCTTCCGTCGCGGCTGTTGCCGGATTCTCCCATTTGGCTTCCGGCACGCGCACGACGACATCCCCCAAGACACGCGCCTGGCATGCAAGGCGATGCCATGGCTCTGTCAATGCTTCTCGATCCAACAAGTCTTGCTCATCGAAATCGATCTCCGAGAGGTGCTCATGCCCCATCTGAACTTCCACTCTGCAGGTCGTGCAGGAGGCATTTCCTCCACAGTCGTGATTCAACCGAAACCCCACTTCCTTTGCAGCATCGAGGAGAGAAATGTTCTCTTCCACTTCCCCGCTTCGCCCGTCCGAATGAAGAAAAGTCACCCGCGGCATGACTCCTCCTAGGAATGAGCACCAACACCCGCCGGCGCTTCCTGATAGGGACACCTCTGAAGCCGAATATGCTCCTCATATTCGTGGCGGAATAGTTTCAAACTGCTTTGCACCAATACTGAGGCTCCAGTCACGAGGGTGCAGTACCCAGTCCCTTTGACGAATCCACATAGCTGGAGCAGACTGTCCAGGTCTTTTTGAGTGCCCTGTCCCGATTCAATCTTGGTCATCAGGGAGGCTAAGTTGATGGTCCCCATTCGGCAAGGGGGACATTGCCCGCAACTCTCGTTCTTGAAAAAATCTGAAAAGTGCAACGTCTTGGCCACCATACAAGTCGCATCATCGACGACGATCACACCGGCCGATCCTAGCCCTGTGCCGGCTTTCTTCAACGAATCGAAGTCCATGGGAAGATTGAGCTGATCAGCCGTTACCATTGAAAATGCCGGACCACCGGGAAAGACGGCCTTGATCTTGCGACCATTGGGAACCCCGCCGCCGCATTGCTCGATCAGATCCCGGATCGTCACACCCATCGGCATTTCGTACACACCGGGGTGATTGATCGCGCCGCTCAAGGAAAACATCATTGTTCCTGGACACTTCTCCGTTCCAACTTGGGTAAACCACGCGGCGCCTTTGTGAAGAATCCTAGGAATGTTGCACAATGTCTCCACATTGTTGACTAGTGTCGGCTTGCCATAGAGGCCGAAGTCCGTCGGATAGAACGGAGGTTTCTGTCGCGGCATAGCCGGACGGCCCTGCATCGACTCAAGCATGGCCGTCTCTTCGCCCGCCACGTAGCTGCCATGGCCTTCAAAGACCTCCAACTCAATATCAACTCCGCTGCCCAACACATTCTTTCCCAAAAGTCCCCTTTCTCTCGCTTGGGCTAACGCTTTCTTCAGATTCTGCTGCTCTTCATGGTACTCATGATTCACATAAATGAAGGACGCTTTTGCCTTGACCGTATGAGACGCGATCAGACAGCCTTCGATCAATTGGTGCGGCAATGTTTTCAATAGGTAGCGGTCTTTGAAGGTGCCTGGCTCGTGCTCACCGGCATTACAGACAAAATATCGCTCTGGGACTCGGTGGTTTAGAACCTTGTCCCATTTGATGCCCGTCGGAAATCCTGCTCCGCCTCGCCCCCTCAGACCGGCTTTCTTCAGCTCATCAATGACTTGAATCGCTTTCAGCTCCTTGACACAACGCTTCCAGGCTTCATAACCACCGACGTTGAGATATCCCTCGATCTCCCAAGGGGCACCTTCAATCTGTTGTACAAGGCGTGGTTCTGCAGTCGTTGACATGCTCGTACCGATCTACCGTCCTCAATATAGACACCGTACTATACGGCTCCACCTCTTCATCCGTCAAGGCAATGGGCAAGGAAACGGGCCTAAATAGGCCGGAATCTCAAGAAGTTAAGGCTAGGGGACCTACTCAGAAGCTGAGTCTAGTGGGCAGGAGAAATAGAGGCGAGATCTAAGCCTGGCCGATAGAATTTACCCCCACCGGCCAGGAAAGGTACAGGTTTTATCTAAAGTGGCTGCCAGCACCCATGAAAAGCAACATGGGAATTGAAAGCATGAAATTCACGCGCGAGGCCAGCAATGCGCTCCGTCCCCACTGAGCCATCTCGGGGGGGGCCGGAGTCCCCTGAGCCGCGGCGGTCACGGCGGCAATGATCTTTTTCTGGTTCGGCCAGATAATCCCATGGACATTGCCCATCATGATGATGCCGAGCAACCCACCGATCGCCAAAGCCACGGCTCCCGTTCCGCCTTTATGATACATGTGACCGTACAATAACACCCCGGCAAGCACGGTCACCGTCGCTCCATGCCGGAACCAATTGAGGGCCATCGGCATGAGCTTTGGAATCACAATGTTCTTGGTGGGGCCATCCAAGCTTTTCAGGAAGACGGCATTGATCAAGTTGAAGAAATACAAGAGCCCGATCCACGTGATTCCGGCTAGGAAGTGAATCCAGCGAAGAATCAGAGATGCCCATTCAGCTTCACCCGCGCCAATGCCGGTCAAACCCAAATATATGACGATCAATACGATGGACAGCGCAAATCCCGCCACCATCGTCTGCACCGGATCTTCAAGAAATTTCATTGCTCCCTCTCCTGTGAACGGTTGATTGTCTAACCCGATGTCTGTACGACAGCTTTTCTCCGAATGTCAAGCGGATGAATGGCTCGTGTCGATGGAACATCGGTCCCATGACTGGCGGCGGAAAAACTCGACGGATGTGCTTCGACCGGCTCAGCACGAACGGAAAATCTCAGTAAATGCAATGACCACTCGGTTCGTCCTGAGGCTCTCGAAGGATGACTGAAGGCTTTCCACAACCTCCTAGAGACACTGCAAATGATATGGGGAGGAGCTTCCTTAAGTCATCAATCGATCGACCGCGGCGCAGAGTTCTCGCACCGCGTTGGCTGACGTTTCCAACGCCGCCCGTTCATCGCTGGTGAGTTCGTACTCCAGAATCTCTTCGGCCCCGCCACGTCCGAGCTTCACCGGAACCCCGACGACGACGTTTTTGAGGCCGTACTCTCCTTCACAGAGCACCGCACATGGCATCACCTGCTTCTCATCCTTATGGATCGATTCAACCATCGCCACCGCCGAAGCGGATGGAGCATAGAAGGCACTGCCCGTTTTCAGAAGGGCCACGATCTCGGCTCCACCGTGTCTCGTTCGTTTGACGATGGCGTCGAGTTTCTCCTTCGACATAAGCTCCGACACCGGTCTACCCCTTACGGTTGTATAACGCGGCAGCGGCACCATCGTGTCGCCATGTCCACCCAATACCATGGCCTGCACCTCCGTAGCCGGCACGTTGAGCTCAGCGGCAATGAACGTCCGCATTCTTGCCGAGTCCAACACTCCGGCCATCCCGATGATTCTCGATTTAGGGAGTCCGCTGACAGAACAGGCCACATGGACCATGGCGTCCAATGGATTGGTGACGAGGATCAGGATAATGTCCGGAGAGTGGGCGACTAATTCCATGACGACGGATTTCACGATTTTCGCATTGGTCGCCAGCAGCTCGTCGCGACTCATCCCGGGCTTTCTCGGCTTGCCGGAGGTGATCACGGCGATCGATGATCCAGCTGTTTCGGCGTAATCGTTGGTGCCGATCACCTGCGTGCCGTACCCACAGACTGGCCCCGCCTGTGAAATATCGAGTGCCTTGCCCTGCGGAATCCCTTGGGCGATATCGACCAGGACCACATCATAAAGGTTCTTCTCGGCCAACCGCTGCGCCGTCGTCCCTCCGACGTTCCCCGCACCCACTACCGTGACTTTTGCTCGCTCACTCATGATCACCTCACTCCTCACGCATGTTCGTGCTCCGTCCAGCCCGCAACTTTGAAGTTGATCGTGCAGACGAAATTATCTCCGTCATAGAAATTGACCTTGATCTTCTTCTTACCGAATGTGTTTGCCAGGAACTCCTCCGGGTGGTCGACGAGTTCTTGAAAGCCGCCCGGAGGATACTCACCCAGGTCATGAAAGACCACGATCATCCCTTCTTTGACCTCCTGCAATACTTTCATTCGGCAACGAGGGTAGACTTCCCAGAACTTTGCTTCAATCATCTCCTTCGTCGGCTCCGGACGGTCTTCGCCGGGTTTCACCATCTGCCCGAACTTGGCCAGTCGACGGACATAGGGATACTGATGCCCTGTGAAGAGCTTATACAACCATGCAGGGATCGCCGGCTTTCCGATCGAGTTCGTCATGTTCTCGATCTCTTACCCAGTCAATTGTTTGTAAATTCTAGGCAACTTCGTCGGCAGTGCTTCGACACGGTCTATCACGCAGTATCGTGCATCGGCGTACATGCTGCGTAGATAATTTTCAGCTTCCCGATCGATGGTGATACAAAAAGGTTCGACTCCCCGTTGTCTTGCCTCGCGTAGTGCCACCTTCGTATCTTCCAATGAGTATGCGCCCTTGTACTGGTCGTCCAAGGGTCTTCCATCGCTCAGCAGCACGAGGAGTCGGTTCTTGGCTTCCCGTGTCAGCAGCTTCGCTGTTGCGTGCCGAATCGCCGCACCGTCGCGATTCTGATGATGAGGAGCCAGACCGCCAAGCCGATGAGCCGTCGCTGCCCCAAGTCGATCGTCAAAGTCTTTGATCGTGAGAAACTCGACCCTCGCCCGCCCTTGGCCCGAGTAGGCATAGAGTCCATATTGATCGCCAACGGCATCCAGGGCCTCACAGAGGAGCACCAGGCCCTCTTTCTCAATGTCGATCACCCGGCGACCGCTTCCCAGGTCTCGGCTAGTGGATCCACTGATATCGATGAGGAAGGCCACCGCCACGTCGCGTTCTCGCTTTTCTCGTCGGATGTACAGCCGATCGTCGCCTTCCATGCCTGCTCGTTGTTCCGTTGTTTGTCGGACAACAGCATCGAGATCCACATCCTCTCCATCGGGTTGCCCCGCGACGCGGCGGAACGCTGGTGGACGCAAGGCTTCAAAAAACCGCCGCAACGACTTGACGGTACTCTGGTGGGAGACCAATGTCTCCGTGACGAAGTCGTCGGATCCGTGGTCCGCGGACCGTTCTACCACGCGACACCAATTCATCCGGTAATCCTCAATCCGATAGTCCCACTCAGCGTAAAGGGTGGTCTGCCCGTCATGAGCGCTGACCTCCTGAATCGGTCGTGCTTCCACCTCAAGCGTGAGACACTCTTCCACAATGGACGGCAATGAACGTCCCTCGCTCAACCTACCTCTGCTTCCGGAATCTTGTTCGCTGCTCCGGATATTCTCTTTCGTGTGACCGTCCGATTGTCCTCCGGACCCATAGTGTCGGTCGAATTGCTCCTGACTCCACGTGACAAACTCGGGATTCATCATGCCACGATAGGCCACATCAGTCACGCCACGGTACTGGTCACCTGGTTGCTCCGGTTTCGTCTGTCCCGTTTCCGCACCCTCCGGCTCCGCTCGCCGCTCTGGGCACATCATTTCGTCGCGAGCCACCAGCAGCTCTTCCAAGCGAACATACACCTGATCGACCACGCGAACCGTTGCTTCTGCCGTGGCCGTGGTTTTGAGAACGGACTGACACATGCTCCAGAGGATAGAGACTTCTTCCCTGAGGGCCTTGGGCACCGCTGAATCCTCCGTTTCACCAGTGGAGAGTCTCAAAAGACCATCGACGATCAGTTCCTTGGGCGTCACTCCTTGAGCCGGGTCGCGCGGAGCGATGGATTCAGCAGCGAGTCGCGCAAGGTCGCGCCGGAGTCCAGGATACTCGGTCTGCAGCAAGAATTCGATGCGAGCATCTTCCAGCACGATCCAGAGGTCACGCACCAGCGCGGGGCTCGAATACATTTGAAAGAGGGTGGCCAGTGTCTCTGGTCTCGCTTGATCGGATCGACCATACCGGTGTCGTACGGTTTCAACCAAATCTGCGAGAGATTCCAGCCGAAGGCCATAGGTACCAAACTCCAAATGTCCGGCTTCATGCGCCGCCATCACGAGATAGAGACGTTCGTTTTCTGCGGCCTTCGTATACCGGCGGAGCAGCGCCGGCAAGGAAATGCTCCGACCGTCGGGACTGACCGTCGCCCGGGCTGGAGAGGTTACAGAAGCAGGAAGCGCCGTCACTGTCACGTCGGCTCCACAGAGTCCTTGGACGAACAGTTTCACTCGTCGCGCGACCTGCCGAAACGGCACCCCGCTCAAGGCTTGTTCGACTGATACGAGCGCTTTTCTAGACTCCACTGAGAAATAGGCACGCGCCCCTTCTGAGCTGTAAGCCGCCACTTCCATCCCCGCCCTAAACCAATTTTCGAATCGGGCGAGAGCCTCGGGTCCATTTCCGATGAGTCCGACGAGCTCGGGGGCACGACGCAGGTAATCGACTGTCACTTCCGTGTGCTTCTCGGCAAGCAGGGCACCGTACTGCAACAACCGGGTTCGCCATTCCATCGACGGCAACGTTCTTAAAAGGGCGGGTGATTCGGTCAGCCACGTTAGACTGGACTCGGGTGAATGTTCAGCCAACAAAAGGCACAGGGATATCACCTTTCCGCGAACGGGAGGGTCTTCGATAGTTCCAAGAATCGATGGGCTGGTTCTTAGAAACTCCATGGTCGCCAGATAGTCCGGCTTCCCGAGGCTATTCGGCACGATCAATTTCATGCCTACCATGGCCCAGTTTCGCACCGCCTCCCAAGGTAGCACGGTGGCCAGCTTGGGGATTTGTCGGATAAACTCAAGCCCGACGACGACATTGACCTCGGTCAGCTCAGCGGCGATATCGAGCCAGGGGCGCAATTGCCGGGCAGGAACCTCGGACAAGATCTGTGGGGCATATCGGATGTATTCGAGCGCGACGTTGGCATCTTGCTCAGCGATTTCCAGACCGATCGTTAAGACTTCTGTGCGCGTATCGCCTTCTTCGATCAGCCCAAGGATCAAAGGGCTATCTTTAAAATATTTGAGTGCGGATGCCCCTGAGGACTGGGCCAGCGCCGCTCCGACATCGAGCCACGGAATGATATGCGAGACGCCGGCCCGCCGGTTAAGCTCAGGGAATGCCGCCACCGCTGAGTCTGCTGCTTTTTCAGACAACTCTCGGAGTTCATCCAACAGGGTCAGTACCCGTGCCTCGGCATTCGGCATGTCGGTGGCATGCAAAGCATCTACCACAGTCTTCGCGACCGCCGGACTCAACTCGGGGACCAGGCGCTCTAGCAGGATCTGTCGACTTGACATGTCCGTTCTGACTTATTATGAGAATCGGCCGAATGGACGGATTGTAAAGCAGCGAATTATCCTTGTAAACTAGCGATTCTGCCCGTCATCGCTGAGGGAGGAATCTATGGCCGAACCGACGCAGGAAAGCCTCGATAAGATCCGGAAGTTCGTACAGGGTTTTGCCGAGAAAAGCGGAACCGCGATGCATCCCAATACTGCTGTAACGGAGGCGGTGGTCAAGGGATTGGCGTCCCATATCGACGAACTCGGAAAACCGCTCTGCCCTTGTAACTTTTACAAGGACAAAGCAGCCGAAGCCAAACTCCGACGGTGGATCTGCGCCTGCGACGAAATGCAGATCTACAAGTACTGTCATTGTCTCCTGTTTGTTCGCGAAGATGGGATGCCGATCACGGAATATTTGCCGGATGGCCACGAAGGTCGCGAAGTGTACGGTCTTGTCACCGATCCGACCCCAGACAAAGGCCGCGCCCTCAAGCACAAGTCCGGTTCGCCTTCAACCGCGCCCGACGAGTCCGCCGCGGCGTCGGCTTCCGCGACATGACGTGGCGCGACAGGCAGCTCAGGTGCTGGCTTGCAGGGTTGTTGCTGCTCAGCGGCTTCCCCGTGGCGACGGCACAGGCGGTGGCTCCTGGCTCATCGAGCCCACCGTCCTTCAACGAGAAAGAGTTCTTCGCCTACAGAGCGAAAGGTCGAGGAAGTGCGGCCGGACAGGTGTTCTTGCGCGCACCCTCTGGAAAGGCCGTGACGCAGGCAGGGGCCTCGATCTACTTGATTCCGATGGTTCCATATACTCGCCATTGGTTTGAAAAACATGTGCGAGATTACTCCTGCCCTCTAAAAGGTGGGGCATCGTCCTCAGAGCCCCACATGACTCAGGGGTCGCCTGTGGAATGCCTTCGTGAAGTCATGGCCCAACTGCTGACCGATAAACGACTTATTCCCTATCTTCGTACAACGAGGGCCAATCCAAGCGGTCATTTTTGGTTCACGAAACTTCCCGGCGGCCGGTATTACGTTGTCAGCCTCCTTGAAGGGAGCGGTGGCGCCCAGCAGGATGAGCGGGCGGTGGGAATTGCCTGGCTGACCATCGATCTCGAAGCTGACGAAAAGGCAACCAACCTGGTGGTCACGGATTGCAAGAGCAGCCTCTGTTGAGCAACCGGTTCCTTGGCTGTCGATCTGCGTGGTTCTGTCATGAGGTAAATCATGAGAATTCTGCTCGTTGAAGACGATGCGGATCTTGCGCAATTCATAAGAAAAGGATTGAAAGAAGAATACTATGCGGTGGACGTTGCAGCCGACGGCGAAGCAGGTTTGGGACTGGCGCTGAACAACCCCTACGATCTCTTGATTCTCGACGTTATGCTGCCGAAGCTTGACGGGTTGACCCTCTGCCGCCGCGTTCGTGACAAGGGCATCGCGACTCCGGTGCTGCTCATGACGGCGCGCAACACGGTCGAGGCAAAGGTATCCGGCTTTGATACGGGGGCGGATCAATTTTTGGCGAAGCCATTCGCCTTTACGGAATTGCTCGCCCGCGTTCGGGCGCTCTTGCGCCGGGGCAGTTCACAACAAATTGCTCAGCTTCAAGCGGCCGACCTTCGGTTAGATCCGGCCTCTCACCGAGTCTGGCGGGGCGAGCAGGAAATCGCGTTGACGAATAAGGAGTACGCTCTGTTGGAGTTTCTCTTGCGGAACAAGAATCGGGTGCTCACGCGAACCGCCATCATTGAACATGTGTGGGACATCAGTTATGATCCGATGACAAACATCGTCGACGCCCATATTCGGGCCCTGCGCGCCAAGATCGATCGGGACTTTTCGCCGCCCTTGATCGCCACCGTGCGTGGTGCAGGGTATATGCTCGAAGAGCCGAACTCACCCGCATGAAATCTCTGCGCAGTTTGATCAGCTGGTCAGCCTTCATCTTGATGGCGGGGCTCCTCGTGTTTTCGGCGCTCGTGTACGGCGTCAGCGAGGTATTGTTGCATCGTTTTGTGGACGGACGGCTCTTCGCCTTGGCAGAGACGCTTGCCGATATGGTCGAACGGCATCCTGATCTTATCGAGCAGGGTAGCCAGGATGGCCTGCGTAAGGCAGACGTGCGGCGATCATATGACCTGCCTGAAATTCCTCATTCGCTGCGAGTCTACTCTATGGATGGTCGGCTGCTCTGGAAAAGTCCCAACGCGGCACCACAACCTTCGATTCTTCCCAAGAACATGCTCCAACGGATCGATCGCGATCACGCCGTGTTCGAAACTGTCGACTCGACCAGTGTTCCAGCTCGACACCTATTCTTGTCCGTCGCACAAGACGGTCAACGACGGTACGTGTTGCAGGCCGAAACTTCTTTGCGTCACTATCGTGACACTCTGAATGGAGTCGTGTTTCTGTTGGCGTTTGGATCCGGAGCCACTCTCCTTCTCGCCTGGATCGGGAGCCTCTGGCTGTCACAGAAGGTGCTGGCCCCGATTGAAGCCTTGTGCGCCGGGGCCGAAACGATGTCGGAAGCCGACCTCGGAAAACGGCTGGTGGTGGATTCACCCTATCGTGAATTTCGCCGACTCACTCAGGCGGTCAACTCTGTCTTGGATCAGTTCCAACGCGGTAGTGAAGTCCAACGAAACTTTTGCGAAATCGCCGCTCATGAGATGAAGACCCCCTTGACCATCCTGCAGGGCAACCTGGAGGTGGCGCTCATGAAAGCGCGGACGGTCGAAGAATATCACGAGGTGTTGCTCAACAATCTTCAGCAAGTGGACCGGCTCATCGCCTTGACTCGCCCATTGTTGACTTTGGCGAAATTTACCAGTAGCAAACCGCCGGTCAATCTCGTGCCCCTCGCCCTGGAACCGCTGATCCAAGAGATTGTGGATGAACTGATGCTCTTGGCGGATGACCGCCAGATAAGCATGCGATTCGAATCCCAGCCGGTTCCCTCCGTCCTCGGCGACGCTCAGTGGCTCAAACAAGCACTGATTAATCTGCTCGACAATGCCCTGCGTTACACTCCATCGGGCGGCTCCGTCATGGTTCGCCTACAGACGGCTGGTCAGAAGGTCACGATAGCCGTCGAGGACACGGGGCATGGCATCGAGCCGGAGCATATTCCCCATCTGTTCGAGAGATTCTATCGCACCGATTGGGCTCGGGCAAAGGATGCAGCGGGGACCGGCCTGGGACTGCCCATCGTGAAAGAGATCATGGAAGCTCATGGTGGAAGCATCTCCGTCACCAGCGAAGTCAACAAAGGCTCCATCTTCACGCTGCGTTTACCTGCCCTCGTTCAGCAGCCGGCTCTTGCTTAACGGATCTCGAAACGGTTCGGCCACATCCAGCGTCATGCCTACCTTGTGGATCCGCCCTGTGCGAGGAACCTGCAGAGCACCGACGAACTGCGGTTGAGCATCAGAATAGCGATTGTCCTGTCAGTATTCACCATGAGTCTTGTCTGATTGTTGCTACTGACGATCCGTGAGATCAGTCCATGACTAGAGTATTTTCTATTTAATCTTGCATGAGATAGGGTATCCTGTCTTCCTCTACGAGGAGGAGGTAGACATGGCGGCCTATTCACAAGATTTACGGGACCGTGTGCTGCGCGGGCTTGAGCGCGGCGAAGGTGCGACGTCGATCGCACGGCGACTGGAGGTCAGTCTCCGGTGGGTGTATCACGTCAAGCATCGCTACGAGCAGGACGGCGAGCGGACGGCTCAGCCAGTAGGCGGGTATCGTCGGTCGCGTGTGGCTGAGATGGAGCCGCGCATTCGTGCCTGGATAGGCGCCCAAGTGGATCTGACGCTGGTCGAGCTCTGCGAGCGGCTGGCCGAGCATGGGATTCTGATTAAACCGACCGCCTTATGGCATCAGCTCGACAAGTGGAATCTGACGTTTAAAAAAAACGCTACGCGCCAGCGAGCACGCGCGGGACGACGTCAAACAAGCCCGCGCCACGTGGCAAGAACATCAGCCGGCTCTTGATGTTGCCAAACTGATTTTTATCGACGAAACCGGGGCGACCACACACATGACCCGTGCGCGTGGGCGCTCCCCCAAGGGCGAGCGGTGTCAGGCCGCAGTTCCCGGCAGTCATTGGAAAACCACCACCTTCATCGCCGGACTCCGCGTCGGGGCACTCACGGCGCCCATGGTGCTCGACGGAGCGATGGATCAAGCAGCCTTCCTCGTCTATGTGCGCGAGATCCTCTGCCCCACACTGCATCCCGGCGACATCGTCATTGCCGACAATCTGAATAGTCACAAAACTGATGCCGTGCGTCACGCCATCGAGGCGGTCGGCGCTACCATCCTCTATCTACCGCCCTACTCACCAGACTTCAATCCGATCGAAATGGTGTTCGCCAAACTGAAGGCGCTCCTGAAAAAGGCCGCGCACCGGACCGTCGATGCGCTCTGGAACGAAATTGGAACACTCCTCCCCACCTTCTCTCCCACCGAGTGCGCCAATTACTTCCATCACGCAGGATATTCTGTATGACTAAATAGAAAATACTCTAGCGTCCCGGTCAAGAACATGCCGAACGTAATACGTGTGAGTCGACACGATGTCCCAGGCCAGCCTAATGAACGGAATTATTGAATTTCCTGAACGGCCCTAAATCATGAAGAAGTCTTCATGATCTCATCATGGAGTTTTCATCTTGGAAGCGTACGGTACGCACTCAAGAAATTGAAGGGAGGTGAGCTTCTATCATGATTTCTCTCATCGAAGTCTTCATCGTGGCGGGAATATTCGGAGTACTATACACAATGTTGCAGCTTGCCCGAAGCTGACGAGACCTGGCTATGGGCGATGCCGTAGAACGGTGTGGTGTTCGGTGTGAATGGGATCTGTGATAGAAGATCCTGTGTAGGATCACGTGTTGGTGGCCGGGATCGCCCACTGCCGAGAAGGTGTCTATCTCTTGATTCTTGATGTTGTGGTGCAGTCTGAATTGATGATGAGCTCAACCTCGTGAGAGGGGCTCAGTATTGGATTAAGTCTTCATGCGTCCAATGAAGAGGTTTATGGCGCATGAGGCTGTTTCACCTCGTCTTCCGAGTCCTTCCGACGCATAAATAGCGCGCTTATTGCAATGTTTCATTTCTGCCCTTCATGCCTTTCCCAAGGCTTTCCAGATATTGCCACCTGTTTTCGCGCGGGACAATTCAATTTAAGGCGTGTCATCAGTTGAACCATATGACCGAAGCGGTCAGGTAGATGACATCGAGGAAGTTGACGGTGCGGTATTGCTTGAGTTTTTCGAAGAACTTCTCGATTAGGCCCACACCGACCCACAGGCCAGACTGAAGATCCGTTTTCGCGGCAGATCCCGCATGGCATGTCGGATCTTCTCCTGATCGCGACGGTCGGACAGGCCGTCGGCCAGCTGCTCGGTCAGCCGCAGTTGCGCATCGATGGCCAAGAGTCAGACGGTACCGCCGTCGGTGCTGGTATCTATCACGCCAGTCGTGAATTTTTCAGGTTGGCAGGAAGCTCTATTCCTGTGCTTCGACAGGCCTGTCCTGAGCGAGTCGAAGGACTCACGATGGTCTGAAAACCCAGTATATTCAACGGTCGCTCCGCTCATCCTGAGACTCTCCAGGGGTGAGCTGAAGGTTTTCCCGTATCCTCCTAAAGTTGGAGTCAACCGGGTGGGCCGTAGGACAGACCATTGAATAGGCGCAGCGCTGGGATTACAATCCGCCTATTCATCAACGTGAAGGGCAGGCCATTCGACACGTATCATCCGTGCCGCGAGTGTTCTTGATTCAAGGAAACCTAACTTGAAACTGAGGGGCTTCATCGCCATCTGTGGGTTGTTCTGGGCATCACCTGTCCACGCACAGAGTCCCATTGCAAGCCAAGTCTGCAGTATCCTTGTATCTCCTACGTTATCAGCCGTCCAGTCCAGGATGGGTAGCGGCGAGGGCTGCGCCTGGCAATGGCCCAACGGTCAGGTGCTGTCGATGTATGTACACATCGACCAACAAAGCGAAACAGGAGCGGAGACCAAACAGATGATGGACATGTACTTGCAGAATCCTGCGTTCAAGAGAACGGCCTTCCCAATTTGTACGGGTGGTGACATGGTCGTCGGTGATTTTCGAAACGGCAAAGGCCCAGGCGGCACCGGATACACACAGTGTTCTGGCTTTATGCTGACCTTCAGCTTTCAAGGTGCCGATGCCCAAAACCATTTGCCTGGCATCGCAAAGAAACTCGCCGGCACAGCCTTCGTTCGCTAACTCTCTGATGCCATGAGAAAGATGTCCCTTCTCAAATGATGTTGGACAGGGCACTTCGTCCAGGGGCTCGGCTTTGGCAGAACCCTTCGGACAGTTTCGTGATCGGATATAGGATCGTTGTTGCCAACCACCGGAGTCGTCATTCGCACCGCTGAAAGGGCGCAATCATGAAAAACGTTGAGATGAGCGTCGAAGGGACTGTGCTAACGATCAGAGTGGACCTCTCAAAGGAGTTCGGTCCTTCTTCAACCGGCAAGACGATCATCATTGCTTCGACGGAAGGGAACGTCGCCATTCCGAATCGACAAGAGAAGGTCGGGATAAATGTTTATCGAAAAAAGTAGCGTCGCTCGCCATCATTCGGCCCTATCTTGTTCACCGGCAGGGCTTCCGACCGGCTCTTGACAGATCAGAAACAACGCACTAGACGTATCAATTGATCTGCGATCCACAGAAAATTCTCGTGGCTGTGGATAGCCGCACACCTGACTGTCTGACCAACGACTTCGGAAGGGACTTGTTTATGGATGCCGGGCGCACCCTGCTAGCAATGCGTGAAAATGTCTAGAAGAACGATAAGAACCACTATTACTAGGGGCTCTTTTGAAATGGTGCGGACGCCTAAAAAGTAGGCAGTTCGATGAATAGACACGTCCTTTGTGCATGGTTTGACCAAGAAACAGACTTGTTCACAAGGTTATCCACAGAAGATGGGGACCGAGATTTGAAGCGTTGTTCTCTGTGTTCCAAGGTCCCTGCAACGAAATGAAGATGACCTTGAAACTCAGATCTCTCCGTCTGTTTCTTGACACTCTTTTCGCCTTTCCCCGACAATCCGGCGCATTCAATCATCTTTGAACGCAGACTGTTGAACTACGATGAGGTGCTTCATCAAACGGCACGCGTCTCGTTCCTTGAAATCCGTTGAAATCTGCAACCTGGCCGGCACCTACCGATTTATTGAGGCAGTGATGAAACGCTTTTTCGTAGTGCTTGCTGTAATCGGTTCAATGTTGCTAGTCGCCTGCGCTTCCCGCACTAACAAGGCAGCAGGGGGGCCAAATGGGGATGAAAGGATTACCGCAAGCGGGTACACCGAAGGAGGCTGTCTGCTTAATCTGAGGCTGGCGGCGCGCGAGAAAAACGTGCGATTGGTGCCCGACGACTTACAGGTGGAAACGAATATGTTGATGTTTTTTTTTCCATTCATGACTGAGGAGGGCTATCATTGTTCGGGGAGTTTCACCAAACGAGAGAAGCGGCCTTCGACCAAGGATCCACTCTATCCCATCGATTAACACCAGAAGCAACTCACCTCTTTCCTTTCGCACCATTTCGGATCTCGCATGCCGACATGGCGGTACTCAGAAGACGATGATCCCGGCAACAGCGAACGGCTTCACCGACCCGTTGCAAAGTGAATCACGAAGACGATAGGATCGTTCTCCCCCTGTCTTTTTCCATTCATGAAGAGGGGAAAGCGCCAACATCGGTTTAGCGTTTAACACTGGTGCGTCCGCCTGAGCTTCGTCGGCGGATTTCACATGCACATGAGTGTAGTGAAATCCGATGGCGGAGCGCGAACCCATGTCTGGCTACCGCACCTTACTTGTGGGTGAGACATGATCATCAAGTTATCCGCCTTCGCTCTTGTAATCATCGCTGTGCTATGTGAAGCAGCGCCGGTTTCGATCGCGGCCGTTCAGTCGATCGCTAAGAACTTAGATTCAAACGGGCGGTCATCACAAGAAGAGTTGAGCGTGATGAGAAACCATCTCCAGGAGGCCAACCAAAGAATCGATGAGCTCGAGCGCCAACTTGCTGCCGGTAATCTGGAGAATGCAAAGCGACGGATCGGCGAGCTCATTCTGCAGCTCCATACCAAGGAAAACGAGATCGCAGCCTTGAGAGCCAGCGTCCACGAGAATTCCAAGAAGTTCCGCGAAGATCTTGCAGCACAAACCGAGGAGCTAAACCAAGCCAAGCGCCGTATCGCTGAAGTCGAACAACAAATGGCGGCGGGGAAAGGGCAGGAATTGAGTCAGGCCAAACGGCGCGCTGCCGAGGCAGAACAACAGGCGGCGGCGAAGGAGCGAGAGCTGGACCAGAGCAAGCGGCGTCTGGCTGAAGCAGAACAACAGATGGCGGGAAAAGACCAGGAACTGACACAAGCGAAACGCCGCGCAACCGAAGCTGAACAACAGACGGCAAGGAAAGACCAGGAACTGGCCCAAGCGAAACGCCGCGCAAGCGAAGCTGAACAACAGATGGCGGGGAAAGAGCAGGAACTAGCACAGACCAAACGTCGTGCCACCGAAGCCGAACAACAGATGACAGGGAAAGAGCAGGAACCGGCACAGGCCAAACGCCGCGCCGCAGAAGTCGACCAACAGATGACGGGAAAAGACCAGGAACTGGCCCAAGCGAAACGCCGCGCCGCAGAAGTCGAACAACAGATGGCAGGGAAAGAGCAGGAACTAGCACAGACCAAACGTCGTGCCACCGAAGCCGAACAACAGATGGCGGGGAAAGAGCAGGAACTAGCACAGACCAAACGCCGCGCAACCGAAGTCGAACAACAGATGGCGGGAAAAGACCAGGAACTGGCCCAAGCGAAACGCCGCGCCGCAGAAGTCGACCAACAGATGTCAGGGAAAGACCAGGAACTGGCACAGGTCAAACGTCGTGCAACCGAAGTTGAACAACAGATGGCGGGAAAGGAGCAGGAACTGGCCCAAGCCAAACGTCGCGTCGCCGAAGTCGAACTACAGGCGGCGGGGAGAAAAGACCAGGAACCGGCGCAAGCCAAACGCCGTGCCGCCGAAGCTGAACAACAGACGGCGGGGAAAGAGCAGGAATTGGCGCAAGCCAAACGCCGCGCCGCTGAAGTCGAACAACAGATGGCGGGAAAAGAGCAGGAATTGGCTCAGGTCAAAGACGACCTCAAGCAAGCCACGCAAAAGCTGGCAGCCCTCAATCCTCAACTTATGGCGAAAGAGGCGGAACTCGCACGTACGAAGCAATTGTTGGCGGACATCGAGCGCAAGTCCTCCAAACTGGACGAGGCGACTCCCGCTCAAGATGGGAGTCCTCTCGACAAGAATTCCCTTGCTCCACAATCGGTCGAGGAGAACCTCTCGGCGAACAACCTGCTGCCGCCCAGCCCTCTAGTTACAGAGGATGCAGAAGCCTCATTAAGTAGCGATCTCGGTAAAATGAGTGATAGCCTTGCAAATTTGTTACAGCCCGAACTCAAAAAGGGCAATGTGACCTTGAGGCAGCGAGGCAACAAATTAACCCTTGCGTTTGCGACCGGTGAACTATTCACCCCGGGTGACGCCACAGTCACGCTGGGAGGCGCCTCGTTGCTCGAGCGCGTCGGAACCGTCCTGCACGGTTTCCGTTACCAGAGCATAGAGGTCGCTGGGCATACCGACAACATGCCTCTCAGAAACGACCCGCGGAAGGGCTTTCGGGATAACATCGAACTCTCTCGTGTACGGGCTGAACGTACGAGTCATGCGCTGGTCAATGGAGGACTTGAGGCCGATCGAGTCACAGCAGTTGGGTACGCGGACACTAGACCTCTCGCGGCTAATGATACTGAAAAGGGTCGGAGTAAGAACCGACGGATGGAGATCGTGATTACTCGATGGTCGGAACACGGCGCCGATTCAGACGATGCGAAGACGCAAGTCGGCAAGAAACTCCGGGGATTCTCCACTCAGACAGTGACCCATCACTGACAAGAACAGAACCGATCCTGTTCTGTCCTAGTCGGGGGGAAGAGTTCTTCAGCAGCTCCTCAAGATTGCACGTCCGGTATTCTCATGATGAGCAATCAACGAGCCACGATTCCTAACCGGATAAGCCCGGAGATATCCTCGGTGTCGGCGGAACGGGCGACTCGATTGGTCACGCGATTGTAACCGGCTTCAAATCCTATCTTGGTCACCCACCTGGCTGAGGAGTGCAACGACCAATCCAAGGCGCCTCTCCACTTCAGGTTTTCGTTGCGGATCAATCCATCGGACGAATGGGAACTCGAATAGTTGCCCACGGTGCTGAAAAGGAGCTGGGGACTCTGCTGGTAACTGAGCGCAAGAGAGGCGGTTGGGCTATCGAGGCGTACACCGGACCTGGGTTGAAGCTCTTGTCGATAGGCCAAGACCGGTGTGATGGTCAGTTGGCTGATCGGTCGAAGAATCGCCGACAGCGTTTGCGACCTGATGTTGCTGTCGGCGTCGCCGCGGAGCAGATCGCTCGTCAGGATGTAACTCGACGCGACTCTGATGTCCCAGCCGGGCCGCTGGAGAGTCAAGGCACCTTCAATCGTGTGGTTTGAGGATCGCTGCGGAGCCACTCCTATCGGTTCGGACAGGCTATTCAGGGAGTTTTTTGAATAGGTCACGCTGAGTTCAGGCCATAGAGGCTTGCTAAGATACAGACCAATCAGCCCATACGTCTGCTCCAATCGAGACCGCGTCGTTTCTCCTTCGACGTTGTTCCATGTTTGGCCAAGGGCATTCCGGAACGTCATCCATCCTGTTCTCCACTCGCTCCAAATTTCGCGACTGGCTCGGTCAGGGGACAGGAGGTACCCTTGTCCTGCATGACGAAATGTTACTCCATATCGAAGACTTCCCTCTGAGCCGGTCAGCCTAATCCTGAACATGCGTGCCGCTGCATCGGGCCGTGTCGAGATCATGGTCGACGCCACCGGCCAACTCATTTCAGTCGAACTGTGTGCGACCTCCGCCTCGGTCTCCAACTTCCCACTGAACCATGTCGTTGTCGCCAGCAGCTGTTCGATCCGTGGACGCGTCGTCTCCGGAGTCAGATCACGCAAGCGAAAGGTTGCAACGGAGGGGTGCTGGACATGTGATGTGATGATGGGTCGGACGACGTTGGCTTGAGCGAAAGTTGGATCGACCGTCTGCAGGGTCGAAGATCCAATAGCCAAAGGCGAAACTCGTGTATCCAGAAGCATCCCATCGCCGCACCAGGCCTGAGATACAACGCCCGAGAGGAACGTCGCTAGGCTCACCACCAATAGAGGATGCTTCATGTATGATTTCAGTCATTACCCGGTCTTTCTGAAGTGTAGCAGCCAGGATTGTGGCCTTAAGTCGAGGATTATATTGACAGGTTTTGCCATCCCTACGACCACGAAAAGCAAGAAGGGGTGGGCGTCACCAAATCACGGCTCAGCGGCACAGACCCAGCTTGGCACTCAAGCCGGTTCTAAAGCCCGATTCGAGCCTTTGCCATTAAGTCATTTCTGGCAAGATTGACAGGGCGGTTGGTGACGGATTACGGTAACGGACGTGACGCAACATCGAGATGGAACGAACGGCGAGGGTATCCATACATCCGAACCACCGTACCGCCTTGCTGCAACGGGGCGCCAAGAGGCTGAAGATGAACGACTCAGCCTCCTTGAAGAAATCTTCGATCCGCGTTCTCGTCAACGGCGTGCGATTGTTCAACCAGGATGGCGTTGCCTCGAAGTCGGGGCAGGCCGCGGATCGATGGCTGTGTGGCTTGCGCAGCAAGTCGGGACCAGCGGTCGAGTTGTGGCCACCGATGTCGATACCACCTATCTCGATCGGCTTGATCTGTCTAATCTCGAAGTCCGTCGGCACAACATCCTCAGCGATTCACTGGATGCGCTAGGTCACGGTTCATTCGATCTTGTCTGTGCACGCCTCATGTTATTTTGGCTTGCGGGCAAACAGGAGATTGCCATCCGCCGTATGGTGGAGTGCTTGCGACCGGGAGGATGGCTTATCGACGAGGATGGTGACTGGGGCATGGTCGCCCCGGTCGATCCTTCTCACTCACACTACGACCTCTACCATCGCGCTTGGAAAAACGGGGAATGGTGGGCGGAGCGTGGATACGACCCTATGTTTGGGCGCAAGCTACCGATGTTGTTCGAACGCTGCGGCCTGGTGAATATCAGCCACAAAGCGAGTGCAGCGGTGGTCCGTGGAGGCAGCCCGTGGGGGCGGTGGTGGTTGCAAAGCCTGGAAGCGATACGTGCTTCTGAACAGACCGATGGGAGCCTCACTGAGGAACGAGATAAAGCGTATACTGTGCTCACCGCTCCATTGACCGACCCATCTTTTTGGTTTCTCAATGCACTCATCCATGCCTGTTGGGGCCAACGAGGAGTCTCCTGAGCCTCGCTCAATCACAGCGATTCACCGACCAGTCAAGCCCGGGGGAAGTTCGTGATCAACAAATAGAAGGAGGGACATCCCGAACCATACCGAGAGCCTCCTCGGTCTGGGTCGGAATGTCCCTGAAAGTCTGTCCGGATGCGGATTAGAAGTCTCCGGCCTTTACGTAAGGATAGCTCCAGAGAGTCACTTGAAGTAGGCAAGACTTGACCCAAGCACCATACATTTTCTCGACCTCGTCCGCCGAGTGACCTTTCTTTGCAAGAAACGGCTTCAGCGTAAAGGTCACCGGGAAGATGAGTGCAAAGAGGTCGCGAAACGGGACGTTTTCTGACGACGCAGGGGCGTTGTCCGTGCGGTTCTTTTTCGTTCGATGATGGCGTAGACCAATCTCGTGCTGGTAGTTAAGCCATTTTTGGTCGTACTCTGCACGAGCCGTATCGAGAATCCATTGGCCGAACCGCTTACGCACCCCGCCCAAATAATCACCGAGCGGCTTACCGTCGCTCTTGCCGAGGAAGGATTTGAGCAGATGCGGTTGGGATCCGACGAATCCATACCAGACATCGAGAATCGCCTCCACCTGGTCTTTCACTACGTCCTGCGACAAACGTAAATACTTTACATCCTCTTCGCCGAACAAGGCGCTCTTCTTCATCAGCTCAAAATCGGCAACTGTCACAGGAGACGTGGCAACTGCCGCGGTACCGTAGGTATAACCGGGAATAGATGGTTGTTGACTCATCGCGCACCTCCTTTCTTTTTTGATGCTACGCAGTAGGCAGGTTTCAAGTCAAGACACAAGACGACGAGGCATTGTTGGCGATCCATGATCGACCGCGGCATCGGAAAATGATCGGCTTCAGCACGCTGTATTCGTCCTAGACTCGAGGCAGTTCAGAAGAGGAGGCTGCTGCTTGGAGCGTAGCGACCATGACCCTGTCCAGACGTTTGACTTTTCCGTTGCCATCCGTGGCCGCGAGACGGGCCGCTCCTTTCACTACGACCCGGCCGCTCACTTTTTCGCGCACGATATGGGAAAATGTCAAAGCAGCCCTCGTCGCGTCGCCGACGTTCGTTTCGACCACCAGCGTTTCTCCATACCGACCGGGCGAACAATAGTCCACTTCGGCATGCACGACCACGAAGATGGTGCCCTGCTCCATCAACGCAGCCACCGAATATCCACGCACTTCAAGGTATTCGGTACGGGCCCGCTCAAAGTACTTCAGATAATTGGCGTAGTAGACCACCCCACCACAATCGGTGTCTTCGTAGTAGATCCTAATCTCCATAGAAGTCGATGGCTGATAGCAGGTGGTGATGGTAGAGACAGGGTTACAACGACCGGACTGTGTCAAGGATTGACGTCCATCAGCCCATTAGAGACTAAGCACCGGAAATTTCGGCAGCGAGGTCTCATTGACACCCGCCAGCTTGACGACCACATCATACAATTGCTGCACGCGCTCTGATTTGATGGGATCAAAACCGTGCCCCAACACCGCATGATTCGCCGCGTCCAACAACGGTTTCATCTTCTGCCATTCTCTGAGGAAAGCTTGGCCCAGCTGATCGCCCAACCCAGCCAGCACACGAAACTGCGCTTGGAGCGGCAACTTGTACTTGCCGTCGATATCTTCCAGATAGCAGGTGCGGCAGGTCTCTTGAAGCGCTTCCGGAAGCTGTCTCAGCGACACATCCCAACTTTTGATCTTGTGCGTCTTGTAGAGCCGGACCTGGGCGAACGCCTCCAGCGCGCGAACAAGCGCCGTCATGGCCCCTTCCGGATCACGTCCTGTGCGGAGCCTTCTGTCGACATGCCCCAACAAATCCAGCGGCACGAATTCTTTGGCTTCAGCGGGATCAAGCACGAGCTTTTCGAGAAAGCCGGCATTAGCCTTGATCGGGGGCACGACCGCCTTCAAGCCAGGGGGGCCGCCCCACAGCGCGGCCATCTCAAGCGCCTTGGTCGCGGTTTTCAATTTGTCCCAGGCCTGACGGTAATGAAAACGTTCCCACAAGTCATAGCCCTCAGCTAAATCCTTGAATGCGCGGTACAACGGCTTCTGTCCACCACTCACCAGTAATTCTATATCGTGAAACATTTTGGCGGCGGCGTGAAACAAGCCTCGGTTGAACAACTCACATCCTTCTCGACGAGACACCGTTGCTTGCTCATCCCAGGGATTCGTCTGGGTCCAGACCAACGCCTTGGAGCCCAACTCGATACGATCACCCTCCAGACCTTCGCGCGCAGGAGCCAGCTCGACCACCCGAGAAGTCCACGGGAGCGCCACCAGGGCGAGCGCGCCGGCCATCGACGATGTCGCTCCGCCCAGATCCACGACGAGCTCGCCCGGCTGTATCTCCCACGTCCGTAAGAGATCCGGTAGAGACCGCGCAATGGTCTGATAAGTGGATAGGAGCTCCGTAGGGTCGGCTATCACGATCCAATCCCACCGCCTCGGCATCTGCTGGATCTTCGGCTGTACGTCCGACTCCACCAAAGTCTTGCGTCCTTCGGGCAACACGAAACATAAGGTATCTGGGTTGAGCCTGTTGATCGAATAGATCGCCGACGCCGGGTCATCGACCAATGCAATCACAAGCGCCTTGATGGGTTGGTCTTGTGCCATGGCGCGACGACTATATCATCGCGTTCAGCGCCGGTTCAATTCGCCGCCGTTAGACCGAACTCCCTTGACCTCTTCTAGATCTCAGCGTAGCCTCCCGCCGGGTTTCCATCACATGGGAGGATATGATTGTGGACGAGTGGCCCTATCGCCTGCTCGCGTTTGTCGGATTCTTTACGATAGCCTCGCTGGCCTGGGTAACGGGACGACGTACTCAACCGAACTGGAAGACTATCGGCGGCAGTGCGGCATTGGCGTGGGGTCTCGGTATTGTGTCCTTTTGGTTACCGGGGGCGCGTTGGTTGTGGGGGATGATCAACGATGCGGTTGTGGCCATGTTGACCGCCTCCCAAAAGGGCACGCTCTTTCTCTTGGGACCGCTGGCGCTCGGCCCTGGCCAGACACTGCCGGATGGGACGGTGTCGGTGGGTTTTATCTTGGCCGCGCAAGTGCTCCCGGCCGTCGTGTTCTTTGCCGCCATGATGGCAGGGTTCTACTACACGGGCATCATGCAAGCGATCGTGGGGCTGTTTGCCAGGCTCTTCTATCGAACGATGGGCTTATCGGGCGCCGAATCTCTCTCCGGCGCCGCCAATATCTTCGTCGGGATCGAGGCAGGCTTGATCGTCCGTCCTTACCTGGCTGCCATGACCAGCTCCGAATTGTTGCTGGTGCTCACCTGCATGATGGCGACGGTGGCTAGCACCGTCATGGGCATCTATGTCTCAGCGCTCCAGCATGTGGTGCCCCAGATTGCGGGGCATCTGATTTCTGCCTCGGTGATTTCGATCCCCTGTGCGGTGCTCGTCAGTAAGCTGTCGCTTCCTGAAGATGGGCGGCCTGTGACCCTCGGGGGCGTGCCGTCTGGGAACGGCCAGTGTGAGACGTCAGGTTCATCAGAGAGAGATGCGATGACGCCGCCTTCCAACCTTATCGTCGCCTTGATCGACGGGGCGGGGCAGGGCATGACAATGGCCGCCGGCATTGCGGCGCTGCTGATCGTGTTTCTCGGTTTGGAAGCCCTGGTGGATCTGGCGCTGGCGCAGCTCCCCTTGCTCGGAGGAGCCCCGCTCTCGGTCATCCGTGTTCTGGCCTGGCTGACCTGGCCCTTCACGATTCTTCTCGGTCTCCATCCGGAGGAATGGCAGATCGGCGCAGACTTACTGGGTTCGCGGTTCGTCGAGACGGAAGTCGCGGCCTATTTCAAGTTGGCTGCATTGCAAGCGACATCGTCTCCGCCGCTCTCTCCACGATCCCTCACTGCGATGACCTACGCGCTGTGCGGGTTCGTTCATGTCGCGAGCATGGGGATCTTTGTCGGCGGCATCTCCGCATTGGTGCCCCGTCGGGCAAAGGATGTCTCGCTCCTGGGACTCCGTGCGCTCTGGACCTCATTCTTGACGACACTGCTGACCGGCTGTATCGCGGGAGTCTTGTCGTCATAGAATAGTAGGGGGGTGGTTTCTCAGCTCTGCAGGACTTCTTGCTGCTCTCCAGAAGGACCAGCCATGGTACCGTCCCTCACCCTCTCTGCACTTATGCGTACGGCTCGGTCGCATCCGCTCTCCGATACGAACCCCATATTGAACAGGTAATCGACACGCCTCCCTAATTCATTCCGACCGCTCGCCTGCTCCAAACCGTTCCGCCGCTTGTCGCCGCGTGAGCTCTTTCAGATATCGAATTAGATACACCGTAGAATCTATTCGGATACATATTATATTAGATCGCTAACCCTCGTTATCCAATAGTTCCCTCCGACGAGTTTGTTTTCTCCATTGTTCCAAATAGTTTGCGACGAAGACCGATCCTGCGCCTCCTCCTGGCATAAGACGTGATTAGCACCTCAACCAAACAAAGGTCGCAAATACGTATCCACACTGAGGAAGAAGGTCGGTTTGGAGGGATTGGGGCCGCAGTGATCGACTTTGCTGAAGATGAAAATAACCATGAGATCCAAACGATTAGAGAGGGCAAGTGATGGCTAAGTCAAACGATCCTTGGATGAGGACAATTCGAATCACAATGCAATCGTCATTAGCGATCACCGTGATGATATTCGGTGGGACACTGTTTGTGCAGCAACTCCCAATGGCCGAATCCACTGCTAATACGACCGATCATCCGTCACAGATGGAAAAGATGGACGGTGATTCACGGGATCATTCCAATGGACCCCACGACCGTAGACATCATCGTGGCCGACATCATGGCGATCGGATTAACCATCCAGGAGATGCGCGAAAAGTCGGATTAGACTCGTTGCGTCTCGCTGTTCAAAAAGACGGAGGTGTCCCATTACCGTCCAATCTTGAAGCGGTCATTTCAGATCGATGGGCAGCAATTCAACTGGGGAAGGCCTTGTTCTGGGATATGCAAGTCGGCAGCGACGGTGTGCAAGCTTGCGCCAGTTGCCACTTCCATGCAGGCACGGACAACCGCATAAAAAATGCGGTGAATCCTGATGAGGGAGTGACAAATAGCAGAGCCGGCGATGTGATCGGCTACAGCAATGCCGGCTCAAGCCGACAGGGTTTTGAGACTAAGAGACCGGATGAGAGCCTGACCAGGGAGGATTTCCCATTTGTGAAAGTGATTGACGTCGTGACCCGCATGTCCGATGGGACGATCGCGCCAGGCTCCAATAACAGCAACGACATCGTCGGATCTATGGGAGTCAAATCTACAAGATATGACGGACTGCAGCCAGGGTCTCCCATCGAGCTCGGCACTCCACTCCTCGACCCGGTGTTCAATCGCGATGGCAAGATAACTATGCGGGCTATCGAACATCGCAACACGCCCTCTGTCATCAATGCGGTCTTCAACTTCACCAACTTCTGGGATGGGCGAGCCAATCCGCATTTCACGGGGCGAACTTCGTTCGGCGATCAGGACCAAGCTGCCGCCATTCTGGTGAATCGATCAGGTGTCGGGCTTGTGGCAGAGCATATCTCGATCGACAATGCCAGCTTAGCCTCACAAGCAGTGGCCCCACCGATCAATCCGGTTGAAATGGCATTTGGTGAACCGACGATGGGCAATGGGAGGAGATTACGTGAGCTCGGACAGAAATTGTTACGCCCCAGCGCTTCAAGCAATCATCCTCTGACTCCACTCGGCGGACAATATGTCCATCCCTATGATTCTGTGCTGGGCTGGTTATCCAAAGCCCCGGAGAACGGGTTATCCACCACCTACGAGTCGATGATCAAGAATGCCTTTGTCGCCCTGTATTGGAATTCCAAGGAATTGACTGAGCTTCCCAGTACGCCGACACCAGTACAGTTCACTCAAATGGAGGTGAATTTCGGGTTTTTCTTCGGTCTTGCAATCGCCATGTACGAAGCCACGTTGGTGGCGGATCGAACGCCCTTCGACGAGTGGATGGAAACAGGACAGTTCAATCATGGATTCCACAAAAAGGAACTGGCCGGCCTCAACGTCTTCGTGAACGAGGGGCGCTGTCTTCACTGCCATGCCGGTCCGGAATTGACCAATGCTTCGGTGCGAAGCGCCAAGAGTGGGCCGAACCTGATCAGGGCTATGGCAATGGTCAACGGAACCGCGCTCTACGACAATGGCTTCTATAATCTTGGAGTTACGCCGACGACGGACGATATTGGGCGCGGTGACACAGATATTTTTGGTCAACCCCTGGCCTTTACCAGGCAAGCATTGTTTGACCGTCTCTCCAGCATACTTGGGACTCCAAGAATGAGCTTCCCAATTATGGGAAACGCCCATATTCCAGCCAAGGACGAAGATCTTGGACTGCCGGTCTGTGAGGATGTCAATGCCGACGGACTCTGCGAGCCGAACGAACCCATCAAGCCCAATTTTCAGCGCGTCGCTGCCGATGGGGCATTTAAAGTGCCAGGTCTTCGTAATGTTGAATTGACAGGACCATATTTTCATAACGGCGGAATGGCGACATTGCGTCAAGCGGTGCAGTTCTACAATCGAGGAGGAAATTTTTGCAGCTTCAATATCAATGACATACATCTTCTGATGACACCGTTGAAACTTACCGACGAACAGGAAGAACAGCTTGTCGCCTTCCTGGTTTCGCTGACTGATTCTCGCGTGAAGTATCAACAAGGGCCGTTTGACCATCCGGAGATCCGAATTCCACGCGATGGAACAGACGCAGTCGGCATGCTGCAACTTGAAGCTGTCGGGAGTGGAGGAACCTGGGCTCCCCTCCAGTCGTTTCTCAATCTAGACCCGCAAGATCCGATTTTTACTCCACAGGGACAATGTGCGCGGTAACGAATGAATGGGAAGGTTTCGGACTATTGAGGAGCAGCCGGGCCGATCGAAACGAGATGATGCGAGGTGAGCGATCATGAGTGAATCATCGTGTAGCCAAGTAGACATGCAGGAAGGGGTACAGACACGAAACAGTGCCGGTTGCCCCATGCAAGGACAATATGCCGATCAGAGCTCACTGGAGCCTGAGGATGAGCTCTGTTGTCCGCACTATAGGCGGATGGTGGGCGAATACGTGACGACAGGGTCAGGCGGCCAAGAATTGCACATCTATTACGGCGAAAAGGACATCACCTTCGATGAGCCGGAGTTGTTCCAGTTTGGCGAAAGTCTGGCCGCTCATGAGCGGTTCGTGGCGCGTGATGCCACAAACTGGGGCGCTGGATACGATTGGTCGCGAGTACGTGAGCTGCTGAGCCAGCTCCTCACTGAAGGGATTCTTGAACGGAACACTGCGAATAATTCTGACAGATCTGAACCTTTTCCCATGCAAGAGAGGGTTCGCCCATCCCCACTTCCACCTGCACAAACCTCAGTGCCTCGTACCTGGGTTGATTGTGAGACGATCATGAGCGAGTTAACCGGCCGCCCTTTGGAAGTGGGCTATTTGGAGTCCGTGATTCCCATCTATCGAGTGGCGCATATCGCGTTAGATACCGAAGGGCGGCAGGTGGGTGAGGCAAACGTCTTTCCGGCACAGTTACGGTTGGATATTCCGACTGAGTGGCGCACCTGTATGTACAAGGGTAGCCGGTTCCAAGACCACAATCCGATTAACGTCACGGCCCTCAAGAGCATGAAGGAGCACTGGAAGCCGACAATGGTGGCGGTGCAACGAATCCGAGAAGCGTATCTGCGCCGTTTCCAGAAAGATCGAGCGGGCTGGACGGTAGGCGATCTGGAGCGATTATCTGCGGTGGTGTTGACCTTGCCGGCTTTTCTGCTGATGCGCGCCAATAACCGCGTTGAGAACGGCCGGCTCCACCCAGTGCTTTCCTCCATGTTCCGAGTGAC
>JARFXQ010000045.1 GCA_029194725.1 Nitrospira sp. | reverse complement strand
GAAAGGAAGTATGATCAGGAAAGCCTCGGAAAAAATCTGCGCCGACGAATGCGGTGATGAGCGCCGCCAGGCCCACCGAACCGCAGCCGACCCACGAAACCTGGCGACGAGAAAAACGCCCTCCAAACAGGGCTAACAGTAGAAAGCCGGCGAGCGGTAGAGCAGGGATGAGCCAGAGCAGGCGAAGCATAGTGGTTAGTGTTGTCAGCCTTTCATCTCGCTGAATGCATCCGCGTCCAATGTTTGGAACCGGTAGGACAGCTGGAGCACGATACCGAGCGCCACGGAGACCTCAGCCGCCGCCAGCGTGAGGATAAACAAGAACATGATCTCTCCATCTACCTGCCCCCAACGGGCTCCGCCGGCAATGAATGCCAGACTTGCCGCGTTCAGCATGATTTCGAGCGACAGCAACATGTAAAGGATGTTTCGCCGACTCAAGAGACCGACCAATCCAATGCAGAACAGCATGATGGCCAGCACCAGCGCATGCGTGGTCAGCATGAACGAGACTCCTTCGACACACGACGCCCCAAGTGATAGGCGCCGATCAGACCGGGAAGTAACAGCATCGAAGCGAGTTCCACCCCAATGATGTAGGGCCCATAGAGGACGATGGATACACCTTTCCGGCGGGTTTCCGTAACCTCGATCGGCAGATGGTCCCCGGCAACAATGAGATATCCCACCTCGCCAAGCAGCACCAGGGCCAGCATACTTGGTCCCACCCATGTTCCCGGCCTGAGCCAACTCTTTTCCTGCTGTACAGCGAGCGGCCCTAGGAGCATCACCACAAAGATGAAGAGCACCATAATGGCGCCACCGTAAATAATGATCTCCAGTGCTGCGGCAAAGTGAGCGCCAAGCAAATAGAAGATCAGAGCCAGCGCGATCAGCGCCACGACCAGATAGAGCAGCGCGTGAACGGCATGCACATGTGTGATGACGCGGACAGTCGCCAGGAGAGTTACGGCAGCAGCAATGTAGAAAAGAACTTCCATAGTCTCACATCAGTGCTGAGTGCTGAGTAAAACAAGGCGTCTTGCTCAGCACTTAACAGTTTCCCGCTCAGCACTTCTTTATGGCATCAAACTCCTCACATCCACCGGTGGGAGTTCGTTTTCAGCTTGGCCCTTGTCTTTGTCGCGGATTTTCACACCGGCGATCCGATAAAAGTTATAGTCGTGGTACTTGCCGGTACCGCTGATTAAGAGGTCTTCCTTTTCGTAGACCATGTTTCGGCGCGCATATTCGCTTTGTTCAAAATCCGGGACGAGCTGGATTGCATAGGTGGGACAGGCATCCTCACAATATCCACAGTAGATGCAGCGCGAGAAATTGATCCGAAAGAATTCCGGATAGCGGCGATCATGAGCAGTCGGGTCTTCAGTGGCCTGCAGGGCAATGCAATCAACGGGACAAACAACTGCGCAGAGATAACAGGAGACGCAACGTTCTTCTCCGTCCGGATCTCGGGTGAGTACGATTCGCCCTCGCCAGCGTGGGGGCAAATAGGGCCGCTCTTCCGGATACTGAACCGTGACGGGTTTTGTAAAGGTCCGTTTGAAGACGATCCATAGCCCCAGAATCAGATCGCGCGGATATGTCCACGTTTTCATCATGCTAAGACTGTTCCGAGCGTTTGACGCACACCATACGGTCCACGCTCACTGGTACACCGTGATACCCTTTCATCCTGCTTTCCACAAAACCACGCCCCCTGTAACCAGGAGATTAATCAATGCCAACGGCATCACCACTTTCCAGCCGAACGACAATAGTTGGTCAAACCGAAGCCGTGGCCAGGTTGCTCGAATGAGTATGATCAGGACAATGAAGACGGACATCTTCAAGATAAACCACACCACCGGCGGCAACCAGGGTCCGTGCCAGCCACCGAAGAAGAGGATCACGGTCATCGCCGAGAGTAAGATGACGCTGAGATATTCGCCGACAAAAAACATCCCAAATTTCATCCCGCTGTACTCCGCATGGTAGCCGGCGACCAGCTCCGCTTCCGCTTCCGGCATGTCGAACGGCGTACGATGCGCTTCAGCCAGTCCGGCCATGAAGAAACCGAGAAAACCAAGAAATTGGGGGACAACGAACCACAGATGCCGTTGCGCCTCCACAATGTCGCTGAGATTGAACGATCCTGCCAGGAGCACGGCTCCCATCAATGACAGCCCCATGAACACTTCATAGCTCAACAGCTGCGCGATGGCCCGAAGGCTGCCGAGAAACGCGAACTTGCTGTTGGATGCCCAGCCTCCGATGATGACACTGTAAGCGGCGAGGCTCGCCATGGCCAAAAAAAACAGGATCCCCATGTTGAGATCTGCGACAACAAAACCTGGAGCGATCGGCACGATCGCGAACGACATGAGCGCGGTGATGACGACGATGGCCGGGGTCAGCACGAAGACCGCCTTATCCGCGAAGGGCGGAATCCAGTCTTCTTTCGTGAAGATCTTGATCATATCCGCGAGTGATTGCAGGATACCGCCGGGCCCTAGACGGTTGGGCCCGCACCGTTCCTGCCAGATTCCCAGCAGTCGACGTTCGACCCAGATCAGCATCCCGGCCAGCGTCAGAACGCCACCGAGGAATGCGACGATCGTAAACGCGGTCCGGCCCCAATCGATCACGCGACCTCCCGCCTCTG
>JARFXQ010000008.1 GCA_029194725.1 Nitrospira sp. | reverse complement strand
GATATAACACACATGTGAGTCAGGCGTTCAAGTGCGGGAGCCCACGGGTAGATGACGGGCGAGATCACGAGGACACAGGCCGCTTCGATGATGCCGTCGTACAGCGTCGAGAGAGGAGGAAATGTCGCGGCTGCCGGCCCCTTGCCCCAGCCGATCTGGTCCGGCTCAGTGCAGGACGGTACGTCCTCGCCCCATGCGGCGTAACGAAGGGGGATCTCGCCATCATCTACACAGAAGCCATCCGGCCCCGAATGGTACTGTGAAGTGGTGAAACACGTATCTGCTCCCAATCAGTTCTGTTCTGGTCCTCTATCCTCCCTGAAGAGCCGTCGCGATCATGAACGGACTCAGACACCGGCCTCGTACACCGACCTCTTCCCAACATATTGTTGCGCCCCTCACCGACACCGGGGCGCAACACATCTTCTGAATCTGTGGCCACGCGCGGCTGCAAACGTGACACCGTTCGCGGTGGCGCGGTTGCCACGGGCGTGCCACACCCTTGATGGGCTCGGATGTTCTCTCCGCACGGTCGAGTCGCGGTGTGCGACACGACGGTGCCGGACTCCACCTGGCACGGCGTCTCCTGACGCGGTGCCTCAGAGACCTGACTGGCGAAGTCTCCGCTTAGAGAGGCCTGCAGTGCAATTCCTAAAGCTTCAATGGTCAAAATTGCAGAGCAGACCTGTTCACAGGACATCCTGTGCCTTTGGAACTCAATGAGAAAAAGGCCAGTGTGGGATCAGCAGTAGGTCATTGAATAGCATGGAATCAAGGAACCCTGAATGGAACCGGCCGCCAAGTGGTCCATCTATGGATAATAGCGTTTGCATTTATTTGTAAGTGCATGCATTCGTATTCATGCCTATGAAGCGCGTTGAGATTCTGCTCGGCGATCTGACATAACGTCAGCAAGAAGGGCTCATTCTCCACAACGACCTTTGAGGCGAAGGAGTGGATAACCGTTCGCACACTGAAGCGCTGAGCGTAATCTAGGGGAAGCCTCCGGTCTACGGGGGGGACTTCCTTCTCCAACTTTCGCTCTTCCGATTGTGGCTGTCGGGTGATGAGGAGGCTCACGAGACAATCTTACGAGCGTCTTTCAGGAGCAGGAAGAGATGCAACGGATCACTTGGCGAAGGAAGGAAATCATGATGTGCATAAAAGCTTCGTGCTGCCTCATCTTTGGCATGGACCACGAGAGCACGGATTCCTGCAATATTGGCCGCCTGGAGCGTACGAAACACCGCGTCTTTTAACAGCGCCGCGCCAATTCCCTGGTTTTGCCAATTTTGATCGACTGCCAGCCTTGCCAGCAGCATGATGGGAATCGAATGTCTGGCCAAGCCCTTCTTCACTCGCTCCGGAGCCTGTTCCTGTTCCACCGATCCAACAGCAAGCGCGTAGTACCCCACGACGGTGTGATCCACCAGACCCACGTAGGTATGCGCTCCCCCACTCTGCTGGTTCTGGAGCGCGTGCTGTTTGAGAAAGCGATTGAGTTCGTCCCGACCACAATCGAACGGATCAATGGCGTGATGCCGCTGAAGTTTTTCGATCGTCCTGGTCAACGCTTCTCTGATCGTGTGGAAGAAGGATCAGCGTCAAAGAATCCCGGCTCGGTTAAGAGACGCTGCATACGAGGGATGCGGCGAGTCGGAGCATCCAGGGCGGCTTGAAACTCAGCCCACTTCGCCTGGCTCACGACGAAAGTGCGACGATCAACCAGCATTTCATCCGCACGAGACAAGGCACTGTCCCGGACAAACTCACTCACGGAACGATTGGACACAGAGGCAGCAGCTTCCAATGTCCGCTTATCTGCAGAACTCAATCGAAGATCCAGCTTTTCCTTACGAACTGACCGGGCCGGCATCGTCGTACCTCCTAGTGGTAGTGAGGCTATCTCAATGAATCTACTTTGTCAAGACATTGTCACGACGCTGACACCATTGAGCATCGTGTTACATAGGAAACCTATGATGATTGGGAACAAGCAAAATGGAGGTGCCACTAGTGGCACCTGCTCCTGTAACTCATTGATTTTTCATGACATGAAATGTCACTTTTTGCACTGCGTTTTCATCTTATCTATTTGATCTTTCTCACTTTCTTCTTGTCCTGAAAAGGCTGGTGTCGACAGTTCGATTCTGTCCCTCGGCACCACATTCCAATCCAACTTCTACTGCTGCAGTGGTGAGGTCAGTAGTACGGGCAACGTCTCCCCGGCTCACTCTCCGGCAAAAAAGGTCTATGAGCTCTGTGCGTGCTTGGTTTTGACAGGGGCTGAGAGGTGGTTCGAGTGGCGGCGGATCGGCTGGATCTCTCTACTTTGCCAACGTCCGGATATAGGCCAGTACGGCGCGACTGTCCGGTTCCGACAAGCGAACCTTCCATGAAGGCATGTTGGGCTTTCCCTCGTGAATGGTCTGAAGCAGGGCCGCATCCGACTTGGTCCTCGTCGCCGGCCTTGTAAGATTGGCGGGATCAGGGCCCAACAGCAAGTAGCCGTCCCCTTTTCCTGCTGTTCCATGACATCCTGCGCAATGCTGGGCGAAAATCCTTTTCCCTTTGGCATGGTCGGCGCTCGATGAATCGGCTTCGTTTGGCGAAGCGATCGCGAGCTGACTTCCCGCTACGATCGTCACCAACCCTATGACCATCTTGATGCAGACCTTGCCCATATCAAAGCAATCCCTTCGTGGCGATTCCCTCATCACGTCGTTGGGATCTCGCCGGGACGGCGAGAGAAGGATGGTTCACCCTTACCGTGAAAAGCTTCGCCCGTTGTTTGGTGTCCATCACCTGCTGATTCGGCCCGTAGTGCCCGCGGATACATCGGGTGATTCGAGCGGCCTTCCAGCCACCGATAGAGGACCGGCAGCATGATCAAGGTCAGCAACGTTGAACTCACGAGACCGCCGATGACGACAACCGCCAATGGCCGCTGCACCTCGGACCCGATCCCGTTGGCAAACGCCAGGGGGACCAACCCCAAAAGTGCAACCAACGCCGTCATCAAGACGGGACGTAGCCGTAGTAGAGCGCCTGAGATGACGGCGTCATCCAAACTATGACCGTCCTCTCGCAATTTATTCATATAGGAGACGAGCACGATCCCGTTCAACACAGCCACGCCAAAGAGATTGATGAACCCGACGGACGCCGGCACGCTGAGATATTCTCCTGTGAGCCAGAGAGCAACAATCCCTCCGATCAGCGCGAACGGCAGGTTCAAGATGATCAGCGTCGCGTGGCGCAGCGAATTGAACGAGGCGAACAACAACAAAAAAATCAGGCCAATGGTGATCGGCAGGATGATCTTCAGCCTCGCCATGGCTCGCTGCATGTTCTCGAACGAGCCGCCCCAGGTGATCTGGTAGCCGGAAGGAAGTTTGACCTCCTTGTCGATCCTGGCTTGGGCCTCCGCAACGATACTCTCGATATCGCGTCCGACCGTGTTGAACCCCACGTAGATTCGCCGTTTCAGCCCTTCCCGGCTGATCAGGGAGGGCCCTTCGCGTAGTTCGACCGTAGCGAGGTCGCCGAGCGGAATCAGCGCCCCGGTGGCGGTCGTCAGGAGAATATTGCTGATCGTCTCGACGCTGTCCCGGTATTTTTCAGGGTACCGAAAGGTCAAGTCGAAGCGCTTTTGCCCTTCATAGACACGAGTGGCCGCTTCTTGGCCGATGGCCGTTGTGATGATTTCCTGAATATGCGCAACATTAATACCGTGCCGGGCGATCTTGCTGCGGTTGATATCGATCGTCAGATAGGTCTGACCAAACAATTGCTCGACACGAATATCGCCGACACCTCGTATGCTGCTCATGATCGCCTGAATTTTTTCTGCAAGGTTTCTCAACTCTTTCAGGTCGTCGCCGAGAATTTTGACGGTCGCTTCAGATCGGACTCCTGACACCAGCTCGTCAACCCGCTGCTGAATCGGCTGGCTGATGAGGAAGTTCGCACCAGGGACCTTCTCGATACGTTTGCGGACGACGTCATCGAGTGCCTGCTTCGTTTTGGCGGTCGTCCATTGATCTATCGGGATCAGGCTGATCACCGGATCACTGGCGTTCGGTTCCTGGGGATCGTTCCCAAGCTCAGTGCGCCCGATCTTGGAGACCACCATCCGAACTTCCGGCAACCCAAGCACGGCCCGCTGCATTTGCTTCTCGATCTCGATGGATTGTTCCAATGCAATGCTCGGATACCGGATCATTTGGGGAGCGATGGCCGCTTCGTTGAGGATCGGGATGAACTCTCCCCCCAGGAACGGGAACAGGGACAGGCTGGCTCCGAGGAGCACCAAGGCGCTCGTCAGGACCGTGCGGCGATGGGCCATGGCCCAATGCAGCATGGGAAGGTACGCGCGTTTGATCGACCGCAACAGCCAAGTATCCTCTTCGCTCCCTTTGTTCAGCGCCATTGCGCAGAGCACCGGAGACAGCGTCAGCGAGAAGGCCAACGACACGACCAGCGCAATCATGATCGTATAGGCCAAGGGTTGGAACATTTTCCCTTCCATGCCCTGCAGCGTGAGAATCGGTAAGAACACAAGAATGATGATCAGAATCCCGAAAATGACGGGCTGCCCCACTTCGGTCACCGCTCGGATGATGAGGCCGCTTCGGTCCCCCGGAGTCCCGCTATGTTCGGAGAGATGGCGATACACGTTCTCGACGACGACCACGGAGCCGTCCACCATCATCCCGACCGCGATGACCAGTCCGCCGAGCGACATGAGATTGGCCGTCAGCCCCGCGCGGTCCATGATGATGAAGGTGACCAGCGGCGTCACGATCAACGTGGCGGTCACGATGAGCGCGCTGCGCACGTTGCCGAGAAACAAGAATAAGATCGCCACCACCAGGACGATGCCTTCCATCAGGGCCTTATAGACCGTGTTCAATGCCGCGGTGATCAGTTCGATGCGGTCATAAAACGGCACGATGCGCAGGCCTCCGGGCAAGACGTCATTGTGGTGGATTTCTTCCACTTTGTCCTTGATGGATTGCACCACGTCCCTGGCATTCCCGCCTCGGAGCATCAACACAATGCCTGCGACCGCTTCACGATCACCGTTGACGACGACGGCGCCATGCCGGACGGCATGACCGATCCGCACTTCCGCCACGTCGCGGACGTAGACCGGTGTTCCATGTGCTTCCTTGACGACGATATTCTCAATATCCGCCAGCGTTTTAATGAGTCCCACTCCGCGGACCACATACTTCTCGTCGTCCTTCTCAAGAATGTTTCCTCCAGCATTGGCGTTGTTCTTGGCGACGGCACCAAACACCTCGTGCAGCGCAAGACCATATTTCCTGAGCATTCCCGGTTCGACGAGCACCTGATATTGCTTGACGAATCCACCCATCGAATTGACGTCCACAACGTCCGGCAGTCCCTTGAGCAGGGGTCTGATCACCCAGTCTTCAAGCGTGCGCCGTTCCATCAGATCTGCTTCCGAGATCACGAACCCGGGCTGATTGTCACGAGGTCCTTCCAGATAAAATTGATAGACCTCCCCTAACCCTGTCGTGTTCGGAACAAGCTGTGAGATGGCCCCCGGCGGGAGCAGTTCCTGAACCTCGAGGATGCGTTCGAGGACGACTTGGCGAGCCAGATAAATATCGATGTCGTCTCGAAAGGTCACGGTAATCATGGACAGACCCACCTTGGAGAGCGATCGGATATCGGTGAGTCCCGGAGCCCCGGTCAATTGCAACTCCATGGGAAACGTCACGAATCGTTCGATTTCAGCGGGTGACAGTCCCGGAACCTTGGTGACCACTTGCACCAACACGGTGGTCACATCGGGAAAGGCATCGATCGCGATTGTCCGGAAAGCATAGAATCCTCCGGCGCCCAGCAGGCAGGTCAGGGCCACGACAAGAACCCGTTGACGGAGGGAAAACTCCAGAATGGAGGCGAGCATCCGGCTAGACCTGCTCCCCGAGAAGCTCGGACTTGAGAACGAAGGCGCCCTTCGTCACAACCGCTTCCCCTTCTCGGAGCCCATCCAGCACCTTGACCTCACGGCCGTTGGAATCACCCAGTTTCACATCGCGGACCTCGAAGACGCTCGGCTCACGTTGCACAAACACGAATTTTCTTTCCCGATCTCGCTGGATGGCTGCTTCCGCCACGACCAAGACATTTGGCTCGGGCTCGGAATACACCCGGATCGTCGCGAACATTTCCGGCTTCAACCTTTTGTCCAGATTGGGGAGTTCAAGCCGCAGATTCATCGTCCTCGTGGCAATATCGAGCACGTCGCCCACATACGTGATTTTCCCGTGGAAGACTTGGTTCGGATAGGCATTGACGAGGACTTCGACGCGCTGATCTTCCGGGGTCGGGCCGCCACTGATATATGGAATGTCCTTTTCTGGAATGTTGGCAAGCACCCATACCTCTGAAAGATCCGCGACGACGAACAACTTCTCTGTCGTCTCGACGACCTCTCCTTTGGTCAGATTCCTGCCGATCACCCGGCCGTCGAACGGCGCCACGATCGGCACGAACGATCGAATCGAGTGATCGCCGTCGAGTTGGCGAATCTGCTTCTCCGACATCCCATACAGTTCCAACCGATCCCGAGCTTCTCGCTTTTCAGCCTGAATACTGAGCAATTCTCCCTTACGCCGTTGAGACTCAGCCAAGCCGATTACTTTTTCCTCCAACAACATTTTTGCCCGTTCATAGGATTGCTCAGCAACGTACAACTTGGCAGCCGCCTTTAGATAAGCCGATTGCGCTATGCCCAATTCGCCGCTGTATAAGAGGGCGAGCAGGTCACCCCCCTTAACCTGTTGGCCGAGATCCGCATATACTTCCGTGACTCGTCCACGTACCAGGGTTGTTACCTCCGCCAAAGCATGTTGGTTCGGCGTGATAGTGCCGGGGAAATCCCGATGGGTTCGAAATTCCTTGCGAACGATGGGATGGGCCTCTATCCCGGCACTGACTACCTGATCACTCGGCAATCGAACAATTCCCTCGGCCGGTGCCGACACCGGAGGCTTCGGAGCCGCGTCCCCGGAAGCAGAAAATTCGCAACCGCTCCCAGCAGTCATGAGGCCGCCGACAAAACAGCTGAGAATGTGAATCAGCCTGGTCCTGCGGTGATCTTCCCTCACAACAATCCTCCCACCGCCTGTTCAAGCCTGGTCAGCGAGACAGAGAGGTCGTGCCGTGCTTGAGCGTAATCCAGCAAAATCTGCCGTTGTACACGTTGCGCATCGAATACTTCGAGCAGGCTGGAAGCCCCTTGTTGGAAGCTAAACTGCGCAATCCTCAGAGCCTCCTGAGCCTGTCTCAACAGGCCTTTGTCGAACACCTCAATCAACTCCCCCGTGGTACGAACATCCTGATAGTGTTGGTAGACGGCGCGTCCCAGTTCGTTGCGCATCCGAAGCAGCTCGGCCTCCTCACGACGCTTCGCCCCTAACGATGAGGCAATTTCTCCCTGACGCCGGTACCAGAGCGGCATAGGAATCGCGAGTCCCCCTTGAATCGCTTCCCGCCCGATTTCGCGAAAATAAGCCCCGTTGAGGGTGAGAGTCGGCACCCGCGCTTGCCGTTCGAATTCAATCTTCCAATCCGATTGCTCCACGGACTTCAGCAAGCGCTGGATAGTCGGATGCTGCTCCATCATGCGGGCCATTAAACTTTCAATCCGCAAGTCACGAGGAAGCGTTCTGAATTCACCGTGGACCATATAGGTTGGGCCGAGCGCACCACCGGTCAAGGTGTCGACAGCAACGCGGTTGACCCGAACAAGATTATCCGCACGTACGAGTAGCTGCCCAGCCTTCAGGACCTCGACTTCGGCCTTGATGGATTCGAATTGAGGCGCCTCACCCGACTTGACCCTTGTCTTCACGATCCGCGCCACCCCCTCGACAATGTCAAGGTTCTGGCGCGCGAGGTCGGCGCCTTGTTGTGCCAACAGCAGATCATAGAAGGCCACCTTCACCTGCGACCCCAAATTCAACCGGGTCTCCAACATACCGACGTTGGCGGTCGCCAGCCCGAGATCCGCAACTCGTTGCCGAGCGGCGCGCATGGCCGGCCATTCGAACGGTTGACCGACTGTCACGTTATATTCGGTGATTGACAGAATATTCTCCGGTGGACCCACGATTGTGTCTTTAAGATACCCTCGACCGCCGTGGCCGTACACAGTCGGGTTAGGGTACGCGCCTGCCGTTGTCTGGTGTCCCTTCTGCTGGTCGATGATTCCCTCAGCAAGCGAAACCAACGGATTTCTCGCTAAAGCCAGATTGACGATCATGTCGAGACTGTACAGTTGTTCCATAGATTCCGCAGAAGCCATTGACATGTTGAGGCTGACAGTCATCCCACATACCAGAGCCAGAATCTGTCTCATTGCGCGCTCCTGTCTGTACAATAGAGCCTCCAAATGATAGGGAGGCCAATTATAGTAGGCCGAATGTGTTCTATTTTCAAATGGCTAGCCGGAGCATTGCGGCATCTCTGATTCGACCTGAGAATCGAGCCGCAATCCGCTGAAGTAAAATGCCGAAATCGCCGCTGTCGCCGCGACATTCAATGACTCCACCCCCTCGGCCAATGGAACAACAAACCTGACGCGAGATGCCTTCACGATGTCCGGATCCAACCCCACTCCTTCGTTTCCAACAGCAATCATGAGGCGCCTGGGTATTGTCTGAATACTTCTGATCGGGACTATATCAGGCGAAACAAGGACTGCCGAATAGATTTCGCATCCATACGAAGTGAAAGCCCGAAAGTCTCGAGTACGGAAGACCGGAAGGCTCAGAATGGTGCCGGCCGTGGCGCGAATGACTTTAGGGTTGAAGTGATCGGCAGAATCGGCACTCAACCATACCCCGGACAGATTCAGCGCCGCGGCTGTCCGGATAATCGCTCCCACATTCGCTGGATCTTGAAGCCTGTCCCCGTAGATTCCCAATACCCTCGATTGCTTGAACACTTGCTCCTCGTCCCATCGAGGCTGACGGACGACCGCGAGCATCCCTTGCGGCCTCTCCACATCGGTCAGTTTTTCGAAGTTGGCGTCGGAGCAAACAAACTGGCGTACAGACAGTTTCGTGCGTACCTTGCGGTCCGCCTCGGCCTCGTCACAGAGAAGCCGGGGCGATACGATCAGGCTGAGGATGGATCGTGGGTGCCGATGAATGAGATCAAGACAGGACTTGGTCCCTTCAAGGACAAAGGCTCCTTCTCTCGATCTGGCTTCCTTATCACGAAACAGTTGCCGGATCAGGGAGGCCTGCGCACGAGTGAGAGCCGGTAGCCTCGGCACGGCACCCACTATACACCTATTCTCTACGCCTATACACGCGTGATCGCACTGAAGGACCTACTGTCAAGACAGCGACCGTCGATCACCGGCGCCTTCGTTCGGAAGCTGCCTCCGCCGCACGAATACGCTGCGCCCTCGCCTTGGCTCGTTTCAGTGCAGTCAGTTTTCCCCGAGTCCGGGTTTGCTCGAACTGCAACTGTTCAAGTTGAGACTGCAGGTGGGCTTTTTCCTGCTTATGCAGGCTTGCGCATTCCGCCTTGGACAGCTGCGTCCAATCTCCGCTGTTCCTGGCGCGCTTGATTCGTTCCTCCAAGGATTCCCGAAGCTGTCTGGCTCTCATCGTCATGAGAGATTTAAGTGCCTCTTGACGACGCTGAACCTCTTCTTCTTCAGCCATGATCCCCCGAATATCGGTTCCTAACATAGGTCCCCACCTCCTTCAACCAGATAAAACTTGCGGCAGCATTATACCGATTTCATGCCTGATCTTGAAGTAGTGCATAAGATATTCATATTACTGAACAAATCACATTTTCCTCGCGCAATGTTATTGAAGCTCATCCATCGATTGTGTATTATGGCCCCATGTCGATAGGGCAATTCATACAGGGCTGGAGAGTCTCAAGAAACCAATCCATCCAATCGCTATCAGACGCGGCAGGTATTTCCCACATCTTCCTTGAGCAGATCGAGGCGGATCAGGCGGACCCCACGACCGGTACGATTGAAGCGCTTGCTTCCGTCCTTCGCATTCCTCCCTCATGGTTGTTCGACAGTCCACGCTCCTTCGAATGTCTGTTCGCGGAGTCAGATGGAATGGAAGAGCCGCAGGCTTCTCAGATAGATCCGGTTACAGAACGGATCTTGGCGGGGTCCCGCACTGATCGATCGCTCTATGTCCTTTTGACGACACTCATGCAAGCCGGTGACCCAAGATTCTTGCGGGCCGCTGAGATGAGTCTCCGCAGTTTGGTGAAACAATCTCGGGAAACGCCCGTGCCATGGCAACAACGTCCCTCCGGGCACTTCGAACCGCCAAGTGATTGAATCGGCCCGTCTGAACCGCTGAGCCAATCCGGCTCCTCATTTATTGCCAGCTGGCAGCGAGTACGGCCTGCACATCTTGCGGCTGCAGATCGATGGCCTGATCCCAGGTGAAGCCGGTCTGCTGTGTAAAACCCGCCATCGCTTGGATGAGCTGATCCACTTGTGTACTGAGCAGAATCTCTCCGTTGCCTGCTTGAATCGTTTCTGTACGATTCGCTGTGCTCGTATACCAATTCTGGATCGTGGCCGTATCCGTCGATCCATGGATGGCTAATCGCAGGTCATTGGCCTGGCGACTAATCACGAGATCAAGCGGATCGATCCCCTGGTCATAGAGTAGCTTGTCAGTCACGCCGCTCTTGTCTTGTAAGAGATCTTGTCCGTCCCCTCTGCTCAGGAGATAGGTATCGTTGCCGCTGCCGCCGTTGAGCCTGTCGTTGCCCGCAGTGCCTCGAAGCGTATCGTCACCACCTGCTCCAGTCAAAACATTGCCGGAGCTGTTGCCCATGAGCACATTATTGAGTCCATTTCCCGTCCCGTTGATGGCATCAGCCCCGGTCAACGTCAGGTTCTCCACGTTGGCACCGATGGTATGAGTCGTGCTGGTCTGAACTGTGTCCGTTCCCTCACCCGTAGCTTCTACCACGATGTCTCTCGAACCAATGATGTAGGTATCGTCGCCGGCTCCTCCAGTCAGGGTATTGCCCGCCAGGCTAAGCAGACCGTTAAGAACATTGTCCTGTTCGTTGCCGGTTCCGTTGATCGCATTGAAACCCACCAGAGTCAGATTCTCCACGTTGGCTGCGAGAGTGTGGGTAAGGCTGCTGACCACCGTGTCCGTGCCGTTGTCCGCCGCTTCGACAACCGTATCGCCGGTGCCGATCACATAGGTGTCGTTGCCTGACAACCCAGTCAGCACGTTGGCGACACTATTGCCCATGAGCCTGTTGTCGAGATCGTTTCCGATCCCGTTGATCGCCGCTGAGCCCGTCAAGACCAGCTGTTCTACATTCAATCCAAGGCTGTACGTAACGGAGCTGAGGACTGTGTCGAAGCCTTCGTTGGTCGCTTCGGTCACGACATCACCAACCTGATCCACCATATACAAGTCATTCCCCGCACCACCGGCCATGGTATCGGCTCCGACCTTACCGTCCAGCAGATTGGCCTCGCTGTTGCCGGTCAATTGATTACTCAAAGCATTGCCGATACCCATGCTTGGTCCCATACCTGTCAGCGTCAGGTTCTCGACATTCACCCCCACGGTATAGCTAGGCAGCGAGGTCTGGACCGTATCGGTACCTTCGTCAACCAATTCAGTCACGACATCGCCGATGGCATCCGCGACATAGGTATCGTTGCCGAGGCCACCATACATTGTGTCAGTGCCGGCGCCGCCGTCGAGCAGGTCGTTGCCGCGCCCACCGGCTAAAATATCGTCCCCTGCGAAAGCCATGATCCGATCAACCACATTCGTGCCGGTGATGGAGTCGTTCCCGCCGGTCCCTGTCAGATCAAACCCATGCTGGACAAGTTGGTCATAGTCCAGGACTGTGCCATCGGCAAATCGAAAAGTTTCGATCGTGCGCGGCCCCAACACATTGTTCGGATCAAAATAGGACAGATGAAGAGCGTCGCCGCTGGTGCCGATACGCATCAGCAGCGAACCCAAATCCAGGCTGAGATCAGTGGGATCGATCCCTGCGCCGAATTCAAGGGTATTGGTGGCGCCGGGTAGGCTCGTATCGTTGATCGTATCGACACCGTCACCAATGTTATAGACATAGGTGTCGTCGCCAGGACCGCCCGTAAGGGTATCGTTCCCGGTTCCACCTGTAATAATGTCATTGCCGGCACCGGCATCTACGAGATCATCACCGCCAAGCACATTGATCACGTCATCTCCGGTTCCAGTCGTGATCGTGTCGTTCCCTTCAGTACTGATCGGCCCGAAGAAACTGTTGATACTTGCCGTGCTGCCGTCTGCAAAGGCCAAGGTCTCGACCACCAGCGAACCGCTCACTCCTGTGAGATCGAAATTGCTCAGCACCAGACGATCTGTTCCACTCGTGCCGACTTGAATGGTAAGCGTTCGAGCGACTTCGTCCTGCGTGACAGTGAGATCGTTCCGGCTGATCCCTACAGCGAATTGGATTCTGTTTCCCTCGCCAACCGTCGCGACATCCTCGATCATGTCGATACCGTCACCGAGATTGAAGAGATAGGTATCGTGGCCGGCGCCGCCCTGGAGACGGTCGTTGCCGAGTCCACCGACCAGCGTATCGCGACCAGTGAGACCAGATAGAACATTCGCATCTGCCGAGCCGATCAAGACATTGTCCAGCTCGTTGCCTGTGCCATTCAGCGAGGATGGAGGGATGAGATTATCTTCATCGTTGAACATCGCCGGCGGTGAGATGAGTTCCAAATTTTCGAGATGCTCGCTCAGCACATAGGAAACGGTGCTCCTGACCGTATCGGTTCCTTCATCCTCCGACTCCATCACCGTTTGCTCTTGGCTATGGACGATGTAGGTGTCATTGCCGGTCCCACCGATCAAAAGATCGTCGGCTTCACGTGGAACGGCGTCTTGTCTATCCAGACCGCCGCCTAGAAATGGTATCCCACCGACAAACGAGAGGTTTCCAGCATCCTCCATCAGAATGTCATCGCCCTCTCCACCGATCAGAATATCGCTGCCGGTTCCTTCGATGTAGGGTGGCCCTTCCAGCTCACGAAAGATCCCTCCCACCAACACATCGTTTCCAGCACCGCCGTCAAGGATATTGTCACCTGTATTACCGACGATGAGATTATCAAGTTCATTTCCGACCCCGTTGCCGGCGGTGAGGTCGGAGAGGACAAGATTCTCGACGTTGGCGGGCAAGCTGTAGTCATGCGCACTTTGGACTGTATCGATCCCTTCGCCAGACGCCTCGATCACCTCATAATTTCCAGGGATGCCCGAGCTTCCCAACAGATAGGTATCATCTCCATCCAACCCGGCGAGAGTGGCTGGGAAAGACGCCTCAATCACATCATCGGATGACGTAGCCGCAACGATATCGACGTTCGAAGATGACCATGCCAAGTCCCATTGAGTACCATCAGCGAATCGCACGATGGCTTGCGTGGTTTCTGGCCCCACAGCAAACCAATCCGTTGAAAGCTGCACGGTCAGTCGATCCCCACTGTCAGGAATAAGAATGTCGGCAACGGAAGGAGAGCGCCACGTCATTGCAACATCACTGGAATCGATCTCAGCAGCCATCTCGATAAGATCGATGTCATTTCTGTTATTGTCGAGCGTCACGTGATCAACGCCGGATCCTCGACCGAAGAGAACCCGATCGACACCTGTCCCGAGGATCAGCGTATCGTCCCCTGCTCCTCCATCGAAAAGATTATTTCCCCTGAAATCAAAGAGGCTGTCGTCACCGGCCCCTCCTATCAGCCGGTCGTCACCAATAACCTGTTGTCCAGACAGCGCTTGAAACGTGGCATCTCCATACAGGGTATCCTTACCACGCTCTCCCATTAACACATCGTTCCCGGCCGATCCGATCAAGACATCATGGCCTTCACTTCCCAGAAGGGTTTCACTTTCGAATGACCCTGTGACGACGTTGCCGACCAGCGCCCGCGCGCTCAGCTCAGCACTGTTCCACAGCGTGCCATCGGCAAATCGCACCTGCTTCTGATCGTATTCGGGCGAACCAAAGAACGACAGAACCGTCAACTCGTCCGTGGTCCCGCTGATAGCCAACTCGAGGTTGAATCCATTGCGGTAGATTTCGACATCTTCAGCAGCCACCGTCTGATCGAACTGAATCGTATCGATTTCACCGGGTAGCCCTGAATCGAACAGCGTATCGCGACCAGAGCCCAGGCCGAAGAGATACGTATCAGCCCCACCGAATCCAAGCAGCGCATCATCCCCAGCCCCTCCGTCGAGCACGTTTGATGCCTCGTTGCCTCTTAATTCATTATTCAGCTCGTTGCCGGTTCCGTTAACAGGAGTGATGCCGATTAACGTGAGATTCTCGACATTCGCGCTGAGACTGTAACTTACAATGCTCTGCACCGTGTCTACACCTTCACTTGCTTCCTCGATGGCCATGTCGCCGACATGGTCCACGACATAGGTGTCATTGCCGTCGCCACCAATCAACCTATCCGCACCGAGTCCGCCATCCAGCACGTTGTTTGTTCGACCGCCGATCAACGTATTCGCTAAATTGTTCCCATATCCCGTCACGGACTGTTCCGATGAACCGTACGGGATGAGGGAGAAACTCGCGAAGTCCGGCACGCGAGGATCAAGCAGCGTGAGATTTTCGATGTTCGCCGGCAGGCGATAGTCGTGGCCGGCAATCACCGTATCAATGCCGCCTGTGACGGTTTCAACAAGGACATCGTCATCGCCATTCGGTCCGATGACGTAGGTGTCGTTGCCGTCACCACCGGCCAACACGCTGATCGACCCATCGGCCTTCAGCTGGTTGTCCAGTTCATTTGCTACGCCGATCAATGAAGCACTACCGGTCAGCGTCAGGTTCTCAACATTGGTCCCAAGCGTTGAGCTTGCATCGGTCTGCACCCCGTCGATACCTTCTCCGGCTGACTCAACCACCGTGTCACCCACGCCAATGACATAGGTATCGTTCCCCAATCCGCCTGTTAGGATGTTGGCGCCACTATTGCCGATCAGTATATTATCGAGCGCATTACCGGTGCCATGAATCGCAGCGCTCCCTGTGAGTGTAAGGTTCTCAACATTGGTTTCCAATGTACGTGTGACAGTACTCTGGACCCTATCGCTTCCTTCGCCCGCTAGTTCGGTAACTGCATCTCCCACATCATCCACGATATACTCGTCATCACCCATCCCGCCGGTGAGTTGATCGACTTCAGCACCTCCATCCAAGAGATCGTTCCCGCTCAATCCGCTGAGTTGATCATTTCCGCCTAATCCGAGCATCCGATCATGGCCACTCGTGCCGGTGAGGGAATCCGGTCCCTCCGTCCCGGTCATGACCGGTCTTGTGAGATTCTCAATGAAGGACTGATCCCAAATCGTGCCGTCGGCAAAGTGCACCAGCTCGACCTGGAGTGCGGGAGCGAGGAAGTAGAGGGACACAATCAGCCGGTCGGCGCCTCCGTTGAGACTGAGTACAAGGTCATTGTCGTTCCGGGTAACGACAACATCTGAAGGAGCCACTCCGACAGCGAAGCGGATCGCATCCTGCCTGCCCTGGAATTCTACAATCGTGTCTTGACCGGCCCCTGGACCAAAGACATACATGTCGTTCCCTTGCCCACCGAGCAACCGATCATTGCCCAGCCCGCCATCCAACGTATCCTCGCCCAGTCCACCTCGCACCGTGTCGGCCCCTGGACCGGAGACGATTCGATCCCCCACGTTCGTGCCTGCAATCCGATCATCGCCGTCAGTTCCGGATAAATCGAATCCACGAGCAAGCAGTTGCTCGTAGGTCAGCATGCTGCTGTCGTCAAAACGGAAGGCTTGGACTGTGTGCGGTCCAAATACATTCTCCTGATCGAACGTATCGAGTTGAATCGCATCGCCGTTCGTGCCGACGTGAATCAGCAGATCGCTCTGATCGGGGTCGGATTGGTCGGGAATGAGATCGAAACGCAAATCGTCGGATGCGATTCCCGGTCCAAAGATGACTTCATTGCCTGCACCGGCTGATGCAGAATCGATGATCGTGTCGACACCGTCGCCCGGGTTAAAGAAGTAGGAATCGGTGCCTTCTCCACCTTCAAATCGATCATTTCCGAGCCCGCCCCGGAAGCGATCGACCAGCTCGGTGCCTGATAAAAAGTCGTCGAACTCGGTACCATCGATATTGAACCCTTGTGCCACCAGATCAGCAAAGGAGAGCACCGTACCATCCGCGAATTGGAACCGCTCGATCGTCTGGGAGTCGACCACATCGAAGGGAGAGCCTGATTGAATGCCATCTGAGCCGGAACCTACTTTGATCACAATCTGGCCGAACTGCGAGGAGAGCGAAACCGAATCGGACGTGATGCCGCTGCCGAACACCACTGTATCCGTCTCGGAACCAGAACCGGAATCGAACAGGGAATCAAACCCATCCCCGATATTGAAACGGTAGGTATCGCTGCCTTCTCCGCCAAGCAACTGATCGTCACCGGTCCCGCCCGAAAGCACGTCCTCGTCGGACCCACCTGCAAGAACATCCGCGCCATCTTCACCGAACAAGGTATCAGCCCCTTCCTGCCCTTGAATGATGTCGTTCCCCGCTCCCCCGAACATTCGTTCCCCCTGAGTCGTACCACTCAGCTGATCGTTGCCCAACCCACCAGAGACGGCTAGTCCATTTGCGGCCAACAGATCGTATGTAAGGATCGATCCATCGGCAAACTCGACTGTGTCGATGGGATGAGGCCCATTCAGATTACTGACTCCAAAATTCTGGATCTGAACCGCATGGTCTCCGTTGCCCATGCGAAGCAGGAGAGAATCGTTGGAACCCACAGCGGCCACGATGGTATTCGAGTGAATCCCTGCTCCGAAGACGAGCCGATTTCCTTCACCTCCACCTTCGACAATGACGTCGAATCCATCGCCTATTTCGTAGAGATACGTATCTTGCCCACCTCCTCCTATCAACGTATCGTTTCCACGACCCCCGGCAAGAGTATCGTTTCCCCCACTCCCTCCGATCTGTCCATCCGCATCGCCGACAAGAATATCGTCCCCATCACCGCCATCGATCAGATCATCACCCACATCTCCACGCAACGCATCATCACCTTCACTACCGAACAGTTCATCATCGCCTTCTTGTCCGAAAAGCCGGTCATCGCCGACATCACCCACGAGCACATCGCTTCCTTCGTTTCCTTGAAGCTCATCGTTTCCATCGCGACCGAACAGCGTATCGTTATCCGCACCACCTATGAGAAGATCGTGATCAGCCCCTCCATCGAGTTCATCCTCTCCCTCACCGCCGATGAGGAGATCATCTCCAGCATCACCGAACAGCACATCATCGCCGGCTTCTCCATCGAACTGATCGGCTCCTGCTCCAGCATCGATCTCATCCTTCCCCTCACCGCCAAACCCGATGTCGTCACCTTCTCCGCCTAACAGGGTATCGTCCCCGGCATCCGCGAAGAGGACATCGGCATTGTGACCACCGACTAACGTATCCTCTCCGCCTCGACCGGCAAGAAAATCGGCGCCGTCTCCTCCTTCGAGCCAATCATCGCCTTCCTGCGACGGATCTACCCCGGTGTCGTCACCAAACAACCGGTCATCACCCGCTCCGCCCAGCAGTACATCAGCTCCGGCATTTCCTTGCAACTCGTCGTTCCCATCACCACCTGCGAGATAGTCATCTCCCGGAGCCATCGGGAGTAACAACTCAAGCCCTTGCTGAGTGTCTCCCACCAGCAGGTCATCGCCTATTCCCCCTTCCAGAATGTCGTCGCCTCCATCGCCACTCAACCGATCATTACCGCCCCCACCTTCCAGCACATCGTCGCCAGGGACCAGCACGCCGGTCAGCGATACAAAGGTTTGGCTCCCATCAGGATTATCGATGCTCGTTCCACGGGTCAGTGCATCACCCCAGATCTCATCGTCTCCTGACCCACCGATCAGCCGGTCATCGTTTCCGCCGCCGCCGATCCGATCATTCCCCTCTCCGCCGTCGGCATAGTCCTTCCCGTCCAATGTAGGCGGTGGCTGATCCACTGGATGAGCGACGGGATCAGGATGATAATCGTAAGGATCCGCCAGCAATCGATCATTGCCCGTTCCACCGTACAGACGATCATGACCGTATCCACCAAAAATCCAATCGTCACCTCCATTACCATAGAGCATGTCATCACCATATCCTGCCCCGTAATTCACATCATCCGGCCCAGCTCCTCCTCGGAGCGTCTGGTGATAGAAGCCTCCCACTCCCAGTGGAAGACTGATGGTTGGATCAGTGACATCGGAATAATCTTCAACCCATGGCTCATAACCGCCGTCGGTATTCCCCACGAATGCCTTCACGCTGATCGTGCTTTCGAGCTGTGTCGTATGCGTCGCGTCACCATTCCCATCCACGAGTGTGGCTGAGAGTGTGACGGTGGCATCACTGGAAATCTCATTACTCCCCCGTAAGGTAAACCGGACCTGGTCCGCCCCCTCGGGCACAAACAGCTGAACCGTGCCGTTTGCGCCGACCTGCTGGACGCCCTGATCCGTCACCACACTGAGCTGATCGGCCTGCAGCCCCTGGAACTGCAACGAGACACGTTGTCCGCCCGCTCCCGCTCCAAACGGCAGCGACAGCCGGAACACTTCACCAAGTTTTTCCTCAACCGTCGCGCTCGATGCCCCACCCGGCACAAAGCCCGGCATGTCAAACGGATTGGGACCGATGCCCGTCTGAATCACGACGGTTTGCCCAGCCTGTTGGACAATGGCTTGGGCCTCTTCGAGGGCCGTCCGAAGGGTGGAGTCCAGTCTGGGGTCGTCCAGTGCCTGAGCGTAGGCCATGGTGAAGGGATTGAGATCCGAAAAGTTGAGTGTGCGGCCAAGATTGAAGAGAGTGTTCGGCACGTCGTGGAGAACTTCTGAGACCGCGTTGCTGAGGCCGTGAGCGGTGTCGAGCAGGAAGGTTTCAAGGACCGCCGTCGTGTTGACCGGAAAATCCGTAGCGGCTCCTGACAGGGCGCGTGCTTCTTGATAGATTCCGGAGACCAATTGTGCACTAAAATTCGCCGCGTTCTGTCCTGCTGCGTTTGCTTGTGCTCGCAAATAGTTCATGCTGTCAGTAAGCCAATCGGTACCACTGATCAAATGTGTCGTGAGTTGTGTCTGATCGATGGTGAGGCCGTTTAAGGCTTGACCTAGCGTGGAACTAGCCAAGCCGATTCCCGATGTGGTCGCCAGGTACACAGACATGCGAAGACTCGCTTGCCCTGTCGGTAAGGTGTTGAGTGAGTCAAAGTTTTCTCCCAAGATCTGATTGAGGAATGTTTTGACATCAGCCAGCCGTTCAGTTGCCCCCTGCACACCTTCATAGATGCCGGCGGCAAGAATCAGCCCAGCACCACCAAGCGCCACTGCCCCACCAGAAACCGGCAGGATGGACCGCACCGTGCCCCAATCCACTTGGGCATACTGCGGGAACATGGCATCCATCACTTGATCGATCTCATTGGTTGGAGCCAATTGCAGCACGAGCAACAACGCCCCGGTTGTCCGAAGCGCCGCTTCGAATTCGTTATAGGTCCCATCGCTAAATAGGTTGCCCAATGCGGCGCCAAGCTGCTGCCCTGTGGAGACATGCAAATAATTCGGCGTGGCAAAGGGCAAGGTTGTGAGTTGATACCCAGCGTTTGTCGGGTTCAAGAACGAGGTTTCTAAGCGGTGAGCTGCGATGAAATCGGGTGCAGAAAAATCAATCACGCGCACATTGCCTCCGACATGCCCCTCACCTAGGCGGCTGACCATGTCACCAGCGGCACGGAAGTGGTTCACCTCAACCCCAGCCAAACGCTCACTATCGTAGTTTGCTGTTCCAAGATTTTGCTGCAGACCTTGCACTCCACCAAGGGCATTAAATGTCGTCAACGTAAAGGACGCAGGGTCTTCTTCTTCCGCATATTCATACGCTGCGTATTGCGCGAGAACTCCTCCAAGGCTGTGGCCGGTAAACGCGACACTGGTGAGTTCGTCATTGAGCTTCGCTGTTCTCAGGAGGTCAAAAATTGCCTCATGATTTCTATCCCATTGCGTCCACCCAAGATTGAGATCAGAGTGTGCGTCCTGAAAATTTGGCTCTGTTCCAGTAAAAGCAACAATATAGGCATTGGCGGAGTTCTTAAAAACTACCGCGTGAAACCCAGTATCTGGATCTGAGACCTCGGTTACGTATTGGTATTCGATTCCTGGGCTCGGCGTTGGGCCATATGAATAAGAGAGACGACTTGCAGCTAGGAGAGTCTTAGCTAACTGCTCATCGATCATGGCCTGACTCCTTTCGCACATACATCGATCATCTTGAGTGTTCTCTTATTCCTCGCGTCAAACCTATCGTTTTCTGGTGCTGGGGTGTGTGAGAACGCCACTCGACAGCCGTCTGGTGATACTGTTGAAATGTCGGTCAGCACCCCGTTGATTACTTTGCTCACTTGTTTGCCTTTCACGACATATCCTCCAGCATTGCCGGGATCTCTATCAGATCGTGAATGCCTGTTAACCAGAAACACTCCTTCCCTCGTCGGATAAAACTTTAAACCTCCTTTGGTCCACAGCCCTAGGGGGATTTCAACTTTCTCAGTCTTGCCGTCTGGGAAAAGCCACCATGTGAATAGTGGAATGTTTGGTGGCCACGGAGTTAGGTGTGTACTAGTCTCCTCAATGAAATAGGACGATGGGGCAAGAAAATACGCTCCCTTAAAGGGGTAGAATTCGACCCGGTCAGCTTGGTAGCGACGAAAGGGAAGAGGGATGCTCTCCCCAATCCCTCCTTTAAAGTAGAGAATAGGATAGTTTTCGAATTTCACATTTGGGGCTTTTTCGTCGAGCAGTAAATAGCCATCATCTTCTCGCAAGATCGCATGCGTCTTGCCATTCATGAATCTCGGCCACACTGAGATATAGCGACAATTCAACTTGTCCTCTTTTCGATCCGGCGTCGTGTCAATGGACTCTTCGTTGAGTTTGCCCCTATAGAATGTCCAGAGATGTTTGCCGGTATTCTGCTGACGCGCACCAGTCCTATATTGAATAATTCCGTCTCGGTAGCAGAAGTTCATCACATGCTGTCTGTACCTGGTGATGCTGTTTCTCTTGGTATCCCATATGAGCAACCACTGGTCATCTTGCCCAATCGGCTCGGATGTCTGATTTCCGAGAAAGAGCACTCGCTCATTGTCGAGCCAGTACATGTCACCCGGATAGCTATTCGTTGCCCATACGCCTGAATCCACGATTGGATACGGGTATGCTGGCTCTCCAGAGACCGCTAATTGCGGACTCACGATCATCACCAAGAATGTCAGAACCAACCACAGTCGCTGCATGATTGAACCTCTCAAGCCGTCTTGCTTGCTGCCACAGGTCTTTCCACTACACTCCACAGAACTCGCCCGGCTTTTTTCTGTTCAGTCTTTCGTCCTTGGCTTCCTCGCCGCTCGCAACCCGACCAACACCTGCTGAATCTGCTGCTGCAATCGAGCGAGCAAGCCCACGTCCATCGCGACGCGGGTGACAAGATGGCCGTCCAAGCCTTTCGGAGCCGCTTGGCCATTCTTCGCAGCTTTCGCGATAGCAGCCAGCAGTGAAGGCTCGATGAAGCCGAAATCCAGATAGTCAATGCCCTGCGTGATGCCGACGTTGGTGTAATTCGCTGCACGTGGGTGGGCGGAGGACTCGGAGGGTTTCAATCGCACATTCAGCGCAATGGTGTCTTCAGATTCACCCATACATTCACACTCCTTTGTCTGGGGATGAGAGACCGTGAGGACCATGACCACACAGGAACAACCAGATGCATTGTGTTCCTAATAAGATGGGTGCGTGAGTCTAAGAGGCTGTCGGTTGGCTGTCAAGAAAGTCCTCGTCAAACCGGCCTCAAAACGGGCCGGATGGAATCTGCATGAAAACGCCGAGGGGTTGTAACTAGCCGAAAGAGGGGGGATGGATCACGCCGCCGAAGCCGTTGCTCGGACGGTCTCAAGCACTCGGATCAGCTCATCCATCTCCGCCGACTTGAACAAGCCTTCCGGTCCGCGTGGCGTGAGGTCCGTGAACGGCGATTCGTAGAGCCGAGCCGGTTCCATCCCGCCGTGCTCAGTGAGGTGATCCACGATCAGATTGACGAATTCCAGCTGGTTGGCAGTGAATGTCTTGCCGGTGATAAATCCGGCCAGCGCCTCCTTGGCAGCAGTCCGATCCATCCCGACCAGAGACCGCACGAAGAGCCCCAGCCCTTTGGATTCATCTGCTGCCCAGCGGATGTCATCCGGCTCACCGGTGCCGCTCTTGCTCAACAACAGCTCCAGCTCGGCAAGGTCCGACCTGGTAAGCGGCTTATTCATCCGCAGCTTGGCAACCACCACGTGATCAAGGTGCCGCTGTAGAAACGCTCGCGTTTTGGCGACAAACTTGGCTTGATCGGTCCCCACGGCAAGGCCGGGCAAGGTGATACCGATCTCGCCTCCCATCACGTCCTCGAAGTCCGTGTAGACAGGCTTACGCTGACGCTTGTCGATAAACTGCACCAACCCGCGCAAGCGACGACGCATCACTTCCAGCATCGGCACCGTCACGTCCTGCCACCACTCATCGCTCTGGACATCGTGAATCAGGACCATCTGTTCACGGACCATCGGAATGGCGCTTTTCTCTTCCAGCAACGCGGCGATCTCTTTGACCCGGTCGCGCAAACGTGCAAACCCAGGCTCGGCACGAAGCAAAGCCAGTTGCAAGCTTAACGCGAGCATATCGAAGCGCTTGGCTTCTTCATTCTCGGGATCGAGTTCAGAAGGCAGCCCCGCAACCTCATGAGAGAGTTCGGCCAGCGCTTCGTTCGCCAGCACCACCCAGGCTTCAGGTTTGGCATATTTTTCAACCAGTCGCCGATGGGGGCGCACAACGAAGTTGTCAAGGTTCATAGCGGCAACTTCGCGTTGCAGCAGCTCCGCGACGGATCCTCTCATTTCTTCCTTCGTCGCCGGGCCACCATACGTTGCGAATGCTTCCTTCACCGCCGTAGCCAGCTTTTCATGCGAAGCACAATCCAATGCTGCGATAAGCTCTAGCCTTGCATTGAAGAGCCGCTTTCCCAGAGAAGCTCCCACCATACCATCAGTCTCAGGAATGTCCTGACTGAAGTACTCGAGATTTTGGCAGTAGTCGAAAAGATAGAAGGACTCCTTGTGTTGTCCTGGCCCAAACAGGTCGGAACAGAGCCTCGTACCACGTCCGACCATCTGCCAGAACTTGGTCTTCGACCGCACGAGCTTGAAGAAGACAAGGTTCAGAACCTCCGGCACGTCGATGCCAGTATCGAGCATGTCGACTGAGATCGCGATATGCGGCACCTTGTCCTTGTTGGAAAAGTTATCGATTAAGCTCTGCGCGTATTCGGTCTTGAAGGTGATGACCCGCGCAAACTCACCCTTGTAGTGCGGATAGTTGGCATTGAAACGTTCGGCGATGAAGTCCGCATGCTGCTGATTCTTGGCGAAGATGATCGTCTTGCCCAACCGGTCGCCTCCGGCAACTTTGAGCCCGCGCGTCATCAGATGCTCCAACACTTTGTCCACCGTGTCCTTGTTGAAGAGCCACTTGTTCACCGCCTCAGACTCCACCCGGCTGGGCACGGTGCCGTCGTCGTCCCACTCCAACGCATCCCACTGGTCCCTTTCTTCCTCCGACAGTTCGGCATACGTGATGCCCTCCCGCTGGAACCTGAGCGGCACCGAAACGGCCTGAGGCGGCACGAGAAACCCGTCGCGTACAGCCTCTTCCAGCGAGTAGGCGTCGGTCGGCACGCCATTCTCCAGATCGAAGAGACTGTAGGTGTTGCGATCGACCTCGTCCTTCGGCGTGGCTGTCAACCCGACGAGCAAAGAATCGAAATAATCGAAGATCGCTCGGTACTTCTGGAACACGGAGCGATGCGCCTCGTCAATGATCACGAGATCAAAATGCCCCACGCCGAACCGCCGCTGGCCGTCAGATGTCTCATCGATCATCCCCATCATGGTCGGATAGGTCGAGACGTAGACACGCCCCTCGCCGTCCTTTTCGGTGACCAGATTCACCGGTGAAGCATCTGGTAGATAAGTTTTGAACGCATTGACTGCCTGGCGGACCAACGCCACACGGTCAGCGAGAAAAAGCACGCGCTTGGTCCAGTTGCAGCGCATCAGCAGGTCGCAGAGAGCGATCACTGTGCGTGTCTTGCCGGCGCCGGTCGCCATGACGAGCAGTGCCTTGCGGTCGTGGTCTCGCTCGAATGCCTCGGCGATGCGCCGGATAGCTCGCGTCTGGTAGTGGCGCTCAACGATTGTTGAGCTTATCAACGCCTCCCCTAGCAATCGCCGCGTCTCACGGCGCTGGATTAATAACTCAAGCTCGGCTTTCTTGTAGAACCCCTGCACCAGGCGCGGCGGGTAGCGAGTGTCGTCCCAGATCCAATGTTCGTAGCCGTTGGAATAGAAGATGACAGGTCGTCGACCGAACTGCTGCTCCAAGCAATCGGCATAGAGTTTCGCCTGCTGTTGCCCTACCCGCGCGTCACGGCGTGTGCGCTTGGCCTCTACCAGCCCCAGCGGCTTGCCGTCGTCACCCCACAGCACATAATCCACGAAACCCTTACCCTGGGCATTCGGCATGCCGCCGACCTCGAACTCCCGATCGCGAGGCTGGTCGAGCAGCCAGCCTGCTTCTTTGAGCAGCAGATCGATGAAGTAGTCGCGCGTTTCAGCTTCGGAGTAGTTGTGCTCGTCCGGCTGGGCCGCAGCCGATTGCTTGGCTTTCGTAATTTCGACACGGAGGCGCTTCAGTTCATCATCCAGCGCTGTCTTGTCGGCAAGCAGCGCTGCGAGGCTCTCGTCCTGTTCGCGCAGACGAGCTTCCAGCGTCTGCAACTGCTCGGAGCTGTGCGTCGTGGCTTGCGCAGGCCGTGGAATCGCCGACGGATCGAAGGCGAGTCCGGCATCCGGTCGCTCGGAACGGGCATAGGTGCGAGCGAACCAGTAGGTCACATGGAACAACTCGCAGACAGCGGCAAGCGCATCCGACCCCGGCACCGGACGATGGCTATGCACCGCGCGATTGCCGAGCGTATTGATCACCCGTGCTTTGATGAAGACAGCTTCACCGGCCACTTGCTTGAAACTCGGCTCGTGGATCAATGCTGAGAGGCTGTCTTGATATGGGAGCTTCAGCGCCGCGTCGTGCTTGTAGGCCCAGCTTACCGCCAGCTCCAGCGCACGGCGGGCGTAGAAGCAAGCGGTGCGTGGATCGGCCTTCACAGTCACTTCAACTTTCGATGCCGCTTCGAAGACGGCGGCCCATTCACGCTGAAGGAAAATGAACTGGCTCATGACGCGGCTGATGGGCCTTCATTGAACAATGCGATGTAGGAAGCGTAGCGGAAACGTCGGTTGCGGGCATAACCCGTCATCTCGCTAAGTACCCCAACTTTGGCAAGGCGTGTAACCAGACTGTTCGCCGCGGCGAAGGTGGTCCCAGTGATCTTGCGCACATCGCTGACGGAAACGATCGGACGATCGAACAACGACTCAAGCACCTTATGGCCGTTGCCGGCTGCGCGTCCGAGATGCTCGGTGATTGCACGGCGATGCTCCTCGCGTATGGACAGTATGTTTCGCGCGGTGACAGCCGCCTGCTCGGCAACCTCGGTCACGCCGCGCAGAAAGAACACAAGCCACTCTTCCCAGGCGCCGTGAACGCGTACGGCCTGCAAATGATCGTAGTAAGCCTGCCGATGCGCTTTGAAATAGTGCGAGAGGTAGAGCACAGGTTTGTGCAGCACGCCGCGCTCGGTCAGTAGGAAGGTGATTAGCAGCCGGCCCACCCGCCCGTTGCCGTCGAGAAAGGGATGGATGGTCTCGAACTGCACATGCGCGAGCCCAATCTTCACGAGTGGCGGTAGCTCGTCCTTCGCATGGAGGAATCTCTCCAGGTCGCCGAGCGCCTCTGGCACAGCGTGATGTGGGGGCGGAACAAACGTCGCTGTGTTAAGCGTGCAGCCGGCGGGGCCGACCCAGTTCTGGCTTGTGCGCAGCTCACCGGGTTGAAGGTGCCCGCCGCGAACGCCCTGCAAGAGCTTCTCGTGGATCTCGCGAATGAGGCGCACGGAGACCGGCAGCTCGGGGAGGCGGGCGAGCCCGTGATTGATCGCATGCACATAATTGATGACCTCCTCCACGTCTTTCGGCAGGTCTTGATCGAACAACTTCGCTTCCGCGGCGAGGAGATCCTGCAGCGAACTCTGCGTCCCCTCGATCTGGCTGGAGAGCACGGCTTCCTTACGCACGTACATGAACACGAAGAGGTCTGGATTAGGCAATGTGAGCACGGACCCATCGAGTCGCCCAAGGGCGCGATCGGCGGCCGACAGCAGCCCTTGTAGATCGCCGGTTAGCGAAAGCGGGGGTTGCGGGGGGAGCGGTGCCGGGACGAATGCCCGATAGCCTGTGGGCTGATCGACGTAGTGACCCGCGCGTATCGAGGCATTTGGCTTCGCCGCCATGCGTCTGGCTCCCTTTCATAAGGGAGGGAACGGAAGCCATATGATAGGCAGCCTTTAGCAAGACTGCAAGGGATGGCGCTTATTTTAGTTTTATGAGCTTGGGCAACTTGGAAGACTTGCCTGTTGGTCTGTCAAAAACAGGGCAGACTTTCTGACATGAATGGACGCTGAGCGTAGGCTAAAACATCGCCAACCCTTAACTTTATGACCTATGACCGAAGATCGCCATAGAGAGCTACAGCTCTCCCCGGAATGCGCGGTGCTGGAGGGAGGCGAAGAGCGCATCGAGATTTCTCAATCCGGCCAACTGATCTCGCGCAACAGCTTGAATCGCACACAAGATCTCCGTGAACCGCAGCTGCAGCTCCAGTGGCGGCAAAAGCGTTGGCAGCACGGAGAGTTTTTCGCCCGTCAGGTGCGCGATGGTTGCCGAGGTGACGCCAGTCAGTTTTTCTCTTTGTGCAAGGAACCATAGTAACCAGCAGATATACTCTGCGATGGCAAGCTTCTTATTAGGGCGAGCCCTGTGAAGAGCTTTTTGGAAATAGCACTCCTCTAGTTCGTCTTGCCACACTGCGGCACGTCCAGGTTCGCCACCTTCGCAAATAAGCAAATCCCCAGGCTGAAGATTCAGAATCCGCCGGTCGTCTTCATCAAAGTCCATTTCAAAAACGTCGGAAAGATCGAAACGAAACCACTGAACATTCGCATTGCGTAGATATGGTCTCCGATGCTTGCCAGTCTGCTGCTTCTGATCAAGCATCTTCCCGAGTCTTGTCTCACACACCTGTCCGAATGGCTTCTTTATCCACCCCTTCGGATTCGTGGCAGGGTCGCCGAACATGTCGAGGAAGATGGATTGGGTGAGGGTATCGAGCTGCGCGAGGGCGGCGCGGCGCTTGGCCCGCAATTCGTCCGCCTTGTCCAGGATCGCCGCAATCCGCCGCTGCTCGGAGAGGGGCGGAATGACAATCTTCGCGTCCGTGAGATAGCCGAGCTTAATGTACTTTATGACTCCGCCAACGCTCATTGAGCGCAACTGCTCTACATAGATGGACATGAAATGAAACAGGTATCGAACGTCGAGAGCCTCTTTGTCCACAGACTCAATAATGTATGTACGCTGATATGCGTCGAACTTGCCGTTGTAGTATTTGACGTTGAGGTCACCGTTACCAGCGACAAGAACACATTCGCAATCATAACTGAACGATGCGATGCGCAACGCATCTTCTGAACAAGTGAAGAAAGGATATACGCCATCGGGAGAACTTGCATTGGCATCAAGTTTTCCAGTTCTGATTCTTACCAAGTCGCCCAGACGTGTAGCACTTCCGCTCGCCACTTTCATCTTCACCCCAACATTTCCTCCAACTCTTTCATTCCCCGCTCAATCTCTTTCTCCAGCTTCGCCAGCTCGGCGAGGATCTCCTTCGGCGGCCGGTGCTCGACTGTCTCATGCACGACTTCTTTGTAACGGTTGAGTGAGAGGTCGTAGCCCTGAGCGGCGATGTCGGCCTTCGGCACGCAGAAGCTCTGCGCGGTGCGTGGGCGTTCTTGTTCAATCTCGGCTCGCTTCACCCAGCGCGCGAGTACGTCCGGGAGGTTGTTCTTCGCATGTTCGTCATCGGATAGAGACCGTGGATTCCCGCTTTCGCGGGAATGACGAAGAAATGAGGGCACTGGGCCGAGCTTCTCTTCAGACAAGAGCGGCGTGCGTTTGTCGTCGAGGCTCCAACCGTCTGCCTCGACGTCGTAGAACCAGACGAAGTCGGTGCCGCCGGAATTCGTCTTGGTGAAGGCAAGGATCGCTGTCGAGACGCCTGCGTAGGGCTTGAAGACCCCGCCTGGCAGCTTGATCACTGCATCGAGCTTTTGATCCTCGACCAGGATGCGACGCAGCTCTTTGTGCGCCTTACTTGATCCGAACAGCACGCCATCCGGCACGATGACTGCCGCGCGGCCACCTGGCTTGAGCAGCCGAAGGAAAAGCGCGAGGAAAAGTAGCTCGGTCTTCTTGGTCTTGACGATCTGGAGCAGATCTTTGGCGGTGTTCTCGTAGTCGAGGCTCCCGGCGAAGGGCGGATTCGCGAGCACCAGCGTGTACTTCTCCTCCTCACCCACGTGGTCCTGCGCGAGCGAGTCACGGTAGCGGATGTCCGGGCTTTCGACGCCGTGTAACAGCATGTTCATGCTGCCGATGCGCAACATGGTATTGTCGAAGTCGAAGCCGTGGAACATCCGGTGGTGGAAGTGTTCTCGCTGCTTCGCGTCGTGCAGTAAGTTCGGATGCCGCTCGCGCAAGTACTCGCCCGCCGCTACCAGAAAGCCGGCCGTACCGCAGGCCGGATCGCAGATGACGTCAGCCGGTGTCGGGGCAGTCAGCTCAACCATGAGCCGGATGATGTGACGCGGAGTGCGGAACTGCCCGTTCTGCCCGGCGGTGGCGATCTTGGCCAGCATATATTCGTAGACATCGCCCTTGGTGTCGCGCTCCTCCATCGGCACATGGTCGAGCATGTCCACCACCTTCGCCAATAGCGCGGGAGTCGGGATGGTGAACCGCGCGTCCTTCATGTGGTGGGCGTAGGTCGAGTCCCCGTTGCCGAGCTGCCGCGCGAGATCGGCGCGGAGGAACGGGAACAGATGCTCGCCGACGACGGTAAACATCTCGGCCGGAGCGAAATGCTTGAAGCGCGACCAACGGAAGTCTTCGTACGGGCGGCCCTTGGAATCATTGCCTGTCGGAAAGATCCGGCGCTCCATCGGCTGCTTGAGTCGATTGGCCCTGTTCTCCTCCAGCGTATGCAGATCATCGAGGCGGCGAATAAAGAGCAGATAGGTGATCTGCTCGATCACCTCCAACGGGTTCGAGATCCCGCCTGACCAGAAGGAGTCCCAAATGCGATCGATCTGATTCTTGATGTCACCGGTGATCATGCGGCCTTCCTTTTAACTGTATCACTCATACGCTCTCTTCACTGGAATGAACGGAAAATCAGCGAAGAGGCATACCGTCTTTTCATAAGAAAGGCAATGATTCTGAATGGGGAAATCTGCCGACGAAGCTATTCTGCCCTGATCTCAACTGACCTCCCCACCCAACAACCCGAACTGAGTCGCCTTTGCCTTTTTCTCTCCTTCCTGTACAATCGCCGCATGGCCTTCGATCCCGCAAACCCGCCCATTTGGCTGCGCAAGCTCCACGTGAGCGCGGCGCAAATCAATCCCACGGACTATCCGGCTTCCGCAGTCGAGGGCATCCTCGCCGTCTGTCGTCTGTCAAGTGCTCAACACCGCTGGATGTCGGCCCTACGTAACGCCCTAGAGGAATCCGATCGCACTCGTTCGACTGTTCCTCACTCCTAGTTCGGATCATGGCTCAACCGGATGTGTTTCAAAACGACTACCTCGAGGTGGTGGAGTTGGCCCATCGTGCCCTGTCTTCCACGGAAGCTCCCTACTGTGTGATCGGCGCGTTAGCCCTCGGTATCTGGGGAACCCCACGTGCCACCTACGATGTGGACTTTCTTATTCTCGCTCAATGCACCGATCCTGAGCCGTTCCTCGGTCTCTTGCACACAGCAGGATTTGCGATCAATGAGACGTGGCACGATGCCAATCCGATGGCTCGTGAAGTCGTCCTACGACTCGCGTACCCCACGGCTCCTCATTTTCCTGTGGACCTCGTCTTTTCCCTGAGCCCCTTCGATCGCGCCGTACTCGATCGGCGCCGGGCTGTCGATTTTCATGGCTTGACGATCTGGATGAGCTCGCCCGAAGACCTGGTTCTCATGAAATTGCGAGCGAGCCGACCGCGAGACTTTGACGATGTGATCAGCATCGTCAAGAACCCGCGCCTACAGCTCGACCTTGATTACCTGTGGAACTGGGCGGACCGGCTCGGGCTTCAAGGCGAACTGCGGTACGTCCTCCAGGCGGGCGGCGTGGGCGGTTGATCAGCATTCACAACCGGCAGGGAGGGGGTTGTTTTTTCTCTGTGAGACGTAGAAAATACCCCCTCGCTATTCTTCATGCTGGTTCAACGATCCACCACCACTTATAGAGAGGCATAACCGTGAGTCTGCGAAACCTGGTAAGGCTTGTTCTTGCAGTAGGTGTCTTCGGTACCGCCGGCCAAGTTTGGGCCTATGACGCGGGTCCCAATCCCAGTAGCGGCGTGGACTCTTGTGTCGACGTAATCTTTTCTGCCTTCACGCCTCCTCCCTTCTCCGTGGATAAGAATAATGTCGCGGTGGCCCCGAAATCGGAGTTTTCATTCCTTGCATCCAAGACCGCTCTTTTTCCAAGCATCACGGTGAAGATCAAGGAGGAAAAGGTCCCGGTCACGGTGACCACGATCAACAACGGGTTCCTGGTCAAAGGGAAGCTGCCTCCCAGCATCAAAGGCAGCTACATCCGACTCGACATTTTCGCCAAAGGACCCAACGACTGTGATAAGGCCGATGGTTGGCTGCTGAAAGTAGGCAACTGACTCTGGGCGGAGCAAGTGGGTACGGGGTGCCTCGGCCCACTTCGTCAGCCGGAGGCTCGCCTCAAGCACCTTCAAGACTCTTCGTCTCTCAATGCGATTCAGATGTCGAGCAAGAGGGCCAGGACAAACTCAGGTTAGAAGGGAACCCGAATGCCCAGCTGGACTTCGTTTGGAATGAGGTTGTGTCCGAGCAAGTTTCTCGATCCAGCATTTGAGGAATCGGACGAAGAGGAGGAGGCAGACCCCGCAGGATTGAGCGCACGATCAAATTCCGTCGCATAGCCGCCACCATACCCTGCCCCGTAAGGCACAAGCGTCCGCCCTCCCACTGAAATCGGCTTCGACAGGGTCGGAATATTCCGCAGCACGAATTCGTTCTCCTCCGGCACAATGGCGGCCGGTGTCGGCCTCACTACTGCCTTCGTTTGGGTAGGAGCCGATGAGACCATCCTGTTGGGTGTTGCCGGCCCAATCACAGAACCTCCGTCTCTGGTCGTACCCGCATAGGAGAGCGTGCCGCACAGACCCACGCTCATCGCGAGACAGATCCCGATGGACCATCTGATGAAGAAAATCTGATGCATGAGAGCTTCACGATACCATCTATTCGTCCGCTCTTCAAGCGCCTGCCAGCGCCTGCCATGGCGCCACAGAGAGCATCTCACTTGCTCTCGTACTGATGGCGCAGCTACATGCGCTCCTTCTGACGGGCCAGTACGGTGGCGACCCAGGCCCAGACGAGCATCAATGGAAGCAACGCCCAGGCGATGTGAGTGGCAGTCGCCCCGAGGGTCTTCAACGCCGTCACGAGCCAGGCGGTCGAGGCGTCGCCACCACGCGAGATGGCCGTATCGATAAAGTTCTTAGCCTTATATTTTTCCTCACGACTGACGACCGTGAACAAAACCTCCCTGGCCGGTTTGGACAGCGCATATTCCCCCACCCTCCGCAACACGGAAAACACGACATAGAGCGCGAGGCTCGGCCACAAGGCGATCCCCAGAAATCCCACCAGACTGATCGTCGGCAAGAAGAGTAGCGCCGCCACGAGACCGAACCGGTCGATGAGTCTTCTGGTCACGAACACCTGCGTGAGCCAAGTCAGCAGGCTTGTCGTAAAGTCCAACGTGGAAAAGAGGCGCGTGCGGGTTTCCGGTTGATCGAGATACTCCGAGACCAAGCGAGTCTGTTCGAGATACAGAAACGTCGCGGTCATGGTCAGGAGGGTCAGATAGCCGCAGATCCCAAGCAGATAGGGCGACGAGAAGGTCAGACGAACTCCCGCGAGAAAGCTGCCATGGAGGGGCTCACCCTTCTGAGGCAGATGGTGTTCGGACCGTTCGCGCCCCCATCGCTCCAAGCGGTACACACATCCGATGCAGGCTCCCAAAAACAGGCTCGATGCCACCATCAACACCGGGATCGGGAAGACAAAGGTGAGACCAGTGGTGAAGAGTGGGCCGAGCAACGCTCCACTGCTTCCGCCGGCGGCAATCATGCCGAACAACCGTGCCCCCTGCTCCGGTGTAAACAGATCGTCCATGAAACTCCAGAAGACCGACACGATGAACAGATTGAACACCGACAGCCAGACAAAAAATCCACGAGCCACCCACTCCGGATGCAGATGACTTGTCATCAACGCATAGAATGCCAACAGATTCGTGATGAAGAAGATATAGACGGTCAGCAGCAACCGGTAGCGCGAACATCGCGCGGAGAGCCACCCGAACAACGGCGTAGCGGCGAGCATGGTGAGGAATGTCCCGGTCATCATCCAGGGGAGATGTTTCAACCCTCCTTCGATGGCCATTTCGTCACGCACCGGGCGGAGGATGGAGTAGCCGCAGAGGAGACAGAAAAAATACGTGAAGGCCCAGGCTAACGGAACAAGTTCGTCCCGTTTCGCGCCTAAGGAGTTCACCCATCGATACACCATCATTTGACTCGCTACGCCCATCCCTGCGCAGTGTAGCAGGTATGCTTTCACCTGCAAGCGGCAGATCTGTTAGAATGCACGGACCGTACGGAATTTTTAGGAGACAGCAGATATGATCGACCTTCGTAGCGATACCGTGACCCAGCCGACGGACGAGATGCGCAAAGCCATGGCGCGTGCCGAAGTCGGCGATGATGTCTACGGCGAAGACCCCTCTGTCAATCGCCTCCAAGAAACGGCGGCGGCCATGCTCGGCAAGCGGTTCGCCCTCTTCGTCCCCTCCGGCACCATGGCCAATCAGTTGGCGATCCGGTCGCAGACCCAGCCGGGGCAGGAAATCATCGTCGAGAGCAAGAGTCATGTCGTTCGCTATGAACAGGGAGCAGCGGGGGCGCTGGCCGGCGTGCAACTTCACTGGGTGACCGGTGAGCGAGGAGTCATGACCGCCGAGCAGGTGGAAGCCGCCGTCAGGCCGAACGATCCACACAGCATCACGACGGCCTTGATCTGCATCGAGAACACGCACAATGCCGGAGGCGGCACGATTTACTCGCTCTCCACCATCGAAAAAATTCGGGCCCTCGCCGTGAAACATGGAATTCCCATGCACCTCGACGGGGCCAGGCTCTTCAACGCCGTGGTCGCCACCACCTTGCCTGCGACGGTGTATGCCCAGCACTTTGAAACCGTCTCTCTCTGTCTCTCGAAGGGGCTGGGAGCCCCAGTTGGATCGCTGCTGATCTCAAGCGACCAGCAACTCATTGATCGCGCACGCCGCTTCCGCCGCATGTATGGAGGCGCGATGCGCCAAGCGGGCATTCTGGCCGCCGCCGGCATCTATGCCTTGGAGCGGCATGTCGCTCGGCTCAAAACCGACCATGACCATGCGAAAAAACTGGCTCGCTTGCTGCAACAAATTCCCGCAATCCAGATTGCGCCGCAGCACGTCGAAACCAATATCGTGATATTCGATATTCTCGACGAGCGGCGCTCTCCGGCCCAACTGGTGGCAGCGCTCAAACAGCAGGGCGTACTCATCAACGCCGTCGGAGGACAGAGCTATCGAGCGGTGACCCATCTGCAGATCACGGACAAGCAGATCGACGAAGCCGCGGCCGTCTTTGCCAAGGTCCTCACCCGTTGATCGTTCGCCGTTGACACGATACTCCTCGATCCATAGAATCTGATCGATTGATCTGGTTTCCGAATCCTATTCACATGCTCAGAGGCTGGTATGGACTCCACCACGACAAGCACTCCCACTCGTGAAGAGCTGAATGCAGAGCTGCTCGAAGTCCCGGAACCGCCGGAGCAGCCTGAATCACCGCCGCCTCCTGGGTTTGAGGACAGTCTAGACATCGCGCTGCGGCATATCAAAGGTCGACGGGGCGGTGATCTGGTGGGCATCATACTCGTGGGATCGGGAGCTCGGAGAGCCGTGACTCCTCATAGCGATATCGACCTGATCGCCCTTGTCAAGGGAGAAGCCGATAGCCAGGAAATCCTCCGCGTCGGCGATCGCCTGGCAGATATTCGCTTCCATGGTCACCACTCCGTCGAGGAAGACCTCGCCTACTCGCTTCGGCTCCCCTCGCTGCTTCGAAAAGGCAGAATCCTTTTCGATCACGACGGCATCTGTGCGAATTTGATCGAAAAGGTGCACCACCGCTTTCGCCAAGGTCCGCCACCGGCTTCGATCAATGAACAAATTCGCCTCAAGGCCGAGTCTTATCACCTGTTGGGCAAGACGGAGGACCTCTTGGACAAGCCGGGAACGGCCCACTACCTCTTGATGCTGTTCTACGAGGATTGCATTTCGGCATTTTTTCGTTTGAGAGGGTTTTGGTTGGTCGCCCCGGTGGATGTTCATCGGTTCATGTTTTCGCGCGAGCCGGCGCTCGCCGACCTGGCCGGACAGTTTCTGACGGCCACCACCCTCACTGATCGGCTCAACTTTGGCCGGCAATTTGCTGATCTCATTTTTAAGGATGTCCCGAATCCTCCTCGTATCGACTGACCGGAGTCTTCAACCGGCTGCTCCGCATAAGAAAGGTATTTCGCATGCAAGGTGAAAGAAGCCGTACCAGCCTGTAGATCGATCGACGGAGGCCGCATCGACTGTTACAAGCGACAAACCAAGGAGCACTCTCATGGAACTGGGATTTATCGGACTCGGCAAGATGGGAATGAATATGGTGACCCGCCTTCGGCGTGATCAACACCGCGTCGTGGTCTATGATCGATCCAATGACTTGATCAAACAGGCGGAAGGCCAGGGGTGCATCGGTTCCTCGTCTCTTGCCGATCTTGTCAGTAAGCTCAACGCTCCGCGTGCCGTCTGGGTCATGGTTCCGTCCGGAGCCCCTACCGAAGAAACAATCCAGGCGGTGGCTGCGCTTTTGCAATCCGGCGACAGCATCGTGGATGGTGGAAATACAAGATTTCACGACGATGTACGGCGCGGTGCGGAGCTGAAGAAAAAGGGCATCCACTATGTCGATGCGGGAACCAGCGGAGGAATCTGGGGACTGAAGGTCGGCTATTGTCTCATGATCGGCGGAGAAGACGCAGCCGTCAAACGGCTTGCGCCGGTGTTTAAGACCCTGGCGCCTGAAGACGGTTGGGCCCACGTCGGCGCGGTCGGTGCCGGGCATTACGTGAAGATGGTCCACAACGGCATCGAGTACAGCATGATGCAAGGCTATGCCGAAGGTTTTGAGTTGATGTCGAAGAGCGAGTACAAGCTGGACCTGGCGCGCGTGGCCGATTTGTGGATGCACGGGAGCGTCGTTCGATCCTGGTTATTGGAACTGGCCGCGGGTGCGCTCAAGGGCGACCAAAAGCTGGACAAACTCAAGGGGTATGTTCAAGACTCCGGAGAAGGCCGGTGGATGATCGCGGATGCCATCGAGAAAGATGTGCCGGTTCCCACCTTAACCACGGCACTCTTCACGCGGTTTCGCTCACGGCAGGAGGAATCATTTGCCGAAAAGATGCTGGCGGCCCTGCGGAACGCCTTCGGTGGGCACGCGGTCAGGCGATAACGACCGAATCCAGGAATATTACTTACTATGACTCCAACGAATACGCAACGAATCGACATCAGTCCTGCCCAAGAACCGCTGTCACCCGTCGAACCCTGCACCCTGGTCATTTTCGGTGGCTCGGGAGATTTAGCCCGCAGACGCCTCATCCCTGCCGTCTACAATCTCCTGCTCGACGAATTGCTGCCGTCGAACTACGTCGTACTCGGCTTGGGCCGCACCCTCATGAGCGATGAGGAGTTTCGAGCCACCGTCCGCGACGGCGTGATCAAACATTCCCGGCAGGCGTTACTTGAAGACACGTGGAACGCCTTCTCTCAGCACTTGTACTATTTGGCGGGAGGAAACGATGATCCACAAACCTATGTACGGCTGAAGAAGCGGGTCGAAGAGCTCGAGCATAAGTTCCAGCTGCCTGGGAATCGTATTTTTTATTTGAGCATTCCCCCGAGTTCCTTTACTGCCGTCTGCGAAGGCTTGTCCCGGTCGGGTCTCGCGGGCACTCTCGGCTCTCGCGTCCCCTACACGCGCATCATCGTCGAAAAACCGGTCGGGCGTGACCTCGTCTCCGCCCAGGCCATCAACGAAGTGACAGCCCGGGTCTTCGATGAATCACAGATTTTCCGCATCGATCATTATTTGGGCAAAGAGACGGTCCAAAATCTCATGGTCGTACGTTTCGCCAACAGCATCTTCGAGCCGATCTGGAACTACAAATACGTCGACCACGTCCAGATCACTGTCAGCGAAGCCGAAGGCGTGGGGACCAGGGCCACATACTACGAAGAAGCCGGCGCGCTACGGGACATGATCCAGAATCATATGCTTCAATTGCTTTGCTTGGTCGCCATGGAACCCCCGTACTCGCTTGACCCCGACGTGGTGCGAAACGCCAAGATGGAAGTGCTTCGGTGCCTCCGGCCCATCACAGCCAAGGATGTGGACAAGTTCACCGTGCGAGCCCAATACAAGGAAGGGACGGCACATGGCACGCCGGTTCCAGGCTATCGTCGCGAAAAAGGAGTGAAGCCGAATTCCATCACAGAAACCTATGTGGCAGTGAAATGTTTCGTGGAGAACTGGCGCTGGTCCGGGGTGCCGTTTTACTTGCGGACTGGGAAAGCCTTGCCGCTTCGGGCCAGCGAAGTCGCCGTCCAATTCAAAGAGATTCCTCAGATTCTCTTCAATCCCGGCGGGCAGACCCCCCAAGCTCCAAACGTCTTGGCGTTGAAAATTCAGCCTGAAGAAGGGCTTTCACTCCGCATCGTCTCGCGAGTACCGGGCACCCGCACCCAAACTCATCCGGTTGAAATGGACTTCAAGTATGGAGAAGTGTTCGGTCGACCTTCTCCGGAGGCTTACGAACGCCTGCTGCTCGACGTGATGGCCGGCGACGCTTCTCGCTTCATGCGGCGCGATGCCGTGGAAGCTTCCTGGGCTTGGATCACCCAGATTCTCGAAGCCTGGAACAAGTCGGGACAGCGCTGGCTCCCGGAGTACCAAGCCGGCACATGGGGACCGGTGGAAGCGGATCGGCTGATCCAAAATGACGGCCGCGCCTGGCGGGTGCTGTAGATAACAGAAGCTTTCTGTATGCGCCTCAGCGAGAGGACATAGCACGTTTAGGATAGGACTACCGCACCAGCGACAAGTGTGCACACGCTTTCTCTTCTTCCGGCCGGTTCCAGCTCTCGGCAAGCGCTACTTCACTGAGGAGCCCATTTTCTGGCGCCCCGGCCACTGGACGTTCCTCCAAGATCATGCCCAGTGATCGCCGGGCGTTACCCCAGAGGGTGACGTGGTACAGGGACGCAGAAAACTCGATCCGCAACGGTCGCGCCATAGGAGCTACTCAATCCCACAAATATGCATGACTCCAGGTCTGCCCACCTTGTTCCATTTTCATCGCACCATACGCCTCGTTATTCCTCACATTGCGCCTCGGTGTGCGAGAAGAGTCTTGTTTCCGCTTGACCGGAGCCTTCGAGATCGGTGCCCCCATTAGGTCCAGTCGGCGTACATGCGCAGACTCATGTTCATGCAACTGGCCAGGGTGGCCTCAAGCAGCTCCTGTGGCCAAAACCCTAGAGTTCCTCCTCCTTTGTGAGACGTGGTGTCGGACACCGAGACCGGTACGTCGGTTGTGAACTGTGCCTAGAATTTTGGGGGTTGGCTGTCTGTGCGAATTACGATGAAATCTCGTTAGACCTACCATCCTGTCGTTCAGCGACGTCGTGAAGCACCTTCCGCTGCATCGACCGGTTAGGCGGTGGCGGCCTCAAGCGAGCGAATCTTTTTCGAAACGGCTCTTGGAAAATCGACAAAACACAGGCGTAAAAGGTATCCGACCCAAATGGCACTTACAATGTGGGTTCCGACTAAGAGCCGGCCTGCTGATGACATTCCAAGATCGCAACGTACAACGTAAGTTCGCCCGGGGGAAGCTGCTCAATGGCGCGTTCTATTGTCTCGGCACGTGTCATAAAATCCTCCTCATTTCATCGCGAGGATATCATATTTCTTTGTTTCACGGTTAACGTTAAAAATCGCACTCTGAAGAGGACGGGCCATGACCTCCGGACGTGCCACACGGACATGACGCATGACAAGATACAAATCCTGGCCCTCATGGCACTACCTTAAGCATATTGTGCTCGCACCCGGATGATGGCGGCACGTGCAACATGTCGAGGGACCGTCAGAAGCGCATGGTTGTTGGGCCTTCGTTTGATCGCGTGCGGCTCGATGCGTCCGGGGCGGATCGGCACACGCAGGGCGCTAATGGCGTCGAGCATCTGTGCGTAGAGGATCCGGGCTGACTTGGTTGCGACTCAGCGCAATTGCTGGTGAAACGCCACGAGCAGTTGCATGGCGCCCTTGAAACTCAGCGCTCGAGCGACCAGCTGCGCCCCGGCGGCTGTCCGTGCCATGAGGCCACACACCAAATTGTAGGCCAGGAAATGGACGCCAATCTCCTTGCCGATCATGCGGGGTGACTTCGCGCGCAAGATGTCCATGCCCATCACCGCCTTGATGGCACGCAGATCGACCTCGACCTGCCAGCGCTGGCGGTACAGCGCATCCAGCTCAAGCCGCGGGAAGAGAGGGATGGATCGGCATAACTTCAGCAGTTACGCGGCCTTCCCGGATGCAGTCTTCGTTCGCACCAGAAGATCCACATCACAATCCAAGACATGCAGTAAGGACAGCAACTGATCGACCGACTTGTGGTAGTTCGTTTGATCGAGCAGACGATAGAACTGTGTCGCTGATGTTCCAAGCCGCCTGATCATTTCACGCTTCGACAAAGCACTCGCCTTGACTTGTTTCTGCGACTCGATGGTCAACTTGTACAGGAGCGCATCCCGTAAGTAGTGTGGATCTTGGTTGTATTCCAACACTTGCTCGCCGTGAACCGTTCCTTCCTTGCCTGATTCCAACATATATGTAAACCCTTCTCGTCCCAGCTCCTTGTCGACTTCAAGCCGCACAATCGGATCGTCGAGAGTCGGTTGAGGATCAACTCTGGAAAATGGAAAGCAGTACGTCTTCTTCGACGCTTTCACCTCGAACGCCTTTTTTCGATTATTATGAGTCACAGATTGGATTTTCATAAAAGCCTCTCGCGTTGCAACTCTTCGATCAATCTCCGAAGCCTTCGCGTGGCCCTCCCGGCCATGAGCATCCCGTTATCCAAGTCCCATTCAACAACCAACGCGCCATCGCGCTACACATGCACATGTCGGGGAGAGTGATCGCCTTTCCAGGTGACAAAAACATAGCCACCCCGGCGAATCTTACCCATGATTGAGTGTTACCTCTGGCGGTATCATTTGTCAAGACAACGCCATGGACAATCTTCACAGCCGACGGAGTTCCACTTCCCCTGCAAATGCCGCTTCGAGAACCTCCTCGACCGCCACTTCAAATCCGCCTAAAGCCTGCTCGGACAACAGATCCAACTCCCCCCTGCGCTAGGATAATACAGGTTCCTGACCCCTTTCATGCTCTCGGCTGTTTGACTAACTTGGCCCGGCCCGGATTGAGATGGAGATACCGAATGAGGGCCAGCAGATACCGATCCTTTTCACACACAATGGCCTTGTACCGCCCTTGAAACAGATGGCCGACGGTCCGATGGGTACGATTGAAGTACTGTGTATAGGACTGTTGCAGGCGTTGCATGAAGGTCGCGAGAGGCTCGTTCGTGGATTTCACCAGCAAATGCACATGATTCGGCATCAGGCAGTAGGCCCACAGGCGCACTCGACAGGACTGGCGATACCTGGCCAGCCGTTCCAGATAGGCTTGGTAATCGGACGGCGTCCGAAAGGTGGCGTGCCGCTGGTTCCCTCGGACGATGACATGATAGAGGATGTGCGGAGCGAACACGCGGGGCCGACGCGCCATGCGCACGAACCCTAGGGGAAGAGGCACAGATAATCAAGATTTCAAAGCCTGACCCCGATTGTCTGCTCCCGGGAATGTCCAGTTGCCCGGAGGGGCGGAATCCCCAGGCGGTGGCGAGGGCCTGGCAGGTCAGGCTCCGAAATGTCTCATGGCTGAGATCAACACAGTGTGGGTAATGGGCGCTGCCATGGAGTGCTGTGTCTCCGCTGTCCACCGACAGGCCTCGAATATTCACGCTTACCGAGAAACGCGGACCGCAGTGTGACTGGATCAGCGCCCCCTCCTTCCTCTCTTCCCGATCAAGAAGGACCACAAACTCCGCTTTCATCTCCTTCGCGACAGCAAGAGCGGCCTGGCGATCCCAGGAGGCCTGCGATACCGGAGGATGCTGGCCTGGACCGAAGTGGGGTATCAGGAGACTCGCATAGTGATGGGATGAGAGCCATTCCACGGCTACCTCGGTCAGGGTAGGATCCCCCCAGATCAGAATTCGCTGGTGGTTGCTTGGCAGGTTGGTATAGAAGCCGTTTGTGATGGGAAATCCGATGGCTGAGGGAGGAGGTTTAGCGGGGCATCCTTGCAACAGGAGTATAACAGCGAGAAGACCGAACAGTGTGATGGCCCAACTTGCGCGACTCCGTAGGCCAACACCCGTCACTCGCACTGAAAGATCTGCTTGCATAGCGCCTCGCACTGGTCCGTCCGCCCTTGGCAATGGTCCAAACAGGTGCTGTCGCCCGCGCACTGGCTCCGGCACCGCAGATTATCCGCCGCGCATTTCCCTCGGCACTGCCGACACCGCATATCCTCCGCCACCATCACGCCATCGGCTGACAGCCGTGGCTCAGTGACACCGTCCTGTTCCTCTCGCAGGGCGTCGCCTGGCGCTTCCGGTACCGGTTCACCTCGTGCCTCATTCCGATCTTCGTCTCGATATGCTCGGCTCGGCCTTGGGCGGCACTCAGCGGCCATATCTTGGATAAATGCCACCATCGCTTCATGCCATGACGCGTCGGCAGCTGGGGTGTCATGCGACGGCGTCAAGACCATTCCCGCGTTCACGATGACCGTCAGCAGGATGACCAACCCAGAGCATGAGGCCGTCAACTGCATCATAGCGTGGCAAGTCTACTGCAAAGTCGGAGGCGGATTCATCACGGCAGAGAAGCGAGGGGGGTGGTCCGAAAGAAACAAAGGGCAAGGAGTGCCACGAGACCAATAATGCGTCACGAATGAGGCGCGCTGTGTGATTCCAAGCCTCGAGGTGAGCCGTCCCCGCTCCTACGTTGGCTTAGCACAGAGTAGGCACAATCATCCGATTCAAAGTGCGATAGGCGGGGCATGGGCCTTTTGTGCGGGAAGCATCATGCGGCTGTCCGGCAAGGACTCCCCCCATTGCCTTGTTCTACGGAAATGGGTTCTGCCTAAGCCGGTGTCAATAAAATGATCCTGACCCCTTTTATCGTGAAAGAAGCGCCGCAGCGTATCGGGTGCCAGGAACCGGGGCAGCCCCAGCAGCCGCGGCAACAGGGGATCTCGGCGATAGCGGGTCAGATGATCAAACCGTTCGGCACCGAGAGCCAGCCCGTACCACCAGGCCAGAAGCACGTCGACGGCCGGAATCTGATTGTTTGAGGTCTTCGCGAAGGGCCCAAGCAGCGGGATGAGCGCGGCCCGCAGGCCGAGCAGTTCGAAATACAGCCGGAGCAGAATCGCCCCCGTCCACATCGTGATCGGATGGTCCGTGAAGGCAAAGCGGATCTTCGGGTAGAGCGGTGACGCCGGAAGGTGACGAACTCGCATGCCAAACCTCCTGTGGTTCCAAGAGAATTTGGCTGTTTAGTCTACACCAAGACAACTGCGGAATCCGTGATTATCCCGCGTCCGCTGCACGCAGAGGTTCGGCGTCAGGCGGTTCGCGCGCCCGCAGGAATCTGCCAGACACAGACCTGTGTTCGCCTGAGTGTGCTCGTCTGCGGCCGCAGCAATCAGTCGTCGTGGTCGCCTCGCCGCTCATCTCGACGGCGATCAACCGGCCGCGGCGTTCCGATGAGCGGCGTCTTCACCGGCGCGGCGGCGCCGACCATGACTGCGAGCGAGTTGCCGCCGGGGTTGACGATGTTGAGGATCGGGAACCTCTTCCAGTTGTTGGCGAGCCATACGTTGCCAGACGGATCGATCGCGACCGCCGTGATCCGAATCAGGGCGTCGCTCGTATAGCCGGTGCCATCCGGCGAGATCGCCTTGCCGACTTCGCGTTTGGTGGGCGGGCACTTGGATATGTCGACGCCGCAGAAGTGGCTGATCCGGTTCGGCGCTGGCCAGTCGGGGTCCGGAGGCTGCGTGCTGAACGGAAAGCCAAAATTGGCGACCCAGACCGTGTCGTTGCCGTCGACCGCGATCCCCCATGGAATGGTCAGGCCGCCGCCGGTGAAGGCAGCGCCGACATGCGGCTCGCGACCGGGGTGGCGCAGGAAGAGCGCGATCGAGGGTGACTTTGCGGGGCCAAGGTCCGGGGTAGGGGTGTTCGGGCACGGAACGTCCATGAAGTCCGAGTTCGAAACCCAGATGTTTCCGCGGCTGTCGGAGGCGTTGCCCATCGGGCGGCTGAGGACAGTGCGACCACCCGGACCTACGGGCGGAATCACCTCGATCACCTTGCCGTCCGGCCCGATGACGGCGAGCGTGCTGTTCCGGGAGCCGGTCACCCAGCTATTGCCCTCGTCATCGATCGCGATGCCGAACGGCTTCATTGGGGTGGTCGAATTGGCCGGCGGCGGGATGGGGATCTCCATCGCCGCGTTCTCCCGCCCCTTCGGATAGACGGTGACAGAATCGGCGGCGCAGTTGGCGATCCAGATGTTCCCCTCGCGGTCGGACATGGTGCCCTGCGGCGCGGAGATCCCCGCCGTGAACCCGGCGTCACCCGAGATCGCCTTGCCATTCGGCAGGAAGACCGAAACGCTGTTGGCCGGGGGCGGAGGGCAGCCGGTGAATGGTGGCGGCGTGAACCCGAAGTTGCCGACCCAGACGCGGCCATCCGGCGCGAGTGTGATGCCCCAGCCCGACCCGGAGAGGCCGCCGCCGAAATAGGGCGACCCGGGGAAGCTCTCGCCCCAGGGGTAGTACTTCAGCAGGCGATTGCCGGCGCAGGCCGGCGTGAAAGGCGGCTCGGGTATGTAGTTGTTGCTCACCCAGAGGAACCCATCCTCGTCGATGGCGAAGGCGCCGGGACCGTTCACGAGATTGTCCGCATTCTGCTCGCTCGAGAAGCTGCCGGTGAACTTCAGGAACAGCGTCCACGCATCCGGCGGCTGGTTCGGCGCGAGCGCCGGCGCATAGAACGGCCGCTCGAAGGACAGCTCGAACAGTCTGGTGACGTTCAGCCACGGGTATTTCGCGATGTTCGCCACTGCCTGGAGAACGTTCGACGGGCGCGGTTCGCCCGGCAGCGTGGTTGCATCGAAGAGATCATGGCAGCCGAAGTGCGTTGCGATGCAGTAGGCCACGATATTGGCCAGCGAATTGAACGTGCTCAGCGCCGTCGTTTCCAGACCGTTGGGAGGCAAGCGCAGAACGTCGGCCACGGTTCCGGTTCTCGGACGCACCATGTTCGCGGCCATGCGGACGGCGTTGAGCATTCCCACCCGGTTCCCTTCGATCGCCCAGCCATCGACGAACTGCGCGAAGGCGAATCCGGTCGCGACGGTGGTTCGCTCGTTGACGACCACGGGGCCGTCGACGGGTGCCTGCCCAATCACGCTCGCCAACATGGCCTGGCCGCTCTTCGCGCGAACGAATAGCAGCGGCTGCTGCGACGAGGGCAGCCCGCGAGGCAGGTGGTAGTCGATGTCAAACTTGCCGGCGGGGCCGGTGGTGGCGCGACCGAGCACTCTGGTTTCCTCTGGACTACCGACGAAGCGCGCGTACAGCGATACCTCGTAGCGCGCCAGGCCGATTCCATTGCTTTCCACGGTACCCCTGAGCGTCCTTTCGCTCGCGCCCTCGGCGCTCGGGAAACCGCCCAAGGCCAACACCAACAGCCAGATCATCGAACCGGACAGGACTCGGTGCAAAAGCATGATGCCCCCTTTGTTAGAGTTGATCACGACTTCGTAGCAGTGGATCATCGCCCCTGCCTCGCCTTTCCCCGCGCACGAGGCAGGGGTGGGGGGAATACGTGCGTGTAAATTGCGAAACCGACCGTTTAGCTTATCCACTCAGGTTCGAGCAAGCAGCGCGGCGATCGCCGGGCCTTTGGGCATCGCAAGGACAAGACCCTCCTGGGCCGAATCTTTGGGGCCGCGAAGCCCGCCTCAGAACCACGCGACCACAGCCATCAAAGCATCGTGACGCCGAACTATTGAGTATGCTGACCGGCATAGTACGCTGATACTAAGTGCCAACTCCTGCACAATTCTTGCGTTGGTTCATAGACTTGTCGGCACTATCCACAACGCAGCGTTGGCGTACTATACAGATCGGCATAGTCCCGTTATGGCTACGAAGGGTGCCCAGCCCTTGAAACCAGCGGATCGGCTGGACTCCGGACACCTCATGGCCGACGATGAAGACCATGGATGTAGATCATGTCGTGATGACGCCCTTGTGCCCAAATAATCCCTAGATCGTGAGGAGCCGGAATCAGCGCGACATATTCTCTGTCGAGCTACCGATCTCTGTCAAGTCTCATCTAGTCTAGACTACTTAGGATTCATTGCATCTTGCGGCAAGGTTGATAACGCAGGAATCGGAGGGGTGTTACGGCAGCTATAGGCTGAGCAGCGCTCTCCCAACTAGGTTGACCGCTGCAATTCAGATCAGTCCGCGTTTCTGCAGGTAGTCTTTATCGATGCTGATGGTTGGTTTAGGCAGCTGGCCACGCTCTTGGAGCAGCCGCTCGACATACTTGCCGATGAGGTCCGATTCAAGGTTGACAGGATCAGTCTCCCGCTTCAGGCCGAGCGTCGTCATCTTCGCCGTGTGCGGAATGATGGCGACGGAAAACCCCTTTTCGTTCACATCATTGATCGTCAAGCTGATCCCATCGACAGTGATGGAACCCTTTACCACACAGTATCTGAGGATGTGTGGCGGTGCCTCAATGGCGAGCATGATTGCATTGGCGTCTTGATGCCGACTACGGATCACGCCGACTCCATCGACATGACCTGCGACAAGATGCCCGCCGATGCGTTCGTTGAGCTTCATGGCCCTTTCTAGATTGACCGGCAATCCCACGGCGAAGTTGCCGAGCGTCGTCACCGAGAGCGTTTCCGGCGAGACTTCTACGGAAAAGTCGCGCTCGCTTCTCGATACGACCGTGAGACAGATACCATCCACGCTCACACTGTCACCGATCTTCAGATCGCTCATCACCGTCGATGCCAAAATCGTAAGCCTGGTGCCCGTAAGCGTTTTTCCCAGGACGGTAATGGCGCCCATTTCTTCGATGATACCGGTGAACACGCTCTAGTTCTCGGATTTCAAATCTCAAACAATGAAAGATGATGATGCAAGGCCGCTCTGCTGAGTATAGCGGCTTTTGGTTATTTATTCCTCATGGTCACCCAGAAGACAGCGGCTGCTGTGAGCTGTATTCCGGCAATGACCATGAAGGCGCCTCCGTAACTCATACGCGCGATCAGCAGGCCGGCCAGCAGCGGCCCGCTGGCATGCCCGACATCCATGATCGTCCCCTGCATTCCCATCCCGGCTCCGAGCGTCTTAAATTCCGAACTATCAGCGACAAGGGCCGAGGAAGATGAGGACACGACCGCCTCACCGAAGCCGAACCCGGCAGACAGCAGAAGCAAGACGGGAAGCATCGCTACATATGGGATACAGACAAAGGTCGCGGCGCAAATGAATAGCCCCAGAATAATCAGCGGCTGGCGCCCGACTCGGTCAGATATCCGCCCCATAATCGGCTTGGAAAAGAACGACGTGAAGGCCTGGACGGTAAACAAGAGACCGACTTCGCCGGGATTCAAACCTACTGCAACTCCGTACAACGGCAGAAACGCCATCAAGGCTCCGTTCGCAATCATCTTGGCTGCGTCGGTCGTGCTGGTGATCAGCACTTTCTTGTTTTTGGCGACGACGGCAAAGCCCTTCCACATTTCGGACAACACAACGACCGTTCCCGCTCCCTTTCTATCCGGTACGGCGACGTCGAGGTGAAGGCTATAGAACAACAGCATGGCGATGCAGCCGAAGACGCCGGCCGTGACAAACGCCGTGGGAAACCCTGCCGCGTGGACGAGGTATCCTCCGAGAAAGGGACCCAAGAGAGAACCGGACTGGGTGCAAGCCGTATAGGTCCCGAGCGCCGCACCACGTCGTTCCCGATAGAGCTCCGCCACAGTCGCTAAAGCGCTCGGAGCGAAGATGGCCGTTGCGAAACCGTGAAGAAACCGTAGTGCCGTCAGCGCGTCCAAGTTCGTAATGAAGGGATAGAGAAACGGTGGTAGCCCGAACGCCACCACGCCGATCCGCAGCAAAAATCTCCTTCCATAGATGTCGGAGAGAGCGCCGGAAGGCAGTTTCAGCAAGACTCCGGTTAAGGTCGAAACGGACACGATTAGACCGATTCGTTCCGGGCTCGCGCCGAGCGATTCAGCGAACAAAGAAAGCGCGGGCATCCGCACCATGTTGTAGCTGATGAAGCAAAAGATGCCGACTGTGCAGATCAGCACGAAGCTGCGCGATGTGGTCATGGGATCGAGCTCCCGTCCAAACTACCCTTATCGCTGTTCTGTCGGCCTCTCAGCGCCTGTTTCAGAAACGCCACGTGATGTCCCGGTAGAGCCGGCGGATTCGTCAGTTCAGCCATCACCCGTTCGGGATCCAGTCTCATCACTACTCCCAACCGATCGACCGTCTCCACTCCCTTTTGCAACCTGCTTGTCACAATCCCGGAAACCAGCGGATGCAGGAGGGAAATCAACCCTGAAAGAAAGCGATTATCCAACTTGGTGTACGCAACCAATATACTGTCCGTCGCTTCATCGCTGTTCTCGTCTCGTAGAACGCCTGTCCTGAGAAAGACCACTGCTTTCCCTGTCACGTGAGGAAACAACCGGCCTTCATGAGTTCCCTCAAGAAAGTAAATGCGGCTCGTGGGATCCTCGTACACAAGCTCAACGATGCCCTTCGTCCCCGCGCCGTCATCGCCCCAGAACCGACCTGGGCCTCTCGCTTCCGATCGGTAACGACCGAGATGTAGGCGCCGGATCACATCCGCTGTAAAGGGAGGATGATCCAACAGATGCCGATACAGCGGTTCGGAGAGAGCGGTTCGGATCGGGCCGAGTTTGCTCTCAGTCGTATGATTCTGAATGATGGTTTGCAGTCTACAGGTCCAGGCGGGATCCACTCGTTCAACGGGAAAAATGAGTCCGGCATGGTCGGGGGACAATGTGCAGGCTTCCGACCGGCCATGCCCGGCAGACACAAGAATCGCCATACCGATCCAAGGAAGCAGTATGCGCGTCACAGGACCGGGCTGGAACCGCCATGCCGAAATCATGAAGCCGGCTTCGCGATGGCAATCGTGAGATGAACGGAAAAGAGGCGCTCAGGGTCCTGTCGTAATCTGGCCTGTCTCAACAGGGTTTCCACTGACGGAGTTACGGTTCCTTCAAACGAGAGACGGCCGTTCGTCACTACCGTGAGCGGTTTGGATAAGTCGATCAACTGCTCATTCAGGAAGAGGCTATATCGCTGCACGTGCTCGGCCTTCACTTCGATGCGATTGCCTCCGGTAATCAACGCGTCAAGCCTGGCGTACACCCGATGTTTAATTCGTTCATCACGTTTGTCCACCAAATCTTCTGAAAATGCTGCAATTTGATCGGTCACATCGAGGCGGACCCAGTTGAACGGTTGGAAGTGGCTCCCGTCACGCACGACGGTCAAGCTGGTCGGCAGGGGCTCACGGCGCTGACGATTAAACCATGCAACGAGGTCCGGTAACTCCTCTCTAGGGAAATAGTGCCCGCCTGCCATGGGATGCTCACGTTGATGCTCGCGATACACATAGGGATAGCCGAGCCTGTCCAGCTCTCTGGCAATCGAGCGGCTCAGCTCCACCGGCATCACCTGATCTTTCGCTCCATGAATCATATAGACTGGTGTGTTTCGAAGATTCGCCAAAAACGGCATCAGCACATCATCCAGTCCACTCGCCATGGGTGCGAGGCCGGCGAATAACGGCGCATGATGCATGCCGATCAGCCATGCCCCAATCCCGCCGTTCGACATGCCGGTGAGAAAGATGCGATTCGGGTCGGTATGATACCGTCGCCGCGCTTGGCGAATTGTCTCCAATACCACTTCCTCGGCTTGCCTGGTAAACCAGGCTCCGGAGGGATAGGTGGGACAGGCCAACAGATAGTCCTCGCCCAATCGTGCGCGCCACCGCTCCAAATATTCTTCGCCGGTAAAACCGAATCCATGCAGACACACGACCAAGGCGTAGGCCTTCGAAGCTTGGTACGTCGGTGGGATGAACAGGGACAGCTGGTATGGCCGTCCGCGGATGACGATCTGTTCCTCGGGAAGATTCCCGACTGGTTGGTTCTGATAGGTTCGTTCAGCCCTTATGATATGAGCGACTGTTTCGACGGACGTGCGTTTATCGATGAGAATGCGCTGCAACAATTGACCGGCTTCATCACCATGGGCGTCGATGTACTGGAGGACGAGCGAAGTCAGACTCTCAACGACCGGCACCGGCTCCTCCGCAAAGCCGGAGTTCATTCCACCGCTAAACACCAGCGTCAAACCGATGACTCTTATCCAGCCGGTCACAGATCTCCTTCCACCACAACATCATAACCGACGAACCGTGTCGCCACATGCCGTATCTCAATCGCACCTGTAAGCCGTGCCGGACTCTTCCCCCCGATCACAGCCTTGGCATTCTGGCCGCCGAGAAGCCGCGGCGCGATGTAGAGCCGAATGTGATCCACCAACTTTGCCTTCAGCATCGCCGCATTGACCTCGCTTCCCCCCTCCACGAGCAGGGACATAATACCGCGTCTACCGAGCTGCGGGAGCAGAGCGGGCAACGAAACACGGCCCTGCAGAGCCGGCAACGTGAGGATCTCAATGCCCTTCTCTTGCAGGGCCGATCGTCGAGCCTCTGGGGCTGCGGCAGTTGTGGCAACAATCGTTTTGGCTTTACCCTGTTGTGCCAGGACCTGTGCATTCAATGGAGTGCGCAGCCGGCTATCGACCACGATGCGCAGAGGCTGCCGCGATGCTAATTGTTGCAGCCGCGGTCCTGTTCTCGCCGTCAGTGATGGATCATCAGCCAGAACGGTGCCTACTCCGATCAAGATTGCATCGACAGCGCAACGAAGGTGATGCACCTCCTGACGGGACATCCTGCCCGTAATCCATTGAGACTCCCCCGTTGCCGTAGCGACCTTTCCATCAAGCGTCATGCCCGCCTTGAGCGTCACATAGGGACGGCCGGTTTTCATCCAATGACAATATGACCTGTTCAGCGCTTCCGCCTCAGAGCGGGCAACTCCGACCGTAACCGAGAGTCCGGCCCGCCGAAGCGCTGCGGCTCCTCTTCCCTTTACCGATGGATTCGGATCCTGCATCGCAATCACTACACGACTGATGCTCGAGCGAAGAATTTCAGGGACGCAAGGGGGAGTCCGTTTCTTGAGATGGCAGCATGGCTCAAGCGTGACATAGAGTGTCGCGCCTCGGGCTCGATTCCTTGCCTGGCGTAACGCGACAATTTCTGCGTGAGGAGTCCCGGGTCGGAGGTGAAAACCCTGCCCGATGATTCTGCCTTGACGAACTACCAAGGCTCCGACCATCGGATTTGGTCTTGTCGTTTCCCGGCCCTTCGCCGCCAGGCGAAGGGCCAGGGTCATGAAGTGGAGATCTCGCTGAGTGCTGGTCACCGTCTCTTGCGGCGCGAGGTCGACGGCTTGCGCGCCGCCTGAGCTTTTTTCCCTGTCGGCCTCGCGCTCGAGATCGCGATGGCCGCCTGCGCCGCAGCCAACCGTGCAATCGCCACGCGGAACGGGGAACAGCTGACGTAATCCAATCCCAATTGATCGCAGAACTCGACGGAGCTGGGATCACCGCCATGTTCGCCGCAGATGCCGAGCTTGAGATCAGGCCGCGTCTTACGCCCACCTTCGATCGCCTGTTTCATCAGCGAGCCGACGCCTTCGCGGTCGAGCACGGCGAAAGGATCCAAGTCCATGAGCTTCTCGGTCTTATAAAAATCAATGAACTTGGCCGCATCGTCGCGCGAGAAACCGAACGTCGTCTGCGTCAGGTCGTTCGTCCCAAACGAGAAGAACTCCGCCTCCTGCGCAATCCGGTCGGCCGTCACCGCTGCGCGCGGCAACTCGATCATCGTGCCGACCAGGTAGTTCAACTTCACGCCGTGCCGTTTCATCGTCTCCTGCACGACTTCTTTCACGAGATCTTTCTGCGACTTCATCTCGGAGACCATGCCGACGAGCGGGATCATGATCTCCGGCACGATCTTCTTGCCTTCTTTCGCCAACTCGCAGGCCGCCTCCATAATCGCCCTCGCCTGCATACGGGTGATTTCCGGCATCGTAATGCCCAACCGACACCCACGAAGACCCAGCATGGGATTGAACTCGTGAAGCTCTTCGACTCGGGCCAGCAAACGACGCTTCTCCTCGAGCTTGGCCCCGTCATTCCCGGTCAATTCCAGCTGCGCGATTTCCACCATCAATTCTTCCCGCTTGGGCAAAAACTCGTGGAGCGGAGGATCAAGTAGCCGAATGGTAACCGGATACCCCTGCATCTCCCGATAGAGTCCGATAAAATCTTGCTTCTGCAGCGGCAGGAGTTGATCGAGGTACTTCTCGCGTTCTTCTTTCGTACGCGCCAAGATCATTTTCTGCATGATCGGAATCCGATCTTCGGCGAAGAACATGTGTTCCGTCCGGCAGAGGCCGATACCTTCCGCTCCGAATCCTCTCGCAATCTTGGCCTGGTCCGGCACGTCGGCGTTGGCCCGGACACGCAACCGGCGTTCATCGTCGGCCCACGAAAGCAACATCGCGAACAGCTGATATTTCGGCGACTTCTTGGCGTCCAGCTTCCCTTGCACCACTTGAATGATTTCCGACTCCACCACCGGCACGTCGCCGTCGTAGACGTTCCCCGTCGACCCGTTGACGGAGATATAGTCCCCTTCGTGAAACACCTTCGAGCCGATCCGCACTGATTGAGCGTCGATCACTTGCACCGCTTCGCAGCCGGCGACGCAGACTTTGCCCATCTGCCGCGCCACCACCGCCGCGTGCGACGTCATCCCACCGCGCGCGGTCAAAAATCCGGTGGCCGCGTTCATGCCGTGAATGTCGTCCGGGCTGGTTTCCTCGCGGACGAGCACGACCCGTTGACCGGCTGCTTTCAGATCCACCGCGCGGTCCGGCGTCAATGCGATCTTGCCTGCTGCCGCGCCGGGGCCGGCCGGTAACCCTTTGCCGAGCGGCGTCGAGCTGGATTCCACCGTCGAGTCGAAAATGGGATAGAGATATTGCGCCAGCTGATCGGGACCGACCCGCTGCACCGCTTCGCGCTTCGTGATCAACCCTTCCTTCACCATTTCAACGGCGATACGAACCGCCGAGATCCCGGTCCGCTTTCCGACTCGCGTTTGCAGCATATAGAGCTTGCCCTCCTGGATCGTAAATTCCAGGTCGAGCATGTCTCGGTAATGTTTTTCAAGTTTCTTATATGTATGTTCGAGATCCTTGTAGGCAGCCGGGGCGTTCTTGGCGAGCGCACTGACCGGCAACGGCGTTCTGATCCCGGCCACGACGTCCTCGCCCTGCGCGTTCATCAAACATTCGCCGAAGAATTTATGCTCACCGGTATTCGGATCGCGGGTGAACGCCACACCGGTCCCGCTGGTATCGCCCATGTTGCCGAACACCATCGCAACCACGTTGACGGCGGTGCCCCAATGGTCCGGAATGCCGTTCAATCGCCGGTAGGTAATGGCGCGCGCGCCGTTCCACGACGAGAACACCGCGTTGATCGCCATCCGCAGCTGCTCGTTTGGATCGTCGGGGAAATCCTTTCCGGTCTCCTCCTTCACCAATGACTTGAATCTTCCGACCAGATCCCGCAAGGCCCCCGCGTCCAATTGCGTTTCGTGGGCCACACCCATTTCTTCTTTCTTATGGTTCAGAATCGCTTCAAAATGTTCGCGGGGTACCCCCATGACGATGCTGCCAAACATCGTGACGAAACGACGATAACTGTCCTGGGCGAACCGCTCGTTCTTCGTCTTGACCGCAAGCCCTTCGACCGTCTTCAGCGTGAGACCCACGTTGAGCACCGTGTCCATCATGCCGGGCATCGAGGCACGGGCGCCGGATCGCACGGACACCAGTAACGGCTTTTCAGGATCGCCGAACCCCATGCGCATCGAGCGCTCCACACGCTTCAGGGCAGCCAACGCCGCCTCCCACATCCCGGATGGATATTTCTTGCCCTGCTTGTAGTACTCGATGCAGGCTTCCGTCGTGATCGTGAAGCCCGGCGGTACCGAGATACCGAGATTCGTCATCTCGGCCAATCCCGCACCTTTCCCGCCGAGGAGTTCCTTCATATTCGAGGTGCCCTCGGCTTTGCCGTCGCCGAAATAGTAGACATATTTCTTTGCCACGTGACGTCTCCTTCCAGGAAGAGTGCGTATCAATGAGCGGGCGACGCGCGCCGGCCGTCGGCTGATTCCAGACGGAGCCGATAGCGGTTCACCAAGAACCACTTCGCCCTTACCCCACCGGCGATAATGACGGTGACGAACAGTATCAGCATCAAGAGCCGATAGTCAGCCTGAATACCTTGATCGACGTAATACTGACCATCAAGCCCCTTCTTGAGCTTCGTATCGGGCTGGAGATAATGGGTCTTTCCGCTCGGGTCGGAGAGAATAAGCCATTCCGAACAGAGTCGAACAGGTTCATTCGCTCCGGGCACTGACTTCCAGGCAAGCCGGAGGCACACGTCCTGCCTGGCGTTGAAGAATTCTGGTGTCTTGACCAAGTCGTCCAGATTAATGCCGCTGAGCGCGAACCCGCCGAGAAGAATGACATTGCAGGACACCATCAGGATCAGCGAGACCACAAGAGAAAATCGTCGGATCTTGCCCGCCCGACGGTCTGCGTCCGTCCTCGGCTGATCCATGAGAACTCCCGCTTTTTTCGATCCTTGCTGGAGACGGTCCGTTTTCCGTCCGCCTCGACCTACCGCTCTTGTACCACAATCCAGGAAAAGTCCGCGAATGATATGAACAACTCATCAACCTCTTTGAGCAGCGACAGTCGATTGCTGCGGAGAGACTGGTCTTCCGCATTCACCATGACAGCTGCAAAAAAGTCGTCGATGACCGCCTTGAGTCCTACCAAGGAATCCAGCACCCTGCCATAGTCGCCGATCTCCAAAGCTGAACCCATCTGACTTCGCTGTTCGACGACCGCCTTGTGAAGCGCCGATTCTGACGGATGCTGAAACGTCGCCGCGTCGACCGGCCGGCGTTCCCACTGTTCTTTTTGCACCAACCGATGCGCCCGCTTGAAACCGACGATCAAGGGATCGAACTCCGACTTCTTCGTCACCACTTCGAGCGCCTTCATTTTTTGGACAAGATCAACGAGATCTAAAGGCCTGTCGCCAACCGGTTTGAGTACCGCGTCGATGATATCATCCCGCAAGAGATGAACCACTCGGCTGTAATGTCGAACCCGGTCTAAGATAAACTCCGTGATCCGACGCTCACCTTGCTGGTCTGAATCCGGTAGTCCCTTGAAACCATCAGAGATGAGGTTTCGCGCGTTATTGATGTATCTTGCTAGATTCAGCCGGAGATTCGCTTCGAGAATAATCCGAACTATCGCGGTCGCATGCCGACGGAGCGCATAGGGATCTTCCGATCCGCTCGGCACGATACCGACATGGAAAAACGCAGCGATCGTATCCAGCCGATCTGCCAGGGAAAGGATCTGTCCGGCTAATGATGTGGGCAATTCTCCTTCAATCGCCTTGGGAAGATACTGCTCTCGGATGGCTTGAGCCACCGCAGCAGATTCGCCATCATGCAGAGCGTACTCGCCACCCATGATGCCTTGCAACTCCGGAAACTCGCCCACAATGCCGGTCAGGAGATCGGCTTTCGACAAAGCCGCTGCCCGATCACAAACCTGTCGGAGTTCATCTTGCCCAGGAGATAGTTGGCCGGCAATGAAGCCGGTCAGTTTTCTTACTCGCTCCTGTTTCTGAGCCATGGTGCCGAGTTTCTGGTGGAACGTGACGCCGATGAGTTTTCTTCCCCGTTCCTCCAGTTTTACTTTTCGGTCTTCGTCGAAAAAAAACTTGGCATCCGCCAATCGTGCCGCCAATACCCGCTCGTTGCCGGTCCGAATGAGCGTCATATTCTTGGGCTCGTTGTTGGCGATCGCAATGAAATGCGGCGCCAGTCCGCCGGACTTCTTATCCCTGACCGAGAAGAATCCCTGATGCTCTTTCATCGACGTGATGAGAATTTCCGAAGGGACGGCCAAATACTCCGGCTTGAAACTGCCAAGAACGGCACAGGGCCACTCCGTGGTGTACACCGCTTGATCGAGCAAGGCGTCATCGGCATTCAATTCCACACCCGCTTTGACACAAAGACGGTCGATTTGCTTCTGAATCGTCGCGCAGCGGCGTTCGGGATCAATGATCACTCCTCTCCGTTCAAGCCCTTGGTTGTAGGCCTTGAAATCCTTCACGGTGATTGGCTTTTCGCCACCCATCACACGGTGACAGGACGTCCGATTGCCGGCCTGGATGCCGGCAATTTGTACCGGCACGACACTTCCCCCGAAGAGCGCAACAATCCATCGAACAGGCCTCGCGAAACGAAACCCGGTCTCGTTCCACTTCATGGCCTTAGGGAAAGAAATCTTTTCAACCAGTTGAGGCAGTAGTTCCGTTAGAAGGGTTGCGGTCGCTCGCCCCGCATCGCGCTTGACCGCGAAAAGATACTCACCCTTCGGCGTTTCCCGGAGCTCCAAACTTTCCACCGCAACGCCCTGCCCTGCTGCGAATCCCATCGCGGCTCTCGTGGGTTGGCCGGTCTGGTCGAATGCCACCATTTTCGACGGCCCCATCGTTTCTTTGACAATCGCAGTTTGATGGGCAAGCAAATCGTCCACGACCAGGACGAGCCTCCGTGGCGTCCCATAGGTATTGACGGACCTGAACGACAATCGCGCATCCTGGAATATGCGGACGGCTGATTCTCGAAGGGCCGACAGGGCCGGCGCGACGAATGCAAACGGCAGCTCCTCCACACCGACCTCGAACAACAGCTCGGCGGTAGGGCTGAGGCTACGAGTTTTGTGTTTCCGAGTCTGCTTCACGACCGGACGCTTCATCGATGTGTACCCTGCGTCCTCATCAACGGATGTCCCATCGCTACTCGCTCGTCAAGGTAACGCTCGGCACATTGCCTGGCGAGTGCTCGGACCCGTGCGATGTAACCGGTCCGTTCAGCGACACTGATCGCCCCTCGGGCATCGAGAACATTGAACAGATGGGATGACTTGATGCAGCAGTCATAGGCCGGCAATGTCAGACGCTTATCGGTCTGCACGAGCAACCGCTTGCACTCCGCTTCATTCGCCTGGAAAGCTTGCATGAGCATGCTGACGTCCGCTTCCTCGAAATTGTAACGAGAACCCTGCACCTCGGTTTCATGATGAATGTCTCGATATGAGACCTTGTCGGTCCAGGCGAGGTCAAAGACGTTGTTCACCTCTTGCAGATACATGGCGATGCGCTCCGTGCCATAAGTGATTTCGCCGGTGATCGGAGCCAGTTCAAATCCGCCGATCTCCTGAAAGTACGTAAACTGAGTAATTTCCATTCCATCCAGACGCACTTCCCAACCAAGCCCCCAGGCTCCCAGCGTCGGCGACTCCCAATCGTCCTGGATGAAGCGGATGTCGTGCTCCTTGGGATCGATCCCCAACCGGGCCAGGCTGTCTAGATACAGCTCTTGAATATTGTCCGGTGAAGGTTTCAGCACGACTTGGTACTGATAATAGTGCTGGAGACGGTTGGGGTTTTCGCCATAGCGACCATCCGTCGGACGACGGCATGGTTGCACATAGGCCGCCTGCCACGGCTCCGGCCCCAGTGATCGCAGAAAGGTGGCTGGATGAAAGGTGCCGGCCCCCATCTCCATGTCATAGGGTTGATGGACGACACAGCCTTGATCAGCCCAGAATCGATGGAGGGCGAGCATAAGGTCTTGGAAATTCACGGAGATACAGCCTGGTTGGGGGAAGAAAACCGATGCCTGTTCTGAAAAACCACCGCCAAGCTAGCAAGAATGCTTTTCCCCTGTCAAGGAACTGTCCTCTGAATCGATAGCTGCCGACTTCCAAATCCCGTCTTTGACAGACCGGCATCTTGCACGAGAGACATCACCTCCACGAGCAAGAGAACCTATTCACTGTATCCTTTCTGATCCTCCTTGGTATCCAATCAGATACAACTTCGACGTTTGCTGCAGCCATTCATTCACAATCTTCACAGATTTGACGACTGTCTAAGATACGCTCCTAGGCAAGCTACTTGCTCGTTGACTCTACGTACATGCGTCGATACTCTCGCACGCAAGACCTCGCCGGGTACCGAAGGCTTCTCAGTTTTGCACCGTCAACGCTTGAACGGTGCTCATGGAGGAATGGTCATGCGACGGATACAAACCATGCCCACACTCATTCTCGGTTTGGCCTTACTTACAGGCTATGCGGTCCTGACGGAAGGATCAGCTGTCGCGGCAAGCGGCAAGCCCGTTCCTTCAACATTTCACTATGGCAAGCATCTGACGGATGCCGAGCTGGTTGGAGCGGAGATTTGGTTCAACGCCACAGCCGGCAATGCTCGCTTCTTTACCTACGTCTATCAACAGCGACTCGGCGTCATGATCGATTGGTATCGGGTTTTGCGAAGCGACGCGCGCGACGCACGGTTCCATCGGTGGGGTCTGATCAACGATCCGGATTGTTGTAAGCCGGGCGATCCTAACTGTCCGGCCAAGACCTATGACGAAACCTATGGTTTCGACTACTGTCCAGGCGACGACGAACTGCTCAAGTATGTCGGGAAGAGCGGGTATCGGGATCCCGCCTGCGATCTAAAAGATGTTCCGCTCGCCAAGGAGGATCCGCATGGCCGAACAGACATGCGACAGTCGGCCTGCGACCTCGAATTCGGCACGTCGACCGGCGCGCTAGGGCTGCGGAAATTTCCCAATCCCAAGTTCGACAAGGTGAAATGGCTCAAAATTAACGGCGGACACCTGGACTCGTGGGACGGCTATACAGCCAAGGTGGCGCCACGCAAAGACCGTGAAGCGCCGGCCAAGAGTCATCTGAACGACGGCTCGATCGAACCGCCCTATCGCATCGGCATGTCCTGCGGTGCCTGCCATATTGCCTTCGATCCGATTCGCCCTCCCAAAGATCCGGTCCATCCGAAATGGGAGAATCTCTCCGGCACAGTCGGCAATCAGTATGGCCGATTTGCGCAGATTTTGGGATCGGGAATGTCGCCGAACACCATTGAATACCAAATCTACGGCCATTCGCGTCCCGGTGCCGTCGATACCTCCGCGATTCCCAACGATCAAATCAACAACGCCGGTACGATGAACGCAATCATCAACCTGGCCAGGCGGCCGACGTTCGAAGAAGACATCATCAAGTGGCGCAAAACGAACCAATGTCCGGCCGGAGGAAACGAGCGGACCTGTTGGTGCGAACCGGGCAAGGACGGCAAGTGTTGGGAGCGGGGCCGCAAGAAGGAGTTCGTGCACCACATCCTAAAAGGTGGAGAAGACAGCATCGGCACCCTCGAAGCAATTCAGCGCGTCTACTTCAACATCGGCAGTTGTTCCGAGGAAGGGTGGGTCAATCATCTCACGGATATGCGGCAGCTCGATCCTACGATGCGCGGGTTTGGGCAGACGCCGTTCGACATTGGTCAAGTCCGCCGAGACTGTCCACAATTCCGCGCGATCGAGGATCGCTTGAGTGAAATCGCTCAGTTTTTGTCTACCGGAGCCCCGGCCGACCTGTACCAAGCGCGCGGCTTGAAGAACAACGATGCGCTCGTCGAACAGCTCAATAAGGAATTCGGCAAGGGCGCGGTTGAGCAGGGTCGCGTGATTTTCGCGAGCAAATGCGCCTCGTGCCATTCCAGCCAGAGCCCACCGTTCGAGAAACGAGATTTTCGAACGGTCTCCGTAGATCCGAAGGATAAAAGCATTCGCGTCGACTGGCTCGGGAACGACAAGGTCATCCCCGTGAGCGAGGTCGGAACGAACCGCTCGCGATCCCTCCATTCCAATCACATGCAGGGTCGGGTCTGGGAAGAGTACGGCTCTGAGACCTTACGGGCGAAGCCCGGCGATCCACAGCTCAAGGAACCCTCGGATGGTGGACGGGGCTACTATCGAAATATTTCATTACTCAGCCTCTGGGCCTACGCTCCATTCATGCACAACAACGCAGTGGGTCCAGAGGTCTGCGGTGGTCCATTGGATGAGCACTACTATTCATCATATGTCGATAAAGATGGGAAACCGCTGGATTCCCCTCCACCCTGTTGGCTATTCGATCCCAGCGTGGAAGGACGATTCAAGCTCTACAAAGCCTCGATGAAAGAGCTGCTCAACCCTTCTCAACGAATCCCAAAAGTGACCGGATTCAATCACGAGGTGACCATCCGGCTGTTCCCAAAGCTGGGAGACGGCAAACTGGAGCGTTTTGTCGACACGGCCATTCGCTTCCCAGTCGGCACGCCGGCGGCGCGCATCGGAAACTTCCGCCACAAGGAACTGGTGGGAGATCTCGTCATGGCGCGGGTGGACTTTGACAAGCTGAAGGCCAAATACGTCGCTCGCTATGGAGCGGAACAGGGTGAGCAGATCGCCAAGACGATCCAAGAAAAGGGAAAGGGGCTGCTCGAGAAGCCGGGATCAGTCCTTGAGGCTGGAGCGGAATTGCGCGTGGTCTACAGCAACAGTCTTGCAGTCATCGAAAACGACGGGCACCGATTCGGCGAGGACCTCTCGGATAAGGAGAAGGATGCGCTGACGGCGTTCCTAGCGACACTCTGATGCCATGACTTCAGGAAAGAGGTGATCACGATGAAACGCGCACGATGGTTGATATCGGTAAGTTTGGCGCTGAGCCAAGCTGTGCTCTCAGGTTGTCCGCCAACCCCAGATCCGCCGCCGATTCCATTTTCCCAAAGCGGCGAGCAATATTCCGACAAGGTCGACTTCGCCAGGCTGGAGCACGAGTTGCCCCTCAAGCCGTCCGATCTCATGAAGATCACGCCGAACAATCTCAAGGGCGCCAATCAGGAACAGGTGGATCAGATCTATGCCCGCCTGACAGCCGGCCCGATTCCGGACGGGGTGTACGATGGACAAATGTTTTTCCCGAAGGGATCGAGCGAAAGGGCCCGTCTGGCCGAAATCGTCGGAGGAGGCATCAAAGGATTCGTCGTCGACCGCAAGGCCGCCACGTTGGAGCACATCGGCGAATTCATCTGGAAAGGAAAGGTCTTCTACCGCGGCGAGGGAGTCCTTCGAAATCGCATCGAGGATCTGAGCCTCCTCAAGCCGATCGTTGGTCCGAACGTCGAGAAGATCAAGAAGCTGCAGGTGGACGGCAAGGATGCCTGGCTGCTGTTCCCCGCGAAGCTCTATTGTGGCCAGAGCCTGCTGGATGGCCGCCGGGAATCAGTCATCATCGACTATGCCTTCACGGACGACCTGCCTGGCTACCGCGAGATGCCGGATGTGTTGGCCGGGCGGGAAGGATTGGAGATACGAGACGAAATTCGCATGGTTCGTCCCGGGTTCTATCTGGGACGAGCCTACATGAAGAAGGTCTTTGCCTTGAACTTCACCCTCTACAACAAGGCGGTGGCGGACAAGGAATCTTCAACGTTTGTCGGTTCGGGGACGGTCAACGAGGACTGTTGGATCGGCAATCAGCGTATGACGGCAACGCCCAACAAGGCGGGCAACCAACATGTCCGGTTAACGGAACCCCTTGAATGAAGGTCTGATTGGTCACTAGATGCCACGGATGGCGAGAAGGTGGGCAATTGCCATGGGATGCCTGCTCATGACGACAGCGATTGTTTCAGGATGTGGCCGGCAGGATGCGGAAAGGCCTTACAACGGTGCGGCTACTCCCAATGCGCAACCCACTACCACGGTAGCTAGTGATTCGGCAGGGCCTCCATGGGTTGTCGATCCGACCGAACCAGGGACGAATCTTCCGCCGATTGGACGATCCCTGTTTGATTTCCTTATCACAAAGGACGTAAACGGCAAGAAGGTCTATGCCATTCCCTTTCCATTACCGGCTCTGATAGCGCACATCGAATCGCAACTCCACTCCAAACGTACCGCGTCGCCCCTTAAGAGATTACTGATTCCTGTCAATCGCTCGCTGCAACGACGAGCCGGCAACGGAGCGTTCTTTATTTATCCACGAGCTGTGTTCGCCGTCGATACAGAAGCTGATTCGGTTTTGGATCTATCGGGCATGCACCTTAAAGATCGGCTCTTCATCGGCTACCATGAAAAAACCGGTGTCCTGGAAGTCGTCAGTTATAACGAAGCAGCTGGCCGGTTCGAGTTCCAGATTGTCGATGACTATCGTGCCGGTGGAACGCCGACGGTTCGGTACGCCAATCGTGCGCTCTGCACCGCATGTCATCAAAATCAGAGCCCCATCTTTTCCCGTCCCATGTGGGACGAAACCAACGTGAATCCCAAGATCGCCGCGCTGCTTGTCCATCAACGTCGCCCGTATCATGGCTTTCCCTCTCGACAAGGAGTGGGAGTGCTTCAAGCCTTCGATGATGCGACCGATCGAGCCAATGAGATTTCGCTGGCACAGCTGCTCTGGCGCGAGGGATGTGAACAGGCCGGTCGACCCGAACAGTCGATCAGCTGTCGAGCCGAACTGATCGAGTGGGTGCTTCGATATGCCCTGTCGAAAAGATTGCTCCAAGATTGGCGGACAGGCGAGGACCCTGTCGAGCCACCTTCCTATCTTGCCGCATGGCGTGCGCGCTGGCCGCATGGATTGGCCATTCCCAACCCGGATATTCCCAATCGCAATCCCTTTCGGTATGTCGCAGTGAGCGAGTTCCCAGGGCTCAGTGAGGTGGAAGCGACTGCTCTTGAGGGGAAAGAACCACGGTCCCTGTTTCGCGGACCGCACGAACCTACCCTACCTAGAGAACCGCTTGAGATCTGGACCATCCCTGATACTCCGCCGGCACTCGAGCGAGTACTGGCCACGTTTGCGCAGTTCTTCACCAAGGCGGACCTCAATCGGCTGAAACGCGTGATGCAACAGCAGCCTGAGCGGCTTAAGCAGGTGGTCCGCACCGTAGCGCAAGACACCTTGATGGGCCGAACCGATGCATTCACCAACCAGCCATTCCGCCGTGCGGCGCTCTTGGCGGCACTCGATCAGCAATTGGCAGCTCCGGTCGTCGCTCGGTGCTGCCTGGACGATCGCGGTATGCCGCCGCCGGTGGACGACGAGCTTGCCTCCCATCACTCAACGGATCCAGCGCACGAGACTTCGCTGGCCGGCGAACACAAGCTGTTCCACCAATATTGTGCTGCTTGTCATCATGGAGCAGACGGTTTCCCCCCGAATTTTCTGCATGGGTCTCCTGCCGAGGTCGATGCGAATTTAACGCAATGTGCCGATCGGATCTTCGTGCGGTTAAGCATGTGGGACGTTGCCGGCCCCGAACAGCTGGAAGCTCCCATGCCGCCGGCCATGCATCTCTTGCATCACCGAATTAGTCTGAACGAGTGGAAACGTCATCCTGATTTGCAGACGCTTCGTAAGGCAGCAGTGGTTGCGATTCAGCAAAAACGGGGCGTAACATTCCTCCCAGAAAACTTGCTTGGGCAGGACTATGACACCTTGCCGGCTTGTTTACCACCGAGTCATGAACCGACTGAAGCAATGGAAGCGCATCATGGATAGCTCGATGGCCAAAAGTGCCACGAGATGGGTGATGCCGTGACTCCGCAGTCCCAATTCATGCTGGTGGCACAGGTCACGCCAGGCCGGGAACAGGGTCTGCGGGAACTGCTGAAGACGATGAATTCCAAGCCAGGTATGGCCGACCCGACGAACGAGGTCTTGCCATTCGGGCAGTTCGAACGCCTGCATTTTGCGCGGCTGGTAGTGCTGGACGATCCCACGCTCGTCGACATCGGTATCCCGCGCCCGAGCCTGCCCGTCTACCTTGCGTTTATCGGCAGCTGTGACGGATCCGCAGACGAGTGCATCGAGGATCTGGCACGGCGCGCAGCTGCGGGCCTGCGCCTAATCTTCACGCATTGCGACGGCTTCAACGCGGATGATGATCTACTACCCTGGATGCAAGCGCATCAACATCGACTCGCTGCCAACTACATCAACTGGGTCGGTCGCACGGTACGGCAAGTCAAGGAGGAAAGCGCACTGCAACGTGCTCTCGCCGCGAAAGTGCCGCGCGCGCCGCTCGCATCGGCCATGCAAGCGCAGCAACTCCGCCGCGAGTTGATCGACTTCGTCGATGCTGAAGTCAGCGCCGGAAGGCTTGGCCTGACGCCGCCGGATCCGACACCGCTGCGCTGGCAAATCGCGAAGCTCCTCCATCTCGTTGCGATTCCGCTGGCGGGCCTGATCCTACTGCCGTTTTTGATCATCCTGTCTCCGCTCTTGATCTTCATCTTGCGCACGAAAGAGAATACCGATGCCGAAATCTGCCCGCCCCCGGACCGCGGGGCGCTGCTGGAATTGCAGCAGCTGGAAGACTACGATGTGACCAACCAGTACACGGCATTCGGCTCGGTCAAGCCGGGACTGTTTCGCCGCTGGCTCGTGACGGTGGTGCTCGTCCTGATCGACTATACCTGTCGTCATGTCTTCACTTGCGGTTTTCTCGCACGCGTGCAGACGATTCACTTCGCATTCTGGGCCTTTCTCGATGACAAGCGCCGGCTCGTCTTCACCAGCAACTATGACGGCGGCCACGAGGCCTACATGGACGACTTCATCAACAAGGTGGCGTGGGGCTTGAATCTCGCGTTCAGCCACGGCGTGGGCTGGCCGCGCACTCGTTGGCTGGTCGCGCGCGGCGCACGCATTGAAAACAAGTTCAAGAACTACCAGCGGCGCCATCAGTTGCCGACAGAGGTCTGGTACAGGGCCTACCCAGGCCTGGCCCTGGTCGACCTCAAGCGAAACCAGCATATCAGGGAAGGGCTGGAGCTTGTGCAGGTGACTGATAGGCAGGCTCAAGCCTGGTTACAGCTGCTATGAACACAACAATCCTGAGTCAGGGCAGGTCGGTGGAACTGGACGACGTTCAGGGTCTGATACGGTTCGGGTACAAGCACCTGACGGAAGCTTGCTTTCTCCTACTGCGCGTCAAGGATCCGGCCGCTGCGCGTGCGTGGCTGGCGCAGGCGCCGGTAACGAGCGCCGTCAAGGCCGATCCACTGCCCGAGACCGCACTCCACGTCGCATTCACGAGCGAAGGACTGCGTGCATTAGAGGTCGCCCCAGACCTGCTCGCGGAGTTTTCAGACGAGTTTGTCGCCGGCATGGCGAGTGACGCCGCACGCGCGCGCCGTCTGGGAGATATCGGCGCCAATGATCCAAGCGGCTGGAAATGGGGCGCCGGCGAGTGGGTGCCGCACGTCGCCGTGCTTCTGTATGCCCGTTCCGGGAGACTGGTGGCATGGGAACAGGAGATCGAAGCGCAATGTGGGGCCGGATTCGTGCGCATCGAATGCCTGTCGACATCCGATTTACATGGTATGGAGCCGTTTGGATTCGTCGACGGCATTTCGCAACCACAAATCGATTGGGAGCGCAAGCGTCCGGTGCGCGACCAGGACCAGCTCGAGTACAGCAACGTGAGTTGCCTCGGCGAGTTCCTGCTCGGCTATCCCAACGAATACGGGCTCTACACGCCGCGTCCGCTGCTTACCTCACATCGCGACCCCGATGCTCTGCTGCCGAGAGCCGAGGACGCGCCGGACCAAGCCGACCTCGGACGCAACGGCTGCTATCTCGTATTGCGTCAACTTCAGCAAGACGTGCAAGGCTTCTGGAGCGAACTGAACCGGCAAGCGGACGGTGATGTGGAATTGCGCGAGCGACTGGCCGAGGCGATGGTGGGCCGAAAGAAAAATGGCAAACCTCTGGTCGCGCCGAACGAGGACTCAGTCGCCGGCAACGATCCCGCGCAGCGATCGAAACTGAACGACTTCACTTACGAAGCCGATCCGCGAGGGCTGCGCTGCCCGTTGGGCGCGCACATTCGCCGGACCAATCCGCGCAATGCGGATTTGCCGCCCGGTCCGCCGGGAATCCTCTCGCGTCTGTGGCGCATGTTGGGATTCAACGCAGCGGCGCGACAACAAGATCTGGTCGCATCGACACGCTTTCATCGCCTGCTCCGCCGTGGACGAACATTCGGCGCAAGCGTGACGCCTGTTCTGTCCGCAGCGCAATCCTCGCCCGGCACAGAGACCGGGCTCCATTTCATCTGCCTGGTGGCCAATATCAAGCGCCAGTTCGAGTTCGTGCAAAGCGCGTGGTTGATGGGGAGTAAATTTGACGGTCTCACCGCCGAAAGCGATCCGTTGCTCGGCCACCGATTGCCGGAGCCAGGAGATTCTCCCACCGACGAATTCTCGATTCCGCAAGCCGATGGTCCGGATCGACGGCTGACCGGCCTGCCGCAGTTCGTCACCGTTGTGGGGGGCGCCTATTTTTTCCTGCCCGGTATGCGCGCCTTGCGTTACCTCGCGACGACGCACTCAAAGGGGTCGTGATGCAAAGGAATGTGTTGGGCTCAATGACGAGCCGCCCGGTGCCGCCTGCCAATACGGGCTCGCCAGTCCTGAATTGGATCAGCGATACGTCACTGCGGCTGGTACAACTGCAGCGACGCATCGACCCCTGGATGCGTCCGCCATTTGACGCGGTGCTGCGCGACCCGGTCGCGCGCCTGACCACAGCCCTGATCAACTGGCAGCGCCCGAACGAAAGACTGAGGATCGCCGAGGAACTGGTGCAACCGGACGAAGAGGCCTCGCTCCAATCGATCATCGATTCGTTCCAGAAGCAGATGCGCGGGCTGTGGAAGCCGGGCGGATTCGAACGAGGTGGAAATACTAAGACCCACGGCATCGTGCGTGCCGAGTTCATCGTCCACGACGGCCTGCCGCCGCAGTTCCGGCACGGCATCTACGCGCAACCCAAGACCTATCGCGCATGGGTCCGCTTTTCCGGCCCAGGCCCTTACGTGACGCCGGACATCGACGATGTAGGGTTCATGAGCATCAGCATCAAGCTGATGGGAGTTCCCGGTCCCAAATTGATGGAGGAAGAGAAATTCACGCAGGACATGTTCGGCGTATCCACGCCGACCTTTGTCACACCGGACACGCGCGCGAACGCTCAGCTGCAGCTTGAGAGCCTGAAGAATGCGCAGATGTACTACTTTTTTAATCTTCGCCGTCCCCACCTGTTGGACTTCATCATGCAGGGACTGTGGATCAAAACGCAGAGCAGTCCATTCGAGGCGCCGTACTTCAGTTGTGTGCCCTATCTGTTGGGAGAAGGGCAGGCGATGCAATATTCGGTATGGCCAAAGTCAAACAACAAAACCCCGATCCCGCGCCTGCCGCTGCGGCCGCCGGATGACTACCTGCGTCAAGCGATGGTCGCCGCGCTCAATCAACGTGATGTTGAGCTGGACATTCGCCTGCAATTGCAGACCGATCCTCATCTGATGCCGCTCGAAAACAATGCGGTGCTGTGGCCGGAGCGGCTGTCGCCCCGCGTCTCGGTGGCCAGCTTGCGCATCCCACAGCAGAAGTTTGACTCGCCGGCGCAGATCGCGTTCGCACGACGGCTCTCCTACAATCCGTGGCACTGCATCGCCGAGCACCGCCCGCTCGGCAATCAAAGCCGAGCCCGGCGCCGCATGTATTTCGAGTTATCGAAGTTGCGACACGACATGAACGCGGTGCCGCACTACGAGCCAACCGGGGATGAAACGTTTGAGTAGCCCACATTGTTCACGACGGTTCGTGACAAACCCGCCAAGCCGTCAAGCGAGACACCGCGATTGTCCAGGCGGTTCATCGTGACGGGTCCAGCCAGAGAGAGGTTGCGGATTGCACTACGCGACAGCGAGCCGAATACCAAATAAGCCTTGATGCAAGAGACAAGACTTGACCCCATCTCTATCCGACGCAAGAAGAGGTGCCCATCACATACTCGCGCAAGACGGACTTGAACCTGCCAGTATCATGGTCGTGAATGAGTCGGAGGTACTGCGCTCCATTCAGAGACGTCCGTCCAATGCCGCTACGATCTGGAAACATGCCCGAGACTCAGTCGGAGCCACTGAGCTGCAGCTGCCATTAGGGGAACGTTGACGCGGGTCACTCAACAGTCCCTCATCCCTCTTGCGAGCCCGCCTCTTATCACCACAGTTTTCGCCAACAGATCCGTATAGAGGAGTTTGAGTAAATCGTTCTCAGACTGCAATACCCTGCTGCGACGCTTTTTGTCCAAAGGACGTTGGATAGCAGTACAGCCGACCTTAACCTCTGTCCATTAAAAATTTCCGCAGTTCATTACTATAAGGTTGCCAATAGCTCCGGCCCACCGACGCCATCCGTCGGTCGACTAGCAAAGCCCATCTCCATACCAACCAGCCGATGCAGGCGATAGCTACGCCGATGACACGGCTGGGATGCGGACACCACTGAGAGAGAACCCCCACAGCCTCCGGAAACGGCGCAAGGTCATTCCACCAGCCGACCGCCAGGATCGAGACGGTAACGAAAATGTAGTAAGACACCTGCCCATTCTTGACTGTCCGAGTCATGCCATCCAGCAAGGATCCATTCAGCTCATGGCCCGCTCTCTGCTCTTCTACGTGAACCAACCGCTTCTCAATGTCTCGGAGGATCTTATCAGCCGGCCATCCCCGGCCATCTTCCGTCCCAACAACCTGAAACTGGTAGGGAATGTTGACAGGCGCATAGCCCCCGGCGCTGTTGGCGATGCGCTCGATGACGCTCACGTGAATCTTCGGTAAATCAATATGGTGTTCTTGACACAATTTTGCAATGTTGCGGGGCTCCCATCGATAATACACACCTAATCCGGCACGTGCATCGTACAGCCGGTCGTGTACATCTTGGTTTGTGCGCACGTACTCTCGATTGACAAGGGTAAAGCGAAGTCCAGATTTTTCTGCCTCTGTCATCATCCAGTCCAACGCAACCAAGGACATGCCTTCCCTCTCGTAGCCACCACCCACGTTGGAATGCACGCCGGCAAACCAAACCTGTTCTACATGAGTCGCGCAACCTTTCTCATTCCACAATTCAGGGTGAAAAGATTGCCGGTTATCGTCAATAGATAGAGCATGGCAGGCACGCTTGATCTGACTACTCGGCATCCTGGGAAAACGCATGGGGTGGCATAAATTCAGAACACTGTGAAGTTTCTTGAATGGCATACCGAGCGCCCTAACAGTGTCCCACACCCCGAGAAACTCAATCGGCACCTTACCGTCTGGCACATGCTCATCGTCAATGATGGCTCCATACGCCTCACGCCTCACTCGATCCGGTTTTATCGAATCAGTATCCAGCTCATTGTTGTACCGATTTTTGGGCAACGCGTGCTTGAACGCTTGCCTGGAAAAATCTCTCCAACAACAGTCCACCCGCCGCTTCAGCGAATCCTCGGAGATCTTCTTGAAATCCAAAACTCCGCAGTACTGAATCAGCCCAGCGAGGACCTGGATCGTGTAGGCGCCCCGACTGAATCCGAAGCAGTAGATACGATCACCCGGCTCGTAGACATTACAGAGTGCAATGTAGAGTTCCTTGACGTTCTTACCAAACCCATAGCCAAATGCACCACCGATCAACTTGTCCAAAGCCGATTGCCCAGTACCCACACCATCACCATGCAATACTAACTGCGGCGTTAAGGAGCTGTCGTATTTATGACCTCTTATATCAACGGCATCGGAAAGTTTTAAAACGTTGCTTCCTCGGAATTTAATGGCCTCTTTCCCTGTTCCATCCGAACAGAGAACGATAGTCTTCCTTCCCACAAGCTTGCCCTACACAGAGAATTGCAATTGCATGGAATCACTAAGCGCATGACGGAAACGAAAATAGTGTCTTGAGCCTTTATTGGCAATCTGGGGTATCCGAATTTACCATCCCACTCTGCCTCCGTGCTAGCTGAACTGTTCATTGTTACTGGCGCGCAGAAGCTTAGAAACGGACCATCGCTCCTCACTCACCACAATTTTACTACCGTCACTCCATCCCCTCCCTCGGCTCGATCACCGGGACGCGAGGAACTGGGGTCGCGTCTTGTTTCTTGCATGCCGTTCCATCCACCACCACCTTTTCCACGAAGGGCCGAAAATGTACCGGGAGTCTTTTCACTGTGTCGAGCAGAATGGGCTCTTCGAGGAGTTGCTTGGCTCTAACTGACACCTGCGCTATTTGCCGATCCTCGTCGGCAGAACCACGATGCCTCGGCTTCAGCCGCCTTGCGCAGATCACGTTCGGACGACGCCTCTCCTACAACCCGTGGCACTACATCGCCGAGCATCGCCCGCTCGGCAATCAAAGCCGGGCGCGACGCCGGATGTATTTCGAGTTATCGAAGTTGCGACAGGACATGAACGCTGAACCGCACTATGAACCGACAGGGGATGAAACGTTTTGATGAGAACAGCAAATAGGGTCGGGAGTCATTTCTCACTCTCAATCCTGATCAACCCCCCCCCCTGCGGTTGAACAGAGCCAAGCACAATGTGTGACGGCAAGACCGACTCCCTTATCAGATCTCGTATTACGCCGTCGTGAGCCGCTCGATTGAAGCGATCGAACAGAAACCTGCGTGATTGCAAGACTCACCATCTCGTGCTTGACCCTCGAAGTCCATGCTCACCGGTATGCACAGCAACAGACTTGACCCTAATTCTCACAGGCGTGTTCATCGAACGGCCAGGGCCATCTATTCACTACCATGATTGAAAAGTGTCACGTGGTAGTTTACACTCTTGTCTGTGATCAGGACGTTTGTGCCCGAAGTATTGGGGTCGCGTCTTGTTCTGTGCATGCCCGCGAGCAAAGATTTAAGCAGTCGGACCCCGTTTCTCCTTATCAGGCCGTCATGCGGGTACCGCTGAATCAGTGTGATTCGAGGATCTGAATCACGGTTGCCTGGCCTGTGGCATCACTCGGAGCCTCACTCTTCAACACATGCACGAGCCCGATCACTCCCGCCCGCTTTCTCTATTTCGGTAAGACCTCAACTGCACTTGGATTGCCGCTCCCAAGACAAATTTTAGGGGCAAGCTCTACTCTTTTCACTCTCAGACGATGCCAAGGAAGACGGCCAGGGAGCGATCGACGCGCACCATGAGTTCGTGGTCCAAAGTTCCAATGCGGAAGCCGATGGTATCCCGAGGGACGGTGACGATCTTGTCGATCATGACCTGTGAAATGTGCTGAAGGCCATTGGAGGAGGATGGTTCAACAGTCAGTCGGAATAGCGGAGCGTCGAGAATGTCGGTGGTCAACAGGCAAATCGTGACACTGCCAAGGGCGGAGAAGAGATCGGATTGGAGAACGATGGCAGGGCGTGGTTTACCGCTGTAGTGACCTTTGGCAGCAACGGTCACAACATCGCCGCGTTTTACGCGCTGTCCCAATCGGCGATCTCCGAGATGAACTCAAGCGTGGGCTTTTCTTGGGTCGAGCGAGCCGCGAGCCGTGCCTGTCGCCGGCATTCACCGGCGAACCCCTCGGCACGTGTATCGGGCACCCAGATTTGCACCGGCCGCAGTCCCTTGCGGCGCAAGCGCCGTCGGTAGCGGTATTGCTTCTCCTTCGGAGTCAGGTTTGTCCCGGTAGGCATGAAGGGGTTCCTTTCCGGTCTATTTTCCACAACAAGGTATCACATTTAACGGTAACATGTGACTTAATTCTCACAAAAAAGCCCAGAAGAGGAAAGGGTTAGTCTCCGAGAAAGAAGGGGTTGGGGCCACCTCAATCTGACTCCAGGTTCTGCGTACTCATTAGCGTGAGAAAAAGAGGCTCTTGTTTCGTGTATCTCTTTGAGTTACACCACAGGCCATGGCACGCCCAATTCCAGTTCCTTTCTGCTGTTCCTGCCGGGAGGCTGTATTTGCATCGTCTGGCTAGGCGGTGACACAATGGTGGTGGAACTTACGCGATGGCCGATCTGAAACTATACGCCGGGTCCTCCACTCCAATCCGTCTCCGGGGCCATACCCTCCTCTGTCTGCAAGGGTTTCGTGGGGAAGGCTACAGCCCGGGTTTTGTTGCCAACATGGCGGCGATTCATCAGATTCTGCGGAATCAGCCCGAAGCCACTGTCCAAGTCGTGGCATCTCCCGATGCAGTGTGTGCTGCCTGCCCGCATCAACAAGGGTCCTCGGGTTGTACAATCAACGGGGAGCCGTCGGAAGCGGACATGAATAACCAGGATCGGGTCGTCCTTGGGAGGCTTGGTCTGAAAGCGGGTGAGCATCTTGCTTAGCAAGAGATTCTCGCGCGGATCAGCAGGTCGATGAGCGGCGACGACCTGCCTTCTACCTGCGGCAGTTGCCGATGGTTGCCGCTCGGCTATTGCCGTGAAGGGATCGATCGGCTGCGCAGTTCCATCCAAAACGAAAAACCAACCCATAGGAGCCTGTCCGACAGTACCTTCGTGACGAGGCGAATGAGTCGCGGCCAGATGTAAGGCCACAGGCTCTGAAAGAACCGGAAGCGTATTCACTGGAATACGTTGAGGATTGTTTCGAGCCGAGAACGACGCAGATGGTCCTGGATCGTTCGCCGCAGTAGAATGGTCCTGTCGGACAGGCTCCTAAAACCCAGGTGAGCCGTGGCAGTGTGACTCAAATCCGACCGAATTCTGCCTTGCGAGAAGAACCCTTCAGATCGAGCCAGCTACATCTTTAGTCGCGCGATATGGCCGTCCTCTGTAGTTGATACCAAGCAAGGTAGTTGATACCAAGCAAGCCGAGGGAGCATCATCGCTCATGGTCAGACGCACTAAACTACAAGCGCCATCAGGTAAAGGATAAGCCCCACCCCTCAACAGTCCCTCATCCCTCTTGCGAGCCCGCCTCTTATCACCACAGTTTTCGCCAACAGATCCGTATAGAGAAGCTTGAGCAAATCGTTCTCGTTTTGCAATTCCCTCAGGCGTTTCGCGTCGGATGCCTGCACGCTCTCTGTTTCGATGAATTTTAAGGTACGCATAACGGACCTCCTGGATAAAGATGATTCGTGACGAGGGCTCACGGTCAGACACTCAATGGTACTGCAAGCTTGATTCCACGATTGAGAGGTCATGGGAGCGCTGCAGATACGCCGAATGCTCCGGCTGTCGAAATAGATACGTATCCAGTCAGATACTGGGGTGGATCGAAAAAGATACGACCGAAGAAAATCATGTCATGTAACGATTGGCGATTGTCGGACAAGCAGCTTGAGAAGTGGGGGTAATTTTCTCTGCCGAAACAAACCATCATCAAGACTTCATCGTAACTTCGCCACCGTCACACCATCCCCGCCCTCGGCTCGATCTCCTGGGCGAAAGTCTGCCACATAAGGCGACTCTTTCAGATACTTACGTAGGACGGACTTGAGCCGACCAGTTCCATGGCCATGAATGATGCGCAGGTACGGGGCACCGCTGAGAGTCGCCCGATCTAGCGCCGCCACGACCTGATCGAGCGCCTCGTCAGCCGCTTGGCCTCGCACGTCCACCACCGCCTGCTCATCGAGCCCCAGTCCATTGCTCGCCGAGACTCGGCGAGGATTTGACGAGGGTGATGTCGGTCGCTCTACCGTCGCGTCTGGTTCCCGCACGACACCGACGAGGTTCGACACAGCAGCCAAGATTTCGCCCTCCCCGACCTTGACGCGCACACGCTTCTTCCCCTGAGGCATTTCCAACAAACTCCCCATCATGCCCAAGCCGACAATTTCTACCGCATCGCCGATCCTAAGCTGCTCAAGTGGGATCGGCTTGTCGGCCGGCACAAGCTCCTGCCTAGTTTGGGCCTCCAACTCATGCAACCGCTGTTTCGTCTCCTTGGCCTTGATGAGCTTCTGTTCGCGCTTCAAGGAGTCAACGGTAGCCTGCACTTCCGCCCGAGCCCGTTGAAACTGTTCGCCGATCTTCTTCTTGATCCCTCGTCGAGCATCCTGTTCCGCTTCTTGCAGTTGCCCTCGAAGTGCTTGTGCTTCCCGGGCCGCTTGTTCAGCATCATGTCTGGCTCGCTGAGCCATCTCGGTGTCCTCGATCAGTTGGCGTTGCTTCCGCTGCAAATCAGCCATCAACTCATCGAACCGTCGGCCATCGTGGCGGAGTCGCTTCCGCGCGTCGCCCAATATACTTTCGTCCATACCGAGCCGACCGGCGATTTCCAAGGCGGATGAGCCGCCTGGGATTCCGATGAACAATCGATAGGTAGGCGCCAACTGCTTCACGTCGAATTCCACACTGGCATTCGCAAAGCCAGAAGTCGTCTGCGCCAGTTCTTTGAGCGCACCGTAATGCGTGGTCGCCACCACTTTCATGTTCAATTCTGCTAGACGGCAGAGCAGCGCCTCTGCCAGCGCCGCCCCTTCTTGCGGATCAGTTGAAGCCACAGGCTCATCAAGGAGCACAAGCGAGCGGGGCGCGGAGCAGTCGTTTGACGTCGGTCGGGCGGCCCTCTCGGAAAGAAGGTGGATCATACGGGTCATGTGGGCGGAAAAACTCGACAGATCGCGGCTCAAGTCCTGTGCATCGCCGATGTCGGCGTAGAGGTCGGTAAAAACTGCCATCTCGGATTCCGGAGCACAGGGAAGATGCAGTCCTCCCCGCACCATGAGCGCAAATAACCCGACGATCTTGAGCGTGACGGTCTTTCCTCCCGTATTCGGCCCGGAGATCACAAGGACGCGGATCGTTTCATCCATATGAATGTCGTTCGCGACAACCTGATCTTTCGCGATGAGGAGCAACGGATGCCGCGCCTGCTTGAGCAGGATGCGCCCATCTTGGTTCAAGAGGACAGAGCTGCACTTGAGACGGCGACTCAGCTCTGCCCGCGCTTGAATCACATCACATTCGGCCAACACCTCGATTCCTTGCTCAATCGTATCCGCGTTAGAGGCCACCAGCGCCGTCAATTCCCGCAAGATGCGCTGCACCTCACGTTCAATCTCCAGATCCGCCACTTTGATGGAATTGTTCAGTTCAACCAACTCTCTCGGCTCCAAAAAAACGGTTGCCCTGCTGGCCGACACGTCGTGGACGATTCCGGGAATTCTCCCCCGCATGTCCGCCTTCACCGGCACGACATAGCGCCCTTCTCGCTGCGCAAAATACGACTCTTGGAGCACGTCCTCATAGCGTTTGGAATGGAGGATTTGCTCCAGATGCTGCCGCATCTCCTGCTTCAGGCCCTGAGCCTGGTGAGTCAGGCGTCGCAGCTCCGGCGAAGCCGTGTCTTTCATAGAGCCGTCGGATTGGATCACGCCCTCGATAGCCCTCAGAATTCCGCGCAAACTATGTGTGTTGTGAAGCGGAGACAACACCCGAACCAGAGCCTGGGTCTCAGCTTTATGAGCCTGAGCGTATCGCTCCACTTCCGCCATGAGGGCCAGCACAACCGCACAGTCTCGCAACTCACCGGCCTCAAGCGCTCCTCCCTTCCTGGATCGAGTCAGATGCTCACGAATATCGGGAAAGGTAAGGAGCGGCATCGGATCACTTCCCTCCAGCAAAGCGACCATCTCGGTCGTCTCTTGCTGGCGCAGGCGAGCATCCTCCAGGTCGCTCGACAAGGAAAGCGACCGGCACTGCGCAGCTCCGATCGCCGACTGTGCATGTTGTGCGAGAAGGTCCAACAGCCGAGGCCACTCCAACACCTGTGCTGCATGTTCAGATAATGTCTCGTTCACGTGAGCCTCCTGACCCGTCTGCCTTCATTTTGGACGCTAACCAAGTGTCTTGACAAGAAGGAGAGAGCGTCGATAGTATCGCAGTTCGTGCTGTACCATCCGGGTGCATTCAACCAATATATTTGCATGTAGAGGATTACGCTATGTCCATTCGTGTTGGAATCAATGGATTCGGACGCATCGGGCGCAACGTGTTGCGCGCCTCTATGGGTGACAAAGACCTGCAGATCGTCGCGGTCAACGACCTCACGGACGCCAAAACGCTTGCTTATCTCCTCAAGTACGACTCGGTGCACGGCACCCTTTCGGCAAGCGTGGAGGCCAAGGAAGACCAGATCCTCGTGGATGGGAAACCCATCAAAGTGCTCGCGATCAAAGACCCAAAGGAATTGCCGTGGAAGGCGCTGAACATCGACGTTGTCATTGAATCGACCGGTCGATTTACCGACCGGGAAGCGGCGGGCAAACACCTCTCTGCGGGCGCCAAGCACGTGATTATCTCGGCACCGGCGAAAGATCCCGATGTGACCATCGTACTCGGCGTAAACGACGACAAGTTCGACCCTAAATCCCACCACATTGTGTCCAATGCCTCCTGCACGACCAACTGCCTGGCGCCTGTTGCAAAAGTCCTGTTGGAAACGTTCGGTATCAAACACGGGATTATGACCACGATCCATTCCTACACCAACGATCAGCAGCTGCTCGACCTTCCTCATAAGGACCTTCGGCGCGCCCGCGCAGCCGGTATGTCGATGATTCCCACCAGTACCGGGGCAGCCAAAGCGCTGCATCTCGTCATTCCTGAGCTTAAGGGCAAGTTGGATGGGCTCGCCATTCGGGTGCCGACGCCGAACGTCTCACTGGTCGATCTCACTGTCGAAACCGAAAAGGATTGTGACGTAGCGTCCGTCAACGCCGCCTTCAAGAAGGCTGCGGATGGCCCCCTGAAGGGCATTCTCAAGTACTCTGAAGACCCCATCGTCTCGATCGATCAAAAAGGGGACGATCACTCGGCCACCGTCGATGCCCCGTTGACCAACGTCGTGGATAAGCGCCTCGTCAAAGTTACAGCTTGGTACGACAACGAATGGGGCTATTCATGCCGAGTCCGCGACCTGGTTAAAGTTCTGGCTGGAAAATCTGCCACTCACTGATGGCCGCGTTGGAGATATGATCGGGCAGGCTTCAAACGAATCCATCTCGCTCACTTAATTCACCGCGCCATAAGAACTCACGGAGGAACTCCCCATGAATTTGCACAAGAAAACGATCGACGATGTGCAACTTCGTGGCAAGCGGGTCATCATCCGCGCCGATTTCAACGTCCCGCTCGATGAATCGCTCCAGATTACCGATGACACCCGCATTCGCTCAACTCTGCCGACGATCAATCGCGTCGTCGACGAGGGAGCGAAAGTCATTCTTTGCTCTCACCTCGGTCGGCCTAAGGGAACCTTCGACCCCAAGTTCAGCCTGGCGCCTGTTGCAAAACGACTGGGACGACTGCTCGGAAAAGACGTGATCTTCGCTCCGGACTGCATCGGCCCGGCCGTCGAGAAACTGGTCGCCAAGATGAAGGACGGGGATGTCCTCTTGCTGGAAAATCTGCGTTTTCACGCCGGCGAGGAAAAAAATGACGATGGCTTTGCCAAGGCTCTTGCCTCGCTGGGCGATGTCTTCATCAATGATGCCTTCGGGGCGGCCCATCGGGCCCATGCCTCAACCGTCGGCATCACCCAATACATAAAAGACGCTGCTGTAGGAGCGCTGCTCAAGAAAGAAATCGAGTACCTTGAGGGTGCCGTCGCCAATCCCGTTCGACCGTTTGCTGCGATTCTGGGGGGAGCAAAGGTGTCCGGCAAGATCGGTGTGATCGAAAACCTGGGCAAGAAGGTCGATAAGGTCATCATCGGCGGCGGCATGGCATTTACCTTCTTGAAGGCGAAAGGCATGGAGATCGGCAATTCTCTCTGCGAAATGGATATGCTGGATTTTGCCAGGGGCATCGAAGATCACGCCCTCTCACGTGGAGTCAAATTTTACCTGCCGGTCGATTGTGTCGTCGCGGCCAGCCGAGAGGTAGGCGCTGAAACGAAAATTGTCCCGGTACAGGAGATTCCCAAAGGATGGTATGCCCTCGATATTGGACCGGCCTCCGTCAAACTATTCAATGAGGCGGTCCAAAATGCGAAAACCATCCTCTGGAATGGACCGATGGGTGTATTCGAAATCGACGCCTACGCCAGAGGCACGTTGGCAATGGCCCACGCAATTGCCGATGCCTACGCGCTCACGATCGTCGGCGGCGGCGAGACGTCACTGGCAGTTCATCGGGCCGGTGAATCTGAAAACATATCGTTCATCTCGACCGGTGGCGGTGCGGCCCTTGAACTACTGGAAGGCAAAACCCTTCCTGGTCTCGCGGCGCTGCCTGACCGCCCAAACTGATCACGATTCCTCAACGAAACCCAAGCTCCAGGAAGGACGATGCGTACAGTCCTGATCGTCGGTAATTGGAAAATGAACAAGACCGCATCTGAAGCGGCGACCTTCGTTCAGGAGCTGAGCCAACGGCTGCCTGATACTTCCACGGGCGTTGAACTTGTCGTCGCGCCCCCCTTTACTGCGCTGGAATCCGTTCGTATGGCGCTGGGCACCTCATCTCCGATTCAGCTCGGAGCGCAGGACATGTTTTGGGAGGACCATGGCGCCTACACAGGAGAAGTCTCCGCACCTATGCTGAAAGACCTTGGTTGTCGCTATGTGATTCTGGGTCATTCGGAACGGCGAACACTCTTCGGCGAACAAAACGACAGCATCCAGAAGAAAATCCGAGCGGCGCTCAAACACGGTCTCCGTCCGATCCTCTGCATCGGGGAGTCGCTCACACAGCGGGAGAACGGTTCGACCGACGACGTGGTCACGCAACAGCTGCGCGAGAGCTTATCCGGCTTTACCAACGAGGTACTGGCCGATGTCACCATCGCCTATGAACCGATATGGGCCATCGGCACGGGCAAGTCGGCTACGACCGAGCAAGCCGTCGCCGCCCACCGGACCATTCGGCGAGTCCTTGCCGCGATAGCTTCTCCGGCGATCGCCCAACGCACAAGGATTCTCTATGGAGGGAGCGTCACGCCCACGAATATTGAATCGCTCCTTGCTTCAGACCAAATCGACGGCGCACTTATCGGCGGCGCTTGTCTCCAAGCCGAGTCCTTTGTTAGAATTGCCACCGTCGCTTCCACTGCTCGATCAATCGGAGTCTGATATCCCATGTTGTATACGTTCATCGTCATTATCCATGTCTTTATCTGCTTTCTGATGATCGGGGCGATTCTTCTCCAATCAGGGAAAGGAGCGGAGATCGGCGCCGCGTTCGGTGGATCCAGTCAGACGGTGTTCGGCAGCCGTGGCCCCGCTAATTTTTTGAGCAAGCTGACGGTCGTTGTGGCGGCCGTATTCATGGCAACATCGCTCAGCCTGGCAATTTTAGCCAAGCAACGAACCTTCTCTTCGACCGTCATCGACATGCAGCCCAAGAGCGCACCAACCGCTCCACCGGCTGCCTCACCCGCTCAGCCCTCAGGGGACTCGCATTCCTCGGGAGAGGCTCCTGCGACAGGCCATTGATCGGTTCTTCGTCAGGTACCCAGTCCAGTCTGCTCGCTCACGGCTGACGTTTCACTAAGCTGTTGTACGAGCGAGTATCGTCGCATGCTGCGAACTTGGAGGAATACCTGGCTCAACATATCGGAAGGCATGAATTTTCATGGATCTTGACATTTCTCATATCGACGACGGGATGAAGTCTTTCAACATTGCGATCTGACCGATTCGATGAGCTTTTCGATAGTATCGTTCATCGGCGGTTACCAACATCGCACCGGATTCATGTAGCGCCACAGCGTGATACAGAGTATCGAAGACATGCTGCGCCAGTGATGAGGAAAGATCGCAAGCTTTCTGATAGACCTCGACATCCGTCATGACTGGCAATTCGAGTGCATACAGGAGGGAGACGGCCTGGCGCGCCCGGCCGGGGTCCAAGCGTGCAATGACTGCGGCCGCCTCAGCCAGCCAATGCGGTGGCTGAACGACGCCGAGCCGCGACTCATTGATCAGTTGGAGAATCTGGAGAGCCTGGAACGAGTGGGACTCTTCGGCACGATCGGCAAAGACCCATTTGATGATCACGCTGGCATCGAGCACGACCGTCGTCACGGTCTTCCGCGTCTTCTGGCAGCTCCAATAGCCTTATCGGTGACTCGTCGCGTTCGTTTTCGCAAGGCTAATAACTGCTCAATGACCTTGGCTCTGCGCTGACGGCGGCGGCGTTCTTCGACAGCCTGCCGCATGAGGTCGGTCAGCACGGCACTTTTGTTTTGCCGTCGAAACGCCTTGTCGAACGCTTCTTTCACGTCCGCTGGAACGCTAAAGTTCACCGTCGCCATTGCAGGACTCCATTTGTTGAAGTTTTCAACAAGAGGATGGCAGCCATCCGTCACGGTGTCAAGCTCGGAACCGGTTGCATTAAACCCACGCCATAGTCACTTTCCATCCGTAAGTACTTGGATCATCTGCATCAGTGTTTTTGCGATGAGCGAATGTTGTGTGTCATATAGGTCAGAGACCAGGCAGGGAATCCAGAGGCACAGCTCCCATTGAGAGAAGATTTTTATTGAGATCTGACCGGTGGGTATAGAGCGGCTTCCCCCAGTGAAGAACTTGACGACAAAGTGCTTCCGTCTTGCCGGCAGGTTCAGCATGGCTCACAACAATGGCGGTCGCTAAGGCCGCGACAAGTTGGTTTCTTCGGTTTGCCAGCTCCGCAGTATGCCTGCGTTCCTTCTCCGAAAAGGAGGAAAGAAGCAAGAGTCGTCCTTGATCGAGCGGTTTTTTGTAGGCAGAGGGCAGCCTCATGTTCTTCAGACTTCTGGCCGGACAGACAATCAGAGGTTGATTGCCGCGCAGCAAAATCGTCAGGCACTCCCGCTCCATCGGAGAGTGAAACCCTCCGATGACAGCCACTTCAGCTTCCCGTAACTGTTGCGCGAGATCGTACGTTTTCAGAATCAGATCGCCCGGACATTTGACGGAGCAGAAGAGAGCCAGAGTTTTGCGTTGAAGAATGTCGAGATTGCCTAGCGCGGCAAGCTCAGCAGGAGCAGTGTGTCTCAAATGTTCAAAAAGAGACCGAGGGTAGCGAGGATCGTTCTGCTTAATCAGTGTGATGGATGACACGACCGACATATCAGGGTTACTGTGAAAACGAGGAGGGCAAAGGGATTTCTAAAACGCTGCCGGTCTTAATCGTTCTAATCGTCTCGCCGATAGTCGCAAGAAGCGTGGCCACGACGGTCACTTGATTGGTGGGGAGAACAATGATAGCGAGCCTTGAGTTCGTCAGATTCTGCTGATAGCGGAGCTTCTTGTCGGCCGTGATAAAGACATTGAACTGGGATTCAGCCCGCTTGAGTAGGTCGCCGTTCTTTAGGCCCGCCCAACCCATTTCTTGGACCGTTTTTATGTCAAGTTGGGGCAATCGTTGTTGAACGAGTCGCGGGACCGATTCATCGAGCAAAATAGTCACGCAGACTTCGTCAGCTTGAGCAGCGTGACCTTCCAAAAGTCCAGGACCTGTATGGCTTGCTCCCTCGTGACGGTAGGAAAGTTCTGGAGAAATTGATCAAGGGTGAGACCGGCTTCAAGATTGTTGATGAGGGCATCTACAGGAACACGTGTTCCTGTAAATACCGGAGTCCCACTTACGATTTCCGGATCAATCGTGATAGGTAACTGATGAAGTTCCTTGTCTTCAATCACCAAGGCCATGATCTTCCTCTCATCATTCGTTCTGCGGGACTTGTTGGTTGTGTGCCAGTAGCGACCCGATGTGTTGCTGTATCGCCTCTCGGATGTTCCGTTTGGCTTCTTCGATCGTCTTCCCGTTGCTAAAGAATCCAGGTAGGGTTGGACTATCGGCGGAATAGCCTTCGTCTTCCTGTTCTTTCTCGACAACAATTTCAAAGGTATAGAACTTCATCGATCACCCTTGGGGTCATTATAGCTAAGCCGCCTGGTTATGCTCCCCGTTCTCCTCTGCATCTTGTCCCATGCGGTACTTGATGTCGTAATTGATGATGAAGTCCAACTCCTCATCCGTGAAGCCGTAGTGAATTGCCAGGAGGCGGTCGATTTCATCGATCAACGATTTTGTTTTACTGGGTCTATATTGAATGTATGTCATCCTGCCTAACCTGGTCTCTCTTGTATTCTTAAGAGCGTGAAGTTGATCCCTACTAGTACTTATTAGCTCTTCTGATGGCGCCATTACATTTACATCAAAGCTAAATTTCTCTAGATCTGATTTAGTCAGATGCCTGCAATCTGAAACCTTTCTCCAAAACCAGTAAAAGGTCGTGGAGTTAAGAATGGCACACAGTTTAAGCTGACTATCCTTATCGGTGACATAGCATTCTTTGTATTCTCTAGATTCTTGCTGCTTATCAAAACACCTCAGCCAGTATCCTCCAGTCCCTCCGCTAATGGCGAGCACCTTTCCGTGTGCTAAGAAATAAGAGATTAGGCTTCTCTTGTCCTTTCCCACTTTTTCATTAACCGTCAGTTCAATCGAGTTGCCAAATTTAGGCCACACCTTTCGGAGCAAGTCAGTATGCAGTTGCAAGTACGAAAGCTTTTGAAAAATGAGGTCACGCTCACCCTTGCACCAATGTGTGAATCCAGCCGACATTAATACTACCGATTGTTTGACCGATTTCTGCATCATACAGATCGACAAAATCTGATGAACTCCATTAAATAGGGCGCTTGGCCTATCCGCAAAGTTAGAATAGTAAATACGTCCAGAGGATTGTATTAGTTTATTTCGAAGAGGGACCATGCGAGGTGTTGAACCCAGGGAAACAGGACAAATCATTCCAAGCCAGCATTCATTCCTTAAGATTGTAACGGCTCGCTCCATCACAAAGGCATAGAGATTGCCGCATGCCTTAGTTTCATACCGCTTGATGGCATACAATCTCGCTATTTTTTCATATTCTACATACGGCGGATTACCGATGATCACATTGAAACCGCCCTTCTTCATGATGCCGTAGAACTCGATAAACCAGTGAAACGGCTTATGTGAATCGAGCCAGGCCTCGTACTCGTCGGTCTTCAAATGATCAACGCCATATTGTTGGGCAAGATAGCCGTTCAGTTCTCCTTCAAGGACCATTAGCCTTTTTCGCACGTCTTGCTTGGCATGCTTGAAATCTTCGGATTGCATGCCATGCTTGGTCTGCATTTCGTGAAACTTCTGAAACGCCCTGTCAGTAATCTCGGCGCTCTCTTCGATGGTCGGGAGGGATTGAAGGCGTACCCAGTCCCCTTCCATGGACTTCTTCAGGTCTTCGAGGCTGGCATAACCGACAAGCGTGTTGCCTGCGCGGATGTTGAAGTCGATGTCGGGAAGCGGCTCGATCTGTTCTACCCGATCTACCTGAGCGACCATCTTCAAGAAGAGGCGGAGTTTGCAGATTTCGACCGCTTCTTCCATGATGTCCACGCCGTACAGGTTCTTGACGATGATGGATTTGTAAATGAAACTGCGCGGACTTGCATGTTTGGCAACCAGATCCAGAGCTTTGCGGAAGTCTTCAAACTTTTCAGGGCGGTGTTTCTTCCCGGATCAATCCAGCTCGTCCAGGAACACTTCCATTCTGTTCAGACATGCTTCGTAGAGCGGTTCTAACACATTGAGTGCGGCAAAGAGGAACGCCCCAGACCCGCAAGTAGGGTCGAGAACTGTTACTTCCTGAATGGCATGCCAGAAGGCGCGGAGCAAATCAGGTCCTTCGCAGTGTTCGATCACATCCTGCGCGAACTGACGAATGTCGAGGTTGTACGTGATGAGGTCGTTGATCGATTGGATGTCGCCTGAGGCAAGTTTGGATCTCACATCTTCGTATCGCTTGCGCCGAGCAATCACCTCACGCCAGATTTCTGTAGGCAGGGCATATTCATTTGGCGCGGCTTTGTTCCACTCAGTCCGTTTGGACACATCATTTACGCCACAGGCAATGTCCGGTGGAAGGGGTGGCGGTTCGGGAATTCGGCATGGTGGTTTTTCGCCAAGATCGATCGTGATGCCGTGCTTCACCGCATCGTAAATGTAACGGTCCGGCTCGGCTTGAAGAAGCCGCCAGACTGATTGTTCCCCCTCAAAGGCAACCTTGCATTTCTGCCGAGCGGCATCGAACAGAAATGGGATGATCGTGTTCTGGCTGATGTAGCCGGTGATATCTTCCTTCGTGTAATACGCACCCATCTGCTTTTGGTTGATGTACTTCTCAAAGATGTAGCCCAGCACATCGGGATTGATTTCTCTGTCATTGCGGTTCGGTCGTTCATCGAGATGCCAATGGAACTCCTCGAAAAAAGCAAAGAGCCTCTCAAAGGCACTGTCGGCAATGCGGATGGACGTTCCATGTAGTTCTTCCACTTGATGGCGGAGAAACAGGCCACCGTTAAGATAGGGCACCTTGCCCAACAATTCATTGGTGGCCGTCGAGCGTTCGCTCTCCTTCTTGGCAAATCCATCGAAGAACAGCGGGCAAAGGAAGCCGCTGTAGAACCGGTCCTTGCCGCGCTGCTTACTTTGCCCGAGTTTCGTGCGCAGATAATTGCTATCGTTGTCCAGAAACTCCTTCTTCTGAACGAAATAGATGAACATCAGCCGGTTCAGCATCACGGCAGCATACCAAGGCTGCAGCCCGTCATCTGGGATACCCTTGATGAAGTCCAAGAACTTCTCATGCTCGGACTTGAAGCGATCATAAAAGCGCTTGGTGACTCGCTCGGTGTCGAATGCGGCTCGCACGCGCCCGGTCACCTCGATGTGATGGAGTTGCTCTTCCTCATCGAGGCTGAATGCGATGGCCTTAAGCTTCTGAATAAGCGATTCGCCACTCTGACTGGAATGAAAAGTATGCTGTCGAAAGACAAGGGGTTTGCCGGGCTCACGTCTTACCCATTGCCAGACTTGCTCAGCTCTCCCGTGGTCCGAAAAAATAATGAGATGTTGATGCGCTGATTTGGCAACGGCGCGATCGATTTTTCGGCGAGTCTGGTCATCGGGGATGGCGCCCTCCTGGATAAACACAACGACGCCACGCTTCTGTGCGATGGCTGCCAGTTTGTAGGCCTGGCCGTTCACGACTGTTTCAATCGTCGCGCTGTGATGATCCCAGCCGAGCTGTTCGGTAAATAGTGATTTGAAGTTGAAGGTCTTGAGGAGATGCCGGACTTGGTCGGAATCAAAATGCATTGCTATTGATCACCAGTATCCGAGAGACCCAGAGAGCAAATAATGCGGGGTTCGTGGGTTTGCTGATCCTCTTGAACGAGGCATAAGCCATCTTCTTCGCGGAGCGAGATGACCAATTGGGCGAGGCCTTCGTCTGAGATTCCGCTGCGGAGTTGTCGATTGAGGGTATCCACGGACGATTGGCGAAGTGGATAGCGATAGATCTCGTCGATGACTTTCAGGAGAGTCTGGGATTCGAAGAGGGTGCCTTGAATTTCTTCTGCATACCTCTTCAATCGTTCATAGGTGCGAAAGCGGGCGCCTGAGGGCCGGCCTAATTGACCGCCGACCGATTGTTCCTCTGCGGCGATCAGTTCCACTCCTTTTTGCACAAGCACATGGTGATTGATTTGGCGAGGCAATGCCGGAGTCTCAGGAGCGCATGCAGCGGCATCGAGAATCGCTCTCTGAGATTCGGTCACGCTGTTGCCGTGCTGATCGACCCATGCCAGAGCATCGTTGTCTTCTGCAGTACGCAGATAGACGAGCACTCCGCTGGGCTGCTTTGCATTCGACTGATGCCCTCGTGTTGCATAGACCACGGGCGGTAAGGCCGGGATAGTGTGTTGCAGGGTAGGATCGGCCGTAATCGCATTCTTCCAAATTTGGTAGGCGCGAGAAGCGAGATCGACCTCATCATCTGCGTCGCCATCCAGTATTCCGGATTTTTCGTTGTACAAATCGAGAATGATCTTGTCGTTTCGGTCGTCTTCGAAGAAGGTTTCATCGGCCCCGACCACTTCTGCGTTTTCCTGCAAACGGCGCCGTACGCGCGCGCGGAGACGGATGATCCGCTCCACCCCCTCGGCAGGAAGGAACGAATAGCAAAGAATGTGCGTCGCCTGTTGTCCGATCCTGTCTACACGGCCGGCGCGCTGGATGAGTCGAATGATCGCCCATGGAAGGTCATAATTGACGACAATGGCGCAGTCCTGAAGATTCTGCCCCTCACTCAACACATCCGTCGCGATCAGCACGCGAAGTTCATCGTCCGGTTTGACCTGGTCTCGTTTCTCATTGCTGAGCGGACTAAACCGCCAAGCCAGCGCGGTCGGATCGAGCGACTCGCCGGTTACTCCGGAGATGCCCTTGACCCTGCGCACGTTGAGTTGCGTTTCGAGATAGTCAACGGTGTCGGCAAACTGCGTGAAGGCAAGGATTTTCTCGTGTGGATGATCCTTCGTCACCAGCCTCAAGAGCGCATTCAGCTTCGCGTCTTTGGCGGCGTCCCATTCCCCTACTCCCTGCAAAATTTTGAGCAAGGCTTGTGCGTCAGTGTGCAGGTCGCTCGTGAGTGTGTTCACAAATAGATCGGGCCTCAACCACTTGAACCGTTTTCTGCCCTGGTCGGCGTAATGCGTATAGACTTCTACCGCGCGTCGTTTGAAATCGTTTTCGTTCCGTAGTCCAGTGGGCGCCTTCTCTTTTGCCTCATCGCCGTCACTCTCGCCGTTTTCTTGAGGGATGTCTGTATCGGTATCACTAGTCCGACTGTCGAGCAAACCGATGTCTTGCGGGCCGATGGGAAGAAGCTGATGCGTTTCAATGGCATGAAGGAAAATGTAGTTGCGCAGGATGTGTCGCTCGATTGATTGGAGAAAAGCATGGCCGCTGCTTTCCAATCGCTTGAACAGGTTCGTTCGGCAAAAGCCCATGAGCCGCTTGCCGGCACGCGAGAGGTCCTGCAGAAGTTTGGCCTCGCCCTGGGTCGGCGATTTGTGTGGCGACGCGGCAACATAATTGCCCAGCCCATAACGGGGCAGATTGAGACGATTGATGGTATCGACCATGTCCGACGCATAAAGCCGGGCGTACTGATCTGACGGATTATTGTCATCAATCCGAAATGTGATGGTCTTTGGGACACGGGTGGGGAAATAGGACCGGCTGCCGTCTTCAAAGGTCAGGAACTTTCGTCCGTTGGTCGGATCGGTCTGCGCATAGTTTTCCTGAATAAAGCTTCTGGTTCGTCGGACCATATACAGACGCATGAGTTCTCGCCAATCATCGGCATGTAGGCTCTTCTCAAACGCGGCGAGTGAGCGCACAGAACATTGGTACCGTCGAATGAATTCCACATCGCCCAATTCACGCAGCAACTGTTCCGGGCGGATTCCTAGATCTTTGTCCTCGGGAATGAAGAGCCGTAATTGGTTAGAAAGATCCAGATAGGTTTTGTTGTACGGTGTTGCCGACAATAAGATACATTTGCTCTCGTTCGCGTGCGCGTATTCCTGGATTGCTCGATAGCGTTGACCTTCACGATTGCGGAGATTATGGCTTTCGTCGATCAGGAGAAGACGGTAACGGCGCAGATTCGGCAGTTCACGGGCGACCTGGCTGATTGAGAGGATCTTTCCACGCAGACGGTACTGCTGGCGATAATCTTCCCACATCGGAACCAAGTTCTTCGGACAAATGATGAGGGTTTCCAGGCCATAGTCGTCCTCAAAGATACGAGCAAGAGCTGTAGCCATAAGTGTCTTGCCGAGCCCGACCACATCGCCGATCAGGACGCCACCCCGCTTATTCAAATGTCGGGCGGCAATCTTGACAGCAGCTTTCTGAAACTCGAAAAGTTTGTTGCCGAACTCTTTCGGGATGCGAAATTCGGAAAGCCCAGCTCGCGCTTCCTGGGACAGGTGATAGGCCATCTTGATGTAAATGTGGTAAGGCCGAATCGGTTCTTCGCGGGCCCAGCTCTCTTGGATGATGGTTAACAACTCTTCTGAAATATCCACACACCATTGGTCGTTCCAGCGATCCTCGAACCATCGTGCAAGCTTCTGACAGGCATCGTGATCAAGCACATCCACATTCAATTCGCCCTGTTGAGAGCCGAGATATCCCACGATGGGATTGATTGGATCGGGACGGGAGAGCAAATAGAGCTTCGCGTGCAGCGGATGTCGGAGAAATAACTTGATGACAAGTTTCTTTGCTTTGATCTGGCCTGCTAGACGGCGTAGGCCTGCTTCGTCCTCGCTGGTGGGAACACCAAAGGTCAACTGGTCGCGAAATTCTTCCGCTAATTTCTTTTTGAGACGAATGGCGGTTTGGTTATCCATGCCACCATTATTCTTTGCGAGGCTGAGTGCGGTACGCAGCTCCTCCTGAGGCAGCCGCTGCATTCCCACCAGAAGACGGCAACAATCCCCTTCGCCCGACCACTTTTCGATATAGGAATCCAGCTGTTTCCAACCTCGCAGGTTGAAATACCCGACGCAGAAGTCGGCCCGATTTGAGACGAGTAGAGTCTCTTGGAGCGCGGGGAGTAACTGTCGGTCTATGTTGTCGAAGATGCGTGGCATGAGAAAAAGAATAGCAGTCGCTTTGAAACTGACAACGCGGCAGATACTGCCTAACGCGCACGGCAGATATTTCCGGTTGGGTCTGTAAAATCAGTTGATGGGCAAGGTCCCAGGACAAGGACCTATAATTGAAAACGTGGAAGATCGGGTGAGAGTGCAGCCTGAGACGAAGGTATGCAAGCAGAACCTTGCTTGACTTTACAGTTGCGACTGACAAATTGGACAGGAGGAAAGTCAACTGCCTGTCGAACCTGGCTTGGTACTCCGAGCACAACCGCCGGTATTGTTTGCCAAGACGTAGAGTGAAGGACGCCGTCATGCAGTTCGGCGGCGGAGGGTATGGATGGTCACCTGTGCACTAGCACAGTCACTACATGCTCCATGGGTCCATGGGTCAGATCTTGTATCGTGCAGCCGTTTCAGCTCAGTGTCTATGTTGGAGATGTGGCTGAAGCGGAATTGCGGCCCGACACCCTATTCGCGTCGCCATAAAAAATGAGGCTATTGACTACAGACTGTTGAATGCTTCTACGGTGAGACGAGCTTGGCGGATCAACTTACGCAGCAATCCAGGGCCCAACTCGTCATGTTGGGGAATGGAAAGGGTGTACTCATAACCGGATTTCACCAGCATCGCATGAGAGCCTCGTTGTCGCACGACGCTCCAACCTGCTCGTTGAAACTTCCGTATAGCGTCGGACCCTGAACACAACCGGAGGCGTTCCGCCATCAGACCACAACCTCAACCGTCCGTTCTGCATCCACCACATGCTTGGCCTCCATCACCTCAAGCCAGCCTTCGATGGCTTCTTTCACGTTGGCGATGGCCTCGTCGTGCGTTTTCCCTTGCGACAGACACCCAGGCAACGCAGGCACCTCGGCGACAAAATAACCTGCCTCATCCTGCTCCACAATCACGTGCAATCTCATGCCTCACTCTCCTTCCTCACCGGAACTCTTGAGCTATTATCGTGAAGACCCTCATCATGGTCAAGCAAACCGCCTGATGTCTTGCTCTGCCTGCCGTCAACAACCTTTCCGAAATAACGGAGCCTTACCCAGATGCGGCACAACCACTGATCTCGGAATCACACGGCACAAGTTATACACATGCCCCATCAGCACCGAGCCGATCGCACGGAGGCCTCATGGCGATCCTAGCCTCGGCCCGATGTCGGGCCAATGCGTCCTTCGCAGCGGCGTATCGGTGGATGCGGTAGAAGCGCTCAGGAGTGATGTGGGCTAGATACGAGTGAGCCAGGACTGGTGTGCGCGATCTTCCCCGCGCACGATTGAAAAGAAGGTGTCTTGGAGGGCGCGTGTCATCGGTCCGGGCGTGCCGTTTCCGATGCGCCGATTGTCGATTTCTCGGACCGGGGTCAACTCAGCAGCAGTACCTGTCACGAACACTTCGTCGGCGATGTACATTTCATCGCGCGTGAATCGCTCTTCCACTACGGTGATGTTCCGTTCTCGAGCCAACTCAATGACGGAATTTCTCGTTATCCCTTCCAGCACAGAAGTCAAGGGTGTCGTTTTCAAAACCCCTCGCCGCACGATGAAGACATTCTCTCCCGTTCCCTCGGCAACATAGCCTTCAGGATCAAGCAGGATCGCCTCGTCATATCCATCGGCCTTCGCCTGCCGTTTGGCCATGATGGAGTTTACGTAATACCCGGATATTTTTCCCTCGTCATCGACACATTCACGTGGTGTCTCGTAAAGGACGAGACACAGGCGCGCATCCCATTGGCCAATGCATCGTCCCCCAAATAGGCGCCCCCTTCCAAGCCGCGATGGCCACCCGAATCGGATTGTCTCCTGGATGGACGCCCATCGCCCCATACCCGATGTAGACCAACGGACGAATGTAACAGGCCTCAAGACGATTGGCACGAACGGTCTCGACGATGGCGTCGGAGATCTGCTTTTTGTCATACGGCATGATCATCATGCCGATATGAGCCGAATCAAACAGGCGATCGACATGCTCCCGAAGGCGGAAAATGGCGGATCCCGACTTGCCCTTGTAGCACCGAAGCCCTTCAAACGCCGCAAGGCCATAGTGTAGCGAATGGGTGAGCACATGGACGTTGGCCTCCCTCCACCCCACCAATTTCCCATCCATCCAGATCTTTTCGACCGGTTCCAACATTGAGGACAATCTCCATCAAGGGATGGTAACAGTTCCGCCCCCGTGGGCGTGAAGGACTATAGCGTGAGGTCGAACGTGGGTCAAGCAAGCAGGCAGCGGCTGACTCGGAATCTACTCGACCAATGAGATGGGACCTACGAAGAAGCGCAATAGGCACGCAGGCGGGAACTCAGGAACGTTCCGACTCGATCTTCTCCCTCCGGATTCATGGTCACGACTTTGACACCAAACAGCAGACCGCGCACCCATCGAACCACGACGCGTTGGATTTCGACCGGCTCATCCTTGTCGGGAAGGGTGAGCCGGACGACCAGCTCCATCCCGGGAACCACTTGATGGTCTCCCAAGATCCGGAACCCGTTCCGACATAGGTTCATCACCGTTCCCTTCCCGAGAAAATCTTCGCCCAGGTAGTACACCTCGCAGCGAACGGGAATCCGATGATAGGTACGGATCACAAATTTGCTGGCAGGAAACATAGGCTCGTTGCCATCTCCCGGTTGGTATCACGAAATTGGAACGTACCACCGCAATGATGACGCCAAGCATACTTGTCAGGACGACCGTCCTCATAGCCTTCTAAAGAGGGGCTTTGGGGTGGCCAATGAGCTCTGAACGCTCCTCGCTCACTTGACACCTCTCGTATCCACATGTTAAATGAACCGTTCCTCAAGCTCGGAGAAGGGATTATGTACGCGATCGTTGAAACAGGCGGCAAACAATATCGGGTTGAAGCAGGCACGACAATTCAGGTCGAGCGGCTGCCGGGAGACGTCGGGGCCCAGATAGAACTCAGCAAGGTCTGTCTCGTGCATGGCGATGCCGGCATTCTGGTTGGACAGCCTCTCATTGACGGGGCCAAGGTCACGGCTGAAATCGTGCGCCAAGGTCGGACCCGATCGATCACCGTGTTTAAGAAGAAGCGCCGCAAGAACTACCGCCGGACTCGTGGACACCGACAAGGATTTACCCAGTTGTTGATCAGGAATATTGCAACGGCCTAAAGGCATAGGAAGGGCATACCGTGGCAACAAACAAGGGCGGCGGATCATCACGTAACGGTCGTGACAGCAATCCTCAATATTTGGGCGTGAAGGCCTATGGTGGTCAGACTGTGACGGCCGGCAGCATTATCGTCCGCCAGCGCGGCACCAAGTTTTTCCCTGGATTCAATGTAGACCTTGGAAGAGACCATACTCTATTTGCCAAGATGAGCGGTGTGGTGAAGTTTGAAGGTGGACGCGGCAGACGAAAAGTCAGCGTCTATCCTATTCCAACGAAATCCTGATTTTCCTCTCTACTCCCTCCTTTACGACCAAGCTGGATCATTCTCCCCCTTCGGGTCAGAGTTGAGTATACTTTTCAAGCTAGTTACTGATTTGCTTGCGGAATGTTGACAGTTATGTTTGTCGATGAGGTGCACATCACAGTGCGAGCCGGTCATGGCGGAAACGGCATCTGCAGTTTCCGGAGGGAGATGTTTGTTCCACGCGGAGGACCGGACGGCGGGGATGGAGGCGACGGTGGCAACATCGTCATGACCGCGTCTCATCGATTGACGACCTTGCTCGACTTCCGCTACCAGAACCATTATGAGGCTCAAGACGGACGATCCGGCGGGGGTTCCAACTGTACTGGCCGTTCCGGAGCAGATCTGGCCATCGCTGTTCCTGTCGGCACCATCGTCTATGATGACCAGACGAAAGAAATACTTGCGGATTTCATCGAGGACGGCCAAACGACCGTCATCGCCAAAGGAGGGCGAGGCGGGAAAGGCAACAGCAACTTTGCCACCTCCGTGAATCGAGTGCCGACGAAGTGCACTCCCGGAGCTCCAGGTGAAGAACGAACATTGCGGCTTGAACTGAAACTACTCGCCGACGTCGGCCTGGTTGGTTTTCCCAACGCCGGCAAGTCGACGCTCATTGCAGCTATCTCAGCAGCCCGGCCCAAGATCGCCGACTATCCCTTCACCACTCTAATCCCCAATCTCGGGGTTGTCCGCTGGGGATCCGACCGAAGTTTTGTCGTGGCCGACATTCCCGGCCTGATCGAGGGAGCCCACGAAGGGAAAGGTCTGGGCGTGCAGTTTCTCCGCCATATCGAACGCACCGCATTCTTGCTCCATTTGATCGACGTCTCAGAATGGGCTCCTGACGACCCAGTGGTGAGTTTTGAGACCCTACGGCGTGAACTTACCGCCTATGACAAAGCGCTCACTAAGCGCCCAGTCGCCGTTGTTCCGACCAAGATCGATGTAATTGGCGCTGGCGAACGACTTGCCCAGCTGCAGGCCTATTGTCGCCTCAACGACTATCCCTGCTTGCCAATTTCTGCCGTCACTAACAATGGGCTTGATGACTTGGTCACCTACCTTGGGAAACAGGTAGAGCGTTTACGAAAGACACTATGCGAGACAAGCTCTTAGCCCAAGCGAAGCGGGTCGTCATCAAGATCGGCAGCAGCCTGATCGCTTCGCGTGCGGAAGGTCTGCGCCCTCAACAAATCGAGCGATTGGCTGATGAAATCGCTGGGCTCCGAACACAGGGTCGGGAAATCCTGGTGGTCTCTTCCGGTGCCATCGTCTCCGGTATCCGAAAGTTGCAGCTGAAGGATTACCCCAGGAGCCTCCCTGTCAAGCAGGCAGCGGCAGCGGTGGGACAGAGCCGGCTCATGTGGGCCTATGAAAAAGCCTTTGAACGTCTCAATATTCAAGTGGCGCAGATACTGCTCACCCACCAGGATCTCGCTGATCGCCGCCGATTCCTGAACGCTCGCCATACACTGGCGGCCCTCATCGGGTTCGGCATCGTGCCCATCATCAATGAAAATGACACCGTCGCGGTTGACGAAATCAGGGTCGGTGACAACGACACCCTCGCGAGCGAAGTGGCTCACCTGGCCGATGCAGACTTGCTGGTGATTCTCTCTGATGTCGATGGACTGTATACGGAAGATCCCCGGAAATACCCGTCGGCGACATTGATTCCGTTGATTGTAGAGATTACCCAAGACGTCGAACGCTTGGCAGGAGTTTCCAGCACATTTGAAGGGACAGGCGGGATGGCGACCAAGCTTCGAGCAGCCAAGAAAGTCAGCGAGTATGGAATCTCGACTCTAGTTCTTAATGGTGAACGAGCCGGCCTTCTCCCAGCGGTCCTTGGAGGCGGGCCCGGTGGAAGTCTCTTTCTTGCCCGGGAACGTCGACTGAACAGCCGTAAACATTGGATCGCTTTTACACTTCGCTCACGCGGCCAGGTCCATCTCGACCAGGGGGCAGTCGATGCCTTGATCAAGCGAGGGAAAAGCTTGCTGGCATCAGGCATCCTTCAGGTGACGGGATCATTTGATGCCGGTGATCCAGTCAGTTGTCTCGATACAGATGGAAAGGAATTTGCCAAAGGCTTGGTGAACGTTCCATCCGACCTATTGAGTCAGATGAAAGGCCTCAAGACAGCGGCCATTCATGAGCAGTTCGGCCCCCAAGAGTATGAGGAAGTCATCCACCGGGACAATTTAGTCATCCTCTAGTGCTGAGTGCTGAGTCATGAATTCTTCCAACCCCGACTTTCAGCACTCAGCGCTCAGTACTCAACATTCCCCGCCACAACGCCTCGGCTTATTCGGTGGCAGCTTCAATCCTATTCATAATTGTCATCTGACCATTGCTCATCACGTACATGAATGTATGCAGCTCTCCCAGATTTTATTCATCCCGACCGGCGACCCGCCCCATAAACAAGACGGCTCACTGGCGCCGGCGAACGTTCGCATTGACATGGTACGTCTCGCGATTGCCGACAGCCCGCTTCTCACGGTCTCGGATATCGAAATACAGCGAAGGGGAAAGTCCTACTCAATCGATACCGTGCGCTCATTACAGAGCCACTATGGCCCATCCACAGAGCTGTTCTTCGTCATTGGTCTTGACGCGTTTCTTGACTTCCCTACATGGAGAGAACCATACGAGCTCTTAAAGATCTGTCATTTCTTGGTGGTGCCTCGACCTGGCCGATCGTTCCAGGCGCTGGCTGAGATGCCGTTACTCCCAAAGCTGGATCCTTTGACTCTTGCCCGTCTCGACAACGGTGTTCAGAAGCGACTCGACATCGTCATCCCTTCCTGCCCAGGGATCACCTATCTAGCCCTCCCACCCTGTTCGATCTCGGCCTCAGAAATTAGGCGGCGAGTTCGGGATGGACTACCCTTAGCAGAGATGTTGCCCCCCTCGGTAGAATCCTATATACTTCGCCATAGCCTTTATCAGGAGGAAAGTGATCGCACGCGCATCTAAGGCCACCGCCCTCGCCGTAGCCAGAGCGATGCTCGACAAGAAGGCCCTTGATGTCCAAGTCCTCCATGTCGCTCCGCTTACGTCAATCGCTGATTATTTGGTCATTGGATCGGCCGAATCCGACCGACAAACACGCGCAATTGCTGATTTCGTCAGCGAAGTACTCTCGCGCGTGGGCCAACGCCCACTGAGTCTCGAAGGCACAATTTCGGGTCAGTGGGTCCTGATCGATTTTGGCGACGTTGTCGCCCATGTGTTCAGGCACGACACGCGTTCGCATTATGCCCTTGAGCGCCTGTGGAGCGACGCCCGGTCTATCCCGGTTCCAAGTCATGCGTCGGTTTCGGCTACCGCACCGAAGAGACACATGATCCAGCAAACGACTTCTCGGAAGATGGTCTAGGCCATGTTTAAACTGCTGGTCACCATTTTTTTCATCAGCGCCGGCGTGTTCATTTACAGTTATTTTCGCGAGTTGAACCCGGGAACGGTCGTAGTCCATACCGCACCTGGCGCCGAGTTTGAACTCAGCCCTGTCACACTTGTGCTGATTTCCATGGCATTGGGAGCGGTGCTCGCGACCCTTGTGGTGGGACTGCAGCAAACGGCGCACTTGATCTTAAACTGGCGTACCAGCCGCCTCGTCCGTCGCAAGGAGAAGGTCGATACACTCCACCGAGACGGAACCCACGCGTTCATGTCGAAGCGCATCATCGAAGCCATCACTCTCTTGGAGAAGGCCCTAGCCATCGATCCCAATAGGGTCGATTCGCTCCTATGGCTCGGGAACATCCACCGATCCGAACAGAATTATCCTGAGGCAATCCGACTCCATCAGCATGCGCAACGGGTGGACGATCGGAACATCGAAGTCCTGTTGGAATTAGGCAAGGATTTGGAAGAAGCCAAACGATATGAAGAGGCGCTTCAGACGCTCCAGAAAATCCTCAACATTGAACCGGATAACCTGACGGCGCTTATACGGAAGCGAAATCTCAATATCCGTATGGAGCGGTGGAGTGAAGCGCTTGAGATTCAACACCGATTGCTCAAGGCCAATCTTCCCACCCCTGAAAAGCAGAAGGAAGCGGCACTGCTGGTCGGATGCATGTATGAAGTCGGGCGTCAATTGCTCGAACGTGGACATCCCGACAAAGCTCGTCGATACTTCCGAGGCGCCATCAAGAAGGATCGCAGTTTTCTCCCCGCCTATATCGGTATGGGCGAGATTCTGCTCCACGAAGGTAAGACCAAAGATGCAGTCGAAATCCTCAAGAAGGTCTACTCACGCACTCGAAGTGTGATTATCCTTCACCGGCTGGAAGAACTCTTCTTGGATCAGGGCGAGCCTAGTGAAATCATTCGGGTCTATCAGGAGGCCTTACAGCAGAACCCTCAGAATCCGGTCCTCCAGTTCTATCTCGGCAAGCTCTACTATCGGCTGGAAATGGTGGATGAAGCGTTCGACCTGCTTTCCACCATAGAGGGGCCACAGGATCACTTACTGGACTACCACAAGATCATGGCCAACCTGTACTTGCGGAAACAGCATTTTGAAGAGGCGATCGTTGAATTGAAGAAGGCCCTCAGCTTCAAGAAGCGGGTTGTGGTCCCCTACATTTGTACGCAATGCCAGCAGGAGTCCGTCGAATGGACCGGGCGGTGCCGTCGTTGCGCCAAGTGGAACACGCTCACCGCCCTCCCCTGGCTGGAGGCTGGACAAACTGCCGCCTGTTCAACCGGAGAGCCTACCTTGGTGCGTGCTATCCCCTATCAAGGCATTGCTTCTCCGTTTGAAACCGTGTAGGTTTCCCCCTCATAAAATTCGAAATCTGTTGATCTGCGGATCTGTTGAATAGCATCCGAGCAATCACGGATCAACAGATCATCAGATGACTCTATCGTTACCTTTTTGAGGCTCACATGAACTACACAACCCTGTCCGAAAAGGCGCTGTACGACGAACTCCTTACCAAAAAAGAGTGCCGCTCCGTCTTGACGACACCGGATGACGAATTGCTCGCCTTGTTGCATGCAGCCTTTCAAGTCCGCTCCAAATACTTCGGCCGGACCGTGCGCCTCCAGATGTTGCAGAATGCGAAGAGCGGGGCTTGCCAGGAAGACTGTCACTATTGTTCACAGTCGTCAATCTCGACGGCGCCGATCCAGCGCTACAACCTGCTACCACAAAAACAGATGATCGAAGGTGCGCGACAAGCAGCTGCATCAAAAGCCCAGCGTTACTGCATCGTCATCAGCGGACGCAGTCCGTTGGATCGAGAAATCGACGAAATCGCGGGAGCCGTTCGTTCGATCAAGCAGGAGATTCCCATCCAGATCTGCTGTTCACTCGGCCTGATAAGTGAATCCCAAGCCAAGCGTCTGAAAGCCGCCGGCGTCGACCGGGTGAATCACAATCTGAATACCAGCGAAGCCTTTCATTCTTCGATCTGCACCACCCATACCTTCCAAGACCGGCTCGCGACCATTCGGAATGCGCGAGCGGCTGGACTGGAAATCTGTTCAGGTGGGATCGTAGGCATGGGAGAGAAGGATGAGGATGTGATAGAGTTGGCGATTGCTCTGCGTGACGTGAAACCGGATTCGATCCCGCTGAATACACTGCATCCGGTTGCCGGCACACCACTGGAAAATTGTGATTCCCTTACACCTCAACGCTGTTTAAAAATACTCTGCCTCTTCCGTTTTCTGCACCCCCGCACGGAAATCCGCATCGCGGGCGGGCGGGAACATAATCTACGTAGCCTCCAACCGTTAGCACTTTATCCCGCCGATTCAGTCTTCGTGAACGGCTATCTGACGACCCCTGGCGCACCGGCTCCCGAAGTCTGGGGCATGATCCAAGACCTTGGCTTCACGATTGAAGTGGATTATCAGCAGCCGGTCGCTGGCTGATCACATTAGTGAATCACCGATCGATTCGACACCCTCGCTGCATCATCATCGCCGGGCCAAACGGCTCGGGAAAAACTGCGTTTGCTAGAGAATTTCTGCCTCGCGAAACCGAGGTGGTTCACTTTGTGAATGCCGATCTCATCGCTGGCGGGCTTTCGCCTCTTCGGCCAGAACTAGCCGCTCGACCAGCAGGTCGCCTTGTCCTCCATGAACTCTCTCGTTTGGCTAAGACGCGGAAAAGTTTTGCATTTGAAAGCGCGTTAAGCGGCCGCACCTATCTTCGACTGCCGAAGAAGTGGAAGTCAGACGGATACCGGATTGATATTGTGTTCTTGTCCTTACCGTCGGTCCATCTGGCACTCCAACGAATCGCAGGTCGCGTTCGTCAGGGCGGCCATGATGTCCCCAGGTCTGACGTCATCTGCCGGTTTGATCACAGTACCAGAAACTTTTATACCTTGTACCGCCCTCTTGCTGATGCATGGGCAATCTATGATAATTCTGGGTCTGCCCCTCAGCTGTTGGAGAGAGTTACATGAAGACAAAGCGACAGGCGGAAAACACACGGTTTGTGCAGAGCGTGGGGCGGGCACTCCGTAGAGCGGCCAAGGCGGCTCGCAAAACCGCCAAGATGTATGGGACGCCGATCTACGTGTGGGAAAACGGTAAAGTGGTGGCGAAGAAACCCTGAGCTTTGCAAACGACTATCTAACAAGCGCTTCGCTCCGGAGGTCAGCGACATGCTTGCAGGGATAAACAATATGAAGGCACAGGGCTACGATTGGCCAAGACCCACTTGGTGAGGCTTTATGATGACTGAGCTGATCTTTATTGTGGAGGAAGCCCCCGAGGGTGGATTTATCGCACGCGCGCTTGGCCAATCAATTTTTTGCTGAAGTTGATACCCTGGCGGGGTTACCCGCACAAGTCAGAGAGGCAGTCCGCTGTCACTTTGAGGAAGGAAAGAGGCCAAAGGTTGTCCGTCTCCATCATGTCCGCGAAGAAGTCATCGCCGTATGAGGCTTGCCCGAGATCTGTCGGGAAACGATCTCGCCCAAGCACTTCGCCAGCTCGGTTACTCCATTACTCGTCAGACCGGTAGCCATCTCCGCGTCACAACGCTTCAACATGGCGAGCACCAGGTGACAATTCCGCAACATACTCTGCTCCGCATCGGAACGCTTTCGGCAATCCTTGCAGATGTGGCCACTCATTTCGAAATCAGCCGAGACCAACTCCTTTCTCTACTTTTCGAGCCCGGAAAGTAGCGAGGACTAAACTCGGGACATTCATTTTTTTGATCATCCCGTCCGCGCCCAAAGCTGACTGGTCAAGCCGGCTTTGCAGCCACTGAATCACCCTGTAAAGACGTCTTTACCTGGTTGCATTTCTCAGGGATGAGCGCCTAGGCTATGGGTGATGCTTTCCATTCCATCATGACGGATCTGCGGGCGGAGGTAGGTAGCCGTAAGGATGTTCCCACATGCTTCTTTCAGCGCGACACATGTTCTACTGGATGATACCCGCTATGAGGACGGGTAGAGGAGGGGCTTATGGCCGATCTGATTCGCACTGCTCATTATTTCAAGGTGACCATTCCAGATAAGTCGGGGACCTTGGCTCACATGCTGAGGCCACTCCACGACGCTGGAGTCAACCTGCTGGCGGTGCATGCGTTTCCTCGGAATCGTCGCACGCAAGTGGATGTGGTGCCCGAAGATCTCACCGTGTTCAAGGATGTTGTGAAGCCGCTGAAGTGGAAAATGCAGGGCCCGAAAGTATGTTTCTTGGCTGATGGCGATGATCGTCCAGGAGCGCTGGTGGCTCTGACTGACCAACTTGCTTCAGCCAAGATCAACCTGACTGCTGTGACCGCTACAACGGCCGGTCAGGGACGCTTCGGCGCCATTCTGTGGGTCAAGACACGGGATATCAAAAAAGCCGCCAAAGTCCTGGGCACTGGATAGACAGACGGATTGCCTGGCCCGCTTTGGCTCTCCCACGCACGGCCTCCAGGCATACGCATAGAAGCGATGTAGCCGGCGCAAGCCTTGCAACCGCTACGGCAATCACCCCAGGATATTTCTACTGCGCAAATTCAAACGCAGCGAGGGTTCCCCCTTGACCGGCTCTCCTGCAAACAACGTGAGCAGATGCGAAATGACGTCGTCAATTCTAGGTACGGTCCCGTACCGGCCGTCGGCATGCCAGCGACGACCGGCCAGCGTCTTCATCTTCGCCACATGATCAAGGGAGGAATACGGGAGCTGTACGATCAGCCTTCCCGCCTCGCCCAGCCTAATCCGAATCGGCTCGTTCGGCCTCATTGATCCTTCATCTCTTACTCTGTCCAAGCGGAACCGAAACCAGCGCGACATATTCCCGGCCGATCTACAGACTCCGTCACGTTTCACTTATCAGGAACCCGGAAAATTGATTCCGTGTCATTTGGCAAGATTGCCTGCACAAACCTGGGGTAGTCCATACACGACCATTGCCCTGCTCCTATTTTGGGATTACAGATCCAACCAGTCCGACGACGAGCCCTGGACGTGATCCCGCCGGTGGATGACCAGGCAAACCTGGTTGCCCTCGCCCAAGCCATGATTCCCCGGGGCTTGCAGGCCGTCGTGGAGGTCCTAGAGGTCGAAGTGACGAGACTGGTAGACGAACGGTATAGCCGGACTGAGGGCGGCAGGCCTATGAGCGGCCCACTTCTGTGGATGCCCGAACGGCTCTCCTGGAGCTCCGGCGCGAGCGACGAGTCCTCAACCGCTCGGCGGGCGCCAGGCTGGAGAAAGGGCTGGAGGAAACCCTGACGCTGCATCGGCTCATGGACTTCGGCGACTTGGACCGCAGTCTCAAGACCACCAATTATCTGGCTCGCTGAACGCTTAACCTGGACAAGTGATAGATAACCTGGATCGCTGCGCACCTCTTCAACTAAAAATGGGATTGACTCGCCCGTTATCAGAATGTAGTCACCTCCTCGACGTTCTCCTTTCCGAGACAAGCTCACGACACTTTGAAATCCAAACCACTTCCTTCTAAAATGGCCCTGGTCCAATGCATGCCTTTAGCTCGATCATAAGAAAACATGCGTCATGCCTGTTCGCGGAGGAGTTACTATGAAAACGCATTCGATGCTGCTGATATCTTTCGCACTCCTGTCGATGACCGGTTGTTCGATGCCCACCCTGTATGTGCCCACCATCCCCCACAATCCTCCTGTAAAGGAAGTTCGCTGGCTCGAACAAAATTGGTCTCCCGACGAACGGTTCTGGTTTCACCATGTCTCGCAAGGCACTTCCACCTTGCCGGTTCCCTACAGCTGGTTCTTGGCACTTGAACAACCTGAACTTTCGTCGCTGAGCACTCCTGGCTTGCTCTCGGATTCGGAATACCTGCGGCGGTATGGCTTCATCCCCAGTCCCAAACAGGCGGGAAACGATGTTGGGTCCCAAGACAAACGCCTCACGTTCTATGGCAACCCGGACGGCTTGCCTGTCGGGTTCAGCAAGTTGCCCGCTTCTCCCGATCCTGTCACCGGCGAGATGCAGCCCGATCACATTGGGTTTACCTGTGCCGCCTGTCACACAGGACAGATCGAATACCGAGGCACCAGTCTTCGTATTGATGGAGCGCCCGCCATGACCGACCTCGGCAAGTTTCGCAATGCGGTCGCGTTGGCGTTAGCCCAGACAGACGCAGTCCCCGGTCGATTTGGGCGATTCGCGAAGCGAGTCCTGGGTGAGGCCTATACGGCGGAGCACGCGACTCAGCTACAAGGCAAACTGAAGACACTGCTTGCCAAAATCCAACAGTTGAAGACGATCACCGATACCGTCGCCGATCAGAATGTCGAAGAGGGCTTTGCACGCCTGGACGCGATCAATCGAATTGGGACACAGGTATTTTTCACCGATTTGCTCGGTGCTCCAGGGTTTGACGCCAAGGTCAATCTGACGGGCAACAATGCGCCGGTGAATTACCCACATATTTGGGATACGTATTGGTTTACGTGGGTGGAATATGATGCGTCCATTATGCAGCCGATGTTCCGCAACGCGGGTGAAGCGCTCGGCGTCGGAGCCAAAATTAATCTCGTCAATCCCACACGACCACTCTACAAGTCCACCGTCGGAGTTCAGGAATTGCATGAGATCGAGCAATTGCTGGCCGGCAAGAACCCCCATTCCGGCACACCAGGCTTCAAAGGCCTCCGCTCACCACTATGGCCTGAAGATGTTCTGGGCAGCATCGACCAAGTGCGTAAGGAGCGCGGTCGCGCCCTGTATCAAGAGTTGTGTCAAAGCTGCCATCTCGCGCCCGTGAATGAAGCCTCCTTCTGGACAGATAAGCACTGGCAGACCCCAAATGAGGCTCGTGAACGCTATCTCGATTTAGTAGAAGTTCCGATTGCCGAGATTGGGACAGACCCTGGTCAAGCGTGGATTTTGGGGAAGCGTCAGATCACTCTTCCAGCATATCTCGATGTTCTGGGAACGTCCAAGGACAATGGGACCGTCGTCAAGGGGACATTTGGGAAGGTTCTTGCAGCGGTTGTCGATAAGGCGACCACTTCCTGGTACGACGAGCACAACATCGCGCCAGCCGACCGCGACAGCATGAACGGGTACCGGCCAAATCTCATTCAGACCAAAACCATTTACAAAGCCCGCCCCCTCAACGGAATCTGGGCGACCGCACCCTTTCTCCATAACGGGTCGGTCCCGACTATGTATGCGTTACTTTCGCCTGTTGATGAACGGCCAAGGCTTTTCTGCTTGGGTAATCGTGAATATGATCCGGCGCAAATGGGGTATCGCACTCAATGTTCAGACGGAATGTTTCGACTCGACACCTCTATCCCCGGCAACCTCAACAGTGGTCACGAATTCAGGAACGGACGGTCCGGAAATGGTGTCGTCGGGCGAGAACTTAGTCACCAGGAACGGTATGACCTGATTGAGTTTCTCAAGAGCCTGTAGAGAAGTTGAGAGAAGGAGATTATTAGCAACAGTGCGGCTTATGTTTGACCGGCAACAGGCTCATGAGGGGTTTTTTGAGCCCGATGTCGTCAGTAGATTTCACTCACACTCAATCTGCTTCACAATCTCATCCTGTTTTCCGAGCCCTCCGACAAATTTTACAAATTCACCGTTCCGATAGAGCGCCAATGCAGGAAGAGAGGAGATCTCCAATTCGGCGGGGATTTGAAAATTTTCATCCACATTCATCGTGAGAATGAGAAGGCTCGATCCCACCTCGGTTTGCAAGCCTTCGAGCTCCGCCATGAGGGCTCGGCAATGACCGCAGCCTGGTTTCCAAAATTCCACCAACACAGGGACGGTGCTGACCGAAACCACCTCATCAAACTCCCGGTCAGTGACGGGTTGGAGACTGGAATTCATGGTTGCCTGTTTTGCCCCAACAGCAATTTCAAGATATCTGCGACCTGCTCGGCAAATAGCCGATACCCAGCGGTGGTCAGATGAATCCCGTCGTTCGAATACATCTCCGCCAACTGCCCGCTCTCAGGATCCACGGTGGCCAAGAAAAGATCAACGCAGGCGATGCCTTTAGAGTTGGCATACTCTTGGATGAGATTGTTCAACCGGCTTCGCCGGATAAGATGGTCGGCAACCCACGCATTTCCTTCTCGACTGTCAGAACTGTCCTCAACTCGTATGGAGGGAACCGTCACTGGAATGGGCAGGCTTCCCATCGCAAGCGTTTCCTCGTACATCGTGGCCAGATTGCGCATAATTTCTGATGGTGCCGCGTTCCACCCCAGATCGTTGGTCCCCCCGAGGATCGGCACAAAGCCCGGCTGATGATCGAGCACATCGTGCCGGTATCGCATGACCATTTCGCCAGTCAACTCACCGCAGATCCCAGAGATGCGAACTTGTCCCGCAGGCCCTAAAAGAGATTGCAGAAACTGCCCGTATGGAGTCTCTCGTCCGGTCGGATTGTCTCTGGTCGGCGACTGGAATCCCGCCGTCAGGCTGTCGCCGAAACAGATGATGAGCGGAGTTCTACTCATATGGTTGCGTGTCGCATTCTACCGATGCCTGGCGTGACAGACAAGGCACGAACTATGCGCCGTATTCATGTTCAAACGACTGTAAAGAACCGTGATTTTCTTGACGAAGCGGTGATCTGCCGGTAGGTCTTACGTATGACAACGGACCTCAAAACGGCTCAAGAAATGATGGCCGCCGCAGTCGCCGCTCGCGCCGCTGAAGACCCGGAGATTGTCTCGGTCAAACGTGTCCTAAAACTATTGGACAAGACGGCCAAATCGAACCGGACGTACGGCTCAACGAATCCCGTTGCCCAGAAATTTACGCAGCAGCTGTTCGAAGAATTGACCCGCCACCTCGAGACTCATTCAAAACTGGCTTTCCTCGTTCAACGGTCCGAATTGATGTGCAAGGACTCCGTCGTGTACCAAGCGGAAAAGGATGGAGGAAGCGAGAGCGTAGCCTTCAAACTCTACGCCGACGGCATCCGAGAACTAGTCCTACACCAAGGTCTCACACAGGATGATCTGTCGCTTTTCCTCTCCTCCTTATGGAGCGATGCGGACTCGAATGAGAACGACGATGATATCGTCACCCGCCTCTGGTCTCGGAATCTGTCGACGATCACGCTCGTGACGGCCGAGGAACTCTCAAACTTTTCGGCAGGTAACGACGCCTTCATCCGCCTCGACGGAACCATGAGCTCGTCGGATTCGACACTCAGAGAATTGCTGGATCGGGAACGGGAACGCAAGAAGCGCAGCGGAGCGGGAACCGATGCCGAAAACAAAGGTTCGGGGAGCGCCAGGAACCGTTTCCAGTCCGGACTTGCGGGCTATGAGGTCACGGAAGAAGAACTTGCCGTCCTGATGCAAGAAATCGAGGCAGAGCGAAAACAGGACAGTCTCATGTACATCCTGGACATGTTGACGGCAATCCTCGCATCAGAGCAGTCTCCGGCGTTGCTGACGAAACTCTTCACTCTGTGGGGTAACGTCGTGGACTCTCTTCTTCGCGATGGCAAATGGACGGTGCTGGAGAACGTCTTAAGCCTCCTCCACGAAACGGATGCCGTACGGCCTGATCTGGACGAGGAACACAGGCAACAGTTGACCTCTCTCCTCGATGGACTCGGCCGCTCGGAACGGGTGAGGATGATCGAAACCTATCTCAACCGGAGTCCCAACGCCGACGTGAAAGGACTGTCCACCATCTTGCTGCTGATGAAACCGGATGCCGTCCCTTCGCTCTGTTCTCTTCTTGCGAACGTCACATCACCGCTCCACCAAGCCATTGTGTCGGAGGCTCTCGCGGTCTTGGCGACAGACCACCCGGATCCACTGCTACGGGGATTATCGGATCGTAGGCCTGGGTATGTTCGTAATCTGCTTTTGATCCTGATCAAGTGGAACAACCCCAGGTTCGCCGATCCAGTCGAAAAATTGGTCCGGTATCCCGACGCGCAAGTTCGTCGCGAAGTGGTCCGTGCCCTCGGCTTGTTCCGGCCCAACGGCAATGGCACAAAACTCGTCTCCCTCTCGACCGATGAAGATGAAGGAGTCCGTTTTGCCTCGCTCAAGCTGCTCATGTCCGGCCAGTACACCGTTCCCTTCTCCCTTTGGTCTCCTCTTCTGGCGGAAGAAAGGTTCATGGATCGTCCCATCAGCGAACGCCGAGCGATCTTTCAGGCCGTCCGCGCCACATGCGGCGACGAAGCAGTTCCCTATTGGCAAGGCCTGATGACCGAATGGGCCTGGATGAATCGAAGGAAAAAAGAAGAGTTGGCGGTCATCGGAGCAGAAACGCTCGGAAAGCTCGCCACCCCTGCCGCAATCGCGGCTCTCTCACTTGGGGCCAAAAAGGGAAGCGCGGCGGTTCGTCAAGCCTGCGCCGCGGCATTGTCGCAAGCTCAGCGGCTACAACGTGGCATCCCGTCCACCGGAGCATCACAGTAGGCAGGATGATCGTGAAGGAACGCTCGCCAAAATCTCCACGATACCCGCTCGGCGAAGACAATACGCATCCGATCCTGACACACGAAAAGTCCCTTTCGCAGAAGATCGGCCAAGGATCAGAAGCCGGAGATATCCTCGATCAACAGTTGGTGATGCTGGGATTTCAGCTCATCACACAGTTGAATACGTTGATTAAGACGTCGAAGATCCATGGCCAGGCCAACGCTGCTCTCGACAAACCCGTCGAAACGATGTTGACCCTCATCGAAACCCTTGCCCACGACCAACCAGTCACCTTGTGGGTGCAGGATGATTTCCTCTTCCTCGGAGACAACCATCTGAAAGTGACAGCGCAACAAATGCTGGTCGTCTCCAGCATCCTTGACGCCTTGAAAAAGTGGCGGATCGGCGGGTTGACCTTTTCTTCATCGGTTGCTTCGAAGGACCTTCGTGAGTTCGCCAACCTCTTCGTCAACCTTGACCCGGCAACCAAATCGATCGAAGATTTCCGACAGGAATTGACGAACCTATCGGTAGCCGGCATCGAGCTGAAAGACCCTCGATTCCTCAACCTGAAAGAAGATCTTCCTGACGAGGGGAATTCGAAGGTTCGGCACAAAGCACGCTCGAAAGCCGCGTACGGTAAAGCCGGCGATGCAGTGGGCCAGCTGACTCAGTCGGCTCGTGACGGCAAAGCGCTGAACTTTAAGCAGGCTAAACGCGCGATTCAAAATATCGTCGACTTGATGATGCAGGACGAGCCGATCATGCTGGGCCTCACAACGCTTCGCTGTCACGATCAATACACGCATAACCACTCCGTCAACGTCTCACTCCTCTCCATCGCGCTCGCAAACAGAGCCGGTTATCCGAAAGTCGAGCTGGCCGATCTCGGCTTGGCCGCGCTGTTTCACGACATGGGAAAATCGACCATTCCACTTGAAGTCCTGAATAAACCCGGTGAGTTTACCGAAGACGAATGGACGATGATGCGCAATCACCCCACGGAAGGAGTCTTGAGTCTTACTCAGTTACGCGGTATCACCAACCTTCCAGCGCGCATGGCCGCAGCATCCTTTGAGCACCACATGAACTCGGACCATTCAGGCTATCCCAAACTAAAAACACCATGGGCACTTTCTTTAACGGGGCGCATTCTCACGATCGCTGACTGTTACGATGCCATGACGTCTTCTCGCGTCTACCGCCGAGAACCGATGTCGCCATCGAAAGTACTCAACATGATGCTCGCGAAATCCGGCAGAAGTTTTGACGCGACCTTGCTCAAACTCTTCGTCAATTGCGTGGGGATCATCCCGATCGGCAGCCTGGTGGTCCTCGACTCTGACGAATTCGCCGTCGTGCTCAAGCCCGCCGCCGACAAGACCGAGAGCGAGCGGCCGCTCGTCAAAATCATCACCGATGCGCAGGGCACTCCCATCGATCACGGCCCTGAGCTGGACCTGACCGAGAAAAACGAGGTCGGTGAGCACCGTCACAGCATCATGCGCCTGATCGACAATACGGAGCATAAATTCGATACCAGCCGGTACTTCCTCTAGCATCGTAGCCGGCGCGTCTGCCACCCCCAGCCTATCACCCTTCCTCGCTTGACAGCCCGAAATCCGATCCTCGACAATGCCTCAATGGGTGGACAGATCGTGATCGAACAATTGGAGTTTCGCGGCCGTTGCGGCGTGACGCCCGAGGAACGCACTCGCCCCCAACCCCTTGCTGTCGATTTAGAATTGGATTGTCGCCTGAGTGCGGCAGGGTTGTCCGACGATCTTGTCCACACGATCGATTATGCGAAAGTGGCTCAGCTGGTCATCGACATTGGAACCGTTCAAGAGTCTCAGCTGCTGGAAACCCTGGGGGAACGACTCCTGGCAGCCCTGTTCGATGAATTCCCGATCAGTCGCGTCAAACTGTGGCTGCGGAAGTTGCATCCCCCGATTTCCTTCGTCACCCGCTCCGTCGGGATCTGCATCGAACGCACAAGGCTCGCGCAGCAGGTTGTCCGCGCTGATCCACCACCGGCCCAGTTTCTCATCCAACAACTTCATCGTCTTCCCAAAGGGAAGGTCCTCGACGTAGCTTCCGGCAGCGGACGTCACGCGTTGTTCCTCGCCTCGCTGGGGTACCAGGTCGAAGCCGTCGATCGCGATGAACAGGCCCTCACACAACTTTCTGCCGTCGCCCGAACACGACATCTCTCCGGTATCAGTTCTCGAGTGCTTGATTTGGAACAGTCGCCGCCGTGGGGGCCGAATCTCGGGCATGAAACATACGATGTCATTCTCATCTTCTTTTACCTGAACCGACCGCTCCTCCCCTATCTCATCGACGCGTTGAAGCCCGGCGGTGTCTTGTTGTATGAAACCTTTACCATCGACAACCACGTCCGGCACCAACATCCAAAGCGTCGGGAGTTTTGCCTTGCGCCCTGTGAACTCTTGAGCCTCACACCTGGCCTCCGCGTTCTCCATTATGACGAAGGGCTCCACGAAAGAACGAACGAGTTGGACTCCGTCTACACGGCCCAACTTGCGGCACAGAAACCCTTAACCTCAGGACCATCGACATGAGCCGTCTAGACCTTCATCTGCATACCACCCACTCCGACGGGAGTTGCACGCCTACCGAGGTGGTGAACATGGCACACCTCGCGGGGGTGACAGCCTTGGCGATCACCGATCACGACATCACGACGGGTATCGCCGAAGCCTTTACGACAGGACAACAGTGCGGAATCGAAATCATACCCGGAGTGGAAATCAGCTCGTTTGCCGACGACTCCGAGTTGCACATTCTTGGGTATTTTCTTGATTGGCAGGACTTCGATTTGCTTGAGCGCCTGAGGACCCTGCGAGAAAGTCGCCACCGCCGAAACCCTCGGATCATCGAACGATTACAGACCCTCGGGATCGACATTACATATGACGAAGTCCGTGCACTCGCCGGCACCGATTCGATCGGCAGACCGCATATCGCCCGTGTCTTAATGGACAAGCACGTCGTCGCTTCCGCGAAAGAGGCCTTTGATCGCTTCCTTGCCGAAGGTAAACCGGCCTATGTTCCTCGGGAGCTCCCGAGCCCAGCCGAAGCAATCAGCTGGATCAAAGCAGCTCGAGGACTTGCCGTTCTGGCCCACCCGACATGGGTCAAGCTTGAAGGCCATTCTCTGGTTGATCTGGTTCGACAGCTCAAAGCCGAGGGACTCGACGGTGTCGAGGTCTACTATAGTACCCATGCTGCTCGACAGACCCGAGAATACCTCAACCTGGCTCAACAGCTCGGCCTACTGGTCACCGGTGGAAGCGACTTTCATGGTCTCACGAAACCCGACATCGAAGTCGGTATCGGTAAGGGCACATTGCACGTTCCACCCACCCTACTTCCAAAAATGAAGGAAGCCACCGGGCAATTCTAGCGCAGTATCCTCAGTATATTTCTCCCAATCCATTGACTCCTCTTCGGGATCCGTTAGACTCTGATTAGCTTCTTCTGATCTCATCATCCATGATCAACGCGTCGAGCTGGGCCATTCAATATATACTTGTCACACTGGTTGCGCTCTTTGCCGGACCCGTCTTGAGCAAACTGCCGGTGGCGCAGTCCTTTCCTCTCATGTTGTTCGGTCTGACAACTTCCCAAACCATTCGCCTCATCGTTGAAGGAGTGGGACTGCTCGCTCTTTGCATTCTTTCGCTCCGCGCATTCCGACGGATGCCGGACAACGGACGAGGTTTCTCGTTTCTCCGCCAACTGATCCTTCCGATCACAACCCTGTTCATTGTGATCGTGATGGATAAGAGTCTACGGGTTGCCGGGCTTTCGCTTCTCGATCCTGTCGGACCCATAGGATATAGCAAGGCCTACGCTGCGTCATTGATGCTGGTCGGAGTCTGGATCACAACCACATGGCTTCTGCACCTCGATGCCCTTCACCGTTTCTTTGTGAGACCTGTGTCATCGGCTCGGCGCCAAGTACCGGCCGCCCAGACCGAAGATGCCGACGAAATCGACCCTGCACAACAAAGCAGCCAGCCCGAGAGCGCAGCGCAGATCCTCAGCACAGAAAATAGTCCACCCGGCACACTCGGCCGATACAAGGTGTTAAAGGAGCTGGGACGAGGCTCGATGGGAGTGGTGTATCTTGGGAAGGACCCGACGATCCAACGATTCGTGGCGATCAAGACCATGCGACTCGGCGAGATAGCCGACCGCGATAAACTGCAGGAAGTGAAGGCTCGGTTCTTTCGGGAGGCCGAATCGACCGGACGATTGTCTCACTCCAATATCGTCACGATTTTCGACGCAGGTGAAGAAAACGACCTCGGCTATATCGCCATGGAACTCCTCCAGGGCACCACGCTCACGCAATGGTCACGAAAACCGAATCTCCTGGCGCTCGACAAAGTGATCTCGATACTGGCAACCGTCGCCGAAGCGATGGACTATGCTCATCAGCAGGGCGTAGTGCATCGCGACATCAAACCGGCGAACATCATGCTGACCACCGATAGGGTCGTCAAGATCATGGACTTCGGCATCGCCAAGATGGCGACGTCATCGAAAACTCAGACGAATATCGTGATGGGAACTCCCATGTACATGTCCCCCGAACAGATTGCCGGGAAGAAGGTGGATGGTCGATCAGATATTTTTTCGCTAGCCGTCGTCATGTTCGAACTCCTGACCGGTCGCCCACCCTTTATTGCTGATAACGTCTCGGCACTACTGTTTGCCATCGCTCACACACCGCATCTCAGCGTGAAAGCGATCAGGCCTGATCTCCCTCCTGCCATAAAGGAGGCCCTTGATCGAGCGTTGCACAAAGACCCGGTCCACCGCTATCGCCGCGCCGGTGAGTTCGCCGTGGAACTTCGGTCCTGCCTCGAAGGATTGGCCGCGTAACTACATGTGTTGGGTCTCTGAAATCTCCACTGGAGTTTCGCGTTCCGATCGACCCTATTCGGTCACCTGCTATGAATCGTGCACTGTGAGGTTGAACGCAACACAAGCCAAGCTGGGCGGCCCATGGTGTTGTACGAATCTTCAGTTTCGATACTGAAGGCGGCCTTTCGGTAAGCTGTGATAACAACGTTCTGAGAGATCCTGTTCGTGTTCCTGCAAACATTGCAGCATACGACCGTCACCAGGTTGCACTGTCAGACAGAACCGCTTCACATCTTCGACGCAGGCAAGCTTGTATCCCTCAGCTTCTCTCCAGCGTACCAGTCGTTGACGGACGATCTCTCGACATGGCACATCCAACCGCTTGAGGCGTTGTATCGCGCAACGCCGCCGATCTTCATCCGCCAGAGAATCGGGGCAGTACCGCTGGACTTCGGCCTCACACTTCACTTCTGCGACTTCCCTGGCACGCCTGTCCTGCGGAACAGACAATCCACCTAGAGTGCTCATATCTGACGAGTCTGTCGTTCTCGCCGAACGTTCGGCAGGTGGGCTGACCATGCCTGGGATCGTCAGGTCGAGCTGAGGTACGCGCTGCGTTTCATCGCTCGATGAGGCCGGTTGCACAGAAAAGAGTTCTTCCTTCGATGGGAAATGTGCCCAGATGATGGTCCAGACTAGAATCAACCCCACCCCTGAGATGGAGTTCGTGACGGCTTTTCCGGATCGTTCCTGAGTGTGAGGAGTCTTCATTGCGGTGAGGATAGAATAAAGTTGCAGGAAAATCATCGAAACCGGAGTTTCATGCAAGACCATGCCGGTGACCGAACGGCTAGGTCGAAAGATTCACGATAAAGACAAGGCAGGAGTGGATAGCACTAGTTGTCCGGGGTTTCGACGATGTGGTTCTCGAACCTGGTACAACCTTCTGCCAATAACCGGTTGGTCAACATCTCACCCGGCCATTCAATCGGCAGATCGGCGGTGAAGACCCAGACATCGGGAGAAGTCCAGGCAGGGCCATGTTCGTCCGGAAGCTCCGGATCGAAGAGATCGGTCCACACAGGCATGTAGACCCCATTTCCACATTGTGTGTGGAGGTGCACGATGGTGCGAGACCTCACCAGCGGATCCAGTTCCCTCCACACAGCGGCGGTCTCATCGGCAAGGTGATGGAGGCGCACTGCATTCTGCGCGTCGAACATGGCATAGGCAGCGTATACCGGGGCCTCAATCGTATCCGGCGCACATGCCAGTTCGGGACATTGCTTCTTCAGCACCTCAAGAACCTCACGACGCTGCCGATCCTCCCACGCATCGGGCAACCCAGGATCCGGAGCGCCGATCAGTTCAAACAGAAGGAACGCGGTATTTTCGACAGGAGGAAGCAAGCGCGCCGCCACAGATTGGACATGGCTGGAATCTGCGACCGTCACAAGGTGGTCATGGAGCGATTGAAGACTCAACATTTCCAGTGTGGCATCGGTCAAGAGGCGCGATTCCACACGAACAACCGTTCCAGCAGGGAGTTGGAGGTACTTATGCAGGAGATCGGCAGTGGCGATCGGATCAATCTTCAGCTTGAGTGGGGGGGTTAAGTTTGCCTGCAGTGGAAGCTCAAGCGCAGCCATCGTCGCATAAGCCGGCTTTTCGTCGTGCTGTCCATCCAGCAGCAATGTACAGCTTGCCTCGGCGACTCGATCGAATAGCCATTCGGCCATCTCTTCGTCGAGCGCCGCCAGCACGGTCAGGAGATCGTGCTCCCGTCCCTGTTCGAGAAACGCCTGCAAGGTATCGATCGCATCATCGCTGTCGCCATGATCGTGACGACGAGCATTGATGAGATGAATCAGGTCCCGTGTGAGTGGATCGGGGCGAGACCAGCCTAACATCGAAACTCCCTACTGTACGAGCCGATGGTCACGGTTCGATAATTCCGAAAGCATGTTGCCAAACTTTTCCTACCCATGCAAGCGCCAAGACGATTACTCGCGACTGGCCACACACTGATCGATGCACGTTCCTATTCTCCGATAATCTTCACGAGAACTCGCTTACGACGACGTCCGTCGAACTCGCCGTAAAAAATACGCTCCCAAGGACCAAAGTCGAGTTTTCCCTCCGTGAGCGCGACGACGACCTCTCGCCCCATCACTTGTCGCTTGAGATGAGCATCACCGTTGTCTTCACCTGTGTCGTTATGCCGATACACCGCCTCCTGAGGAGCGAGCCGTTCCAGGAAATCGTCATAGTCTTGTATGAGGCCGGACTCATCGTCATTGATGTACACACTGGACGTGATGTGCATGGCGTTCACCAGTACGAAGCCTTCCCGTACTCCGCTCTTCTTTACCACAGCCTCCACCTGGGGCGTGATATTGATGTAGGCCCGTCTGGTCTTTGTCTCAAACCAGAGTTCTTCACGGTAGGACTTCATGATCGTTGATCATCGCATTGTGCCTGCCGCGTCAACAGACATGCAAGAGGCCCGAGCGCTCTTCGCCTTCCTACTGATCGACAAACTTGGGCCGCAACGCGTCGACCGTTTATCACTCCGGCAGTCGAGAGTGTCAAGTCCTGTTCTGCTCTCGCGTTCAACCCTGTCGACTGCCAGCCCGCATCGAATACAGCTGTCAAAAGCGTCTACAAAATTGACAGGCCCTCGCCTTGGTGATAAGTACCTTTTCAGATTCTATGACGCTGTCCGCTGGAGGGAGGTGCTCGATGTTTGCTATCGCGAGAGGTCCGTCGTTCGTCGACAGTCCTCTAGATTGGAATCTATTTTTTGCTCGTCAGCCGGAACCGGATCTGGAATTCACGGAAGAGGAGCTGGAACAGACAACCACGATTCGATCACCTTCCCCCATGAAGCCGCCCAAGAAATCGAGTGGGCGCCCTCTTCTGTGGATAGTACTGTTGGTATTGATCGGCGCCGGCGCCTATGTCGCGATGGAGCCGGAGATGATCATGGACTATGTCGGGCCTCTTCTCGGCGAATCGCCGGCCCCGCAACCGCCGCCGCCTATTGCCCGAAAACCGGCACCACCTGTCCCGGCCGCTCAACCTCAAGCCTCTAGCCCGACTCCGCCCCCTGCAGCTCAAGTCGAAGTACCGGAAGCTGCCGCGCCGATGACGACTCCTGTTCCTGCTCCTCCATCGACCCAGCCAATGCCGGCAACCTCAGCCCCAGCACAAGCCACGCCGCAACCAGCACCATCTCCCACAGTACCAGTCACCGCTTCACCGACTCCGCTGTTCAGCGAAGGCCAGCGGGTGAACGTATTGCCGAATCCCGCCGCGCCCAGCGAAAAAATCGTGCTTCACCAGGATGCAGAAGGAACAAGACCGGGCCCGTCCATTCCACCGGGAACCGCTCTCACGATTCTCGACGGCGACCTGCAGGCCGACGGCTGGGTCTATTCCGTGCGCAGTGACTTCGGCACCAAAGGGTGGCTGGCTGAGAAGCAACTTAAATTGAAACCTTGATCTGCTGATTGCGTGACTCTCGCCACGCACAGGGGGCGGCGGCCACATCGTCGCCCTCTATGCTATAATGCCGCCCGTTCGCGCCTCCATCATGTAGGTGAAACATCACAAGCTTCAGGAATCCATGCGCGCAGTGATCTTCGACTTCGACGGAGTCATCGCCGATACCGAGCCGCTTCATTTTGAAAGTCTGCGCCGGACACTCGCAGACATCCAGATCATTCTGACCGAGGCAGACTATTACGCCGACTATCTTGGCTTCGACGACCGTGGATGTATTCTGGAAGCACTACGAATCAATCGACGGCCGGCCTCTCCCTCACTCGTCGAAGACTTGATGGTGAAAAAAGCTGCCGCTTATTTGACCTCGATCAATGATCACCTCGTGATTTTTCCGGGTGTCAGAGAATTCGTCGAAGAAGCCGCAGCCGCCTATCCCATCGCCATCGCATCAGGTGCCTTGCGCCCTGAGATTGAATTGGTGCTGGAACAGATCGGGATCCGAAAAGCGTTTCGTCACATTACCAGCGCGGAGGATGTCACCTGTGGCAAACCAAATCCGGAACCGTTCCTGCAGGCCTTAGCCGGGCTGAACCGTCGACAATCCGCCGCTCCGATTGCACCGGATGCCTGTTTGGCCATCGAAGACTCACGCCCTGGCATCCAAGCCGCACGATCAGCGGGAATGAAGGTCTTGGCGATAGCCAATACGCACACCCTACAAGACCTTCACGAGGCCGATGCAATCAGCTATAGTTTGGGTGAAACGCGCCTGGAAGAATTGCGCACCCGCTTGTGGCCGACATGAACCCGAGACAACGATGAGGATCTGCTCACTCATCCCCGGAGCAACAGAAGTGATCGCCGCTCTCGATTTGGCCGACCAACTGGTCGGCATCAGCCACGAATGCGACTATCCTGCCTCGGTTCGACACATTCCCGTCATGATCGAACCCATGGTCGGAAAGGACGGAAGCTCCGGTAGGGAAATCGACAGGCAGGTCAAAGAGCTCGTGGCGTCAGGACAGCGGCTTTACCGACTCAACGAGGACGCCCTTTACCGAGCCAATCCGGACCTTATTCTGACGCAAGACCTCTGTCACGTTTGCTCGATCACACCGGGCCAGCTCAGGCGCGCGATCGACTCGCTTTCACATCGCCCCGAGCTACTCACACTCAGCCCGACGAGGTTAGACGGTGTGCTCGATGATATCGAGCGCATCGCCGAAGCGGCAGGAGTACTCGAGAAAGGACGGGCACTCATCCAGAAACTCCGTCGTCGACTTGACCACGTGCGAGAAGAGACCAGCAGGACACCCGCGCGCCCCCGAGTAGTATGTCTTGAATGGCTGGATCCTCTCTATGTCGCAGGCCATTGGGTTCCGGAAATGGTTGAGCTGGCCGGTGGCCGGAATGTCCTTGGGTCTCAAGACGTCCCATCGCATGAAACGACCTGGCAGGCCGTCGAAGCCGCTCGCCCGGATGTGATCCTTGTAATGCCCTGCGGGTACTCCGTCGAAGGGACGGTCAATGAGCTCAGGCGCATCGGACCAACCAGTGCCGCATGGCGGCGGGCTTGCGAACAGCAGACGGATCTCTACGTCGTTGATGCGGCATCCTTCTTCAGCCGCCCAGGCCCTCGACTCGTCGACGGGGTGGAGTTGCTCGCGGCCATTCTGCACCAGACGCCGGGCCATCTTATCGACCGAACCAAAGTGATCAAACTTGAAGCCGCTACCTTCACGGAGAGCTGCACGTCATGACAGTCTCCGACGCTCAAGCTTACTGCACGGCCTACACGAAGCAAAGCGGCAGCAACTTTTACTATTCGTTCCTCTTCCTCCCCAAAGCGAAACGCGACGCCATGTATACGGTCTATGCCTTCTGCAAGGCCGTCGACAGCGCCGTCGATGAACCGAACGCCGGTAGCAGCCCAAAAGACGAACTCAAACGTTGGCGCGAAGAGCTTGAGGCGGTGTATTCGAGCGCCCCAACCAGTCCCATCATGGTGAGCCTCGCCCACCATGTGAAGACCTTGGGTATTCCAAAGGCGTACTTCGAGGAACTGATCAAGGGCGTCGAGATGGATTTGTTCAACAATCGCTATGTCACGTTCGATGAGCTCTCGCTCTATTGCTATCGCGTCGCCTCCGTAGTAGGGCTCATCTGTTTGCATGTCTTCGGCGTGACATCGGCGCGCGCGCAGGATTATGCGGTAGCACTCGGCATGGCCTTCCAACTGACCAACATCCTCCGCGATGTCGGAACAGACGCAGCCGAAAGTCGTATTTATCTGCCGTTGGACGACTTGCGGAAGTGGAATCATCCGGAAAAAGCCATCCTCAATCGAAGCTATTCTCCGGAGTTCCGTGCGTTGATGGAGTATGAGGCATCTCGAGCGCACCACTATTATAAGCGCGCCGATGCGGCCTTCATGGGACTACCGCCTCAAGAGCGCCGTGCGCTGACCGTCGCGGAAATCATGCGTGGCGTGTACAGTCGGATTCTGGAACGGATCGAACAGTCGAACTATCAGGTCTTCGGACCGCGTATTAGTCTCACCAACGCCCAACGAATGGTGATTGCCCTACGTGTTTGGCTCCGCTCCCGGTTCTCGTGACCGCACCGCCCTCACAAACGGTTCTCATTCTTGGCGCAGGCCTGGCCGGTCTGACAACTGCGTACCATCTCAGTCAACTGGGCTACCAAGTCACTCTGCTCGATCATCCCGACTGGCTCGATGGATTCCGGACTGACGCATCCCAACCAGCTCCGATCGTTCTGGGATGTCACCATGAAACCAGGCTGGTCCTTCGCGGACTCGATCGAGAAGGGTCTTCGGAAACCGACCGAACGATTCCATTGGAATTTCGGCTACCCGATGGGCGCATCGTCCCCTACCAGTTTGTTCAACAATCGCTATGTCACGTTCGATGAGCTCTCGCTCTATTGCTATCGCGTCGCCTCCGTAGTAGGGCTCATCTGTTTGCATGTCTTCGGCGTGACATCGGCGCGCGCGCAGGATTATGCGGTAGCACTCGGCATGGCCTTCCAACTGACCAACATCCTCCGCGATGTCGGAACAGACGCAGCCGAAAGTCGTATTTATCTGCCGTTGGACGACTTGCGGAAGTGGAATCATCCGGAAAAAGCCATCCTCAATCGAAGCTATTCTCCGGAGTTCCGTGCGTTGATGGAGTATGAGGCATCTCGAGCGCACCACTATTATAAGCGCGCCGATGCGGCCTTCATGGGACTACCGCCTCAAGAGCGCCGTGCGCTGACCGTCGCGGAAATCATGCGTGGCGTGTACAGTCGGATTCTGGAACGGATCGAACAGTCGAACTATCAGGTCTTCGGACCGCGTATTAGTCTCACCAACGCCCAACGAATGGTGATTGCCCTACGTGTTTGGCTCCGCTCCCGGTTCTCGTGACCGCACCGCCCTCACAAACGGTTCTCATTCTTGGCGCAGGCCTGGCCGGTCTGACAACTGCGTACCATCTCAGTCAACTGGGCTACCAAGTCACTCTGCTCGATCATCCCGACTGGCTCGATGGATTCCGGACTGACGCATCCCAACCAGCTCCGATCGTTCTGGGATGTCACCATGAAACCAGGCTGGTCCTTCGCGGACTCGATCGAGAAGGGTCTTCGGAAACCGACCGAACGATTCCATTGGAATTTCGGCTACCCGATGGGCGCATCGTCCCCTACCAGTCGGCCCGCCTCCCCGGCGCCTTTCAGTGGATGATGAGCCTCTTCAGCTTTCACGGCCTTTCCTGGCAGGATCGGTGGAGACTCTTCTCCCATGTCGAACAAATATGGGAAGAAGCCCTAGCACTCCCGGCGGATTTAGAGAATCGGACTGCGGACGAATGGCTAACGGCAATCGGACAGAGTTCCGAAGCACAAAAGCGCATCTGGGCTCCGCTCGCTCAATGGTTGACCGGCAACGAGTTGGAACGGCTCTCCGCCGCGACTTTCGTCCATTTGCTTTCAACCGTGTTTCTGCGCGACGCGTCGGACGCGAGGCTCACGCAGCTGCCCGACACCGTCGACCACCAGTTCATCGCACCCATGAAACAGACGCTCCAGCAAGGCAATGTGCGGATTGTCTCCCTGACTCATCGTCCGACCCTTCGGTTTGGACAGACAGCCATAAATGAAGTCCGGCTCAACGACGACAGCAGGCTGCTGGCCAACCGGTACGTCATTGCGCTGTCCTATCAGAATCTCCTGCAGCTGCTGCCGGAACGGCTGCTGACACGCTACGCCTACTTCGCGCAGATCACTGAGCTCAAGAGTTTGAGTGGGATTGTTATTCGATTGACCCGTCCGGCCACGACGCAAAGGCCTCGTTTGCTCCTTTTACCAGGCCGACCGTTCCACCAGCTCACCAGCACAACGCTCGAATCAGGCGAGGTTGAATATCGGCTGTCTGCCGCCGGAAACTCGCTCATGGAATCCGACGATGATCAGTTATTTGCCGGAGCACATACCGAGCTCTCCATGCTGTTCCCCGCAATAACCGGAGAGGACGTAACATCCCGGACAATCTTTCGCGAACACCACGCCGCCCTGTTGCTGGCACCAGGTGCCGCGCGGCTGCGGCCGCTTCAACAGAGCCCCATCACCAACTTGCTCGTCACCGGAGCATGGACCGACACCGGATGGCCGGCCAATCTAGAGAGCGCGCTCGTCAGCGCCCGGCGCTGTGCGGAACTCATCCTCAGCCGTCCTGCTTGAAACGTTCGCTTACCCGGCCCTTCGCGGCGCTTCGGTCAGGCGTAATTCATCGGCATGCAGCGTGATCTGTAACCCGCTGTACCGATGCGCAATTCCTACGCAGGCGGCATCAGGCTCGACGCTCGTGGTATCGCTATTGATGCGGACAACCACGTTGTTGCTCAGTCGCAATACGACAGTCGTTTGCCTGGTGCCGACCCTAATCAGATCAAGCTCCCAACTGGCTGAAACATCTCGAGCAATTTTCCCCTCCTTCACATCAATTTTTCCTCTGAACAATCCATCCGCGCTTCGAATCAGAACACCCGTAGCGAATTCATTGTTCCTGATCTTCTGCAAACAGGCGGCGGCCACGAAATCATCGCCAGCCAGGAAGGCCAAAGGGTGAATCACTAGTCCTCTTTCCATATCAAGTTCCTTGGGGCTGATATCTGCCCTCAAGCGCCAGGACATGGGGAGGACGCGTGAGCCCTCAACGGGTAAGACGAAGCGCAGTCCTGCTCGGAGCAGCGCTCCTTGCGCGGTATCGAGGTCCTGACAGAGCAAGACGCGTCCACCAGCGGGAACTGTGTCTGGTTGGCAGACATTACCCGGTAGAAGCTGCAATTCCCAACCCTGCGGCGGAAATGTTGCTCCATCTCCAAAACTCGCACGGCTGTTAATAGGTTTCTCGCCGGCTCCGAGCTTCGGTAGAGGGAACTCAACGCTTTTCGGTTTCTCGTGCTTGGCATCCAGCACCGTGAGCTTCACACGTTCGAATTCCGGAGCAATGTCCTTGATCAACACACCATAGTGTAGATCTTTCAATCCTTCACCCTTCAGATTAGACTTCTGGTAACCCTCCACAGCAATTCCGTTCTTGAATGCGTGGGCATCTCCTTCGTCGCTATTGATAGTCTCCCGGTCGTCGAAATCTACGTGAAGCAGCCGAGGCTGGCCGCCGGTGCGCGTCAATTCCACATCCACGCCCTGCACATCCCCCTCCCGCCGGCCCGCGACGTCAAAACGAAGCCGCACCATCTTCTTGTCGCCATCGTTGCGATAGAAATTGCAGCGATCCACATGCAATTTCCTAAAGTTCCCCTTGTTGACGTAGGGAAGATAACGCAACGGGTGAACGCTGCGCTCTTGCTCGGGACCGCCTTTTCGGAACTCGAAATGAAGATGAGGATACTGTGCGTCTTCCTGACCCACCGTGCCGATCACATCGCCCTGATGCACATGAGCGCCTAGGATCACCCCCTCCGCAATGCTGTCGAGATGGAGATAGACAAGGAATAGATCATCCTTGCCGTCGATCGGATCAACGACCTTGAGAATGATATGGGTTGAGCCGAAACCTTGCCCCGGCTCGGTTTTATCCGCCGGCCCGGCGCGATGCACGATGCCGTCCGCCATGGCATGGACCGGCGTACCGACGGAGGCGGGCAGATCGATGCCATCATGAAAGTCCCAGCGATCCGCGTCGATACGCGGCCCATAGGACGTGTTCATCTCGTCCGGTGTATCAGGGCTCTTGTTGAGGGGCCAGATGAAGGGAACGACGCGCTGAGCGCGAGACAATGATTTTTGACGAGCGTCTCTAGTTTTGTGCTTCATGGCCAAGCCTTTCGGTTAAGCTGGCGCGATCTCCATCACCGTGCCATCCGAGCCCATATACTTTAGCGCCCCATCCTGGACATACAAAATCCCGGCGCCGGAGATCTTCTTCGACGGGGAAGGGGCAACAGAGGCATTGGCGATCACAATGACACCCTTTCCTCCTCCAAACTTTTTGTAGTCTTTGGCCTCCGGAAACCCAATTCCAATGTTGCCACCCGCTGCCGGTCGGGTAAATACGACAATGGTGTCGAAGCCTTTGTTAGGACCGACCTCGGCGTTGCGGCCATTGATCTGGAGTTGGTCCGCCTGAACCGCAATCTCGAACTTGCCTGCACCAGGATCTGGAGGATTTTGGATGCCAGTTTCGACAAACTCGATATCCGGATTCGGGTCATCGATCCTGATCGAGGCCGCACCCCCGCTGGTACCGGCTTGTTTGATACGCAGCACGGGTTGGTTATAGTCCGGGTTGGTAGCCTTTATCGTGAGGACAGCGGATGGAGAGTCAAGGTGACCGTCATTTGATGTGATAGTAAGGGTACCCTCGTTTGATGTAGTAGAAATCGTAGTCATCGTATTTCGGGACCGCCTTTTCGGAACTCGAAATGAAGATGAGGATACTGTGCGTCTTCCTGACCCACCGTGCCGATCACATCGCCCTGATGCACATGAGCGCCTAGGATCACCCCCTCCGCAATGCTGTCGAGATGGAGATAGACAAGGAATAGATCATCCTTGCCGTCGATCGGATCAACGACCTTGAGAATGATATGGGTTGAGCCGAAACCTTGCCCCGGCTCGGTTTTATCCGCCGGCCCGGCGCGATGCACGATGCCGTCCGCCATGGCATGGACCGGCGTACCGACGGAGGCGGGCAGATCGATGCCATCATGAAAGTCCCAGCGATCCGCGTCGATACGCGGCCCATAGGACGTGTTCATCTCGTCCGGTGTATCAGGGCTCTTGTTGAGGGGCCAGATGAAGGGAACGACGCGCTGAGCGCGAGACAATGATTTTTGACGAGCGTCTCTAGTTTTGTGCTTCATGGCCAAGCCTTTCGGTTAAGCTGGCGCGATCTCCATCACCGTGCCATCCGAGCCCATATACTTTAGCGCCCCATCCTGGACATACAAAATCCCGGCGCCGGAGATCTTCTTCGACGGGGAAGGGGCAACAGAGGCATTGGCGATCACAATGACACCCTTTCCTCCTCCAAACTTTTTGTAGTCTTTGGCCTCCGGAAACCCAATTCCAATGTTGCCACCCGCTGCCGGTCGGGTAAATACGACAATGGTGTCGAAGCCTTTGTTAGGACCGACCTCGGCGTTGCGGCCATTGATCTGGAGTTGGTCCGCCTGAACCGCAATCTCGAACTTGCCTGCACCAGGATCTGGAGGATTTTGGATGCCAGTTTCGACAAACTCGATATCCGGATTCGGGTCATCGATCCTGATCGAGGCCGCACCCCCGCTGGTACCGGCTTGTTTGATACGCAGCACGGGTTGGTTATAGTCCGGGTTGGTAGCCTTTATCGTGAGGACAGCGGATGGAGAGTCAAGGTGACCGTCATTTGATGTGATAGTAAGGGTACCCTCGTTTGATGTAGTAGAAATCGTAGTCATCGTATTTCTCCAAGAGGTTGCGTGATTTGCCCCGCGAAGTTGCAATACCAACTGACTGCAACGTTTTGTAACCCACTAACCTCTATGGATGCCGCGCCACGACGCAATCGTGGTAAGCGAGTTCGAGCTTCCGGAGCGCGGAGAGGTCGTTTCTTGGCGAAGCCAGCGTCGCGAGCACGTACTTAATCGGCGTTCGCGCCGGGCCTCTTTCAACTCCGACGATCGCGCCATCATGGTAACGTGTATCCCATTGGCCGATGCCAACCTTGCCAACGAGCGACGTGACGGACCGAGGTGGAGTGGCATCCTCCAGCGTTTTCTTTAGGAACGGGGTACCCAACAGTTCGATCATTTTTGCGCTCGAGGCCCGGTCGACCAGCTTGCCCTGCGCCATCAGGCCGAGGAAGCGGACCACTTGCAACGCGGTGCCGGTGAAATTTGACACGGCATGCCCGGGCAGCTGCCATCGCGCGGTCAACGGCATACCGGCGGCATCGTTGGGCAGCCAGTCGTTGCCGTTGTAATCGCCCGATATCCACAAACCCTTCTTTTTCGCTGGATCGAAGAATCCTGCGGCGGCGAGGACGCCGTTGATGTAGAGATAGCCAAGCGCCCTGATGTACTTGCCGACTGCCGCCTCATCATTACGGTGCAGCGCCGCCCTGACCCAGCCGAGGAATTCCTCCCGCAACTGCGCCGTGCCATCCGGCGAAAGCTTAACGACTTCCGCCAGATTCGGAAATTGGTTGAGCGGGAGGCCACGGCCCTTGAAGGCGGCATTGATCTGTGGCTGCCAGCCTTTCTTCAACTCGGCGAACACCTTGTTTTGCCAGTTGGTCGTCGTCGTCGACAGACCGGCTTTGATCATGTCCTTCGCCTGCCTGGTAACACGCCGCCGCAGCTCGAAGGCGGCAAGGAGTGGGTAGATTTTAGCCAGGCTGCCGACATAAACCATGTCGGTGTCGTTGTGCCCCCTGTACGTCGGAAAGCCGGGGTCGTCGGTAAGGTCTATCACCGCACCACACAGCCCGCGCATATCTGCAGGCTCCGATGCCGCCTTGACGCAATTGCCGAACTCGTCGTGCTTGAGGGTGACCATCTCGAGTGGCATGACGATGCGTCGCGGGAACGGATCGACAACGCCTGGCACCGCCTGCCCAAACCCGCTTATGCCTCGATTAATGTAATAAGAGTTCCGCTGAGCAGGCCGCGAGGTGATAGCCTGCTCCTTAGATCGAGACCAATGATCGGGCAATTTACGATCATAGATATACATAAGATTCACCTCGTTCGGCTTGTCGGCTGAGTAGCGGCGGCAAGTTCGCTCGCCTCTCCATTTATTCGCTAGTACTCATCGCGGGCGAACCGCCTGCCTACGACTACCGCTTGCGGCGAGCAGGCCCGGCATTTGGTCTCGCGGCATGTCGCAGTGACTGAGCAAACAGCGGTGGAAGTCCTGGACAGCGACGTTACTCAGCCTGTTCTTCTTCGCCTCGTCGCGGATGCACTCGGCCACAGCCGCGGTATCGCTGTCCCTGCGGTAGAAGATGCGTAGATTGACGCCGCTCTTCGCCTTCGCCCATCCCAGCCAATTCTTGCAGTGCTTCTCCTTGTTCATCTTGCCGTATGTGGTATCGAGCAGCCACACGTCAGTGAGCGTGGCCAGCGCACCCCGCGACGACTCTGCATCGCTCACGGCCGCCGCCAGCCCGTTGAACACGACGTATGCTCTCGAGTGCCCAGCGAGGATCAAGCGACTGAGCGAAGGCACCGACGACCAGCCTGCGGTGGTCAGCCAGGTGCGGACCTCATCGAGGAACGCGTTCATCGTCTGGGGCTTCCCTAGCGGGTGCCTTATCTTGTTGTCCATCGTATTCCAATTCATGGTAGGCGCGACGAGCACGTACGGCAGCTTGCTGTACGCGATCTGTTGGGCCAGTGGGAACTGCTTGCTCATCACCAATGAGACCGCGTCTTTACCTTCGTCGCAGCAAGGGATGATATCTCCGTGGATCCACACCAGTAGGTTCACGGGATCAGTGCCGCGCGCGGCGTAGGGGACATACACCGCTGTCGTGGATCCCCCCTTCTTACTGATGAATGTGCACAACTCGCCGTTCGTGGGGGCGTGGTGTATGCATAAGGCCGCATCGCCAAAACTGTATTGCGAAGATCCGTGTGCTAATCCGTCACTTGTTCGTACATACATCAACAGTCTCCTTCCAAATAACCAATGTAGTGCAGTACGTCAGTATGACGGCCCATAACCCGTCGAAGCGACAAGCACCACATTCTTCACTCAGACCAACTTTCCGCCATTACTCGACTCCTAAATCGTCTGTGAATCATTCACGAAGAATTCAATCACCACGGAACGGTTATTCGCCCTTGCTGCAATGGTTGAATTGTCTGTCAAATACGTTTGAGGCGGGGCGGCGATTACCGCCATAACACGGGAGCGCGCGCTTCTCCCTAAAAGTTTGAAAACGTTTCGGGCTCTACCTCTACGTAAAAGGAAGTTATTCCGTTCAACACCCACACAATCGCTGTAGCCGACAATCCGGAAAAATAATGATTTGTCTGTTTCGAATCGATTCAACCAATCTTTGAAAAGCTGCTCATTGCTCGCGGCCAGCTTGACATGCCGCCAATCTACACCGAAGTCACGTATGATTAAGTATCTGCATGAGACAATTACGTTTGGCAGTACCATCCCTGGCTGTACCAAAACAACATCTGGGGTTAGATGTCCTGCTGCAGTCCGCGAGATGGCAATCTCTTGCGGTTCGTATGAAAAACAAGTGTTGCTTTGAATCTTGACAAGTTCAGGGCACCACTTTTTTGGTACCAGCGGATTGGTGGGCATCGGGACTGGCGGTTGTCCTGGGATTACAGGTTGCGGCAATGGGCCCTGAGGCTGTGCCAGACCGTGCAAATGGATGTACATGAGTTCTCTCCTTCGTCACTACCGACAAATGAACGGCAGCTAATGTAGGAGGGGCAGGGGATAGCCCATAACCCACCGAATCGACAAGCGCAGCTTGTCTCTTCAGGCCTTGGACCGGTAATGAGTCGGCTTCCTTGCCGACGGCTGTGGTGGGTTACACTGACGCTACCCTACCCTACATTGAATAGATTGACTACCGGTTGCATAACCAGTTCGATTTCTCTTTTCCGATAAATTCTTCCGACCCCATTATTCCCGGCCGAGAGTGAGATACATAATCAGTCCTCATGGTGGCGGGCATGGCACGGTGCCGCGGCATTGACAAACATCGAACTGGTCGGCCGGAATGCCCGCAGCGCGCAAGGCGAAGCCCTCGTAGCAGGCCGCTCTGATCCTGCCCTGACCCACGTCGCGGAGGTGTTCGAAGAGCATGTGCAGCATCTCGTGGATGATGATCCCGGCACGAAAGCTCCGAACCGGAAGTCCCTCCGGCAGGTCTGCCGGCGGATTCCAGAAGCCGTCACACAGGTTGACGCCGTTTCGCACGTCTGTGCTGAACCAGGCGTTCACATCCGCCGGGCAGCACGTCAGGTCCGTGTCGGCACAGGGAACCCTCGTCGGCCGGCAATGAAAAACCACTCGCCGCCCGCCGTCCAATTCTTTTGCCACTGCTCGAAACCGTTTGGCGACGCTGACGCCAGACTCCTCATGTCCCGCCCACTTGATCGCATGTGCCGGGTCATGGCGGAAAAAGAACTTGAAACGCTTCGCGGTTCGCTGGGCGTCCGCGTCGCGCGAAGCGGGTGGTACCGCGATCGCCGCCTCGAGTTTGTTTGCGGCGTTGTTCGCCAGCCTGATCGCTTCCCGCACCGCGGCACGTATGGCGGCGCGGCATCCGGCTGCATCAACCCCCGGCACGCAGCCGGGCGGGTTGGGACACTGCACGTCGAACACTGGCGCACCAAATCCTCCGAGACCAGCCGTGCGGCTCAGCGCACGTCCAGATCCAGAGCGAGGTCGTCGGCGATGCACCCATTTCCTGGCAGCACCAAGACCGGCAATAGAACCGTCTAGCATTGGGGCTTGTCCTAAGCCTCCATCGGTTTTGATGTACATATTGAACCTCCTCTTAGAGGACGAGCTCACAACCGATTCGGCGTTCCTCCGTAGATGGTGTTGTACCAAGAACGGCCGAGGAGCCGGCCCCCGACTTGTGACAACTCCGGCAACACTGTCGACGCTACCCGTCTCACGACAAATCTCAACGTGCAGCCCTCTTCCAATCTCAAATGAATAGGAAGGGAATTGTAGCCCCATGGGTTCAAGATCAAGCTCGTTGGCAAATAAGGCGCCCGCGGCTGGTTGTTACACAGGATCAGCCATTCGTACCCAGGCGTGTTTGAGGTCACTTGCTTTTTGGTCTTTTTGGTTCCAGATTCTTCTTCTTCTTCTTCTTCTTCTTCTACTTCTGCATATTGCATGAAATACAGCAAGGTGCCGCAATACTGCGGATGCAGTTCGTAACGCGCTAGCTCTTTCTCTTCCCCTACACTTGTAGGCGGAGACTGGAAGTTATTTGCGACATCGAAATAGCCGGCATCCAAGGGAACGCCGCAGACCTGGCAGACGTTGGAATAAGCGATGTCTCGATGGATAGCGCACGCATGGTTGGCGTTCATGACAACCCCATCCCGTAACCCAGCATCTTGTAGCCGTGGAATACGATCTGAAGTTCTGCACCTGCATAGTGCGGCCCTTCAGATATCTCCTCGACCTCAATGCGAATGGTTGAACGGGGCATGAAGAGCATCGGTTTGGCTAGTGGACGGAACGGTCGTTCACCAGTTGCCTCACCGAGTCCCGCGATATTATGGATCGGCTGATTCTGCAACTCGCGGCCGCTCCCGCTATCGACGATGCTGTACCTAAAATGGATGCCGCATAGACGAATAAGAAGGCAAGGCAGAATTGTGCTCGCTACATGGAGCGCGATGTCATTCTTGTTAGCTCCCGTTCGAGTGCTGAGTTCGGCGGCGATTGCATCTGCAAGGACATCAGTCAAGGATACCGTGCTGCCCGATGTAAGAAGCGAGATTGGGGTACCCCCATCAACTTTGATAGGAGTGGACGGAAAATCCGGCAGTTTAGGGATAAAGCTATAGCCGATGGCCGTTGCGATGAACGCGCCCTCGATGCTGATGTTGATGACATCCTGCACGCGATGGCCGCGTTCTCCTCTTAACGTAAACTTGGCCACATAGTCGTAGGGAATCTCCTTGGTGGTTGGTGAATTAGCCGACGGCGGCATCACCTCCGACGCCGAACGGGGGACCTGTTGCTGGTCTTGACTCAATCCTAATCGCATCGTCCGTACCTCCTACCCCCTCGCTTCGCATCACAGGCATCGCGTGTTCAACGGCGGAATGCATGTCCGAGATGCAGGATGGGGTATCTTGTCACTCGGCTTACCACAGTGGTTTCCAGACCTCCGGCGGTTGGGCGGGGGTCACGTGCCAGCGAGTCTGCGGAGGTTCCTGCGGCACGTAGGCCTCTAATCCACTCATCGTATTCTGCCGCACATACCCATCGACGCCTTGCATGTCCTGGTCTTCTCCAACTCCGCGCAGTTCGTCATCTTCGGCAAGGCCCTGTAGCTCGTCGTCCGCATTCAGGCCGCGGAGACCTTCATCCTCATCGAGGCCTCTCAATGCCTCTTCTTCTGCCAATCCACGGAGTTCGTCGTCCTCATCGAGCCCGCGCAGCTCTTCATCTTCGTCCAACCCTCGCAGTTCTTCGTCTTCGTCCAGCCCGTCATAGCCCGCCACGCCGGCCTGCTTCAGGAATGGAGTCGCTGCTGTGAGCGCTGCAGCCCCGCCCGGAATAAATGGCGCGAATTGCTGCGCAACGGGCAGCGCCTTGCGGACGACACGGCGAGCCAAGTGCTTCAACCGGCGCCAGAAGCCCAGAGGATTGCCCAGCCCGTCCACTCCCTGCACATATTGATAGAGATTCCCATCCGGCCCCTGACGCACCTCGCCGAGGTAGCCGATGCCCATCATCTGGGTGACCTCGTGCTCTCCTAACCCTCGGAGTTCCTCTGCTTCGGCCAAGCCCTGAACTTGCTGGTACAGGCTGCCGTCCGGCGCCTGATAGAGTGCTCCGATACCATCCTGCCCGGCGACTCCGGCCTGTTTGAGAAATGGAGTCGCTGCTGTAAGCGCTGCAGCCCCGCCCGGAATAAACGGGGCAAATTGTTGCGCGACGGGCAGTGCCTTACGGACGACACGGCGAGCCAAGCGCTTCAACCTGCTCCAGAAACCGCCAATGGGGTTTCCCAGCCCATCCACCCCCTGCACATATTGGTAGAGATTCCCATCCGGCCCCTGCCGCACCTCGCCGAGGTAGCCGATGCCCATCATCTGGGTTACTTGGTCTTCACTCAAATACTGCATGGTTCGCCTCCTATATGTTTCCGCCGGTTATTGGACATCGCGCGTCAGGTAACCGTCCAGCACGACCCAGATGCGCAGTGGGCCCGTCACATGTGCCAACTTTTGGTTGTCCACTGGATTTACTCCTGGTACCCCCTGAGGGAATGCCATCTCCACACGGAAACTCTGCTGTGGTTCGATATATACCGGCTCGGCGAAACGAAATGTCGCGGTCGGATCAGGTTCGCCGTGATTGGAAACGCTGAGACCAGGACTGACACCGGCGCCGGATGGGAACCAGAAGGTCGGCATCTCGATCATGATCTTTTCCCCCACAATCAACGAGGTCACCGAGTTGTAGATCAGGTCCGCCAAGATCTCACCTTCATTGATCAAGTCTTTAGGGGCAGCCCCCTCCTTGCCTTTTCTAACCTCTGTGGTGCGTAAGTTCGACACCACCACGCGCAGAGCCCGCGCCTCGAACGTATTCAGACTAGGCAAAACTCCGGAAGCTTGAAGGTTCGTTTCCAACTTGGTCTTGCTCTGGATGTCCACAAAAAATCGAATTACCCGCGGATCCGTCATATAGTCTGTGAACTTTTTTGGATTAGCTCCACCATCCTTTGTTTCGTCCTTCACGAAATACGCATCATAGAGGGGGGAATGAAGTTTTTCTTTCACACCTTGAACCTTCGCCATAACAGCCTCCTTTATCCGTAATAATGAATGCCTACCTGACAACCTCGTACAGCATCCCGTCTGTCCCAAGGAAGTATTGGCTGAGTGCGGGACCGTCCTCTTTACCCAGGCCTTTACCTGAGTTCTTGACGGGTTCCGCCGAACTGCACGCTTCGAAGCCCTGTACCTGATAGAGCGATCCATCTTCACCCAGAAAGCATTGTCCCAATCCCACCCTCGCGCTTTCTTCACTAAGGCCTTGAACCTGGTACAGGGTTCCGTCTTCGCCAAGAAACATGACCTCTGCTCCCGATGCAGCGGGGTTCACGATCATCAGCTCATCCAATCCGAGTTGTTGGTTCTTTTTCATGTCGTACTCTCCGCTTGTGTCGCTGGATCAATCCTACGCAATTGAACCAACATGGGTTCCGGTCGCTCTAGCCTTCGATTCCTCGTGGAGTGATGTGGTAACTGCCACCCACGATGTAGAGTTGCGTTCCTTCAATGTTGCTGACTAGACGCGGTGGGTCCTCCATCCGGTGAATGTAGGTTTGAGGTTGACCTGGTTGTCCTTTATCAGAGCGATAGATCAAACCCACTAGTTCGCCGAGTTCCACCACCACCGGCGGGATCACTCTGGGGTGATGAACTTTCTCGACGCGCGACGGTTCAAACCCATTGAAGGCCTGGTAGAGTTCCATCCCCCGCTGCATGTTTTGAATCGGGATAGCGGCAACGGCTTGCTTCATGAGCGATGTATGGCCGCTGCCACTACCGGAACATGTTTCGCATTGACAGCTCATTTCCCTACCGCCTTCATTCCCATTGGCTTCATCTGTACGGGCTGTACCGGCTGCAGGGTCGTAGGCCGCACCGACGCGACTGGTTTGAGCACCACCGGTCGAGCCGGCTGGATGGCAGATTGTGTTCCCGCGCGTATGCCTGCAGGACGATAGGCCGCCGCACCCACTGCAATCGGCGGCAAGATCCCCCAACGGCGCAATCGTATCTTTATCCGTCTTGCAGTGCGTGGGTGAGGCCGAGCGGACAGCCCACGGTTCCAGATACGATGTAATACCGCCTTGAGCCATGGGCTTCGACGCAGCAATTGCCGTTGCAGTAACAGATCCCATAGGGACTTGACCCTCGCGTCTTTAGGCTGCACGGCTTCGAGACGCACGGTTCGGAGCAGCCCTCTCAACCAGTCCGGTACGGCACCGATACCGTCCATGCCCTGCAGTTCCATGTCATCGGCCATCATGTTCGACCTCCTTTCGATCGCAATGATCTTTTTCACCACTGTGCTCGGCGCCCAGCCCATCGGATAGGGCATAGTGGCGTCCAGCGGAATCCAGCGGCCTTTGTGAAACACTTCCAAATAAATATGAGTGAACAGGTCCGGCTTGAGCGGATCCGGTCCGCTGAGGACCAGCCGCACTGGGTGACCGATGGCCTCCAACATTGCTCCCAATAGAATGGTCATGTCGTCGCAATCGCCGGCCCGCAACTCCAGCATGCGCCGCGCCGAATGAAGCACCTCCACCTGAAACGTATCCTTGGTATACCGAATATGCTGCTGGACCCATTCGAAGAGGGCTTTGATCTCGGCCAGATAGTCCTTAGGCTTGACTTGCTTCTCCAGCAGAATGTCGATGGCCTTCTGACGTACATAAAAATCTCTCGCTCCGGACCGAATCAGCGCCTGTACATGCTCAACCGTTTTTTCCGTGCCGCGCCAACCAGTCGGGATATGCCCGAGAGTGATCTTCGGCGAGGTGAACGGTAACGGCGTGTACCTCTGTGTGGACGGAGCATGTTTTCTACTCAACTTGAGATCCGCGCCGGGCAAATCACTCATGGTTTTGCATCGGCACGGCCCACTCGATTTCGTGCCATTCATCGTTTGATTCACGTGTAGCTCCCTCAGAAGCTCCCTGTCACACTTCGCTCACTAGTCCGTGATTCCAATCACTTTCTCTGCGGGAAGAATGAGAAAGTCCTTCATGGCATCCACCTTCACAACAATGAACGCTTGCTCCTGTGTTCCGCTCTCCGTGATATCAACAACCTTCCCTTGCACGATGTCTCCACCATACAGTTCAGTGACGACTGTTTGAGGAGCAGGGATGGTGACATCGCTCACTTTGAAACGCACAAACCGATTCATTAAAAAACGGAATCCTTCGATAGCCACAATCTTCTCGTCCTCTATGAGAGGCATCTAGCAGCCGACATGCCACGGCAAGAACGGCTCGTTGCCGCCGCTCATTGATTGAAAAACATTGTGTTGCGCTACCTGGCACCCGAAACGATCTGTGGAGAGGGAGAAGCGAAGAAAAACCTTTCCGGAAAGGGTCAGCCTCGACCCGGAACATCTTTTCCGGATGGTGCGACATGTAGGATGCCGAGACTCCATGGGGCGAACCCCTGCCCGAGCGGTCGCTGTCGAGGCAAATCGGCTTGTGCAGCAGAATGTTCGGAAGGGTTCGGGTTATGTTTTCTGGGCGAGATGGTGCTTCTTCAATTTGTTGTAGAGTGTGCGAGGAGTGATTCCTAGCGCTCGTGCGGCCAGAGAATGATTCCCTTGCGCACGTTTCAACGCCGCTTCTACCAGCACGCGTTCGCAATGCCCCACAATACGCGCAAGGTTCCGTCCCTTCGAACTCGATTGCGTCCAAAGACTCGCCACACAATCTGAAAACGGAGTCGGCATATCGGCAGGCAGGGGAGCCATGTGGGAGTTGCGGCTCGGTTGTTCAGTACTCTCCGGTCTTGGCTCACAGAGTTGCCGCCATATCTCCGGAGAAAGATCACTCAAGTTGAGGGGCGTATCGTCTACTTTATTGAGGAGGGCCTGTCGGACAATGTTCTCGAGTTGCCTCACATTACCAGGAAAGTCTAATTGAGCCAGCGCTTCAATAAAGTCGCGATCAATTGAAGCGGTCTTTGATGTCGCCACCGATCGATACTTCGTTAAAAAATTACCGATCAACGGTTTGAGGTCGGCCACCCGTTCTCGTAACGGTGGAAGATGGACCGAAAGCATGTTCAATCGGTGAAACAGGTCCTCCCTGAACTGTCCCCGCTGCATCATCAGTTCCAGATTACGATTCGTGGCGGCGATCACTCGGAGGTCCACGCCCACATCGTGATCAGTGCCGACCGTCATGATTCGACGGTCTTGCAGCACTCGCAGGAGCTTGACCTGTACGTCACTTCCCAGTTCTCCAATCTCGTCCAAGAAGAGCACACCCCCATCTGCCGCGCGAACCAACCCTTTTCGATCCCGCTCTGCACCCGTAAAAGCCCCCCTGCTGTGACCGAACAATTCACTTTCAACCAGACCCGGGCTGAGCGCTCCGCAATTGATTGCCAAGAAAGGACCAGTCCGTCGTTTCGGGTCAAGCTGATGAATGGCGTGCGCCATCAGTTCCTTCCCTGTTCCAGACGCTCCGGTGATCAGCACGGCTAAATCGCTGAAACTCGCGACCCGCACAGCCTGTCGAAATGCTTCCTCTATCGCATGGCTTTCTCCCTCAATGCCGAAGGTTTTCATGAGCGCACGATTGTGCTCCTTTTCAACGACTTCACATGTTTTCTGCCTGAGCACACTTGTCAGAATCCGCTGTAATTCCACCCCAAAATCGGCTTCTTCACTGTCGAGGACGCACGATGCTCCAGCCAACAAGGCTCGGCACCGTAAGCCCACCGGCCAAGAACGAGCGCCCCGTTCATGAGCGATCACGGTCAATCCCGCCTGCTTCATACAGCTGACAGTTTTTGAGGCCAAGGTATCATCTGTCTGATACTTTCCTAGCGCGACCACTGCAGCGCAACAGGGCGAACGAGCGACCTGCTCAATATCGACTAGTTGCTCGACACAACAGGGATGAGCACCGCACTCTGTCACCACGCGTTCGATGAGCCTCAGCCGATCAGATTGGGATTCCCAAAGCACGACTTTCCACCGTGAGTCGGCTCCGTCAACATCCCTGTCATGGTGACAGATATGCTGATGCTCTCCGGTGAAACGCCGCATGGTGAACACCGTGCGTGACTTGAACCAGTTTGCACGATACTGCTAGGCAGGCATCCCGTTTATCATCCCTAGGCTTTGTCAGGTTGCAAGTACTGTTTCCGGTCATCCGAAAGGGACAGCGTTATGCCTCTGAGTTGCCCTATATATATTCCCGATTCAGGCTTGACACAATGATAATTCTTAATGCATTCCCCATACCAACTACTTTATGCTACCCGTCTGCTTATCATTAAAGATTCAGCGGTGCTTGCTAATCCCTTGAGTTGTCTAGGATTGCTGTTTTCAGCAACTCAGAGGTGGGTCTTTCGCTTAGACGACGTCTGTTTCGTTTTGCTCAAGTGCACAGGAAATGTCCGCAAGGATGAGCGATGGAAAGCAGGTTAACTGGATCCAAAAAGATTCAGGGCTATACAAAAGGATACGGGCTAAGGAGTTACAAGCTACTGGGTGTGCAAGTAGCACAGATCCTCAAATTGATCACCGCCTCGATACTTCGCGATCACCATCCATTCTCGTCTGGTATCCGTCAGCCCGACATAGGACTGATCATCAAGTACAAAGGGTTGGAGCGAAAAGGCTGTTGTAAGGCTAGGAGGCGGCGAGACTCCGTCAATCCTGATCGAGGAAAGGCGATACATTCCACCTGTTCGCTCAAACTTATCTGGAGTCGCCAACAGCGGACTCAGATCTTGCCAACTCGCTTGTTCAAGTACTGTACTGTCGACGGGAAATACATAGAGGCTGTCGCTCGGTACCCTCTTCATACAGAAGGTCGCTTTCACCACCAGGTCCTCTTGTCCATCGCTGTCGAGATCCATTCTCGTCCTGTCGAAGCTCGAGCAGTGCCGCGTCGACGGCCCCTGCCCTTTTAATTGGACCGGCTCCCACTGCACCGTTTTCGAGAGCTCAGCAGGGAATTCCTGATGCTCTCCGATCAACGCCACCACTTTTTCACAAAAAGGTTTGTCCGTAAACGCCGCCAGTTCCACCGAAGCCGCAGCGGTTAGGGCCGGCAACATTGTCAGCAACATACTTCCCATGCTCGCGAGCCTCATGGTTGCCTCCCTCGCTCTACGACCACATTATCTCGATTGACATCCCGACTTCCCGTTTTTAAGATACCGATACAAATCTCGTCACCAGCACAACTCATGGAGCTCACTCCTCTCCAAGACCTCGCTCAATCCCTCGTCAATTGCCAGCGTTGCAAGTTGGCCAAGCTGGGGCGCAGCCAAGTCGTCTTCGGCGTCGGGAATCCTCATGCCAGTATCATGTTTGTTGGAGAAGCGCCAGGTTTCAATGAAGATCAGAAGGGCGAGCCGTTTGTCGGTGCAGCGGGCAAGCTCTTGAACGACCTCCTTGCCTCGGCAGGCCTTTCACGCGATCACATCTACATTGCAAACGTCATCAAGTGTCGACCGCCGAACAACCGTGACCCAGAGCAAGACGAAGTGGAAACCTGTAAGCCTTTCCTGATGCAGCAGATCCAGCTGATCCGCCCGAAGCTAGTCTGCACTTTAGGCAATTGGGCCACCCAGACACTATTGGAACGAAAAGTCGGCATCACCAAAGTAAAGGCGCAAGCCTTCTACATGAAGGATTTCGTCATCTTCCCGTTGTTGCACCCAGCCGCCGCCCTCCATCAAGGCAACTTGCTCGAAACCCTGAAAGAGGATTTCAAAAAACTGAAGGAATTCTTAGACCGCCATACCAAACCGACTCAGCCAACCACCGCAGCTTCTACTCCAGCCGCATCCGTCTTAAATATCGAATCCCCTCAGCCTGCACAGATGGATTTGTTCGGGTAAGTGAGCCGTGTGCTCCTGTGAGGGGTAAGACCGCATAGCCTTGCCGCCGCTTGGTTATACAACTCGCTCCGTTCTGGATTTCAGCTGAACGAAACTTCGAACAGCGCTCACCACCGTCTTCGGTGACCGCAACGAAATGTAGTTCTTCCTTGGATACCTCATAATTGTAGTTAAGGTGAAACTTGCAAGTCTTGCATCCCGACTTGTCAGATCGGCAGTCTACCAGGAATCCCTCCTGTCATACTCATCTGGCTATTCGACACACCTCCTCTGGCATCACTGAACCTCTACCGATACGCCGGTCCTGTTTATTTCTCGACAAAACCGCCACGGTTCATCGCGCTTGCGATATCGCGATATCCTTGATAATGTTGCAACGTATCCGGCAAACAGCGCGTGAGGTGTCTATGACGACCCACACCGGCCATCTAAAAATCACCTACGAAGACTACCGCCTCATCCCAGACGACGGGAAACGCCACGAAGTGATCGATGGAGAGCATGTCATGTCGCCGTCGCCCAACACCAAGCATCAACGCATCGCTGGAGCGCTCTTGACTGCCTTGGCGAATTTCCTCCGTGAGCACCCCCTGGGCGAGATTTTCATCGCGCCTTACGATGTCGTCCTGTCTGACTTCGATGTCGTGCAGCCCGATCTGGTTTTTGTCGCCACGGCGCAGGCTTCCATCATCACCAGTGACAATATTCGTGGGATTCCGACCTTGGTCGTTGAAATCCTATCCGAAGGCAACCGAAAGCTGGACGAAACGATCAAGCGCCAGCGCTATGAGCATTACGGCATCCCCGAATATTGGATCCTCGACCCGGCACTTGATCAGGTGAAAATTTATCGCCTCAAAGACGGCCGCTATGGGCAGGCCTCGGTCCTGAGCCTAGAGGCCCAAGAGATTCTCACCACACCGCTGTTACCGAGTATGAGCTTGCCGCTCGCTACGCTGTTCAAGTAAACGCCCGCTTGGACTCAACCCCTCCGGCAAGCCTGTCTGTCCTCTGTTCTCAGCGCCCCATCTTCTTCTTGACGGTCTCGCAAAGACACTCCTTTTTGTCTTCGCCAGACTGTCATCTGGATCTGTCTGGTCGTATCTATCAGGACGCTGTATAAGCTACTACACAGATCGAACCCCGCTAGCCTGAGTCTTGTGTTTCTTGTTACCTTTCTGTTCCTACCTGTTGGATAGAGCTATCCAGTGAATATCCTGTATAATTGCACAACGTGCTCACGCGAGGGGGATGGTGTGAAAAGTGACTTAACCGAGGAAACGCAACGAGCCCTAACCGAAACCCTGACAGACGCAGGATTTTCTTCACCATCGGATGCAGCCCTGGAACTCTCGTTGACGATTGCCTTAGCCAGGGTTAGCCGCTACGAACGGGAATGCCAACTGTTCCGCCACAAATATGGCGAACCGTTTGAGACCCTGCGCTTAAGAACGGACCATGCCACAGAAGCTGAAGAGTTCCCGGTAGAAGACGACCTGGCAGACTGGGAGTTTGCCGAGCGGAGCTTGGCGCTCTGGCAAAAACGCGTAGACCTTCTCCGACATGCGATTGCATGAGCCCCTTGGTCGCTTTGGAGACATCGTGTCCTCATGGGACGTCGAATGTGTGCCATCCTTAGTTGAAAATTGACGAAGCGGCTGCCTTTGTGGTGCTGTGCGGTGACCGTGGATCAGACAGCCACCACCTCTACACCAACGAAAGGAGCCGCTTCATGAGAAACGTAATCCGAATCACCAAAGAAGGCAAGGTACGGCCGATCCACCGGCGGGCGGCGGATGCCATCCCGGCGGTGGACGAGCGGGCGAGTCTCATCGCCCTCATCCAAACTTTGATTCCCTTGGGCCTGCAAGCCATCGGAGACGTGCTGGAGGTGGAAGTGACCGACCTGGCAGGGGAACGGTATAGCCGGACCGGCGGCCAGCCGGGGTATGTGCGCTGGTGCCAGCAGCAGGGCTCGGTGTATCTGCTGGATCCCCCCTCATGGGCCGTCTGATCCGGGCACGGCAGGAGAACCGGCTGGAGCGTACCCTGCAGCAGTTCACCTACCCACGCCTGCTGATTCTGGATGAGTTAGGGTATCTGCCCCTCTCACGGGAAGAGGCGAGCCTGTTCTTCCGGCTGCTCGTCCGTCGCTACGAGCGCGGCAGCCTGATCGTGACCAGCAACAAGAGCTTCGCCGACTGGGGCGAGGTCTTCAGCGATCCGGTCTTGGCCACGGCGATACTAGATCGGCTCCTGCATCACGCGACCACGCTCAACATCAAAGGGGAGAGCTATCGGCTGCGGGAGAACAAGAAGGCCGGACTCCTGGGTCGGCGGTCCGTCACGACCGCTGAGGAGGGAATTGTCGATGCCTCGACCTGAGCACGACGACCGGACAATCGCATCGGCGAAAAGGGGACATCTCACATCGGTGATTGGTGGACAACCAACTTCGGTCTTGACACTCCTTGAGGGCCCACCCTAAACCGGACACTTCATCTGCTACAAAAAGCGGACAAATGATGTGCTAGCTACACATTCACCCTGAGCTGTTGGGCGTTGCGAGGCTGGTGTCGGAGGATGCCGCACGGCGGGCGCTCGCCCGCATCGACGAATCGTCGGGCGTGGCCTGGCTCGACCGACAGCTGGCGAAGACGACACGGCCGTTACTGACGACGCCGTGGATCCTGGATCTGGATGCGACCGTGAAGTGCCTCTACGGTAAACAAGAAGGCGCGGTGGTGGGCTATAACCCGAAGAAACCGGGGCGCCCGTCGCACAGCTATCACAGTGCCTTGATGGCGAACACCCGGCTGGCTCTGGCAGTGGACGTGCTGCCGGGCAATGAGACGGCCCCGCTACACAGCCTGCCGGGGATCTGGGCCTGGCTGGATGCCTTGCCGAAGAAGACGCGCCCCGCCGTGTTGCGTGGGGACGTGGCCTTTGGCAACGAATCTGTGCTTCGCGAGGCCGAGACACGAGATCAGCCGTATCTCACCAAGTTGCGCGTCACAAAGAATGTGACGGCCCTCATCCAGACGCTCTTTCGCTCCACCGCGTGGGAAGATGCCGGCCACGGTTGGGAAGGGATCGAAGAGACGTTGCGGCTGTCAGGGTGGAGTCGAGCGCGCCGCGTGGTCGTGTTGCGCCGTCCCCTCACAGGCGAGCTGCTCAGGACCGGGACGGATGCCGATCAAGAGCGGTTCGACTTCATAGAGAGCGATGTGCCCACAAAACGCTATGAGTACGCGGTGCTGGTCACCTCAACCGCGTACGAAATTCTCGCTCTCGCCCAGCTCTATCGCGATCGGGCCGATGCCGAAAACACCTTCGACGAATTGAAGAATCAATGGGGGTGGGGCGGCTTCACCACGCAGGATTTGGCGCGCTGTCGGCTCATGGCACGAATGGTGGCGTTGGTCTACAACTGGTGGACGCTGTTCGTGCGGCTCGCCCAGCCCCACAAGCACTTCGAGGCGATCTCCAGTCGACCGCTCTTGGTGCATGGTGTCGCCACGCACACCCATCACGCCGGCCAAACCCGCCTCACCATCACCAGCCTGCATGCCAAGCCCTTCGCCATCCAAGCGGTGCTCACCAGCTTGGCGGGCTTTCTGCAGACCCTCAAAGCCACTGCGGAGCAGTGGACTGAGGCCGATCGCCTGCGGGCAATTCTTGCCCGCGCGTTCGCCAGTTTTCTGCTCCCACCTGCAGACCCGCTGGCCTTGCCGATCTCAGAAACTGCGCCAACCTGACACGTGGACTGCCGTTTTTAGGATGATGCGATCACCGCTTGCCTTGACGTTCTTCCAACAGCAGCGCCACGATATTCCGGTGCAGTTGCAGCGGTGGCGGTAGCGAGATCTGCTTGAGCAACAGAGTTCCTGGAAGCGGGTGCCGGATCGCCAGTGCTGTCCCCTCTTCCTCATCATCGTACATGGTCACGTTCCTTGAACCGTGCCGCGAGTTCACCCGGTTTGAACACTCCTCGTTCTGTGATAATGCCCGTAATGAGTTCGGCCGGCGTCACATCGAAGGCAGGATTGTAGACCGGCACGTCCTTTGGTGCGACCGGATGGCTGCCGTGGATGGTCGTCACCTCTGATGGATTCCGTTGTTCGATCGGAATATCTTCACCGGACTTCGTGTTGAGGTCGATGGTCGAGTAGGGAGCCGCAACATAAAAGGGAATGTTGTGGGCTTTCGCCAAGACCGCCACGGAATAAGTCCCGATCTTATTGGCGACATCCCCGTTCGCTGCGATGCGATCAGCGCCGACGACGCAGAGATGAATCTTCCCTTGCCTCATGAGCGTACCGGCCATGTTATCCGTAATGAGCGTGACCGGTATCTGATCCTGCATGAGCTCCCAGGCAGTGAGACGAGCCCCTTGAAGCACAGGACGCGTTTCATCTGCAATCACCTTGATTTTCTTGCCCTGTTCCCATGCAGCACGGATCACTCCGAGTGCCGTTCCATACCCTGCCGTTGCGAGTGAACCGGCATTACAGTGTGTTAAGACTGTTTGTCCGTCCTCGATCAACTCTGCGCCATGACGTCCCATGGTTTTACAAAGAGTAACATCTTCCTCAAGTATCACTTGAGATTCCATTATGAGAGCCTGCTTGATCGCTGAGACCGGCTGATCTCGTAAGGACTCTAGTTTTTTTCTCATCCGCTCGATCGCCCAGAACAGATTCACGGCGGTCGGCCTGGTCGCCGCTAACTCGTCGCAGATTTTGAAGACTGCCGATGCAAAGGAAGAATAGTTGGTCGTATTGACCACCTGAGCGCCCAAGGCAACAGCCATCGCTGCCGTCACCCCGATCGCCGGCGCTCCACGAACTTTCAGAGTACGGATTGCATCTGCGACAGTCTGGTAGTCTCGACATTCGAGGAATTCCACTACTTCTGGGAGCCGGCTCTGATCGAGCAGACGGACGGCGCCGTCTTTCCATTCAACGGTGGGAACCATAGTACCTCTTCTAGCGGGAATAGGATCTGAGTGCAAGCCTTAGCGGTGGCGGCCGCTGATTTCCAACACAGTGATTATTGCCGCAATCAAGCCGGCCTGAATGAGGAGCAGCACCGCCTCCATCGTACCGGCATGTCGGAGCGTCAAGGCAGCCAGCCCGAGACAGATCGTGAAGAGAAAAATCATGGCAACACTGGCCTGCCGTGAACCAAGGGCCCGTTCTAGACGGTGATGGAGATGATCCTTTCCGACATAGTCCAGCCACTCCTTCACGGATTTGACCTTTCCGGTCGCAACCCGTTCGACGGTAATGTGGACCATGTCATAGATCAGGACTCCGAAGATCAGCAACGGATTGCTGAAGGACACGATAGGATTCGAGTCTGCCCAATTGCCCTTCACTGCCAGACAGGCCAACGTGAATCCAATGAACGTCGAACCGCCGTCGCCTAGAAAAATAACGGCCGGTCTGGTCCCTCGAAAATTGTACGGTAGAAACCCAAGGCCCGCTCCGATCATGGCGATCGCTAGCCAACCTAACCCTGCCTGATTTGTTTCAAACGCCACAACGCCCATGAACCCTGCCATGAGTATCGCAAGACCTGTAGCCAATCCATCCATGCCGTCGAAGAAATTGAAGGCGTTCGTAATTCCGACAATCCAAAAAAGAGTCAGAACAATGTTGGCCGCCTCTCCAATTGGTCCAGGCGGAAAAAGTGTCAAGATCTTTCCCGAGACAATGACGATGCCCGCCGCCAATAATTGTCCGAACAGTTTGACCCAGGCCGGCAGTTCTCGAATGTCATCGATGAGGCCGATAATCAACAGAAGCGAGCCGGCCACCAGAATGGCAACCATCCAATCGGGGATGATGGAGTTCAACAACAGCGATCCGAGGAATCCGGCATAGAGAGCTAGGCCGCCGAGCCGTGGAGTGGGGTGAACATGGATCTTACGATCAGCAGGAATATCGACAAGACTCCATCGATGGCCCATCCAGATCATCAGCGGGGTCAGGGCTCCGGTGCCAAGAAACGCAAAGAGAAAGATATATAGCCATCGCAGACCTTCAAGCTGAAAGAGCTCTCGAACAGAGGGAACGGCCAACGCGATTGCCCCGAGTGCTGCTCCGGAGATAACCGGCGTCATCCAGCGCCACGTCGTGGTGTAGAATGGAGGAGTCAGCTCCGTTTCAAGTGCCTTCATGACCACTCCGAACGCAGCGCCACATGCACCTGTGCCAGGTCTTCCTCTGTGAGCGACGGGAATAGTGGGATTGAGAGAGCGGTGCGCTCCGCTTCTTCCGAAGCGGGGAAACCGTCCAATTCCAAATAGCGATGGAGCGAACGGAACACCGGCTTCCGGCATTGAACCCCGCGGCCTTCAAATCGAGCGATCACTTCATTCAGCCCATCCGTTCCGCCGGCAACATGGGGCAAGCGCACCACGAATCGGTAGTACACGTGCGTGCGGCCGGCCGGTACGATCGGCTGCACAAGTCCAGTACCGTCCAATGTCGATCGGTATTCATCCGCGATAGAGCTTCGTCGCTCGAGAAAGAATGCCAGACGATTCAGTTGCGCCAAGCCGATCGCGGCCTGGAGATCGGTCATCTTGACATTGGTCGCCCCCGGGCGGAGGGACGGCGCCTCGTCGTATTCCCTCAGCCTGCGTACTCGTTCCAACAAACTTTCATCGCGAGACAGCACCATCCCTCCTTCACCGGTACAGAGCAGCTTTGTCGCGTAAAATGAGCAAATGCTTAAGAGACCGACTGATCCCGCGACTCTTCCCTGCTCCATCGCGCCCAGTGTCTGAGCACAGTCTTCAATGATCGGCACTCCTAACCGTTCAAGAGCCGTCAAATCAGCGGGAAGACCGAACAGATGAGGGACGATCATGGCCTTAGTCTTCGAGGTGACGGTCTGGCTTGCTGCTTCCGGATCAATCGCAAAAGTCTCCAGATCGATATCGACTACTCGCGGGGTCGCTCCGACAAGCTGGATGGCCAACAGCGGTGCGGCACAGACATAACTTGGAAGTATGACCTCGTCGCCTGCACCGATTCCCAATGCTCGAAGCGCAACTTCCAGCGCCGCAGTTCCGGAGCTGACGGCGACTCCACCGGCCAGGCCCAAATAGGCCGCCATCCCACGCTCGAACTGCTCGACCATCCCTCCTTGGGTCAGCCGGCGAGATCGCAATACTTCGATCGCCGCCTGCAGTTCATCAGTCTCGATAAATGGTCGTGAGTGAGGAACCATCGTGGCAACCGTCGTCATACTCCGATATTGATGAACAATCGCAAGGGCAAGAAGCCTTCCGCGGTTTTCACCCGGCCCTGGATCCCGCGAAAATGTGCTGACGACCTCACGAGGTCCGCGATGCCTATCCCTTCGATATTGGTTTTCATCACTTGAGAGGCATGCGCTTCCAATGCCTGAATTTTTCGATCTAAGGCTTGTTGGATATCCACAAACACAGTGGGGGCGAAATTCTGCGTGGTTGGTCCTTCATAAAACAGCACATTTTTGCTGTACCTGGTTGCGGTAATCGTGCTCATCGCCAAATGCCGGTGGTCTTGATGGGTATCATCATGATAGTGGACGAAGATAAAATGCGGCTCGATCTTCCGCACGATCTCCTCGACTGTTTGAATCAGATCTCGTCCAAGGGGAACTTCCGTGTCCTGATAACCTCCCCAAAACACCTCTTCGGCCTGGAGGAGTTTGGCCGACTGCTCTTGCTCTTTCCTGCGAACCGAGACATTGCCGCCTGCCCCGCCCTCTGTCATGACCATAAGAAAAATGCGATGGCCATTCTCCGCATATTTGATCAATGTTCCGCCACACCCCACTTCGATGTCGTCCGGATGGGCTCCCAGTGCAAGAATGCGCATCGGTTCTTTGACGTTGGCATTCCTCATACGTGCTTTCCCTACACACTCGTCAGAGAACGGTCCATCGAGCGCGTTCGGCGCAGGTTCGAGAGCGCGTCGGGTCCTTGCATCAACAAGAGATCCAATGAGGACATATTCGGCTCAAACGGCTCGTACATCTGGCGATAGATGGGATGGTGGAACACCTGTATTTCCAGCAGGACGCCTGAAGATTCGAATCGCGGCTTGTCCATGTAGTGCTCAGCACCAGCTCCGGCAAGATACTCTGTGGCACCTACTGCCCGACAGAGATCGATCAACCGGTCCGTCGGCTCGTCGCGAGCCTCGTATTCAGTGGCGCAATGGACCGGTGTGGTGATGCCATAAGCCTGGATCAACCATTGCACAGTCGCCTTATTGAGATCGCTCAGCCTAGACCAGGGGCGAAGGTACAGATCGCGCAACTCAGAAAGATAAAGATCGCGGTACGGCGCACGGGCGTAATGCATATCCAGTGCTCGGAGATGCTGCGTTTTCCATGAGGCGGTTGGATTAATCAGAACTTCGTCGATCCGTTGTCCGAACTGTTGCAGGACCGGAACCGTCAACCACTGCCATCCCTTGGCGGTCCGGATACGATTTCGATTTTGCCATTCGTTCTTCTTGAACTGGACGGTATCCAGCATGATAAACGTATCGGCCTGATCGATTTTGTCGAGATACCCAAGCCAGGGCAGGAATTGGGGTTGGTGAATGGCCACGCGCATGCGTCACTCCAGCTTTCAGCCTGTTGCAATCCGTCCCTGAATGATGGTTCCTGGGCGAGTGGCCGTTCGCCGAGACACGTTTGTGTTTGATCCGTCCGTCGGAGAGACATAGATCGGATTGGTCAGTAACTCCCCTCCCTTGCCGACTATTTCCACTCGATAGTTCATCCACTCTTCCCGCTGTGCCACAGGATCCGCGAGCTCTATCCGCAAGGGAGTCTGACCTTCGATCTGTCTGATGACCTGACCGGATCGAATAACACGAAGCCTCGCCGAATAAGGCTTTCCATCGATGGCTGACACTCCGACACGGACAACGATGTCCCCACTCCTGCTTCCATGAAGAACTTCGCCCATCCCCGCGGACTGCCCGCCGTTCGACAGGCGAAATTCATCAAGCCGAAGCAGAACATTCTGATCGCCTCTGGCGACCGCGTAGGTTCGACCGCTTTTGAGCGCAGCCATGATGCCGGCTACGGCTCGTTCCGATGTCTGGATGACCGTGTACACTCGATCCAAATCCTTTCCGGCATCAGTAGTTCCATGGAATGCCACCTCCCCGATCACTGTGGGGAACATGTCCTGATCGTATACCGACCTTGATCTCAGCAATTGGTCCCATAGGCCACCAGGCGCTACCACTTGCCTGACGTCCTGGTACAATCCGCCAAATCCTGAATAGCCTCTTGTCAAGACTAACGCTTCGGGGTGGGGCTCCGTCTTGATCGTAATGGTTCCCAGTGGACCGAATGAATGTCGGCCGAAATCGCGGGCTTCTGTCATCGACCAAAACACCAACGCGCCCCGCCCAACCGCCCGGTCGATCAAGGTCTGATAAGGCCGGTACCCGACCGTACGGTCGTGAGAGCTGTACACAGGCGTCTGCATCGGCCATGCATTGACCATCAGCACAACGCCGGTGATCACGAGGACGATGGCGAGAACGGGCCGGTGGCGGGATGCAGATCCTCTCCAATCCGAGCATTTCGAGTCCTGAGCCTTCCACAGCCGGACGGCGGGAACCAACAGAAGCAGTGGAAGACCATTGACCAGGCTCTGCCAGCTCCAAACAAACGAACAAGAATTCCCCCGAGCCGGAAGGTGCTCGTAATCCTCGGCCTTTTCCAGCCCGATGACGAGGAGATTCCGCTGGGCATTGTGCATGGTGAGATCACCTCGCAACAGCGAACCGGTCCAGTAATAATGTGGGGCGACCTCGACCCCTGGAATAATGATCAGATTTGGATGGCGATCCTGCACTGCTCGAACCTCATCCAGAAATCGTTGGACGCCATATTCCATAACCGAGGGAAATGTGACGTGGTACCTGAGAAATCCTTCGAACGGCTGAAGGCCATAGTCATATCGCAACGTGAAATTTTCGGACAGAATCAATACATCTAGCTGTTGCTCCTCGGCTCTTTTGGCCAACGATTCCAAGCTGAAAGATCCCGTACTCATCGTACTGTGGACATGAATGGCGGCCCGCAGAGAGTACAGTCCCGTAGCTGGTGTAGCAGCTGAACCAGCTACAACCTCTGCCAGGCCGATCACGGCAGCAAACAGTCCGGTCGCAATGCTACGGCCGGCTCTACGCATGTCTCGCTGCTGCCTCTCTGTAGACCAACTCAATAGCTCGGATCATGGCAGGGACGCCGTAGTCTGTTCCAATGCTCAGCATCGCGTTCTGTCCTAATGTGCTGGCCCAGGTGGGATCGGACAATATCCGTCGCAACGCGACGGCTAGCGCAAGACTATCTCCCGGTGGGACAAGGAGGCCGTTTTTCTCATCCTCAATCAGAGCAGGAATTCCTCCGGTTCGGCTGGCAATCACCGGAAGTCCTGCTGCCATGGCTTCGATCAAGGCTCGCCCCATCCCCTCATTGAGCGACGCCAAGACGAAGCAATCCATCCCAGCCAGAGCGCGATCGACGTCCTCTCGACGACCGACCAGATGCAGGGCCCGAGCGATTCCTGATCGGTTTGCCTGGCGCAGCAGGGCATCATGCTGATCCCCGCTGCCGAGAATGACGAGGTGCAACTGAGGATGCTCCTGCTTCAAATGAGCGACGGCATCGACCAGAAACCGATGCCCCTTGATATCCGTCAACCAGCCGACGGAGCCGATCACCGTCGCGTCAGGTGGGCAGTCGAACCACTCCGGCATCACCTTCCCTGCCGTCCGAGCCTGTTTGAAACGGTCGATATCGATACCGCTTGGTATGACGGCAAATCGATCAGCGCCCCCGATTCCTCGCTCAAGATGCTCGGTCCTTTCGACTGGTGTCAGTGCGATCAACTCATCGGTGATCCATGCCAGTGCGCGCTCGATCTGGAGAAATATCCACGAGCCTATCAAACCGAAGTGACCATAGAACACGTGCCCGTGTGGTGTATGAACGATCTTGGGAACACCCGTGATCCAGGCGGCCAACCTACCCAGCGCCCCAGCTTTAGATGTGTGCGTATGGACGATGTGGGGTTGTTCCTGCCGTAACAGGAGAACCAGATACCAGAGTGCAGCCAGATCGGCCATTGGACTGATGTGACGAACCAACGACGGGACCATATGGTAACGAATTGCCTCTTTGTCCAAGTACAGAAGATTTTCCATTGTTGCGGCGAGTCCCCCCTGCTCGTTCCAGCTGTCAGCTTGTCCTGTGACCACGACCGGCTCAAACTGGGTCCGATCATGTCCTAACACTGTGAGCATGGTATTCCGAGCAGAACCACCCTGATCCAGCCGAGTGATGATGTGAACGACCTTTCGAACGGCCATCATAGGTTTTCAATGGCCTGCTAGGCCGCGATCCGAAATTGCATGGGATCTTCCAACAAGCCGACCAGCTCGTTGCAATGTTGCTTCCAATTGTACCGACGTTCAATCAGAGCGCGGCCCTTTCTCGCCAGCCGACTCGCCTCACCTGGTTCTTGTAAGCGTCTCAGGACTCGTTCAAGCGCCCGTCCAATCGACCGACCATCGACTCCTTCAGCGACCAGGATGGGATCGACTTGGTTCAAGATCTCCGGAATTGCTCCAACCGGCGTCCCGAGCACTGGTGTCCCACAGGCCATTGCTTCGACCATTACCAGACCAAAACCCTCGAGCTGGAGACTCGGCATCAGGACAAGGTCAGCGGCCTGGTAGTATCGGCCGAGCTGGGCTTCGGGAACGAACCCGATCAGACGCACGACGTCGCTGAGCCCTTTCCGATGTACGTCTGCTTGGAGTTGTTCATGCAGAGGACCTTCACCGCCGATCACCAACATCAGCTTGTGTTGCGCCCTGTTCAGCATCTCGATCGCACAGAGCAGATTGTCGAGACCCATCCTCGGAACAAGGTTTCGAACTGTAAAGAGGATCGTGCGATCGACTGGAAGAGTGAGCGCCGCCTTTGCAAGACGCCGGTCCGCTAACGGGACAAAGGCCTGCGGATCAACCGCCCCTGGGATGAGCGCGAGGCGATCCCCCGAAATACAATGAGCGGCGATGACCCGCTGGCGCATATATTGACTGAGAACAGCCACGTAGTGACATCGGGACATCACTGCGCGTTCTACTGAACGCCTTGCTCGAAGATTAGCGCGTCGCCGCAAGCTTGCCAGAGTCGAAGCAGTCTGACCCTGTCGCGTCTCATATTCCTCATGAGCGAGAGAATGACACATATAGATCCATTGGGATGCTGCATGACGACGAGCCAGAATTGGGCCGAGACCTGCCAGCGCCTGGTGAATGATGACTGCATCCAGCGGTTCGGTCGCACCTAAGCGATCGAACTGTTCAACCGATCGACGCACTGAAGACCAGAGAAACGCCGCTTCGTGCTTGCGACTGACCGAATAGCGCCATTCGCTGATGCCGCCCAGCTCCAGCACGTCCTCCAACGCATGCTCAGGGGCCCGCGTCAACAGTTTCACGTGATGACCGAGCCTCGCCAACCCGAGAGCTTGGTTCCGAAGAACCCGTTCCGCCCCACCGATGACTCGATCCGCCGACACTTCAGCCAACAACAGAATATTCATGCATTGGCCTTCGCTGGCGTTCGTTCAGAAGAATCGGTTCGCAAACCTCGATGCCAAAGCTCCAGCACCATCAGCGCATACAATTGATCTGAAAAGTTTCGGCAGCCGGTCTCATGTTGCTGCAGCAACCACCGCACGTAAGTCGGTTTGACATACCCCCGGTCCTTGATCACATCGTCTGCCAACAGATCGCGTGCCATCTCGCGAAGGTCTTCTCGAAGCCATCGGGCCATGGGCACCATGAATCCTTGTTTGGGTGCATGAAGAATTCGATCCGGCAGAAGACCCCGCAACATTCGGCGCATAAACCCTTTCAATTGCCAACCAGCGAGGCGTACTCGGGAGGGGATTCGCAATGCTGCGGCCAGAAGATGATGATCGCAAAACGGGACACGCAACTCGAGCGAGTGCACCATGCTCATACGGTCGGCCATGCGCAGGAGATCGTCAGGCAGATAACTCTGCAGGTCGACACCCATGGCACAGTCCGTCGGGTCGGACGATGGCCACTGGGTAAACAGGTCCTTACCAGGTCCAAGCGGCCTCTCGTTGACAAACATCGCTGCCAACCGCTCTCCCCAGAGGATGCCGTCCCATTCTGCGGGAATGAACGTGGTCCAGCTGCGGTATTGCTCAGGAAGCGCCAAATGCCCATCGCCGAGAAATCGTTTCATGCGGGCGGCCTGGTCACGAGCGCTTCCATGTTCGCCGATACGCCTGCTCCATTGAGCCATGTGCTCCCGCAGTACACGAGGAATTCGTTGATACTGAGCTGCGGTGCGGAGGCCCAAATAGCGAGGATATCCACCAAAGAGCTCGTCCCCGCCGATGCCCGAAAGCGCAACCGTGATGGTCTGTCGCGCAACCTCCGAAACCAGATATGTGGGGATAGCCGACGAGTCAGCAAATGGCTCCCCCATGCCCTCCACCACTTTCTCAATCAGCGCGACCGCATTCGGTCTCAGAATCGTCTCCGAATGAACGGTCTTGAAGTGATCAGCTAAAAATCGCGCCGATTCCAGCTCGCTGAATGATTGGTCGGAAGGATGCTCATATCCGATCGAGAAGGTCCTGACCGGCCCGCTCTGTGCCTTTGCCATCATGGCTAACAATGACGCCGAATCAATACCGCCTGAAAGAAATAACCCCAACGGGACATCGCTGACCAGATGGGCTTGCACGGTCTCCTCAAACGTATGCAATACTTCTCCGCTTGCCTCTTTAGCGATCCATCGGTCGTGAATGTGGAGCGTTTCCTCGGGACGGTAATACCGTAATAACTCGACTCGTCCGCCCGATATGCTCATCGCTTCGCCAGGACGTAATTGATGTACCCCTGCGAACATCGTATCCGGCCCTGGTACATACAGACGCGTCAGATACTCGGCGATTCCTTCCACCCGGAGCCGCCAATCCGGCAAGGCCTCGAGCAATGACGGAATCTCCGAGGAAAATAGGACGGAAAGCCCCCCGCCGGTTTCGCGCTGTCGAATTGTGTAGTACAGCGGTTTGATACCGAGACGATCACGAACCAGCCACGCGCGACGACGTTCATGATCCCACAGCGCCACCGCGAACATTCCTCGCAAGCGGCGAAAGGCCTCAAATCCTTCGTCCTCATACAGGTGGACCAAGACTTCGGTATCACAGCGAGTCTCGAGTCGGTGTCCTCTGCTCACAAGCTCTTGGCGCAAGTCGCGATAGTTATAGATCTCGCCGTTCATGACGGCCCACACAGTCCCCCTCTCGTTGCGGACTGGTTGCTGTCCTCCGACCGGATCAATCACTCGAAGCCTCCGAGCGCCAAGCGAGACTCCAGGCTGACGATAGATTCCTTCTTCGTCCGGTCCACGATGGATCAGACGCCGCAGCATGGGTTGGAGTGCCGTACCGTCACCGTCTCCTATCACTCCGCAGATGCCGCACATTCCACTACTTCTCCCTTTCAAGCACGATACGGTCACGACGTTCCAATTCTTCTCGTTCCCGTTCATGACGGGGCGAAACCGATTGAGGTGGAACGTCCACTGGCTCGTATCGGGTATGCCTGGCGCTTCCGACCGACTCGAGTAGTGCCCGCACACCGAGCGCCGCCACAGCTCCTAAGAGACAAAGAAAGAGAATCGTCCCCCACGCGCGCAAGGTGCGTTTCCAAGGCCGACGGTGCGTGAGATCTTGACTCATCACCCATTTCCTGGTTGTTGAGCGATGATTTCAAACGACGGAGCGCACAAGATGCGGCCGCCCGTTGCGTGGTACAGGGTCTGGGTAAGCGGCCACAGGAGGGCCCGGCTCGCCGTCCATTTCAATCGGCTGAACCAGGGATGCAGGGGCGAAAGAGGTCCTCGACTGGGTCTGGAATTGCGCAGACTGACGATCTTAAGCCCGACACGTTCCATGAGCCGCTTCAAGGTCTTGGTCGTATACAGATACCAGTGAAACGCTTGGTCATATTGCGAACCGATCCAGCGGGCCGGTGCCCGCATCGGCAAATGAAAGCCCCCGTTTGTGGCCCGCGCAATCACCAACCCTCTCGGTGTGAGGAGACCGGCCGCTTGCCGAAGCAGGGTGAGCGGATCGGCGACTGTTTCCAGCACATTGATTAGGACCACAACATCAAAGTGCTGCGCCTCATCACCACCTTCAAGCGTGTGTTGCGGCAATATCGTCAATCCCTTCTGAGCGGCGCGAGTCGCAGCCCGTTCCGACAACTCGATTCCCAAACAGTCCCATCCGGCTCGTCGACAGAGCAGCAAGAACTCTCCGTCTCCACATCCAACATCCAGCAAGGTACTCGGCGACGACCGATACAAGGACAGGTGCTCCAGCACACTCTGGTATACCGGCTGCCGATCATCGCGGGCCTCAACCGCCCCGTAGTCGTCGTCGTAGGCTTCACGAAAATAGCCTTCCACCGATTCGCGACTCGGACGAGGATGGAGAAACACAAGGTCGCACGCAGGACAGCGAACATATCGTCGCGTGGGGGTATGAAAGACCTCAACCGGTTGCTCCACAGCTCCGCAAGGGCAGCCAAAGACAGTTTCTCGGTGATCGATTACCGTAATCATGCCGCTTCCTTCTGTACCTCTCGCTGAGCGAGGTCTGCTGAGCGGCGCAGCGTCGGCATCGCTTCTTCAATTACCCTGATCGTATCTTGCACCATCCCCTCCGCTGAAAAGCGCGCTGCGACCTCTGCTTGCCCCGCCTTTCCTAGACGTGCAGCCAACCAGGGATCATGAAGCAATGTCCGAATCGCTGCTTGCAATGCCTGGGGATTCCGCGGGGGCACCAGTAAACCGTGAATCCCGTCGCGGATGAGCTCCGGAACACCGTTGACATTGGTTGCAACGACAGGGCGAGACATGGCCAGGGCCTCGAGGACTACAAAAGGAAATCCTTCAGAGAGCGAAGGCAACACGACCACATCTGCCGCCGCATACCAGTCGACCACGTCATTCCGCGATCCGGAAAAACGGCAGGATTGTTCAACGCCTTTTTCTCTGGCCAAGGCCCGGAGCGATTCTCGACATTCACCTTCTCCAACAAACAAGCAGACGAGTGACGGCCATTCAGCAACAAGGGCGGGTAACGCCTCGATGAGAAACCGATGGCCCTTTTGCTCCGTGAGTCTGGCAACGGTGAGGAGCACAGGCCCGCTGCCCACCCACCACTCCCTTCTGATCTTGTTGCGATCCCCCCGGCAGGAGAAGAGCGCGGAGTCAATTCCATTCCGCACCGTAGTCGTCTTCGGTGCCGCGCCGGGGCAGTCGGCGATGACGTCTTGTCTTAGCGCGTCCGAGACACAAATGATTCGATCTGTCAGCTGCAGCACGACGCGCAGGATGACGCGGTAGACATATCGTTGGATGGAATTGACCTCATAATCCCTGATGGAGTTATGCACGGTGGACACGACACAAGGGACTCCGGCCAACCAGGCCGCAAGACGTCCGTACACGTTCGCTCGGGCGCCGTGAGTTTGCAGAATGGTCACATCGTTCCGCTTTAATACGTATGCCAGCCGTATGAGCGCCACGAGGTTGAAAAGCGGCGTCAATCGCACGACGTTGGTCGGAATCCCTTTGGCCTTCATCTGTCCCACAAACGGTCCGGGCTCCGGACAAATTAAGAGGGGAACAAATCTGCTGTGGTCCAATCGATCGAACAGCAATTCCAAATACCGTTCTCCTCCCCCGTATCCTGCTGAACCGGCAAGTTCTGCAAGAACGACCGGCTTCACGGCTTCCTCCCCACAATCAACAGGCTACCTCGCAAATGGGGCACAACGTAAAACGGCCATTTAGCCCAATTGATGCCCTGCTGCCTCACAGACTGTCGGCATTGCTGTGTATCCTCCCCCAAAAAGAACCGGGACTCAGTGATGTCAAACCCGGTTCGGCACAGCATCTCGGTCAATTCATGCATCGCGTATTCGCGGGCATGGGGCCTCCACTCATCATCCGTATTGTTGTATCCAGGTGGAGCAAGTCGATCGTTTGGCGTCCGACCAATCAACAACTTGAAGACGTTCCCGATCCGCGTCACGTTCGGGGTTGTGAGCACCACATGACCTCCCGATCGCAATATACGATAGGCTTCTGATAGTAAATGGAACGGCGACGTCAAATGTTCGATGATCTCCAAGGCAAATACCAACTGGATGGAGTTATCCCAAAGTGGAACTTTCTTGGAATATCCTTTGCTCTGAAAATGACCCCCTGCCGGATCAAGATTGACGGCATGGATCTCCGCCTGCACATCTCTCTGCATGAAGTGAACGAACTCGTCTGAGATCATCAGACCAGCACCAAACAATCGAGCTGAGTGGGTGTAGTCCAGTCTGCGCAGAATTCGCAAAAGACTTCCAGGGAATGGGCCCAAATCGACGATCGTTTGTTTCTCAGACGGCAATCTACCCAAGCCGCATTTCAAGGCCACATGCAACCGGTCTCGGCATTTCATCGCATGGTGCATGGGCATGGTAAAGCGTGTGTCATCTTGTCCGAATACCTCGTAAGAAGACGGCTGGTATGTTTTTAATAGGTCAAGAAAGCGATGTCTGGTCAGTTCATATACCATCACGCACTCGTGGTCTGCGGGGAGACTTGTCCCTGAAACAACAATGATCGCACGGTCTGACACTGTGATATCAAAGCCACCGAAAGCATTACGAGACATGGTAAGACAGGCAAGGCATAGCGACCTGCTTCCACCGTGAATGGAACGTAGCCCGCCATAAGTCCAATAGGAAAAAGATAGAGCGGTAGAAGGTCCCGCCAGCGCTTTCGATGGACCCAGGCGCTGCATGCCGCAAGCATGATCAAGCCGGGGATCAAGAGCAGCCGCTTGGCCAAACTGTAGATCGCCACCGCCCACCCTCGCTCCGCTGCATCCTTCTGCAATCCATCCGTCAGCCCCTCCCCATTGACCAAATAGAACGAATTGCCGATCCAGAAATCCCACACCCTTGTGAAGATCAATCCCATATAGGCGATAGGATCGGCTGCGATCCGACTCAGGCCTTTTTCATGCAACAGCCGATCTGTGTGCACGTCGTACATCGCGTGCGCATAGGGAAGGGGGGTGATGCCGGCACTTTCCCAGATGGCCTGCTCTCGCTCCGGCGGCATCGGCCAACTTCCACGAGATATCGGATCGCTCCCCATCCACAATCCTGCCCCGATGCCCGCTGAGACAGGAATGATGTGATGAAATACGACGTAATTTCGTAGCGACCAAGGGATGACCAGCGCGGCACATGTTGCGCCATATACGATCACATGGCCGATCTTTTGTGAAAATCGATTTTTGTCGATCCACAGGAATCCCGTGAGAAGTACCGCCAGAACCAGCACCACAGGTTTGCAGAGAATGGTTAAGCCAGCCGCGAGGCCCATGAACGCATATCGACGGCTGGATGGACTTTGACCAGAGCTGACAGTTGCCCAGAGCCAGGCGCTCATAAGGAGCGTGAGAAGCGCTTCGCTCCTGATCCTCGGATCATATGTCCAATAGGCGGGATAGAGGAACACGAGAGCGGCAGTCCAAGCTCCGATCCATGACCCCCACAATACGGTCCCGACTCGATACATGCACCATGCGGTACCGAGATCGAAGAAGACGTGCAGCATCGGAACCCATTCCGGCCTGTGGCCCGTGAAGGTGTAGAAGATCGCGAGGGCCAGAGGATAGAGGGGACCGACATGCGCTGCCGGATTGACTCCGTCGGCTGTGAACTGATGCAGGGTTGCGAGATTCCACGCCAACGCATCGAATAGCTGATCGACGGCAAACGCATGGCCAAGGCCATGCAAAATGACCCAGGCTCTGGCGAAGAGACCTGCAATCACTGCAGAAAGAAGGAGTAACTGGGGTCTCCCTATGATTGGAGAGTCAGACCAACTCATTTGATGCAAACCCCAATCAAATTGGTGTCGTCCGCGACTCCTTCGCGATACTCGATATCGTCGGGAACAAGTTCATGTAAGGCCGGTCCTCCTTGTGCTTGGCTCATCACGCTTCCAAGCCAATGGCGAATCGGTCGTGGGACACAATTGCGGAGGCCGGCCTGGTCCAAATTGCGCACGCGATCCATGGAACGTTCAACCGCCTTGAGACGATGTCCCTGGCGGCGACCGTACCAGCGGATAGTCGAAAAATGCGGTTGCAGCAAAGCCTTAAATTCCTCCGGCGTATACTCGCGAAGGTGGTAGGGATCGTCGGGAATCGCTCCCCGACCCTTTCCCTGCGGGGTGAGTATGATGAGCATGCCGTTTGGTTTCAGCACCCGAGTCAACTCGGATACGAAACGGCCGTCATCCTGGACATGCTCGATGGTGTCCTGCGAAACAATGCAGTCGAATGACGTATCTCGAAATGCCAAAACACAAGCGTCCATCGCAAGAAACGCGACGTTCAATCGAGGATAGTCCGTCCGGCATTTAGCGACGACGTCGGGAGCGCGATCGATCCCCACGATTCGACCGGCACAGGCACCCAAGTAGTCGCTGCCATAGCCGGTACCACAGGAAAGGTCCAAGACGCGCCGTTCCTCAAGCGGTCCAAGTTGGCGAGCCGCCCACACATATCCTGATAAGTTCACGACATGCTGCGTATCTGTTGGATAAGCGGCCCTTCGCTCCACCATTCTCCTTATCCCCTGTTCGGCCCAGTCCACACGAACCCTGAGGGAACCGGCTGCCCCCAGCGCCAAAGTCGTCGTACAACCGAGACATACATGTCGAGCGAAGAGTCATTCACGGTGAACTGGCGGCGACCGACCGCACCGATCAGCCGCACGATCGCGCCGAATGCTATCCACACTTTCATGATCCAACGCTTGAACAGCGGAAAGTGTTTTTCCACATAGCGGATACGACTGAACTCCCATATGAGATTCAGTCGAGCACGATCTCGCTCTCCGCTCCGACCGATCAGATGTACGATGTCCGCGTCGGCCAGGTGTCTGATACGATAGCCTCGCTGATGAAGGGCTCGGCACAGATCGACATCTTCAAAATACATAAAGTAGCCTTCATCCAATCCGCCACAGGCCCTCATCAGATCAGTCCGGACCATCAAGCAGGCTCCGTTAATCCAGTCCACATCTTGAGATTTCGTGCAGTCGATGGCCTGTCTTGCCGCCACCCGCTCTTGCCATGCCGGAGTGAATTCTCGAAGTAAGGATGTGTGGATAAGATGGTCCTGGATCGAAGGGAACGGGAAACAGGACTGGTATAGCCGGCCGCTTTCCGTCCATTGTTTGCACCCGACGGCGCCGATCTCCCGATCTGCATCAAGGCATTCCACCATCCGCTCCAATGCCTGCTGTCTCACCAACGTATCGCTGTTCAACATGAGGAGATATCGTCCAGTAGCAACCTCCAACGCTTGATTGACGCCCTTCGAAAAACCCCTGTTCTCGTGGTTCACGATTATGTGCGCCGAGGGATAACTTGTTCGAATGGCTTCCACCGTCCCGTCCTTGGAGTCGTTATCGACGACGATCACTTCGAATCGGATCGCAAGAGTGGACTCGAGCAACGATCTCAGGCAGTCAAGCAGGAGTTCTCTGGTGTTATAACTCACGATCGCGATGGATAGATCCACTGAGCTGTCAGCCATTACGCCCCTACCTGCGACTGATAGTTCCATAGTGTCTTGAGTCGCGGCCGCTCGACCCGCCAGAGATACCAACCGAATATTCCGGCCGTCGTCATGGCTAGGATCTCCGCGGTCCAGGGGATGGCGATACGAGTCTGACCGACTCCGGTCCACAGCAGTGAACCGGCTACCAGGCCAAAGAGTCCGGTTCTGGCAAGCGATATAAAGGTATCGTCAGTCTCAGCACCGAGGAGCCGGCGCGTTTCCATCACTTGCATTGCGGTGCCGAAAACATAGCTTGCCGTCAGGGAGACTGCAGCGCCGAACAGTCCGAGTGAGGCCGTCATGGGAACGATCATCGTCAAGTACAGAGCACATTGTATGAACCAACTTCTTACCTGAAGGTTCGGCCGTCCCAAGCCATAGTGCAAGGAGGCCATGACACTGGTGTAACCGGCGCAGACGGAATAGATGCAAAACACCTGCAGTTCGTCGGTAATGCTGGTCCATTGCGAACCGAATAGGATCGGAACCATGATGGGCGCCAAAGATCCTATTGCGACGGCAAGGGGAATATAGACGATGCCGACAAGTCCCATCTGCAGATCGAAGACACGAATCAGACCGAGTTGATCCTGCTGCAATGACGCATAGGTCGGTACGCTGATTTGCTGCATAAGCGCTGTGGCGCGGGCACCGATCAGGAGCGGAATGGCCAGCGCCACCTGATAATATCCCAACGCTTCGGATCCCAGCAGACGGCCGATCACTAGCTCTCCCCCGGTCATGACGCCGAAGGCGCACAGCGTGGTCAGGTTCAAATGTCTGCCGTACCGGACAAAATAGGAGAACGTCGATAACTTAAGGGACCGACCGGGAGTAAACGGCGCGATTCGGAAAGAAAGAAGACTCCCGATCGTCAAGCCGACCAACTGTCCGATGACCAGCGCCCAGACGGTCCGATAGAGGATGGCGATGGTAAGAGTCACGATTGCTTCCACGATGCGTCGGACGACATCGATTGCGACTCTTCGACGCAAGTCCAGTTTCTTCAGCATGAGCGCCACAGCTGGGCTTTGGAGACCCTGGATGATCAGGGCCCATGCATGGACTCGCAGGAGAGACTCCAAGGTCGGCATGCGCATGATCTCACCGATCACACCTGCCATGAGCCAGATCCCGGCGGCCATCAAGAGCCCTCTGGCAACAGACAATGTCCAGACCGCTGCAAGATCGTCTTCGTTCACGATCTCTTTGGCAATAAGTGCTGATTCCAACCCCAGCTCGCTGATCGTGAGCGTCGCCAGCAATACGGCAGCTGAGGCCGCCATCACACCGAAGTCGGCCGGAGTCAGAATTCGTACCAATACCGCCAATTGAACAGCCGCCATCACTTTATCGAGGAAGAATCCTCCTCCGGTCCACCAACCGGCCCGAAGAATCCTCTGGCGTAAGCGCAGCGGACTCGATTCATCCTCCTGGATACTCGTCATCGACAAACCGCCATTGTCTTTTGGGATCATGATTTGTTTAATCCGCCGATTTCAGGTCCGCAATCGCATCACAACAAACCTGATCCAGTTGCGCAGCCCGCGACGCCCAGGTATGGGATCGGACCACGGCCATCCGTCCCCGTTCGCCCATACTTCTCCGAAGACCCTGGTCGACTAATAGACAAAGGAGTTGCCGAGCAAGATCGGAAGGATCATCGGTTTTAGCCGACAAACCACAACGCAACTCTTCAACGGTGTCTCCATATCCAGGACCGGTTGTCGCGACAACAGGCCGTCCGCAAGCCAGGTATTCCCACAGCTTCATCGAATCTCCAGGGTAGGAACGAGTCTTCCGATGCAACACCACACAGACATCTGAAGCCACAATCCATTTGGGGACCATGTCAAAGTCGGCACGTCCGATGAATAGAATGTGAGCAGAGAGTTGTAACTGTCGAACCTGTTCTTCGAGACCCCTCTTAGTCTGGCCATCTCCGATCAAGAGACATTGAACCGTGGAGAACGACTTCGCGACGATGGCAATGGCTTCAACGAGTATATCGAGACCATGCCATGGGAAGAATCCACCGACAAACACGATGTAAGGGCTCTGAGCGGTGAGACCGAGTTCTGTTCTGATTTTCTTCTGAGGCTGTGGATAGAAGTGATCCGGATCAACCCCATTCCTGATGACCGAACATCGGGTCGCATCCACTGGTTCTAGGTTTCGCAGACCAACCAACACTTCAGGACAGACGGTCACCAACGCATTTGCTTTTCTCAATGCGAGACGAAGGCCATGGGTCAACCATTCACGAAGAGGTGGAAGGCGCCACGGCCCCTGGACCTCTTCAAGTGGGAGGCCGTTTACAAAATACACGACCGGACAATTGCTGTTTCTAAGCGCCCAGAGCGGGGCCATCTGTCCCGGTGAATCAAACCACAACAACACCTCCGGACCCCCTGCCACCAAGAGCCTTTTCAACATTCTCAGGGAGCCCCAGAAAAAAGACAAAGGACGCAGTCTTCCCCACCGCACCACCGGGATGAACACAACATGCACCTGAGCCGAAGCCGCGAGGGCGATTCTCTCTCGTTCTGACTGCGGCGCCACTAGGGTGACTTCGTGACCGCGCAATGCGAGTGCCTTGACAAGCTCCAGCACCTGCCGAGAGCCACCGGCCGCCACTCCGATGTCTTCATCACAATACGTGAGGATGCGCATGCCGGATGACTCTCAGGTCCTTGCCGACCCATTGACGAAGTTGCTCTACGATAGCCGTCCAGGAGAACCGCTCTTCAACAAATTCACGTCCCTGTCTACCCAACCGCTTACAGCGACCAGGATCGTTCAACAGGGCAAGAATCGCATCGGCGAGCTGGTGGGGATCGTCCGGCCGGACAAGCTGCACACCGCTGTCCGGAGTAAATGTCGATACGACGCTGGGGATCGCGCTTGCGACGACAGGACGATGGCAGGCTAAATAGTCGAAGAGTTTCACCGGTGAAGTTTCTCCTCGATCCCCGCTGAATGGTGCGACACACACGTTCATCGCACCGATCCAAGTCGGCACCTCCCAGTAGGGAACTCGACCAACCCACGTAACACTTCTGTCGAACCCCATGCCCTTGGCCTGTTGCTTCAGATCTTCAATTGCTTCTCCGTCCCCTACAAGTAGAAGCTCAGCCGATGGATGGACTCGCTTGACCAACTGCATCGCGTCAAGCAGACAAGCCAGTCCTTGGTATCGATAGAAGCTTCCGACAAACCCAACGTACAGCCGATTCGGCAAAAGACCCAGCTCCAGTCGACTGCCCACCGCATCTCGCACGGCAAACCGTCGCACATCCGTGCCACTCGGAAGTACGGCGATGCGCTCAAGCGGAACCCCATACCGTTCCTGAAGCAATGTCCGCAATCCCTCTGTGAGAACAACGATGCGATCGCAGCGTTTCAACGTCAACCGGGTCAACAGATGCCTGAACGCACGTACATACTTTCTCTGGTTTCCAGGCCATTGAGGCACCGGTTCGCCGTTCACTTCGCAGACGCACGGAACGCAGAGCAGTTTGGCCAAGATCAGCGCATGCGGACTGTCCATCCATCGGTAATACACGATATCCGGCTTGATTGTGAGCGATTGCATCAGGCCACGCGCGAACGACAACAACGCATATGACAGTGGACGGATCAGCGGTAGATGAATGAGGGGAATCGGAATGACCGTACAGACTCGTTGAGCCAATGCCGATCGATACCGCGGAGGGAAGAGCGTCACTCTGTCTCCGGCGTCGGTTAAGGCATCGGCCAACGCCCAGATCCGCACCAGTCCGACAGGATCATGCGGGGCATCTCGCTCATACCAATAACAAAAGAGAAACCACGTCACAGGGCCTCCTGTGGCTTGATCGATGGCTCGGTGTGGACAGACAGGGTGGGCAATAGCATGACTAACCCAGCGCAAAGCCAAAACGGTTCCATAATGCGGATAATGATGAATGTATTGGCTCCGATCCCATGCGCGAGCATGGCGACTAAGGCCAAGAGGAGCCCATGGGCCAACCCCTTGGCAAAGGGATCGGTTTGAGACAAGAACGACTCACGGGCACAGCGCCAAAGCCGATAGATAATGAACCCAAAGGCAACGAGTCCGGCGAGACCGGTCTCACCGATGATCTTGACGTATTGTGCGTCGGCCCATGCATAGCCGGTGATTCCTCGCCCAAGAATAGGATCATGGACCCAGTCCTTGAGAATATAGGCCCATGATTTCAGGCGCTCCGTTGTGGAGAGGTCCAATCTCACATTACCCACTTTGATCTCTCCGCCATATTGGCGGCCAAAAAAAGTTTCGCTGACCCTTTGTTTCACATTGGGAGGAGCCAGCAATGGAACCAATGCAATGACGACAAGCAACAGTGTCAGCACCCGCGGACGTCTCCACTGGGTAAACCCTACTGCGATGAGCAGGACGACCCCGGCCAGGTATGACGATCGCGATAAGGTGGCCATCAAGGCCAATACAGCAAAACCACCGAGGACCAACAATGCGACGCGAATCGGGCCGAACCGAACATGCAGCAGGAGCCCGGTCATGATAGCCAGAAGGAACACCAAGTAGCCGCCTAACGTATTCGGCTCTCCGCTTTCACCTTCAAACGGGGCTGAGGCACGTTGGCCGCTCGGCACCTGTGAAATTGCGTACAGACTGACAAGAAGGCCGAC
>JARFXQ010000028.1 GCA_029194725.1 Nitrospira sp. | reverse complement strand
GTGCCCGATTCTCGGTCGCCTCTCGGAACGCCGGACGTCCCTTGAGCGCATGGTCATAGGCTCCCACGGCGGCCGGAAATTCCTTCATGCGAGCGTAACAATTGCCCATGAGAAAGAACGCCTCCGGTGTATCGAGGCGCGCAAACTGCGTCAGCGCCGCCGCATAGTCGCCGCTTCGATAGGAGGCCAGCCCTTTCCACATCGGATCGGTGAATCTCTCCGCGGCCGTCGAGTAATTGCCGTGATCGAAGTACCAACGACCCTGCTGGTCGCGGGTGAAAAACCAACCCTCGACAAGCTCCAAAATCCAAGCACCAAATCCCAAGTTTGAAACTTCAGAAAAACCCAAGCTCCAAGCACCAAATTTCAAACTGGATGATGCATCCGGATGCGTGGCTCTATTTGATACTTGGGATTTGTGATTTGGGATTTCCATAGAGTTTGGTGCTTCGAATTTGGTGCTTGATGACTCCTGTGCATCAGCGCCGATCGGACCAGCCGCTCCCATTAGTATTACCAGTACAACGACTCCCATCCATCGGACCGTCCATCCTCGCCGGAACCAGAATGCAGCCAGCAGGGCCAGAGGAAAGGTGGCGTAGTAACCAAACTCCTTCCACCGCACCTCCGCGGTGCGCTCGTTGACGACTTGCAGATAATGCAAGGCCCTGCGCTGGACCCATTCGACATCGGCATCGTCCAATGTCACGCTCATCACCGGCATGTCCGCCTCGGAGCTCATTCGTGTGAAGGTCTCGCGGTCGAAACGCGCCTGCAGCGGCACTCCGCGACCATCAAGGGCGACCCTTCCGTTCTTGGTTCGAATCGGGCCGCCTTGGGATGTTCCCACCGCGAGTGCGAGTATTTGATCCCGTGATTGTCGTTGATGCTCGGCAAGCAGCGGGACCTGTTTGGCATCGAACTCGTCCGTGATGAAGAGCACCGTCCCGGCCGCCGTTTCTTTTGTTAGGAGGCGGTCGGCCAGGGCCAACGCGGCATCCGCGTTTCTTCCGGCTACCGGCATCAGATCCGTCTCGAGCGCGGCAAGGAAAATCTCCAGGAGCGCCGGATCTTCCGTCGGAGGCAACACGAGATGCGCCGTCCCCGCATAGACGATCAGTCCCGTCCGTGATCCGGATCGCAACGCGGCAAGGTCACGCACCTTTTGCTTCGCCCGTTCAAGCCTCGTCGGCGGAACATCGACGGCGTCCATCGTGCGCGACAGGTCGATCGCCACGACCATCGGAGCCTTGTCCTCGGTGAACGGAGGCGGTTCCCTCTCCCACACCGGCCCAGCTGTCGCAATGCCGGCAAGGATGACCGCTCCAGCGATCATATGCATCGGGCGCAACCGAAACCCCTGTTTACCCCCGACGATGAGATGGTCGAGCAAGTGCGGCGCGATGATGTCGGCCCATTGCCGGCGCTGGTCCGTCTGCCTCTGCCAGATCCAGACGAGCCACAAGGCAGCAGGGATAGAGAGAAGCCACAAGGGACGGAGGAAGTGAAAGCTGAAAAGCTCCAAATCACAAACTCCAAATTACAAACCCGAAAGCGCAAATTCGCAAATCACAAATCTCAAATCACAAGTTCCAAACTATAAATTCCAAACCACAAGTGCCAAAGCGAAAATTTCAAATTACAAGCTCCAAACCACAAATTCCAAATCGAAAACTTCAGATCACAAGGTTGATTTCAACGCGATTGAGGACAGTATTCTTGTTAACTCCTCAGCCTCGCGAATCAGATCATTCACTCCGTCTTTTCGTTCGAACTTGTTCGTATCACGGATGAGTCGCAGCCAATAGGCGCTTTCTTTGGCTTCCTTTCGGCTGATCCGAATTCTCATCAAGAAATCCTTGCGACTCAGCGCTTCGTTCGCTTCCCTGTAGTTCGCTCCGACTGAACCGGATGCCCTTATGAGCTGCTTACTGTCTTCAATCATCGAAATGTTCCTGGGCAGAGTCTTGACGAATAACCTCACAGCCTTGGCAAACTGGAACGTTCTCTCCTCCAGATCATAGACCGGCTTTTCCATCATGTTGGTGCTTGTGTTTTGTGATTTGAGATTTGAGCCATGTTGGAGTTTGTTGTTTGTGATTTGAGACTTGCCCCCTCCACATTGGAGCTTGTGTTTTGTGATTAGCGATTTGACGCCTAGTTGGAACTTCGTGCTTGCTATTTGAGATTTCAATCCCAGTTGAAGCTTGGTGCTTATTATTTGGAATTTGCACCCATGTTAAGAACATCATCACCAGATGGTAGCCCAACACCAATAGGATTGCCGTTCCAAGCGGGTAATAGTAGAGCGCCCTTTTGGGTCTGTAGATGGAACGGGTCACCTTTTCCGGAGTGGTGTCGTCGATGGTGTGGTAAATCCCCTCCAGACCATGCCGGTCTTCTCCACGGAATGAACGACCGCCTGTTGCCTCAGCGATGCGCTTGAGCGCGCTGAGATCAACCCGCTGTTCACCTTGGGCGCGCGGGTCGCCGATGCCGATCGTGTGGATCGTGATGCCTCGTTGCTTGGCAATTTCCGCGGCCTTGTGCGGCGGCAGCTTGCTGGCCGTGTCGTTCCCGTCGGTGAGCAGCACCAGCAACCGCTCTTTGGTTTTGGAGTGCTCCGTCATTTTGATCGCGACGCCGATTGCGTCGCCGATGCTGGTCTGCGGACCGGCCATGCCGATCCTGACTTCGTCCAGCAGCAGCCGTACGCTCTCATGGTCCATGGTGAGCGGGGCCTGCGGGAATGCAGCCTGGCCGAACACGATCAATCCGATCCGATCACCTTTCCGCCGACTGATGAACTCGCCAACGACCTGCTTGACCGCCGTCAGTCGATCCACGCGATGACCGCCTGCATCGACAAAGTCACGAGCTTCCATCGATTGAGAGAGATCGATCGCCAACATGAGGTCACGCGCCGATTCAACCCGTTCGATCGGCGGCTCGATCCACTGTGGGTTAGCAGCAGCCGTGACGAGGAGCCCCCAGGCAAACGGAGTCAGAATTTTCTGCGCCCAATTTGACTTGATGACGACCGCGCCGGGCGCCGGCGTGAGACCCGCTGCATGAGCTGCTTCTTCAAAAAACGGTATGCGGACGGCGCGACTGACTTCACGATGCGGCGGGAGGAGCCACCATACCAGCAAGGGCAGCGGCAGGGCGGCAAAGGCCCATGGGAAATCAAACGCGAGCATGGTGATGGGTGATCCAGCGCCGCACCAGGGAGAGGAGATCCGTCACCTCAGAGATCGGAATCAGCGCCAGATCCGCCGGTGTGCCGTAAGCCAATCGCGGAAGCAGCCGGCCGGGACCCTGTGCAAAACCACCGGGCGGGTAGGTCCGGTCCAGAAAGACGAGCCAGTCGTTGTTTGAGAGACCGGCGATCTCCGGTCGCGGTAGGAATGAAAGCGCCGTCTGTTTCACGAGCGGCGGGATGGCCGCAAGCGCCTCGCCTCGCCTGGCTGGATCGGCGAGCAACGCCTCCAACGCCTGCAATCGGTCGGAGGCGGCCAGGCGATACCGGTTGGCGGCACGCCATCGGCGCCACCGCCATCCGGCGTAACAGATCGCCGCTACGAGAAACAGGCCGAAAAACACCCAGCCGACGGTCTGTGGTGTGTAGGGAACCGGAGGAGGAAGGGGAATTTCCAGAAGACCTGACAAGGGCTCTTCGGTCGTCACCATGGCCTAATTCTCAAATACCAAATATCAAGCATCAAATACCAAGTATCAAATATCAGATAGCCGGTGCTGTACGACGGCCCAACATGTGCCGCACCTGATTGACCACATCATCCGCCGTGTTGACCATCATGAGCGGCACGCCGCTGCGACGAAGCAATTCCCCAACGTGACGCAGCCGGCCGGTCGAAAAGGTTTCGATCGGCTCCCGGACTGTCCTCTCACCGAGGTTCAATTCGATCTGCAGTCGGCCTTCAGTCACCACGATTCGTCCACCCTGTTGTCCCGTTTGAGCCAGCGGATCGAAAACCAGCGCGGCAATCACGTCATTGTGTGCGGCAAGCTGCCGCAGCAATTGCTGGGTCCGCTCGCCGGCACCGGCAAAGTCGCTTGCGATCATGACCAAATGATCGTGGCCGGCAAGCGCGAGAGCGCCTTCGAGGGCTCGGTCGAGCTGGGCCTGGTTCGCCTGCACGGAACTGTCGGCGTGGAGCGATTGATTCATGGCGACAACAGCGGCGAAGATCGCTTCCAGACGACTGCGGCTGCGGTGTGGCCGAATCCTCCGAATGTCTTCATCGTTAAAGACAATCCCTCCGACCCGATCTCCTGCGCGGAAGACCATCCAAGCGCCCAGCGCGGCGAGGTGCGCCGCAGTCACCGATTTCATCGACTCTCGCGATCCAAAGAACATCGAGAGTCGTTGATCAACGATGACCAGGGCGGGACGATCCCGCTCTTCGCTGTAGGCCCGCACGTGGGGCGAACCCAGCCTGAGCGTGATTTTCCAATCGATCGTGCGAATGTCGTCGCCGGGGAAATAGTCACGAATCTCTTCGAAGTTGAGCCCGCGCCCTCGTACCCGGGACGCATGGCGTCCGGCAAGGATGCTGCCGCTCCGACGTCGAGGCAGGAATGAGAGGCCGGCGGCTTTGAACTCAAGCGCCATCAGCTCATGAAGCGAGACATAGACGCCGGGAACCGAGGATCGTTCCGATTCAGGATGGGTCGCATGCCCTTTGTTCATCGTGCCCTGCTCATAGACGTTCGTCACACCGGCACGGCCACGACCTTGGCCAATTTATCGATCGCCGTCCCGGTTTCACATTGGCCATCTTCTAGCCCTTTGGAAACAGGAATTGCATGACGAAGCGAATCGTCCATTCAGGACCTTGTGTATTGTCAGGGCTCACTACGTTGTAATACGCTTGCAGACTGGCGTTCATCTTCTGCGCTCCTAAAGCAAAGACCTTTCCCGCTCCGCCTCCGATGGGGACAAGCCAGCGATCGTTTGGGGATGCCTTCCAATTGGCTGTGATGAGGGGCGCCGATACGAGATACCAACCTTTTCCTAGGTTGTAGTTGAGGAACGCCTGCAGAGTCATCTGGTTGAGGCTGGGACGTTCATTGTCGATGAACGTCTGGTTGGGGTCGAGGTCCGAACTAGGGCCGGCGAATCGAAACACGTGGTTCATCATCCCCCCGACTACCCACCTGTCTTTTTTGTATGCAACGACAGCGGAAGGGCCAATGCCCCACTGGTTCGTTCTAATCAAATCAACTGTGGCTGTCGGGAAATACAGCACCGGGCCGACTCCGAAGGTCCAGTGGCCTAAGAATGTCGGAGCGACCCACGCTGTGAAGGTGGTATCGCCGAGGCCGAAACTACCTCCGCTTCCCTTCACGATGTCGGGTTGATACGTAAGCGGCAAGATCGTGCGGGTGAGCAGCCGCCAGTCCTTCCCCACCGAAAATGGGATGATCGGTTGCACATTCAACACGTTCTGGACCTGATCTTCGCGTCCAAGGGTAAAGCTGGTGTTATTCTGAAACGGGAGACTGATGAGATTTGCGGTGGGGTCTTGAGTTTGTTTGGCAAGCTCCGTTGCATCCATCCTGGGTTTTTCTTCTGCGATGGCGTTTGCCGTCAAGCACGTCAGGCATGCCAACATGATGAACGCCGCGTATCCTCGGTGGATACGCTGGGCTCCTCGTCTTCTTCTCTCAATTCCTTGCATTACTGGCCTCCTATCGGCAACGAGCCCCTGCCATAAGGCGTCATGGTCCGCCGCCGTCGGATGTGCGCTTCGAGAGCTTTGATGTAGTTGTCGTGATTATCTGTTTTCTCCTTTCATCATACCGTGTAGGGACTCAGCCGTTTCCGTTCCCGAACCAACTGTAGTAGGGATGGGCGGTGTTCTCTCTCATGACTCGTTGCATATCGCGCCGCCATGATTCGCGGTCGCCGTTGTAGGCGTGGAGCCCGGCACTATAGAACGCCATGAGGCGATCTCGTGCCGCCGCCATCTCGGAGACAAATGCCTCGTCCGCGCCCTGCAATGGCGGTGGTTGGTGCAATGCGAGGAAGCGGGGCAAGACACGCGCAATTTCCTTCTGCCTGACCCAGCCGGCATATTCGATGCGCGGATGATCGTCCGTGACCGGAAGAGCGCCCTCTGCATACCGCTCAAGCCCTGCCCGATCCGTGATCCACATGGCGAGCAATGCCGCCGGTGACGCGATTCCCACTTCGCGTAACGCCGCCGTCACATCCGGCTGATCAAAGCGCGCCCCTATGCGGCGAACGTCGAGATCCAATGGTTCGAGGGAACCGATGAGGAGCATCTCGTTGAATTCCGTGGTCCAGAGCGAGACATGGGGGAAACTGTCGAGGAAACTGCGGACCAGCGAGCGCGTATCCTCATCGTTCTGCGTCGCCAGAGGCAGCCATTGCGCAAGAAGCCCAGCCGGTTGCAGTCGCTTGCTCGCGAGCGCATAGAATTCCGACGAATACAGGTTCACGACCCCCATCGCCGACGGCGGCGGCGGTTCGAGGGTGATGAGGTCGTACAGATCCTGGCTGCGCAGCAACTCACGACGGCCGTCGCGCACACGGATCTCGATTCTCGGATCGGACGCCGCACCGAAATTCGCAGGGAACAGCGGCGCGGCACGTACAACGGCCGGCAACAGCTCCGCTACCACACGACGCTCCAATCCCTGATAAGCGAGGAGCGCGCCCGCCGTAATGCCGGTCCCGAATCCGACGACGAGCGCGGACTGGGGTTCCCCACGGTGAACGATCAGCGGCAACAGGGCTTGGAGGCGCATGTAGCGCATGGAGGGCATCGCATCGCCAGAATTGGAAACGCCCTCGATATACAGTCGCCTGAACTGGTTGCGTCCTGAACTGGTCTCCACCACCGCCACCGTCCCGCCCGGACTTTCGTCATAGAAGGCGAGTGAACCGGCACGGGCGCCGGGAAGCAGGCTCGCAAGACGGTCCGGGGGCGTGAAGCCTGCGAGCAGGACGGACAGGGCGGCGAGAGTGAGCATGGCCCATCGCAACGCCGGTTTAGTCCCCGCTTCGCGCGCCGCCGCTACAACGCCGACCACCGAGGCTGCAACGGCCAGTAGGGCAAGCGTTCGTACGAGCCCGAGCGTCGGCACCAGCACAAAACCGGTGACGCTTGTCCCGATGATCCCACCCGCAGTGTTGAGCGCGACCACCGCCCCCGTACTGCTCCCAACATGTCCGGTATCCACCGCCAATCGAATCGCCACCGGAAACGCGGCTCCGAGCAGCAGGGTCGGCACGAACACCATAGACATCGCAGCAGTTGCGAAACGAGCACACATCCCGGCAAGGGGATTGCCGGTCAACGCCAGTACAACGGCCTCCACCTGCGTCTGCATGATCACCAACCATCTGCCCAAGAGCGAGACCTCAATAAGCGCCACGATGCCGGCTGCGGCGATCAACAATCCGAATACTCCCCATGGCTGGCGGAAATGATCGGCTCGGCGCGCACCAATCGCTGCGCCGATTGCGATTCCGGCAAGATACGTCGCGAGCACGACGGCGAACGCAAAACTGCGCGTGCTCATAAACTGTACGATGGCTTGCGACCAGACCACTTCATAGCCGAGGGCAATCGCGCCCGCGATTGCATACAGGATCAGGGCGATCGGCACTCGGCTTCCTAAACGACTCGGTATGGATGCTGAATGAAGAGGTGAGCAAGGCTTGGTGACGCGATCCAGCGCCAGTGCTCCGGCCGCAACTGTGAGATTGATGACCGCAGCGGCAATCGCCGCACCGCGAACGCCGAACATCGGAATCAAGATAAACGGTGTGAGGAGCGCCCCGGCCACGGCTCCGATCGTATTGCCCGCGTACAAGCCCCCGCCTGCAGAACCGATCGTTTCCCTCGAAGGCGTCAATGAACGAAGCAGCACAGGCAGAGTCCCGCCCATTACGAATGCGGGCAGCGCCACAAGTGCGATGGGGATCGTCCCAGCCAGCGCCCCTGCCGCTGCTTCTGCCTCAGCGAAAGGCCCGGCCGAGTTCGCAAGGACAATGGTTGAAGCAATCCCGAGCAGGGCAATGCCGCCCTCCATGCCCGCATAGAGGAGAAGGGGACGATCTGTGCGATCGGCCCATCGGCCGAACACAAAGCTTCCCAGCGCCAACCCGCCGAAAAATGCGCTCACACCTGTCGTCACCGCATAGACATCGACGCCGACAATGAGTGAAAGCTGCTTGATCCATAGCACTTGATAGATGAGCGCAGCCGACCCTGATGCGACCATCAGAAGCGCAGCAATAGCCCGCGTGGCCGGAAGCGCAGCATAGCCGTGATCGGTTTTCTCAGTCTGTGCGCTTCTCTGCTGGTATGCACCTATCGCCATGGACATGTTGGGTTCCCAAAAAAAGAGAGCCCCGGCCGGTTGTTCCCGACAGGGGCTCTCCCTCATCTCATCATTCGAGCCCGCGCTTCTTGAACGACTCGTCGATCTTCTTGTCGACCTGCTTGCGGATCTGATCGATGCTGAAGCTCGCCGGCCGCTGGCTCGGCGGATACTCGACGAACGTCTCGAGAAACGCCGCAGCCTTCATCTGCGCCTGCCCCATCAAGTAGGCATTCTTCCCCAACCAGTCGTAATACTGGTCGGACGTAATGTCCGCCCGTTCGTAGGGATCCATGCGCAGGTTGAACAGCTTCGGCACCCGAAGGCATGTGAACGGTTCAGCCCAAATCCTGAGATTCCCAGGGGCTCGCTGCTCGCAGAACACGGCTTTCCAGTTACCCCAACGGATAGCAACGAGTTCACCGTCGTCATTGAAATAGTAAAACTCCTCGCGCGCACCCTTGGGATGTTTGCCCGTCAAATAATCCAGCTGGTTATACCCGTCCAGATGCACTTTAAAGGTCGTTCCTCCCGCCTTGGGAGCCCAGCCCTTCAGCAACCGCTCTTTCACGGTGGTGTCTCCGGTAGCAGCGAGCAGAGTGGGGAACCAATCCAGCCCCGAGAACATCTCGTTTGAGATCTGCCCGGGCTTGATGTGCCCGGGCCAGCGGACCATCGCCGGGACCCGGAACGCGCCTTCCCAATTGGAATCTTTCTCGCTGCGGAACGGCGTCATCGCAGCATCCGGCCACGACCACATATTCGGGCCATTGTCGGTGGTATAGACGACGATCGTGTCGTCGGCGAGCTTGAGGTCATCCAGTGTCTTGAGGAGTTTCCCCACGTCCTGATCGTGCTCGATCATCCCGTCGGCATATTCGTTCCCGGGCATGCCGCTCTGGCCACGCATCGATTCGCGCACGTGGGTGAAGATGTGCATGCGCGTGAAGTTCATCCAGACGAAGAACGGCTTGCCGGACTTGGCTTCCCTCGTGATGTATTCTTGCGCCGCCGTGAGAGTTTCGTCGTCGATCTGCTCCATCCGTTTCCGAGTGAGCGGCCCGGAGTCCTCGATCTTGCCGTCAGCGTGGCTATGCAGCACACCGCGCGGACTCATGGCCTTCAAGAAGGCCGGGTCGTCCTTCGGCCAGTAAGGGCGCTCCGGTTCTTCCTCGGCGTTCAGGTGATAGAGATTGCCGAAGAACTCGTCGAACCCATGATTGGTCGGGAGATATTCGTTCTTATCTCCGAGATGGTTCTTGCCGAATTGAGCGGTGGCATAACCGTGCGCCTTGAGCGCCTCAGCGATCGTGATATCGACCTTCTGCAGGCCAACCGGGGCACCGGGAATTCCAACCTTAGACAAACCGGTCCGCAAAGGCGACTGGCCGGTGATAAAGGTCGAGCGGCCTGCAGTACAACTGTTCTCCGCGTAGTAGTCCGTGAACAGCATTCCTTCTTTGGCAATCCGGTCGATGTGCGGCGTCTTATAGCCCATCAACCCGTGCGTGTAGGCGCTGATGTTCGATTGGCCGACATCGTCACCGAAGATGACGAGTATGTTCGGCTTCTTCTGGTCCGCCTGCGCCGGGGTACCAGCCAGCACGGCCAGTCCGGCAAAAAGAATCACCCATGACCTTAGACACAAAAACATTGCGCACCTCCTTTTTCTAACACCATCCGATGGGTGATCAGGCTTTTCCCTAACCACCGCTTCTAGCAGCCTGCGGGAAAACCCTCCGTTCATCCTTCGAGCGCCTCAGGACGAACGGAGCGGTCATTGAATTCACTGAGGTTTTCCGTTCGTGCTGAGCCCTTCGACCGGCTCAGGACGGGCCTGTCGAAGCACACAAATCGAGTTTTTCCGCGGCCTGCTAGCTTTCTATGCCGGGTGTGCTCTCACGCCGGCACGGCCACGACCTCGACTAATTTGTCGATCGCCTGGTCCGCGCTGATGCCATCGGCGTTCGCGTCGTACGAGAGAATCAGCCGGTGGCGCAACACGCTGTGCACCATCGCCCGCACGTCGTCCGGCGTGACATGATCGCGGCCTTCGAGCCAGGCGTTCGTACGGGCGGCATGTTCCAAACTGATGCCGCCACGCGGGCTGGCGCCGTACTGAATCCATTTGCCGAGCGGGTCGCCGTATTTCTGCGGCGTGCGGGTCGCATTGATGAGATCGACGATGTACCGCTCGATCGCCTCGGCTACATAAATCCCATGAATCTCTTTGCGGGCTTGGAAGACGATATCCTGGGGCAGCTTGCCGTCATGCGTCGCGCTTGTGGGGGAAGGTGCAGTCTGCGGCGACTCTGCAGGCACCTCTTCGCTCCGGACGAGCCGTAAGACTCCACGCTCGCTATCCGCGTCGGGATACGTGATGAGCACCTTCATCAAGAATCGATCCAGTTGCGCCTCCGGCAGCGGATAGGTGCCCTCCTGCTCGATCGGATTTTGGGTCGCCAGCACCATGAAGAGGTCCGGTAACTTGTGCGTCGTCCCGGCAACGGTGATCTGACGCTCCTCCATCGCTTCCAACAACGCGGCTTGCACTTTCGCCGGCGCCCGATTGATCTCGTCGGCCAGAATGATGTTGCCGAAGATCGGACCAGACTGGAATTGGAAGACATTCTTCCCATCTTCCTGGTGCAAGACTTCGGTGCCGGTGATGTCGGAAGGCAGCAGATCCGGAGTGAATTGAATGCGGCGCATGGCGGCGTCTAAATTCTTGGCGAGGCTCTTCACAGCCCGCGTCTTCGCCAGACCCGGCAGGCTCTCAAGCAGCAGATGCCCATTGGCGAGCAAGCCGACCAGCATCTGCCGGATCACATCCCGCTGCCCGATGATCGAGGCCTCCATTCTTCGCTGGAGGTCTGCCATCGCGTCCCTTGCAGTCATGCATTCCAGTCCTTTCTAGCAGGCTGAGGAAAAACTCGACTTGTGTACTTCGACAGGCTCGTCCTGAGCCGGTCGAAGTTCTCTGCACGAACGGAAAACCTCAGTGAATTCAATGACCGCTCCGTTCGTCCTGAGGCGCTCGAAGGATGAACGGAGGGCTTTTCCGTCGCCTGCAAAACCAACCACGTCGGCTTGAACGCTCATGCGCCTGAGCGGCCTTGAAGCTCCGCACGGTTTACCAGCTTTTTCAACCGGAAGCCAAGCGCGATCAGCATCACGCCGAACAGGATCGAATACGCGGCAATCATCCACACGACCGCGAGCGCACCAGCGCCTGGGCTTGCGATCATCAGTGCGCCGAACAGCACAGACAACGCTCCCGATGCTCCCAGCAACCATTCGTTGTCGATCTCCTTGCGGAGCCGGATCGCCGCGGCAATTTGGAAAATCCCGATAGACAGCGCCCATACCGCTATGAACAGGAGCAGCGCCAATGCCGTCATCCCCGGCCAGAGAAAGGTTGCCACTCCGGCTGCAACTCCGAGCACACCGACCAGCACGAGCGGCCACACCGCCTTGTGACCCTCACGTCTCCGATAGGCCGCCACCAGGGCGAAGACGCCGTCCATGAAGGCATAGGCTCCAAAGAACAATGCGAGAACCACGAGCGTGATGCCCGGCCAGACAATGGCCAAGACGCCGAAGATCACTCCCGCTGCTCCGCGCAGGGCGATCCAACCCCAGTTCTTTGCCAGGTGATCAAGCAGATGCCTATGCTCCATGGTTTGCCCCTCCCGTCGTATTTCTCATCCACCGGTCTACGGTTCAACCGACTATTTGTCTGTAAGTAATTTTCTTGAAGTGGTCTTGCCGGCAAGCAGCCCTTCTTGGAGCATGTGCCGCCAGAGTTTTCGTGCAATGACGTAAGACGGAACGAACGATCCTTCGTTGAGTAATTCCGCCGCTGCGGTTGCTTCGCCCGTCGATTCCCAGAGAAACTCACCGGTCTCCGCATCCCACAATCTCAGCCAAAGGCCCATCGTGTTGAGCCGGGTCCTCAGAATGTGGAAGCCGAATGCCTCAAATTTGTCGTCCGTCGCTTCCGTCACATAGGCAAGCCCTGGCTGAAACACATACTTGGCTCCCAACGTCGCCCGGATCTGTTGCAGTCGCTGACGAGGCAGCGGCCGGCCGGCGGCAAAACTCGGATCTTGCTCGATGTACCCAAGCGCCGGTTCCTGCTGATTGACCTTGTTGATTGTCTCGTACTGAGATAGGACCGGGATCGCAGGGGACGTGTCAGAACAGGCTGCGGCGAGCGCCTGGAACAACGCCGGGACGTAGCCTTGCAGGTGATGGTCGGTTGCCGGAAACAGGATGACCGTTTGCGCCTGGGGAATCGTGTTGACGTTGAGCGAGGGAGGGATCGGAGTGGATGTCGTGTGGCCTTCCGCCAAATGAAATGGACGATGGCATCCGACCGAGAGGAACAACAATGCCGCAAGAAGCAGCCCCGTTATCGATATTCTCATAGCATCTTCATAGCAGTCACACCGCCATCTTCTAACGCACGCGCAGAGATCATGATGGGAATCCTGATGGGCACAATGTTCCCTCGCCCCGATTGCGCAGCATCAACCCACTCCGGCATTCTTTCAGTTCCGCCTCAGCATGGGTCGTCCCGCTGTACTTCGTTACGTTCTGCAAGCCTTCCTGCATCGCCCGCCGAATCGTAAGGGAGGTATTCTAGGATGAACTATTGCCGCTGTGTCCGATGGAGCTGAGCAGGCCTGATATGAATATCCAACGGCGGGAACGCCTGTCAAGGCGTGTGTAAGGGGATGATCCTACGTTCGAGCTTGCCTTCAGCCGTGATGCCATTGAATCGATAGTTCTCGGTGTCCCGAACTACTTCGTCTTTGACGGCGGATAATTTTCGAACGCTTTCTTGATCGCCTTCTCAGTCAGTTCGATGTTCTTTTTCGTGGCATCTTTCATCTCGGCCACTATGGTGGCTCGCCACACCAGTGTCTTGTTTGCCGGCTCGACCAGATCCGTAATCAGTGTCCCTTCTCGATACTCATACGACGAAACGCCGCTGTAGCTCTTACTCCAGCCATATTTTTCTCCCCAGCTGAACGCCTCGTCACCGGCTCTGCTTTGCAATTGCTCTTTGTCCTTCACACCCACCCGGTAATGCACCAACAGATCCGGGTGTTGATCGAGGCTGGTCTGCGTCAATCCTTTCTGCCGAAGTTCCGTACCGATCATCCTTTCCAATCGACGATGCATCAGAGAGTTGTCCAGAACCCCGGTTTGATTCAGGTCCGTCATTCCGGTAAAGGCGAATGTCTTGAATCGGCTGAAATCGACCGCCGGATCGAAGTCGGTCTTGATATCAACCGAAGTACAACCTGCGGCGCAGGCGACCAACATGGCCACCACCCCGTTCAACCATCCCCGCATAGCGCACCTCCTTTTCTCGGATTCGACCGGCTCCCTCGATCATGTGCCGGAATCTTCCTGCCCCGCCCCATAGCGCACCCTCTCACCAGGAAGAGGCCGACTTCGGCACTACCCTTCCCGCGCTGGATGCCCTCTGTATAGGCTGGAATCGATCGAGAGTCAACGGCGCGGTGAAAGAGCTGGTTGAGCAATTCCGCAAGGACAAATTCAGATGGCCGCCAGCCTCTATCGAGAGGATTCGAGAGCGGCTCTTGTAGTGGATGATGAGATTAAGGAGTGCGCTGGCTGCTGGTCTCACATAAACATCATTCAGGCTCGTAATTCAAATTCGGCGAGAGCCAGCGTTCGACGGTGCGGAGATCCATTCCTTTACGTTTGGCATAGTCTTCAACTTGGTCTTTGCCGATTTTGCCGACGGCAAAGTACTTGGCGTCCGGATGGGCGAAATAGAATCCACTCACCGCTGCGGCAGGCAACATGGCAAAACTTTCCGTCAATGTGATGCCGGTATTTTTCTCAACCTCAAGAAGATCAAACAGCAGCTTTTTCTCCGTGTGGTCCGGACAGGCCGGATAGCCCGGCGCAGGACGGATTCCACGGTATCGTTCCCGGATCAGCTCGTCGTTCGTCAATCGTTCATCCTTGCCGTATCCCCATTCCTCCCTCACCAGTTTATGGAGAAATTCCGCGAAGGCTTCGGCCAGCCGGTCAGCGAGGGCCTTGGCCATGATCGAATTATAGTCGTCATGGTCTTTATCAAACCGCTTGCACAGTTCATCCAATCCGAGACCGGCTGTGACAGCAAACGCTCCGATGTAGTCCTGCCGGCCCGATTCTTTCGGCGCAACATAATCGGCCAGCGAAAGGTTGGGTTGGCCCACCGGCTTTTCAGATTGCTGGCGAAGGTGATGGATCGTCGTGAGCAGGGTTTTTCTGGACGGCTCCAAGTAGAGGTCAACGTCGTCACCGACCGACGCAGCAGCAAAGAATCCGTAGACCCCCTTGGCCAAGAGCTGTCGCTTCTGAACAATCTCATCGAGCAAACGTCGCGCATCGTCATACAGTTCTTTGGCCTTGGGCCCCACGGTTGGATCATCGAAAATCGTCGGATAGCGTCCTCGTAATTCCCACGTATGAAAGAAGGGTGACCAGTCGATATAGGGAATCAGTTCGACCAACGACTGATCGGGGATCGTCCGAACCCCTAACGCCCTAGGCGTGGGAATATCACTCTTCTCCCAGTCCGGCATGAACCGATTGGCACGTGCTTGAGTGATCGAGAGGAGCGGCCTTGCACCCCGCTCTTGGTGCGACTGTCTCATCCGCTCGTAATCATCCCGCACTTGCTTGACGAAGCCTTGCTTTTGCGTCTGGCTCACCAGACTTCCCACGACACCCACTGCACGTGAGGCGTCCAATACGTGGACGACCCCCGGTTCATAGGATGGCGCGATCTTGACGGCCGTATGTGCCTTGCTGGTCGTGGCACCACCGATCAAGAGCGGCAGGTCGAAACCCTCGCGCGTCATTTCCTTGGCCACATGGACCATCTCGTCCAGTGAAGGAGTGATGAGCCCGCTCAAGCCGATGATGTCCGGTTTGTTCTCTCGAGCAGCGGCCAGAATCTTCTCGCAGGGTACCATCACGCCCAGATCGATGACTTCATAGTTGTTGCAGCCGAGCACGACCCCCACGATGTTTTTTCCTATGTCATGGACATCACCCTTGACGGTCGCGAGCAAGACCTTCCCCTGTGCTTGGAAATTGCCGGACCGCTGCTTCTCCTCTTCCATGAAGGGCATGAGATAGGCCACAGCCTTCTTCATCACGCGGGCGCTCTTCACGACCTGCGGCAAGAACATCTTGCCCGAGCCGAACAGGTCACCGACGATGTTCATGCCGTCCATCAACGGCCCCTCGATCACCTCCAACGGTTTGGCATATTTCTGACGCGCTTCCTCAGTATCTTGATCGATGTAATCCGTGATGCCCTTGATGAGCGCATGGGATAACCGTTCCTCAACCGTTCCATTACGCCACTCATCGTCCTTGACAACCGTTTTCCCCTTCGCCTTCACTGTCTCGGCAAAATTCACCAGACGTTCGGTGGCATCCGGCCGTCGGTTGAGCAAGACATCCTCGACAAGTTCGAGCAAGTCTTTGGGAACTTCCTCGTACACTGCCAACTGCCCTGCATTCACAATGCCCATATCGAGACCGGCCTTGATCGCGTGATAGAGGAAAGCCGCATGCATCGCTTCTCGAACGACGTTGTTCCCTCGGAACGAAAACGAGATATTGCTGATGCCTCCGCTGACCTTCGCACCAGGCAGGTTCTGTTTGATCCAGCGCGTCGCTTCGATGAAACTAACGGCGTAATTGTTGTGCTCCTCAATCCCCGTCGCCACGGTCAAGATGTTCGGATCGAAGATAATATCTTCTGGGGGCAACCCGACTTCCTTCGTGAGCAGCTTGTAAGAGCGTGCACAGATTTCCTTCTTTCGTTCCAGCGTGTCGGCCTGCCCCTTCTCATCGAAGGCCATGACCACAACCGCGGCGCCGTAGCGACGGACGAGCGTCGCCTGCTCGATGAATTTCTGCTCGCCCTCCTTGAGACTGATGCTGTTGACCACGGCCTTGCCTTGAATATTTCTGAGGCCGGTCTCCAGCACTTCCCACTTGGAACTGTCCACCATCAGGGGCACTTTGCAGATATCCGGCTCCGACGCAACAAGGCGGAGAAACTTCTCCATCGCAGCCTTGGAATCCAGCATACCCTCATCCATGTTCACGTCGACAATCTGGGCGCCCCCCTCGACCTGTTGCCGAGCCACCGACAGCGCCGCCTCATAATCGCCGGCCAGAATCAGCTTTGCAAAGGCAGGTGAGCCGGTCACGTTCGTCCGTTCGCCGATATTGACGAAGTTCGAATCAGGCCGGATGGTCACGGCTTCAAGACCGCTCAATCTGGTGTATGGCTCGACCTTCGAGAGCACATGCGGCTTCACCCCGCGCACAGCTTCGGCGATGCGCTTGATATGTGCCGGTGTTGTGCCGCAACAGCCGCCGACAATGTTCAGCCACCCGTTGTCCGCCCATTCGCGCAATTGGGGCGCTAAGGTTTCCGGCGTCTCAGGAAATCCCGTCGGCAACAGCGGATTCGGCAGACCGGCGTTGGGATGGGCGCTGATGTAGATCGGCGCGATCTGCGACAATTCTTCGATCAGTGGACGCATTTCTTTCGGACCGAGCGCGCAGTTCATCCCCACGCTTAACAGCGGCACATGGGAGATGGAATTCCAGAAGGCTTCGACCGTCTGCCCGGTCACACCACGATTGCTGCCGGCTTGAATGAACGTGACCGAGGCCATGATCGGAACTTGGCGCGCGCCGGACGCGAACGTCTGCTGGATCGCAAAAAATGCAGCCTTCGCATTCAAGGTGTCGAAGATCGTCTCCACCAGCAGAAGATCCGCGCCACCGTCGAGCAAACCCTGAACTTGCTCGCCATAGGCCTTGACCAGCTCTTCATAGGTCGTCCCGCGGGAGGCGGGACTGTTGACATCCGTGGAAATGGACGAGGTCTTGGTCGTCGGTCCGATCGCCCCCGCTACAAAACATCGCCGTCCGGGCTGCGCCTGCTGCACCGCTGCCACCGCTCGTTTAGCGCATTCCGCCCCGGCTTTGGACAGTTCATAGCCCAGGGTCTCCATCTTGTAATCAGCGAGCGAAATCGCCTGCGAATTGAAGGTGTTGGTTTCAATGATGTCCGCACCGGCTTCAAGATACTGTCGATGAATTTCTTCGATGATCGCCGGCTGTGTGATGTTCAACAGATCGTTATGGCCTTTGAGATCCTTCGACCAATCCTTGAACTGTTGCCCCCGAAATGCAGCCTCATCCAGCTTTCGCTGCTGGATCATGGTTCCCATGGCACCGTCAAGGAGAAGGATGCGTTCGTGCAAAAGCGCCGCGATGGAACTCTCATGCGATATCGTCATAATCACCCTATGGATCAGCGGGATATTTGCGGTGTACTAGTTGACGATCATACTGGAAGGCTTTCGGATCGGGCAAGCCTGCGACCCTTCCTTGACATAAAATTCTGGCTCTGACTACGATGAAACATGAGACAGGTTCCGGTTCTTTTGCGAATCACGGCATTGATCCCGCTGCTCTACGTTGTCTTATTTTTTACCGAACCTTCGCTCGCCTTCGCTGCACCCTATTTTGAAGACGGCTTTTTGGGACTTTCCCAGAAAGAACTCCATGAGAAGCTCGGCATACCGGAGGCCGTGCGGGACCGAAAATCTGCGCTGCGTGTCTTCACCTATTATCCGATGAACGATTGGCTGAAGTACTTCAGCAAACTCGTATCGCCTGAAAACGGCGAAGATGTCTATACGTTTAGACGTGAGAACATTGAGATCCGCTATTCCTTCGGCTACACGGTCGACCCGAATGATGACAGTGAAAACCGGCTACTGACCGTACGGCTGGTAGACATCGAATTTTCCCAAGCAATGCCGATCAGTCGGCTCCCGGCCTTGATTCCGGAATTTCGCCCTTCAACTGATCCGACCAGCCCTGCCTTTCGATCCAGCACGTGGGTGCTGCTGTTCAAAGGCTCCCCTTCGGCTGATGCCCGGTTCATCGTGCGCGAGAAGGGAAAAGAACAGCTCGATTGGACGCTCTGCTACCAACTCTTCTCGCTTCAAGGACTTCCCGATCGATTGACGACCGAGGCATTGATAGACCGTGTGGAGATCAGCACGCAGAGCCTTGCAGTGGTGACGCAGCGCCAACGGCACACTCATGAACCAATCGTCAATCCCTACTCCGACCAACTCGACCGGCAACTTGCTCCTGCCAAGCCACGCGTCAAGACCATTCCAGTTCCAAAATATGCGGAGTGATCGAGAGAATTCTGTGTGGGGAGCGAGCCTCACTGCGGAACTTGCTGAAGGCGATCCTGTTGAGCTTGGCCCGATGCGTTGGCTTTTTTCTTCATGTTGTCCATCGGACCACCCTCGCTCGTATACATGAGCACGGGAGTCCCGATCGCAAGGACAATCAGCAACCCCATGGCCAACAACCGGATCATAGGACTGTTTTTGCTGAAATACATGATACACAGCAGGACAATCGCCGCAATGCCGGCATAGGTCAGAATGGGCGACTGTGCCGAGCCAAAATTCTTCATGTCGATCTGAACCGACGGCACCTGAAATCCGAAACTCTTGGCTTGTTCTTTGACTGTATCACGCACCTTGTCCACCACCGAGGGGGACTTTTGCACCGAATCGGGACGTTCGTGTGTCTTGACCTTGGCCCGATACTTTTCTGGAATCGTCTCCGGCGAGTCGGTAAAGACCGGGTTCCCTTGATCATCAATGTAGGAATACACGGTGGTAGCGTGGGCCTCGACGGCGCCCCATCGCCAGGCCACCAGGACACCGACGATCAAACAGAACGAAACAATCTTCCGGCATTCGCAATAGGACATGGTGTAAGTATATCGGGACGCCTGTTATTTGGAATTGATTAGTGAAAACAGGCCGTTCCTTGACTCCATCACAGTCCGTTGTTAGCATGCGCGACTTCGTACCTTGCACCATGACCACCGATCTTCAGCAGGCTTCGCCGGAATCACAGCCCGAAGAGCCGTCGTTCATTCGCCGCCGCCCGGTGAGAATGATCATTTATGCCGGGCTTGTGCTGTTTGTCCTCATGATGGTGGTGTGGCCGATGCTCGTTCAGCTTGACGATCCGGATTTTCAAAAACACATCGAACAACACCGTGTCATGGTGGGGATGACCAAAGAGCAGGTTCTGAAATCTTGGGGAGGTCCACAGACGATCAATACCACATTCACCAAAGACGGCATACGGCAAGAGGAATGGATTTTCGAAGATTGGGAAAGCTCAGCGATTGTCCGTCACCGCTACCTCTATTTCGAGGAAGGGGTACTGACGGGAGGATGGTACGAAGGATCACGCGAGCGCCGCGCCGGCGACTTCCCTGCGGATAAACCTCACCCCAAACTTCAGCCGTAATGATGGCTTTCGTCGGCGTTGAACGGAAAATTAGGCCGGGGCTTCCCGGATCGAGAGCCTGAGTCGGCTCAGAAGCACTTCGGCACGAACCTGATCGGACACGTCGACCATGACGCGGCTGACGAAGAAGGGCACACCAGGATAGAGGCTGCTGACATGTTCTCCATGGACGACGTAGGCGATGCGGTTGCCCTCGAGCAAGCTTTTGATCATCGCGAGTTCGCCGACGTCCTGCGCGTTGGTGAGATGAATCATCCGCATGAGTTATCCAGCGGTCGATCGTTCACGCGTAAAAATTGCCCCTCGGTTGCACTTCGCAGCCTCTCGCTTTACACTCGAATACGAGTTACGGAGTTTCCGTAATTCGCGCACGCCGTTCCTGGCCAGGACCGCCCGAGATGGTGAGTACGCGTTTCCACTCACGGACCTGATAAATGGCCCATGCATTCGGTTGGCCTTTGAAGAACGCAGTGGGATCTTCGCCGCTGGCATTGAGGAAGATCGGTTCGGTAAATCCCTCTTCCAACACGTAATCGAGTAACGATTCGGTCGTAAAACCAGCACCACGAAGAGTGACGTCGGCCAGCATATTGAGGATCTCGTCTGGATTCTGAATCGTTATCGGATTCATCGGCCGTTCCTCTGCAATCCGAATTGTAGCGAGGCTTCACCCAAGAAGGCAAGGCATCGTGTCCGTTCACATGAAAAAATCGGCGTTTCTTGAAGCGCTCCTGCGGATCATGGACGACAAGCATCACTGGGCCTGGGAATATTTTTCTTCCGGCCGACTCACCAAGACCCAGCTCAAAATCCACTTCCAGCACGAGTACGCCGTCTACGTACGAGACTTTCCTGTCTTCTTATCACGGATCCTCGGAACCAACCCTCCGCTTTCAGTCCGCCATATGTTGGCTGAGAATGTCTACGAGGAAGAAACCGGAGGACTGTCCTTGGGAAAATCTCATCCCGAGCTTTTCTTGACGATGATGGAAGGGTTGGGCTTCCGCCGACGGGATTTCGAACGTGCCCAGCTGTTGCCTGCGGCCCGAACCTATCGCGCCTGGCTTGAACAGATCTCGAACCACCGCCATTGGGTGATGGCTGCTGCAACCTTGACCATCTTCGTTGAAGGCAGCGTGAAGGATCGCATGGAGCTCCTTGCACCTCCTGAGAGGAAACGCCCGGAGGAGATCGAATCCATCATCAGCCTTCATCCCTTGGTCCGATATCATGGGGTTTCACCAAGCAGAATGGACTTGATTCGAGCCCACCAGATGGTCGAAGCAGGCCATCGGCACGATGCCTATGACATGGTCGTCAATTACACCGTGCCCGCGCTTCGGCAATCGGTTCTGACATGCGTCAAGAAGAGCTTGTCTCTGTGGCTGAACTATCGCGATGCCGTCGCCAAGGCCTGTGGTATCAAGGCTCCGTAATGGCCCGATCCTTCCTCTCCTGTGTCCTCCTCCTTGCCATCGGCCATTACCCCTCGGCTACCGGTGCCGACATCTCCGTAGACATGACACTCATTCCTCCGGGAGAGTTCACGATGGGAAGTCCTGAGGGAAGCGACGGCTTCCCTGACGAACGTCCGGAACGACGTGTCTATCTGAGTGGATACTTTCTTGACCGTTTTGAGGTGACCAACCAGGCCTATGCCGCCTTCGTGCAGGCAACAGGTCATCGCTCTCCAGCGAATGCAATCCAAGCTGCAACCCTCTGGACGAACAATCAACCCATCCAAGGCATCGAACAGCATCCCGTCGTCAACGTAAGCTGGGAGGATGCCGACGCCTACTGCCGTTGGGCTGGAAAACGCCTCCCGACTGAAGCAGAATGGGAGAAGGCCGCACGCGGGCCCGATGGCCGGCGGTACCCCTGGGGAAACACCTGGGACTTTACCATGGCGAATAGCGCCAGCTACTGGGCGCAACGGACAATTGAGTTCCGTAGCGGAGCGGATTGGGATGCCTTCTGGGTCAGGGGCGAGGGCGCCCGGCTGGCCAAGGACAACGGAATACAGGGAGAAGTCCTAACCATGCCGGTCGACAGTTTTCCGCAAGCAGTCAGCCCTTATGGGCTCTTCGGGATGGCCGGCAATGCCGCGGAATGGGTACAGGATTGGTACGATCCGAATTACTATAGGCATGCTTCACTGACAGATCCCACGGGACCGAATCGAGGTGCGATCAAAGCCATGCGTGGCGGGTCATGGCTCAAACCCGCTGCCAGCCTCCGCACAACTGATCGCGATTGGGGCACGATCGACAGCCGTCCCAGTGGCACCGGCTTTCGTTGTGCAAAGGATGCATATTAACCAGCGGCAGCAATGTAGCCTCTCGAACCGCGCGAACCCATCCTTGCGCAATGGACGCGCTTCAGCGAAATCACAGGGGCTTACAGCCCTCTGACAAGAACCTCCACCTGTTCAACCCTCACCACAGGCATGATGACCCCGACCCCTTCCTCCTCGTGCGAAAAATCATATATGATCGACTCGGAGGGAATCAGCACACCGGCCATCACGACCAATACGTCCGCTTTTTCACCTTTGGCGAGACTCAGACTGACCCGATCGGTGAGTTTCTTGTCCGGCCTCACGCGCAGATTGCTCGGGAACTCCTCAGGCTTGAATCGGACCACCCCCCAACTGGTTGAATGGAGCTCCGGTCCGACCGCCACCGCAAAGCTCTTGGTCTCGGGATCGAATTGCGACAGTTCTCCAGGCCAGACGAAGGCCACACGCCGGTTCAGAACGGGGTTCCCCTCACGTGCAGTATCCCGCTCGCGGTTCAGACTGAATAGCCGCTCATCATGTCCCGGATCATGATGACCGTGACCATAGACTGTAGCCCAATCGGGAGGCGTCCCCTCCAGCGCCTTCAGAAACGCTTCGATAGCGCTCCGCTCGATCAGGACATCCGTATCGGAGGGAAGAATCGAGACAAGCTCGGCTGGTGGAATCGACCTCAGAGGCCGAAGTCCGACTTCATCCTCCGCCTGTATGCTGGCCGGCAAGATGATCAAACCAACCAGGCATAAGAGAGAAATGAGGGGTGCGAGCAACCTATTCAGCGGGAACACGGGCTTGCAGTTCATCGTAAGCGGCCCTCAGGCCTGTCACGCCCGAGTGATTGTCGGTGAGCACTCCGATCTCGATAAGGACCGCTAGCCGAGGGGCTGGATTCAGTCGCCGAAGGCCGGACTGCGTCAGACCCTCCGTGGCCAAGGCTTTCTCGTAGGTGCCAAGCCAGGACTCCGTCACAGCGCGCAAGCCTGTATCAGTCGGCTTCATGCGGCCCAATCGCACCTGCTGCAGCAGCTTGATCAGCGGATCAGATTGCGAGATGACCGAGATCGCGCGTTGCACCACCTGTTCATCCAGCGTGCCCATAGGCCATTTAATTCATCGAGCAAGCGCCCGGCCCGCGAGGATCGCCGCAACTACCACAGGCGCCAGGGCCGGCTGAGGGCGCCCAACTGGTCGTGGCCCCCACTCCAAAGGCGGAGAATTGCTTATCGAGCTTGGTCGTCTTGCACTGCGGACAAGCAGCTTCCGCCGACCCTTGGACCAACAGTTCAAAACGGTGATTGCATTCACGGCACACATATTCGAAGATAGGCATAGCTGAGGACTCCTTCGGTTGTCGAGAGCATTATAAAATCACCCTGAGCGAATCGCAACGAGAGGGGTTGCATGTACCAGGAAGACAAAACCTTTACCATCCGCTTCACGCTGGAAGCCTCGTTTCCGGACGACTATACAGGGGACGAAGATGAACGAAATTGGCTCCACGAGTGGGAAGCCCGGATCAAACCCCAACTGATCAAATCCATCTTTGAGTCGCTCCGCAGGCATGACGGATGGGCATCGCACATCCGCAACCGAGGCGTCTCGCCGGCCGACGAGATCGAAATCGTCGTGGCCAAGGATTTTTCACAACCTCTTCCTTTCTCGCTGAGACGATGAGCCCTTCGGACGAAAACCTCGGTCTCTATATTCATGTCCCATTTTGTCGCCGCCGTTGTCACTTTTGCGCCTTCTATCTCGAAATCGCACGACCCGATCCGATGGCGCTGTTTCACTCCGCCCTTGTTCAAGAAATTTCACTCTACCGACGAAAAGGATCTCTGGATGGCCGTGCCTTGCAGAGCATCTATTTCGGTGGAGGAACGCCGACCTCCCTCCCCGCCGCTCAGTTGGCCGCACTTCTGACTCTGATTCGCGCCACCTGGCCGATCGAACCCACGGTGGAAGTCACAGTGGAGGCACACCCCTCCTCCGTCACGGCAAGGGATCTCACCGCCTTGGCTGATGCCGGATTCAATCGGATCAGCTTTGGAGCGGAGTCCATGGTGGACAAGGATTTTGCCTCCATTGGGCGATTTGGGCGAGTGCGGGATACGGCGAGCGCCGTTCAGGCTGCGCGCCTCGCTGGGTTCAGAAATATCAACCTCGATCTGATGTACGGGCTGCCGGGCCAGTCGTTACGAGATTGGTTACACACCTTGGAATCGATCCTCATGCTCACCCCATCGCATATCTCCTGTTATGCCCTGACCATCGAGGAGGGCACCAGTCTCGCTCACGACATCGCTCGAAATCTTATCCTGCCACCCGGCGACATGCTTCAGGTCGACATGGAATCAGCGGCGGAGCGCTTCCTTGCCGAAGCGGGATTTTCCCGCTATGAAATTTCCAACTATGCCAAGCCCGGCAATGTTTGTCGCCATAATCTCCTCTACTGGACCGGTGGCGAGTATCTTGGATTGGGTCCAAGCGCGCAGTCCTATCTTGATGGAACCAGGTTCGGGAATGTCGCAGACCTGACCACCTATGCGGCGGAAATCCTGACCGAGTCCCGTCTACCTATCAGGGATCAGGTGACGCTTTCGGCATCCGAGCGCCAGCGCGATGCCCTCGTGTTCGGCTTGCGTCTGCTTCGTGGTGTCCCCCAAAAAGCCATCACCAATGCGGAGCGAGATCATCAGATCGATGGACTTATCGCGAAGGGCCTGCTCGATGCCGATCACGATCTGATACGACTGACTTCCTTAGGTCGACGTTACGCCGATACGGTGGCGGAGCAGCTGTTCTGAGGGGGCCACGAGAACCAGCCCATCGAACAGACGACAAGACGGTCACGCTCATCCTGATTCCATCCACCAAACGTATTTCGCCGCAAGCGTATTTCGCCGATTGACAAGAGGGTTACAATTAGAGAAGACTACAATAGTTCTTGGGAGGAACCTCATGCCGGTCAACATGGATCCGTCAAAGAAACGGCGCCGCCCCCAGACCGCGACTGCATCAGCCGCCGAGGACAGGGACACGGAGGCCGCATCGACAGCGCCACGACAGTCGTTTGGAGAAGAAACGGACGAGGATCGTGAAAAAGATTTGGCTGATGCCGAATCGAAAAACTTATGGGATGCGACGGAAGTGATTGATATGGATAGAGTGTAAGCCTTCCATGACATCCAGCACCGCAGGGTTGAGCCCTTTCCGCCGGATCTCCTAGAAACCCCGCTCCATGCCGACCCCTTCCACGCCACAGATAATTCCCGAAACCACCGAAGACGTGCAAATCGGTTCGGGAGATGGATTTGAGTCTCGTGTTGTGGTGTACAACTGCGACTGTCATACCTACCAACAAGTGATCGAGCTATTCTGCCGGTTTATTCCCGCAATGACCTCGGCCAGAGCATTTGAGTTGGCCTGGCGCATCGATCATGATGGGGAAGCCATCGTCTTCGTCGGATCGACGGAACAGGCAGATGATATCGCGGCAAAACTTGCGGGAGGTGGGCTGAGAGTGGCGGTGCAGTGACCTAGCCTTACGACGACTTCTATTTGGGCTTCCGCTTTGTCGCCCTTGAAGGCTTCGTGGCGGAAGACTCGACGGGAGATTTGGGCGATTTTTTCGCCCCCTTTGAAGTGGTTGCCTTAGTTCCTTTTTCCTGCGCTTTCGACTTTCCACTCTGCGACGGCTTCACAGGAGTCAGGTATGTGGAAGTTCTGTTAACCTTCGCCAACTGCTCTCCGCTGAGAACACGTACTTGATAGAGCTCAAACAGTTTGCTGATGGCCTTCGTGTCACCGCGCCTCGCCGCATTCAAGAGTTTGCGGCGTTGATTCATCTCTTCTTCTTCGGTATGCGAAGCGGCTCGTCGTTCCATGCCCATCCTTCCTCAACCCAAGCTGACCGGCTGACCAGAGCGGATGCGGTCCAACACTCCGGCAAAAAACCGGGCAAGTATATCAGAATTACGATGATTTTTGGAATATCGCGTATTGAGTCATCTAAAATCTTACCGGGCCACCGATCGTTGCGTCATTTGTCAATCTTACCCTCCGGGGCCGCATGGTGCGGGCCCAGAGGAGGGGGCCGATGGAGGCAGAGCCGATGGCGCGAC
>JARFXQ010000027.1:12500-34727 GCA_029194725.1 Nitrospira sp. | reverse complement strand
CACAAGGCCGAAGAGGGAGAGCGTGTTGATCGAAAAACCAAGCAAGGGGAAGAGCATGAACGTGCCGACCAGCGAGACGGGGACGGCTAGAAGGGGAATGAGAGTGGCTCGCCAGCCCTGGAGGAAGATGTAGACGACGATGATCACCAGAACCAGCGCTTCAAAGAGCGTGTGGACGATCTCGCTGATGCCTTCCCGCACGGCCTGTGTCGTATCGAGCGAGGTCACATAGTCGAGGTCGCCCGGAAAGCGGGACTTCATCTCCTCCATCAATTTTGTCGCGGCATCCATCGTCTGGATCGCGTTGGATCCAGGAAGCTGGTAGATGGCGATGATCGCCGAGGGCTTCCCATTCATCCGGCCGATGATGTTGTACATCTGCGCGCCGAGTTGAGCCCTGGCCACGTCCTTCAATCGAACCATCGAGCCGTCCTGGTTGGCCCGGATCACGATGTTCCCAAATTCCTCTTCGGTCTCCAGGCGGCCCTGGGAGCGAACGCTATAGGTAAACTCCTGTCCCTGCGGCACAGGCTCGGCGCCGATCTGGCCGGCCGGGTTGACGGTGTTCTGAGCCTTAATCGCATTCGTGATTTCCGTGACCGTGATCCCAAGTTTGGCCAGCTGATCCGGTCTCACCCAGAACCGCATCGCGTATTGGCCTGCTCCGAAGATCGTCACCTGACCGATGCCTGGCACACGGGTCATCGGATCATTGATGTTCACGTAGGCATAGTTGGCTAGAAAGATTTCGTCGTAGGTACCGTTCGGGGAGTACAATGAGAACAGCGCGAGGGGACTGGTCGCGGACTTCTTGATGGTGACCCCGAAGTTCCGCACTTCCTGCGGCAGCTGTGATTCAGCCTGCGTATAGCGCATTTGCGTCAAGATCTGGTCGTCGTTCGGCCTGGTATTGATGTCGAAATCCACCCGAAGCGTCATTTGCCCGTTGTTCGCATTCACCGAGTACATGTAGATCATGTTGTCCACCCCGCTCACCATCTGCTCGATGGGAGTGGCCACCGACTTTTCTAGGCTGACGGCGTCCGCGCCGACGTAGGTGGCTGCCAGTTGGATTTCCGGAGGGGCGATGTCGGGAAACAGAGCAATCGGGAGCTGGACCATCGCGACGATGCCCAGGATGACCATGATGATCGAGATCACCATCGCGACGATCGGGCGGTTGATGAAGAATTTAGCCATAGAGATGAGGGAATAGAATCAGGGAGTGCCGCGGAGCTGTATCAGGGCGATCTTGGAATCATGCTGCCTTCTCCAGCGGTTCTTGGAACGGTTTGGGGTTGACCGTGATACCGGCTCTAACTTTCTGTAACCCTTCAACGATGACGCGTTCACCAGCCTGCAATCCCTCTTCGATGACCCAGAGGTTGCCAGTTCGTTCCGCCACCTTGACGGGACGGATCTCGACTTTGTTCTCCGGGCCCACGACCGCCAACTGGTAACGGCCCTGCAGCTCGGTGATGGCGCGCTGTGGCACCATGAGCGCACCCTGCTTCGTGTGCGTCACGGCACGAATACGGGCAAAGAATCCTGGGCGAAGTACATTGCCGGGGTTGGGAAACAGGGCCGCGACTCGAATCGTCCCGGTCTTCACGTCCACCTGGCGATCGGCCAACAGAAAGCTGCCGCGATGGGGGTAAACCGAGCCGTCGCTGAGGATCATTTCAAGCTTGTCGTTTCGCTGCCTGTTCGGGTCTTTGTAGGCCGCCTGCACTTTCTCGGCTGCCTTGAGGTATTCCTGTTCACTGACCGGGAAGTACACGCGGATCGGATCGACGGTCGAGATCGATGTGAGAGCACCGGTGTTCGGGCCGACCAGGTCTCCGATCTGGGCCTTGGCAATCCCCGTGATGCCGTCGATCGGCGCTTCAATTCTCGTGAAGGTGAGGTTTAACTGCGCCTGTTCGACCGAGGCCTTGGCCGAGGCCAGTGAGCCTTTGGCCGCGGCGTTCATCTGGATCGAATCTTCCAGGTCCTTCTGGCTGATCGCTTTGGCCAAGGCGAGAGGTGTGTCGCGCTTTACGTCCAATTCGGTTTTGACGAGACGGGCTTCCGCTTTACTGAGCTCACCCTTGGCTTCCGCAAGGGCCGCTTGAAACGGGCGAGGATCGATTTCGAATAACAGATCGCCTTTCCTAACGAAGGAACCTTCGTCGAAGGTACGTTTGATGAGATAACCGCTGACTCTCGCTTGTATTGTGGCGTTGACGAAGCCATCGGTGGTGCCCACCCACTCCGCATGAATAGGCAGATCTCGCTGAAGTGCCTCCGTCACCTGGACTTCCGGTACCGTTTCCGACGCGGTCGAGCCAGCCTCATTCTTGCAGCCGGCTGACACCGGTATCAGGGCCAGCCCGAACAGCATGACCAGACACCTCCGGGCGGTCTCACTCACAGTTCTCAACGATGACTCCTCGGTAAGCTTGGGACCACGAAGCGGCACAGTATAGACGTGTGGAATGGGAAGAAGAAAGAGAGAATCTCAATGCCTCAGAATGCGGAAACGATGTATGCCTTGAAAGTTTGTTTGCCTCAGAGTACAGTCCGAGCTGCTGCCCCTTGGAACCTCGGATCGTGGGTCTGATGTCGATCCCATTTCCATCATTCCCGCCACCACCGCACGACTCCGATTCAGTGATGAATCAGACTCCAGACCGGCTCATCTGTGAGTACAACAACGTAATGAGCTGCACGATGTATTGTAAAATTATTCATGACGACATAAGTTCCTTCTCTCTTCGTCATTCCGGGCTTGACCCGGAATCCAGTTCTGATCTGGATTCCCGCTTTCGCGGGAATGACAGACGCTGCTGTGATTAACGTCGCTATGTTTAGATATGTGTCAGCACTGGTCATCATCCTGTTGTCGATGGGGATGGGTCCGGTGGCAGCCCTTGGGCAGGGCAACCCCGAGGATCCTCACAAGGAACCCCTCTCGAATCCAGCGGACGAACCTCCTGCCGTGGAAAGCGAGCCGGAGGAGTCGGCGTCCGACTCGGGGGAAAAACCGAGACGGCGGCTGTTGAAGCGAATCGGACCCCAGCCCGTGACTCAGGAGGAACGGGAAGAGGCAGAGCGGCTCCGCCGAATCGCCGCGAAATACGGAACGGATCCCACGGCGATCGTCGGGCGGGTGCAACTGACCAGCCAATACCTCGACCTGCCGCAGGGCGCGCAGGGGGCGGTGACGACGGCGCGCGTTGATGTTCCGTTTCGCGGCAACTGGCTGATGCGGGTCGACACGCCGTTTCTGAAATGGAGCGACCCAGATCGTCCCGGCATACCCAGCCAGCATGGGCTCAGCGATCTGACCGTGACCGCCGCGTGGCGCGCCTATAATACGCCGGAATATGCCTTGCTCGCCGGCGTGGTGACGAGCCTGCCGACCGCCGCCGAACCAGGCTTGGGGCTCGGCAAGTATACGCTCGGCCCCACGATTGCCACGGCCCGGTTTGTTCCCCGCTGGGACTCGTTCCTGATCGGCTTGTTGCAATATCAAACATCCGTCGGTGGAGATCCGTCTCGACGGGATCTCTCGCGGTTCAATGCTGCCATCCAAGTGAATTCCTTCTGGGGCCGGCGCTGGTGGACCGTGGTGCAAGCGGTCTGGAATGTCGACTTCGAGCGAAGCGGGAAGAGCGCCATGACGATGGAGTTTGAGGGCGGGCGTAATCTGGTCGGCCGGTTCGGCGCGTACGTCCGTCCGGGAGTGGGCATCTGGGGACGTGACGTCGCAGGGGCCTACGACTGGAACATCGAAGTGGGCATTCGCTACATGTTCGCCAGTTTCTAACAGGAGGTCGCGGTAAGACTCAATGCGTGAATCGATCCGGGTCCCGTGAGCGGTGACCATAACATCGAGCCGTCGGCTCTCGCCGATGGATCGGAAGTTTAAGGACTCGGGGATGAGGGAGGCTATTTGAGGGCTTCGGCGCCGCCGACTATGTCCATGAGCTCCTTCGTGATCGCCGCCTGCCTAGTCTTGTTGTAATAGATCGTGAGCTTCTTGATCAGTTCGCCGGCGTTCCGCGTGGCGCCGTCCATCGCCGTCATGCGGGCGCCCTGTTCAGCGGCAGACGATTCCAGCAGCATCCGGTAAAACTGGACGTGCAGGTGGCGATGCAGGAGTTGTTCGAGTAATTCGTCCTCGCTCGGTTCGTATAGGTAGCCCCCCGCTAGTGGCTCAGTCGTCTGAGCAGCATCCTTCATATCGGCAATCTCCACGACCCAGTCGATCGGAAGGAGGCGCTCCACGACCACCCGTTGCTGGATGGCGGACTTGAATTCATTATAGATCGCGTAGGCCGCGTCGATTCGACCTTCCATATAATCGTCGATGGCCTGGAGCTCCGATCCCATCAGCATGCCGTGCTCGAACGTCAGTTTGTCGAAGATGTCGACCATCTCCCGACGCACCTTCCAGCTACGCCTTCGAAAAAAGTCACGACCTTTGCGGCCCACCACCGCCACCTCGACCTGTGCGCCTCCTGACTCGAATTCTTTCAAGGCGGTGGCTGCCGTACGGAGGATGTTCGCATTGAACGCGCCGCACAGTCCCCGGTCGCTTGTGACGACGGCGACCACAATGCGGTTTCCCTCGCGCCTCCGGAGCAACGGATGCGCTTCGCGATTGACACGCCGGCTGAGGTTGCGGATCGCATCCCGCATCTTGAAGGCGTAGGGTCGAGCGGCCAGAATGCGGTCCTGTGTGCGTTTCAGCTTTGCTGCCGCGACCATTTTCATGGCTTTCGTGATTTTCTGGGTTTTTTTAACGGAGTCGATCTTCCGCCTGACGGATTGAAGGCTGGGCATGTCGGCTGTACCTGGTTTTGTTGATTAGAGCGAAGTCGTTATCGCGACTCTGTGTCAATGGGAAGCAGAAGCTACCATCAGCAGTCGAGGCGCGTCAAGTTTGTACGTGAGCTTATCGATGCGCAAGAAGCTGCCGTTGCAAAGCGGGGGAGCGCTGGATATCCTGGACCCAGGATGAGTAACCTGTCCGGAGTCCCGCTGTGAGCGCGCAGTTGTGACATGCAGGTTCTGGTGCTCAACAGCGGAAGCTCGTCGATCAAATTCCGCCTCGTTGAGGTGGTTGAGGAGACAAAGGGATCGTTGACCGTTCGCCCGGCGTTGCTCCAGGGTGCCCTGAAAGGAATTGGGGGCGTCGCAAGCCTTGAGCTCATGGGCCAAACTGTCGGACGTTCGACGACGATGTTGGACATCCAGGACCATGCGCATGCGTTGCGTGTTTTGCTTGACCGGCTGGCTGGCTCTCTGGATGAGATCGAAGCGGTCGGGCATCGGGTTGTGCACGGAGGGGATCAGTATGTGACGTCCACATTGATTACCGCCCAGGTTGAGGCGGGAATCGATGCTCTGTCGGAGTTGGCGCCCTTACATAATCCCTCGTGCCTCGCGGGGATTCGTGGAGCCAGAGCGGTATTCGGCCCGACGCTGCCGATGGTGGCAGTGTTCGATACGGCTTTTCACCAGACCATGCCCGAAATCGCCAAGCAATATGCCCTTCCCGTTGAGTTGGTCGAGCGGCACAGGATTCGCCGTTACGGTTTCCACGGGATCGCACATGCCTCTCTGGCGGACGGGTACGCGGCCTACACAGGTAATCCGCTGGAGGAGACGCGTCTGATCACGTTTCAGTTGGGAAATGGTTGCTCCGTCACCGCGATCGCACAAGGCCGGTCGGTCGAAACCTCGATGGGGTTCACCCCGCTGGAGGGGTTGGTGATGGGGACACGCTCGGGCGATGTGGATGCCTCCATTGTCGGCTACCTGTCCGACCGGGAAAAGGTTGAAGTAGCTGAAGTTGAGCGTTGGCTCAATGAGCGGTCAGGCCTTCTGGGGCTTTCAGGCCGGTCCAACGACATGCGGGAGTTGCTCCGCTCTGCCGAGCAGGAGCAGGACAAGCGGGCGGAGTTCGCTATCGATCTATTTTGCTATCGGGCGCGGAAGTATCTCGGTGCCTACCTTGCCCTGTTAGGCGGTGCTGATGCCATCGTTTTCGGGGGCGGGATCGGGGAAAACGCGCCGGAGATTCGGGAGAGGATTTGCCGGAACATGGAATGGTGCGGTCTGGAACTCAGCCATGACCGCAATCGAGCGGCGGTCGGTCTTCCTCCAGGTCATGCAGCACAGATCAGCACAGATGAATCGCAGCCGGCTGCGTATGTGGTCGCGGCGGATGAAGAAACATGGATTGCTGGGGAGACGGTTCGGTGCGTGCGAGACATAGACTCATGAGTCAAGAGAGGCGACTCTAACAGAGTGAAAGGAGAGGTCATGGATAGTCCGTTATCACAGAAGGAATTGAAACTGATCGATGCCTACTGGAGGGCCGCGAACTATCTCTCGGTGGGGCAGATTTATTTGTACGATAACCCGATGCTGAAGCAGCCGCTGAGTAAGGAACATGTAAAGCCTCGGCTCCTGGGTCACTGGGGCACCACCCCAGGCCTCAATTTCATCTATGCCCATCTGAATCGAGCGATCAAGGCGCGGGACCTCAACATGATCTACATTATAGGACCTGGCCACGGCGGGCCAGGCATCGTCGCCAATGCTTACATGGAAGGCACCTACTCGGAGGTCTATCCGAATATCTCTCAGGATGAAGAGGGTATGCAGCGACTGTTCAAGCAGTTCTCGTTTCCCGGAGGCATCCCCAGTCACGTTGCGCCCGAGACCCCCGGCTCAATACACGAAGGCGGAGAGTTGGGATACGCGGTCTCTCACGCCTATGGGGCTGCCTACGACAATCCCGATCTGATCGTGGCTTGCGTCGTCGGCGACGGCGAAGCGGAAACAGGACCATTGGCGACTTCCTGGCATTCCAACAAGTTCCTGAACCCTGCGTCCGACGGAGCAGTGTTGCCGATACTGCACCTCAACGGGTACAAGATCGCCAATCCCTGTGTCCTGGCTCGTATCTCCCACGAAGAACTGGATCAGCTCTTCCGTGGCTATGGGTATACGCCTCATTTTGTCGAGGGCAGTGATCCGGAGAAGATGCACCAGCTCATGGCCGCCACCATCGACAGCTGCCTGGAGGAAATCCGCAACGTCCAGACCCAGGCGAGGAGAAACGGCGTGAAAGAGCGGCCGCGCTGGCCGATGATCATTCTCCGTTCTCCGAAGGGCTGGACTTGCCCGAAGGAAATCGACGGGAAGCGGACAGAGGACTATTGGCGCAGTCACCAGGTGCCGATGGGCGAAATGCACGAAAAGCCCGGACACGTGAAGATTCTTGAACAATGGATGAAGTCATACAAACCGGAGGAACTCTTCGACTCGACCGGCCGGTTGAAACCGGAGCTCGCCGAATTGCCGCCGAAAGGCGCGCGTCGCATGAGCGCCAATCCGCATGCCAACGGAGGCCTGCTGCTCCGGGACCTGCGCTTGCCGGACTTCCGTGACTATGCGGTCAAGGTGACGAAGCCCGGTTCGGTCACTGCCGAATCCACCCGCCTCATGGGGCAATTTCTGCGCGACACGTTGAAGCTGAATATGGAGAGCCGGAACTTCCGGCTCTTCAGCCCGGACGAGAACAACTCAAACCGCTGGCAGGATGCATTGGAAGTGACCAACCGGGCCTGGATGGCGGACCGCTATCCCTACGACGACCATCTGGCGCCGGATGGCCGGGTGATGGAGATGCTCAGCGAGCATCAATGCCAGGGCTGGTTGGAAGGCTATCTCCTCACCGGCCGGCACGGATTTTTTTCCTGCTACGAGGCGTTCATTCATATCATCGACTCGATGTTCAATCAGCATGCGAAGTGGCTGAAGGTCTGCAATGAGATCCCCTGGCGTCGGCCGATCGGCTCGCTCAATTATCTTTTGAGCTCTCACGTCTGGCGTCAGGATCACAACGGCTTCAGCCATCAGGATCCTGGCTTCATCGATCATGTCGTCAATAAGAAAGCGGAAGTCGTGCGTGTCTACCTGCCGCCGGACGGGAACACGCTCCTGTCGGTGACCGACCATTGTCTGCGCAGCCGCAATTACGTCAACGTCATTGTGGCCGGCAAACAACCGGCTCCGCAATGGTTGACGATGGATCAGGCGGTCAAACATTGCGCGGCCGGCATCGGCATCTGGGAATGGGCCAGCAACGACAAGGGAGGAGATCCTGATGTCGTCATGGCCTGTTGCGGAGACGTGCCGACGCTGGAGACGCTGGCGGCCGTCGATCTTTTCCGCCGACATGTTCCTGAGTTGAAGATTCGCGTGATCAATATCGTCAATCTCATGAAGCTGCAGTCGCCGAACGAGCATCCGCACGGCCTGCCGGACCGGGACTTCGACGCGCTCTTCACCAAGGACAAGCCGATCATTTTCGCGTTCCACGGCTACCCCTGGCTGATCCACCGCCTCACATATCGTCGGACGAACCATCACAATCTGCACGTGCGTGGCTACAAGGAGGAAGGGACGACGAGCACGCCGTTCGACATGGTCGTCATGAACGATCTTGACCGGTTCCACCTCTTCGGCGACGTGATCGACCGGCTGCCGCAACTCGGATCTCGCGCCGCCTATGCCAAGCAGGCGATCGGTGACAAATTGCATGAGCACAAGGAGTACATCGCCAAGCACGGCGAAGACATGCCTGAGATCACCGATTGGCAATGGGGGCAGGGTAAGCCGATGGGACGACATGCGTCATCTACGGAATCGGACAATGTGTAAATGGGTCGGTCCATGGAGCGACAATCCGATCTCATGAGTCCGGCTGGAATGCCAAGGAGGTGATGGGATGACGAGCGGTGCAGTTCCACTCACGCGAGGCGCAGCCTGGAAGGCCCTTCAGGAACATTACGAGGTGGTCAAGGGCCTGCACATGCGGGATTTGTTCGCGAAGGATCCCGGACGAGGTGCACGTCTGACGTGCGAGGCGGAGGGGGTCTATCTCGATTATTCGAAAAACCGCGTCACGGACGACACGATGACTCTGTTACTCGAACTCGCCGATGCCGCCGGCCTGCGCGCCGGTATCGACGCGATGTTCCGTGGCGACAAGCTCAATGTGACCGAGCATCGCGCGGTTCTCCACGTCGCGCTGCGCGCTCCAGCCGGTGCCGCCATTCGAGTGGACGGCGAGAACGTCGTGCCGAAGGTCCATGCGGTGATCGAGAAGATGGCCGGCTTCGCAAACCTTGTGCGCAGCGGCCAGTGGAAAGGTCATACAGGCAAGCGCATTCGCAACGTCGTGAACATCGGAATCGGGGGCTCGGACTTGGGACCCGTCATGGCCTATGAGGCGCTGCGGGCATACAGCGATCGCGCCCTGACGGTTCGCTTCGTCTCGAACGTCGATGCGACCGATATTGCTGAGTCGACGCGGGACCTCGATCCGGCGGAGACGCTGTTCATCGTCTGCTCGAAGACGTTTATCACGCAGGAGACCCTCACGAATGCGCAGACCGCTCGTGCCTGGTGCCTCCAAGCGCTTAAAGACGATGGGGCGGTGGCCCGCCACTTCGTGGCTGTGTCCACGAACGCGGGCGAGGTCGCGAAATTCGGAATCGATCCCGCCAACATGTTCGAATTTTGGGACTGGGTCGGAGGTCGTTACTCGCTGCCTTCTGCCATCGGCCTCTCACTGATGGTCGCCATCGGGCCAGAACGGTTCCGTGAGATGCTGGCCGGCTACCATGCCATGGACGAGCATTTCCGGACCGCTCCGTTCGACAAGAACCTCCCAGTCTTGCTGGGGCTCATTGGACTTTGGTACGGGAATTTTTTCGACGCCGAGTCTCACGCGATTCTGCCCTATGATCACTACCTCGGACGGCTGAGTGCCTATCTGCAGCAGCTCGATATGGAGAGCAACGGGAAGCGCGTGGATCGTGGTGGGAACGTGGTGAATTACCAGACGGGCCCGGTCATTTGGGGACAACCAGGCACCAATGGCCAGCATGCGTTCTATCAATTGATCCATCAGGGCACGAAGTTGATCCCCTGCGACTTCATCGGGTTCTGCCGATCGCTCAATCCCATGGGGCAGCATCACGATCTGCTGGCTTCCAATCTCTTCGCGCAGACAGAGGCATTGGCCTTCGGCAAAACGGCCGCGGAAGTGGAGGCTGAAGGAGTGGCTCCGGCTCTGGTGCCGCACCGGACCTTCCCAGGCAACCACCCGACGAATACCATCCTGGTCGAGCAACTGACGCCGGAAATGCTCGGAAAATTGATCGCGCTCTACGAGCACAAGGTCTTTGTCCAGGGCACGGTCTGGCGCATCAACTCGTTCGACCAGTGGGGTGTGGAGCTGGGTAAAGTGCTGGCCAAACGGATCACGCCGGAACTAACGAGCGGGACAGAGCCCGATCTCCGGCACGACAGTTCGACCAATTCCTTGATCCGGCGTTACCGCCGGTTTCGCCTGAGGGGCTGACAGGTCATCTGAAGGAGTCGGAAGCGATGGGTAAGTAGCAAATGGTAAGTAGTAAGTAGTAAGTAGAGTGGAACCTGAAAGTCGAGGGCCGATTCATGGCGACCATGTCATGAGCGAAGATCTTCCGATCGTCTACCTGGCCAGGCACGGTGAGACCGCCTGGACCATCTCGCGCCAACATACGGGACTGACCGATTTGCCGCTGACCGAGCGGGGCGAGCGCACCGCTCGCCGGCTTGGAGAACGGCTGAAAGGATTGACATTTGCCAAGGTGCTGACGAGTCCCTTGCAACGAGCAGCCAGAACATGCGAACTGGCCGGCTTCGGGGCGATCGCCGAAGTCGATCGGGATCTTGTCGAATGGGACTACGGTCAATATGAAGGACGCCGCACGGATGAGATTCGTGTGGAACGCCCGGATTGGGAACTGTTCCGCGATGGATGCCCGGGAGGGGAATCGCCCAAGCAAGTCGGCGAGCGTGCCGACCGTGTCGTGCGGCGGGTGCGCGCGGTGGCCGGGAATGTCTTGCTGTTTACGAGTGGACACTTCATGCGTGTGTTGGCCACCAGCTGGCTGGGGCTTGAACCGACGGTCAACTGTAAGTTTTTCATGTTGAGCACAGCGAGCTTGAGCGCGTTGGGCTACGAACATGACCTGTCTCGTCCGGTGATCCGACTGTGGAATGAGACTCGCCATGTAGAGGTTTGATTCGATACGCTGCCGCAAACCGTTCGATGAGGGCAATCGATGGATGTCCGGGAGTCTGGCTGAAACCCCTTGTGGGGCATGCTTATGAACCGATCCGATGCGCCTGGTTCGAAAGCCAAACGATGTCGCTGATGGACGAGCGTCGGAAGGGCGAACCGTACGACAGGATCGCTGGGCGGTGCGGATGGTCTAGGGAAGCGGACCAGATCTGAGGCGGAGCAGAACCGGATGAGAGGTAAAGGGATTGGTCCAGGGCGAAGCGCTCCGCTTGGCGCGACGGTCGATGCTGACGGCGTGAACTTCAGCTTGTACTGCCGGAGCGGCACGCTTGTGGAGCTCTTGCTGTTCGATCATGTGGAGGATGTGAAGCCAGCCGGGGTGATTCCCCTCGATCCCTGGACAAACAGGACATACCACTATTGGCATGTGTTCGTTCCCGACCTCAAGCCGGGGCAGATCTACGGCTACCGTGTCCAGGGGCCGTTTGAGCCGCAACGAGGCCTTCGCTTCGATCCTCAAAAACTGTTGTTCGATCCGTACAGCAGGGTCATGGCTGTGCCCAAGCAATATGATCGCATTGCAGCATCGAAGCCGGGTGACAATTGTGCGACAGCCATGAAGAGCGTCGTGGTGGATGTGCGTGCATACGATTGGGAGGGCGATGTGCCGCTCAAACGGCCATCTGCCCAGACCATTATCTATGAGATGCATGTGCGTGGATTCACCCGTCACCCCAGTTCCGGTGTCGAGGAACGAAAGCGAGGCACGTTCGCCGGCCTGATCGAGAAGATTCCCTATCTTCAGGAACTCGGTATTACCGCAGCTGAATTGCTACCAGTGTTCCAATTCGATCCTCAAGACTGTCCTCCAGGACTGGTCAATTACTGGGGTTATGCGCCTGTCTCGTTCTTCGCTCCGCACCAATCATACAGCTCGCGCCAGGACCCACTCGGCGCGGTTGACGAATTCCGTGACATGGTCAAATCGCTCCATCGAGCCGGCATCGAAGTGATCCTCGACGTCGTCTATAACCACACAGCCGAGGGAAAGGAGGACGGGCCCACCTTCTGCTATCGGGGACTCGAAAACGAAGCCTATTATTTGCTGGAGGAGGACAGAAGCCGCTACAGCAACTATACCGGCACCGGCAACACCTTGAACGCGAATCATCCAGTTGTCCGCCGGTTGATCGCGGACAGTCTCCGGTATTGGGTGGAGGAGATGCATGTCGACGGCTTCCGGTTCGATCTGGCTTCGATCCTTTCCCGCGATGAGGATGGCCGGCCATTGGCCAATCCTCCAATCCTGCGGGATATCGAGTCGGATCCGGTTCTGGCTGGGACGAAGCTCATTGCAGAAGCCTGGGACGCGGCAGGACTCTACCAGGTCGGTTCCTTTGTTGGGGACAGTTGGAAAGAGTGGAACGGGCGGTTCCGCGACGATGTCCGTGACTTCTTCCGCGCCGAGAAAGGTTCTGCGGCGCGCTTCGCCGACCGCTTGATCGGTAGTCCGGAGATCTATGGTCATGAGGAACGGGAGCCGGAGCAGAGCGTGAACTTCGTCACCTGTCATGACGGTTTCACGCTCAACGACCTCGTTTCTTACAACGGCAAGCACAACCAGGCCAACGGGGAAGATAATCGTGACGGGGCCGGCAACAACCGGAGTTGGAACTGCGGCGTGGAAGGTCCCACGGATGATCCGGCGATCGAGCGGCTGCGGAACCGGCAGGTGAAGAATTTTCTTACCGTGACGCTGCTCTCACTGGGGGTGCCCATGCTGCTGATGGGAGATGAGGTGCGGCGGACTCAAGGGGGCAACAATAATGCCTATTGCCTGGACGATGAGACGAATTGGTTCGATTGGACGTTGGTCCGCAGACATACCGATGTGCATCGGTTCGTCACGCTGCTGAATGCAAGACGGCTCTTGCGCGATGTGGAGCACGAGCACGAACGGATGAGTCTCACGCAGCTGATCCGGCGGGCGTCAAAGGCTTGGCATGGCATCAAGCTGCATCAACCGGACTGGGGTCCTGATTCCCACAGCATTGTCTTTACCGTCGGGCTGCGCCACCAGAAGCTGGTCACCCATTTTATTTTGAATGCCTATTGGGAGCCGCTCGAGTTTGAATTGCCGCCGGCCCACGATGGAGAGGACGATCGCTGGCACAGATGGATCGATACGGCTCGGGACTCGCCGCAGGACATTGTTCCGTGGGATGTCGCTCCTTCGCTCTCGGGCTCCACGTACAGGGCCGAGGCTCGTTCCGTCGTGGTGCTCTATGTCCGGATCGAACCAGGGCGGAATCCGCTGTGGTCCGCCGGGGAGGAACATGGCGAGTAAATTCGACGTTCGGTAGATCCGGTCGTTCGATGCCGATGAGGCATGGCGCTGACCAGCTGGACAGCAAGGTAAAGTCGGGAATCCTTTCTTGGAGGTGGTATGAACCCTCGTCTGAACGAACTGCTCGAACAATATGGTTGCGGCCCCATCCAGTTTACCGGCACGAGGGATGCGCTCTATGAACGGCATTTGATTTTCGACCACGTCCTCGATCCCGAGCGGGCGACCCAATATGAGCAATTCGAGGCGGCGGCTCGGTCGGTTCGGGACGTGATTTCACAGCGCTGGCTCAAGACCGAAGCGACCTATGAGAAGAAGAATCCCAAGCGGGTGTACTACCTCTCAATGGAGTTCTTGCTCGGGCGGTCGTTGATCAACAACGTCACCAACGCGCTGTTGGGGCCGTTGGCGTTGGAGGCCATGAACAAGAAAGGGCTCGACCCGCTCGCACTGGCCGAGTGCGAACCAGACGCCGGCCTGGGCAACGGCGGACTCGGGAGGCTGGCGGCCTGTTTCATCGACTCGATGGCGACGCTCCAGATTCCCGGCATGGGGTATGGGCTCCGCTACGAGTACGGTATCTTCAAACAGGCGATCAGGGATGGTTGGCAGTGCGAACAGCCGGACAACTGGCTTCGGAGGCCTGATCCCTGGGAGGTGGCGCGCCTCGAGGATGCGGTCGAGGTCAAATTGAACTGCTCATTTGAGTTGCAGGCCGGGGCGCTCAAGCCGGTTTTCGGGCGGCCATCCACGTTGCTCGGAATTCCTTTCGACCGTCCGGTCATTGGGTATGGCGGCAAGACCATCAACACGCTGCGGCTGTGGGCGGCGGGCACACCTGATTATTTCGATTTTCAACAATTCAGCCGCGGTGATTTCGTCGGGGCGCTTGCGGAAACCCTCGGCGCAGAATCGCTCACGCGCGTCCTCTATCCCGATGACTCCACCTCCATGGGGCAGGGATTGCGGTTCCTGCAGGAATATTTCCTCGTCGCCTGCTCACTTGCCGATCTCATCCGTCGCTTCAGACGCGCACAGGACGACTGGAGTCTGTTGCCGGAGCAGGTCGCCATCCAATTGAACGACACCCATCCGGCGATGGCCGTGCCGGAGCTCATGCGGATCCTGCTCGATGACGCACATCTGCGCTGGGAACAAGCCTGGGACCTGACGCAACGGTCGCTTGCCTATACGAACCATACGCTGCTCCCGGAGGCCCTGGAGAAATGGCCGCTCAGATGGTTCGAAGTCTTGCTGCCGAGGCTGGCGGATATCATCTGCGAGATCAACCGTCGGTTCCTAAATACGGTCCGGGGACGGTTCCCGGGCGACGAGGGGCGCGTGGAACGTGCAAGCCTCATCGAGGAAGGCGCGGACCGAAAGGTGCAGATGGCCAATCTGGCCATCGTGGGTTCACATAGCACGAACGGCGTCGCGGCCATTCATTCCGAATTGCTCCGCAGGATGACGGTCAGGGACCTGGCCGAGATGTTCCCCGCGCGCTTCAACAACAAAACGAACGGCGTCACGCCGCGACGATGGCTGTTGACGTGCAACCCCGCCCTGGCGCGGATCATCAGCGAGGGCATCGGCGACGGCTGGATTACGGATCTCGGTCAACTCAGCCAGCTCAAGAAGCTGACCGAAGACAAAACGTTTCGCGCCTCATTCCGCAAGGCGAAGCGGGAGGCGAAGGAGGGCTTCGCCCAGTGGCTGAAGGCGACATCCGGTCAGACCGTCGATCCCGACACGATCTTCGATTGCCAAGTGAAGCGCATCCACGAATACAAACGCCAGCTCCTCAACGCGCTGCGCGTCGTCGTCCTGTACAATCGGCTGCGGGAAAACCCGACGATCAACATGATCCCGCGGACATTCTTCTTCGCCGGCAAGGCGGCTCCGGCCTACCACTTGGCCAAGGTCATTATCAAGTTCATCAACAATCTGGCCGGCACCATCGACGGCGATCCGATCGCCCGTGGAAGGCTCAAGGTCATCTTCCTACCGGAGTATTGCGTCTCGCTTGCGGAGCGGCTGATTCCGGCCGCCGATGTGTCCAACCAGATTTCCACGGCCGGCTACGAGGCCAGCGGCACGAGCAACATGAAGTTCATGATGAACGGGGCTCTGACGTTGGGTACACGCGACGGCGCAACCATTGAAATGGCGGAAGAGGCAGGCGAGGAGAATTTCTTCCTGTTCGGTCTGACTGCGGACCAGGTGGCAGGCAGCCGAGGCTGGTACAGCCCGCGCTGGCATTATGAGAACGAACCTGAGACCAGGGCGGCGCTGGATCTGATCTCATCCGACTATTTCAGCCGGAACGAGCAGGGCTTGTTCGGGCCGATCATGCATGCCTTGCTCCACGGCGGCGACCATTACATGCATCTGGCGGATCTCACGTCCTATCTTGAGGCTGATCGACGGCTCTGTGCCCTCTATGCCGATCAGGATGGGTGGACGCACAAGGCAATTCTCAACGTTGCGGGCTCGGGAAAGTTCTCGAGCGATCGCACCATCGTCGAATACGCCTCCGACATCTGGCATGTCAAGGCCTGCCCGGTGGACTAACAGGAGGTTTCAGGAGGGATCAGAGGCCGGTCCCACTGGAATGGGTGTTGTTGCGAAGATTTCACCGGCCCAAGCAGTCACGGCTGTTGGGCCGTGGGGCTTCAGGCACGAATCGCGATCGGAGGTTGAGGCATCATGGCCAAGGACAAGGACCGGGAAGAAGAGAAGGGTGGGAAGTTGAAACGGAAGGAATACGAGAAGGAGCTGCGCAAGCTTCAGGCTGAGCTCTGTTACCTCCAGGATTGGGTGAAACAGAAGGGTGCAAGGATCATGGTGGTGTTCGAGGGCCGCGATGGGGCCGGGAAGGGCGGCACCATTCGTGCCATCACCGAGCGCGTGAGTCCACGCGTATTCCGTGTCGTGGCCCTGCCGGCCCCCTCGGATCGCGAGAAGAGCCAGATGTACATGCAACGCTACATGACCCACTTCCCGGCGGCAGGCGAAATTGTCATTTGGGACCGGAGTTGGTACAACCGTGCCGGTGTCGAGCATGTCATGGGATTCTGCAGGAAGGAGCAATATGAGCGGTTTCTGGAGCTCTGTCCGGTCGTCGAGAAATACGTCGTCGAGGGCGGGATCATCCTGATCAAGTATTGGTTGGAGGTGAGCAACGAAGAGCAGGAGCGACGTTTCCGGGCACGGGTCGACGACCCAGTGCGCCAGTGGAAGCTGAGCCCGATGGATCTGCCTTCGCGTGAAAGATGGTACGAGTATTCGCGCGCGCGAGACCGGATGTTGGATGCGACCGATACGAAGCATGCGCCGTGGTACGTTATTCGATCTGACAACAAGAAGGCCGCGCGGCTCAACTGCATCAATCATATGCTAACCCTGATTCCCTATAAGAAGTTGAAGCGAGAGAAGGTGAAACTGCCCGAACGATCGAAGAAGTACAAATACGATGACCAGGCGACGATGAAGGACAGAACATTCATCCCGGAGAAGTTTTGAGGAGGTTCGGATCAGCATCAGTCGCCGTGATGGGCATCAGCGGTCGTAGGTCCGACAGGAAAGAGCTGGGGAGAGCGTCATGAACATGCAGCAGTCTCAGGACGGGGCCATTGGAATTCTCGTCGGCGGTGGCCCGGCGCCAGGAATCAATGGTGTCATCGCGGCCGCGGCGTTGCGATGCCTGGCTGCAGGCCGGCAGGTGCTCGGTATTCGGGACGGATTCAAGGGGTTGATCGCGGGTGATGTGAGCAAGGCCGCGCCCCTGACGATGGAAGAGGTGAGCGGGCTCCACCCCCAGGGTGGTTCCTATCTTCGAACCTCGCGAGCGAATCCGACCAAGAAGCAGCAACATATGGAGAACGTTGTCGCCACACTCCGCAAGCTCGACCTGTCGAGCCTGATCACGATCGGCGGCGACGATACCTGTTTTTCCGCGATGAAGTTGGAACAGGCAGTCCAAGGGAAGCTGCGCGTCGTCCACGTTCCGAAGACGATCGACAACGATTTGGATCTGCCGGAAGGTGTTCCGACCTTCGGGTTCGAAACGGCCCGGCACATCGGCGCACAGATCGTCAAGACTCTCATTGTCGAGGCGCGCACCACCTCACACTGGTTTCTTGTCGTGGCAATGGGACGGCAGGCGGGCCACCTGGCGTTGGGCATCGGGAAGGCAGCCGGCGCCACGCTCACGCTCATCCCAGAGGAGTTCTCCGTGCGCCCGCTCCCCCTCTCCCTTGTCGTCGATGTGGTGGCAGGCACAATCCTTAAGCGATTGAGGCTGGGGCATGAGGATGGTGTGGCCGTGCTGGCGGAGGGGCTGGCCGAAGCACTGGATCCAGAGGAACTATCCCAAGATGCATCGTTGCCGCGGGATGATCACGGTCATATCGAACTGTCCAAGATCAATCTGGCAGGGCTGCTCTCACGCGCCGTCCTCGCGCGGCTCGCGCCGTTGGGCGTCCAGCCGGTGATTCGGGAAAAGGATATCGGATTTGAGTTGCGATGTGCGGATCCGATCGGGTTTGATCTCGAATATACGAGGGATTTAGGATGCAGCGCGGCCGGCCTCCTGCTGGAAGGGGGAAGCGCAGCAGTGGCGGCCATGGTGCATGGACGGTTCATGCCCATCCCGTTCGACCGGATTCTCGACTCTCGCACCGGACGGACGAGGGTTCGGTCGGTCGATGTCCGGTCTACCGGCTATGAGATCGCCAGGCGGTACATGGTTCGCCTCGGACCGGAAGACTTCAAACAGCCTGATCTGCTCAGCAAGTATGCGACCCTCACTCGCATGACTCCGGCAGAGTTTCGATCGAGTTTCGAGTATGTGGTTGAGGACGAGCGCCGACTGCGATCGTGATCTGTTACGCCGGCGAGGGATCAGTCCGAGCACAGTCGCTGCAATCATGCAGCTTACACAAAAGAGGTAGCCGGTGCCTGTCGCCATCGGGTCGGTTCATGCAGGTTTTCAGTTGAAAGAGATCTGGAAACATAGCTCGCCGATCTGGCAGGTTATGCTTGGTCGGGAGTCAATTGTCGGATTCATGGGAGGGATCAACGATCATGATTAAAACAGCCCTTGTCGCTACTTTGGCAGCGAGCATGGTTTCAGCGTTTCTTGTCCTGTTGCCGCTGCCCGCCGCTGCTGCCGGAGAGCGCGATGCAAGCTCGGACATTGAGCTATTGCGCTCGGACCTTCGGACGAAAAAAATGCAACTGATTGCGGACCGGATGCAATTCACCCGCGAGGAAGCGGACATCTTCTGGCCTCTCTATCGGAAATACGAGGTGGAATCGGCGGCCATCAACGACAAGAAGATTGCGGTGATGGAGGACTATAAGAAGTCGTACCAGTCCCTTAGCGACGCTGGTGCCAAGGATCTAGCGCGGAGAGTTTTTGAAGTGGATCAGATGACGATTGACCTTCGGAGGAAAGCCTTTGAGGAGATTGCGGAGGCCTTGTCTCCCAAACTGGCAGCACGGTTTCTCCAAATGGAACGCCGCCTCCAACAGCTGGTGGATGTCCAATTGGCGTCGGCTGTTCAACCGATCAAGAAGTAAGACGAATCCTGTCGGGAGTAGCCTGGACGAAATATTCTCGTTGCCGTCATGTGCTACCTTTCTTGGATGCCGCCCTCTTGCCCCCTTCCAATACCAGCTTGGCATCCAGGAGGCCGAAGAGCTGGATGAGTTTCGCCACGCAACCGGTCTGGAGGCTCGCGTCAAGGCCCGCCCCATTGTCCCCGTGAAAGTACTCATAGAACAGGATATGGTCCAGCCAGTGGGGATCGGATTGCAATTTTTCCGCGCCGCCATAGACAGGACCCAGGCCCTGTTCGAGTCTGCATGCCGAGATCGGCGCTACATCCGCCTGTGTAAATTGCCAGACGAACAGGGGATACGTTAGAGCAATTGGCCACCAGAGAATCATCCTCTCGCTTTCCGGCGGAGATCGATCCAGACTGGTTTTCGGCATCTGAATCACGTTCATTTCGACAGGATGCTTCAAGAGCGGTTGAAGAGTAATTCGTTTGAAGCAAGACGACTCATGCCACTCTTGAGACATCACGACTGGGTACGGACCATGACAGGATTTTCCATCATGGTATGGGCGATGGCCTGCGGAATCTTACCCGCTGCCCACGCTGGTGTTGATAGCGAGGCGGGATCACGTACGTGGGTCTTCGTGTGTCAGGATGAGTCCAGCTATGTCGTGCGCGCTACAAAAAGTGAAGCGTGGGTGTTTGGTCAACGCGCAACTGTGCGCCTCACGGCTGTTCCTGGCGCGACGCCGTCTCGCTACGCGGAGGGCGAAGTGGAGCTCGTCATCGAGGGAGAGCAGGGCATGCTGTCCGAGCCTGGCAAGGAAACGTTCACCTGCCGGAACAATCACCAACTGGCTGTCTGGGAGCAGGCCAAGCTCGACGGCGTGGACTTTCGAGGTATCGGGAACGAGCCGCCCTGGGTGCTGGAAATACGCTAGATGTCGTGCATCGTGCTGATCACCGAGTATGGCCAAAAGCGCGTCGAACGGTTGTTGCCGAATGCGATCACCGATCAGGCTCGGAAGGTCACCAAGTGGGATGTGGGCGATCTGCACATCGAAATTACCGCTGAAATCTGTCATGACAGCATGAGTGGCGAGTCGTTTGCCTCGCGCGTGGTCATCCATTGGAAGGGGCAGGTGCTCACAGGGTGCGGGCGTCCGTTGCATTAGTCGGTAGGACAATCGATTATGTCGGACGATCAATGATGTTGACGCCCTGTCGCAATGATACTACCCTACGCGCCGCGTGGCCGAGAGGTCGGTTCCATGGGAGGATCTGGTTGTGACGCCTTAACTGCCGCGTCATAGGTAAAAAATGGGAAAGGAATAGTCCAGCAGCGGTCGCTTTGCAGTCGGAGCGGCTCATAACCGGCTCGACGTCGATCAGAACTATGAACCAGAGGAAGCGACTGGATGGGAAGTACACAGCAATTGGAGCATGCGATACTTGTTCGGTTCGCTGTATTCTGGATGGACGGCGTGTGCCTGTGGTTGCCAAGTAGATGGTGGATGAAAAATCGAGGGAGTATGGAGTATGAGGCGGAATGTTCGAGCAGCGGTATTAACGGTGTTACTGGTCTGCATGGGGCTCTGGTCTCTGGCGTTCCAAGGTTGCCAATCAGCTGAGGTCGCCCCGAAGCAACAGTGGAGCCCTCAACCCATCGAATCATTCGGTTCGGTTGCCGGCAAATGGGACGGGCTCCTGGTGCGGTCTCCTAAAGTGCGCGGGGACGATTGGCTTCGCGTGACCATTGCCGACGACGGCCAGTACGAGTTTGCAAGCTATCGGACCGTCGGTATGTTCAGCGGACGCGGGCAATTCACGTTGACCGAGGGCAAGCTGACCGTGACGACCGAGCGCGGTACTGCGACCGGCTCGCTATATGTATCGGACAATTTGCGCATGCTGCGAATGAGCGGAGTCATGGAAGACGGTACGAAGTATGCGGCCCAGCTCCAACCGTCTCAATGAATCTTCGGGCGGCTTTCTGATCAGGCCTCGATTTTTTCCTCCGGGTCCGGCGCCGTTTCGATTGATCGAAGTTTAGATCACGTGATGAGGAGACGGCTACATCAGCGCTCGTCGCTACGTAGTATTTTGAGCGTGGTGTGAAGTGTGTGGTATCGCGGGGCGGAACGGTGAACTTGCGGCTGAACAAGCCGCCGACGGCATTCCAGCCGTCGACCAATGTCCCAAGGTCTAACATTTTCAGGAATGCCTGGCGATGGGTCGAAAATACGACATCTGTATCACGAACGTCCGTCATTGCTTTTGATTATGCATGACCGCGCTCTTGACTCTTGAGAAATGTCTTGTTATCTTCTCTTTCGTTCTTGGTGCAGTGTCCCTGCCTGATGACCGCGCCTGACGGCGAGTCACGGTGCGGTGCCAAAGGGAAACTACCCGAATTTATTTCGAGCGGGTCCCTTGACACGCCACCGTGTACATTGTATAGTGCGCGGCTCGCGTGATGAACGCGATCGTTCTTTGACAACTGAATAGAGGACGTTGAGCAAGGTGTAAGGTGTATTGAAGTGGTGGCCCTTGGTCCAAATTCTAAGAACACCTATTTGAGAGTTTGATCCTGGCTCAGAACGAACGCTGGCGGCGCGCCTAATACATGCAAGTCGAGCGAGAAGACGTAGCAATACGTTTGTAAAGCGGCGAACGGGTGAGGAATACATGGGTAACCTACCCTCGAGTGGGGAATAACTAGCCGAAAGGTTAGCTAATACCGCATACGACTCTCGGTCTGCGGATCGAGAGAGAAAGCGATACCGTGGGTATCGCGCTCTTGGATGGGCTCATGTCCTATCAGCTTGTTGGTGAGGTAACGGCTCACCAAGGCTTCGACGGGTAGCTGGTCTGAGAGGACGATCAGCCACACTGGCACTGCGACACGGGCCAGACTCCTACGGGAGGCAGCAGTAAGGAATATTGCGCAATGGGCGACAGCCTGACGCAGCGACGCCGCGTGGGGGATGAAGGTCTTCGGATTGTAAACCCCTTTCGGCAGGGAAGATGGGACGGGCAACCGTTCGGACGGTACCTGCAGAAGCAGCCACGGCTAACTTCGTGCCAGCAGCCGCGGTAATACGAAGGTGGCAAGCGTTGTTCGGATTTACTGGGCGTACAGGGAGCGTAGGCGGTTGGGTAAGCCCTCCGTGAAA
>JARFXQ010000027.1:0-10000 GCA_029194725.1 Nitrospira sp. | reverse complement strand
GCTAGGGGCGTTCCAACGCTACTGAACCCAATCAAACTCCGAATGCCGTTACTGGACGCACGGGAGTGAGACTACGAGTGCTAAGATCCGTGGTCAAAAGGGAAATAGCCCAGACCGTCAGCTAAGGTCCCTAAGCGCAAGCTAAGTGGGAAAGGTTGTAACGTCGCTCAGACAGCCAGGAGGTTGGCTTAGAAGCAGCCATCCTTTAAAGAGTGCGTAATAGCTCACTGGTCGAGCGATGGTGCGCCGAAAATGTATCGGGGCTCAAGTTTGCCACCGAAGCTACGGACTTTCCTCGCAAGAGGTGAGTGGTAGGGGAGCATTCTCTGTGCGGTGAAGGTTGACCGACAAGGACAGCTGGAGCGCAGAGAAGAGATTATGCAGGCATAAGTAGCGATAATTGATGTGAGAATCATCAACCCCGTAAACCTAAGGTTTCCTGGCCTATGTTCGTCAGGTCAGGGTGAGTCGGATCCTAAGCCGAGGCCGAGAGGCGTAGGCGATGGTAAACAGGTCAATATTCCTGTACCACAGTGGTGGCGTTATCAGCGAAGGGGTGCAGAAGGGTAGGCACCGCCGGGTCCCTGGAATACCCGGTCTAAGCGCGTAGGCGGGTCTTGCTGGCAAATCCGCAAGGCCGTTATCGCCGAGACGTGATGGGGAGGCCGCAAGGCCACAAACGGGCTGATCCCATGCTGCCGAGAAAAGCCTCGTAGCGAGTCATCATTGTGTCCGTACCGCAAACCGACACAGGTAGGTGGGTGGAATACACCAAGGGGCGTGAGAGAACACTTCCTAAGGAACTTTGCAATTTAGCCCCGTAACTTCGGGAGAAGGGGTGCCACGCGTAGGTGAATCTGTACAAAGGTAAGCCGAACGTGGTTGCAATAAAGTGGCTCTAGCGACTGTTTACCAAAAACACAGGACTCTGCGAACACGCAAGTGGACGTATAGGGTCTGACGCCTGCCCGGTGCTGGAAGGTTAACCGGAGGAGTTAGCCGCAAGGCGACGCTTTGAAGGGAAGCCCCAGTAAACGGCGGCCGTAACTATAGAATGGACCACTGTAGTTCCGTAACAAATCTGGCTAAATGCTGGAACACCCGGTGTATCCTCGGGTACTCGCCACGAATTCGGTGGCAGTGACAATCCACGAGGTGCGGGCAATCAGCAGGAAAGGCTCAGATGCTCAATTTGAACAATATCCCATCCGATGTTGGCCATTACATGGCTGGCTTCACTGATGGAGAGGGTAGTTTCAACGTATCGTTCCGACCTCGGAGCGATTACAAGATGCCCTGGAAAGTGTCGCTCTGTTTCAACATCTCCCAACGTGACGAAGTGATCTTGGCCTTGTTCAAGCGTCACCTCAAGTGTGGGACGATGCGACAGAGACATGATGGAGTCTGGTATTTCGAAGTGAATAACTTTACCGCCATCGTGGAACACGTGCTTCCGTTCTTTGAGCGCTTCGGGTTTCTCTCCGCAAAGAAGAAACGAGACTTCTCCAAGTTCAAGCAACTAGTCGAATTAATGCGAAGGGGACAACACCTGACGCGAAACGGAATTGAAGAAATTCTGAAAATTCGAGAGACGATGAACGATGGAGGCAAGCGACGCTACAGCGATGCGGAGATTCTGAAGCAATTTGAGAATCCTCAGAGACTATATGCCGGACCCGTTGAAATTGAAGCGGGATGAGATAGTCCGATCTGCCAAGCGATTTGCAGAGTCCGTCAGAAATGGCGGACCGACTCTCAGCTTAGAAGGCTGACGGTCAGTAACAAGAATGAACGGTCCTAAGGTAGCGAAATTCCTTGTCGGGTAAGTTCCGACCTGCATGAATGGCGTAACGACTGGAGCGCTGTCTCGGGAAGTGACTCAGCGAATTTGTTGTTCCGGTGAAGAAGCCGGGTGCCCGCAACTAGACGGAAAGACCCTGTGCACCTTTACTACAACTTGACATTGGATGTTGGAAGGGGCTGTGTAGGATAGGTGGGAGCCTGCGAAGCGTGGCCGCTAGGTCGCGTGGAGGCGTCCTTGAAATACCACCCTGACCGTTCTGATATTCTAACTCGGCCCTGTCATCCAGGGCGAAGACAGTGTCTGGTGGGTAGTTTGACTGGGGCGGTCGCCTCCCAAAAGGTAACGGAGGCGTTCAAAGGTTCCCTCAGGCTGGTCGGTAATCAGCCGTCGAGTGCAAAGGCAGAAGGGAGCTTGACTGCGAGAGCGACAGCTCGAGCAGAGACGAAAGTCGGACTTAGTGATCCGGTGGTTCTGTGTGGAAGGGCCATCGCTCAACGGATAAAAGGTACGCCGGGGATAACAGGCTGATCTCCCCCAAGAGTTCACATCGACGGGGAGGTTTGGCACCTCGATGTCGACTCATCGCATCCTGGGGCTGAAGCTGGTCCCAAGGGTTAGGCTGTTCGCCTATTAAAGCGGTACGAGAGTTGGGTTCAGAACGTCGTGAGACAGTTCGGTCCCTATCTGTTGTGGGCGGAGGAGAGTTGAGAGGGGCTTTCACTAGTACGAGAGGACTGTGAAGGACGGACCTCTAGTGTGCCGGTTGTCGCGCCAGCGGCAGTGCCGGGTAGCTATGTCCGGTGGCGATAATCGCTGAAAGCATCTAAGCGAGAAGCGTGCCTCAAGATAAGCTCTCCCGGGGCGTAAGCCCCCTAAAGACCACTCGTAGACGACGAGTTTGATAGGCTGGGTGTGGAAGGCGCGTAAGCGCTGTAGCTAACCAGTACTAATCGGTCGTGCGGTTTAACATCCTTTGCTCCTGATAGACATGGTCTGCCGGTCCGCGTCAGCGGACCGGAAATTCCAATATTCAAATATCGAAATTCCAAACTCCAATTTTGGAATTCGGGGTTTGGAATCTGTGATTTCGAGTTTGTGATTCGTTGTTTTTGTAATTGAAATTATAGTTTCGTATTTCGTGCTTGCAATTTCGAATTTTCGTTTTAAGTGTTCCCGGTGGCCATACCGGAGGGGCCCCACCCGTTCCCATACCGAACACGGAAGTTAAGCCCTCCAAGGCCGATGCTACTGCTGCCGCGAGGCAGTGGGAAAGTAGGACGCTGCCGGGTTACAACAAAGAGCCCGATGATCGAAAGGTCATCGGGCTCTTGCTTTTTGTAACCCGTGGCAGCGTCCAGAAGAAAGTCGGTGGGGTTTATCCGCCGGCGACAATGAAGAGCGGCTTCGCCGGATTGAGCCGGCGGCTCACACGAAGTGCGGTATGGACCTCTGCTGGGGTTACAAAAAGGGTCGGTTGATCTTCGGGTCAACCGGCCTTTTCTTTTGTCCCCCGGCAGCGAAACCTACTTTCCTCAAGGAAAGGCGAAGGGTTTTATCCGGCCACGACAATTACGATAAGGCGATGAAGAGCTGGCGGTACGAGCGAATGAAAATCTACTGGAGGTTTTCTATCCCATCGCCAAGAGCCAACGTAAGGGCTCCGGGTCGGGGAAAGCAGGGTATAGACCTCTGCCGGGCTACGAAAGACTTGTTAGGGCGATGAGGAGGTGATGCAACTCGGCCGCTCAAATTGCGTTGATGGGAACACTGGCATAGAATCTCCAAATTCGGCAGTCGCGGGTCATGGAAGGCGAGTTGCGTCGCCGGGCACTCAATCTTGTGTTGGACTGGGCCGAATTGCATCGCGATGAGCTACTGGATAACTGGAACCAGTGCAGGGCCAAGGAAACTCCGAAGCCGATTGCTCCACTGTTGTGAGGAGGATGCCGATGTACTGGGATGTCGTAGAAGTCAAACCATTGGAAAACTTGGGCCTGTTTGTACGATTTGCCGATGGGCTGGCAGGTGAAGTTCGTATTACTCCGCAGCACCTCACTGGGGTGTTTACGCCATTACAAGACCCAGCTTTCTTCAAACAAGTGTATCTGGACCAGGGTGCTGTTGCCTGGCCGGGGCAGATCGATCTAGCACCGGATGCCATGTATCAAGAGATCAAAGCAAAGGGCGTAGCGGTTTTGGCATAGTTGGGAACATGAAGCAGGCGTGACGGCAACGAATACTTTTCACGAAGAAAGTCACGGGGCTTATCCGGTGATGCCAGCCGGTGCATGCATTTCTGTCTTCAAGAGAGGTCGTTATACTCCTGGCGATTCGACATGGAGGAGTTAGGATCAATGGGTCGCTCATGTCCCGTACATGATGTTCCGCAATTCGATTGCATCGATTGTAGTAGGACTGCGTGTATCAGTCAGGCGGCTGCGGATGGACGCATCGAGCTGGCGTCTACGGTTCTGGTAGACACGCTGGAGTCGTACGTCGAATTGGTGTTGAATGCACTCGGCCATCCAGAGGCCCTGGTGACCGATCTCAGTACGATCGGTGACTTTGGTTTGGATGACGACGAACGCTCCGCCGCAAGTGTCAAGTTAGGGGTAGCTCTGTCGGACGATGACTATGTGTATGAAATCGCGCGGCGCCTTCGTAATCAGGCGTAAGAGCAAGTGGCCACGAATGTGATACTCCAACGCGCGCCGAGATTCTCGCGGCGACTGACCAAGCGGCGTCGCAGAGAAGCCATGAGTCGTGACGCCATGTTCTTCTTCAACGGGGATTGATACGAGTCGGAGTTCCTCGTAGACTTACCACCCAGTGGGCCGCATAGGTTCCCACACCACCTTGCCCGGGTAGTCAGTAGCGAACCTAAATGGTTCGGCCCATCGGACGAGGGAATACCGCACAGCGTAGAGGTGGGAATGGGTTACATCTTCGAATGGGACCCGATGAAAGGGGAAGCGAATGCTCGTAAACATGGCGTGACCTTTGATGAAGCCACAACCGTCTTTGGTGATCCGCTTAACCTTTTGATGGCAGATCCTGACCACTCACGTGACGAAGAACGGTTTGTGTTGCTCGGGATGTCCAATCGACGGAAGCTCCTGGTGGTGGCGTTTGTCGAGCGCCCACCCCGGACCCGTCTCATTTCTGCGCGACCAGCCACTCGACATGAGCGGAGGCGATATGAAGAAGAACGGTAGACAAAAACGGCGCACGGGCGACCGTGACACGATGCGCCCTGAGTACGACTTTTCTCGAGCTGTGCGCGGGGTGACGGCGGCACGATATGCGCAGGGTGCGAACGTCGTGGTCATTGATCCGGACATTCTTGACGTGTTTCCAACCAGCGCGTCTGTAAACGAGGCGCTCCGGGCTCTCGCACCGGTTCTTCGGCAGAACCGCCGGGCTGCGGTGCGTCGGCGAAGCGCCTAACATCGCCGTTACCGAGCCGACCATCCACAAGGGGCTGGTCCCATGGTTCTTTGGCCAGGAGTGTGATGCCGTCATGCGCGACAAGATTCTCGCGGCGATGGAGCAAGCGATATCTCAGCGCAACAATGAGTCCTGACACTATTTTCTTCTCAGCCGACTGTTTTTGGTGCCGTTGCCGATGTATGATTGCAAGACTTGACCCCCATCCAGCGGTTTGGACTGCTTTTTCGGGTGAGCGCAATAAGCCATTCAACCGCCTGTGTTTGTGGCAATGTATGCTTACAAGACTTGACCTCACTGGCTCTGTCTTGAGGCTATTTTCTTCGCTCTGGCCGGTTTTTTCGGCTGAACGTGGCAAGCAATACAGCCGCCTGATTTCGGCAATGTAGGATTGCAAGACTTGACCTCAAGATGTGACCTGATCCTGATGGGTGACTGGTGCGACTCAGGGGATGACGTCGACACCGCAACCAGAGAAAACTCGGATGCAGTGAACAGGGGTAGCTGGCAATCGTGAGGGGACGGCAGCGGCGAACATGAGAACGCTCAGAACCCGAGGAGAGGTGTGCCCACTTGACCGGAGCCTTCTAATGGGTGGGCGACCCCATTTTTTGTTCTTTTCTTCGGCTGAGGGCGACGGGCAATTCAGTCGCCTCTTCGAAAATGGTGGATTGCAAGACTTGAACCGATTTAGACCCGATTCACTTTATTGAGCGCTATTTTTCAGCTTGACGTTTTCAGAAAAACAGGCGCAACTGACCGGGCAGTGGCCATGAATGATCCTATAGACCCCCTTACTGAGCAACCACAAGATTTTCCTCCTCTTGTGTATATCGTAGATGATGATCATGACATTTTACTTTCCCTGGAGGAGAGATTGCGGTCATTGGGCTTTGAAGCAGCTAGTTACTCAGACGGGTTTAAAGGACTAAAGGCTATCAAGAGTGCACCCAATGAGCTTAGATGTGTTCTAACCGATTTCTCAATGCCAGGCCTTGATGGGATCAGTCTTATAAGACAGGCTAGACAATATCGTCCCGATGTCCGCTTTGTGGTCATAACCGCCTACGGATCTATCGAAACAGCGGTGGAGGCAATGAAGCAGGGGGCATACGACTTCTTGATGAAACCTTTTAGCCCAGATCAATTGGGTACAGTGGTGAAGAATGCCTGTGAGAAGAAAGCTGTTCGGGAGCAAGAGAGCGACTCAGCAAATTCTGCATCTGCACAGCTAAGAGATAGGGTACTCAGTGTCCCAACGCATTCCTTGTATCCATACATCGTGGGGGGACTGCTCCACAATGCGAAAAATTCAATTCACTCAATCATGTGGCAACTTCAACGTTCTCGTTCACCAGGAAAGATTAGTCCAATTGAAACCAGTTCTGATTCGAACTCGCTTATCGACAAATTGGAACCACTTGCTAAGTATCTCACCATTCTGCTTCAGGTCATGCATCAGATCACCCATGCGTTTTATTCCAGCGAAGAAGGCACAGATGCATACACGCAAGTGGTAGATGTTGCTAATGCGTTTAAGCAAGCGAATCAAACCCTTGACTACCATTTTGAGATAGACAAGGCCATCCAAGAGTTGCCATTGCCCGTTGGCGTCAGCACATTTATCGTAGGGGAACTTCTCAAGAATGCAACCAAGGCTTGTGCCGATCAGACGGTGACGAAAATATGGCTTTCAGTCCAGGCAATCAAGACAGATCACCAAATATCTTTCGAATGCCGGGATACAGGCATAGGCTTCTCAGACGAGACAATGACAAAAATTCGAGGACAGGAACTGCGCCGTCCAGAAGGAAATAAGAGTGGTGGATATGGGCTCTTTCTGATTCAGGAACTGACGGGCCGCCTGCAGGGGAGCATTTCGGTTTCTAGGGCCGATACAGGTGGTGCACGGATTCAAGTGTTGATGCCATACAAAGTATAGGGAAAATAACTCGAATGGATCGCATCGATCGACTTGCAATACTCATTGTCGATGATCAAGTGGAAGTGTTGAACATATATCGAGACGTCTTACAGGAGCAGCTCGGCCATGAAGTGGAATGCGCTTCCTTGCCGGGGGAGGCAAGCCGGTATGTGCGCGAAAGACTGTTCGACATTGTCATTGTCGACGCGAAGCTCCCGTATAAAGGCGCTGGAATGGGTGGACTGATCCTGGCCGAAGAACTCGGAGACGTGCTTGGCATGCAAGCCATTCTTCTGATGTCGCAGTATGACGTGCGTGGGGAAGTAGCACACTTCAATCCTCACTTTACCTTCCTTCCTAAACCACGAGATCCGAGTGGTCTCATAACCTGGGCGGAAAAGGAACTTCTCTCTCGAGTCAAGAATCTTGTTAAGCGACAGTATGGATTCGTGGTGATGCCATACAATAATGGAGAGTGTGACACCTGGTATCAGCACGTGCTTACACCCTGGATGGCAGAAGCAGGGTATGCTAACCTTCCCCCCATTGTTTGGACAGGTTTTCTCCGAAAATAAGCTAATAGATCTGTGTCGTGCCTTCTCCTTTCGTTCAGGGCTCGCCGGGCTCCTTCTGTGGTTTTGGGCTGGGGGGCCGCTCACAACTTCGCGCCAGAATCGGTTATACGGGGCGATCTCCCGCCAGTCCATACCGGAGTAGCCGTCTCTTTTCACCCGAAATGCACCTCGGCCGGGGTCCGTCGTCCCAGGCTCTGGTGCCGTCGTTCGGTGTTGTAGAACGCAAAATACCGCTGCAACCCCCGCCAGGCATCCACCCCATCGACGTAGTCTCGCAGGTAGATCTCTTCGTATTTGACACTCCGCCACAACCGTTCCACGAAGATGTTGTCGAGCGCGCGCCCCCGGCCATCCATACTGATGCGGATCCCCACCCCCTCCAGTCGCTTCGTGAACTCGTCGCTCGTAAACTGCGCCCCTTGGTCCGTGTTGAAGATCTCGGGCTGGCCCTTCTCTAGCGCCTGGTCTAAGGCCTCCACACAGAACAGCGCCTCCAGGGTGTTCGACAGCACCCACGCCAGCACGTAGCGGCTGTACCAGTCCAGCACCGCGACCAGGTACAGGAATCCGCGCCGCAGCGGCACATACGTGATATCGGCACACCAGACCTGGTTGGGCCGTGCACCCGTAAGATCCCTCAACAAATACGGGTACACCAGGTGTTTCGGATGCGGCCGACTGGTGTGGGGCCCCGGCACGATCGCCTGCAAGCCCATCACGCGCATCAGGCGCTCCACCCGCTTGTGGTTGACCGCATGGCCCAAGGTCTGTAACCAGTCGGTCATCCGTGGCACTCCGTAAAACGGCCGCTTGAGGTCCAGCTCGTCGATCAGGCGCATCAACGCCAGGTTCTCGGCGCTCTCGGGCAGCGGCTCGTAATAGTACGTCGAGCGGGCCACGCCCGCCAAGGCACACCGCTGCACCATCGACAATGTCTTGCACTCCGCTTGCAGCCATCCTCGTCGCTCCTCCGGCGACACGCTCAGAGCTTTTTTTTGAGCCACTCCAGCTCCATCTTGAGCCGGCCAATCTCCTGGTACAGCGGCGCCGTCACCGTCTCCTCGCTACGGACCCCGCCCACTGAACCGCGCCGGAACACCTCCGGGGCTCCCTCCACCAGCTGCCGCTTCCAATGGGCAATGACCGTGGGGTGGATGCCATGAGCCGCACTCAATTCACTCAGCGTCCGCACTCCCTTGATTGCCTCCACGGCCACTCGTGCTTTGAACTCCTCCCCATGCGTCTTTCGTTTCTGCGCCATCAGTGCCTCCCGATTTTTGCGATGGTCGTTCTACCACAATCTTGGCTTCACGACCTGTCCAAAAAACGGGGGTAACTTCATGCTATCAGGAGAATGGACGAGATCGCGACCACCAAAGCGATTAATGTAGAGCTATTGGAGAAAATTCGACAGGCGCATTTCGTCGTCGTGTGTATGCCAAACCACAATGCAAATGTCTACTTTGAGGCTGGATTTGCCACTGCGCTACATAAATACCTGATCATGTTCGCTCCCGACCTTTCCAACGTACCGTTCGATATTCGATCTGTTCTGAAAATGCCACCGCTCTTAGGCGTCGGGCTCAAGGAAGACCCGATGGCCCAAGCGCTCCAACTGCTTGACCGCACGCCGGGTCGCCTGCTCCCGATCCCGTTGATCGAGGTAGGCGGCGCCCACCTCGTGGTAGGGCACTTGGTCCTTGAGCATGTGATAGACGATCACCAAGATCGTATGCGCAACCGCCACCACGGCTTTCTTGTGTCCCCGATGCCGCATGATACGCCGGTAGCGCGCGGCGAGCCGACTGTCTTTGACCCGAATCGCGGCCAACGCGGCTTCCGTCAGCGTGCTGCGCAGCCAGCGGTTGCCTTTGCGGGGCGTGCCACTCAGGCGTTTGCCCGCGCTTTCGTGGTGCCTCGGACAGATTCCCGTCCAACTGCTGACATGCCGATCCGAGGGAAAAGGGGACATGTCGACGCCGATCTCGGCCACGATGCCCTCAATCGTGCGCTGATTGACCCCCGGGATCGCATCCAGGGGCGTCAGCGCCGCCGCGAAAGGGCGGAGCTGCTCCTCGATGCGCTGGCTCAGGCGCACAATGGCCTCTTCCAGATAGTCCAGATGTGTCAAGGGTCATCCAAATTTCCCCAGTTATGGTCATCGAAAATTCCCCACCCCGTTAGGTTGTCGTTGACGCTTCTTCGACCCGCACAAGTCCGGCTTTGAGTTTCTCCTTCAGCCGGTAGGAA
>JARFXQ010000026.1 GCA_029194725.1 Nitrospira sp. | reverse complement strand
ATTGCTCGCGAGAAAGCGCGAGCGGCCGTGCTTCGACCGGATCCTGGACTAGTGCCTTCTCTTCTTGGACCTTCGCCAGAACGACATAGCGGCCATCAGTTCGCTTTACCATGGCAGGCAGCGGTGTCCTCTGGAGTTTGCTCCATGCGGTCTTGAGTAGACCGGCCTTGAGTCCCACATGCTTTGCGGCACGGAGGATGTCCGCATCGGAAAACACCTGCCCAGACCGCGCGAACTGATGCCGCAGCTGTGAACCATCACCGGGAAGGTCATGGAATCGAGCGATGATGAGGAGACAAGTCAGGCCGCTGTCGGCCAACGACCCGTTTACTGAACTGGCAGAAGTGTTATGCACCTGTTGAGCCCCCGAATTGTTCATGGGATTCATTGTTGTGCCGACTCAGAAACTTGGAGAAATCGTTACCGCGTGTCGTAGCTACGAATTATGTGTCAACTGACCTTCCGAACGTTCAGTTTCACGGCCTTTGGGTGAAATCGCCGTGGGATGGTCAGCGCGCCGATTGTACCAACGGATCGGAACTGTTCTGGCTTCTCTTAGAGGGGGGACAGTCCAACGGAAGTGGGTACGAACAAGGACGGACGAGGGGGGGAGCAAACGGACATTTCTAAAGTGGGTTGACACTTAGGGAACAGTTGCTTGATTGTTTGCACACGTCAGGCTTAGCCTAAGAGGCCTAGTCTTATAAAGACGCTTCAATGGGAACCGTTTCTCAATTTAAGCTCGAGCTGCAGCAGGAGGAAGACGTCCGGTGGATCAGCGAAGTCCCGGCATTACCGGTGTGATGGCCGACGGTCAAACCCGTGCTGCCGCCCTTCCTTCAGTGCAGGCTCTTGCGCTCCGAACCATGGCCAACCGCCTCGAAAACGATGAGGCAGTCCCGAGGAATTACTCAACGTTTCCTTCATTGCGGCATGAGCCGCTAACCTTCAACACCGGCTTCTCACGTACTCTTCACACTTCTTCGAAGCGGCCGACAGATCAAGCGCTCCACCGGGTCACATCGCGTCCTCCAACGAACAGGGCGGGCGGATGTGGTCTTTTCCTTTCACGCTCGCGTGAAATCGGCCCCCGCATGCTCGCCCGTCTAGCCAAAGTAACCGGACTCACTCCGGACGATCTGTAGTGAGGAAAGCACGTATTCACTTTTGTTGAGGAAACACTTCCGGTATCTTTTTGGCCTTTCATTCCCGCGTAGCCAGTCCGCCAGCTCACCGGCGTCGATAATGTCGTTCCCCCCACTGCCCTGCAGATGGTCTATCATCGGTACCCGAGTTGGATTCTCCCAAATGGGATTGTCGATCTCGTCAAACTGTGGTGGCGATAACGGTTCATGATCACCCTCGATTGTCCGACCGGACGTCGGCAGCCCCGCCGACAGATCTTTCGCATCGATCAGATGAATCCCGAACTGGCCGCTCTGAAAATCTTCGTTGATCGTGAGGGTATTTCCACTGAGGGGCAATTTCAGATGCCCCCATTCCAAGCGATACTCAAATTGCCCATCGGAACTCTTCCACGTGGAGTCGCCAGACTTTTTGATCCCGCCCGTCAGCACATGCCCATCCACCTTAATCACACCTGTGGCATCGGAGTCCTCAATCGTATCGTTCCCGTCCGTCAGGCTATTGAAATAGTAGGTATCGAACCCGGCACCGCCTTCCAAAAGATCGTCTCCCGCACCGCCCCGCAGCGAGTCGTCTCCGGCTCCGCCACGCAGCAAGTCAGCGTCAGCATCGCCTGACAACGTATCGATGCCTTCGCCTCTATACAGCACATCCGTTCCCGCCGCACCGCGCAGCACATCATTCCCTCGCTCCCCGAACAGCAAATCCCCACTCGCCATTCCTTCCAGAATATCGCCGGGAAACACCTGATCTTGGCCGACCAACACCTCGCCGTCGATCGTGCGGCCTCCGGCGTAGGCAGTAATAACTGGCGCTTTGGCTGGATCGATCACCCGCGCCATAAACTCGGCTAGCGCACCCGCATTGGCGGAAGTAATTTGAGCTTTATTCGGCACAACAAAAAAGGTATAGCCCTGCAGCACCCCCTTTGCATCATCAACATCAGCGGGCGTGTACCCCCCGACCACTTCAACGACGTTCGCAAAACGCCGGACTGGATCATGAGGCGTTTGTCGGGTCTGTTGCGTATGAAAGTAGAAGTTCAGCAGATCTCCAACACCCAAATCGCCTTGCTTGGTAATCCCGAACACCGTCTGTCCGTGGACAAACTTGACCAGAGCACCTCCCGGCGTGATAGAGAATTGGTTGTCATAATCACATAAGAAGAGCTTACCAAGGGCACTCTCAAGAAAGGTCCGGTCAGCTCCTGTGGCCAACGCAATGACGCCATCCGCTTTATCGATCCGAAGCTGGAGCGTCCCATCCAATGCCCCATCAATTTCCTGCCTTCCATAGACGCTATTCAATGCCGTATTAACCAATGTCTTTTCACTCGGCGGCAGGCTGGCCCCACCCACCTGGATCGCCTTATTGTAGAGCGTATCGACCAGGCTATCGTTCAAGCGTGATGTCGTAGAGTTGCCATCATCGATAAGATAATTCCCATTGCTATCGGTCGCATTGCGTAAAATGTCTTGAAAGAGATTTCGTGCCGTCTTATTACCTGCCATACTACCCGCGACGGAGCGGTCATACTGAGGCACTCCAAACGAGTAACCACTCCTTCCTGTCTTCGCTGAACTCAGCGCATAGGGTGCGGCCCCGCCCAGCTCGTTTTGAATCAAGACATCGTTGAGCAATCCCTTGAACCGAATCACATCCGCAGTCCCGGTGAATGGCATGATTAACGCCTCCCCTTTGTCGTTATCAGATATTGATAGAGATCCTCGTCGACGACCTGCCACCGAATCCCATACCCCTCTGCTTCAGACTTCTCGTACTTCCTATTTCGAATAAATGCGTTGAACTCTTGCTTGTCCATTATGAAGATGCGGTGATTGAGTAGCGGGGACTTGCTCTGCCACTGTTCGTCGAATCGAATCACCACGCCATGCTCGAAATCCACGACGAGAAAGGTGTTGTCCTCCAGTGGAATCAAATCGCCTAACATGGTCACCATCCGATAGGAAAAGGGTGGATCGTCATAAGGCATCCCTTCGCACATGCCGCTCGGCACAAAGGTTTCAGGATGATCCAATACGTAGAAAAGCACCTTGTGAGCCAGCTCATTCGCTTCGCGATCATGAACCGTGAAGACTCTATCAAATAGATGAAAACAATTGCCGCCTCCTCCGGACCCAGGATTCAAGATAATTTTCCCACTGGGCAGTCTCACTCTCCATTTATTATGACGGGCAGGAAAGTCTTTAGGCGGAGATAGAGACTGTTTGTCAAAAAATAAAAAGCTATACTCCTCCCCACGAGGAATGACATCCTCTGTGGGCTTAGGGGATTTGCTCTTGAGCTGATACGACAGCTGCACATCTCCGTCCGGCAAAAGCTCCGCCTGAAACCGATAGCTCGTACGTGATGGAAACGGCGTGATCCAATCCCACACATCTGGATAGGGTGGATATTTCTTGACTGTACGGGCTTCTTTTTGCGCTTCACTGTTCTGCACCACCCCGTCCGCGAACACGATCGGTGCCTGCGTAAGACCGAACGCCAATAACACCGTCATAGATGCGATAAATTTCTTCATGCTGCCATCCTTTTGCGTGCCACTCTTATTTCTACCCTTTCGCCTTCGGCTGCCGTATCTCGCGCAGGCCCGCCAATACCTGCTGAATCTGTTGGTGCAGACGCGCGAGGGCGCTGACATCCATCGCGACGCGAGAGACGAAGTGGCCATCCAATCCTTTCGGCGCGGCTTGGCCGTCCTTCGCCGTCTTCGCAACGGCAGCTAACAGGGCTGGTTCGATGAAGCCGAAGTCGAGATAGGCAATGCCCTGTGCAACACCGACATTGGTGTAGTTCGCCGCGCGCGGGTGGGCGGAGGATTCAGAGGGTTTCAATCGGACGTTCAAGGCAATTGCAGTGTTTTTCTGCTCACTCATCGCAAGAGACTCCTTGGTTACCGATGACAGAACGGAAAACTCATAGAACGCCTCGGCATTGTCCTCTTCATAAGACGAGTGTGCCAGTGATTATTACTTTTGGTCCGGTTAAGAACAGTCGGACGCAACATCTCTCTTTTGCAAGGGGCTGCGAGTCGATCGGCCGTGTTCGTGTTTTCCTTCACTGAAGATCATTCTTGAACAGACATGACCAGCCGCGACCCTAACGTTGGACTCTTGTGAGTGGAAAAGACTCCCGGAGCCTTTTCAGTTTTTTTGGCGAAAACCTGCACCTACTTCTTGCCATAGGGCATCCGTGCGCCCGTGATAAACTATCGTCGTTGCGCGCCTGAGAAAGGATCTGATGGATTTCGTATCACACGGACTCTGGGGTTCACTTGCGTTCGGTCGAAGAAACCGATCGAGTTTCGGACTGGCATTCGCCATCGGGATGGCCCCTGATCTGTTTTCATTCGGGATCCTGTACGTGGCGGCCACATTCGGCTTATCGCCGAAGCCAGATTTCAGTCGCGGCACTCCCCTGGAATCGACGATTCCTCAATATGTCCATCACCTCTATCACTACACTCATAGCTTCATCATATTTCTTACCGTCTTTTTGCTGATATGGCTTTTCCTGAAACGTCCGGTCTGGGAATTGGGAGCGTGGGGACTCCATGTCCTGGCCGACGTGCCGTTGCATTCGTACGCCTTTTTCCCGACTCCGGTACTGTGGCCCCTCTCTGACTGGAAATTCAACGGATGGCAATGGATGACGCCAGGTATTCTCATCACCAACTTCGCGCTACTGACGCTGCTCTATGTCTGGTATATCCGGAAGGTGTTCCTGGCTAGGAAGAAAGAGGAGGCTCAGCCAGAAGCCATTTCGCGAGCCACATGAGTTCCAATTCACACGGTCTAATCACATTACTGATGAGAACGTCAAAGTGTGCGTGTATTACTTCTTTGAAAGTCCATTTTTAAAGGCCAAACAGACGATTATTCGACTCACACTACGCACTATTTGATGGTCGGCTCAGTAACTTGACGCTATATCCCTATTTTCTGAGACGCTTGCTGCGCCTCTGTAATCCCAACATGATAATGTCCGGTTTCACCACAGTAGAAATGTCCTCTTCATTGATAGACTGCCCGTTCTCACAAGGAGATTCTATGAATAGGACCCCCTTTCAATTGGTTGACAGTCGAGGCCCGATGGGCCGACTGTCCACGGTGAGCGATCACCACCAACGAAAGGGGGCAAGCTATGGTGTACGTCGGATTGGATGTCAGTGGCAAGAGCCTGGTGGCCTATGCGGTCAATGAGCGGAAGCAGCGGGTGTTCGAGGGAGAGCAGCCTGCCTCGCGGGTCGGTCTCCGGGCGCTGGTGCGGCAGGTGGGCGCCGGTCCGAAGCTCGTGGCGTGTGAGGCCGGCAATCAGATGAAGTGGATTGTGGAGACGTTGAAAAAGCTCGATGCGGTGCAGGTGCATGTGGTGCATCCGCATGAAGTGAAGTGGATCACGGAGAGTCGGGGGAAGACGGATCGGGTGGATGCGAAGAAGCTGGCGGAGCTGGCGCGAGCGGGGATCCTCCCGCGCGCGGTGCATGTGGTCGAGGGGCGCGTCCGCGAGCTGCGCGAGTTGGTCAGTGCGCGGCAGCAGCTGCAGAGCAAGCGGATCGCGTTGATCAACACGATCCGGGGCTATGTGTACCAAGAGGGCCATCGGCTGCCGGAGAAGTTCTTTGCGGGGCCGACTTGGGCCACGAAGCTGGCGCGGCTGCCGGTGAGTGCGCCGTTGCGGCTGATCATGGAGACCTTCATGACCAGCATCGCGGCGCTGGTGACTGCGGAGCAGCACCTCACTCAGCGGCTGGTGGCGATCCAGGATCGCCGCTGTCCGCTGCTCGAGAGCATCCCGGCCATTGGGCCAATGGCGTCCCGCGTCGTGCTGAGCGCCGTGGATGAGGCGCGACGCTTCGATGATCAGAAGGCGGTGGCGAACTATGGCGCCTTGGCCCCCACCATTTATCAGAGTGGCGCGGTCCGGCAGCTCGGCCGGATCAATCGCGATGGCCGAGGCGAGGTCCGCCGGGTGCTCTTGCAGTGTGCCCATACCGTGGTGCGCATGAAGAGTGCGGGGGCGAAGCCGCTCCAACAGTTCTATGCGCGGATTGCGAAGCGGCGGGGGAAAAAGATTGCCGTCGTGGCCCTCGCGCGGAAGCTGCTGACCACGGCGTATGGCGTGTTGAAATCCGGGCAGCCCTATGATCCACGGAAGTTACAGCCCGCGTAAGCGCGGGAGTGCGCCAGACGGTCGGGCTAGGTTGCATCGCCCTGATGGACAGGCACAGACAGTGAGCCCGCATAGTCCTTGAGGTCTCCACCTCGTTTTGGAGATTGGGCGGCTGTCTTTGAACCGGAAGGTTGGGCGACCGAGCCCGCATGGGAGGTTAACGGCCCATCTATTTTCACAGGGGCTTCGTGTCACCAGTTGACAAGAGCCCTATTCATGGGAGGACGGGATGGTCGGAGAGGACAGAGTACTTATGAGTGGGAAGGAACTGCGGCGGGTCCATGTGATCCGCCAAACGTTGGAGAAGCAGATCACCCAGGAGAAGGCGGGGGAGCTATTGGGACTGACGGAGCGCCAGATCTGGCGCCTCCTGCGACGAGTGGAGCAGGAAGGCGACCAGGGACTCGTCCATCGCGGGCGCGGGCAGCCGTCGAACCGGCGGATTCCCGAGCAGTCCCCATGAGCGATGGCTCACCCCGCATGATGAACATGCGCTATTCTGATGGGCACCGTGGCCCGGTCAACGGCGGGTACCCTTGGTACCGCGAGTCCGCAAGCAGTCTGCCGCGGGCGCTTTCGGCACCCCGCAGTGTTGCCACGAGCACGCAGAACAGAGTCGCGCGCAGGAGGCGCCTCCGGGCCACGGCCTTTCCCACCCAGGAGGAGGGCGCCATGGAGCCACTGATCGAACGATGCGCAGGACTGGATGTGCATAAAGAAACGGTGACCGCCTGTATCCGCGTGCCGGGGCCGACGGGAGAGCGGATGCAGCACGTGCAGACTTTCGGGACCATGACGGACGAGTTGCTGGCCTTGCAGGACCGGCTCACTACCCACGGCGTCACCGACGTGGCGATGGAGAGCACGGGCGTGTACTGGAAGCCGATCTACTACGTACTCGAAGAGGCGGTCACGTGCCTGCTGGTCAACGCTGCGCACATGCGCAACGTCCCGGGGCGGAAGACCGATGTGCAGGACTGCGTCTGGATCGCGCAATTGCTGGAGCATGGGCTGCTGCGGGGCAGCTTCGTCCCACCGGCACCGATCCGAGAGCTGCGGGATCTGACCCGCTATCGCAAAACGCTCATTCCGGAGCGGACCCGCGAAGTCCAGCGGCTGCACAAGGTCCTGGAAGAGGCCGGCGTGAAATTGGTGTCGGTCGCCACCGATATCCTGGGCGTGTCGGGCCGGGCGATGCTGGACGCGCTGGTTGTCAAGGGTCATCCAAATTTCCCCAGTTATGGTCATCGAAAATTCCCCACCCCGTTAGGTTGTCGTTGACGCTTCTTCGACCCGCACAAGTCCGGCTTTGAGTTTCTCCTTCAGCCGGTAGGAATGGCCCCGGATGTTGATGGTGATCGCGTGGTGGAGCACCCGATCCAGGATCGCAGTCGCCAGCACCCGGTCGCCAAACACCTCGCCCCAAGCCCCGAAACTCTGGTTACTGGTCAAAATCATCGGCCCCTTCTCATAGCGGCGTGAGATGAGCTGAAAGAACAAGTTGGCCCCGGTGCGGTCAATGGGCAGATAGCCGATCTCATCAATGATCAGCAACCGGGGAATGGTATAGAGCTTCAGCTTGTCCTCCAGCCGATTCTCCGTGAGCGCCCGAGTCAGCGTAGCGATCATGGCGGCGGCTGTCGTGAACAACACCCGATAGCCCTGGGCAATGGCTTGCAGCCCTAGCCCGATGGCCAGGTGGCTTTTGCCCACACCGGGCGGCCCCAAGATCACGACATTCTCGCCGTGCTCGATGAAGTGGCAGGTCGCCACCTGCTGAATCTGCTTCTTATCCAACGAAGGCTGGTAGCTGAAGTCGAAGACCTCCAGACTCTTGACGAATGGAAATCGCGCCAAACTCGTCCGCATCGCAATGTTCTTCGCGGTCTTGGACGCGACTTCTTCGCCGAGCACCTGGTCGAGGAAGTCGGCATAGGGCAGCTCCTTGACGGCCGCTTCTTGTAAGAGGGCCTCCAGCCGCTCCCGACTCTTCAAGAGCCGTAGGCGCGTGAGTTGGTCACGGAGCCGTTCCAGTTGCGCCGCGTTCATGGCCGCCCCTCCTGCGACGCCGTGCGCTCACACACCGCCTCGTACCAGGCCAGATCCCGCACTTCGACCTCCGGCAAGGCATCGGGGCGAGGGGACCGATCGCTCACCGTGGACCGACGGTGGCGGGCGAGACGCGCACTGGCTCCAGGGCCGTGCTCGGGCTGGATTCGGAATTGGTGCTGGCCCGGGAGCACCGGGTGCGTCGCGATCTCTTGGTCACGGTGAAAGATGTGGACCGTGTCCCCCCGTCGTTGCACTTCAACCCGCTGACCAATGAGCCGGAAGGGCACGGAGTAGCGGTTCGTCGCCAGGCTGACCAAATAGTCCTCGGCCACGATCCGTGAGACGCGCGCCTCCTGCTGGAAGGCGCGCTGGTCCGCCAGCGGGACCAGGTGGTTGCGTTCTCGCGCAAACCGGACGAGTGGCTCCTCATGCGTCGTGCCATGGATGCGGCGGTCGGCAATTGTCGCGGTCCATTCGTCAAGTTGGGTTTGAAAGTCCACCAGATCGACAAACGTTCGTCCCGGCAGAAAGTTCCGTTTCAGATATTTCACGCCGGATTCGACCTTACCCTTGGTCTGGGCCCGATAGGGCCGACACACGCGCGGCTCAAAGCCCCAATAGTCGGCGAAGGCTTTGAAGGTGGGATTCCAGAGCCGCCGCCCCGTCTCATCCGCATAACAGACGGTTCGCGGTCGGTCATACAGATGCTCTCGCGTGTGGCCACCGAAATGCGCAAAAGCCCGTTCATGGGCCTCGAGAAACTGCGCCAGCCGCTCATCGGCACAGGCGTAATAGAACCCACGTCGGCTGAACCCCAACGTCAACACGAACACGTGCACCACCGTCGGGCCGGCGCGGAAGGGCACGGTGGCTTGGCCCCAATCAATCTGACTCTGCTGGCCCGGCGGTGTCTCAAAGCGGAGGAGGGCCCGCTCCGCCTGCAGCTGACCCTCACGCAGCGGCGCCACCCCTCGCTTCACCGTCTCATAACTGCCGATGTACTCGTGGCTCGCTCGCAGTTCCTGATAGAGAATCCGCGCCGAATAATTAACCTGCGACGCACGGGTCCGCACAAAGTCGGCATGGGCGGTCAGCAGCGTCTCCGTCATCGCCGCTCGGCGATAGGGTTGCCACGTCGTCTGCTGCAGACTGCGCCGCACGGTCTTCCGATCCAGGTCCAACCGCCGCGCAATCCCTGAAATGGATCCCCGCTCTTCATGACGCAACCGTCGAATCTCCGCCCACCGCTCTTGATCCACCATACATACCTCCCGAGTGTGGTCTACCTGGGACGGTATGATCGTTGTCTCCTTGCTATCGTCAAGTTCCATCGCATCCCTCCTTCGGTGAGAGGGTGGGGAGAATTCATTGACCACATCTGGGGATTATTGCATGACCGCTGACACTGGTCGCTGGTACCACGGATCCCGAGGTGTTGGCCGACTTGGCCCGGGGGCGCTTGCGCGCCAAGCTGTCGGCGTTGCAACAGGCTCTGACCGGCCGCTTTCGTCGGCATCATGCGTTCCTGGTGAGTGAACTCCTGGCCCATCTGGATTACCTGGAGGAGGCCATTGAACGCCTGAGCCAGCGCGTCGAGGAGCAGCTCCGCCCTTTCGCGGAGCGTGCGAGGCAGCTGGATGAGATTCCGGGGGTGAACCAGCGCACGAGTGAAGGGATCGTGACCGAGATCGGCGTCGACATGGCGGCCTTTCCTTCGGATCGCCATCTCAGCAGTTGGACGGGCATCTGTCCGGGGCACCACGAGAGTGCGGGCAAGCGTCAGAGCGGCAAGCCCCGCAAGGGCAACCGCTGGCTGCGCACCACGTTGACGGAAGCCGCCTTGGCCGCGATTCGGGTCAAAGACCGTCGGCTCGCCGCTCGCTACCGGCGCATCATGCGGCATCGCGGGCACAAGAAAGCGGTGGTGGCAGTCGCGCATACGATCCTCGTAGTCGTCTATCACATGCTGAAGGACCGTGTGCCCTACCACGAGGTGGGCGCCGCCTACCTTGATCAACGGGATCGGGAGCAGGCCATTCGCCGGCACGTCAAGCAGTTGGAGCGACTGGGCCATCGGGTCATCCTGCAACCAGCCGCGTAAGTGTGGTGGCATTTTCAGAACAGAGGAAGGCGAAGATCTTGAAGCTGTACGAAGAGCGGTATGGGGATTTTGGGCCGACGTTGGCGACGGAGAAGCTAGCGGAACGGCACCGACTCGAGGTCAGCGCCGAGACGCTGCGGGGCTGGCTGATGGCGAAGGGGGTGACGCACTTTCGGCGGCGGAAGCGCCCGCATCGGGCCTGGCGGGCGCGGAAGGCGCATGTTGGGGAACTGGTGCAACTGGATGGCTCCCATCATGATTGGTTGGAGGGGCGCGGCCCGCAGTGTGTCCTGATGGCGTACATCGACGATGCGAGCAGTCGCGTGTTTGCCCGGTTCTATGAGTACGAGGGCACGATCCCGGCGATGGACAGCTTTCAGCGCTACGGGCGGCGCTATGGGGTGCCACTGGTGCTCTATACGGACAAGCATACGACCTACCAGTCGCCGGCTGAGCCGACGGTCGACGAGCAACTGGCCGGCGTGAAACCGGCGAGTCAGTTTGGGCGGGCGTTGCGAGAGCTGGGCGTGGAGCTGATCGCGGCCCACTCGCCGCAGGCCAAAGGGCGGGTCGAGCGGCTCTTTCAGACGTTTCAAGATCGGTTGATCAAAGAGATGCGGCGAGCTGGGATTGCGACCTGGGAGGACGCGAACCGCTTCTTGGAGCACTATCTGCCGATCTATAACCGACGCTCTGCCGTCCAGCCAGCCCAGGCGGCGGATCTGCATCGACCAGCACCGGCGGCTCGGGAGCTGGCCCGGTGTCTGTGCGTCAAGACCATCCGGTGTCTGCGGAAGGACTTCACCATTGCACATGAGAGACGGCTCTATCAGATTCACGACACGGTCCGGGCCACGCAGGTGCAGGTCGAAGAGCAGCTCGATGGCACGCTACGGCTGACGCACCAGGGGCGCTCGCTTGGTTTCCATGCGATCACGGCGCGGCCCGCGGCCCCTGCCGTGGCAGCTAAGGCGGGGCAGCGCCCTCGGTGCCCGGTCGTGCCGAAGCCGGACCATCCGTGGCGGAAGCGGCTGTTGCCGAAACGAGGAGAACACGCGGCGGTGGTCGGAACATAAACCGGACATTTCTACTTTGGGAGAAAGCGGACATTTCTAAATTGGGTTGACAACGCCTGATGCGCCCCTTGCATCATCGGCAACAGAGGAGTAGGCTGTCAACAATCGACCCTTTCGCAAGGGGGATCCGATGCCATCTCCCCTCCTCTTGCGCTCTCTCGTTTCTCTCTCCACCTCGGCCCAATACCGCAGTGATCTGATCCTTAATTTATGTGATTCGACTTCGGCGTCTCGTTCCTATCAGTCACCGATATTTCACACCCTGATGGGGCTAGATGTGCGACGGCAGAAGAGAACATGGTGGCAGCAGATTCAGCAAGATAATCTCTATAGCAAGGAGGATTGCGCTATGCGTTACATCCGCATCATAGGTGGAGTCGTTGCCGCGCTCGCCCTCGCTGCGACAGCGACTGCCGGGTCGTTTGAGGATAAGGCGCAAGTGACGGTGAGTGGTGCCGAATACATGTTGAACGGGTATATCGTCAAGGTCGAAGGGAATGCTTACTGGATCAGGAAGGCGTCGGGCGAGGTAGTTCGCGTCGCAGTCACGGAAGACACTCACTTGATCTGCCCGACTCGCACCGGCAGCAAGGAAGTGAAAGTGGAATCGAAGCCCGGCACCGGTTTTCGAATGGGGGACTGCCCATTTATTCGAGGGGACACTGTGAAGGTCGAGGTCACAGATCTCGGCAGCGCGAGCCTCATCCGGTTTGATGCGCCTCCGGCTCCTGAAACTGTCAACCTTGGACTGCCTCAGGGATGGGAAGGCTACATGCCCAATGATGGGGTGCTTTCCTTCAAAGCGGGGGCGCACTATCCCGTATATACCAAGGATGGTCACCCGGTGGGCCATCTCACAGGAACACTGACCGACACCACAATGGGGACCGAGTACGGACTTATCGAACTAGAAGGGGACGGGCAGATGATGACCGTGCCCAGAACCGCGATGAGACAAGAATGGCCGGAGCCCAACAAACCTCGTGTGGCGTTGCTGATCAACAAAAACCAGCTTGGGGAGATGGCCCCTCCTACGTACCAGGCCGCAAACCTTATTTCGGTCTCGGAGGTCCGTGACTACTGGACAAAGGCCGCACCTCCCGAACCTTTCGTCCCAAGCGAAGTTGACGTGGTCATTGACATCAGCGAAAAAACTTTTCAAATCACAAAAGGGGGGACAGCCCGTGGGTTTGCGCTCATGGCAGGGATGCCGGTGGTCATTAAACTTCTCAACCGGGATCTCGTGGCGCACGAGTTCATGTCTACACTCTTCCGCGATGTCCCATTTCGTATCTCGGGCAACGCAACGGTGGTCAAGACCGCCCGAGCCTCCGGGATTCGCATCGATCCGGGGCAAGCCGTGACTCTTGAGTTTACCGCCCCTGTCGCGAAGCTGGATCAATATGGCGACAAAGCAACCATCTATGATGTCTTCTGGTGCAATGTCCATGGGAAGGAGCATGGGCAAGCAATGCGCGGGGAATTGGCGATCATAGAGACCAGTGGAATCGGCGGCGGCTGATGCGATGACGGTTCAGGTCGCCCGACGCCGGATCATCCGATCGACGCGGGCGACCTGATTTCTTTTATACGATCCGTTGCGCACACACACCGAAGACGTCAGGTTCTCTACGGAGTACATCCGTTGAGAACAAAAGAGGTAAAAAGTGCCGTCACCATCGCGATTGATCGCACTCGCCATCCTGTTCGCAGTTGGGATAGGGATGAGGGGAATAGGTTCGACCGAAGAGCTGCTTTATGAACCTGATGTCGTCGTTGTGATGAAAGACAAGGCCTTTCAGGTGGTCAAAGGCGGACCACTGGAGAATTCTGTATCGAATCCAGCGTTTTCTCTACCAGTCGGGATGGACCTCGCCATTCTCCTCCGGAATGAGGATGAGGTCGCGCATGAGTTCGTCTCACCGTTACTCATGAAGGCGGAAGACATGGAGATCTCAGGCCACGCGACCATCGTCTATACACTCACCGCCTTCGGAGTTCGGGTTGAACCAAGAGATCACGTCATGCTCCGCTTCAGTGTCCCGGAAGCGGGCTTTGAGCGGTTTCATTTCTGGTGCAATCTTCACGGGAAGTTACTGAGTGACACCATGCGCGGCGAGATCTTTATCCTGGATGCGAAACAACCATCCAAGTAACGGGATCGTCGGAGCTCTAAGTCATATTGACAGGATCGCGAACTGTCAGCGCTGACAAAATAGTCGAGATGGAGACACGCCTCGTAGAGCAGATGAGCGTCTGAGCAAGTCCTGCCCGCGAGCGCGACGAAGGAGGGTTGCCATGATCGAGAAAGCAATTGGACGGATCCGTGGCAAACTCTTGGCCATTCTGCTTGCAGGTATTGCCGTGAATGTTGCGCAGGCCGGAGAGCCGGAGGGAATCCCCCCGGAGCTGGTGGCAGAATACATTCATGCAGTCATTCAGGTCGATCGGAGCATCTATTCCACCCATGTCGTGGAACAGCTGCAGGATCGCAAGGTCGCTGTGGCGGCGGAAGACTGGAAAGAAAAGGGGGCGTTGCCTCTTCCGGCCCAATTCCTCCAGATGGCGGGTCAGGAGGTTCAGGGGTTAGGCCTCGGTCTCCATGTTCGCCTAAGCAGCTTAGGCCCAATTTACACAAAGAACGGGCCGGTGGATCAGTTTGAACGAGCGGGCTTGGAAGCGGTGGTAAAGAATCCCCGGAAACCCTATACGGGAATCATTACAGAAGGTGAGAGACGGTATTTCAAGGCAATTTTTGCAGACCGGGCCGTCTCGATGGCTTGTGTCATTTGCCATAACAGTCATCCTCTGAGCGCAAAGCGGGACTACAAGCTCTATGATGTGATGGGAGGGATTATTATTTCTTTTCCAGTTCGTTGAGCCCCTACGATTGACCTCGCCTCTCGTTGGGAGTCTTTTCCAGAGCTCACCACTCGGTTATCCATTAACTTTGCGACTTGGTGTTGGCTTCATGCAAGACTGTACCTTTCAAATTCCTTGCTTATAAGCCAACCGGCTCAAAACTTTCCCTCGTACAGGAACGAGGGATTTTATGACGCCCCCGGTGGGACAGTTGGATTGTGGGATTGCGCATGGCGCTGGAGCCAAGCTGATACGGGAATTATCAAGATGTCCGTTGAAATTTTCTGAGCCGCTCCATGGTAATGGTGATGATCATGCTGCCTTTTTGGTCGGAGCTGAATGCGGCTCCGTTTGCTCGACCTCAATCGTCGCCATGACTTGTGCAATCTCGGTATAGCCCTTCAGCCGCAATTAAGTGCAAACCTCAGCACTGCTTCGGCGCAGATCGGTCTGCGATGCTTTGGCAACTCGATTCATCTCAGGATGGGTATTCGCAGCGCGTACCATTACTACTACGTCTACCTCTTCCTTTTATTCGCCAAGTTTGATGCCACAATTCGCACAGGTGATCACAGTCATACCGGAGGGAACCCATCCTCCAAAAAAGGGTTTGTGACAGTTAGGGCAATGATTCATCATAGGAGACATCCACGTAGCGATGCTCAAAATGACCCACAGAAACCCTACCACCTTCGCCGCGGGATAGTTAATGGGAACGAGAATGATGGAGAGTAAGAAACCGCCAATCAAGACCGTCCAAAATACACGGCCTCGCATTCTTATTCTTGCCAGGTTACGTTGAACGTCCTGAACTTCCAACATCGACTGCTCCAACACGATAAAATAATTGTCAGACGCACGGGACCTTGTTTCCCACAAAAAACCCCCGATGACGTCAGGTTAACTTTACCACCTGACGCAATCGGGAGTCAGGTTCATTGGACTAGAAAATCGAGTAAATCGCCGGTGCGAGCACGCTTCCTTCAAGAAAGAAGCCCAGTGCTGCCAATAGCAACAGAGCGAAGATAACGGGTGCCAGCCAGTAAGATTTTCTTTCGCCGATGAAATGAACAAATTCTCCAACTGTTCCTAGATACGCTCTTGCCCGGGAGTCGGTGACCATATATATTCCTTCCTTTATATTATTTGACATCAAAACCAGATTTCACGCCTTACTGGACACGACTACTGACCTTGCCCTGATCTGCGAGGACCATTTCGCCAAATATAGGCAACACTCTCGAAATACAATAAACGACAGGATTGCGCCTGGATAGAACCAAAATCCTCCAAAGCGCGAGGTGATACCTCCGCACACCAGGGCGACAAGAAGGGATGAGAAATCGGCAATCGGGCCCAGCGGCTCGAACACCTGCATGTGGTGGCTATTAGTGAGCAACCCGTCTTTTCGCACCACCTCCTGCTGCCAAGGACGCTTTTCGTATGGCTTCAACCGATCCGTCTGCGGAACGGCCGGTAGCGAGGTATCCCTCAACACATTGTCGTCGCAGGCATCAATGCATGCATAGCATTTGATGCATTCAAGATTTGTGACTTTTCCATCAAAATGCCAAATTTCTCGACTCACGTCGATTCCCTGGGGGCAGGCGTTGCTGCAGTCTCGACACCCTATGCACTGAGCGACACGGGTAATCTTCGCTTGAAAGGGAGACCGATTCATGAGGGGGACCATGAGCGTCACATAGGGGCAAAGTACCCGGCAAAAGGCACCCTGCCCATAGCGAAGATTGAGCACCACGCTCATGGTGAACTGAATCAATACGGCAAACCCAAAGGCGATGAAGAAGTCGTGCCAGGTTGGACTGATATCGAGGTTAAACCAAGCGGTTTTGGCAAATGCCTTGCCTTCATACCCCGGTAGATCAGCGAGCGGTGAAGGTGTCATCGGACTCACTTTCGGCTGGAACCCCGTGTTGTGAATCAGAATAATGACCGGCAACAAAAGTACAAACAACGCTCCAATTCTGAGCAGCCAGCGATGAGGGGTATTAATTAGCAAGTTTTTGTCTCTTATTTTCTGGTAGCGAGGAATTTTTAGTTTAACAAGCGCCCAATCCGCAAATTCGATCGCCCCTCGCATGTGGCAGACCCAGCCGCAAAAGCCGCGTCCAAAAATCAAAATCGACCCTAAGATCAGTAGCACCATGATCGAGGCCGCATTGATGGTCCCGTTCGCAAGCGACGGAACTCCCATCATGGCAGTCTTGCCCCAGATCTGCACCCCGAAGATGTGCCACGCAATCATATGGAATGCGATGTAGACATGCACGAGCGCCAACGCGACCATTCGGTACTTGTGGCGCCTCGTCATCGGCAGGTCCCCAGGAGCGGAAACCTTACATGATGCGGCTGAGTCTCGCGGAGCGCTCCGTTTATCAATAGCAATAAGTTGAAGGGGAGGAGTCATTTCCGTCGCAACCTGGTTCATTATGCTCACCGCCTGAGTTGTCTGGTGTTGTTGATCAATGCATTGAACGGGAAGTCGTTTTGAACTTTGTAACACTAATTAGCACTCTCCCGTATACCCCAAAAGAGTGGGGTCAGGCAAGGTCTAAAGAGTCATGGGTGGCTGGGGCAAATTCAGGTCAATTGTCAGCCTGCGGCGCTACTCCTCGACGCCTACTCTCTCTTAGCAAATTACGCTCCTTCCAGATGATCATGTCGAACCGACTCCCGTTCTCACTCGATTTGCAGAGCGAGGAGTTATATTGAAGTCCGTTGAATTTTGAATGAGTGGCTCCCTCCGTGGAATACTCCACGGGAACCATAACCAAAGGAGCCACCGATGAGACGAGACACGAGGCAACGGAAGCACGCCATGGCGGGACTGCGGGCGATGGCAGGCGAGGAACGGATGTTAGGGACCATGGTCCGCGTCATCAACTCGGGCAAGCAGGCGCTGGATGCGGTGATGCTGGAGATGGGGCGTATGGTGGCCGAGAGTGTCATGCTGATTGAGCGCGAAGAGGTGACGGGACCTGACTACTATCCGACGGACCCTGCTCTCCAGAAGTGGGCGCATGAGGACGGATCGATCTTCATGGGTGACCAGAAGGTCAAGGTGACGCGCCCCCGGCTGCGGCACGTGGAGCAGGGGGAGGTGACCCTCCAGTCTTATGCCAGGATGCGTGCCCCTGGGGCGTTCTCTGAGGAACTGCTGGAGAAGATTCTCAGGGGAGTGTCGGCCCAGCAATACGCCGACACCGTGCTCCATGCGGCTGGGGCGTTCGGGGTGTCCCCCTCCACGGTCTCACGCAAGCTCGTGGAGCTGACGGCCACGAAGCTGAAGGAATTCCAACAACGATCGCTGGCCGACTGCGCACCGTTCGCGGTGTTCCTCGACACGATCCACCGGGGCGGCGAGGCGTTCCTCGTGGCGCTCGGCGTGGACCGGAGCGGGGAGAAGATTGCCTTGGGGTTCTGGCAAGGCTCCTCGGAGAATCACGAGATCTGCGAGGCGCTGTTCGGGGACCTGGAGCGTCGAGGGCTGGCGCTCTCCAAGCGGATCCTGTTCGTCACTGACGGCGGCAGCGGGCTACTCAAAGCACTCCGGGCACGGTTCGGCAAGAAGCTGGTGCACCAACGCTGCGCCATTCACAAGAGCCGGAACCTGCAGCGGCACTTACCCAAACAGGATCGCAAGGCCGCCCATCAGCAGCTCAAGACGGCGTTGGAGCAGACGAGCTACGCCGATGCCAGGCAGATGTTGCGAGAACTGGAAGCGTGGCTGCGGAGCAAAAACGAATCGGCCGCGGATTCGCTCCTGGAAGCCTTCGAAGAATTATTGACGCTGCATCGACTGAAGGTGCCGGCACTACTGCGCAAGACACTGATGTCCACCAACCCGATCGAGAGCATGTTCTCACTGGTCCGGCACAGCGAGCGCAACATCAAGCGTACGCGTGGCAGCCTGATGCTCCAGCGGTGGCTGGGGACCGTGCTGCTCTCCTGCGAGAGCCGGTTTAAGAGGGTGAAGGGCTATGCCGAGATTGCGCAAGTCATTACAACCATTGAGGCGGTGCACGCGGAGCCGCAACTGGTTCAGACGAAGAAGGCCGCGTGAGACAACCATGGAGGCCGCTCAGGATATTTCAACGGACTTATTGACAACTTCCAGAGCGAAGCGCTGACTTGCTATCAGCGCAAACCTCCGGCCTGGCACGTATTCTCAAAATTGCTCGACCCACATGGTGATCGTTGCAAGTTGCACGGGCCTCAGGAAGTTGGTGGCACCGTACTCCCCGCAAATGAGGCAGCGTCGCTCCCCAAACAGCCCAGGTCGGGACAGGATTGCGCCCTGGGCGATTGTCCGGATGTGCTCTTCAGGCGCATGCTCACGAATCCGTTCCCACTGGTCGTCGAGTAGGCAAAGCATGATGGCGGTTATACGTATGGGTTTTCATGTTGTCAACAATTTTGAGCTGGTTCATATTTAAAGGGCAGCAAGGATGGCAGCAGCGCATCGCTTCTGTTCGACAATAGGGTGATCAAACTGAAGCCGAGCCTATTGTCAGCCCTGGAATCATATCGATTCCCCAAGCCGTCTGTTATGTGTAAACCAAGTGAACGTGAGCACCGTACTGACCTTGGAGTATTGGTCTGGAAATGCCATGCTCTCCCCTCGAACCGATGTCGCGCGAAGTTCACTCCATAGTCGGAGTTGTAATAATGTCGCCAAGCAGGAAGAAGCCGAGGAAGGCGATCAATCGTCCGACCATCGGCTGCATGATCTCTGCTGTGCGACAAAATTCCAGTATCGCTCTATTCCCCTCCCAGTCCCGCTGAACAGTTGCCCCGTTGGAATGGAACCGGGCTTCACCGTCAGGAAGGTCTCTCGCTGATTAACACGTGCGGTACCATCATAAGAAAACCCAAGGCAGTCTGTAGCTCTCAGGTGCGTGTGGCGTCTATTGTTAGATGAAAAACAAAGAGTAACTCCTTGTTTTGGAGAGCAATTCCCCACCTTCTAGCCACCGTGTTCTCCCTCGACAGAGATTCTGATCCTGTGCTAGCTTACGCATTCATTTTCACTGTTCACTGCCTCCCACGAGGGAAGTCCCACGCGTAGGACATGTTCAAGAAGATTTTAATCGCCAATCGCGGTGAGATTGCCATGCGGATCATCCGCGCCTGCCGCGAATTGAACATCGCCACTGCTGCCATCTATTCCGAAGCAGATTCGACCGGGATCTATGTGAAGAAGGCGGACGAATCATACCTGGTTGGGCCCGGGCCGGTGAAGGGGTTCTTGGATAGCAACCAGATCGTCGACTTGGCCAAACGGATCGGCGCTGATGCCGTCCATCCCGGGTATGGGTTTCTTTCTGAAAATGCGGAGTTCGCTGAGCTCTGCCAGGCTTCCGGCATTACGTTCATCGGCCCTTCCACCCACGCCATTACTCTGATGGGCAGCAAGGTCAAGGCGCGCGAGCTCGCCGAATCGGCCGGCATTCCGATCGTGCCTGGCACGGATGGGGCCATTACCAGTGAAAAAGAAGCCCTGGTCTTCGCAAGAAAAGCGGGTTACCCGGTCATGATTAAGGCGAGCGCCGGCGGAGGCGGCCGCGGGCTTCGGGTGGTGCGATCAGACGAAGAACTGCGAGAGAACATGGACATCGCTTCGCGCGAGGCCCAAGCTTCCTTCGGAGACGGCAGCGTCTTCATCGAAAAATATATCGAGCGACCGCACCATATCGAGTTCCAAATACTGGGAGATCGCCATGGGAATATCATACACTTGAATGAACGCGATTGCTCAATCCAGAGACGTCACCAGAAGTTGATTGAAATCGCACCCTCTTTGATTCTCACACCGAAGTTACGGGACGAGATGGGCAATGCCGCCATCGCCATCGCACGCGCGGTGAAGTACGACAACGCGGGAACCGTGGAGTTTCTGCTCGATCAAGAAGGCAAGTTCTACTTCATCGAGATGAATCCTCGTCTCCAAGTCGAACACACAGTGACGGAACAGATCACGGCCATCGATATTGTGCGAAATCAGATTAAGATTGCGGCCGGCCTGCCGCTCAGCATCCAGCAAAAGGACGTGATCCTCCAGGGCCACGCCATCCAATGTCGGATTAATGCGGAAGACCCCAAAAACAATTTCCTGCCCTGTACGGGCACTATCACGGCGTATCTCTCTCCTGGCGGAATCGGTGTCCGCATCGACGGCGCGGTCTACAAGGATTACACAATCCCGCCTTACTATGATGCGCTGCTGGCCAAATTGACGGTTCGCGGCCGCACCTGGGAAGAAGCCGTGAGTCGCATGAGACGGTCGCTCGAAGAATATGTACTGCGAGGAGTAAAGACAACGATCCCATTTATGGAAGCGATCATGCAGGAACCGGACTTTATTGCAGGACGTTTCGACACGTCGTATTTCGACACCCACCCTGAATTGTTCTCGTACCACGAGTTTGTGCAACCGGAAGATCTGGTTCTGGCGCTGTCTGCTGCGATCGCCGCGTACGAAGGACTCTAATTCGAACAAACCCCGTTGTTTCCGAAAGAGCTGCACTAACCATCATGGCGAAAAAACGACCACCGACAAGGAAACCGCAGAAAAAGTCCGGATCGTCCGCTCCAGCGAAGAAGACTTCAAAAACTATCGCGTCTCGCTCCAGCGAGTTCACGATCACGCCAGCTCCAGGAAAACCGATCCTGATCACGGATGTCGCCCTGCGAGACGGCCATCAGTCGTTATTAGCGACGCGCATGCGCACGGAAGACATGTTGCCCATCGCACAAAAGCTCGATGCGGTCGGCTATTGGTCGCTCGAGGTATGGGGGGGCGCCACGTTCGACACCTGTTTGCGCTTCTTAAAAGAAGATCCCTGGGAACGGCTCCGGGCCCTGCGAGCCGCCATGCCCAACACCAAGCTTCAAATGTTGTTGCGCGGGCAAAACCTCGTCGGCTATCGACATTACGCCGACGACGTGGTGGAGCGGTTCATCGAACGTTCGGCCACGAACGGCATCGATGTCTTCCGCATCTTCGACGCCCTCAACGATGTGCGGAATATTGATCGGGCCGTGAGCGAAGTGAAAGCCTGCGGAAAACACGCGGAAGCCACCATCTGTTACACCGTCAGCCCGGTCCATAGCATCACCCGTTTTGTGGATTTGGCCAGGAAGTTGGAAGACCTGGGAACAGATACGATTTGTATCAAGGACATGGCCGGACTTTTGGCTCCACTCGATGCATACCATTTGGTGCACCGGATGAAGGCCGCTGTTAAGGTCCCGCTTCATCTCCACTCCCACTACACCTCCGGTATGGCTTCCATGACGTCCTTGATGGCGATCCTCGGAGGCCTGGACATGCTCGATACCTCCATCTCTCCGTTGGCAGGAGGAACCTCCCACCCAGCGACGGAAACGCTGGTCGCTTCGCTGCAGAATACACCCTACGATACGGGACTGGAGCTCGCATCCTTCCAACCGATCACTGAGCACTTTCGAACGGTTCGACGCAAATATCGCCAGTTCGAGAGCGACTTTACCGGCGTGGACGCAGAAATCCTCATGTCTCAGATTCCCGGCGGGATGCTGTCGAACTTGGCCGCCCAGCTGACGGAACAGAATGCCCTGGATCGGATGAAGGAAGTCCTCGACGAAGTTCCGCTGGTGCGAAAAGAAATGGGCTATCCCCCGCTCGTCACCCCGACCAGCCAAATCGTCGGAACGCAGGCAACCCTCAACGTGCTGACCGGTGAGCGATACAAGGTGATCACCACCGAAACCAAGAACTACTTCTTAGGACTCTACGGCCGTGCACCAGGCCAAGTTGATCTCGATGTGATGGCGCGTGCAACCGGTGACGAAACCCCGATCAAGACCAGACCGGCCGATCGGTTGGAGCCGGAATTGGACGACGCCAAGAGAGAATTGCCCGAGTCGGCTCAGAGCATCGAGGACCAGCTGTCATTCGTGCTGTTTCCCAGCATCGCACGGGACTTTTTTGAAGCCCGCGAGAGAGGCGACTTGATCCCTGAACCGCTCGAATTGGGGGGAGCGAAAGGACCTGCTATCGCTCACGAGCTGCACCTGGCTCCTGTGGAGTTCAATGTGACGGTGCATGGTGATACTTATCATGTGAAGGTCTCGGGGTCCGGCCGCAAGATCGACGGACGCAAACCCTACTATATCCGTGTCAACGATAAGCTCGAAGAAGTGTCGCTCGAACCCATTCAGGAGGTGCTTGCCGGTGTCCCGGAGTCGCAAGGGACTGAATCGGGAGGAAAACCCAAACGTCCCAGACCTTCGAAACCGGGTGATGTGGCTCCGCCCATGCCAGGCCGAGTGGTGAAAATCCTGGTTGCAGTCGACGATCGGGTCAAGGCCGGCGACCCGCTGTTAGTTATCGAAGCGATGAAGATGGAAAGCCGAGTGCCGGCGCCGATCGATGGGCGAGTCACCGGGATCTTGGCTGCCGAGGGTGACAATGTGAAGACGGATGAAACAGTCATTCAACTGGAATAATTTCGAGGCCGGCTCGATCTCTGCCTCATGCAGACCCGAGCGGCTTGCGCTGCTCAGCCTGTGCTTCGTATCGTATTTCATGACCGCCTGTGCCCAGCCCCTGCAGATCCCGCCGTATTTTGAAACGCTAGAACGTCCCCCGATAGAACGTATTCCGATCAAAACCGTTCTGGTGCATGATCAACGGATCGCGTATCTCGATGTCGGCACAGGCCCGCCGGTCATCTTGATCCACGGCTTCGGCGGATCCATGTGGCAATGGGAACATCAGCAACATGCCTTGTCTGAACATTTCCGCATCCTGACACTCGACCTGCCCGGCTCCGGATTGTCAGACAAACCTGACATTGATTACCTGCCGGATCAGATGATGGACTTCTGTATCGGATTCATGGATGTCCTGCAGATTCCTCACGCGACATTGGTCGGTAATTCCATGGGAGCTGGGTTGGCCATAGGAATGACATTGACCCATCCAACCCGCGTCGACAAACTCGTGCTCATCGGCGGGTTACCGTCTCATGTCATGGCCAAGCTGACCAGCCGGTCGTTCAGGCAAGCTCTGGAATCTCGAGCCCCTGCCTGGCTCGTCTCCTTCGGTAACTGGCTGTTCGGCGGGCTGGTCACTGAGTCCGTTCTGAAGGAAATCGTCCACGACCACAACCTTCTCACGCCAGCCGTTATCGAAAGGTCCAACCGTAATCGCCAACGCCCTGGTATCATCAAACCCATCCTGGCCGTGAGAAACGCCCTTCCCTCCTGGGAAGCCGATTTCGCCCCACACATCAGCTCCATCACACACCCAACCTTGATCATCTGGGGTGAAAACGACCGGGTATTCCCCATGGTCGTGGGTGAGGAGCTGCACTATCGAATTCGTGGATCAACGTTCGTCAAAATTCCCGATGCCGGTCATATGCCGCAATGGGAACGCCCGGACCTGGTCAACCGATCGTTGATCGCGTATATTCAACCGTCACCCTGAATCGATAGATCGAAAGGGATTCTCCACTCATGAACTTCTGGAAGGAGCGTACGATGCTGACAGGATATGTTGGACTCTTCGGCACCCTGTGCCTTTCGCTTGGCCTCGTCGGATGTCAGGCGATGGGAGGATCAACCGGTGCCAGCTTTTCTTACAAGAAGATGCCGGTGGCGGATGGAAGCGCTGTCGCAGGCGAAGGCAACAGCGTCTTATATAAAGGGAGCCCACTGGCGCTTTCCGGCAACGGAGTGAAGGTCGGCGACGTACTGCGCGACGTGAAAGTGGTGCAGAACGACTTATCCCTCGTGAACATTGCGCAGACCAAAGGCGCAGGAAAAGTCCGCGTCATCAGTGTGGTCCCCTCATTGGACACCCCTGTGTGCGAACAACAAACGCATATTTTGAGCGAGCGGAATAAGGGGCTGGATAGGGTAGTGGAACTTATCACCGTGAGTGTCGATACGCCCTTCGCCCAGAAACGGTTTGCCAAAGAAGCCAACATTGACAATGTCACCTTCCTGTCCGACTACCGAGGAGCCGAGTTCGGAAAAGCCCATGGCCTGTTCCTGGAAGACCGACACATTTTGACGAGAGCAGTCATGGTGGTCGATAAGACGAATACCGTTCGCTACCTTCAAATCACTCCGGAACTCACGCAACTCCCAGATATGGAAGAAGCCTTGCAATTTGCTCGTCGATTGGTGACGGAGAGCTGAGTTTGTGCGATGCTCAGGGTCAGGCTGAGGTTGAAGATGAAGGTTGAGCGACGCGGATGATCCAACCTCAACCTGAGCCGCTCCCATACCAATGGCTCATTACGATTTACTTGTCATCGGCACAGGACCAGCCGGCCAAAAGGCTGCCATTCAGGCGGCCAAGCTGAACAAGAAGGTCGGGATCATCGAGCGGAAGGCGGTCGTCGGCGGGGTCTGCATCAATACCGGGACCATTCCAAGCAAATCCCTTCGCGAAGCGGTGCTCTATCTCTCCGGATTTCGTCAACGCAACATCTATGGGGAAGAGTACCGCTTAAAGAAGAAAATCACGATCGAAGACCTAGCTTTTCGCGCGAACCACGTCATCAAGCACGAAATCCAGACCGTGCAGAATCAGATGGCTCGGAATCAGGTCGATATGTTTTTGGGTTCGGCCAGTTTCCTCGATCCACATCGCCTGCGCATTCAAAAAGATCATGGCGCGCTTGAGCTGACGGCGGACTTCATCGTCATCGCCGTGGGGACGGAGCCGGCGCGGCCGTCACACATTCCGTTCGACGACCTGACCATCATCGACACGGACGGACTCCTGACCCTCAAGCGCATTCCCGCCTCCATTGTGATCGTCGGGGGCGGTGTGATCGGAACGGAATATGGCTCGATGCTCGCCGCCTTAGGCATCCCGGTCACTCTTATCGATAAACGACCGCGGCTGCTGGAGTTTGTGGACCCTGAGATCATTGAAACGCTCCAACAACGAATGAAAGACCTGGGAGTGACGCTGTATCACGATGAAGAAGTCCTCGCGATCGAGCAAGGATGGGACAAGTCCGTCCAAGTAACCTTGCGGAACAACCGTCCGGTCCACACATCGACACTCATGTACGCCATCGGGCGCGTCGGGGCGACACAATCGCTGAATCTCCACGCCATCGCGCTCAAACCTGACGAGCGTGGACGCTTGACTGTCAACGAACACTTCCAAACGGCGATTCCCCACATCTATGCGGTCGGCGACGTCGTCGGCTTTCCCGCCTTGGCATCGACGTCAATGCAACAGGGCCGTCATGCCGCCTGCCACGCCTTTGGTCATCCGGAGCGTACCGACACCTCGCTCCTCCCCTACGGCATCTATGCCATTCCAGAAATCTCCATGGTGGGTAGAAACGAGGAAGAACTCACACAGGCAGAGGTGCCCTATGGAGTCGGTATCGCCCGCTACGAAGAAATCGCCCGTGGACAACTCATCGGCGATGAAACCGGCATGCTCAAGCTGCTGTTTCACCGACACACCAGACATCTCCTCGGTGTCCATGCCATCGGCGAAGGGGCCACGGAGCTGATCCACATCGGCCAAGCCGTCATGGCCTTTCACGGCAAGATCGATTACTTTATCGATACGGTCTTCAACTACCCGACATTGGCAGAATGTTACAAAGTCGCGGCACTCGACGGCATGAATCGTTCACCGAGAACCTGGATTCCATGCCTATAACGTCGGAACTTGGCCCAACTAATTTGAAGTTAGGTAATAGGGCGTTTCGTAACCAGGAGTGGCCTTCTGGTTATGGGATCGAACCAGGTAGTTGGAAGCGGGGGCAATGTTTACGAGGCACGCCGTGCGAGGTCTGCGACGGAGTGAATGTTTTAGGCCTAACATTCGCTATGATCAAAGGAAGGAAACAAATCCGGAATTAGAAGAACGCCATGCTGACGTAGGTTACGGTTGAGTTGTACTGATCCGTAATCCCTCGGTCGTAGCGCAAGACCTGTCCCTTCTCCGCTTGGACCAATCGTAATAAGCTATAAATCGGTGAGAAGCCGGAGATTCGCCGCCGATCGCTTTCTTTCCGGATGTAGTCGGCGAACCCTTCCGGCTGGAGTTCCTCGACCTGCTTCAACATCTCCAAGTCATGCTGCATCGAACGATGAAAAGAAAAATCGGTCGGCGGAGCATTATCGCCATATCGAAGACCAAGATGAGCCAACTCCCCTGCCGCAATAATACAGACGGTCTTTCCGGAGGAACTCATTGTGCCTCGTAGGGCAGTGAGAAATCGATCCACTGAGTTCCGGACGGCTGGATCATTCAGGCTCAACGCGGAAAACGATGACAGAATGGGGACCATTGTGAAGGGTTTGCCGATAATGGTTTGGAGGAACGGCAACTGGAACTCAATGGCATGTTCCGATTGGTGCGCGATTTCTTCTTCGAAGTATTCCGGCACAAACCTTCTTAATTGGCCCAAGATAGCCCGATCGGCTTGAACAACTCCCAAGGGCGTCTCAAAATCCTTGTCCGTGACAGCAAAGAAGTTCTCGAGCCCGGCATGGGCAGTTCCAATAAGAACATAGACATCAGGTTGTTGAGCCTCCTGTAACTCTTTGTATCCCCACGCATAGACCGGCCCTGCTTCCTTGAGGTCGTATGTGGGGGCGACCAGTCCCGTCATTAACTTACCCCTATTTTCGGATGGCTTAAAATCCGGCCCTTCCCCTGATGTGAAGAAACCGTCGATTTGCTTGCGCAGCTTGGCGCCATCCGCCTCGTAGCTCCGTCCAGCAAATGCCGTGGGTCGGGTCGGCTGATGCCGATATTCAATTCTGGCCTGTTGCCGCGCCGACTCGGTTCTTGCCCCTTCCAAGAAAAGGTTTTGTTCCAGATCCACCACCAGTTGCTCCACTTTACTCGGCATCAGAAACTCGCCGAACCGTTTCAGGTACAAGACACCGATCTCTTGGAGTGAATGTTCACCATCGAAATGTTGCACGATGAAAAACAAGTTCAACGGCAAAATCAGTTTCTCTCTGCTCAGGCCGCTGGGATCCCACAGCACGATCAGCTGGTCGTCCCCCTGCTTGATGGGGGAAAATTGCAAGTTCCGCAGGACTGGATTTTGGGCGGGGGATTTTGATGCACCGGATATCATAGCAGGGACATTGTAGGGGACGGACTGGCGCCGCTGCAACCAACGTCACGACCGATCTATTGCGTATCAGGAGGATGGGCTGGTCTTCGTCGAGCGAGCACGAAGAGCGCTCCAACAATAAGAATCAGTAACCAGATGGTAGGCCGACCATATGAGGCGTCGGAGAATTCGATCAAATCTGTCAATCGACCGATCAAGAGCGACATGCGAGCCATGACCGTGTACCCGAAAGCCGCCCCGAAAGAAATCATCAGGAAGATAATGCCGGTTCGCGCGACCGCCTTCCCCAGTCCACTATGCTCGATCGAAAAGAAGAAGTAGAACAGGACTGAGCTGACCCCGAGCAGGATGATGATTGCGTTGAGGTTGCTGGAAGGATTGAGCACGTCCATCGAGAACGTGATGCCATCCGTTCCTGTAAGCGACAGCAACGGTCTCACCGTATCCTCGATTTGTTTTAGAATGAACGAAGAAATCGTTCTCGGAATCGCCAACCCTGCCCCCATCCCGACGATCAGGGCGAACGCGTACCGAGACATCCAGGCTGCTTTCGGTACATACCGAGCCAACATGAGCATCCCGATGGCGACTGGAATGAGTAGAGCAACTTCACCGTTTTCCACGATCGGCTTAACGACCAAGTGGACAATCACGGTATCGTACGTCTTGACGATTATGTATCCGACGGAGACTCCGACGTAGAGGTGCTCGGCCAGTTTGAAAAGCGGGTTGTCTCTATACAGAAACGTGAAGATGAGGAGGGTCAAGCCGGTTGCAACCCAAGCCCCCACGATCAACTCAAACGGCATGGTCGTCACTGCTTCTTCACCTTCTCTGCTGCCGCAGCGAAAAATAGAATGCGTTGCACATGATCACCAGGACAATGATGGCGAAATGCGTGGCGGACTGCGCATCCATTCCTGCCACAGCCTTGCCCTTCTGGCCGATGAGGCTCTCATATTCCGCCGCGCCGCGGAGACCGCCGATGAGGCCGTTGATCTGACCGCTCCGTAGCAACGGATACAGTCCCGGAGCCATGACTCCCGTACATCCCCCGCCCATTTCAAACTTGTACTTGTCCTTGCCGAAGACGTACCACTCTTCGACTCCGGGCTTCCCTGCTCCCAGACTGACCATGTAAGTCACATCCTTCAAATTTCGCACGCTGTCCAAAACCGGCAAGTCCTTCGTAGGCTTGCCACCATAGTCGCTGGGAAAGGCCGAATAGAGGTCCTGCCCCATGTTGATGATCACCGCCTGCCCTCCCGGACTCCATCCGAGAAAGACATAATCTTTTCCGTATTCTTTCTCCATTTCTTTGGCGACTTGTGTGACCAACTGATCAGCCATCCCGGTACCGGACACCCATAGTGTCATGGTGATCACGCGAAGCTTTTTCCTGAACGCATGGCGCAGTATGGCTATAGCCTGGGGGTACAGTTCGGGTTTGGATGCCGGATCGAAATCAATTGAAAGGAGGAAGACTGAGTGCTCCGGCAGCAACTCAATATAGTCGTACACGCCGCGCACTTCCGAGGTAATCTTGATCGGCAAACCGACCGGATAGAGCAACGGCAAGAGTGTGCAGAGCCCGATCACCAGGAAGATGATCCGCCGATCGATCTGGAGCATCCGTTCAGAGAGAGTCATGCGAACGTTCTCACTCCTTACCCCCGCCCAGGTAGGACCGCTCCACGCCGAAAATAATCTTAAACGACAAGGCCACGGCTCCGAGACTGACTCCGATCAGAATAGCCCGGCGCACAGAGGCGTTGAGCACATTCAAGATCCAGGAAGACACATCGCCGCTCAGGGGAATCAGATATTCGCCCAGCGGCACCCGTCCCATCATCACAATCACGGCTGCCACCAACAGCACCGCCGCTTCACGACTTCTAGCCCTAAACGAGCGGTAGGCAGCCGATGCGATGAAGAATGCCAAGATGGCGAACATGGTTCCTTGCAGCGGCACCATCATGAAGTTGTACACCCAGCCGAATGCCGTCATGGCCCCATTGACGCTCTCTTTTCCGTTGGCCCACAGTCCGACGGCAATTGTTCCTAGCATCCCGCCATACAAGACAAGACTATAGCCCCATCCCGCTTCTTGCCGTTTAATCTTGACCGCATGTTGATGAAACAGACTGGTTACTCCCAAGATCAATGCGAATCCCCCGATGATCTGCAGCCACTTTGTGGCAGAAGTGAGCATCTGTTCCGAGGCCGGATGCGGTACATAGTACTGGCCGGCGAACAGCAAACCAGAAATCAAAGTAACCAAGAGCGGAAGCTGACGGCGCAGGAAGATCATTTGAGATCCCGAAAGAGGTCGAGAAAGATCTGCGGCCAATGCGCGCTGGTGACGACTTCGATCGTTGCCAACACCGTTCCGACGGCCAGCATGCTCAAGATCACGGCCTTCCCAATGTCTTGACCACGCAGCGTTCCGATCTGAACCGGCTCTCTGGAAAGGTATGCGCTGGCCGCATACAGTTCCTCGCCGATCAACGTGTAGTCGCAGGTCGTCACGAAAAACGGTAACTGGTGATCCGAATCCGTTCCAGCAATCTGAATCGCGCCGGTGCTGGCGCCGGTTTCTGTCAGCAGCAAAGCCTCCGCAAAATACGCTCCCATGAAGAAATTGGCGGCCGGCTTCTTCCGCAGCATAATGCCGTCCACCGCCGCTGTGTAGCTGAACTGATCGGCAGTGATGAAAAAGTTGGCGTCCTCCTTGAAGAGATCAGGCTTCCCCGCTTCCAGATAGGCCTGTTTGGTAATTTCCTGGCAGACCGCCATCGTAATCGGCTCCCGGTGAGGCACCATCAGTTCCGTTTCATACAGCGCAGCCCGTTTCGCAACCTTCCCCAAGATGACCGCGGCGGCGATCGTCGAAGGATCATGCAGGTCGTGCGCGCCGGTCAGATAGAGGATCGGCTTGCCAAGCTCCGTCGCTCGTCCGATGGCTTCATCCACTGCATCAAGCCCCGGAATGCGGCGCAGGAAGATCTCCTTTCGTTTCGCATGACTGATCGTATAGAAGACCAGCCCGCCGAATGAGATGGCGATTATCAGGTTGTTGAGCTGGTTCCAGTTGAACCAGTCCGGCGAAGGGGTGGCCACCAAGACTTGGCTGAACATCCGCCGATCGTCCTGCACCGCTGCTACCGCTACCGCATAGGGCGTGCCATCCTTGACCTCGACGCCCTTGGCACTTCTGATGATCGTCTGATGCCACGACTTGTCAACGGTCCTTGTCCACCAGGCCGTTTTTGTGTCTTTGACATACTTGCTGTTCGCCGGGAACTCCGCGACGACCGCAAATGTCGCAGGATCGGTTGCGGAGGCCTCGCCGACCAAGACCTGATAACGGACATCCGGGCTATCCCATGGCGCAGGAGACCACTGTACCGTGAGGCTCCCTCCTCCATCGCTCGGCGTATCGAAGACCTTCACATCTTGAGGAGCCGTCAGCGCTGCCTCTGCGGACATCGGAGAGCTCACGCAAACGAAACAGACCAGTATCCAGAGCACCACAAAGGCCCGCCGCACAAAAGTTGCGGGTTGAGCAACGGGCCTCATGCTCCTTCGATCACCTCGATGTTCGTTCGCGGGATGATCACTTTCTTCCCATCAGCAAACTTCACTTCCAATACCCGCACCTCGCTCTCCGTGGGAATCTTAGTCAGCTCCGGTGGAAGAGCCGACACTTCGCCGATGCGACCAAACAACGGATCACGGATGATCCGGACCGGATCGCCGAGGCGAATCCCCTCCCGTTGTGTCTGCGTAGCCATCCCAACGCCACCCTCTCCCTGCGGGATGATAATTTCAGGGCGAATGACTCCAGCCCTGATCTGGGTGGCACCGGATATCGAGGCTTTCTGGCCAGCATGACTTGAGAGCAACTTGAATGTCTTGGCCGCCATTGGAATCGTCCCGAACCCTTCGGTCAAGATCAAGGTAAACCCCACCTGTTCCGTCCCGGTGATGGCAACGCCAAGGTCATACCCCAATAAAGCTCGCAGATCTTCATCGTGAATCCCGCCGACGACCAGGCCGGCCACACCAACTGCCTTGGCCTCTTTCATGGCCTCGGATGGGAGAAACGATCCTCCTACCACGACTTTGCCCTTCATGGTGGAATTGAAATGACCTGGAGTGAGGGGTTCGTCCGGAGTCTGCACTGCCATCACAATTTCGCCGGAGGTCTCCCCTCCGATGCCGAAGATCCCTTGGACGAGGCTACAGGTCGTCTCGACGACGACACCCTGCTGCGGAATCGTTTCGATGATCGTTCCATCCACATAGGCAAGCAGCTGAAGCACCCGGGGAGGTTCGCGCAGGAGGACTTGCCCGGTCACGGCCGACACCGATTCGATGGTGCCCGCAACCGGCGAAGGAATCTCCGTCTTAAACCATTTGATCAGCGGTTTGTTCTCGGCGAGGATCTCATCCTTTCCAACAACATCGCCTTCCTTCTTGGTCAGATACTCTCTGATTTCGCCAGGAGCCACGCTGAGTTGATTGGCGAGATTGATTGGAAAGACTTTCCCCGGCAACTCTGCCCGGGCCACCACCTGTTGGGAACTGATTGTGTCACCGAGATTGACTACCACTTTGCCTGGCAGAGGCAACATGCGCCGCCGATGGATGACCGTGCGATCTGTAACAGTGAGGCCTGGGGTATAGGAATGAGCCATCCTACTAACAGTCCCGAGTACTGAGTGCTGAGATGATGAATGTCTTTGGAACTCTGCCTCAGTGCTCCTCACTCAACACTCAACTCCGGATAGAGATCAACTGCCTTGAACCATTTCGTGAGGGCCGCGACACGAGCTTGTTGCTCGACGGGAAATCGGAGCGGTCGGCCACGGCCATCGAGCAAGAGCCCTACGACGCCGCCATGGATATCCTTGGTGATCGCCGTGCCGGGACCTTCACCCATGTTGACCCCTTTGGCCGGCTGAACCTTGATCGTCGCCTGTTTGCCAGACCCTAATGGAAACAACCTCAACTCGCCAAACTTCAATTGCTCCTTCGCGGTCTTCCCGTCGGGCCAGGTAATTTCATAGTCGGCACAGAGATCGCCGTCCCTTCCCTGTCCGATCGGCGCCACACAGGTTCCCAGATAGATCATGCAATCTCGAACGAACACGTCGGTCGCCGCTTTCTCATTGATCGTCGACAGCACTCCGAGATGCGGCATCATGAAGATGCTGTCGACCGACAATCTCGTGCAGCCCATCGGTTCATAGGCATCGACCATCATCAGCATCGACTGGATGCGGCGTGGCGCATGCGAGAGGATGCCGCCGCTGCCGACGATCAGATCCAGCTTCAACATGTCGATCAGTGCCTTGCCGGACGTTTGTTGCTCGAAGACGTCTGAAATCGTTCGTTCCTGCTGCACACCCTTCAACCCCGTGGCCAGCGACTTGTGATGGATCAAGGCCAGGCGCAAGGCTTCGCGCGCAATCGCCTGCTCGATTTGTAGTTCATCGAGCGTTTGTGGAATCGTTGTCGGACGGATCATCTTGTTCTTGATCCGATTGCGCAACGTCTGCTCGTCAATCGTAAACGGTACCCAACGCATGATGCTCGCCAGCCCCGCTTCAGCAAGGACGTTGGAGACGCTGTATGACATGCCGAGATTGGCGCTGACCGTCCGATTGAACACCCCGTCAAACACAGAAAAGACGTCCGTCGTTGCGCCTCCGATATCAACACCGATAAGATTCAGATGTTCCCGTTTGGCGATCGCTTCCATGATGAGGCCGACGGCAGCTGGAGTCGGCATGATGGGTGCCCCGGCCATATCAATCAGTTTCTTATAACCGGGTGCCTGTTGCATCACATGCTCGAGAAAGAGGTCATGGATTTTGTTCCGTGCCGGCGCCAAGTTCTCTCGTTCCAACACCGGCCGGATATTCTCGGTGACAACCAGTGCCGACTTATCTTCCAGAATTTTTTTGACTTGAGGTTGAGCGTCCTTGTTACCTGCATAGATCAGGGGCAATTTGTAGCTCATGCCGAACCGAGGCCGTGGTTCCGCCGCTGCCACATATTCCGCCATCTCTACCACGTGCGTGACGGCCCCTCCATCGGTCCCGCCGGACATGAGAATCATGTCTGGCCTCATGGACCGGATCCGCTCAATCTTTTCGTGAGGCAACCGGCCGTCGTTGACCGCTAACACATCGATGACGATGGCCCCAGCGCCCAGCGCTGCCCGCTGCGCGCTCTCACCTGTCATGTTTTGTACGACACCGGTCACCATCATCTGCAAACCACCGCCCGCGCTGCTGGTCGAGATATAGATATCAACACCGGTCTTGTCATCCCGGCAAGGAGTGATGATCTGATCGCCGTCCAAGATCTTACGACCAGATAACTCTTCGATTTCGGCGATGGCATTCAGCACGCCACGGGTCACGTCTTCAAATGGCGCTTCCACCGTCGTCGGCGCTTCGCCACGATAGGTCTGCCGATACTCGTCACCGACTCTTTCGATGAGAATGGCTTTGGTCGTCGTGCTGCCGCAATCGGTCGCGACGATCACGTTGAGAGGATGGTCGATTTTGGGAGGAGTGGAAGCGGAAGCGGTCATTGAGCCGTTGCTCCCTTTGGAGCAGATTTGGCTTCAATGATGGTAATTAGGCGAGTCACCGTGTCACGGCGCTCGAGTAATCGGGCGACCTGCTCGACTTCTTTGACGTTGAACGCGCAATCGATGATTGGTGTGATGAAATGCAGAGCCTGACTTCCCAGAAAGTTCATGGGTCCCATCGATTCCAAGAACATCGTCGCCGGAGCCGCCATACCACGCTTGACGACCGTCTCGGCAATCCGCTCCAGCAATTGGACATCTTCTGTGGAGAGGGGCTGAGTCTCAGGCTGAACGGCAAAGGCATGGCGCAGTCCGGCTCGAACCTTCGCCAGCTTTTTGGCCGCGTTTCCGTTGAAGAGCGATCGCATAAGTGTAGGTCGGATAATGTGAACCGCGAACGGGTCGCATTATATGAAGGGGGTGAAGGAGAGTCAATTCAATGTGATTAGCTGATCAGTTTTCTTGACAGCAACTGAGAAATTCGTGACTATGCGCGCGCTGTGAGTACAAAGGAACAAAATGAGCGGAAGTTTCCGAATTGGCAGAATCTAAAGAATGGAGGGAGACGCTATTGGTATGATGTTCTCGGTCGCTCAGGTTGGAGGGCACGGTATGTCAAAGAAGTTGATACAAGAGAGGTTACGGTCCGTTTCTATCAGGAAATCTACGACGAAAGCGGCCGATTAGTTGAGGTACATGACAAGTATCCGGTAGACTTGGGACATCGGAAGGTCTAAGGACCATGGAACTTATCACGCGCAAGACCGTTGCTGAAAAGCTTGCCGCTCACCTACGACATGAATTGTCACTGGACAGCCTGGTAGCCTGGGCGGAATCGGCTTTGATGGACAGTGAATTTGATCCAGCTCATCTTTCGACCATTCGCGACGTCGTGGCCAGGATCGGCGTCGCCGATGTACGCGCATTCGGCCTCACCTGGAACGACTGCGAGCAACTCCTCGCCCAACTCGGCTACTCCGCACAGGTCAGCATCGTCGCCCGTTAGTTTCCTCCTAGCACGCGGGACCGTGGCTTATGGAGAGCGTTGACAAGTGCTGGAACATGAGCAAGAATCCCGCGTCAGTATTGGGTCCAGCTGCGTGTACTATGCCGGTCAGTATACTCAATCGTTATGCATCCAGGGCCGATGATTGATTGGGAATCGATTCAGAAGGACATTCAGACGTGCCGCTGGTGCGAAGAACGCCGGATTCCCTATCTGCGGGTACCAAAAGCGGAGAAGAGGAAGCCGCCGTGGGAACCTGTGCAACCCGTCCGCCTCTACTTCATCTCGGTGGCTCCGCCTTGGGGTGGCGCCTACTTCTGGGATGAGGCAGCACGGGATGCAGTTCGAGAGGGACTTTTCAGAGCGCTTCGGCGACCGCTTGACACGGAAGTAACGAGCTGCCGTCAGTTCCGCGATCTCCGACTATTCTTGACGCCTGCCGTGAAGTGCCCATCAGCCAAGGCGAAGATGAACCAGTCCGGAAAGGACAATGACCACCGGCCGTCGATGAAAGCTGTGAAGAACTGCTCGCCATTCTTGTACCGTGAACTCATGGCAGCGAAGGCTGAACGCATTCTCGCGTTAGGAGCTGTGCCTTTCAAAAGCCTCTGTGACACCTTTAAAGTTGCCGCTCCAAAGCACGTCGCTGACTTTCGGGGCAAGGTCTGGTGGATCCCGCTCGGCGAGAAAGACGTACCGATGGCTGGAACATATTTCACCGGTAACAACCGACACAAAGGCTTCGACATGATCGTAGAGGACATTGAAAATCTGCTCAAGCTCGAACCAAGGACACGAGATGCATAACAAGCATTTCACCTGAAGACCAGGCTCGCAGATGTTCGCTCGCCCACGGGTGAATGCGAGCGTTCGACGTACCATGGGATTACGATGACCAACATGATTCCAGGCGGTATTTGGCCTCCTCATGAGGCCTTTTATATAGAGTCCATGCTTCACTCCACACAGGCGGCCCTGCGAGCCGCAGAAGAGGTACGTGGCGCGCTTAACGCCGGCAGCAAGTGTGCTCCGTCATCGCCGGAGTGGCACGAGTATGCCTTCACAATCATTAACGGCGTCCAAGCCCTTATCGCGCATGCGGCAGCAGTGTCCCGATATTTCTGGCCTGCACGTAACAAGGAGCCGCATCTCTCTCGGGCGGCGAGACTCAAGACCAGTCTCGGTGTCACCGAGAGCAGTCCTCTACGAAATCGTGACCTGCGCAACCATCTGGAGCACCTGGATGAGCGGCTCGACGAATTTTGCATCCGCCTGACCGCCGGCGTGATCTTGCCGACCTACGTTGGACCTCAAGGTCGCGAGGTTGAAGCGCCGACTTACCTCTTCTGCGCGTACTACACCGACGTCGGCATCTTTGAGATCTTTGGGCAGCGATTCAAGGTCCAGGAGGTACTCGACGAAATTCGAGCAGTTCACGATCGCCTTATGCATTATGCGGAACACGGTGGTCGACTTTGCAATGTCGAGGCCTAACAAGCCATTCCATCTGATGCTGGGCCTTATGATTGCTCGGTTCGCCGCAGGTTAGAGCAGCGTTAACTCTCTTTGTTTGGAATAACGCCTATCCCTATTCTGTTGCGGCTGTCGTGCCCTGGCTCTTTTCCTTCCCCCTTTCAAACAAGAAGGGGAGCGGCCAGGTTGTCGTTCACTGCGCGCATCGAACGAGGCCCTTCTGAGGGCGCGCACCAAACGTTGCTTCAACAATGTTTTGCAATCTTGCTCTTCTCCCCTCCCAGAAGGGTGGCCTGGTTGAATCCAAAACTGCGTGCATCGTCACACTTCTTCTCTTTTACTCGCCCCCTTGAGGGCAGTGCGGTTCGGTCCTTAGGTGCGCACGTCCACCGAGCACCGCCTGATCTGATGTAAGTCTGATGAGTCTTGCGTGCGCGGTGGGCGAGCACAGAGGATCAACCGCGCTGCCTCCCTCTTTCTTCCCCTTCAAAATAAGAATGGGGAGCGGCCAGGTTGTCGTTCACTGCGCGCATCGAACGAGGCCCTTCTGAGAGCGCTCATTCCGCGAACGCGTAGTACAGCGGGAACTGTGCGCCGTCGCAGAACCCGCAATGGATTCCTCTCTTCCCCCACCCCACAAAGATAGGGAGTAGTCAGATTGGTCTTTACTGCGCGCATCGAGGGACCACTGTTTCATCGTGGGGCCTCGGCGAGCACAAGACCGGTCTGACTGCTCCCTATTCCGATTTCCTCTCCCCCATCTTGCTCTCCGTCCCCTTCCACAATCGCTCAATATTCCCCTTATGCTTGATCACGATGAGCCCAGTCACGAGCACAGAAAACGATATGAAGGCGACCGTCGGTCGGAGCAATGCAGCGATAATTGGAAATAGTCCAAATGCCGTCAGTGCGCCGCCGGAGGAGTAGCGCCACAGAGCCACCGATCCGATCCACGCCGATAGAAGCAACAGCCCGATTAGCGGCGCGACACCGAGGACAGAGCCAAGCGCCGTCGCCACACCCTTCCCGCCTTTAAATCCAAGAAACGGCGAAAAGAGATGGCCCAGAAAGGGAGCGAGTGCGATGACCAGAATAGCCCATTCGGCTTGCAGCAGCTGCGTGGCCGCGAAACCCATCACCCATCCTTTGCCCATGTCCCCGATCAAGGTCAGGATACCGGCCCTCTTGCCCGACACACGCAAGACGTTCGTAAATCCGACATTCTTACTTCCAACCGTGCGAGGATCAGGCAGGCCCATCGCCTTTGAGATGACCACTCCAAAAGGGACGGCACCCAACAGATATCCGCAGACCACGAGCCCAGCGATGAGTCCTTGATGCTCCATCCTAGAATAGGGTCCAAGATTGACGTTCGTGGTGAGCCTGTCGAACCATGAACGGAACTGCCTGGGGTTACACGCCCTTCGACATGTTCAGGGCGAACGGATTATCAAAGGATCACACGGAGATCACAAGAACTTTTCCGGGTGCGTGAAGAACTCCAGCATCACGTGGTTGAGATTCGGCCAGGCACGATGATTACCGGTTCCCTCGCAATAGAGCGTCGCACCGCCTGATGCACATCCTTGATACGCGCGACATC